>CAVRBF010000026.1:0-124136 GCA_963719115.1 uncultured Acidobacteriota bacterium | reverse complement strand
ACGGATTCGGTTGCGGCCCTGCCGCGCTGTGTTCCTCCGTGCCCTCTATAGCATTAATCGCCGGCCTCGTAGCGCGGCAAAAAGAAACCACCACCACAGAGTGCACAGAGCATCACAGAGAGGAATCCGGGAGCCTTTCACTCCGTGTACTCTGTGGCCTCTGTGGTGAAGCCTTTGTGGTGTTTCGGGAGGTTGCCGCGCCCGGCGGTGCTACAATACCTCGCACATTGGGGGATTGTCCCCTCCCGAGGTGCCCATGGCGCGTCGACCCCTTGCCGCTCTTCTTCTGCTCGTCGCCTTCTTCCTAACCGTTCCGGCAAACGCGCAACAAGCCGCCAAGCCCTTCACCCAAGCGCAGGTGCAAGCCATGGTCCGCGACGGCCTGGGGGATGAAACCGGCGCCAAGGCCGGAGGCTCCGCCCGCGCGAACGCGCAGAAGCTCATCAACCCAGTCCAGATTTTCGTCCCTCTCGCCAGCGAGGCCCCCAGCCACCGCGTCGCCACGCTGGTTGAATCCCTTGTTCTGGTCTTCCAAACGGCCGACAACAAAGTGGTAGAATGTACCTAAGAAGTGGAGACGCGAATGCGCTTTCGTGGGATAGGGCAAGAAACACGTAATATCAGAAGCATCATTAGCTTGGAGAGCGCGAGCTGGTTTTCAACGACGCTCAAGCCTTCGAAAGGAGCGCGAGGTAGACGATGAACAGGATGACAGACATGGGAACATGGTGGATCGATCGCGGTGGTCGTTGCGTATACCTGCCGGGAGGAAGACGGCGAAGAGGTGATACGCATCATCTCAGCGCGAAAAGCCAGTCCGTCGGAGAGAAGAGCTTATGGGAAAGGCACTTGGCCGCTTGGCTAAGGAAATCGAAGATCTAAAGCGAATGAAGGATGATGACATCGACTTTAGCGACATTCCGGAAAAGACGGACTGGAGCAAAGCCGTGCGGGGGAAGTTTTACCGGCCTCATGCCGACTTGAAGATTTCCGTTTATCTGGAACCGGACGTCGCCAAGCAGTTCCGCAGTTCGGCCGCCGTGAACGAAGCCCTGCGATCTTTGCTGCGGATATCCGCAACCACCCGCCGCCTGACCCGGCCGGCGGATGAACGCACCGCCCGGCATAAGCTACGCCCGCAACACCGGTAAGCCTGGGCATGCCGTCATGACCGCGGCATGGTCACCGAGTCTGATACTGAATAGCCCTCAAACAGTTTGTCGATTCATGGCAGACATCTTACGTGCTTATGATGTTCGCGATGAAGGTGCGCGGTCAGTTTACGACCTCCCCACCGAGAGCGCAGCCAAGAGTGATGCTCAGGGAGCAGGAATCCTCCGTGTCTCTGTCCGCTCCGCGGTGAGGGTTTTGGAACCGTCAGCAGTGCCGGCGGTGCTACAATACCTTCCACTTGAGAATGGCCCCGTCCCGAGGTGCCCATGGCGCATCGATTCCTTGCCGCTCTTCTTCTGGTTGCCGCCTTCTTCCTAACTGTTCCGGCAAACGCGCAACAAGCCGCCAAGCCCTTTACTCAGGAGCAAGTCCATGCCATGGTCCGCGACGGCCTGGGGGATGAAACCGGCGCCAAGGCGATCACGGAGCGCGGCATCGACTTCGCCCCCACGGAAGAGTTTATCCAAAACCTCAAAACCGCCGGCGCCAGCGAGGCCTTTCTCGCCGCCCTGCGCGCGGCCGAACACCCCGGACCGGCGAACGCGCAGAAGCCCATCAACCAAATCCAGGTCTTCGCCCTCCTCGCCAGCCAAGTGCCGAGCCACCGCGTCGCGGCGCTGGTCCATCAACGCGGGGTCGATTTTGAGCCCACGAATGACTACCTTCAGGAAGTCCGCTTGGCCGGCGGCGAGGACGAATTAATCAGCGCGCTCAAGAGCGCTAAGGTGACGAAGCCCGTGACTGTTGATCCGGCGACGCAGGCTCGGCAGGCCCAAGTGCAGCAGCACGTGGCGCGCGGAGCGGAACTCGAACAAAAGGGACAGTATGCACAGGCTGAGCAGGAATATCGCGCGGCGTTGCTGCTTGACTATCAAAATGCCGATCTCTACGCGGTTCTCGCCGTGGTCCTGGGCGAGCAGGAGAAATGGGACGATGCTGTGTCCGCAGGACGCGAAGCGGTACGTTTGAACCCGGAGGACGACGCGGCGCACGATAACCTCGGGGTTTCGCTTGGGGTCAAGCACGACTGGAATGATGCGATCTCGGAGTTCCGCGAAGCGCTACGCCTGAACCCCGATGATGCCATGGCGCACGTCAACCTTGGAATGGCGCTTGGGAACGAGGGCAACTGGGATGGTGTGATTGCCGAAGAGCATCAGGCGTCGCGCCTAGACCCAAATAACGATATGGCCCATAACTACCTTGGCTGGGCACTTGGGCACAAGGGTGACTCGGATGGGGAAATTGCAGAATACCGTGAGGCGCTGCGCTTAAACCCAAGTAATGATCATGCCCACATGGGCCTCGGTGAGGTGCTCGCGAACAACAAAGATTGGGATGGAGCGATCGCTGAATTCAGGGAGGTGGTGCGCCTGAAGCCCAATAACGCCGAGCCGCATTACATTCTGGGTTTGGCGCTCGAACTGAACGACGACCGCCAAGGTGCTTTGCACGAATTTCGCGCGGCCCACGAACTGAAGCCCTACGACTCAAAGTATCGGGAAGCATACGAACAGGTTTTGCCCCACAACCATCCATGATGATGCATTGGCCCGGGCTGTGTCGGCTTTTTTTTGCAACTTGGTGCTGCGTTAGGAGGAAACTGCAACAACCGGCTCACGCCGCCATCTGGCTGCTGGCTTATGTTTGGCTTTTGCCTTTCTTTCGCCTATGATTATCTGTGAGAGGGCAGGGCAATACGGCGGAAGATTCAATAGCTGAGTCGAAGCAGAAATTCTACGTTAAGCAGTGATATCGCAATAAAATGAGGTGCTAAGGGGGCATGCATGAACGACCAAGAAGTTGTCGATGCGGAAGGGCCAGCACTGTGGGCACGGACAGTGGAGGCATTAAAGAATGGCGTTCATGTCTTGGGTACTAAGCCGGGCGTCAGCACAATATTTCAATGGATTGATGGCCCACATGTTCCGGAGCCTTACGTCTTGCTGAATACCGTAGGTCATTTGAGTTCATATGGTTTGAGCGTCCGATTCAAACCAGGGCGAGGAATTCAATGCGACCCAACCCATGAGGGAAGTTCGTTCCTGTACAAGTTTGCCGTGTTGTGTGGACGAACAACCGTCCTTGACCTAAATGGAAAGCCCTTAGACGATTGCACCTTGAAGGACGGAAAGGTGGAGCGTCCTGACGTTGCCGTGGTGTTGGCGCGCGAGATCGTTGTGGAGCGTCTGCTGAAGAACACAAGCATAAGGCCAGCCGCTGTTAGATAATGCAAGATGTTCGGAGCCGAAGCGTGCGACTGTCTGAGCAAGCCGGAACGGTGGATAGGTGCGCAGTTGGCGCAGACTAGTCCAACATTCTGCGGCCTTTTCTACGCATTTGTGATTCTCGCAATGCAGAGAGATGACACAACTTTCCGCCAACCCGACTTAGTTATATGGAGGTACAAGCCATGATCGACGAGGAAAAGATGCAGCGTGATGCCATTAAACAGGTTGAACAAGATCATTGAGGACCTTGGTCGCTTGATTACTTCGCCCGAAATTACAAGCAAACCGGGAGCGCTGGCTCGCTATCAGGAAGCAATCGATAATTTTCGTAAGGGCAGGGCCGATCTGGAGAAGGGCACTAGCGTCCAGTGAACTTTGGATGTCGAGGCCCGCGCGGGCTGGCGCAGACGGCGGGCTGGCGCAGACGGCGGGCTGGCGCATCAGAGCCGCTCTTTAATCTCTGCGGCCCATAGACAGGAATGAAATCGGGTGGACGTTATGGCGTGTCCCACGGATTGACGACCGGCACACGTGCCTTGTCGTAATCGCTTCGATCACGCGTAACTACGGTAAGGCCGTGATGAATGGCAGTCGCGGCGATAATCAAGTCTGGCTGGGAGAAAGTATGGCCAGTTTTTCGGCCTTCCTCGACCAACAGCCGCCATTTGAGCATGATGTCTTCGGTGACCTGGAGAATCCGATCTCAGAACGTAACACCTCGAACCGGTAGGCGGGCGCTGGGGGGCTCAAGATCGATTTCTCGATAAGGCGAGGCCTGCATGGCGGCTACCAGGTCGGCGCCGGTGCGGGTGGCGGCTTCGCCGGATAATTCCGTTACCGGCGGGGTTGATTTCAACGCCTGCATGAGAACGTCTTCAACGCTCCCGAAGACGCCGCTTTTCATCCGTTCTTGGATGAGGGCTTCGAGTTCCGGTCTCTGAATTTCGATGGTCATCGCTGCGGCTCCTTCTTCTTCCACAATACCGGATATGGGGGCCTTCTGTCACCAAGTGAAGTGCGATGGCCCTTCTCACCCATCGCGCCCAACCCAGGCGCCGTTCGAGCAGGTGAATGCAATCCGTAAATGCAGGGGTAGGACTCCCGATTTTGCTGGGACAAATTGCCCTACCCGGCGTTCCGGGGCTGGCGCAATGCCGTTTAATGTCTGCGTTTCCCGGAGGATCGGACCTGAAAAAAAGGGGCGACGCAGACACAAACGGCGTGTCTGCGCCAGCCGAACGCTACTCACTCCCGTCGGGCGGCTTGGCGGATGTTTCGCTGGACTCGGATATACATTCAATTGTATATTGACATTTGGCTCTTGTGCTACACTCGCTCGCGTGAACGATCAAGCCGAGAGGACCAAGCAACTCGCGACGGTAGCTTGGGAAGGTGACAGCCGGGAGATTCTCCAGTCCTTCCCCGAGGTGGTGAGACAAAATCTTGGGTTCGACCTCTGGCGGCTGCAGCAAGGTGAGCGTCCCAGTGACTACCGGCCGCTGCCATCGGTCGGGGCGGGCGTTTTCGAATTACGTGACCAGGACGAGCGGGCCTGGTATCGCGTCATTTACCTGTCCCGCATAAAGAATGTGATTTATGTCCTGCACTGCTTTGAGAAGAAGAGCCGCTCGATGCCCCGCAAGGAGTTTGAGACCGCCCGGCAACGGCTGAAAGCAGTGAGGAGCCGTTTGGACTGAGGAGAAAAGCCATGAAAAGCGCCGCCGACAGACCGACCCACATCAGCCATGGAAGCGTGCTCGATGACTTGGGTTTGTCGTCCGAACAGGCCACCATTCTCAAGTTCAAGGCCGAGTTGTATCAGGCGATCCTGAAGTGCGCCCGGAACTATTCTCCGAAGGAGTTGCAATTGATCCTCAGAGAACCACAGCCCAGAATCAGCGAACTGCTCAACGGGAAGATCGCCAACAAGAGCGTCAACAAGTTGCTTCAATACGCCGGAAGACTTGGAATTGAAGCAAAGGCTCGATTCACACAGACACACAAAAAAGCAGTCGAGAGAGAGCTTGCGCTGGTTGAGTAACCCCGCGGGCGATCCCTGGTAGCACCGAGCATCAGTCGGCTGACGCATCTGCGGCGGGCTGGCGCCGCGCCGCTTTTCCAGCTCTGCGTTTCTGCGCGGGCTTACAAAATCGGTGTTGATGTATGCTATAAACCAATGCTGGATTGAGCTATGAGAAGCAAACCAAGGCGACGAACAAAATTCGGAGTCTGCATTGACAACGCGGGGTATCCAGCCTCGCTCGAAGCCGGGAAGTTGTATCCGGTGATCGCCGACGAGGAAGCCGCAAGACATGGATACCTTCGCGTGATCGACGAGAGCGGCGAAGACTACGCGTATTCGGCCGAGCGTTTCTTCATGTTGGACGTACCTGAGGCGCTGGCGAAGGCCCTACGGCCCCCCTCGGGCACGAGAGCGCCTCGTGCTCACAACGGGTTCCAGCCAACCGCGGACCGCGCATGACGGGGCGGCCGTGGCGGAATATCCATCAGCTAACCCCGCCATGGTTAGGGGTATGTAGCCGTGGCCCGGAAGAGACACGAACCGCAAAACCGCCGGACCGCGCTACTTGCTTCCAACTGTTCCGAACATCGGCCTTCTGCCTTACGGGCGGTTGCCCCTAAACCCAGCGACGCTTGGCACCCCGTGCCTCGTGTCGAGTATCCCGAACACCGTCCCTACGCGGTGTCCCGCGAGAGGGGTTCCGCCGAGGTGAGCACCCGCGCCGCCGGCACTTCCTGGTCCTTGTATTGGAGTTGGTAGAGCTTGAAGTAGATGCCGCGCTGCTCGAGCAATTCCTGGTGGGTTCCCACTTCCCGCACACGGCCCTTGTGCATCACGACGATCTTGCTGGCATTCTGAATGGTGGAGAGCCGATGGGCGATTACCAGCGAGGTGCGGTTCTCGACCAGGCGCCGCATTCCTTCGCGCAGCAAATGCTCGGTTTCAGGGTTGACGCTGGACGTGGCTTCATCCAGCACCAGAATGCGGGGATTGTGCGCCAGGGCGCGAGCGAAGGAGAGCAGTTGCTTTTGCCCCACCGACAGCGTGGCGCCGCGTTCCTTTACGGGCTCGTCAAACCCTCCCGGCAGGCTCTCAATGAACTCCAGCAGGTTGACCTGTTGCGCCGCGGCACGAACCTGCGCATCCGTAATGTGCTTGGTGCCCAGGCGGATGTTGCTGGCAATGGTTCCGGAGAAAAGGAACGGGTCCTGCAACACGATGCCGAAGTTCTTGCGCAGGTCCCAGAGCCGCAGATCGCGTATGTCAACGCCGTCGAAGGTGATGCGGCCCTCCTGCACGTCGTAAAATCGCAGCAGCAGGTTGGTCAGGGTGGTTTTGCCGGCGCCGGTGTGCCCCACCACCGCCACCGTCTCTCCCGGCTCGATGACAAAGTTGATCTTGTCCAGAACCTTTTGGTTGTCCTTATAGGCAAACCCCACGTCGTGGAACTCCACCTCGCCCCGTGGGTGGTCGAGCGGTTGAGGCTCTGCCGGATCCACAATCTTGATGGGCGTATCGAGCAGCTTGAAGATGCGTTCGGAACTGGCCATCGCCGCCTGCAACAGATTGTACTTGTCGCTCAAATCCTGAATGGGGCGGAAAAATCGCTGGGAGTACTGGATGAAAGCAATAGCGGTGCCCACGGTAACGGCGCCACGCATGGCCATGCCTCCGCCCAGATAGACAATGATGGCGACGGCGATGACACCCATCAATTCCACGGCGGGATAAAAGAGCCCGTAGGCAAGAATGGAATCCTTGTAGGCCTCCATGTGCGCGCGGTTGGCGGCTTCAAATTCCTCAAAGCTGCGGTCCTCGCGATTGAAAAGTTGCAGCACCGCCATGCCGGTCAGGTGCTCCTGCAAATAGGCATTGATGCGAGCGATGGCGGTGCGAATGCGCCGGTAAGACTCACGCACGGCCTTGCGAAACACACCCGTAATCAGTCCGATCCCGGGCAGCACGGCAAAGGTCAGCAGTGCCAGCTTCCAATCCACATACAGCATGACCACCATGATGCTGACCAGCGTAAAGAAGTCGCCGAAGATGGCCACCACCCCGGAGGCGAACAAATCATTGAGAACGTCCACATCGGTGGTCACGCGGGTCACCAGGCGGCCCACGGGGTTGCGGTCGAAGAAGCTCAGTTCAAGTCGCTGGAGGTGAAGGAACAGCTCCTTGCGCAGATCGTACATAACCTTCTGCCCCACAAGCTGCATGGTGAACGATTGCGCGAATTCCAGGCAGAAGCTCATCAGCACGGTGGGGAGAAAGATTGCGAGCGCGATCTGGGCGATGCCCACGAACGGACTGGGGCTGAGAAAATTCGCGAGAAGGGATGGGAGGTGTTGGCCGTGAACAGGATCCAGGTACCGGTCCACTTCGACTTTGATCAGGTAGGGAGGAATGGCTTGAATGGCCCCGTAGACAAGCGTGGTGACGAGAGCGAACAACGTCATGCGCCAGTACGGACGAAGGTATTGCAGCAATCGCCCCATCAGCCGCGAGTCGTACGCTTTACCGATAATTTCTTCTTCGTGCGAATCAGACATAATTAAAAGGAGAAAGAAGTCAGGAGACAGGAGTCAGAATGCAAAACCTGGTCCTCATCAGCGCACTCCCAAGATCGAACCTACAATCTCCTGACTCCTGTCTCCTGTCTCCTGACTCCTTGACTACGTCTCCTGCTCCAACGCTTCTTCAATCAACTGCTTGTTGTACAACTCCGTGTAGTGGCCGTTCATGGCCAGCAGTTCCGCATGGGTGCCGCGCTCAGCAATCTCGCCGTCATGCAGAACCACAATCTCATCGGCGTTCTGGACGGTCGAGACACGATGCGAAATCAGAATGGTGGTGCGCCCCGCCAGGACGCCGGTGAGTTGTCGCAGAATGGTTTCCTCCGTGTAAGTATCAACACTGGAGAGGGCGTCATCCAGAATCAGAATGCGGGGATCGCGGATCACTGCACGGGAAATGGCGGTGCGCTGCTTCTGGCCGCCGGAAAGGGTCAGCCCGCGCTCACCTACCATCGTGTCGAAGCCCTTGGTAAAGCTCTTAATCTCCGGAAGAATATTGGAAATCTCCGCGGCGTGCTCCACTTGCGCATTGGTGGCGTCCGGAGCCCCCAGCCGGACATTCTCGCGAATGGTTTCGCTAAAGAGAAACGTCTCCTGCGGCACAAATCCTATATCTTTGCGCAAGACCTCCAGAGGTATTTGGCGGATGGGCTCGCCATCGATCAGCAGCGTACCTGGCGGAGCGTCGTACAAGCGCGGAATCAGGCTCACCAGGGTGGACTTGCCGGAGCCCGTCGCGCCCACCACTGCCAGAGTCTTGCCGGCGGGGATGTGCAAGTTGATGTTCTTCAGAATGGGGTGGCCGTTGTAACTGAAACTCAAGTTGCGGAACTCGACGTCGCCCATCAGCGCGGTGATGGGATTCACGGGCACGTCGCGGTCGTCGATGTCGGGCTTGGCCTCAAATATGGTCATCAGGCGCCCCTGCGAAGCCAGGCCGCGCTGCACCATATTCGTCACCCAACCCAGGGCGATGATGGGCCAGATCAGATTCAACAGATACCAGTTGAAAGCGGTAAACGTTCCGACGGTGATGATGCCCTTCACCACGTGGTGGCCGCCCACAATCAGCACCATCATCACTGCCAGTGCGTACATCAGACCCATGGCCGGCCACATCAGGCTGGAAATCCAGATCAAGCCCTTGTTCTTTTCCACGAACTCGCGATTCATCACCCGGAAGCTGGCCATTTCCGCGTCTTCCTGGCGGAAGGCCCGAACCACGCGCACTCCGGAAAGGTTCTCGCGAACCCGCTCGGTGAGTTCGGAATACAAGGCCTGGATCTTTTCGAAGCGCTCGTGAATCATGGCGCCGAAGACCTTCACGCTGATGGAAGCGAGCGGCAGCGGCGCAAGCGCCAGCAGCGTGAGTTTCCAGTCGAGCTTCAGCATCAGGCCCACCGTGGTGATCACGACGACCACCGTGGTGGCGGAATACATGATGCCCGGACCGATCATGTTGCGTACCGCATTCAGATCGTTGGTGAGCTTCGACATCAGGTCGCCCGTACGGTGTTCGGTGTAATAGCGTGAGGAAAGTCGCAACAGATGGCGGTACAAATCGTTGCGCAAGTCGTATTCGGCGTCGCGGGATATACCGATCAGAATCCAGCGTGTCCAGAACTGAAAGATGGCCTTGATGAGAGACAAACCCACCAGCACGCCGGCAACAGCGGCCAATCTGCGCAACAGCACCGCGTGCGACAGGTCGTCGATTCCCGCCTTGATGGCCAGCCCAATCAGCGCACCCACGGACTGGCCCACGGTCAGGCAGACGAATCCCGCAATGAAGCGTCCCTTGTAGCGGGCAAGGTACGGCCGAATTGGGCGGAAGCGTGCGAACATGGGAAGCTTCTGTTCCTCTGACTTGATCCCGTCAGCCCGGTTGCCGGGGCAAAGAAGGGTCAAAGCATTAGATTATAGCGGAGGCGACAAGTTACCGGAACACTGCTCAACGTAAGGTGCCGCCCTGAATTGGGTCGTGGCGCCGCCATTCCTTCCCTTCGCTCAGGACAGGCTCTGGCGGCTCCGGTGCCGGCTGGAAGCCAGCGTCTGGAGTTTCTACATTTTGAAGACCAGCGAATGCGGAAACACTGCTCTCCATGAAATGACCACCATTTTCAATTTGCACCCCCAACGAACCAAATGTCATCCTGAGCTGCGGCCTCAGAGCTTGTGACTTTTTTGAATATTGGCGAAAGCCGACATTGTAAACACAAGGGTTAACTGCCTCAAAATGGCTAAAAATCGAAAAAAGTCACAAGCTCTCAGGATGACAGTTTGATTAGTTGGTGGCCCAAATTGGAGATGGTGGTCATTTCATGGAGAGCAGTGTTTCCGCTTTCCGCGACGCTCAAAATGTTACAACGCCCGATTGGCGCTGCATCGCCAATGACGAGTTTTCCCGAAGTCTCTACAGCCCGTCGTAGTGAGGCCCGCCGCCACCTTCCGGCGGAACCCAGGTGATGATCTGATAGGGATCGGCAATATCGCAGGTCTTGCAGTGGACGCAGTTCGAGGCGTTGATCTTCAGATGTTTGCCCGAACCATCGGGGTTGTCGTCCATCTCGTAAACCGCCGCGGGGCAGAAATACTGGCAGGGATTGCCGTATTCCGCCGGGCAGCGCCGGTGGCAGATGTCAAAGTCGGCGATCCGCAAGTGGCAGGGCTGATCTTCCTCGTGGTGGGTGCCGGAATGAAACACGTCGAACACCTTATCGTAGGTCAGCTTGCCGTCACCCTTGATCTTGACGGGAGCGGCACCCACTCCGCCGTTCAGGCGCCGCATGTGCTCGTGCCCAGGCGTTGACGCGTAGCGGGTGTGCAGTCCGCGGCCTCCCGTGAGGAATTGCAGGCCGCCGTGCACCACGCCGCTCCAGAAACCGTGTTCGAAGCCCTGATGGTAATTGCGCACTTTCCACAGCTCGTCGTGCACCCAACTCTTCCGCCAGAGGTCTTCAAAGCCGTTCAAAGTGGCGGCGGAGTAGTCCTGTTTGCGCAAGGCATCGAAAATCGATTCTGCCGCCAGCATGCCAGTCTTCATGGCCAGGTGAATGCCCTTCAGCCGCTGCGAGTTGAGGAACCCTGCCGAATCGCCGATCAGCACCGCCCCGTCCGTGGCGGTAGTGGGAATGGAGAAGTAACCGCCTTCCGGCAGCGTCTTCGCGCCGTAACGAAGCATCTGCCCGCCTTCCAGCAACTTCTTCATGAACGGGTGGGTCTTGAACTGCTGAAAGGCGTTATGAGGATCGAAGCGCGGGTCCTCATAATCCAGGCCTGTCACCAGGCCCAGCGAAAGAACCTTGTCCGAAAGCGCGTAAAGAAAGCCCCCGCCGAATTGCCGCGAACTGAGCGGCCACCCGGCGGTGTGGATCACGTGGCCCTGCGGCAGGCGTCCGGCGGGAACTTCCCAGAGTTCCTTCACGCCCAGCGCGTAGGATTGCGGATTGCGCCCCTTGTCGAGCCCGAGTTTTCCGATCAGGGCTTTGCTCAGCGATCCGCGCGGCCCCTCGGCAAAAACCGTGATCTTGGCGCGAATGTCGATGCCGGGCTGAAAATTGCCTTTGGGTTTGCCCGCGCGGTCAAGACCTTTATCGTCGGTGCGGACACCCACCACGCGCGTGCCATCGTAAAGAATTTCACTGCCCGCGAAACCCGCGAACATGTTCATTCCGGCACGCTCTACGTGCTCACCCAGCCACTTCGCCAGCTTGTTGACGGATACCAGGTAGTTGCCGTGGTTGCGAAGAAAGGGAGGATCGACGGGCAGCTTCCACTGTCCATTGGGGCGGAAGAAATAGACCGAGTCGCCCGTGACGGGAGATTCCATCGGCGCGCCCTGCTGCTCGAAGTCCGGCATCAACTCGCGCAGCGCGCGCGGATCAAGCACGGCGCCCGAGAGGCAGTGTGCGCCAATCTCGCCGGCCTTCTCCAGCAAGGAGATATTCTCCGCCTTCAGCTCCGGGCCTGTCTGGGGATTTTCGTTGTGGGATTTGAGAAGCTGTGCCAGCCGCAGGGCGCAACTGAGTCCGGCAGGACCCGCGCCCACGATCAACACATCCGTCTCGAGCGTCTCGCGCTCGACTTCCGGCATGAACCCACTCCTTGCCTTACATTTTGAGGGTAGCGATCTGCTGTTGGACGGCCTGCGCAATTGTGGGATCGGAGGCAAAATCCTTGGCCACGCGCTGGTAGATCTCGCGCGCCTTGGCGGGCTGCGAAGCGCGATAGGCGTCGCCCATGGCCAGCAGCGCGCTCGCCTGGGGCACGTCCAGCGTGGGGTGATCGGCCAATTCCTGGTAGAGCTTCACCGCCTGTTCCGTCTTGCCGGACCGCACCAACTCGCCGGCCAGCGCGAACTTCGCCATCGAGGCGATTTCCGTATCGTGGACCGTGCTCGCTTCCGTCAATGTCTGGATTGCCCCGGCGTGGTCGTCGAGCAGCGACTGGCACACGCCCGCCTGGTAGCGCGCGATGTCCACAGCCTTGGGCCGCGGGATCATGGTGTACTTATTGATGATGGCGTTGAATTGCTCAAGAGCCTTCTTGTACTTCTCCTGCGCGGTGGCAAACGTGACGGAGTTGGGCGTGGTCTCGCCGGGCGTCGGCTGGCCCACGTAACCGCGAAAGGTGGTCAGCGCAGCGCCCAGGTCGGCGTTGGCGCTGGCTTCCTGGCGATCGGTGTAGTACCTCAGCCCCATCGCAAGCCCCACCACCACGACCACGATGATGGCGTAGTTGATGATTTCCTTCGCGTGGTCCTTTATGAATTCCTCGGCGATGACGAGTGAGTCCTTGAATTCGTCGTGCTTCAGTTGCTGGCGTGTCCGGCGGTCCACAGTCGTGCTCCTTCCAAAAGGCTAAACCCTGTAATCTTAGCAACCTCGCCCGGGTGCGTCAATCGCGATGGAGGCGCAAATCCCGCTCTGGTTGTCATCCTGAGCCTGGCTTTTCAAGGCGAAGGACCCCCGTATTGCGTCTTTCCTAAGCGCATCGCGGCGGAGCGCGAGGCAGTTTCAGGGCCAGGACGCGCCCTGCTTCCCCCGTGCGAATGAAAAGGGTCCTTCGCGGTGAAGAACGCCGCTCAGGATGACAGCGTAGGGACGGCGCGCGTCGGCCGGCCGTTGTTCACAGATTCTCCTTAAAGAACCTCAAAATCCGCCCGTCAACGTATGAGCGCGGCACGCTGCCCTGAAAGCCGTGCTTCTGCCCCGGCTGCAAATGGAATTCATAAGGCTTGTCGGCGTTGATGAGGGCGTTCAGGAAGTTAATGGTGTTTTGCAGGTGCACGTTGTCATCGGATGTTCCGTGGATGATCAGCAATTTGGCCTTCAGGTTCGCCGCGGCTTCCAGCGGTGAGGAACTCTTGTAACCCTCCGGATTCTCGGCCGGCGTGCGCATGTAGCGCTCGGTGTAGATGCTATCGTAAAACTTCCAGTCGGTCACGGGCGCCCCCGCTGAGCCGCATTTGAAGACATCCGGCGCGTGGGTAAGTGCGTAGAGAGTCATGTACCCGCCATAGGACCAGCCGCGAATGCCGAGGCGCGAGCCATCCACGTAGGGCAGCGACTTGAGGTAATTCACGCCGGCCAGTTGGTCTTCCAGTTCGTGCTTGCCCATGTTTTTGAAGATGACGGATTCCCACGCGTGGCCGCGCCCCCACGAACCGTGATTGTCCAGCGTCCACACCAGAAATCCGTTTTATGCGAGGAGCTGCTCGTAAAGACTGTTGCCCCTCCTCAAACACATCCTTTCGTGTGTCCCATTTTATAAGTTGAATCCACCGTGTCGGTCCACGGCGGAAAATGACACCCATCGGCGCGGAGCGCGCCAGAAGAACTTGTAACCGGCAAGGGGATGCGGCTAATCTCATGCCTAAAGCATTATAAGCCTCTCCGAACGGTTACCTGAAGATTGGAAGGTAGCTTCACCGGAAGGACATGCAAAATCTACCAGGCGCGGGGCCAGTTGCAAGAGGCAGAGAAGTGGCTGCGCAAAGCTTTCGCACTGATGGAGCCCAAGGGTCCGTCGGCAACCTTGGAAACTCTCCGATCAAACCTCGAGGAATTGGAACGCCCCAAAACCGGCAACCCCGCCCGCCGTCACCGTAGGGCATCCCCAACCCCAACCGCACTCGTAAGTATTCTCCAGCAAAGCCAGAGGCTTTACGGCTGCTGGCCCCTCAAAAGAGCCTGACCCAAGCCGACAAGAGAGCCCTCACCCGTCCCGACGGATCGGGACGGCCTCTCCCCGCGGGAGAGGCCGAAGATGTTTTGGGGCGCGCCGCAGGGGCGCCAGGAAATTCAACAACCTCTCCGAGGGGAGAGGTTGAACCGTCTGCTGACGGGAGGGGGCCCCGGGTTCTGCTTGTTGTGGGGGTGAGGGGGCACGTCCCCGGCCTCAAATCCCGGCGCTGTCAAACTTGTACTGCCACCCCGGCAGAGCCCGGGATCTCCTGCGTGAAATAGGCCGCGGGGCAGCACCGGATGGGCCTCCCCCACCCGCCGCGGCGGCGGCCACATCGTGGGGTCCACGACGCCGGAACCGCCACAGCGCCCTCAACTTCGACGAAATGAGCAACTCTCACCATTTTCGATACGCATTTTGGTGATCCTCTTTTCACGATATCGTTATTTCTCAATAACATAATAATTTATCTTGACATTTGTGGCCAGATATGCTAGCCTAACAGTGTCTCGGAACGAAGGACTGCGCGGATGCCGAGGACCGAAGCTTGCCATTGCCGCCGCGGGCGGCCCGTACGGAATTCCCCCAACAACAAAACGTCAGAGATCGGCAGTGAACTCGCGCCAAAATTTAGTTTTATGACGGTCGAAGCCGCTATATGTATGAAAACAAGGGAAACATGGACAATTTATCCGCAAAAAAGGCGGACATTTGCGGCAATTGAAACGCAATTGAGTGACATTGTGTACTGAAGTGGATGCGAATGGTCCGAATGAGGGGACAGAATGTAAGGGAATCGGGAGAGAGCAGTGGTCAGTGGCGAGCCGGGACACGGCCCCGCTTCAGCAGCTCGGCCCAGTGGGACACAAGGCGGCGGATTCGGTCTCCTGACTCCTGTCTCCTGACTTCTGCCCTTCGAGAATTGACAACAGGCGGGACCCCCTCACCCGTCTCTCCTCGGCTGATGAAAGCGCCTCGTCGATCCACCCTCTCCCCCAAGGGGGCGAGGGAAGGAAAATCAACTCTCCCTGCTCCCCCCAAGGGCGAGAGGGAAGAAAGATCAACTCTCCCCTCGCCCCCTTGGGGGAGAGGGGCCTGGGGGTGAGGGGGTCCGTGGAATGTGCGGTTCTCAAAATATTAAGCGGGACACAACGCTGGCTCCTGCTCTGCAAGAAATGAAGGTGCATCCGGAGATGTTGATGAAAACACACGATCGGGAACGCGGGAGACGGGAATACGGAACACGGGGAGTGCGGATTCTGGCTTCTGCTCTCCCCGGAACGCCAGCCCCCGTGCGAACGCGACGCGCATGCGGTTGTGACGGGATATCCTGGGAACATGCTGAAAACAAAGGCACGCCAGAGCCCAATCACCCATCACCAATCGCCATTCGCCAATGCCCTGACTCCTGTCTCCCGACTTCTGTCTCCTGCCTAGCCATTCGGCTGATGTGGCGCTCTTGCAAACTCCGGCAAAATGGCTTTGGAGGTCAAACATGCAAAGTTCATTGGTAAGTCTCTCGAACGAGCTGGCGAAGCTGGTGGAGGAGTTTCAGCCGCACGTGGTGGCGGTGCACGGCCGCGCGCACTACCCGTCGAGCGGAGTGCACTGGCGGCCCGGCGTCATCGTCACGGCGGACCACACCGTGACCGAGGACGAAGACATTCAGGTCACCCTTCCCAGCGGCAAGCGCGTTGACGCCACGCTGGCGGGCCGCGATTCGGGAACGGACATCGCGGTTCTCAAAGTGGAAGGATTGGGTGCGACGGCCGCTCCGGCTGCCGACACCGAAGCCGCCAAGGTAGGCGAGTTGGCTCTGGTCATCGGCCGTTCGCCGAACAGCGGGCCCAACGCCAGCCTGGGAGTCATCAGCGCCGTCTCCGGCCCGTGGAGGACGTGGCGAGGCGGGCGCCTGGATCAGTACATCCGGCTTGACGCCACTCTATTCCCCAACTCTTCCGGCGGTGCCGTCGTTGACTCGCGCGGGCAGTTGCTCGGCATCGCCACGTCGGGGCTTTCGCGCGTTGCCGGCCTGGCGATTCCGGCGGCGGCCATCAACCGCGTCACGGACTCGGTGCTGCAAAAAGGCTACGTGCCGCGCGGGTACCTGGGCGTGGGGGTTCAGCCGGTGGCCATTCCCGACGCGCTTCGCACCAGCCTCTCCGTGCCGAATCGCACCGGCATCATGGTGGTGAATGTGGAACGCGACGGTCCGGCGGACAAGGCCGGCGTGCTCCTGGGTGACATCCTGCTGAGCATCGGACCCACTCGCCTGGAAGTGATCGAAGAGCTGCAATCGTTCTCGGATTCGGGCGTGATTGGCACCACCGTCAAGGCCCAACTGGTTCGCGCGGGCGCACTGCAAGAGGTCACCATCACCATCGGCGAAAGGCCGGGAGAGTGAGGCCAACATGGCGATCGAGAGTTTTGGCGAGATTGCGGAGCGCCTGCGCCGGTCTACGGTGCAGGTGGCCGGCGGACGGCGCAGCCAGGGATCGGGTTTCATCGCCAAATCGGATGGAGTCATCGTCACCAACGCCCACGTGGCTACGGACTCCAAGCTGAGCGTCCAGCTTTGGGATGGAACTTCCTATCCCGCCACGCCTCAAGGCACGGAACCGCCGGCGCGACCTGGCGATGCTGCGGATTCCTGCGGTGGATCTCGCTGCGGTCACGCTGGCGAATTCGGATGAGCTGCGCGTGGGCGAACTGGTCATCGCCGTCGGCAATCCCCTGGGTTTTGTGGGAGCGGTGAGTACGGGAATCGTCCACGGCATCGGACGGCGCCCGGGCTTGGGGCCGAACAAGTGGGTGCAGGCGGACCTGCAACTCGCGCCGGGAAACTCCGGCGGCCCGCTGGCCGATGCGCGCGGAAACGTGGTGGGCGTGAATACCATGGTGGCCGGAGGTCTGGGCCTGGCCATCCCCAGCAATACCGTGGCGCGCCTGCTGGATGGCGGCCTTCAGGAAGCTCCCTTGGGAGTGAGCCTGCGTCCCGCCACCCTGCGCGTAGCGGGTGACGAGCGCTTCGGGCTGCTGCTTCTGGAAGTGGCCCCCGGCAGCGCGGCGGAGTACGCCTCGCTGAAGGCGGGCGATACGCTGATCGGCATCGAGGGGCAGCCGCTGCAAGCTCTCGATGACTTGCAGCAGGCTCTGGAGGGCGATGGAGAGCGTCTGCTGCATCTACAATTTGTCCGGGGCGATCCGCAGAAGGTCCGGAACGTGACGGTGCGCCTCGGGGTTCTTCAGGCGGCGGTGGCATGATTCGCGTCGTGGTGAAAGCTACATCCCCTGCGGTGAAGGCGAGCCTTGAAAGCCTGCTGCGGGGGATTCTGCCCTACGCGTGATCGACCACTCCGACGCGTCATGGAGCGGAGCCGAGGCCGCGGACGTGCTGGTGGCGGAAGCTTCGACCCTTGCCCATCCGGCGGCACACGATGCCCTGGAGTGGGCACGTGCGGGAGGGGCCGTGGTTCTGCTGCTGCGCCATCCCGCCGCCGGGTCGGTGGCACAAGCACTCCGATCCGGGGTCAAGGCCGTGCTGACGGGCGGCATCGGCAGGCCGGAAATCCAGGCGGCGGTGCAAGCGGCTGCGGCCGGATTGGTGGCTCTGGAAGTAGCGGGTCTGGAGGCACTATTGAACGCTCACGGGACGGCGTCCGGCCAGGCTTCGGAGGGGCCGATGGAACCTTTGACGCCCCGGGAATTGGAGGTGCTGCAGCTTCTGGCCGCCGGGCTCGGCAACAAGGAGATCGCCTCCCGGCTCAAGATCTCGGACCATACGGTCAAATTCCACGTGGCGTCGATCATGGGAAAGCTGGGAGCGGAGAACCGGACCGAGGCGGTGACGATGGGGATTCGGCAAGGGCTGATTTTGATGTGACCAAAAGTCCGCTGTTGGCAAAAAACGTGCTTGGCTTGGCGTCAGGGTACACAGGCTGGGGGAAAACCCGTAATTTAGGAGGCACCGGGGACTTTTAGTCGTCAGAGTATGAGTGGAGTTTAACTCAAGTCTCTAGCGTTGGCTTCCGATAAGACAGAGCAGGCGAGTGTTTCGAAGAGCCACGCAGCCCTCAGACACGAGGAGAATCCGTCATGCAGTACATTGCGTTGGATGCCACCACCATGATACCTGGGGAGCGGGGAACTCGACGGGTTCCCGGCGCAGGCCTGCACGAGGGACCGGAGCATGACCGGCGGAGACCCTTCCTTCGGGTGCGTCTGTATCCCCGCATCGAGGTGAACGAAGGTAGCTTTCGTGGTTTGGATCTCACCGCTTTGGAGATGATGGAAGAAGACAACATTTCCGGATTGTCGGCTTGGAAGCGTCTTAGCTTGTGGGCGGTGGCGGGACTGGCGAGTTGGGCACTAGTGATCGGCTGCGTGGCGCTGGTGCGAGCACTGCTCGCGTGAAGGAAAGCTGGCGAACTTCCTACTGAAGCGTGCCGGAGACTTTGCGGAAGCTGGTGAGCCGCCGGTTACCCCATTTACCCTTACCCGTCGCTGTCGGCTCGGAAGCGGCGACCGGGCATGCGCAATGTGGGCAGGCTCGCCACGTTGACTGCAAGGGCTGGCCGCAATCGGAACAGGGCACCTCCGAGGCCGTTTCACAATACTCACACCTGCCGGTCTGTGGTGAAATCGCCGCGCCGCATTGGGAGCAGCAGGCGGGGCCTTCATCCACCCATTGGACCACGCGCAGGACTTCTTCGGGCGTCGTTTCGTGCTGCCGGATCTTCTCTCGGGCGCCTTCCACCAAGGGCACCATTCCGCCTTGAACTGCCGCCTGTCGAATGGCCGACTCGGGATAATGGCTGTTGATAGCCTCGCGCACCGCGGGGGTCATGCGGAGGAACTCGTAGATTCCTATCCGGCCTCGGAAGCCGGTGTTTCGGCAGGCTTTGCACCCTGTCCCGCGAGTGAAGTTGAATTGGCGATCATCCCACCCCAGCCGCTCCAAGACGCGATGGTCGGGAGCGTAGCTGGCGCGGCATTGGTTGCACGTCAGGCGAACCAACCGTTGGGCCGCCACCAGTGTAATGGACGACGTGAGTACAAACGGATCGATACCCAAGTCCAGCAGGCGCAGGACCGTGGCAACGGAATTGTTGGTGTGCACGGAGGTCAAAACCATGTGTCCCGTCATGGCCGCATGAAACGCGATCTCCGCGGTCTCGCGGTCGCGAATTTCGCCCACCAGAATCGTGTCCGGATCCTGCCGCAGGATCGAACGCAAACACGCGGCGAAAGTCAGCCCGGCTTTGGGATTGATCTGCACCTGATTCGCCCCCTGCATCTGGAACTCGATGGGGTCCTCAACGGTGACAATGTTGACTTCCCGGGACCGCTTGTGATTGAGCAGCGAATAGAGCGTGGTGGTTTTCCCGCTTCCCGTTGGGCCGGTAACGACGATCATGCCTTGTGGTTGCTTCACCGCATCGAGCACTGCGGGCAATTCCTCCTTGGGAATGCCCAACTGCTCGGGCGCAGGCACCCGCTCCGCCGAACCCAGAACGCGCATGACGATCTTCTCTCCAAACTGCGTCGGCAGGGTGGAAAGTCGCAAATCCGTAATGCGGTTCTGGGAGCGCACTTTGAAGCGCCCGTCCTGGGGGACGCGCTTCTCCGTGATATCGAGCTTGCTGAGCACCTTCAGGCGCGTGCTCAGTCCGGGTTGCAGCCAGGCCGGCACTTGCAGTAAGTCCCTCAATACGCCATCCACTCGCAGGCGGATGTGGACTTCGTGCTCGGCAGGCTCAATGTGGATATCGCTCGCGTTTTCACGCAGGGCTGACGTCAGGATCATGTTTACGAGCTTGATGATGGGAGGGATTTCCGAGCCTTTGAGCGACGCGGTTTCGTCGAGGTCCAGGTCCTCACGCGCCGGCAGAATCTGGATGTCCGCCTGGTCTCCGGCCTTGTCGATGACGTCCAGAACCTGGGCGCGGGAATAGTGCTTATCGAGGGCTTCCAGCACCTGCGAGCGCAGCGCCACCAGGGGACGAACACCGCAGCCGGTGAAGAACTCGATGGCTTTAATCGAGGCAAGATCCGAAGGGTCGATGAAGGCTACTTCCAGTTGCCGTCCGCTGATGCCCAGGGGAATGCATCCGTGGCGCCGCGCCAGGGCTTCCGTAATCCGATGCGCGGAGTCGGCATCCGCTTCGAGCGGTCCAGGCGGCACGCGGGGAATCCGCAGGCGATGCGACAGCGAATCAGCCAGCCACGCTTCGGTGATCTTCCCTTCGGCAAGCAGCATTTGCCAAATCGATGTTCCGCTGGTTCGGGCCACCTCCGAGTAGTGCTCGAGTTCCTGGACGGTGAGCAATCCGGATTTGATTAAGGCTGTTCGAATGGAAGTATCTCCTCACTGGCGTGCCTCGCTCGGCGCCAAGCGCATGATGTGGTCATCACGGATCTGGGTGGATTTCAATGCACGGAAAGCGGCCCCTTCTCGTCACCGGTTCTGCGGGGGGACCTGGTTCCTGATCTTCGGATGAGGGGTTCCGAACCTAAAGGGTACCAAGATCGCGTGGAGATGACAAAGGAATTCTTACCGGAATCGTATATCTTCACCTACCGCTAATGCTTGTGGTCAAAGCCTGCTTCCATACTACGGTGCGGCGGAGACGCCCGGGCCCGCGGCATCGACGGTACATTCCCAATGGCTTGCCTGACCAAGCGCCACGGTGGGTGCCAGGAACAGACAAAACGACCACGACACGAGTGTTCGCATAAATGTCTCCGGACGACCTATGCTCTGCGTGGTGGTGGCGAGGGCGAAACGCGGCGAGGTTGGGCGATGCGACGGGCTACTCGCCGTAACCATTGCTCAAACGGTGGGACTCCATCTCCGTGCGGGCACGGGTCCTGATAGGTACCCAGGGCAAGCCTCTGCAAGTTGTATGCCAGCAGGATTAGATCTCGCTAATGGCGGGCCCCGCCGCCATTCGAAGTGCTTTGCCCCTTCCTTTGAACGGGATGGCGGTTTCCCGCAAGCTGGGGACCTGCGCGGACAGGCTGCTGGCCCATTCCCCTACCGGTGCCCCATAAGCGCTAACTTGAGTCCCCTCTTCTTCCAAGCAGGCCGCAATGCGGCCCACGGGCATCCAGTATACGTGAAGGCGACGTTTCAGTCCGAATCCGATCATGGTGGCCTCGGTCAGACGAGGGCCTCGCTACAAACGATCCTGGGAGTAGGCATTTCTTCCAAATGCAAGCCTCGGCGGTCCATCCAATCCCGCATATTGTGTTGATGGTAGAGCCGGGCCAAGTTCTTGAGCAACTCTTCGCCCATCACTGAATTTCGGCGCAGAAGGTTCAGTTCCCGATTGATGGCGGTGGTGATGGGTCCCCGAAACGCCTTTTCTAGGATGTTAATTTGGCTTTTGGCATCCTCATCGGCCGTCGCAAACAAAACTCGAAGCTCTCTGAGGACATAGCGCTGGCCATGGGTTAGTGAGAGAGTGTGTTCGCGCTCGGCTTGGCGGTGCTTGACCTCTTCCGTAAATTGGCGCATAACCCGCATCACCGCGGAGTTATAACCTTCCGGCAGCGTTTGCGCTTCCAGGTCCGGCCCGCACTTGATGGCGCCAAGAACGCGGGGAATATCCCGCGACAGCGTCTCGCCTTTTTCGCCCACGAGAAATAATTGCTGGTAGCGCCCTGCCTGGCAAAAGACATAGACGCCCTTCGCGGTTGACGGTCTTGCCGCGCGGATTCCGTCGCGAAGATCCCCAATCCTCTTGTATTCAGCGGGATCTTCCTTGCGCAATTGTCGCATTATTTCTTCTGCCTCATTGAGGTCCAATGCCTCCTGGTCCTCATCTTCGAATAATCCCAGTTGCGCGCCCTTCTTTTCATAGATCGCGTACATAGCCTCTTCGTTCAGTTGCTCAGTCCGGTCGAGAATGGCGGAGTCTTCCCCAATGGTGTCGTGGATTTCTTGAATGCGGTTATGCAGCTTCTGCTTCAATTGCAGATGACGTTCGATACCGGTCTCCGGGAGGAAATTGAAACCGTAAATCACATCGTGGTCGGAGCCGATGCGGTCGATGCGGCCAAAACGCTGGATCAGCCGGACGGGATTCCAGTGGAGATCGTAGTTGATGATCTTGTCGCAGTCCTGGAGGTTCAGCCCTTCTGCCAGAACGTCGGTGGCCACCACGGTCATGAGTTCGCTTTCACCGGCTTGAAATCGGTACTCCGGATTCGCCTTAGGGGCAAACCTTCCCACCACGCGCGCTTTGCTCTTGTCCCCGCTGAAGATCACCTCGATGTCGTCGCGTTTGGCGCCTGGATTCAGGTTCTCGAACAGGTAACGCGCCGTATCGGCATACTGGGTGAAGATCAGCCGCTTGCCGTCTTTAAGCGGCGCTTGCCCCAATCGCTCGATCAGCGTCTGGAGCTTGGCGTCCTGATCCGCCGTAATGGGCTCAACCAGAGCCAGCATCTTCTGGAGCAAGCGAATGTCCTGCTCGATGTGCTTGCGCAACCGTTCCAGGTCGAAGTCCTTCGCGGGATACTTCTGCGACACGCCGCGAAGCGCTTCCACCACGTCCTGCTCCTCATCCAGATTGGGCTCGTAGAGAATGGCTTGCGCCGCATCCCCAGCCGGCACGATTCCCTCTTCCAGCGCTGCCAGAAAGCGCTCATGCACGCCCAACAGCCGGTTCACAGTCTCCTGAAAGGCGTAAACGCTCGATTCGAATCGCTTGAACATCAGCACCCGAATCAGGCCGCGCAGGTTGCCGCCCGCCCGGTGCAGGCTGGCATAAGGCTCGTGGCGCTGCTTTTCCGGGGCCACGTAATGCCAAAGGCCGTAACGGGCATAGGTCAAGGCATTGGTGGGAGTCTTCGCGGGCTGGGGCTTTGCCGCCTGCTTCTTTTCCGGCGCCTTCCCCAAATACCCACGTAATTCCTGGTAGAGCCCCTGATAAGTGTCCTCGATGCTGTATTCGATGGTTTCCAGTTCGCGCTTGGGGAAGAACTGGTGCTGTCCAGCTACCAGCACATAGGCGCGCCGGCTGCCGTCCAGATATTCCTTAAAGCGCGAGGGGTCAACCTGCTGCTGCGTGACGGAATCAAAACCGTACCAGCGCAGGATATGGTTGCGCGTCCGTCGGACGAGGATGTTGGCCAGCAAATCCGGAAGCTTCTTCTCCCCTTTTTCGATGAGCTTGAAATACTCTTTCAGGTCCGGCGGCGTCACCGGCAATTCGGTCTTGTCGTCCTGATGGAACAATTTGATTTGGTAATAGACGTCCCACGCACTTTTGTTCCGCGGCGTGGCGGTCAGAAAGCAGCAGCGCCGGCCAGTTGCCAGAAATGCCTGCACTACCTTGTAACGCTGCGTGTCCGGATAGCGCAGGTTGTGGCTTTCGTCGATCAGCACAAAATCCCGGTCGGTGTACTTTACGTTATCAAGAAGAAAATTGACTGCTCCCGCGTCGTCCTCGCGGAGATACCCCATCGACAGCACGCGGGCGTTCAGTTGATAGACTTCGTTGTATCTCTCCCACATTTCCGTCAAGGGAGCGGGGCACACAATCAGCGGGCGCGCATGGTCCGTGCGCTCGAAATGCTTGACGACGGCCGCACCGATGTAACTCTTGCCCAGCCCCACCACGTCGGCAACAAACGACCCGCCGTAATCGCGAATCATCTGCACGGCCTGCCGCACGGCAACTTTTTGGAAGTCCGCCAGCCGCCGGGTAATTTCGTCGTCCCAGAGGATGTCCTTGTCATCCTCACCCTCCAGCCTATCCTTGACGAGGGTGTAGAGGGTCTTCAGGTAAATGTCATAGGGGCGCACGGGCGCGGCTGCCCACGACTGCTTCATCTCGTTCATCAGGCTTTCGTCAAAGTCCTGCGACTCGTTCCAGAGCTCGTCGAACCAGTGGACCAGTTCCGCGTGGTTGCTGTTGCCCTGCACCATCACGTTCAGTTCGGTGTTGTGCGTCACACCCGCCAGGGTGAGGTTGGATGACCCCACGATGGCCACGCCTAGTTCGTGTCGGTCCAGCTTCTTTCCCAACAGATCGTAGACATCACCATAATCAAAGATATATGCCTTGGCGTGCATTCGGCCCTTGGTGTACACACGCACTTTTAAGCGCTTCTCCTCGATCATGCGGACCATGACTTTTACCAGCGATTCGCCCTCATCCGTCTGGTCCATCAATTCCACCGAGGCGCGAATGTTATCGGCGGTTTCCGTTGCCATGCGTTTGGCCTCGGTGCGTTTGGGAAATGCCTGGGCCTCGGCCGCCTCAACCACCAAGTCCAGCCGCTGATAGCCTTCGGCAAGCTGCTCAAGAGTTTCACGGTTGGTGGTGTTACCGATTAAGAGCTTTAGCTCTTTCACATTTGCCAATCTCTCCGCAAGGGAGGTAAGGCCGGAGAGGAAGAAATACCCCACGGCGAAGCGCGCCCTCTCGGTGGAACTCAGAACTCGCTTGATGTGGTCAACCAGCTTTTCGCTGCGGTTGTCGATGATGTCGTGGGTGGGCATTATTTTGCAGCATCCACAATTTCTTTGGGAAGGCGGGCGAATACAAAGTCACGAATGGTGAGGGCGAAGGTGTGGGCTCGCTTCGCCGTTTCCAGTGTCGGCCAAAAGGTATCGTCGTACCGCAAGTCGAACCCCGTAGGGCGTCAACTCGGAGGCCATGGGGGTAAGCGTACGGAAGAGAGGGTCGATGCCGGCGCAGAGTTCGGTGAGATCGCCCAGGTTGTGGGTAAAGGGGAAAGGCTTGTCATGAAAGGCCAGAAACCCCTTCAAGTATTTTTCCGCTGCCTGCTGGGCATGGAAGCAGGCGCCATCGAACGCGCCCGCCCCCAGCGCCGCCTCCAGCATCACCATATCGCTTGCCGCCTTGCGCAGCCACCCGCAGACCACGTCAGCCTTGGTTTTCATATACGACTTTTCCCTCACGGATGGCCGTGGTGATGAAAGCCTGGGCACAGCGCTCCAATCTCTGATTTCTTCGGGGGTGTAGGTCAAAACGTCCACGGGCGCGTTCAGTCCCGCCAGCGCCAGGTAAAGTGCGGCGTCACGGCGGTAGCCCGGCTCCGTCGATTCTTGAATCACCAGGAGGTCAATATCGCTGTCGGGGCGGGCATCGCCTCGCGCCCGACTCCCGAACAGGATAATCTTCTCCGGCTGCGCTGTTTCCACAATGCGGCGGACAATGTCGCTAATCAGCTCGTTTGGCTGCGGATTCATGCTTCCAGACCTCGCTCCAGTATCGCAAACCCCACCGCCCCCGTCGAGACAAGATTGCTGCCGATCCTCACAAAAAAACTACGGTCGAGGCTGGACTGACCGTAGTTACCATCTGAATATGTCCCTTGATTTTTGCAGTTGCCCCGCGCCAAACTATATCCAATGCGGGTTTCCGCAGGTGGACAGCCCGTAAGGGTTGGTGCCAAATCAAACCTTAGTGCCAGCGGTCATGAGAACTGCTCACGGCCGGCATCTAGGACTTCGCGCACCTTGCGGGCCAACGCATGCGTCGAGAAGGGCTTCTGGAGAAGGGCGGTGCCCGTTTCCAGCACGCCGCTGCGGAAAACGGCGTCAGCCGTATATCCTGACATGTACAGCACCTTCAATCCTGGCCGCAAGAAGCCGAGGTGCTCGGCGATCTTCCGCCCGCTGATCCCAGGCATCACCACATCGGTCAGCAGCAAGTCGATCGGCTCCTCCTGCTGCTCGCCAATCCGTAGGGCATGTTCAGGGCTCGTGCTCTCCAGTACCTTGTAACCGAGGTCTTGAAGGACTCTTGCCGCCAGAGCGCGGACGGCTTCTTCGTCTTCAACCAGGAGAATGGTTTCCGACCCTTGATCTCGCTGTCCACGCGCTTCCGAGTCCAGGACCGCCCCTTGAGGTTCATCGACCCGGGGCAAGTAAATCTTAAACGTCGTGCCCCGCCCCGGCTCGCTGTACACCCAAATGAACCCGCCACTCTGCTTGACGGTTCCATAAACCATCGCCAGACCCAGCCCCGTCCCCTTGCCCTTCTCTTTCGTGGTAAAGAACGGCTCAAAGATGTGCGCCTGGGTTTCCGCATCCATCCCGATCCCGGTGTCGCTGACCGCCAGCATCACGTAACGGCCCGGGGAACCACTTCGTGTCTGTCGGCATAAGCTTCATCTAACTCGACGTTGGCGGTTTCGATGACCAGCTTGCCCCCCTCCGGCATGGCATCGCGGGCGTTGACAGCCAGGTTCATGAGGATCTGCTCGATTTGCCCAGGATCGGCTTTCACTTGGCCCAGGTCCGGGTCTCGCACCACCGCCAAGTCGATATCTTCGCCGATCAAACGCCGCAGCATCTTCTCCACGTCGGCGACGAGGGTGTTCAAGTCCAGAACTCGCGGCGCCAGCACCTGCTGCCGGCTGAAGGCAAGCAGTTGGCGTGTCAGGGAAGCCGCCCGGTCGCCCGCTTTCTTGATCTCCTCCGAGGTAACCCCGCAGCGGGTCGTGGGGATCAATGCGCTCCATACACCATTTCGCTATACCCGTTGATGATGGTCAGCAGGTTGTTGAAGTCGTGCGCCACGCCCCCGGCCAGCCGCCCCACCGCTTCCATTTTCTGTGCCTGGCGAAACTGCGCCTCCAGCCGCTTGCGCTCCGTCACGTCCTGCTTGGTGGCAATGAAATGGGTGATTTGACCCGCTGCATCCCGAACCGGGAAAATATTCATTTCCTCAGTGTAATGCTTCCCGTCTTTTCTTTGGTTAACAAGCTCGCCATGCCAGATTTCCCCTTTGAGAATCGTCGCCCAAAGCTGCTGGTAGAACTCGGGGCCTTGTTGGTCCGATTTCAGGATTCTGGGGTTGTGTCCCAGAGTCTCCTCGCGACTATACCCGGTGATGCGCGTGAATGCCGGGTTGACATACTCGATGTCGCCGCGTGTATTGGTAATTACTATGGCTTCCGCAGACTGCTCGATGGCGGTTACCAGACGGATATGCTCTGCTTCCGTTCGCTTGCGCCCAGTGACATCGCGGGCGATGACCGATACCCCGGTTACAACGCCCGTGTCATCCCTGATTGGAGAAAGTGTCTCCGACACTTGCAGTCTCGACCCGTCCTTCCGCAGGTGCTCAAACTCGTAGTGGACCAACGCTTCGCCGCGATAGAGACTTTCACGGTTGGCGGCAAAGTCGCCATAACGGTCTTCAGGGACCAAGATGGAGATGTGCTTTCCCTTGATTTCCTCTGCCGAGTAACCATACATACCCTCAGCGCCGGGATTCCAGGTAGCGATGAGCCCTTCGCGTGTGACAAGGAAAATGGCATCATCGGACGCATTCACGATGGCTGCCAGGCGGGTGTTCTCGGCTTCCACCCGTTTGCGCTCGGTCACGTCCTGCATAACACACACGGCTCGATCTACGCCTTGGGAACCTTCGATAGGGAAATACGATACGAGGACGTCCCTTTCCCCAAGCTTGGGATACGCCGCCTTCATTTCGTATCGGACGGCGTTGCCCCGGAAGCACTCATCCAGCTTGTTCTTGACAACCCTCTCGAAAAACTCCTCCCCTAACACTTCTGGAACTCTACGCCCAACCATTTGTTCCCGTTCTAATCCGCGCTGGTCAAGGAGTGCCCGGTTTACGTGCAGATAACGGTATTCCCGGTCAATGACGGCAATCATATCGCCTGAGCCCTCCACGATCATTTCGTATTCCTGCCGCATCTGCTCGGCCGACTTGCGCTTTGTAATATGCTGCCCTGCTTCGAGTATTTCGTCACGTCTATTGACTCGCATCGTCCCCACTTCCATTTTTCGTACTCTGAGCGCCAGCAGGGTGTTCTTCATGGACATGCTCCTTAAAGGTTGCCCACAACTCTGCTACACCCTCCTTTGGACTTCGGTCCTCGGGAAGCAAAAACCGTTGGCCACAGTGCGAGCACCTGTAGGCATAGGGCTCGCCCCTGGCAAGAGTGGGCACGACAAGATGGGGTGTTTGTCCCATCGCGTCATCGCCGCCATCTCCATCATTTGGCATTTCATCCTCCGGGCGTTTATCGCCTCCACATACCCATGATGAGGCAAACGCGAAGCGCGACTGCGGACATGTTGTGCCATGGCATTTTTGTCTCAAGTTGGCGGCGTCTGGCGGAAGTTCCGACTGTCTTCTGCGGGGATTATTCGCTTCGGACTATTTGTATTGAAGCGTGCCTTGAAAGGGTTTAGAGTTGCAGCAACACGGGTTCCCGGAGACTCATGATGTCAAACAAGGGGACGCCCCCGAAGCCAAGCATTGTTACTCCCGGCCCCGGCCTGCGGCTCGATTCCACGAAGGAAATCGCGAACTATCTGAAGCGCAGTCCACGCACCGTCCACCGCTGGGAACGGGAGGAGGGGTTGCCAGTCCATCGTCACCAGCACCGTAAGAAAGGAACGCTCTATGCCTATGCCAGCGAGATTGATGCCTGGTTGAAGAGCCGCGTGAAGGAGGAAGTTTCGTGCCAAGGGCCGGGCTCTCCCAAGCCAGGTCTCGCGCCGGTGGTTGCTGAAATCGCAAAACTAGAGTTCTCTTCTGTGCGGCCCATCTTGATCGCCGTGCTACCCCTCAGGAACATTACGCAAAATCCTGCCAGGGAACCGTTCGCAGACGCTCTCACCGATGAGGTGATCTCCGAACTCGGCCAATTGAGTCCGAAGCGTCTTCGGGTCATTGCTTATACTACCGTAGCCCACTACAAACAATCCGGGAAGACCGTCACGGAAATCGGGCGGGAATTGGGCGTGGATTACGTATTGGAAGGAGGGGTGCGGTGGTACGGGCGGCAAGTGCGCATGACAGCACGGCTTATTGCCGTGCACGATCAGGCCCAAGTCTGGACAGGCAGTTTTGAAACGCAGCTTCCACCTTTATTCGCGGTCCAGCAAGCGTTAGCACGGGAACTTGCCGGTGCCCTATCCACCGAGCTCCGCTTGCCCGCAACGCGAAAGCCGCGTCCAGAAACCACCTGCAGCCCTGCGGCCCACAATGCCTACCTTTCAGGGACCCGACTTTTCCAGTGGTCGGAGCCAGACATAAAAAAGGGCCTGGACTTTTTCAGTCGCGCAGTCGAACTGGACCCGAATTGTGCTCCCTCATACGCCGAACTCGCCTTGGCTTGGTTTCGTTTGGGCTTTTTGTACGACTATCCACCCGCGGCAACGCTAAGGTTGACCAGGGAACTTGCCCGGAAGGCCGTGGCCTTGGACCCGGAGCTTTGCCGCAGCCATGTTGCGATGGCGGCATGGAACCTGTATGGCGCGTGGAACTGGTCAGAAGCCGAGGCAAGCAGCCGACGTGCGGTCGAAATCAATCCCAGCGACGGACCTGCGCGGATGCTCAGGGCCTCATGTCAATTGGTTCTCCATAGGCCGGACGAGGCGGCCGAGGACCTGAGACAGGCGTTGCGGCTTGACCCGCAGTCTTCAGTGATAGGCGCGTGGCTCGCAATTCTCGGATTCCTTGCGCGGAGCTACGATTCAACCATCGAGGGTTGCCAAGAGCTTCTTAGCCACGATGCTTCGTTGTCTTTAGTGCATGCGGTATTGGGCGACTGCTTTGCACAAAAGGGCGATTGCGCACGCGCCATTACCCATGTCGAGAAGGCCCGAGCCCTCTCCCAAGGCCAGACCATCTACACAGCCTCGCTTTCCTCTGTCTATGCTCTGGCGGGTCGACGAACCGCCGCGGAACGCCTTGTGCAAGAGTTGCTCACCCTGACCGAGCAACAATATGTGCGGTACATCTACCTGGCACTTGCGGCGGTCAACCTGGGAAACAACGAACGCACATTGGAGTGGCTTGAGAAGGCTCACGAACAGCACGATCCGTTTCTGGTCTTTCTCAAGTCCGACCCAAGGTTTGAAGCTCTCTCGCGCTTGGGTCGCTTCCGTAACCTGCTTGGCCGCATCGGCCTCCCAAGCTGATCCCTAACCCCACTGAGTGCTTACGTCCGCGGATTCGGAACGAAAAGCGCCCCTTGCGGATACCAAAGCAGAGCGTCCTCTGCGACTTTTGGCCCCCCCCGCAATCTTGTTTCAGATCTATGCCAAAGCGCCCCGGCGGCTTAAGTTAGCGCTTATGTACCGGTGCCCCTGGATGGGCGGCCTTTGCGGATTTTCGCGCTGATTGCATAGTTGCGTCCGCTCCCCGACCACCCGAGAAGGATTCTGCAGAGGGGCCGCTGTGAGTCTGGCCTCCGACCGTCAGGGCGCCTCGATCACTCCCCTCCCGTCCGTCCGTTCTTTTGTGCCGGGTGGCAGTGCCGGGGGTTCGCTTGAGCTACCGATGTTATCGCTAGCTCAACGGGTTGCGTCTCCGCGTGAAAGGCCCCCGGCAAGTGAAATACTCACCAACAGCCGCTAAGAATCAGCAAATATCGACAAGGTTGTTGACTTATCAGCCAATAATGGCCTAAAAGTATTGGAAACCTTCGTGTGTTTCCGCGGCCCGCGAGCCTCGCACGCGATCTTTCTGCATGGGGAGGCAAGGAGGAAACGGCCAAGCATCGGTCTTCGGTTTGGGGACTGGGACCTGATGCACAGATCGTCACTCCGCGGCCCGGAGGACCAACGGGGGAAAGGGGATAACTTAAAACTATGAAAACCACGCCCAGGACAATGCAACAAATGGCTCGCGAAGCCTTCGGACTGCTTTTAGAACTCCGCGAACGCGATGATGCTCATCAACTCTTGACTCAAGCCATCGCATTTCTGCGAATGCTGGGGAGGGAAAAAGATGTGAAAGGCGCCCCGATCATACTTTCTGTCCGTGTGATGCAGTTGAAGAAATCATAGACGGCGCTTCCAACCATCACCTCTGACCTTATCCGTAACTGAAAAGCCTGGGTATTCGAACCGTGCAACGTCATATCCGACGACTCTCGCCTAGGATCGTATCGGGGAGGACCTAATCCTAGGGACGCGGCAAGCGTTCTGATCTCCCGAGATGACTTGAGTGCACACTACGAGTTGGCCCCCCGGAACTCTCCTCTCGACGGAGAGGGGCTTGGGTGAGTAGATTCCCCTGTGGGGCGGCGAGCATGCCCCGCCGCGGACAGTGGGGAAGCGGGAATCCGCACGGCTGCGTCCACACTTCACCCGCGGCGCGGCGAGCGTCGTACTATGGGCGTCGGGCGAAGCCTATTCCTGCTGCGGCGATCATCCCTGTGCGGGTTCAGCTACGCTTGGCGCCACCGGCGCCGCCTCGTGCGTGGCACGAAGCTTGGCCATCTCGCGCTGGAGCTCGGTGGCCAGATCTTCCAGAATGCGCAGTTGTTCCGTGCGGCGTTGCACCAACGATTCCAGGCGCGTGACCTGGCGTTGAAGCTTGTGATTCTCCCGGCGGAGATAAATGAAGCTTCCGCCCGGGATGCCGATGCCAACCCCGCCGGCCTCACCGGACTTCAGATCGCCCGCTTTCATGTCGGGCAGGGGAGCCAGGCGGGACTGGGTCTGCTTAATCAGCGTGTCCAGATCCTTGCGCTCCGCTCCCGGGGGGCAAAGTTGGCGAAGCGCATTGAGCCGGGCCAGGTCAGGATTATTGCGGCCCCTCTCCCAGTGCTGGACTGCACCCTTGGTGGCGTTCAACAGGCGAGCCAACCCTTCCTGGCTCACCTCGATCCGCTTGCGTACTCTGCGAACAACCTTTGCTGCTGTTAGAGTTTCCATGCTGTCGCACCTCGCGATCAAAGTAGTTCTTAACTGAATTTAAAATTCCAGCCGCGAATTCCGTCATCGAGCTGCGCGCTCGCGCCGGAGATCTCACCGCAGGCCATCTCCGCGCTCACCGCCGCATTCCCCGCCGCGTTTCCTCAATCGTGGCCTACCGAGACCTCAGACTCACTCGGCTAGCGTGCTCGTCACGGGGGTGGGCCGACGCCGCGTATCATACCACGACATGCGATCCTCAGGGGAGCCTAAATCAATATCTTAAGGAAAAATTTAGGGGCCTCCGGTTCACCCGCTCCCCGGCGTCAACCGGGGCTCCGTAGCCCTCTTGTAGCCCAGAAGTGCGGCGGTAGCGGCCAGACAAAGCTACCCTGAGTCGCCGGCCATAAAAATCATAGGGTTAGGAATTTTATCCGTCGCGCGGAGCCTGTCGAGCGCCCCGACAAGCCAATCCGCCCGTCTGGCAAGCCAAAATGTCAGTGCGACCGGACCTGTGGCGTGCTCTCCGGAGTTTTACTGCCTTGACTGCGGTGAAGCCCCCATGGCTTCCGGTTTGACATTGCGGTAAGGAACGGGGAAGATGCTTGGTTTCGGGGTGTTACCAAGAATCGGGCAGTGCCGCGCCAGACAGGCGAGCGTGAGCGGTCAATGGGATGAGCGCAGTCATGGCTGCCTTCCGGCGGAGAGATACCTTCGCCGCGATGGCATCAGAAGTGACGCTCACGCCTTCACCCTTCGCGGAAGAGGTTACAGATGACGCCGGAAGAACAGAGGCTGGAGGACTCGCGCCTCCGCAAACTCAACTGGAAGCGTTGGGGGCCGTACCTGAGCGAGCGCCAGTGGGGCACCGTGCGCGAGGACTACAGCCCCTACGGCACGGCTTGGGACTACCTCTCGCATGACCACGCCCGCTCGCGCGCCTACCGGTGGGGCGAAGACGGAATCGCCGGGATCTGCGATCGTCATCAGTATATTCTGCTTTGCCCCGGCATTCTGGAATGGCCGCGATCCCATCTTGAAAGAGCGCCTTTTCGGCCTCACGGGGGAAGAGGGGAACCACGGCGAGGACGTCAAGGAGTACTACTTTTATCTCGATTCCACGCCCACACATTCCTACATGAAGTATCTCTACCGGTACCCGCAGCGGGAATTCCCTTACCACCTGCTGGTAGCAGAGAATCGGCGGAGGGGCAAGCGGGATTTCGAGTTTGAGTTGGTGGACAGCGGCATATTCGATCAGAGCCGGTTTTTCGACGTATTCGTGGAGTACGCAAAGTCTTCCCCTGAGGACATCCTGATCCGCATCACGGCGTACAACCGCGGCCTGGAGGCAGCAACGCTCCATCTGCTGCCCACTCTTTGGTTTCGCAACACCTGGTCTTGGGGCAGGGACGACCACCGACCCCGGTTGGCGCGCGCCCGGGATCTCGGGGACGCGGCCGTGATCCGAGCCGAGCACCGCTACTATGGAACTCGCTGGCTGATCTGCGGGGATCATCCCGAGTTGTTGTTTACCGAAAATGAGACGAATTTCCAGCGGCTGTTCGGAGCCGGCAACCGCACCCAATGGGTGAAGGACGGCATTAACGATTTCGTCGTCCGCGGCGTCCGTGAGGCCTTGAATCCCCACGGCGAGGGCACGAAGGTGGCGGCCATGTACCGAGTGGATATACCGCCCGGGCAATGCCAGACGTTTCGCCTGCGCCTGACCAGCGACTATCCCAGCGAGGACGTCCTCAGCAGTGGCTTTGAAGAGGTGTTTGAAGAACGCCTTAAAGAAGCGAATGAATTCTATTCCAAGATCATCCCCCCAGCGCTCTCTGCCGATGCCCAAAACGTGTTTCGCCAGGCGATGGGGGGGCTGTTCTGGTCAAAGCAGTTCTTTCACTATGACGTGCGAACGTGGCTGGAGGGTGATCCCGCTGGACCGCCGCCGCCCCCCGAGCGCCTGATGGAGCGCAATCACAGTTGGATTCATCTTTACAACGCCGACGTCCTCTCCATGCCCGACAAATGGGAGTATCCCTGGTACGCCGCCTGGGATTTGGCGTTCCACTGTGTGGCCATGTCACTGGCGGATCCGGGCTACGCCAAAGAGCAACTCATTCTCCTGCTGCGCGAGTGGTACCAACATCCCAACGGTCAACTGCCCGCCTACGAATGGTCGTTCAGCGACGTTAATCCGCCCGTGCACGCCTGGGCGGCGTGGCGCGTTTACAAGATTGAGGCGCGGCGTTCCGGCACGGCAGATCGCGAGTTTCTGGAAAAGGTCTTTCACAAGCTTCTGCTCAATTTCACCTGGTGGGTCAATCGCAAAGACCCCGATGGGCGGAACGTCTTTGAGGGCGGCTTTCTGGGGCTTGACAACATTGGGGTGTTTGACCGTTCCCGGCCGCTTCCCACCGGTGGCCACATCGAGCAGTCCGACGGCACGAGCTGGATGGGAATGTACTGCCTGAACATGCTGGCCATCGCCATGGAATTGGCGCGGGAGGACCCTGCATACGAGGATGTGGCTAGCAAATTCTTCGAGCACTTCGTTTACATCACGCAGGCCATGAACAACCGTGGCGGCCACGGAATTACCTTGTGGGACGAGGAGGACGGGTTCTACTACGATGTCTTGCACCTGCCCGACGGCCGCCACCCTTTTCTCAAGGTGCGTTCGATGGTGGGCCTGATTCCCGCATTAGCGGTCGAGGTGCTGGAGCCGCAGGATTTGGAGGCATTGCCGGGCTTCAAGCGACGTATGCAGTGGTTTCTCGACAATGTCCCCAACGTGCCTCACCACATCGAAATGACGCAGACCTCCGAATACGGAATTCGCCGGCAACTTTCCCTCGTCAGCCGTCGAAAGCTCACGCGACTGCTCCGCTACATGCTCGACGAAAACGAGTTCCTGTCGCCGCATGGCATCCGCAGCTTGTCCAAGTTTCACGCGCGAAGCCCGTACGTGCTGATGATCGACGGGCGGGAGTATCGAGTGGATTACGATCCCGCTGAATCCACCAGCGGGCTATTTGGCGGCAACTCCAACTGGCGCGGTCCCGTGTGGTTTCCACCCAATTTCCTTCTCATCGAGTCCTTGCAGAAATTCCATTATTATTACGGCGACGATTTCAAGGTTGAATTTCCCACGGGCTCAGGTCGTCGGATAACGTTGTGGGAAGTGGCGGAAGAACTTTCGCGCCGCCTCACTTCCATTTTCCTACGCGGGAACGATGGCCGGCGGCCCGTTTTCGGCGGAAATGAACTCTTTCAGAACGATCCCCACTGGCGCGATTTGATTCCGTTCTATGAGTACTTCCACGGGGATAACGGAGCGGGCCTTGGCGCCAGCCACCAGACCGGCTGGACCGCGCTGGTGGCAAAACTCCTGCAACAGTCAGGCGGGTGAGTGCAGTGGCGAGCGGTTAGTGGTCAGTGGCTAGGGCACGCCAAGCCAAAATTCGTGGCTCTGTCCCGCACGTTCCTACCGCGGTAGCTTTCGCCCTTACTGATTGTGTATAGTCAGTGCCGGAGTCACACACCGGATGTGCCATGAAGAAACCGGTCCTCACACGAACCAAACTGCTGCTGGAAACTGCAAAGGTTCGGCGGCTGCGCACGTCGCTCCGCGCACGAAGCAACTCCGAAGCGGCGCAACCGGCCATCGACGAACGCTTGGCGATCAATGGCGGCATTGAAGCCCTTCAGGAACTGCAAGCGCTGGGAGGCCTGGAGGACATCTTCGGGCGTGCCTCCACGAGGGTCCGATGAGCCAACGGCCATCCGGTCTGCCAATGCTCATAATTCCGCCGCAGCCTGATCGAGGCAAGTTGCCGGGGCTTCGCAAGGAACATCACCGATGGCTTTCCATCTCCGCGTAATGACTTCATCCGACATTCCCGCCGGGATGCGGCTGAAGGAAATTGCCGGATGGAATCAGACCGCCGGCGACTGGAAGCGCTTCCTTGCGGCGAGTCCGGAAGGCTGTTTCGTGGCGGAAGCTGGTGACCGGGTGCTCGGAACCGTTGCGACGATTGCTTATGAGCGCCGGTTCGCGTGGATTGGCATGGTGTTGGTAGACCCGTCAAGCCGCGGACAGGGCATGGGCACAAAGCTGCTGGCAAAGGCGATCGATTACCTGGATCGTTGCGGGATTCCCGGCGCCAAGCTTGACGCGACTCCACAAGGCAAAATTCTCTACGAAAAGCTTGGCTTTGTCAGTGAATACGAGATCGAGCGGTGGCAGTTGCAGCGCCTGCCGGCGGTGCCGGCTTCGCCCGAACGGAGCGGCCTGACCGGGGAAGTGCTCGAAATGGATCGGGAAGTCTTCGGCGCGGACCGCAGCGCGCTGTTGCTGTCCATCGCCGCGGAGTGTCCCGAACTTGTGCTGCAAACCCGCAAACTGGGCAAGCTCGGCGGGTACTGCCTGGGGCGCAGAGGGGCGCTGGCCGACCAACTGGGGCCCTGGGTGGCGGAAAATGAATCCCCGGCCGCAGATCTGCTGAATGGATTCCTTCTGCGCTCAACCGCCGCGAGAATCTTTGTCGACGCACTGAAAGCCAATGCCTGGGCCGTGAAACTGCTGCGCCAGCGCGGCTTCGAACACTCGCGACCCTTGACACGCATGTTTCGCGGTCGCAATGATTTCCCGGGACGTGCGGAATTGCAAGGCGCGATTCTCGGCCCCGAGTTTGGATGAAGCCTTCCCTATGAACCAAATGACATCTCCGCGGATATTCTACGGCTGGTGGGTTGTCCTGGCCGCCTTTCTGAACCTGTTCTTTGCCGTGGGATTGGTCTTTTACGGACTGCCCGTCTTTTACACTTCGTTGGTTGACTCTCTCCACTTCACCCGCAGCCAGGTGGCGCAAGGGATGTTTCTGGGCTTCGTTATTGTGGCGCCGGCGTTTGTTTTCATGGGAGCGCTCATTGACCGCCTGGGGGCACGGCCCATCCTCCGCGCCGGCGTTTTGGCGGTCGCCCTGGCGTTCATCCTGATGGCGCGGATGACGCGCCTCTGGGAGTACTACGCCCTCTGCATCGTAGAAGTGGTGGGCTATGTTCTGGCAGGACCCATTTCCAACCAGGTCCTGGTCTCAAACTGGTTCAGGGTTAAACGCGGACAGGCGATGGGTTATGCCTATTTGGGATTGGGAATCGGCGGCGTGGCGGCGCCGGTTTTGGCCGCCTATCTGATTCGATGGGCTGGATGGCGGTGGGCCTTCGCCATCATCGGCGCCTTGATCGCAGTGGTGCTCTTGCCGGTGGCCCAGTGGTTAACTCGTTCTTCCCCGGAAGAAATGGGACTTGTTCCCGACGGGATTGATGCACCGGCGACAAAGTCAGGAATAAACGCCAGCTCTTCGTTTTCGTTAGGCGCCGCGGTTCGAACCGCAAATTTCTGGCTGATTCTCGCCGGCAGCACGCTCACCATCGGGGCCATCGGGACGGTCATTCAACAATTCGTCCTCTTCCTTCGCGACACCGGATACACCACCGTCCAGGCGTCGCACGTCTCCAGCGGATTACTCTTTGCCGGACTGGCGGGACGGGTTGCGGTCGGCTACCTGGTGGACCGCTACCGCAAGAAGAACGTGATGGCGCTGTTTTACTTCATTCTCGCCCTTGCCATTCCCCTGCTCTTTGTGGCGCGACACCCGACGGCGTTGTGGTCGTTCGCCATCATTTTTGGTTTTGCCATGGGAGCGGACTACCTGTTGATTCCGTTGGTGACGGCCGAGTGTTTTGGCCTGGAGGCGCTGGGGAAGTTGCTGAGCCTCATTATCATGGCCGACTCGCTGGGGCAGTTCTTTGGACCTGTACTCGCCGGCAGGATCTTTGAAGCAACCCACAGTTACGACCTCGCCTGGGGCATCATCACCACCGCCGGCATTCTGGGCGCGGCGGCGATCTATGCGGTGAGAGCGACGGTGGATCGTGTTTAGTGGCCCGTGGTGAGTTGTCTGCGGGTCGCCACGAGGGATGTTTCAACCCCATCGGGGGCGATGCCTGCTACGCATGAACTCCACTTTGGACTATAATGGCTGCCGGTCCCAGAGGTTGTTTTCCAAACCCGTCGTGGACCTTACGAGCGTGGATTCCAACTGTCCTGCCGCGTAAAGCCCGAATTGGATGGTGAAGAATGGCTGATTCGACCAACGTCTCCGCCGCAGAGAACCGCGTCGTTTTCAATGTAACGGAGATCATGAAAATCCTCCCCCACCGCTATCCGTTCCTCCTGGTGGACCGGATTGTGGAGATGGACGCGCCCCAGCGCATCGTGGGGTTGAAGAACGTTACGATCAACGAAGCGTTCTTTCAGGGGCATTTTCCGGGCGCGCCGGTGATGCCCGGTGTGCTGATCCTGGAAGCGATGGCGCAGGTGGGCGGGATTATGCTCTACCAGGAACTGCCCGAACAGGAACGGTGTAAGAAACTCATCTACTTCTCCGGCGTCGAGAACGCCAAGTTCCGCCGTCCGGTGCTGCCGGGAGACCAGTTGCGCATCGAAGTTGAGATGGTGCATCGCCGCAACAATTTCGGCAAGATGGCGGGGCGGGCACTGGTGGATGGCAAACTGGCGGCGGAAGCGGTGGAAATGTTCGCAATCGCCGACCGGCCAGGTCAAGCAGGCGCATGAACTTTCATCCCACGGCCATTATTGATCCCCACGCGAAGATCGCCGCCGACGTGACGATCGGTGCCTACACCATTATCGGCGAAAACGTCGAACTGGGAGCGGGTACCGAAGTGATGTCGCACGCCGTCATCGAGGGCCACACTCGGATCGGTCTGAACAATCGCATTTTTCCCTACGCTTCTATTGGCCTCGCGCCTCAGGATTTGAAGTATGGCGGCGAACCCACCCGCGTCGAAATCGGCGACGACAATTCCATCCGTGAATTTATTACCGTCCATCGCGGCACGACGGAGGGTAATGGGGTCACGCGCATCGGCAACCACAACTTGCTGATGGCTTACGTGCACATCGCGCATGACTGCCAGATTGGGAGTCATATCATCATGGCCAATGGCGCCTCGCTGGCCGGGCACGTGGAGATTCAGGATCACTCGACCGTCGGCGCTTTCACCATGATTCACCAATTCTGCCGGATTGGTGCTTATGCCTTCCTGGGCAGCGCCACGTTGGTGAATCAGGATATCCTTCCCTACTCCAAAACCTCTGCGCCACGGCCCGTTGAGGTCTACGGCGCCAACCGTCTGGGCTTGGAGCGACGAGGCTTGGCAAAGGACGACCTCAAGGAGCTGGAGTCTGCGTTCCGCTTGCTCACCCGCTCGAAGTTGAACACCACGCAGGCGCTCGAAGCCATCGCCGCCAAGGGATTCCAGTCGAAGCACGTCAAAGTCTTGGTGGACTTTATCAAGTCCTCAGAGCGGGGAGTGGCCAAGTGAGAAGATCGGGCCATTTGTTCATCGGGTCATCGGGCCATCTACTCATTGATCCATCGGATGGCGAGTGCTGTGTGAGGCGATCCAGTGCAAGCGACCTTCAGAGATACAGAGATTGAATCCGTTATTGGCCGCCGTCGGAAGACGATTGTGCTCACTTGCGCGGTTTTGCTGTTCGTTGTTGCCGGTGGGGCTTGGTTCAGCTACGTTGCACAAGGCATCGCGCACGGTGACCTTTATGGCATTCCAAGACGCGAGGGGGATCTAAACGAACTCGCGTTCGGCGCCAGAGTTGCGCTTCTAGTGGCACTACTGTGTGAGGGACTCGCAATTGGCGGCATTTTCCGGCTACTCTTGGCCCCGGTTGAACCAAAATGGGCGAGACTGCCCGCCTGTATTATTCTCGCGCTGTTTGCGGATTTCGCCACGCTTGTAGTCGTGCGTGCTTGCGCCTGAGAATGCGCCTGCAAACGGTGACACTCGGTAGCTCCATGATTGAACGGTCGTCTCGGTGGCTGGCATGTCCGGGCGAGACCAAGAGGACCAAGGACAAAGGACAGCCTTTAAATGACCCGATCACCCGATGACCCGATGACCCGATCCGATGATCGCTACGCGATCATCGCCGGCAACGGGACTTTCCCCTTCCTGGTACTCGATGCGGCGCGCGACCAGGGGATTGCACCTCTGGTGGTCGCCATCAAGGAAGAGACGGCGCCCGAACTCGCCGAGAAAACGCAAGACATTCATTGGCTGAGCCTCGGCGAGGTGGCCAAGTGTCTTGATCTCCTGGTGGCCGAGAAGGTCAGCAAGGTGGTGCTGGCTGGCCAGGTGAAGCACGCCCAGTTGTTCAGTTCCATCAAGCCCGATGGCATGATGAGCCGCATGTTGCAAGGGCTTTCCCGCAAAAATACCGACATGCTGATCGGCACCTTCGTCCGCATGATTGAAGGGCGCGGGATGAAGGTGGTGGATTCCACCCTTTTTCTTAAACCGCTGCTGCCGGAAGCGGGAACGCTCACGCGGCGTGCGCCCGACGCAGACGAGACTGCCGATATCGAGTATGGCCGCGAGATCGCCAAGAAGATTGCGGGTTTGGACCTTGGCCAGACCCTTGTGGTAGCCGACCGCGCGTGTGTGGCCGTGGAAGCCATGGAGGGTACCGACGCCACCATTCAGCGCGCGGCCAGCTTGAGTAACGGGCGGCGGCTGGTGATCGTCAAAGTAAGCAAGCCCCAACAGGACATGCGATTTGATGTTCCCGTCGTGGGGAGAAGAACGATCCAGGTCATGCGTGAATCGAATGCCACGGTCCTCGCGGTGGACGCCGGCAAGACTTTGCTTTTCGACCGGCAAAACCTGATTGCCGATGCGAATGAGGCTGGGATCGCGATTGTCGGGATGTAGAAGCCGGGGACTAGGTATTAGGGGCTGGGGACTAGGGAAATGCCAAACCCCAGAACCCAGCACCCAGTACCTAGCCCCCGACAAGAGGTAAAATTGGACGACAGAATACCAGTGGCAGTGCTGGGCGTGGGCGAGCATGGTAAAAAGCATGCGCGCGAACTGAAGCAAGTCGCGGGCGCGGAACTGGTGGGGGTTTACGACGTGCGTCCAGAGCGCACCCGCGAGACCGCCGCTGAATTGGGAGTACGGGCGTTCGAAAGCTTGGAAGAGGCGTTGGGAGCGGTGCGGGCGGTTAGCGTGGTGATTCCTACTACCGATCACGCCGCGGTGGCACGCCAGGCTTTCGCTCGCGGCGTCGATGTGCTGCTCGAAAAACCCATCACCCGCACCGTGGAAGAGGCGACGGAACTCATCGAGCTGGCCGAGAGTGGCGGGCACATCCTCCAGGTGGGCCACCTGGAGCGCTTCAACCCTGGAGTGGTCGCGGCGAAGGCGGCGACCACCCAGCCGATGTTCTTTGAGATCCACCGCCTGGGTGTATTCAGTCCTCGCAGCCTCGACGTGGACGTGGTGTTTGACCTGATGATTCACGATCTCGACCTCGTTCTGTGGATGGTCGGCTCGCCGTGGCGCGATGTGCGTGCTGTGGGCTTGCCGGTGCTTTCCGACAAGGTGGACATTGCCAACGCCCGGGTAGAATTCCAAAACGGGGCAGTGGCGAACCTCACCGCCAGTCGCGTGAGCACGGAGAAGGTCCGTAAATTCAGATACTTCCAACCCAATGAGTATTTTTCCATTGATTTCACCCGGCGGGATGCAACCGTGATCCGGGTGGACCGCGGTGACGCGACGCCCCACATTGCCTTTCGGAAACTGACCAGCACGCCGCAAGAACCGCTGCGGGCGGAACTGGAGGCTTTCGTTGAATCGGTTCGGACAAGAACTCGCCCGTTGGTAAGCGGTCAGGAAGGAAAGGAAGCGCTGGCCATAGCCGAAGCGGTGATGAATTGCATCGAACAACATGCGGCCCACGTGAAAGTGCCGCTGGGTCGTTCCGTAGGCCAAAGTGGAGAGAGTTAGCATTGGCGATTTTGCGGTCGGCGATTTGTGACTTACCAGGCGCCGATCGCGCGTCGTTTACCGCCCCATGCTTTAGTTCCAAGTTTGGGGTTACAATAGAAGCTTGGAGTCAGCGGGCGGGTGAATGGCTGGCGATGAATCGCCGACTGCCAAGCGGAAATCACCCATTGCCTGGCTTCTGAAGTCGATGAGCGTGGAAACCCAACTCGACCTGCGGCCTTCCGTTCGGGAAAGTCCTCCGCGCAACGCGTATCTGCGCTCGGTGGATCCGCCGATCCATTTCCTCCTCGAGCTGGATCCGGAAGTTGTGAAGTGGCGCCGACGGACAATGTTCCTGACGTCGGTGTTCGTACACATTTTGCTCATCCTTTTGCTGATCTTCTCTCCGGATATCCTGCGTCGGGGCCAGATCCTGATGGGGATACCTGTAACCCCGAAGCAGGATCAAAAGGTCACCACTCTGTTCCTGCCGCCGGATCTGTTGAAGCAGTTGCGCGAGCCACCTCCGGAAGCACGCCTGTCGGATAAGAACCGTAGAGCCCAGGGCCGCTCGCCGGTTGTCGATCCAAACGGCGTCCACATGCCGTATTCGCGCGGCAACACGCCTGAGCCCGAAGTCAAACGTGGGGAGCCGCCCGCACCGCCACCTTCCGCTCCGGCTGCTCCCGCGGCTCCGCAGGGCGGACCGCCGGCTCCTCAGCAGCAACAGCAGGCGCCGGCCGGGCCTAAACCCGACACTCAAACCGAAGCGCAACTCCGCATGGAAGACGTTACCCCTCCGCCAGCCGGAGGAGGTGGCCGGTTTCGAGATCCTTCATTGACCAGTGGCCAGATCATGCAACAAGCGGTGCAGCAGGCGGTGAGGGGTGGGTACCATCCCGAAAGCGGCGCCGGCACCGGCGGTGGGGGCGACTCCGCCAACGAGTTCAACAACCTGCACCCGAACTTCTCCACCGAGGCGCCGACGATCTTGTCGGACACGCGCGGCGTGGACTTTGGCCCTTACCTGGCTCGCATTGTGATGCTGGTGAAGCGGAACTGGATTGCCATTATTCCTGAATCCGCGCGCTTGGGCCAGAAGGGACGCGTGGGTGTGGTGTTTGAGATTCTCAAGGATGGTTCCATGCCGCAGGAACGCCTGGTGATCGGGTCTGGTGCTGATCCCCTCGATCGCGCGGCGGTGAACGCCATTCACGCCTCGGCACCGTTTCCGCCGCTGCCCGCCGACTTTACCGGCGAACACCTGGTTCTTCAGTTTGTTTTCCTCTACAACGAATCACCCTACTAAAGGCAGGAAATTTCAGGCCCTGGAAGCAGCGGGGAGCATGACGGTAAAGGTGGAGCCTTTGCCCAACTGACTCTCTACGCTGACGGTGCCGTTGGCGCGCTCCACAATGTGCTTGACGATGGAAAGCCCCAAACCCGTGCCTCCGACTTCGCGCGAGCGGGCCTTATCAACGCGATAAAAGCGTTCAAAGATGCGCGGCAAATCGTCATGAGGAATGCCGATGCCGGTGTCGGTCATGGTGATTTTCACGCGCTCGTCGCCCGCGCGCGTCACTTCGATCAGCACCTCTCCCGATGGCCGGTTGAATTTGACAGCGTTATCCAGCAGGTTCACGAGCGCCTGCTCAAACTGCAGGCGGTCCCCCAGGACCTGCGCGTCCTCAACATGCCCGCAGTGCACGGTGACGCCGCGCAGCCGCGCTTCCGATTCCACCGTACGCTTGGCAGACTCCAGGGCTCCCCGCACTGAAACCGGCTCCGGTTCCGGGCGCGGCTTGCCCGACTCCAAATCCGAAAGCGTCAACAGATCGGAGGCGATGTTGTTGAGCCGGATGGAATGCGCCTTGATAATCTCCAGAAATCGACGGTTGTTTTCCTGGTCTTCCAGCGCGCCTTCCAGCAGGGTCTCGGCATAGCCGCGGATGGCGGTGAGCGGCGTGCGCAATTCGTGCGAAACGTTGGCGACAAAATCCTTACGAATGCGTTCCAGTCGCTCCAGGTCAGTGATGTCGTGCAGAATGGCGATGGCCCCGCGCACGGTGCCCGAGGCGAGCGGAGCAGCCTGCACTTCAAAGGTTCGATCGGCGCCCGGCACCTGCATGCGTCGCTTGACCGATTCACCGGAGGCGAACACACGCGTCAGCACTTCGCGCAGCTCCGGGTGGCGCACTAGTTCCACCAGCGGCGTCCGGGCGGGAATGGGATTGGGCGCTCCCATGGCACGCGCGAACGAAGCGTTGGCAAAGGTGATGCGCAGGCTGCTGTCCACGGCGAGCACACCTTCCACCATGCTGGCCAGGATTGCTTCGCGCTGCGCCGACTCCACGCTCACGCGGTCCACGAGGTCGCGAAGTTGCACGGCCGTGATGCTGAGCGAGCGGCCCAGGGCGCCCAGTTCGTCACCGTCGTCGGGCAGCGGCGTCTGGGAAAAGTGTGCGCCCACCAAACCTTCTGCAAACGCCCGCAGCCGCGCGATCCGCTGGGTGAAAGACTGCGAGAAGAAGTAGGCAAAAATCAGTGCCACGAGCGCCGCAATCAGCGAAGCCCACAGGATTCGCCAGCGGACGGCAGCAATGGAGGAGTCCACATCTTCCAGCGGCACCGCCAGCCGCAGGATGTAACCGGGTTGGTCCTGGTAGTCGAGGCGCAGAGCAAGGTAACAAAGATCGCGATTGATCGTGGCGCTGTGGCGCGTGGCGTTGCCTACGCCATTGTGATAAGCGGCCACGATCTCCGGCCGGTTGGCGTGGTTTTCCATAGTCTCGGGATCGTGGTGCGAGTCCGCCAGGGCCACGCCCTTGGGATCGACGATGGTGATGCGCGCGCCCGATCGCTGCGACGCTTGCCGCGCCCAATCCTCCAATTGCGCACGCGGCACCGCGGCCGCCTCGGATTGCAGTATTCGCGCTTCCGCTTCCAACCGCTGTTCGGTAATTTGGGCTTCGCGATGGGTGGTGAAGCGCGTCAGGTTGAGGTCCACGACTCCGAGGGCGACCGCAATCAGCAGGAAGGAACTGGCCAGAAGCTTGCGAAATATCGGGCTGCGGAAAGTCATCTTAAGAGCAGTGGCGAGTGGGTAATGGCGAGTGGATAGCAGCCCAAGAGGTGAGTGGCGGGCCGGTCGTCAATAGTCGCTAGCCACTGACCACTAGCCACTACCCACTGAACTTCAGGCTTCAACACTTTCGAGAACTTCGGGCGAAAAACGATAGCCGCTGCCGCGCACCGTTTGAAGGAACTGCGGGCGGTTGGGTTGCTCCTCGATCTTTTCGCGCAGGCGGCGGATGTGCACGTCCACGGTGCGCGGAGTGACAAAGCGATCGCGGCCCCAAACCTCGTCCAGCAAACGGTCGCGGTCAAATACATGACGCGGGTGCGACGCCAGGAAGTAGAGCAGCTTGAATTCGAGCGCGCTCAGTTCCACCAGGCGCCCGCGCACGGTCACTTCCTGCGTGCGCGTGTCGAGACGGAGGGCCCCTGCTTCCACCACGTCGCGCTTTTCCAGCACGCGTTCCTGGCGGCGCAATACGGCTTTCACCCGAGCCACGAGTTCGCGCGGACTGAACGGTTTTACCACATAATCGTCCGCGCCGATTTCGAGTCCCAGCACGCGGTCCATCTCCTCGCTCTTCGCGGTGAGGAAGATGACCGGCAAAGTCTTCAGCCGCTCGTCAGCCCGCAGGCGCTTGCAAATCTCGAACCCGTCTTCGTCAGGCAACAGGATGTCAAGCAGGACGAGGTCGGCGGGATTGCGGCGGAGAAACTCCAGCCCATCGCGGCCGCGCGAGAAGCTTTCGATTTCAAAGCCCTCTTTGCGGAAGTTATACCGCACCAATTCTACAATGTCGCGTTCATCTTCTATGATAACAATACGTTGACGCACGGTCGGATTATACCACCGGAAATGTTACGGGAATATGAATAGATGAGTGAACTCGCATGACGAAAGCCGCCCCTCCTGCGCGCGATCCCGGGCAGGTTAGGGGAAGAGCGCTGCACGCCGCCCGGCGGTGACAGGTGACGGATTTGGGCGACACTCGGCAGCCCCGAGGGCGAATTTCATCGTGCAGTAAATCATTGAATCTAATTATACTTAGCTGGCCGACCCGTTTGGCATGGGAGACGCTCCAGGAAGCTGGCGGCGGCAGGCGCGGCTGGGCTGCAGGCTGCGCCTGGCGGGTTGCGGCGATTGCCGGATGCCGCCGCAGAGAAGGAGCGAACACCATGAGCGAAGCCATCTTCGCCGGAAAGGCCAGAGCTGATACCCTTGAACCGGCCTTCAGTATGCGACTCCGACTTCCGTTGACGGAACAGATTGTCCTCGCGTTCTTCGGGTATATCACGGCGGCGGCGCTGGTGTTCCATCTGCCGATGCGCGAGATTTGCACCCTCGTCGTGCTCAATGCTCTGGGGTTCGCCACGCTGACTGCATTGCGACGGAACCGGCAACGCGCGCCCTGGCTTGCTGCCACCGCGGATCTGTTCCCGGCTTTGCTGATCCTGCTGGCCTATCGGGAATCGGGGTTGCTGCTCACCCCCGATTCCAGCCATCGCCTGGATCATGCCTTCGTTCAGTGGGACCGGGTTCTGCTCCACAGCGGCCTCGTGCAGGCGGTGCTGCAAGCGGGCGCGCCGTGGCTCCAGCACTACTTGGAATTCGCCTACCTGCTTTGCTACCCGCTGGTGCCGCTGGGCGTAGTGGCCGTTCATTTCACCGCGCGGCAGAAGTTGATGGACGACGGGACCGACGCTGAATCCCGCGTTACTGAGGACTGTTCCCCCGCCGCCGAGCGCGCCATGGACCGCTTTTGGACTACCGTGCTTCTGGCCACCCTCGCCTGCTACGCCATCTATCCCTACTTTCCACTCACTCCGCCGCGCGTGCTGTTTGGCGATGTGCCCGGGCCGCACGTCGAGCCGCTGCTGCGCAAGTTGAACTTCTGGCTGCTGGATCACTACAGCGTGCAGGCCTGCATCTTCCCCAGCGGACACGTGGCCGCGGTCACAGCCGTGGCGCTGGCCGTCCGCCGGCAGGCCCCGCGCCTGGGAGCGCTGTTCCTGTTCCTCGCGCTCAGCGTGGCGCTCGCCACCGTCTACGGCCGCTACCATTACACCGCCGACGCCGTGGCAGGAGCACTGGTGGGCATCGCGGCGTTCCAGGTTTCGAAGCTTTTGAAGCCGTTCGAAAGGTCGAATTAGTCGATTCCCGCGAGGATGCATGATCTTTTGCAAAGACAGGAGTCAGAAGACAGGAGCCAGGGCATTGGCGAAGGGCGATTTGTGATGGGTGATTGGGTTCTGGCGTACCCTTATTTTCAGCATGTTCCCAGGATATCCCATCACCGGCGCGTGCGCGCCCCGCTCCACGGAGGGCCAGCGGTCCTTGGGGAGCAAGAGCCAGAATCTGCGCCGCCCCGTGTCCAGTATTCCCCTGTCCCATGTTCCCGGTCCTTTGTTTTCATCAACATCTCCGGTTACACCTTCATTTCTTGAAGTACAGGAGTCAGGAGCAAGGAGCCAGGAGTCAGAATAGGCGCACCCGCCGCCGAGGCCTTTCGACTTCGGACTTCGGACCTCGGACTTCGGACCGTGTACTTTGTTTTCATACACATTCCGGCTTGGAACGTCGTTTTCTGGCAGTTCGATCCGCGCCCTCCCGAATCGTCTATCTGGATTCCAAAGTCGCGATAGATACTCTGACACCTTGCACCTGGCACCTGACACCTCGTTCTTTGTTTTCATACACATTCCGGCTTGGAACGTCGTCTTCTGGCAGTTCGATCCGCGCCCTCCCGAATCGTCTATCTGGATTCCAAAGTCGCGATAGATACTCTGACACCTTGCACCTGGCACCTGACACCTCGTTCTTTGTTTTCATACACATTCCGGCTTGGAACGTATTATTTCTTTGTTTCGTGCGCACGCCACCCCATTCCAGGCAGTCCGGTTTCGGGCTTCGGGCGGTTTTCCTCGTCACTCGGCACTTGTCAGTCGTCACTGTCGTTCTCAAGCTCAGGTTTTATCGTGGGGGCGTTGCCCGCGAGCGACCGCTCGCGGCAGGTGGTGGAGAGCTTCATGCCTTGCATCTGCCGGGACCTTTCGTCCCAGGGGCGGATCACCAAAAAGAGTATACTCACATAACTAGGCTTTCGTCAAGAACAATATGAGGCTAGGAAGATAAGTTCTGACTTCTGAATGGTGAATTCTGACTTCGAACTGCCGCCGCGCCCCGGCATCACACCGAGACATTTTCTTCAGAGTGCGCAACACGCAGGAGTAGGCGCGGAAATCGTGCATTCGATCTTCGAAGAGCTGCGCGAGACGGGTCAAGAAGCCATCGCACGAACTCTCGACCGCCTTCCCGCCCGCTTTCCCAGGCAGGTCTCAGCCTCGATACAGGCCGGGTGTCTTCGCCGTTTCGAGCTGATCGAGCGGGAGCGACCGGCTCGATCATCACTATTTCAGGAGCGTGCGGCGCAGGCTGCCGCGGTTGCGGTCTGCCGCTTTTCCGCAACGGAGGCCACGTATTGAGGCAAGTGTTTGCGATTGGGGCATGCGGTACGGAAGGGACGCGGACCACAAATTCGGTGGTCCGCGCTACGCTTGCTAAAAGCTACCAGCCAGCATATTTACGCGGGGACTTCCACGTAGGTGGAATACGAGTGGGGTTGAGGCACGTGGAGTCCTTCGAGGCGCAGTCCGTCTAAGTGAAACTCGATCGCCTCCTGCATGTTCTTTTCAACTTCTTCGCGCGTTTGTCCGGTCGAAACGCAACCTTCCAAGTCGGGAGAATACGCGGAATATCCCGTTGGGGTCTCTTCGATGATCACCAGGTATTTTTTCATGGCTTCAAGCCTGCCTGTTTCAGGATGCTGTTCAAGGTTCCGGGCGCGAGTTCATCGTTGCGATTGCCTGGGATCGTGACCAGCCCGGGCTTGGTGGAATGCTTGTATTGGTGGTGACTTCCCCGCGTCCTAACCAGAAGCCAGCCATCGTCTTCAAGCATCCGAACGATCTCGCGAACCTTCACGTTGTAAGGATAGGCGCGCCCCCCTCGGAAGTCAATCCGCCGTATCGCGCCAGCCAGATCGCCGACTAATTTTTCACATGGGGGAGGTTTTGAAAAGGGATCTTTAGCCAACAAGTCGAGGAGTTTTTGCGTTTTCTCCCGCAGCCCCGATGCCGCAAGCCGTTTCGCGTCCTTCTGCGCTTGGCTGGTGTAAACCAGATTCCAATCGCTCACCAGCCCGGCTCTTTCTGACATTCCTCAAGGGGAGTTTGCAGGCCCGCTCGAATGGATTCACGCATGCCCGGCACCGACAGGAGGTAAAGGGTCTCCTGAATGGCATTCCAATCTTCCTCGGCCACCAGCACGGCATTGGCGCGCGGACTGGTAATCAAGACCGGTTGATGCGCTTCGGCCGCCTCGTCCAGAATTCGGTCCAGCTTCTCGCCCGCCCCTTTGGCATCCAGCGTGTTCATGTCGTAAGGTTACGCCCTTTCGCAGTCCCCCGCAAGCGAGTTGCTTCCCATGCGTCGCTTCCAATGCGGGTACCAACCGGGAAGCGGGGCGACGCAGACACAAACGGCGTGTTTGTGCCAGCCGACGCCAAAATCTTTGTGCGCGGCACAAATTTCGTGCCACGGCCTTCCAGGCCGTGCCCAGGCACGGGCAGGATGCCCGTGGTACGGTTGCGGCGGGGTCAAAATGCCGGATCGTTGACGGTGGCGGGGCGATTCTCGAAGGTCTCGTGGATCGCGCCGGTTTGATCGGAGAGATAGTGCCTAAAGCTTGAACACTCCGGTCTGGCGGGGTCGGCGGTTACGGTGTAGCCGGTGATCTTGCCGGTAGCGTCAGGCGGTTCGTGTGTATAGCGAAACGCGTACTGGGATTGGGTTCCCTGGGCGAGGGCAGCTTCAATGAGTCCGGCGGCAGAAACGCTGGGAGCGGCGCCGCTGGGCGGCGGCCCCAGCGCGGCCAGCGTGGGGCTATAGCCTTGGGGATATGTACGCGCGTAAGCTTCCTGCGCGGAGTCGATCTTGTGCAGGGCCACGCGGGCTCTGGCTTCATACTGATGGTGCGCCGTGTAAAGCAGATCCGGCAGCGCGGCGACGATGATGAACAAACTGACAGCGTAGACGGCAAACCACCCCACGCCCCGCAACAACACGCGCCAGTCGCCCTTCTGGCGCGCGGTTGAGTAGTAAGTCCGAATGGTGCAGGCGGCGAGGGCGATCTGAACGAGAGCGGCCAGCAGGAGCCACCATGCCTGGCGAAATGACCCGGCGAAAGCATCCGGCAGACCGAGCAACAGAAAGAGTCCTCCCCAGAAGCAGCCGGCAATAACCGCCCACGCCAGGCCGGTTTTCAGCCGGCTCGCGGTCTTTCCCAGCAGGTGCGCAAGGCTGATGACGAAAGGCAGGGTGGCCAACAAGAAAATGGCGCCGGTGACTGCGCTGACCTCTTCCGAACACACCTTACCCGAGACCGGCAGGCACTCCCAAATCGCGAAGCCGAGCACCGCCACGACGGGAACTGCCGCCAGCACGCGCGTGGCGGCCAGCCAGCGCCGATTCGCGAGTGGAGGGGCATCTTCATGGGGCAAGTCGGCCATGATTTTCGTCTTTAAGGGAAGACAAGCCAAAACATCTCTCGCCAAGGCGCAAAGCCGCCAAGGCCGCAAAGAAAGCGATGTGGTTAATTCTTACCAATCGTGAGGCCCTTGCGCGAGACACTTTGCTTATTCGCGATCATCCCCAGTGGGCGAGGGAACCAAGCTCACGATCAATCGAAAGTTGTTCAATCCAAAATCGGCAATCGCCAATCGCCAATGACTTCAGTCCATCAACATGCCGCCGTTCACTTCCACGGTTTCGCCCAACATGTAGCGCGCGCCTGGGGAGGCCAGGAACAGGATAACGTCGGCAATCTCTTCGGAAGTTCCCGGCCGGCCTTGGGGAATGGTTGACACCATCCTGGCCATGAGTTCAGCCGAAGAGTAGCGCTCATGGTAGGGAGTGGAAATCACGCCCGGGGAGATCGCATTGACGCGGATTCCCTGCGGCCCCAACTCCTTGGCCAGAGCCTTGGTGTAGGAGATCAGGCCTCCCTTCGCCGCCGAGTACGCCGCCACGCCCACCCCTCCGCCGTTGCGCGCGGCAATGGAAGTGACGTTGATGATGCAGCCGCTCTTGCGCTCCGCCATCTCCTTCCACACGGCTTGCGTGCAAAGATAGGCGCTCTTCAGGTTCAGGTCCATGAGCTGGTCCCAATACTCCTCCGTCATGTCCACCAGAGTGCGCCGCGCAACCAGGTCTCCGGCATTGTTCACCAGGATGTCGATGCGCCCCCACTGTTTCCGCACCGCCTCCACCAGCGCCTGCACTTCCGCGCGGCGGGTGACGTCGGCGCGCACCGCCAGGGCTTCACCGCCCGCCTTGCGGACGGCTTCCACTGCTTCCTCCGCGCCTTTCTGGTTTTTCAGGTAGTTCACTCCTACGCATGCGCCTTCGCGCGCCATCGCCTCCGCTGTAGCGCGGCCAATGCCGCTGGACGCGCCGGTTATAAGAGCCACTTGTCCCTTCAGGATCATTCCCACCCTCCGTCTACTGTAATGCGTATCAATTCCTCTCCCCGCTTCGCCGCCTGGCGAAACTGGAAGCAGCATCGTACACCTATCCGAAAGCACGCGCCAACTGCGATTGCGTAAGGCGATTGGTAGCGTCCCTCACGGCGTCTTCGGCGTCCACACGCAGCGAAAGCCAAAGTAATCCGACCGCGCGTCGGGCTTGATGCTGTAACGGTCGGAGGCGCGGAGAAGTTTGGTATCGACAATCCACGATCCGCCGCGCAGGACCTTTTCCGCGCCGGAGGAGGGACCTGTGGGATCCTGCACGGCCGCGCCGGAGTAGGCATCCGCGTCGAACCAATCATTCACCCACTCCCAAACATTTCCCAGCATGTCGTAGAGGCCGTAATGATTCGGCGCTTTGCCCGCGACGGGTTGGGTTTGGTGGGCGTTGTCCTTGCTCCAGGCGATGTCGTTCAGATTGCCATAGCGGGCTTGGGGATTACCGCCGCGCGCGGCGTATTCCCATTCGGCTTCCGTGGGTAGTCTTCCTCCCGCCCAGGTGCAGTACTGGCTGGCTTCCTGCCAAGTCGCATTGACCATGGGAAGGCGGGAGTTCTTCCATCCCTTGTCGATTTTGGGCGCCTGCGGCATCTCGGCCTTTGCCACCTGCACGTAGTGTTTGTACGCTCCGACGGTCACTTCCGTCTGTCCGATCCAATAGGCACTGGTGAGAGTGACGGGATGAGCAGGCTTTTCGGGGGGAGCGCAATCGGCATCTCCGGGCGAACACCCCATTGGGAAACTGCCGGGGGCGATCCAGACATAGCGGAGGCCGTCCTGGGGATTGACCTGCACGCTATCGGCCAGCGTGGCGGTGATGGCCGTTTGCCCACCGGCCGTGACGGCGATGCTGCGGGCGTCATCCACTTTGCCGGAAGCGGCGATGCGCACCGAGTGGGTTCCCGGAGGAATGCCGGTAAGCAGAAGCTGGCCGCTGGCGTCCACCGTGCCGCGCGGGGAATTGTCCAGCCAGACGGCGGCTCCGCTGGGAGCCTGTACGCGCAGGCTGCCCGCCAGATCCGCGAGCGGCGCCACGACGCGCGTGGACTGCTTTTCCACGACGTCCACCGTCTGTTGAAAGTCCTGTTTCCCCGCCAGCGAGACTTTCACGGTGTGACTACCGAGCTTCGCCCGGAAAGACAGCACTCCCTGAGCGTCCGCCTGGCCTGCCGGCTTTCCATCCAGGAAGACCTGCGCGTTGGGAGAGGTTTCCACCAAGAGGCCGGCCGTCCTGGCGGCAGCCTCGCGCAGTGAGGCAATCAGCGCGTCCGAAGCTCCCGCCTTGCGCAGGGAGTTTAAAAAAGCGTCGTCCACCTGGAAATCCACGCCGCGGCTGTGGAGCAATTCCTCAATGCGCGGTTGGGGCAAATGCGCGGTCACTAATTCCAGGACTTGCTGCTGGGTTAGGGGTTGCGAGTTAGCGGGGTTGGCGGCCGCCGGAACCTGCATCGATGCGGCCCGTGGCTTCGCGCCGCCGTGCGCATTGCCCATGCGACCATCTATCCCCGCGCAAGCTCCGCTGGTTGCAACTGCAAGACCAGATGAAGCGTTTCGCACCATCGCCGGACGGGCGTAGGCCTGGCAGACCACGCCCCACCCGACACCAACGATCGTAAGAAATGTAAGCAACGATTTCACCGCCGCCTCCTCTTTCTCGTGCCAAGAGTGCAGGACAGCTTTAGCGGAGATTATACGACAGTGACGGGCGCAAGCGCCTAATTCGGAGGGGACTCACTCGAGCCGAAGTAAGTATCCGCTGGCAGAGCGGGAGGCCTTACGACTGCTGGCCCCTCAAACGGGCCTGACCGCAGCCGATAAGAGACCCCTCACCCGTCCCGACGGATCGGGACGGCCTCTCCCCGCGGGAGAGGCTGTTGGTTTTTCTTCTGCGCGCCCGCGCGCCAAGCAGCCTCGACAACCTCTCCGAGGGGAGAGGTTGACCGTCTGCTGACGGGAGGGGGCCCCACGTTCTGTTTGTCGTGGGGGTGAGGGGTAACGTCTCCGGCCGCCAATCCCGGATCTGTCAAACTCTTGCTGCCACCCAGCCAAGTCCTTGGGATCTCCCGAGTGAATTAGGGAACGACAGGCAGGCTGAGAGAACTCGCCTCGCCGGGCGTGTGCCACACACGCTGCGTCGCCTTTTGATAGTCCGCCGGCTTGGCGTAAAAGATGTTGGGCACGTAGGTCTGGGGGTTGCGGTCGTACAACGGGAACAGGGTGGACTGAACCTGCACCATCATCCGATGGCCCGGCAGGAAAACATGATTGACGGTGGGCAGGCCGAAGCGGTAGAGCAGCGGCTTGCCGGGCGCAATCGCTTCCGGATGCTCGAAGCTGCGGCGATAGCGGCCGCGGAAGATGTCGAGCGAAATGGCCAGCTCATAACCGCCCATCGGGGGATCGGCAGCACACGGTGCCGGGGAAAACGTCGATCAGCTTCACCACCCAATCACTGTCGCTGCCGCTGGTGGACGCATACAAGTTCACCACCGGCGCACCGCTCACCCGCAGCGGCGTGGTGAGGGGGTCGCTGACGTAGGTGAGCACGTCGGGGCGGCCATCCACAAAGCGCTGGTCGTCCACCAGCCACGTTCTCCACGCATCCTCGTCCCCGTGGTAAACCGGACGGGGGCGGTACGGAACAGGTTTGGCAGGGTCGGAAACGTACTCGTCGTACGCAGAACCGCCGGCGTCGGGCGACGTGAAAGATAATCCTCCGTTCGCGTTCAGATAAAGCTGCCGGGGTTGATTTGGACAACCGGCGTCACAGCTCAGAGGCCATGCGGGAAAGCGGTCCCAATGATTTTGCCCGGTGTTGTAGATCAGGACGGGCGGCGTGTCGGCTTTCGGGGCGCCATCCAGCAGGTATTGATTGAAGAACGGCAGCAGCACATCGCGGCGGAATTGCAGCGCGGTGTCGCCGTCCCACTTCAAGGGGCCGAGGGAGAATCCCTCATAGTTCACCTGGCTGTGCCGCCACGGACCCATGACCAGATAGTTCTTGTCGTTATCCCTGTCCTTCGGCTCCACGGCCGGGTAACAGTGAATCGCTCCCCACATGTCTTCCTGGTCCCACAAACCCTGGAGCCACATGGTCGGAACGGTCAGTGGCTGCGCCGCCATCACTTTGTCGAGCGCCTGTCCCTGCCAGAAAGCGTCGTAAGCCGGATGCTCTTCCACCTTCCGCCAGAAGGGAAGCTGCTCAAGGCCTTCGGAGCGGGCAAATTCGCCGGCCGATCCTTTGCTGAGAAAATTGCTGTAGTCATCGTAGTACTCTCGCGGAATGTCCACGCCGCCGCCGCGGGCTGCGGTTTGGCCGGTGAAATAATCCAGATTGATCTGGCGAAAGGCGCCGTAGTGGAACCAGTCGTCGCCCATCCAGCCGTCAACCATGGGACTTTCGGGGGCGGCGACCTTCAGCGCCGGATGGTGGTTGAGGAGCGCCATGACCACCGTGAATCCCTCGTAGGAAGAGCCCACCATGCCGACTTTTCCATTGGACTCGGGGAGATGCTTCACCAACCAGTCGATCGTGTCGTAGGCGTCCGTTGAGTCATCCGTGCCGGTGGAATTGAGCGGCCCGAGCGGTGGGGGCGTCATCAGGTAGGCACCCTCGGAACCATGCTTGCCGCGCACATCCTGAAACACGCGGATGTATCCCGCCCGAACAAACACCCCGTCACTGGGGGGCAATTCATCCAGCATGTGGGGAATCGTTCTGGCCGACCCGGCTTGCCGCATTGTAAGGCGTGCGCGTCAGCAGGATCGGTGCATGCGACGCCCCTTTGGGAATCACGATGATGGTGTAGAGCTTCACGCCGTCGCGCATGGGTACCATTTCCACGCGCTTGACGTAGTCGAAGTCGGTCGTCGGCAAGGTGAACTTAGGCGGAATGTCGGACGGCGTTGGCGGCTTCTGCGCGGCGACAGCCAGCGCGGTGAAGTGGCAAAGCATGGCGGCAGCAATCAGACGGCAGGACAGGCTCATAGGACACCCTCACCTACTCGGGACGTTGGGAATCTCACATCGATAGACGGTCGCATACGCCCAGAACACATCTACTTGGCGGCGATGAGTATATCAAAACCCTCATTCCCATCGCGCCACTGCCAGGAAGGTTGGCGCGTGCGCCTTCGGTTCTTGAATTGCCGGCGCGGTCTTGCTAACTTAACGGCCAGCACATTTTTGAGAGGATGGAATATGAAACGAATCATCATGATTTTAGTTTGTAGTCTTCTTACCAGTGGGATGCTGATGGCGCAGGGCGACACATCGCAGACTCCCACGACGCAAAAGACCTCCACGACCACCGCCAAGCCGAGAACTTCGACTACGCCGACCGTCCACAAAACTGCCGCCCCGACTTCCAAGACGGGCACCACGGCGGCAAAGACCACTTCTGCCACTACCGCCAAAACCACGACGGCGAAGTCCGCGGCCACCACGACGGCGCCGAAGACGGGAACTTCCAGTACCGTTACTCACAAAACGACCACGACCGCCGCCACCAAAACTGCCGCCGCGCGACCGACCGCCGCTGCGACATGGATCACCACCGGCACCGGCCTGAAGTATCAGGATATGGTCGTGGGCAAAGGCCCGCAGCCCAAGCAGGGCGACGACATCCTGGTGAACTACACGGGCCGATTCCTCAGCGGCAAGGTGTTTGACAGCTCGGTGGGCCGCGCGCCCTTCGAGCTTCGTCTGGGCCAGGGCATGGTGATAAAAGGCTGGGATGAGGGATTGGCAACAATGCACGTCGGCGGGAAGCGCAAGTTGATCATTCCTCCCAACCTCGCGTACGGTGCGAACGGATACCCGGGCGCGATTCCGCCCAACACCACGCTGACGTTTGACGTCGAATTGGTCCAGATTAAGTAGTGCACGGCCGCGAGCTGGCAAGCGGCTGGAGGATGAGAATTGTTCCCGGCGCACTCGAACCTGACACAAATCTCCTCCTCTATAGCTTGAATCGCCAGGCGAATGTCAATAGAATCACCTTCATCGGATCAATGGGTGGCAATGGAGATAAAATTTGCCCGCAGTGAGTCCGTCGCGGACGTCATCATGCGCTTGTTGCACGGGGCGTCCAGCTCCATTGACGGGGCGCTTTACCGCTTCAATCATCCCGGTCTTGCCCAGGCGCTGGAAGAGGCCGTACATCGCGGCGTGCACGTTCGCTTGCTGGTGGACGGCAACAAGTACAAGGAGAACCGCACCACGCAGGAGCTTCTCAGCGGCGGCATAATCCCCTTCCGCCTGGCTTTCGGCCGCCAGGGACGCGGCTCCAAAATGCATCACAAGTTCGTCATTCTCGACCAGCAGACGGTGCTGACGGGAAGCTACAACTGGACGCATGAATCCGAAGACGAGAACCACGAGAATCTGATCATTCTTCGCGACCCCCGCCCGGTGGAGGCGTACACGCAGGAATTTGAAGCACTCTGGTCCGGCGCGGGGCGGGACGACTCGTAGGAGCAGCCTATGACCACCAAGGAACCTGATGAGGACCGGGCCAAACACCCGGAAGACTATGAGCTGTACATCATGCGGCACGGCATCGCGGTGATGCGTGCCCCCTCAACCATGATGGACGATGCCAAGCGGCCGCTAACCCCTGAGGGCCGGCAAAAGATGCGGGAAATCGCTTCCGGATTGGCGGCTGCCGGAATCGATTTCGACTGGATTGCTTCCAGCCCGCTGGCGCGTGCCATGGAAACCGCCGAGATCGTAAGCCAGGCGCTGAAGTCCCAACCGCCCGTGGATACGTGCGAGGCGTTGCGTCCCGGCGGCGCTCCGGAAGCGCTGGTCACTTTTCTGGCCAAGCGCCCCAATCGCCGGCGCGTGCTGTTGGTGGGGCACGAACCCGACTTAAGCCAACTGGCGGCGCGCCTGATTGGCGCCGGACGCAATGCCAATATGCCTTTCAAGAAAGGCGGCTGCTGCCACATCGCCTTCTCGGAATTCCCTCCCAAAACGGCAGGCCGCCTGATGTGGTGGCTGACACCCCGCCTCATGCGGAAACTGGCCTAATCGCGCGTTTGGCGGCGCGGGTCGAAACAGGCAAGTAGATCCAGGCTGAACGTGACGCGCATCGCGCTGCCGCGGGCCGCGATCTTAAGGGCCGATAGATGGAATGCAGCACGTCGTGAACGGCCGCCGCATCCAGATCGGCGGTGGTCGCGGCGCGGCGCTGACCGGCGAGTTCGAAGCCGGGCGTGAAAGTTGCCACTGTCCGCGCCACGCGATCGCGTCCCACGCCCCGCAATTCGATGAGGTCGTCGGGCGAGGGAACAGCCACCAGCAGGCGTCCGTCATCGCGCAGAACCCGCCGGAACTCTCCGGGATTCATCCTTCCCGTAATTGACATGACCCGCGTGAACGAGCCGTCCGCATAAGGCACCAAGCGATCGGCATTGGCCACCACCCACTTACATGCCGGATAGCGACGCGCCGCAGCATCGATGGCGGCGGTCGAGATGTCGATGCCGTGCCCGGCGAAGCCGATTTCTCCGGCCAAACCGCCGAGGTAAAAACCATCGCCGCAGCCGGCATCGAGAACACTATCGCCCGGCGATGCAGCGATGAACTCGGCAATGGCGCGGCGCAACGGCTCGGTGACGCCACGATCGTGCAAACGCCGCCGGGCTGCGAGTGCCTGCGCCGTGTCTCCTGGCTGCTTCGAGCGGCGCTCCTGCGGTTGAAGCAAGTTGATGTAACCCCTGCGCGCGACGTCAAACGAATGGCCACGCGCGCAGAGCAGTCGTCTGCCTTCGCGCACCAGCTCCAGGCGGCAGTTTCGAACAGGACACAGAAGCATAAGGGCAAGTATTCCTACCGAGCAATGAGCCGTTCCAAAGCAAGCAGGTTCAGCATAAGCTGCCGCGCGTGATGGTAGTTTTCCTGTCGTACCACGTGGGGCTGGAAAGTCATTTCGCGTTCGGCGAAGGCCATAAAGAGCGGCATACCGCGAGATTGCAGCGACATCTTTTTGTAGAAGGTATCGTGCGCCCACTCGAAATAGCGGACGGCCCATTCGCTGCCCCGGTGCTCAATTACGTTCATCGTGGAAATGAGAACTTCATCAAAAGACCACGAAGTTTTGTTCCACTTGTACTCGCCCACTTCACGGAACTGGTAATTCGTGCCCACGGGAGTGTCCACGGGCCACTGATAACCTCCGCGATTCACATTAATGGAATCGGCCAGTCCGCCGTAAATGTAATCCCAACTAACCTCAAGGTGATGTCGCAGCCGCGCCGCGCAGCGATCGTACAGTTCCTGATCGCCGCGGCGGAAGGCTTCATCCATGAGCATCCACAGCGTTTCCACCGAGTGGCCGCACACGGTGATGTTCGCCAGGTCCGTCGGGCGGCTGTTATCCAGCTTCAGCGTTTCCGTGTCGAGGCCGAATTCCGGATTGTAATGGTGGTTGACGACGGCATCGATGCTGTGGTCTGCCATCGCCGCCAGGTCCGCATCGGGCCACCTCCTCAGCATCTGCGTGGCGGTGCGCACCGTCACCATCCAGACGCCCTGTGACCGCACGCCCATCAAGCCGGTCTCCGGGTCGGGCACGGCGGGGTCCTTCAGCTTCGCGAAGAGCTCCTTCATCATGCGAAGGGCGCTCCGCCCGCGCCTCCTCGTCCCCAGTAGCGTAGGCATATTCCTGAAGGCCCTCGGCGGCAAAGAACATTCCGAACAGAGTCGCCGCTGAAGGGCTTGAGCATCTTGCCATCGCGAGACACGAGTTCCGCCCACGTTCCGTCCTTCTGCGGGAAATGGGCCAGCATGAAGTCCTTGGTTTTTCTGGCGATGTCCAGGTAGCGCGGGTTCTTGTCAAAGTGGTTGTAGAGAAAACTATAGACCCAGATGCCGCGCCCCTGGAACCAGTGAAATTTGGTGTCATTCACCAGCCTTCCGTCATAATCGAGCGCGCACATAAAGCCGCCGTTTTGGTGGTCAATCCCGTAGCGGTCCCAGAAGGGCAGGTAGGAATCAAAAAGCTCCGCATGATACTGCTGGCGAAGTTCGTGGAGGCTCATGCCGCCGAGCTTCGAAACAACACTGGGGTCCGTACCTGGCTGCGACGGGCTCCGCGATTGGGCCGCAATTCCCGCGAAAGGCGCCGCTGCCGCAGCCGCCGACACGGCGAGAAAATCCCGGCGCGGCAATTTGATTTGCTTCGACATGTAAAGTTACACTCCTTGGCATGACCGTGCTCGGCGGTTTTCTCTCCCCAGCACGCGAGCGAAACGCGACCCCCGGCTACTTCAATCCCAGCTTTTTCCCTGCCGCAAGCAGCCCGACTGCTTCCTCCAAGCGCCGCATCCTGGTTTCTTCTCGCTTGGCCGAATCGATCCAAGCGATATATAAGCGCCGGTAAGACGGAGCAAGATTGTCAAAATACTTTCTGTGCCTGGGGTTGCCGCTTGAGCGCTTCCGCAATGTATGCCGGAAGCTTTGAGGGCGATGGCCTGGGCGCGTTGCCGCTACGATCAGTGGGGGGACGGTTGACTCCCGGCGGTGCCAATCGCCCGCCTGTTTGAAGCTCCGCATAGCGCTTGCGGTTCGTACTGGACCACTTGCTGTCAGGTTTGCGAGGCGTAAACTTGCGCGCGTATCGATCGTCATCAAGACGTCGCACCAGGCTGTCAATCCACCCAAAGCAAAGCGCTTCGTCAAGCGCGTCGGAGTAAGTGACGCCAGTTCGCCCGCTGTGAGGTTTGAAAAAGACCAGCCAAATCTCCGGCTCTGAATCGTGATAATCAGCCAGCCACTGCCGCCAATGCTCAACCGTCGCTGCCTCAAAGGTCTTTAAGGTTTTTGCACGCATGATACATTCACCTTGTGTAAAGGTATCGACGCCCGTCGCCGCGCATGCTACCATCTTTTTGGGTTTGCTCAACCCCAATTGTAGATTGAGTGGGCAAATCGTGTCAGACTTCGGGCTCTGTGCGACGGATGTTCGCGAACCCCGCCAGGTCCGGAAGGAAGCAACGGTAACGAGCCTCTCCGTGTGCCGCAGATGTCCCGAAGTCTGGTCAGACTGTTATGTCTTACCAAGTTATCGCCCGCAAATATCGTCCCCAAACCTTTGATGACGTGGTGGGCCAGCACCTGGTAACCGATACCCTGAAAAACGCCATCCTGACGGACCGGGTGGCTCACGGGTACATCTTCTCAGGGGCGCGCGGCGTGGGCAAAACCACCACGGCCCGAATTCTTGCCAAGGCGCTGAACTGTTTTGCGGGTCCCACGATCACCCCTGATGGAACATGTCCTTCCTGCCTGGAAATTGCCGCGGGTAATTCCGTGGACATGCAGGAAATTGACGCTGCTTCCAACCGCGGCATTGACGAAATCCGGGAATTGCGGGAGGCGGTGCGTTACCTCCCCGCGCGCGATCGCTACAAGATCTTCCTGATCGACGAAGCGCACATGCTAACCACCGAGGCATTCAATGCGCTGTTAAAGACGCTGGAAGAACCGCCGCCGCGCTCGCTGTTCATGCTGGCCACCACCGAGCCGCACAAGCTGCCCCCCACCATTCAATCGCGCTGCCAGCATTTTGCCTTTCGCCTTCTGGACTATGGCGAGATCTACGATCGGTTGCGCGCCGTAGTGACCAACGAAAAAGTCGATGCCGACGAAGGCGCCATCGCCACGTTGGCGCAAGCGGCGGAGGGCAGCATGCGCGATGCCCTTTCGCTGCTTGACCAGGTGATTGCCGCTTGTGCCGGCCACCTGGATGAAAAGCGCGTGCGCCAGGTACTGGGAGTTGTTCCCGCCGAACTGCTGGCAGGAGTTATGCGAGCGGTCGATGCCGCGGACTCGCGCCAGGTATTGCAACTGGTGGGGCAATTGGCCGCGGAGGGTTACGAGCTTGCGCATTTCTGCGGCGAGCTTACGCGATTCGTGCGCGACCTGATGGTCGGCCACACTTGCGGGGCGGAAAGCAAGCTGCTTCAAGTCCCGGCAGAACAGCGCAAGGAGATTGGTGAGCTTGCGGCTCGCTTCAGCGAAGAAGACCTCTCGCGGTTTTTCAACCTACTGTTGCGGGCGGAAAGTGAGATGCGCTACGCGCTGGCGCCGCGGTTTCATTTGGAACTGGCGCTGATCAAGATGGTGCACGCTCGGCGCCTGGCGTCCATCGAGACGCTGCTCAGCGGCCTTGGCAGCGCCGGCATACCCGCCAAGAGCTTCCCTGTTCCGCGGCCTTCCGCTCAGCCATCCGCGGCGGCGCCCACACAGGCCGCCGTGGAGGCACCGCGTCCGGCTCGCGCTCCGAATTTCGAAAGGCCACCGGCGGCTGAATCCGTGCGCACGCCGGTTGCGCCAGCCCCTCCGCCGAAGGAAACCCCACCCTCAGCGCCGTCGCCGGTGGAGCCTGTCGCGCATGCCGCACCGGCCAATGAGGATGCCACGCTGGCCGCCATCAAGTCCAAGGTCTACGGGCAATCAAATTTTCTGGGCAGTTGCCTGGAACACATGGCCAGTTGGCGATTTGAGAATGGTGAAGCCACTTTTGTGTACGCGCAGAAAGACTCGTTTTTTGCCGATCTGCTTAAGAGTCGCGAGCAGCAGGAGACTCTCCGTGCGGTGTGTACCGAAGTGCTGGGCCAGCCTGTAAAAATTTGTGTTAGACTTGAAGGGCAGGAAGTTGAGGCTCGGCTGGAGCGGCCCAGTGCGCGGGAACGCGCCGAGCGCGATCAAACCGTGGAAGCCTTTCGCAAAAGGTTCGACGGCATGCTTTTGGACGTCAAGGACCTGAGCCGGGAGTGAGCTATGAAAAACCTGCAACAGATGCAGCAGATGCTGAAGCAAGTCCAGCAATTCCAGGAACAACTGCAGAAACAACTGGACGAGCTGATGGTCGAGGCCACGGCGGGCGGGGGAATGGTTTCCGTCAAAATGAACGGCCAGAAGCATCTGCACGAAGTACGCATCGATCCTGAGGTATTTGCCTCACAAGATGTGGAAATGTTGCAGGACTTGATCCTGGTTGCCGTCAACGAGGCTTCGCGGAAGGTGGATGACCAACTCTCGAACCAGGTGGGCAGCCTGGCCGGCGGACTCAACATCCCGGGCCTAACTTAGGGGACTACGGCAGGTAGTAGGTGGTAGGTGGGTGCGGATCGGGATTTTCCCCACCTACGACCTACCACCTACCAGATTGAGCTATGGCCTGCCAAGCTTGGAAGTCCAAATTTCCCTCTGCCGAGTTCAGATAAAAGACTATGAAAGACTACGCTGAGCCGTTGGCTCGCCTGATTGATGAGTTCAAACGCCTGCCGGGCATCGGGCAGAAGTCCGCACAGCGCATCGCGTTTCACCTTGAGCGTGCGTCGCGGGAAGATTCCGAGCGCCTTGCCGCGGCCATCATTGACGCCAAGGACAAAATCCGCCTGTGCAGCGTGTGCAACAATCTTACGGAACTCGATCCCTGCGAATACTGCAGCGACCCCGCACGCGACGGCCAGGTGATTTGTGTGGTGGAGACGCCTTACAACGTCATCACGGTGGAAAAGACCCGCGAATTCCGCGGACAATACCACGTCTTGCACGGAGCGCTTTCACCCCTGCAAAACATCGGCCCGGACCAACTGAAGCTCAAGAACCTGCTTGAGCGCCTGCGGGAGGGGAAGGTGAAGGAACTCATCATGGCCACCAGCCCTACCGTGGAAGGCGAAGCCACCGCAGTCTATATTTCCCGTTTGATTAAGCCTCTGGGTGTGAAGGTCAGCCGCATCGCCATGGGCATACCGGTGGGCTCGGAACTGGAATACGCGGACGAAGTCACCATGATGAAAGCCCTGGAAGGTCGGCGGGAGATGTAGCCGTGCTTCCCTACTGAATCTGGTCGTCCGCCGGCGGCCCGTAGTTGGGATAAGGCAGCAGGCGATCGCGATCATAGGGCGGGTCCACTTGCTCCGGCATCACGTAGTCCGGGAACTGGTCGAGCCAATCTTTGCGCCACTCCTCGTCGGCAAAATACTTCAGATATAAGTACGTGTCCTCGTCGCTCCCGGTGCCCAGCATCTGATAGTGACAGGCGGAATCCTGGTCCATGATCATGTCCTTGGTTTCCTCGCGGAGTGTGTCACCCCAGAGCTTGGTGTAGAGTTCGCGGTCGCTCAGGTGGTCGGTCTCTTCCAGGAAGATGCGCATCTGGGCCAGCTTGTTGATAACTTCCCAAAGCTTGGCGGCCAATTTCTCGTCGTTCAGCGCCTCGGGTGCAGGCAAGGAAACACCGGCTTTCTCTAACCGCTCGAAGTCGGTCGTCCACGGCGCTTCCTCAAATTCCACGACGTGTTTCCAAAAGCCTTCCTCAACCTCGGGAGGCGTCGATTCATTCGTGCCGGCGACCATTTCTCCGCCGCCCAGTTCCTCCGCCCGGCGCTTCAGAGCCTCAATTCTTTTTTCGCGATCGTCATCGGATTCGTCATTCTTCATCCGAACACCTCCGGACCAGAATTGCCGGGCCTTGTGAACCCCGGGAACGGGGCACCATGCTAACCGCAAGCCGCCGAGTTTACCAGCGGGCTTTTTGGCCGAACCCGGTGAGGTTGGGAACGGGGTCGTAACGCCGGCTTCCAGCCGGCACGTAGAGTTTCTACATTTCAAGCGAAGGTTTTCGTTGCCGTTCGCGGTAATCGTAGTGTCGATGCACACTTATGGCGCTGTCATCCTGAGTCCGTCGCCGACGGACGAAGGAAAGCCCGTATTGCGTCTTACCTAAGCGCATCGCGGCGGAGCGCGACGTAGCTGCAGGGCGCGGACGCGCCCTGCTTCCTCCGAGCAATGAAAAGGGTCCTTCGCCCTGAAGTGCGGGCTCAGGATGACAGCGCCACGAGTGTGCATCCACATGACGATTAGCGGAAATGGCAACGCAAACCTTCTTTTGAAATGTGGAAACTCCAGGACCGCTTGCCATCCAACCTGGTCGTTTGATATGCTCAGCTCTGCATACGAAGTTAAAGAATTGTATGCGGGAGAGTATGATGCGCACTACGCTAAATCTCGACGACGAAATCCTGCGGACGGTGCAGGAAGCGACGGGAGCACGAACCAAGACCCAGGCGGTGCACGAGGTTCTGAAGGATTACTTGCGCCGCAAAAAGATCGAGAAGCTGATTGAGCTTCAAGGCAAGGTCCGATTCTCCGCGGACGCGCGGACTCTCCGCAAGGGATGGGAGCGCACTCACCGTGGTTCTCGTTGACACCTCGGTCTGGATCGAATTCCTCGACCACAACAATCCTTCCGTAAGTGCCGATCTGGAAGCGCTCCTACGGCGGGGGGAGGTTGCAACGACCGGCTTGGTGCTGGCGGAACTCCGGCGTGGGTGCAGGTCCATCCCGCGGGTTCGCGGGTTGTTGCAAGCCATGGAACCGTTGCTGTACCTTGAACCGGATCGCGACTGCTGGTTGCGGGCCGGTGAACTGGCTGCGGAGTGCTCGGCGCGCGGCTATCAGATTGGCATCGCCGATTGCCTGCTGGCGGCCCTGGCCTTGCGCGAAGACGCCTTGCTCTTTACTCTTGATCGTGACTTTGCGCGAATCCCGCGGCTCCGGCTCTTCCGCAAGCTTGCTCCTTGACGGGGTGAGGCGAATCAAGAGCATCGCTCAGCGCACGACGCGATTTAACTCTGACGAATCATTGCGAGGCCCATGCGGTGTCGGAAGTGGAAGTGAATCAGAACCATGCGACACGAGAATCCGGGGGAACGACGCCGGACCACCCGCGAGGCGCCTCCGGCGAGCCCCGCCGCTTCACTTTTCGTCAGCGTTTGCTGATTTCCATCGCCGGTTGGGCGTCCTACATCGTCACGCTGGTGGGTTCAAGCTTACGCTGGGAGGTTTTCGGCTGGGAAAACTGGGAAGAGGCGCGCCAGGCGGACAAGGGTCTGATTTACACCTTCTGGCACCGGGAGATTTTTTCCGCCACCTGGTTCTGGCGGAAGCGCGGCATCGTGGTGATGACCAGCCAGAACTTTGACGGCGAGATCATCGCGCGGATCATCCACAAGCAGGGATACGGTGCGGCGCGAGGCTCAAGCTCGAAGGGCGCACCGCGCGCGCTGGTGGAGATGATCCGCTGCATCCGGCGGGGCTCGGATGTGGCCTTTACCATCGATGGCCCGCGGGGCCCGCGCTTCGTGGCCAAGCGCGGCTCGGTGATGGTCTCCCGCGCCACGGGCGCCGCCATCCTTTGCTTTCACATCGCCCTGCGCCGTGCCCGCGTGTTTGAGAAAAGCTGGGACCTTCACCAGATTCCTCGCCTTTTTTCTCCCGCCGCGATCTTTATTGCTCCGCCCATCTTTGTTCCTCAAGACGCCGACGACGCGGAAATGGACCGCCAGCAAGCGCTGGTTCAAAAGACATTGGGCGATCTTCGACGGCGAGGGGAAGAGTGGGTACAGCGAGCCGGGCCGGAGGAGGCGGCGCGGAGCAGCGCGGCAAGACTGTGCCGGCATGGCTTAAAGACAAGTCAAAAGGCAAAGTGCAAAAGGCAAAATGCAAAAGTTAAGGCAACGAACGCTACCTGGCAGCGATTTGCTTGTTGGCCATTGACGGCAGGTACGAGATTTTCCGGACGGGCTATGCCGCTCAGGGCCCGCCCTTTCCACCATCGATTGCAATTGGGGATAAAGCGCCAGCACCTGAGTACGGGACTCTTCCAGGGTGCCTGAGCAATCAATCTGGTAATCCGCGCGGCGGCGTTTTTCCTCGACGGGCATCTGTGCCTGAATGCGCGACTCGGCTTCCTGGCGGGAGATGCCGGTCTTCGCCATCAAGCGTTGCAACTGCTGCTCCGGCCGGCACCACGCCACGATGATTTTGCGCATCGTGCCTTCAATTCCAGCCTCGAAGATCAGTGGCGCATCGACAATAATCACGCCGGTGGGATTCCGTCTCCGCTGCGCGTCGGCGAGTTCCTGCGTGCGGGCAATGATATGAGGGTGGACGATGGCGTTGAGGGCCTGGAGGAGTTGCGGGTCGGCGAATACCAGTGGGCCCAGCTTCCTGCGGTCAATGCGGCCACCGGAATCGAGAACCCCTTTTCCAAATCGCTTGATGATTTCCTGATAGGCGGCCTCGCCAGGTTCAATGACCTGGTGCCCCAGGCGGTCGGCGTCGATGATGTACGCGCCCAGTTCCTCGAAATGCCGCGCTGTGGTGCTTTTTCCGGACGCGATGCCACCGGTCAAGCCGAAAGCCGGTCCAGGGTTGGTGACCGTCAAATTGCACCGCCTTGGTGCTGCGGACTCATTCAGACCACAGGGTCTTGAGAATGGAGGGCGAGCAAGTCAATAGGCAAAGTGCAAAAGGCAAAATGCAAAAGTATGGTAAACACGGCCACTCGCCTAACCAACACGGCCACTTCCACATCGGCAGAATGGCGGCCACGCGCGGAAGACGCGGCAATTTTACTTTTGAATTTTGCCTTTTGCACTTTGCCTTTTGACTTGCTTTTCGTACTTCTCTCGCCACTGTCCACTAGCCACTGACCCTCGCCCTTCGTCGCGCCGCCTGAATGGTATTGGCCATGAGCATGATGATGGTCAGGGGTCCGACGCCGCCTGGTACGGGGGTAAAGGCTCCGGCGATGGCGCGCGCGTCTTCCGGTTGCACATCGCCAACCAGCACCGCGCCCCGCTTCTGCAAGGTTGCGAGCGGTGCAGAGGGGTCGTGGAAGATCTTGCGCACTTCCTCTTCCGTGGTCAGTCGGTTGATCCCCACGTCAACGACAGTCGCGCCGGGCCTGATGAAGTCGCCGGTCACAAACGCCGGCTTGCCCATGGCCGCCACCAGAATATCCGCTTCGCGCGCCACGGCCGGAAGGTCACGCGTGCGCGAGTGGCAGATGGTCACGGTGGCGTGTTCGTGCAGCAGCAGCATGGCGATCGGTTTACCCACAATGTCGCTGCGTCCAATCACCACGGCGCGCGCGCCTTTAATGGGTATGTGCGAACGCCTGAGTATCTCCATGATTCCCGCCGGCGTGCAGGGCACAAAACCCGCGCGCCCCGCCACCAGGTTCCCGACGTTGGTGGGATGGAACCCGTCCACGTCCTTGGCCGGATCGACGGCCATCAGTACGCGCTTGGTGTCAACCTGCGGGGGCAGAGGTAGCTGAATCAAAATGCCATCAATGGCGTTGTTGCGGTTCAGATCGTTCACCAGTTCCAGCAACTCGTCTGTGGTGGCGTCTTTCGAGCGCTCAATTTTCTCGCTGTGCAGGCCCAGGGTTTCACACATCTTCACTTTGCTGCGAACGTAAATCTGCGAGGCGGGGTTTTCCCCCACCAGCAGGGCTGCCAATCCAGGCGTAACGCCCGCGCGTTTCAGTTCCGCTATTTGTTGCAGGAGTTCCGATTGAATTTCATCGCGAATTTTGTTCCCGTCGAGAATGATGGCCGCCAAGGTAGGTCCCCCAAGGGCAGTGGTTAGTGGTCAGTGGTCAGTGGTTAGTCGCCAGCGGAGTGGGGTCAACCTCTGACTGCGGAATGCTAACCACTAACCACTCGCCACTATCCACTGCATTTCAAATTCGCAGGGAGTTTAGCACAGTCGCGGAGTGTCTACGCAGCTTCCGCGTAGGCGCTCGCCTGGTTCAACTGCTCGATGGCAGCTTGATCCAGCTTTAGCTCGGTGGCGCCGATCAAACCGTCAAGCTGTTCAATGCTGGTGGCGCTGGCGATGGGAGCCGTAATGCTGGGCCGCGCTATCAACCACGCCAGCGATACCTGGCCGGGCGTGGAATGAACGTCCTTCGCCACCTTGTCCAGCACGCGCAGGATGCGAAAGCCGCGGTCATTGAGATACTTCTTTACGAACTGGCCCCGTTTGCTCGCGGCCAGATCAGCTTCGGAGCGATACTTGCCCGTCAGGAAACCGCTGGCCAGGGAAAAGTACGGGATCACGCCCAAGCCGTTCGCCTGGCACACCCCTTCCAGTTTTGATTCATAGTCCGCGCGGTCATACAAGTTGTAATTCGGTTGGAGGCTCTGGTAGCTGGGCAATCCGCTCTGCTTGCTGACTTGCAACGCCTCGGTTAGCCGTTCGGCCGAGTAGTTGGAGGCGCCGATGGCCCGCACCTTTCCTTCCTTCACAAGTTGCGCGTAGGCTTCCAGGGTTGCGGCCAGGGGCGTTTCCTTATCGTCCGTGTGCGACTGGTACAAGTCAATGTAATCGGTTTGCAGGCGCGTGAGCGAGTCTTCCACGGCGCGCAAGATGTAGGCCCTGGAAAGCCCTTTCTTTCCCGGACCCATTTCAATTCCCACCTTGGTGGCGATCGCCACCTTTTGCCGGTTGCCGCGGCTCTTCAGCCAGTTGCCCATGATGCTTTCGGACTCGCCTCCTTGGTTGCCGGGCGCCCACTTGGAGTACACATCGGCGGTGTCGATAAAGTTGTAGCCCGCCCCCACAAAAGCGTCGAGCAGGCGGAACGACTCAGCTTCGTCAACCGTCCAGCCGAAGACATTCCCGCCGAATACCAACGGCGATACTTCCAATCCGGAATTTCCCAGCTTCTGCAGTCTCATCGGTGCCTCCAGTTTCGCGATGTCTCAGCTTGACGACCGCCGAGGTGTGCCCTTACTCCATCTCAAACGACAGAAACTGCAACTTGCCATCGCGTTCGACCTGCAGCACCACGGAGTCGCCCGTTTTAAGGGCTTTGATGCCCGTGTTCAGCGCGTCCATGCTTATTATGGGCGTGCCGTTCATGGCGTGAATCACGTCGCCGGTCTGCAAGCCGGAATCGACGGTGGCGGCAAAGTTGGTGCGCGCAGCAACAATCACTCCCGAACCCATCCGCAGGTCGGAAACCATCTCAGCGATGCGGCTGTCAATCTCTACGCCGACAATTCCCAGTTGGGGAACGAGTCCCTTTACCGGATCGATGGAGTCAGCCAGGCGGTCCATGGGGTCGTGCACTTCCACAACGGGAACTTCGAGGGGAACTTTCTCTGTGCCGCGCACCACTTCCAATTGCAGCGGCGCAGGCTCTTCGCGCCACTTGAAGGCCGCGGCAAATTGCGGAACGTTGATCACCGGCCTCTTGTCCAGGGTCAGGATGATGTCCCCGATTTTCAGCCCGGCCGCGTCGGCGGGACCCTTGGGCACAACGTCGGAGACGATGACGCCGTAATCCTGCGGCAGTCCCAGACCCGCCGCCAGGGTTGGCGTAATCGTCTGTACCGACGCCCCGATCTCCTCCCGATGGACGTGGCCCTGCTTGCGCAGTTGCTGATAGATGCGGCGAACGACCCCGCTGGGAATGGCAAAGCCCAGACCTTCGTTCCCTCCGCCTTCAGTGAGGATGTACGCGTTGATTCCCACCACGTTGCCGCTGATATCCACCAGCGGGCCGCCGCTGTTGCCGGGATTGATCGGCGCGTCGGTCTGGATATAGACCATAGAGCGATCAGGGTCAGGCTGGCGCGCCACGGAGCTCACCACACCCATCGTTACGGAATTGCTCAACCCCTCGGGACTTCCGAAGGCAAAGACCAACTGGCCCTGGCGAACATCCTGGTACCTGCCAAAGGGAAGCGAAGGCAGGCCGCTCCCTTCAATCTTGAGTAGGGCCAAATCAGTCTCGGCGTGTACACCGATAATGCGGGCATCCATGGTGGTGGGCCTGGCGCGCAGGGTGGCATGCGGGGAAACGCTGTTCTCCGACGAAAACAGCACCACCCGGATTTTTACCGCGCCTTCCACCACGTGCGCGTTGGTGATGATGTACCCCTCGGGGTCCACGATGAAACCGGAACCCAGCGAGCGCTGGTGGCCGATCAGCGCCGTGTCCGTGCGGCCATGTTCGTCCACGGTTCCATATCCTGTCACCAGTATTTGCACCACGGCCGGCGAGACCTGACGGGTCAGTGCTTCCACCGATTTGTCGAGTTGCTGAAGGAAATCGTCGGCCCGCACGGGCGGAGCGGTGAGCGCCAAGGCCACTACGCAAAGCACTGTAACTGCCACGCGTCTTTCGCGTGACTTCAGGCAACTCTTTGCGGCCACCAACATGAGTCCTCCTCGTGATCGCGATCGAATCCACAACTTGCGGCCGACGCCGAACCTGCTGCTTCACGGTCATCGTCGTAACTCGCTCGTGGCGCCACCTGCTGGGACGCCGCCGACCCGACGCAAGCCTGGCGCCCCTCTTGAAAGCGCGAGAGCACGCCCGCGCTGGCCTGTCCGGGAACTGAGATTCCCTAACGTATGAGATGCTCGAAAGTCCTCGTTTTGTTCCAATCTTCGCGTCTGGGCGTCGAGGGACGAGTACTGCTACAACCCCACGTTCGTCTGCTTGCCCGCGACTAGTGCCGCAATTTCTCGAGTGCTGTCCGGATTTCGGAATTGTTGGGATCGGCCGCCAGCGCCGCCTGCAACTCTTCCGCAGCCTGGGCATTGCGGCCGGTGGCAGCGTAAATCAGCCCCAGATTGAAATGGGCGTGGCTGTCGGAGGGATCGATTGCCAGGGCCGCTCTGAACGCCTGCTCGGCCCGGTCGCGATCTCCGGACCGCGAGTAGATATAACCCAAATGGTCGTAGGCGGCGAGGTTGGGTTCGCACGCGAGGGATTGGCGGAACTGCTGCTCCGCTTCCGTGAGCCGGTTCGAATCGAAATAGAGTTTGCCCAGCAGGTTGTGGGCAGTGAAATTCATGGGGGCTACAGTGACCGCCGCCTGGAATTCCTGCTCGGCGCGATCCGGTTTGCCCGTCTCCGCATACAACGACCCCAGGTTCATGTGCGCGACGGGATCGCCGGGAGTCAGGGTGGTGGCGCGTTCGAGATATTCTTCGGCTTCTCCGTAGCGCCGTTGTTTGGCGTAAAGCGCCCCCAACGCATTGACCGGCCGCACAAAAGCCGGATTGATGCGCAGTGCTTCCTTCCATTCGTTCTCAGCCGGTGCTTCCCGACCTCGGATCCAGTAGGCGTCGCCTAAAGCATCGTGAAGGATGAATTCGTTGGGCTCGTCAACCAACGTGCACGAGATCAAAGTGACGTCGTCCCGCCAGTCCGGAATCCGAGTGACAATTCGGACTATGCAGAAAGCCGCTACGGCGCACATTCCGGCTGCGGCTGCCCATCGCCAGACGGGCCTTTGCGCAAACACCCTTCGCCATAGTGCCGCAACTACCCAGCCGACCGTCAGGCAGAAACCCACGGATGGCAGATAAAGGTACCGATCGGCCTGCACGTAAGGCCCCATCCATCCGGCGTTCAGAACCGGCGCGAGTGTGGCGAGTAGCCATAAGATGCCGAACGAGGCGGGCCGCGATTTCTTCCGCAACGAAGCAAACCCAAGTGCGCACACGATCAGCGTGGCGACCCCGCCCAGCACTTGCGGTTCCCAGAGGTGATTGCTGACACGGAAGACGTAAAAGGCCGAAAGATGTACAGGCCAGAGGAGCTTGGCAGAATATCGACCCAGCAGCGCCAGCGCGGAAAGAAGAGTCTCCGCCATGGTGAGGTGGCGCATGCTGGCCGCCGGGGCGAACGCTCCCAAGGCGAACACCCGCGCTAGGACGTACGCCACCGCCAGCAATCCAAGCAGCGCGTAGCGCCCGACCTTCCCGGACCGCGGGGTCTCCGTGCGATCATCGCGGCAAAAGTGTTCAAAGATGATGGCAAGGAACACCAGTGTTAATGCCTGTTCTTTGGAGAGCAGGGCGAGAAGAAAACTCAACCCCGTGGCGGCTTGCATGGCGAACAGCGCGCGCCCGCGGCGCCCCTCCAGCATCAGGTAGCATGTGAAAGTGAGCAAAAAGAAAAACGTGACTTCCAGGTCGGTGACGGCGGAAATCCACGCCACCGGCTCGGAGTGTATGGGATGCAGGGCAAACAGTGCTGCGGTGGCGAATGCGGCGCCCCGATCGCGAAACAGCCGCGCGGCAAATAGAAACAGCATCAGGACCACGGCCGCATGCAGCAGCAGGCTGACCAGGTGAAATCCCCAGGCCGAGGGGCCGAAAACCCAGTAGCAAATCAAAAACCCCAACGTCATGACCGGCCGGTAATAGCTATTCAATGCCTGAGCGCCGGCGTACGACCAGACCGAGGTTGTAAGCACTTCGCGTAGGTGCCCGAAGCCGTGCACGTAGGGATTGTCGAGGATTTGCGCCTTGTCGTCGTACATGTAGGCAAAGTCATTTCGCAGGATGCCCGCGTACGGCAAGATCGCCAGCAGCAAAAGAATCGCGAGAGGCCAGGGTCCGGCAAGCAATGGAGCGAAGTGCCGAAGAACGCCAGAGCTTTCACTCGGGGACGGCCGAACCTCGCTTGGGTGGCCCGGGTTATTCATCGACCTCCGTTTGTAAGGACCATGAGAAGCTCCGGCTACGGGTGAAGTTTCTTCAGGGCAGAAAGGATCTCCGGATTGCCGGGATCGACCGCCAGGGCCGCGTTTAGCTCCATCTCCGCCTCGGCCGCTCTTCCCGTGGCCGCGTAGATGAGTCCCAGGTTAAAGTGGGCGTGGGAGTCAGCGCTGTTCATGGCCAGGGCTTTCTTGAAGGCTTCCTCCGCGCGGTTGCGTTCCCCCTGCCGCATGTAGATGAATCCCAAATGATCATAAGCCGCGAGATTAGGCTCGCATTCGAGCGATTGGCTAAACTGCTGCTCGGCCTCGGCCAGGCGGTTGGAATCGAAATAGAGTTTGCCGAGCAAGTTGTGAGCGGTGAAGTTCATGGGTGATAACCGCACCGCGGCGCGAAATTGCTCTTCGGCGCGATCGGGTTTGCCCGTTTCGGCGTAGAGCGCCCCCAGGCTCATATACGCCCCGGTGTCCTCAGGATTCAATTGCAGGGCCTTTCCCAGGAGCGGCACGGCCAGCTCAAAGCGCCGCTGCCGGGCGTACAGAGCTCCCAGCATGGTGAGCGTCTGCGCGCTGTGGGGCTCCAGGCGTAGCGTCTCCTGCCACTCCGGCTCCGCGCGCGCCGCATCACCCCGAACCCAGTAAGCCAGTCCCAGGGCGTCATGCAAACGGTAATCATCAGGGACGGTCTTGAGGCTCTCCGTGTACAGCGTGATGTCGTTCTGCCAATCAAGGACGCGCCAACTGATGCGAAAGATGCAAAGCGCTATGATCGTAAAGGCCGCCGCCACGGCGCCGGTTCGCAGAATGCCCTGCCGGCGTGATAATGCCCGCCAAAGGGCCATGCACGCCCAACCCGCAACCAGGCAAAAGCCCACCGAGGGCAAATAGAGGTAGCGCTCGGCAAGCACGTAAGCGCTCATCCAGCGCGCATTCAAAACCGGCATGAGCGTGGCGAACAACCAAAGGATTCCAAAGGAAGCTGCGGGCGCGCGCTGCCAAAGCACGTAGAACAGTAGGGCGCCCATTGCCACCGCGCCCGCCCCCGCCAACACCGGCAGATCAACGATGCTGGTGCTTACCCGGAACGGATGGAAGGCGAGAAGATGCACGGGCCAGAGCAGCTTGCCCAGGTATTGTCCAGTGAGGGCGAGGGCGGAGAGAAGCGTCTCAGTGGTCGTCATCACGTGCATCTGCGTGGAGTGGGCGAATGCTCCCATCAGATGTACACGCAGTAAAAGGTAGCCCAGGGTCACGAGCCAGAGCGGGCCGTAACGCACGGCTTTTTGCACGGGCGTTGTTTCCTTCCGGTCCGCTCGATAGAAATGCTCATACGTGGTGGCGAGCACCGGCAGCATCAACGCCTGCTCCTTGGAGAGCACGGCCAGCGCGAAGCTCGCCACCATCGCGCCTTCAGACCAGCCCCTTCGCGCGACCGTGGCCTGTCCGGCTTGCAGGAAAAACCAGAAGGTGAGCAGGCAGAAGAGCGTCACCTCCACATCGGTGACGGCGGAAATCCACGCCACGGCTTCCACGTGAACGGGATGAAGCGCGAACAGGACGGCGGCGGCCCAGCGCCGCGGCGCGATCGCGGAAAAGTTCTTCGGCCAGCAGAAACAGCCATCGCCACCACGGCCACATTCAAAACCAAGCTAAGAAGGTGAAAGCCGAAGGGCCGCGGCCCGCAGACCTGATAGCAGAGCAGGAACCCTAGCATGGCCACCGGCCGGTAGTACGGAGCGCCACCCTGCGCACCCTGATTGGCAAACAGAGTGGTGGTCAGCACCTCACGCAAGTGCTGGAAATTGTGGACGTAGGGATTCTCAACGATGATGGCGCGATCGTCGTAGGTGTAGGTGAAGTCGTTGCGGAGGATTCCGAAATAAGGCAGCGCCGCCAGCAGCAGGAGAATAGCGAGTGGCCACCGTCCGGCAAGAAATTGAGTGACGCCCAGGGAAACCGGTTGGCGCACCATACAGTTTACTCAGTACCGTGATGAGTAGTTTTACTCAGCATGCTGAGTTCGTCAAGCGCGAAGCACTTTCCGCAGGATTTGTAGTAGAATCCCGGCCCGGAAAAGATACATCCATTCTGTCTTCGATGAGGGTGCAGATATGACGAAAATGCTGTTCCTGGCGCTTTTGATCGGCCTGGGAGCCAGTGTGGGATTCGCCCAAGCGCCAAAAATTCGCTTTGCCGTCGTGGGACTCGATCACGATCACGTGTGGGGGCGGATGAAGACGCTGTTGGCCAATCCCGACGCCGAATTGGTGGCCATTTGGGACACGCACCCGGAACTGATCGAGAAGGCGAAGACTCGCGTACCCGCGAGCGTCAAATACTTTAGCGATTACAACGAGATGCTCGACCAGATGAAGCCGGATGCGGTGATTGTAACTACAGACAACAGCCTGCACCTCTCCATTTTGCGCGCTTGCGCCAGCCGGCACATCCATTTCTTCACCGAGAAGCCTATGGCCCAGAACGGCGCCGACGCCCGCGAGATGGCGCGCGTCGCCAGCGCGGCCGGCATCAAGCTGATGGTGAACTATCAGAATATCTGGCAACCCTCCACGCAGGAAGCCTACGCGCGCATGAAAGCGGGCGACCTTGGCCCCATCCAGAAGATGATCGTCGAATTCGGCCATCAGGGGCCGAAGGAGATCGGCGCCGAAAAAGAATTCGTAGTGTGGCTCTACGATCCCAAAAAGAACGGCGCCGGCGCGCTGATGGACTTTGCCTGCTACGGCGCCGACTGGGCCATGTGGTTGAAGGGCCGTCCACAGCGGGTGTTTGCCTATTCCCTGAAGCTCAAAGTAGCGCAGCATAACGAGGTGGAAGACGATGCGACCGTCTTGCTCGAATACCCCGACGCTACCGCCATTCTGTTGCCTTCTTGGGATTGGCCCTACAGCAAGGGCCAGGCGGAATTCTACGGTCCGCAGGGCAGCTTTCTGGTGATGGGTGACGGACTGCTCTTCCAGCCGGCGAAGAAGCGGACGGGCATTGAGAATCCCAGCGGCTCCCCGGTTACCACGTCGCCACTGCCACCGGAGAAAGTGGACGGAATCGCTTACTTCATCGACTGCATTCGGAATAACAAGCCGATTGAAGGCCCCGTGTCGGCAGAGTTAAATGTGGGAGTGAATGAGATCATTGATGCGGCGCTGGAGTCAATCCGAACGGGAAGAGCGGTGAGCTTGAAACCGTGAATTAGGAGTCAGGAGACAGGAGTCGGGAGTCGGAAGACACGAGCCAAGAGTGAGTACACCGCACGTCAGCTAGGGTTGTGCCGAGACTTGGTTCCCACTACCAGCATGGTCACGGGAGCGGACGTAATTCCTCCATTGGATTATCCCAAGGGAGAGGGTTGTCGGGACTCCACGATGACTTCGCGAGATCCTTGCAGGGCTCGTTAGGAAAATCGGTGAAACTCCAACCGGTAAAGAACCAGTTGTCATGCTCAAATACGGCGTGCGCGACGGCAATTCCGTTGTACAGCTTGCCTTCGCGCCGGGCTTTACCGCACCCATAGATATCGTATTCGCCATGTTCGCGGGCTATAGCTCGGTCAGGTAGAAACCCCAGCAAATCGGGATAGTTTGCGAAGTCGGTTCCGTGGGCCTGCGCCATCGCGGTGACAAATGCTTGGCGGCTGACGCTACCGCGGCCAGTGGCAGAGACCAAATCATAGAGCTTGCTCCAGTCTCTTGCCCGGTTGTCATTCACGTACAGGGCCAATCGGCTTTTCAGAGACTCTCGCCGCTCAGGCAGAATTGCCCCGAACGGATCGTTTGAACTACCCGCGCAGGCATTAACACAACCTAGCAACAGCGTGACATATGCCAGAATCCGAATGAATCGTCGGCTCATATCGGCGAGATCCTGTCTCCTGACTCCTTATTTACAGCGGCTCCACATCCACCCAGGCCCGTTTGCGCCACGACTCCAGTCCTTTTTCCGCAAGCTGCAATCCCTTCGCGCCCTCCAGCAGTCCCCAGCGGAACGGCTCATCTTTCACCACATGGCGCAGGAACAATTCCCATTGGCGCTTGAAGGCGTTGTCGTAGGTCTCTTGTTCTGGCACCTTCTGCCATCCCTCGAAATAGTTGAGCGCGCTGGGCCCGTCGGGATCCCACACCGGCCGCGGGGTTGCGCCGTAGGGTTGAATCCAGCACTCGCGCAACCCCGCCACGGCTGAGCCCTTGGTGCCGTCCACTTGAATCGTCAGCAAGTCGTCGCGTCGAACGCGCGTGCACCAGGACGAACTGAATGGCGCCAGGATTCCGCCCTCGAGTTCGAAGATCGCGTAAGCCGTATCGTCAGCGGTGCATTCATAAGGCTTGCCTGCCTCGTCGCGCCGCGCGGCGATGTGGGTGGTGCCACGGCAGGAGACGGCCTTTACGGGGGCAAAGATGTTATCGAGAACGTATCGCCAATGGCAAAACATGTCGAGGATCACCCCGCCGCCGTCCTCCCGGCGATAGTTCCACGACGGGCGCTGCGCGGGAATCGTATCGCCTTCAAAAACCCAGTAACCGAATTCGCCCCGCACGGTGAGAATGCGGCCAAAGAATCCCATGTCGCGCAGCCGCTGGATCTTCAGCAGGCCCGGCAGCCAGAGCTTGTCCTGCACCACGCCGTGCTTGATTCCCGCGGCTTGCGCCTGACGGTAAAGTTCCAGAGACTTTTCCAGCGTGTCGGCCACCGGCTTTTCGCAATAAATATGTTTGCCCGCGGCGATGGCTTTGCGCACGGCGTCATAGCGCTGGGCCGTGGTCTGCGCGTCGAAGTAGACGGAATACTCCGGGTCGGCCAGCGCCGCATCGAGGTCCGTGGTGTACGGTAAGCCCCCGTGCTCTCGCGCGATGGCTTCCAGCTTGGCGGCGTTCCGGCCCACCAGCAGCGGCCGCGGCACGATGCTTTCCGCGTCGCTGATTTTGATTCCGCCCTGCTTGATGATGGCGGCGATCGAACGGCGCAGGTGCTGGTTCAGGCCCATGCGTCCGGTGACGCCGTTCATGATGATGCCGACTGAATGTTGTCTACTCTGTTCCATGGTTGAGCCCTTTTGGGAATCGGGGGATCAGATGATCGGGTGATCGGGTGAACAAGAGGCCGTCGAAATTGGAAACTCGAAAATCGAAAATCGGGGTCAGCGGCCGAATTTCGAGTTTCGAATTTCGAGTTTCGTGCCTACAGTGTTCATCCGATCACCCGATCATCGGATCTCCCGATTACCCGATGTCAGTGTGTTGCAGTTGTGCGCCCGAAGGCAGTGCTGGTGCTTCCACGCCGGCGCGGGGCAGTGTTCCGCTCAACTCCTGCCGCCAGTGCGCCACGTCACCCGCCGGACCATAGCAGTAGAGCATGCGCATGATCGTCGCACCCGTATTCGTGAGTTGGTGGAAAACGCCGGAGGGGATGTAAACGGCTTGTCCGGCCTTCAGCGTGGTCCGTTCGGCGCCCAGGCACATCTCGCCCTCACCCTCGAGGACCAGGTAAATTTCCTCCTGCTCCTGGTTGTGCCACGGCACTTGACCGCCATGGGGTTCCAGCGTGACGCAACCCATGGAAAAGTTGGTGGCCTGGATGGGGCTGGCACCCCCCACCAGGTTCTGCGTTCTCCGCCGTGCCGGGTACGTACGGCCGGCAATATTTTCGAGATCAGCTATAATCACTTTGGCCTTCCCCCAACTTATGAAAGCGTTTCACGCTGTGAACTCCGCTTCGAAGTGCCAGCGCATTCTATCTGATTTGCCGGGCAGGAGCCATAGCGCGGTGAGCTTTTGGGAGATTGATGACGGCTCTCCTGAAAACTAAGATGAGGTCTCGCGCCGCCGTCGAGGTCATTGGAAAAAATCCTTGCAATAGTAGATAAAAATTGTTGGACAATTGCAGCGCGGGCTTGACACTGGAGTAGGGAACAGCGGGCTGGAAACCAACTCATTCGCTCATGCTTAAGAACCGAGTCCGAGCGGCCGCAAAATCCTCTCGCCGTCGTGGGCCAGAGTACGGGATAAAAGTTGCAACCGACCGGAAATAACCTTGCGCCCCAATCGAGAGCTGCCAGTTGGCTCTTGATCTTCGGGCTCCTACTGGTCGCGAATAGCGCCTATGTGGCAGCATTCGGCGATCCTTCGCTCTTTTATGTCGCGAACGCACTTTTGCACCCGGTGTTGGGTATCGCGGCGGCAGCTCTCTTGGTGATCGTGCTCGTTCGAAGGCCCCAATTCCTCGCGGGCGCCGAAGCGGTTACGGCACCAGAGAACCCGCCGAGACTGGGGGGCGGTCGTTACAGCATGGCGGGAAAGCTTGCCGCAGTGTTGCTCGCGTTGGCCGCCGTTTGCGGCATCTATCTCGCGATTGTGGGGATGACCCGCCCGCACAGCCTGGCGCTTTACATCCATGTGTCAGCAGCGATTGCCGGGGTGTTCTTCCTGTTGATCATCCTGCGGACACACACCCGTGAAAAATGTGCCTCTCTAAGCCAGAAGCGGACTTGGCGATGGGCGGCGACGGTCACCGTCGCGTCGGCGGTGTTCTATGTGGGCGTGGCTACGTACCATCGCGTCCACCCCAATCCGCAGTATCTGGTTCGCAATCCGGACTCACCCCCGCTGACTATGGGGGGCGAGGGCGCTGGCGCCGGCAGCCTGATGTTTCCCAGTTCCGCCACCACCACTGACGGCAAGCCCATCACCTCGCAGTTCTTCATGGATTCCGAATCCTGCAAGCCCTGCCACGCGGATATTTACAACCAGTGGGAAAGCTCGATGCACCACATGGCATCGTTCAATAACCAGTGGTACCGCAAATCCATCGAGTACATGCAAGACGTCGATGGCATCAAGCCCTCGATGTGGTGCGCCGGCTGCCACGATCACGCCATTGCCTTTGCCGACAAGATGCAGAAGCATCCCATTCGCGAAATCCTGCACACGCGCGAGGCGCAGAACGGCCTGGGCTGCATGTCCTGCCACTCGATTGTGCACGTGGACAACACCATGGGGCAGGGCGGGTACGTGATGGATTATCCCCCGCTCGATGAATTAGCCTCCAGCAAGAACCCGCTGCTGGCCGTGCTGCACAATTACGCCATCAAACTCGACCCCAAGCCGCACCGCAACGCATTTTTGAAGCCCTTCCATCGCGACCCGACGCTGGTACCGGAGTTCTGCTCCGTGTGCCACAAGGTCCACATGGACGTTCCGGTGAATAACTACCGTTGGATTCGCGGCTTCAACGATTATGACAACTGGCAGGCAAGCGGCGTATCGGGCCAGGGGGCTCGCTCGTTCTACTATCCACCCAAGCCGCAGAATTGCGCCGATTGCCACATGCCGCTGGTGGCGTCGCAGGATTTCGGCAACATCAACGGTTTCGTGCACTCGCATAGGTTTGCTGCCGCCAACACCGCCGTACCCACGTCCTATGGCGACCGCGATCAAGTAGCTGCGGTGGGGAAGTTTTTGAAAGGCGCCGTCACCGTCGATATCTTTGCGCTGGCGCAAGAGCCTGCCGAAAGTGCCGAAGCAGGGCGCAGCGCGGCGCCAAGGCCGGAGGCGCCACAGCTTTCCAGCACGTTTGCCGTGGGCGAAGAATCTTCCGCCGGACTGGCGGGCGCGGGAGTGAGCGGCTTGCCCGTGGCCCCCTTGATGGCTCCGCTGGGCCGCGTGCAGGCCAGCGTCCGCCGTGGTGACACGGTGCGCGTCGAGGTGGTGGTGCGCACGCGCAAGGTGGGCCATTTCTTTCCCGGCGGTACGGTGGACGCCTTCGATTGCTGGGTGGAACTGGAGGCGCACGACAACCGGGGGCACATTATTTTCTGGAGCGGCGAAGCGGCGGACAACGGGCACGGCCCCGTGGATCCGGGCGCGCATTTCTACCGCTCGCTGCAACTGGACGCGCACGGCAACCCCATCAACAAGCGCAATGCGTGGGCCACGCGTGCCACCATGTACGCCCACCTCATTCCCCCCGGCGCGGCTGACACCGTTCATTACCGCCTGAAGATCCCTGAGGATTGCGGCGACCAGATCACGCTGACCGCCAAGCTGAACTACCGCAAATTTAGCTGGTGGGATACGCAATGGTCATTTGCGGGAGTGCGCGATCCCGCCGACCCGCATCCTGATGTTGCCAAGGACCACGACGACGGTCGTTGGGTCTTTACCGGCAACCTCCAGGACGTCTCGGCCAATCCTAAGATGATCCCGGACGTGCCGACCGTGGTCATGAGTCAGAATACTGTCAGCATTCCGGTGCTGGCAAAGACTGCGGCGCCTTTCGCGGCAAGGTTGGCGCTCGATCCCCGCGACCGGGAGCGCTGGAACGACTACGGCATTGGCCTGCTGCTGCAGGGTGACTTGAAGGGTGCGGAGCGCGCGTTTACGACAGTCACGAAGATCGAGCCGCAATACGCCGACGGATGGGTGAACGTTGCCCGCGCGCAGATTCAAGAAGGCAACACCGACGCCGCGAAGCCGTTTTTGCAAAAGGCCCTTGCGTTGAATCCCCAATTGGCGAGCGCTCATTATTTCCTGGGCTTGGCGCTCAAGGCGGATGGCCAATATCCACAGGCGTTCGATGAGTTCGCAAAAGCTGCCGCTGAATATCCCCGCGACCGGGTGGTGCGGAATCAGATGGGCCGCATGCTCTTCTTGCAGCGCAAATATCGCGACGCAGTGGCCGAGTTGAGCAAGACGCTTGCCGTCGATCCGGAAGACTTGGAAGCACACTACAACCTGATGCTCTGCTATCGCGGCCTGAACGACGACGCGCTGGCAGACCGCGAAGAAAAGCTTTACCTGCGCTTCAAGGCAGATGAGTCTTCGCGCGCCATCACCGGGCCGTACAACCTCACCCATCCCGACGACAACAACGAAGCGCAACCCGTGCACGAGCACGTGTCAGTGGCTCTGGTACCGGAAACAAGTAGGCAGTACGCAGAAGGCAGTAGGCAGAAAGCAGAAAGCAGTAGGCGGAAAGCAAATGGCCGAGAGCTCGGACCAGTTCTGTAGGTCCGCGGCTTTCAGCTTCGGTTGCGAGGTGAATTCCACTGTGACGACGGCAAAGATGAGGGGCTCTCGCAGGATTCATGGACTTATGGCTGCCGCTTTCGCTATCGGCCTCAGCCTCGTACCTGCTCTTTATCTTGCGCAATCCCAGCATCAGGCGAGATCTGTCCAAAGGGAGTCCGTCGCGGCATTTCTTAAGAGTTACATGGAGCACGAGCAACGTGAAAAGGACACGACGACCCAATATTTGTTAGCCATGGTCAACCTGAAGGACGACGGGGCCCCGGTCGTCATCGTCTATGTCTCGGGGCGCACTTGGTGTGGAAGCGGAGGGTGCACAATGTTGGTACTGGTTCCCAAGGATGATTCCTTCAATGTCGTTGCGAAGACCACCGTTACTCAGCTCCCGGTTCGGGTCCTAACCACCAGATCGAACGGGTGGCACGATATAGGCGTCTGGGTGCAAGGGGGCGGCATCCAGCCCGGATATGAAGCCGGGCTATCGTTCAACGGAAGGACCTACCCAAGTAACCCTACCGTTCCCCCGGCTCGGCGGGTCGAAGGGAATATTGCAGGTAAAGTCGTGATACCGTTAACGGCAGAGGCTACGCCCCTCTACAATTAAGCCAATAGCGCGAACCTGTTTTGTAGGTCTGCAGCTTTTGCCTTCGGTCGAGGGAAGATCTCTTTGCACATGCTGAATTTGCGATCAATCGAGTCTTGTCGGGTACAAAAGCGTCCCCCACGTTCCTTCGGTGCGAGAGGTCGCCTACTGCCTACTGCCTACCGCCAACTGCCTACCGCTTTCTGCCTTTTGCTTTCTGCTTTCTGCCTACTGCCTACTGGCTTCTGCCTACTCTCGTCGCCCGCGCCGGACGCCGGCGTTCATTACGTCGATATCACCCGCCAGGCTGGAATCAACTTTGTGCACTAATACCGGCGCGTTCGGCAAAAAATTCCTGCCCGAAACCATGGGGGCTGGCTGCGCGTTTATCGACTACGACAACGACGGCAACCCGGACATCCTGCTGATCGATGGGGCGGATTTTCCCGGACACAAATCACGGCGCACGACTCTGAAGCTTTACCGCAATAACGGCAACGGCACCTTTACCGATGTCACGGCGAAGGCCGGCCTGGATGTGGAAATGTACGGTATGGGCGTGGCCGTAGGCGATTACGACAACGATGGTTGGGACGATCTCTACGTCACGGGTCTCGGCGAAGCGCGCCTCTTTCACAACGAGCATGGCCACTTCAAGGACGTGACGCAAGCCGCAGGCGTCAACAACACAGGCTTTGGCGCCAGCGCTATCTGGGTGGATTACGACCGCGACGGCAAGCTTGACCTTTTCGTCACCAATTACGTCAAGTGGTCGGAGAAGGACGATCAATACTGCGCGCTGGACGGGCGCCACAAGTCTTACTGCACGCCGGAGGCTTATCCGGGCGACACCTGCCGCCTGTTCCACAACCTGGGCAATGGCCGCTTTGAGGACGTCACGAAGAAGGCCGGCATCTACGACCCCACCAGCAAATCGCTGGGCGTGGCGGCGATTGATTACGACCGTGACGGCTGGCCCGACCTTGCCGTCACCAATGATACGGAGCGAAACAAGCTCTATCACAACAACCGCAACGGCACCTTTACTGAGCAAGGCGTGCAGGGGGGCATTGCCTTCAGTGAGGACGGCATCGCGCGCGGCGCCATGGGCATCGACGCCGTGGACTTTGACGGCTCCGGCTACCCCAGCCTGGCGATCGGCAACTTCTCGAACCAGATGCTGGGCCTCTACCACAACGAAGGCAATCGGTTCTTTATTGACGTCGCGCCGTCGTCGAGCGTGGGGCGCGCCAGCCTGCTCTCCCTCTCCTTCGGCCTCTTCTTTTTCGATTACGACCTCGACGGCCGTGAAGACCTGTTCGTGGCCAATGGCCATATCGAGCCCGACATCAATCGCATTCAACAGCGCGTAACCTACGCCCAGCTTCCCCTGGTGTTTCATAACGAAGGCCACGAGAAGTTTCAGGAGACCGGCAAATCTCTGGGTTTTACCCGAGCCGTGGTGGCGCGAGGCGCGGCACACGCCGACATCGACAATGATGGAGCGCCGAATGTTCTGTTGACCACTAACGGCGGTCCCGCGTATCTGTTCCGCAACGTGGGCGGCGACCGCAACAACGCCATTCGCATCAAGACCGTCGGCACGCGCTCCAATCGCGACGGGATCGGTGCGGAGGTGCGTGTCCACTCCGCGAACGGCGAGCAATGGCAAACCGTCCACTCCGGCTCCAGCTACTGTTCGCAAAGTGAATTGACTTTGACCTTTGGATTGGGGCAAGCCCAGGAAGCAACGTCGGTGGAGATCGTCTGGCCAAGCGGTCAGCGTGACACGCTCAACCACCTCAAGGCCAACAGCACGTACACAATCGAAGAAGGCGGGAAAATCCTGGCAGCAAGACCTTTCCAAAAGGCCGGCCGGTGACCACCCACCTCCGCCGCGGCTGCTTATCGGTGCGCCAGCACTTTGGAGTGCGGCCGCGAAGCTGCCGCTTTGCGTTCCAGGGCCATCGCGCCCACGGAAAGGTTTTTGCCTCTTCTATGTCAACTCTCCGTCGTCCTGAGTTCCGGCGCCCTTTGTCGGAACGAAGGATCTGCATTGCCGCGTCCTGGTGCACGTGGACACCGGGTAATGTAGGGCCGAACGGCGTTCGGCCCAGGGCGAGCGCCGCTCGCCCCTACAATTCACGACTGGCGTATGTCTCCGTCTCACGCGGACGCTATGATGCGCAGATTTACACGAATGACGCACAGAAATTGGGAGAAGACTTGAGCCGCGATGTTTCGAAACAGTCTGCATTGGAAACCAAGCATGAAATGGGCGGGCCAGACTATCTCCTCTCTGTTCTAAGGATTTCCGGTGGGCTCCATTCCTGTTTGCGCTATAATCGATTCATGCAGGTTACCCTCACATCACAGGCCGAACAGTTGTTGCGTGACGCTTTGGCTCGGAACCCCGGAAGCTCCGCTGGCGAAATCCTCGAGCAAGCGCTGGCCGGGCGCCTGCCGCGGACGAATGACGTGGCGATGAATGATTCTCTCCGGGAACGGCTTGGCAGCCTGCCCGGCATCAAACTACCGGGCCATTGGCCGCCCCGATTCAAACCCGTCGAGTTGCTCCCAGTGGAAGGCGAACTACCCTCCGGTCGACTGGTCCGGGAGCGCCGGTGACCCTTTACTACTTGGACTCCAGCGCCTGGCTGAAGCGATACTTCCTGGACCCGGGCAGCGGCTGGATGATGCGTCTTTTCGAGAGCGGACAGCCCTTGGCAAGCTCCGTTCTGGGTTACATCGAGGTAGCTTCCGCTCTGGCCCGGCAACAGGTGCCGAGAAAACTCGATGAAGATAAACTGGCGCGGCTTCAGCAACAATTGGAAGAAGACTGGGCAGACATGGCTGGACTTGCCCTGGCGGATGAAGTGGTGGGCCGAGCTCTCCGGCTGGCACGGGGCTATAAGCTGCGCGGCGCGGATGCAGTCCATTTAGCCACGGCTTTGGGCGTGAACGACGCCCTAGTGGGGAGCGGAAACTTCCTGGTCTTAATTGCCTCGGATGAAGACTTGCTCGCCGTGGCGCAACAGACGGGCCTGGCCGTCGAGAACCCCGCAACCGCAGCATCCCCATAAACACGGCGTAGGAGTTCTTCCCAAGTACGAGCGGTGTTCGGGTGTTTATAAACGCGAACCCGAGATGAAATGCCGCACAGGAACGCCAAATACGCGTACCTGTGCGCTACCCGCTACCGCGAACAAAACTTGCTCACCGTCGAGCGGGAGAACGGCCAGCGATTCACTTATGACCCGCACAGGTTGCACGGGGTAAGTGTTCACCGGGGCGCATACCGGGACTTTTCAGCCGGTGACCGCGTGCAATTTACCGCGCCTTATCGGGAGGAAGACATTCCCAACCGACAACTCGGAACCGTCCAACAGATTGACGCCGAAGGCAACCTTCAAGTCCGGCTGGACTCCGGCCAGGAAGTCCAGTTCAACATCCGAGAGCACCCGCACGTCGATTACGGCTATGCCGTCACCAGCCACAGCAGCAAGGGAGCCACCGCTGACCGCGTCCTGATGCATGCGGACACTGAGCAGGCCCACGACCAGCTTGTCAATTCACGGCTGGCCTATGTCTCAGTCTCACGCGGGCGCTACGATGCACAAATTTACACGAATGACGGGGAGAAATTGGGCGAAGAGTTGAGCCGCGACGTTTCGAAGCAATCCGCTTTGGAAACCGGCCATGAAATGGGCGGGAGGGACCGAGGTCACGCGACTGGAAACGCGCAGCACCACTCAGTCAGCGAGTCGCATGAACACGGAGAAGGGCACGGGATCCCGCAATGAACGACGTGGGCATTCTCCCGCAGAGTTATTCTCTTCAGCTCGTGCAAACAATCGCTCCGCCAGTTCTTGTCACGAGGCCTCCAAGGCAGGGGCTTTGGGCTCAAAACGGGTACAAGCTGCCCCTTCGCCTCTGACAGACTTACGGTCGCGAGAACCGCAACTGGCTGCTAAGCTTCGCCCACTACGCCACGAACCGTGAATCCCTTGAAGGCAAAGGCATCATGCCCGAAGTGCCAGTCGCTGGCCGTTGGATGCCGCACAGCAGGACAAGGGCAATCAATTCGAAAAGGCCATCGAAATGGTGAAAGCTCTATGATTTCTCCCCTCTTGCCGAACCAACGCGCAGCGAGAGCATAGGCTCCGCACAGAGGAATTCAGTTCAAAACTTGATGACGAGCTTGCCCACCTGCGTGGCGAGCCACAGTAGGTCAAGTCCCGGTTTTTTCACAGGCTTCTGTCGGCCAGCCTGCCCATTGGTCCCATCACCAGAACTGTCACTTGACCACTATCGTCGCGGCGGTGAATGAATTATTGCGGGGATGGGTGTCAACGTTTGCGCCGCTCACCGTAACAGTGTTTTTGATCGTCGAACCAGCCGGCGTGGTGACCTTCACCACGAGAAGGACCCCGGCGCCACTCGGATTCTTCAGTGTGAATGGAGGCAGCGTTCCAATGCCGCAACTGACCGTACCGGCGATAAGGGCGCACGGTTGACCCGGAGACGGAGTTGGACAGTTGTTCGGTCCACCGCTGGCTGTGCAGGAGCCCTCCACCCAAGAAGCGCTTACGAATGTCGTTCCGGGTGGCAGAGAATCGCTGACGGTCACTTGGTAGGCGGTAGCGGGCCCGAGATTTAGCGCCCCAATAAAGTAGCTAAGGTTGTGCCCGGTCGGGATTACAGGGCTTACGAGGCTCCCGATGACCAGATCATCCGTCCCAACGACGACGACGTTGAAGTTGGCCGACGATTGGAGGCCGCTCGCAGCGGTCGCAGTACAGCTTACAAGAGTAGTGCCGACTGCGAAGGCGCTTCCGGAAGCTGGCTGGCAGGCTAACACAGGATTCGGATCGATGATGTCCGTGACAGTCACGCTGTACGTGACCGGTGCGGCGGCGATGGAAGGAGCGTAGATTGTGAGCGTCGGCGGAACGGCGAGGACGGGAGGTGTGAGATCAATCTTGATTGTTAGCGACGCAGATTGGTCAGCCCCGCGCCGCTCGTAGCCGAGCAGGTCAACGTAGACCCGGCCGAACCGCTGGTCAGGGTAGTGGTGCCACACCCCGCAGAAGAAGATGCGATTCCCGACACTGGGTCGGTAACGCTCCAGCTCACGGTGACATTGCTCACATACCAGCCGTTGTTACCCAACGTGCCGGTAATTTGTGGGGCGATGACTGGTGGCGTTGCGTCGATCATAAACGACTGGGCGGGTTGGGGTATCTCCGCGTTCCCGGCTTGGTTAACGCTGTAGTCCGACAATTGGTGCGTGCCGTTTTCGGAGACCGCAAAGGCCCCGCTGTAGGTGATCGCCGCTCCCTCATCGAGAGTGTAGTAAGTCGCGGCGATATCAGACGGCCCATTGATGTCGGTCGCAATCAGAGTGACGTTCACGGGGCCGGTGTACCACCCATTTGCGCCTTGCGGACCTGAAAGGAAGGCGGCGGTCTTAGGGGGAAGGTTGGAAACAGCGGGTCCAGGTGTAATACCTTTAGCCCCAGCTTGGATGAGCACCTGTTGCATTGCCGGTGGCAGGGCATTCACGTTGACGGTTTCGACGTTGAATATTCCACCTGTACCGTCGATCACTGGGGGGACCGATGGATTGAGATCGGCCGTGGTGATGCCGCCATTATTTTCGTTGTATGTGGTGTTCCACAAGAAGGCATCGAGTACATCGTAATCGGGCTGCGCCGCTCCTACTGGAGTCCTGACGCCAACCAGAGTCGTCAAGAAACCCACGTAGTCACACGCTGGTGTCGGGGTGTTACCCGGTAACCAACGTGCTTTTGGCCTATCGTAGAAGACCGCAGTTGGCCAGTTGTCTTGACTGTAGCTTGGGAGTGTGCAATTGGGTTGGGTCGTACAGCCAGCTGAGGGTCCGGCGATGTCAAACCCTGGATTGAGGTAGAAGAAGAGCCGCCGGTCCCATTGACACGGTGGAAGGGATGGGCCGTAGCCGCACTGCTGGCCCTCGTTCCAGTAGAAAGGAAGCTCGTCGTGGGGGCCTTTGTATTGGTTCGGATCGTCGATCGAAAGCTGGGGATTGTAATACCAGTACTGGTAGTATCCACCCGGCGGTTGGTCAAGACGGGGCGCGAACTGCGCGGCGCCTGCCTCTGTGCCGTCCGAGTTCCAGGCGTTCACCCAGTTCGCAGAGTTTTGAACGTAACACTGCGGATCGTGTTCTACGGATGAAATCCAGTTGAAGTGATCGTACGGAACTACGTTGAGGTCATCAGCGAGCTCCTGCGCGGCTTCGTTCGCGGACAGGCTCGGGTCCGGAGTGAAGATCGCTTGTATCGCGGTCCCACTGTAAAGCTTCAGCTCTTCTAGTTGATATGCAGCAGCCGTGTTGGAGTAATTAGAGGAGGTGCTCCCCTGGTACGCGCTGACGCGATATAAGAACGTACCAAAGCTGCTCAGCGCGCTGCCGGTGTCCTGATAGACGCATGTCTGACCCGAGGTCGTGCCAGTTGAGGGCAAACAGGCAGCTGCCGAAGAAATCGTCAGAGTTGTTGCTTCATCCCAACTCTGGGAGATTGTTTTGCGTTCGATGCTGAATCCGTCCGCTGGATTACTGCCATAGTTCCACGTGAGCAGGACCTGCGTAGGAGGGGGTGAGGCCTGTGTCCCAGCCGGACTAATCTGGGTGGCCTGGAGTTTGGTGGGGGCAGCGATGCCCGAGCCTGGCGTTCCGAACACAACCGCAGCCGGGTTTACGGAGTACGGGCAGGGCCCTCCGCACCCTGCGGAGTTTTGGCCGCGAATTGTAATGATATTGGTACCGGCAACGAGATACTTGCCGATATCGATGGTTGTTAAAGAAAACCACTCGACGGCGGTTCCGACGACAACACCGTTGACTCGCACATCGGCAGAATCGTCCGCAGCAACGGACACTTGCAACACACTCGGGGGATTAGGCAAGTTGAAAGTCTTTGAGAAAAAGAATTGTTGCGAATCTGCTGGTGTGGTGGCGCCAGTGACTCCTGGCGCCCATATCCATTCTGCCTGTGGAATACTGGAAATGTCAGTCGGCCACAGAGCGAGGCCGTCCGGATAACCGTACCCGACAGCGCCTGGTGGACAGCCAGGCAAAGCGTTGAGGCAAACCAACTCCGCAGGACCCAGCAGAGTAAATGACCCCGGTGGACCGGCCGGGTCCCCTGTATAGACTTGCCATGAGGTGTCGGAAAAGAAACCAAGCGACTGTGCACGGCTCTGATTGACCGCGAATGTTGCCACGATGACGAGTCCCAAACAATAGCAGCGTAGCAGTTTCATGACGATTTCCCCCTGAAACCTTTTTATACCTGGGCTTTGCTCTTCACCTTCGTTATGAAGTCCACTATGTGGCCTAAACGAATTGCGGCAGACAGACTGGTTCCCCTGTATGCCACGCACTTATCTTCGCGGCCGCCCCACCAAGGCGTACTGCTCTTATGGTAAACAGCCAAGGATGGTTTCTCTACTCTGTGCCTGTGTTTGCCATTCGGAGATGTACCGATTATACCGACGGGAATACGAAAACAGCTAAGGAGACAGAATCTGCGCATGACGACCTACCAGAGATCCGTCTACCGTGGGTGTGTTGATAACGAGCAAGCGCGGCCACTCTTCCGCGACGAGCGAAGGCGACTGTACCCCACCAGTACTGGGGAGTCAACTTGAAATTGAGGATATCTCGTTTCGCCTCGTGGACCTTTCGACTCTTGGCCGTCTTTGCTCCGCCCAACTCCGTCGGACAGGCAATTCCCTCCCTTCCACGCACCCGCTAGATGCATACTGCGCGGAAACCTCTTCTGTCCCGATCATTCTGTATCGCACAGTTTTGTCCTTTGTCTCACGCCCCATTTTCTCGGTCACCCTCGTTTTCTGCCCCTTGTTCTCGCGGGCACGGCGAGATGGGAAAGCCGCCTGCGCGCTGGCGGCACGGCGGGCGTCAAAAGCAGTGGCGAGTGACCAGTGACGAGTGGCGAGCGAAATGCCGCAGCCCTTTCAACGGGCTGTGAATACTCTGGCTTGGGACACCCGCCGGGTTGCGGTTCCCCCAAGAAACGATAAGACAGTGGCGAGTGACTAGTGGCGAGTGGCTAGAGCGAGGGCAAATCGCAGATTCAAAATTCAACAGGCAGCGCTGGGCAGTGGCGAGTGACAAGCGGCGAGCGGAAGGGCAAATCACAGATTAAGGTTTGGCGGCGAAATCGCCTCAATACCCTCGTAACGGGTGAAGTCGGCTACGTTGAATGTCAAGATCCGGGCAATTCCGTGAAGTATTCGAGTCTACAAGGATGGCCATCTAGAGGCCGCGCTCGCGATAAATGGATTCCCGACTGATCGCTTCATCGGACAAAAGAGGCGTCGTAGTTGGGTGGCTGTGAGCCCAGGCGCGGAACTTGCGCATCCATTCCTCCGGGTTCTCGGAGCGACGCGAGACCTGAAGCCGGTCACGCAAGGCCCCAAGTCCAGCCTCCACAACTTCATCGGCGCTTTTGATAAGTCCGGCGCGGAGGGCCTGGTCTATGGTCTGTGCTTGTTCAGGCTTGAGTTCAATCGTCATGGCGCGTCTCCATCACCCCCGTTCGTTAAGACGATACCCCATACGCCGGGGGAGGTCAACAGATTGCGCGAAAAGCCGCAGAGTCTCTGAAAGGCGAGACTCTGCGCCACCCACCGACGGCCACCCTCCGGGTTTGCGGTTCCCCCAAGAAGCGATTAGGCAGTGGCGAGTGACCAGTGGCGAGTGGCCAGCGGAAGGACAAATCACAGATTCAAAATTCAAGAGAAGGTGAGAACTTACCGCCCCGTCGTCAACTCCAGACACAGATTCACCACCGCGCCTTCGATGGCAAGGAGCTTGGCTTTTGTCGCCCGGCCACCGTATGCGGAAAAGCCGCCGGGTTTGCCGTGCGCGGCGGCCACGCGGTGGCAGGGGATGATGAGGGGAATGGGATTTCGGCCAAGCGCCTGCCCGACCGACCGCGCCGACTTCTCGTAACCGATAGTTTTTGCGACCTCGGCGTAGGTGAGGGTGTGACCGGCGGGGATTTTCCGGGCGGCTTCGCAGACTTTCCGCACAAACGGCCCGGCGCCGTCCAAGTCAACCGGGATGTCGCGAAAATCCTGAAGTTGGCCCTGAAGGTGTTTGCGCACCCGCTCGATGATCACCCCTATGGGCGGAGGGGGTTCGCTGCGGTCGTCTGCCCCGGCGCTCCGTGCGATTCTCGCTTCCGGTAAGTTTCTCCGTTGCTTCCGGCAGTTGGAAGGAGCACACAGCAAACCCGCCTTTGGCCAGTGGGTTTGCCGTCCAGGCAATCCCGCAAGAACCGAGTGGGGTGGCGAAGATACTATAGGAAGCTGGCTTCATTTGCTCAACACAAACCTGCCTCAGGGTGAGGAGAGGCAACGGGCCTCATCGGCAGCTTTCTTCCACGAGCACGGCGTGTACTTCGCGCGGGCCGTGAACGCCTCGAATCAGTATCTGTTCGATGTCGGCGGTGCGGCTGGTGCCGGTGATGAATACGACCGAGCGGCCGTCCGCGGGGCGCTTGGTGGCTTTGGATATGGGAAGCCGGGCCAGAACTTCATCGAGAGATCCCACCAGTTGGCTGCGGCGATAAAGTGCAATGTGGATGGGCGGGGCGAGCGACGCCACCTGGACCCCTTCCGTCTGACTGCTCAACACCAGCGTGCCGCTCTCGGCCAGCACGAAATCGACCCCGGTAATGCCCGCGCCAGCGGCGAAGCTGGCCTTGGTGAAGTCGGAAAGCGAGTCCTTGCCGGTAATGCCAGTGCCGCCGTCCCACGCGGTTACGAACTTATTAAGGCCGGAGAGCAATTCCGCAACGCCCACTTCCGCCAGCAGGGGATTCCCCGAAAGCGTCACGGCATGAGTCTCGGCCAAGGCAAGGATAACCTCGAACACCGACTCCAGTTCCGCTTTGCTCGATACTCGTGTACGATACGCCCGCAACCTTTTCCCATTCCGCTTCGAATTTTGAAAGATAGTCTTGCGGGGCCAGCGGAGGCATGACACCGGCAAGGTCGAGCGGTGGCAAAGTACCCACCAGCGGGCCGGTTTCCGTCCGCCCCAAGGACTTTCGAACGCGATCCAGCATTTGCTCACGTGCCGTCATCAGAGCCCACTCCGCATCCCGGCCAGAAAAGTGCGCCGCACGGCAGGGATTATACCACATCGAGCGCGGTCTCTAACCTATTGGTAAATATGGACATGCTGGATTTATCAAAAAACTTCAAAAAATTGTGCAACCTTGGTATCATCTCGAACATCCGAATCCACGGGCAGACCGAAAAAGAAGGTTTTCCTAGTAAGGTTGGGGAAAGGCGAAGAAGCATGCGAACAACAACGAAGTCTCCGAAGAGGACATATCGAAGCCTCCTGCTGAAGAAGCGCGACGAACTTTTGGCTTCCACGCGGAGCGAACCCGAGGCCCTTTCTGCCAGTGTGCAGTCTCCTGATGCGGTGGAGTTTGCCGTCAGGACCGTTGAGCAAGACGTTACGGTAGTTGACTGCCAATCTGCGCAGCCGGACGTTGAAGGAAATTGAGCAGGCGCTTGCGCGTTGTGCCGGTGGTACCTACGGCCTTTGCGAAGCGTGCGGCGAAGACATCTCTCCGAACCGACTCAAGGCTATCCCCTGGGCACGGTATTGCGTTACCTGCCAGGAACTACGCTCGCGGAACTAAGGGCTTCGTCTCCCACATCTGCCAGCCTGATAGATTTTGCCGGGTCGGATTCCGACTCGGCAATGGGGCGTTTAGGCGTTGACTTCGGTGCTAAGAGATTGGCCGAGGCAGGATGCTGCTGTGCGCATGGGTGGACGTGTGCCTTACTCGGGCGAGAGGTGCGTACTCCGCGCAGCGTGGAGCGTCTGCCGCGACTGCCTACTCGTCCCGCGTCACATTCTCGGCGATTTCAAAGCGCCCCGGTTCAAGTCCCGCGCGCACGGCCGCATCGTGTGCCAACAGTTGAAGGTAGACGCTGTCCACCAGTGTTCCCAACCCCATGCGCAGAGGCTCAACTTTAACCAGGCGAACGTTCGCGGGGTGCTCCGCGGGCAGATCCGTGAACAGGAGCACGCGTCCGGACGATTTGCGAATGTCGTCAGCGAGTTTCAACAGCAGCTTTGCGGTCTTTCCTTTGCGCGCAAAGATAAGGTAGCGATGGTTGGGGTTGATGATTTCAATCGGCCCATGGCGGAACTGTGCCGCGCTGATCGGTTCGGCCGCCAACCGCAAGACCTCTTTCAGCGTCAGGGCTCCCTGATACACCGTTGCCAGGTCCGCCCCGCGTGACATCAACGCCACATACGAGGGGCGATTGAAGAACTCCACGATCGGCGGCATCAAAACCTCGCAGCGGTCCAGGATATTCTCCTGAGCCGCCACCGCGCGCATCACTTCCTGCGTCAGTGAAGCAGGGTCCCTGCCCGTGATCGCGAACGCCAGGTACATGAGGACGGCCACCGCGTTGGTGTAGGTCTTGGTGCTGACGGCCGTCTGCCCGCCCGCCATCATGGGCAGAAGTAGCTTGGCGCGCTTTGCCAGGGAACTCGCTTCCACGTTGGTCACGGCCAGCACACGCGCTGTGGAGGGCAGGCTTTCCAGCAGACGCAACACCTCGGCCGTTTCCCCCGACTGCGATACCACGACCAACAAAGTGTCGGGACGTAAGACCTTCAAGTGGTGGTGCACCAGTTCCGCGGTTTCCCACACCAAGGCTCGGATGCCCGCTTCCGTCAAGTAGGCCTGCGCCGGGTACGCCGCAAACAGCGATGAGCCCATGCCCGTGAACATCACTGTGGGCGACGACTTGGGCGTCAGGGCGCGCAAGGCTTTCGCCGGAATCGCCCCGGGGCTGGCGTAGAACTTCCGCAGTCCGGAAAGCGCCGCCGGTTGCTGGAAGATCTCGTCCAAGAGTTCGCTCATGCGTTACTCCCTGCGGCAGGGCCCTCAACGCTTCGTGGTCTTCCGAAGGCTCTCTGCCCTCCATTCGTCCATCCGCCTGATTCTACCACGCGGTGACCCGGGCTCGGCCACCGTGGTTATTCCGCACTTTACCAGTCTTCGAGGCCATAGTTCGAGCTGCCCCAGGAATCAGAATGAGGTCATTGTGCCTGATTCCCGGTAGTCACCGGCCCAGGCGAACAAATCGTCCCTTTTCCATCCTCTGCTTGCCGCGGTTTTCGCAGCCCCATCTTGGAACCCTTTCATGAACCCTTCCCAATTCGGGACCGCAGCGATTCCCGGATAGGCACGTCGGGCGGCCCGTCCTCGTTTCCCCGCCTCCCGCAAGCAGTTCGTACAGAAGGGTATATTGGGGCCTCGCATCTTTATTGGGGCGCCGGTCGATTTCCCTCCCCAGTGGACAGCCACTTGCTTTTTTTGCCTACGCCTATGAACGACTTCAAACAGTGGGAAGGAAAGCGAAGCAGTGTACGGTCGGCGCCGGTGGCACTCCTGGGGCTGGCCGTGCTGATGGCGAACTTCGCGTGCAAGAGTTTCTCGTCATCCAAAGATTCCGGCAAAAACTCGCACGCCGGAGTCACGACCGTCCTGCACCTTGAACCCTTTGTGGTCAACCTGGCCGATTCCGAAGACAACCACTTTCTGCGTGTAGGAGTAGACCTGGGGTTGGACGAGGCCCCTGCCGGCAAGGAAGGCAAGGGAGGCGAGGGATCTGTTCCCATGGCGCGTATTCGAGACTGCATTCTGGAAGTGCTCTCAAGCTGGCACTCGGACGCGCTGTTGGCTCCGGAGGGGAAAGAAAAACTCAAGGACGAGCTCCTGCGGGCCCTCCATGCACGCGCTCCGGAGGTGGGCGTTAAAGAGATTTATTTCACCGATTTCCTGGTGCAGCGCTGATTTATGGGAGCCGAGACGCAAAGTCGTGTGGTGGAACCGGTGCCCGTGCTGCGGGAGATTTGGCCGGAAGCTCTGGAGTTGTCCTGCCATCTTTACGTGGCCTTAGACGTTCCTCATTTCACGATCCGCGACCTGCTGGAGCTCAGTGCCAACTCGCTGGTGGATACGTGTCGCCGGGAGGGCACCCATGTTCCCGTCCTGGTGAACGAGGTCATGGTGGGATGGGCGGAGTTCGATGTCATTGATGGGCGCTTGGCGGTGCGCATGACGGAGATGGTGTAGGCGCTGCTGCCGGGTTGGCGCGGGGAAAGGGATCGCATCATGGAAACCGAAGCTGCAGGCGACGTTCTCACACTGCCGGAGCGGGCGGGGGCCACCACGCTGAAGAAGATATGGGAGTGGGTTCAGCGGGTTGCCAAACCTCGCCGGAGTCGCCGGTTGCGCGTGTGCGAAACCCTCTCGCTGGGCGAGCGGAGATTTCTGGCGATCGTGCAATTCGACCATGAGGAATTCCTGGTGGGCGGCGGCGCCAATTCCCTGGAACTTCTGGCACGAATGCACGATGGGAAGGTGACCACCGAACCTCCCCGGCGAGGAAATCACGCATTGCCGCAGTCCGCGGAGTTTTCACGAAGCCCCTTGGATGTCTCATGAAGAAGTGTTGGTTCAGACGAACAAGAAATGGGTTGGCGGCGGCAGCGGCCGCCTTGGCGTTTCCGGCGGTGGTTTGCGCCGCGCCGCCCGGGCCGTCGAACGGGCTGATGATTCCGGGACTCACGCCTGGGGGCACTTCCGTGCCCTGGAACATCATCGTCCTGCTCACCATTTTGACCCTGCTGCCGGCGCTGCTGCTTGCCATGACGCCGTTTGTGCGCTTGCTGGTGGTGTTCCACTTTCTGCGACAGGCGCTGGGAACGCAAAACACTCCCACCAATCAGACGCTGATCGGGCTGGCGCTGTTCCTGACGTATTTCATCATGCAGCCGGTGGGAGCGGATATCTATCGCGTGGCCGTCGTGCCGCTCCAAGACAATCGCATCTCGGCCATGGAGGCGCTCGACCGCGCCTCCGATCCCATGCGGCACTTCATGCTGAAGTTCGCACGGCAAAAAGATCTGGCGCTGTTTGTGGAGCTGGCCAAGGAGCCCCGCCCGCGCCGCCCGGAAGACCTCCCCATGCGCGTGGTCATCCCCGCCTACATCCTTTCGGAACTGAAGGCGGGATTCCAAATCGGCACCATCCTTTTCTTTCCCTTCCTGGTGATTGATCTGGTGGTGGCGTCGGTGACCACCTCGGTGGGCATGATGCAACTGCCTCCCGTGGTGATCTCCACGCCGCTCAAGATCCTGCTTTTCGTCATGGTGGATGGCTGGAACCTGGTGGTGGGGTCGTTGATGAAGAGCTTTTACTAAAGCAGTGGCTAGTGGCTAGTGGTTAGTGGCCAGTGGTTAGTGGTAAGTCAGTCTCCCAAAGGGGCGCGCCTGGAATTGGGTCTGCCGGAGGAACAAGTGATTCAGCAGAACAAGATCAACAGCTACCGTGACCTGTTGGTCTGGCAGAAGGGCATGGTACTGGCGAAACAAATCTACTCCTTGACCTGTTCCTTCCCGCCCAACGAGAGTTTCGGGCTGACGATTCAGATGCGGCGGGCTGCGGTTTCGGTTCCCTCGAATATTGCGGAAGGTCAGGCCCGCCACGGAAGAAGAGAGTTCGTTCAGTACTTGTCGCACGCCAAGGGTTCTCTGGCGGAATTGGACACGCAACTCACTCTCGCCGTCGAACTGGGATATCCCCAGGACCTCGACGTGAACCAAAGCGTCACGCTGGTTGCCGAACTACAGAAAATGCTCTCCGCCTTACGGCGAAAAGTCGAGGCTCGGCTAACCACTGACCACTAGCCACTAACCACTTTGGAGGTTTCCTGTGTCTCCTGAAATCGTCGTCCAACTCGGTCGCGAGACTCTCCTGACGGCGCTGCTGTTGGCCCTGCCGATCCTCGCCGCGGCCACGGTGGTGAGCCTGCTGATCAACATTGCCCAGGTCATGACGTCGATCCAGGAGCACACCGTGGCCACAGTGCCAAGAATCGCTGTGGTGGCCATCGCTACGTTCGTGATGATGCCGTGGATGCTGCGCAAGCTGATGAGCTTCACCGTGCAGCTATTTGCCGATTTCCATCGTTGCCTGGGGTAAGGCATGAGGAGCGAAACGTGAGTTCGGGATTGGAACTGGTGATTGAACGCTTGCTGACCGTGGGCGCGCGGGTGACCGCGCTGCTGGTGTTCGCTCCCTTTTTCGGCAGCCTGACGATTGCCCCGCGCATCAAGGCGGGTTTCGCGGTGGTTTTGACGGCGCTGCTCTACCCGGTGGTGGGAATGGATTTGCCGCCACTTGCCGGCGCGATGTTGTGGAAGGTGGCGGGTGGTGAATTCCTGGTGGGTCTGTTCATGGGCATCACCCTGCAGTTTGTGTTTGAGGGAGTGGAATTGGCGGGCCAGGTGGTGGGCTTCCAGGTGGGTCATTCGCTGGCCAACCTGATCAATCCGATGTCCGACGCGGAAACACCGATACTGGCCAATTTCTATCAGGTGTTGGCGCTGCTGATTTTTCTTCAGTTGAACGTTCACCATTGGCTGCTGCGGGGGTTGGCTAAGAGCTTTGAGTACTGTCCCCCCGGTTTGGTCGTGGCCACGCCGGCCATGGCCGGGCAACTCTGGCGGGCGGCCGGGGGCATGCTGATCATTGCCGTGCAGATTGCCATTCCCGCTCTGCTGGCCACCATGCTCACCGATGTGGCGCTCGGTTTTGTGGGCCGGGCTTCACCGCAACTTCCCGTGCTGTTCGTGGGGATATCGGTGAAGACCATGGTGGCTTTTCTGGTGGTGATGGGGACGCTGCGCTACTGGCCTTTGGTGCTCGAACGCTATTTCGGCGAGGCGCTGGCGACCAGCGAGCAACTGATGCATCTGGCGCATTGACGATTGAGGGTTGGCTGTGGCTGACGAAAGTCGCACTGAACAAGCAACACCACGACGACGGCAACGCGCCCGCCGCGAGGGCGAGGTTCCGCGCAGCCGGGAACTCTCGGCGGCGCTGGCGCTCATGACGCTGGTGCTGTTTGTGTGGTGCTACCCGCAGAACTGGAAGAACGACTGGCGCAACCTGCTGGAGCAAACCCTGAACTCCGCCATCCACAGTGATATGGCGGAAGGCACGCCGGTGCTCAACTGGGTGGCATGGCGGGTCTGCATCTGGGCGGCGCCCAGCCTGGCGCTGATCTGGCTGGTGGCGCTGGCCGGGAGTTTTGCGCTGGGGGGATTTGTGGCCGCCCCGGGGGCGCTGGCGCCCAAGCCGCAGCGCCTCAATCCCGCCAACAACCTGGGGAAGCTGTTCTCGCTCAGCGGGCTGCAAGGCTTGATGAAGTCGCTGATTCCCTCGTCGTTCGTGCTCTACATCGCGTTGTCCATGATGGCCCGCGACTGGGGAGCGATGCTGCAAATGAGCCGCGTGGGCGTGCGGACATCGACGATGTGGATGCTTGACCGCGTGTTCGAAATCGCCTGGAAGGGCAGCCTGGTTTTCGTCTTGTGGTCGGGCTTCGACGTGTTGATTTCGCGCATGAATTTCGAGCGGCAGATCCGTATGACGCGCCAGGAAGTGCGGGAAGACTTCAAGGAAACGGAAGGCCACCCGGCCGTTCGCGGGCGCATTCGCCGGCTGCAGAGGGACATGCGCCGCCGCCGGATGCTGCGCGACGTGGCCCGCGCCACCGTGGTGGTGACCAACCCCAACGAGTATGCCGTGGCCCTCGAGTACCAGCCGGAAATTACGGCCGCTCCGGTGGTGGTGGCCAAGGGGCGCAATCTGCTGGCGCAAAAGATCAAGCAGGAAGCGCGCTGGCATGGCATCCCGATCGTGGAGAACCCGCCGCTGGCGCAGGCTCTCTATCGCGCCGCGGAAGTCGGCCAGGCGATCCCCGCGAAATTGTATACGGCGGTCGCCGAGATCCTCGCTTTCATTTATCGCACGCAGCGGCTGGCGAATCCGGCGGCCGCGCAAGGAGGAAACCGTTCGGCCGCCCGCTAGCGAGGCGCGCCATGTCTCTTAGGTAGCGACCATGAAACCCCCGCCCCCCAAACCGGCTGAGACGAACAAGGGAAAGTCACTGGACTGGATCATTCCCCTGGTGGCGGTGGCCCTGGTCTTCGTGATGTTGGTCCCCATTCCGCCGTTTCTGCTCGACGTGCTTTTGTCGGCCAGTCTGACGGCGTCCGTGTTGGTCTTGCTGGTGGCCATGTACATCACGCGCCCGGTGCAGTTCTCCGTATTCCCGTCTTTGCTCCTGCTACTGACCTTGTTCCGGCTGTCGCTGGGGCTGGCGAGCAGCCGGCGCATTCTGTTGCACGGCAATGAGGGCGCGGCGGCGGCGGGACATGTGATTGGCGCCTTCGGGCAGTTTGTGGTGGGGGGCAATTACATTGTTGGCTTCGTCCTCTTCGTCGCCTTGATCGCCATCCAGTATCTGGTGATCAACCACGGCGCCGTCCGCATCGCGGAAGTGACGGCACGCTTCACTCTGGATGCTCTGCCCGGCAAGCAGATGGCCATCGACGCGGACCTGGGCGCAGGACTGATCGACGAGGCGCAGGCGCGCGCACGCCGCGAGCAGGTGGGCCGCGAGGCCGAGTTCTACGGCGCCATGGACGGCGCCGCCCGCTTCAGTCAGCGCGACGCTTTGGCCACCGTCCTCATCACCGCCATCAACATCGTCGCCGGCTTTTTGATTGGAGTCTTCTACCACGGAGTACAGCTCACCGAAGCCCTGAAGACCTACACCATCCTCACCGTGGGCGACGGACTGGTAACCATGATCCCTTCGCTGCTGGTTTCGGTAGCCGGAGCGATGGTGGCCACGCGGGCGTCCTCGGAGTCAACCCTGGGCTCTGACCTCACCCGTCAGCTTCTCCCTCGCAGCGAACCGTTGTGGATTGTCTCCGGGGTGATGGGCACGCTGGCGCTGATTCCGGGTCTGCCCAAGATTCCATTCTTCCTGATGTCCGGATTGCTCGCGTGGGTGGCCCGCCGCGCCCAGCGGGCAAAAGCGGTTAAGCCGGACGAGGCGGTCACTCCCTCCGCGCTTCCGCCCGAGAAGCCCCAGGAACAACTGGAGACCCTGCTGCGGCTGGACGACCTCAGCCTGGAAGTGGGATATGGATTGGTGGCCATGGTTGACCAGGCGCAGGGCGGGCAGTTGTTGACGCGCATTCGTGCCCTGCGCAAGCACCTGGCCCTGCAACTGGGCTTCATCGTTCCACCCGTTCACATTACCGATAACGTGCAACTGAAACCGCGCGAATACGTAGTCCGCTTGCGCGGGGTGGAGATCGCGCGCTGGGAAATGGCCCAGGAAGGCCTGTTGGCAATCAGTTCGGAGGCGACCGCCCAGCCTTTGGAAGGGCGTGAAACGCGGGAGCCGGCCTTCAATGTACCTGCCAAGTGGATCGCACCCAATCTTCGCGACCGCGCCCTGGCAGCGGGCTACGCCGTGGTTGACCAGACTTCCGTGCTGGCCACGCACCTGGCGGAAATCATCAAGCAACACGCGCACCTGCTGCTGACCCGGCAGGAAACCAAGCGTTTGCTCGACGCCCATGCCGAGTCTCAACCCAAATTGATTGAGGAACTCGTTCCCAAGCTGCTTAGCCTGGGCGAAGTTCAAAAGGTGCTGCAACAACTGTTGCGGGAGCAGGTCTCCATCCGCGATCTGGTGACGATTCTCGAGACCCTTCTGGACATCGCCGGCACGAGTAAGAACCCGGTTCTACTGGTGGAGGCCGTTCGGCAGGCTCTGGGCCGCGCCCTGGTTCAGCCCCTGCTCGGCGACGATGGCAAACTCACCGTCATCCAGCTTGATTCGGCCGTCGAGGAACAGCTCGCGCAAGTGCTGGACCCGCAGGCGGCCAATCGTGCGTCCAACGCTCTGCAACCGTCGCTGATCCGCCGAGTGCTGGAGGGCATGAAGAAGTTGCTGGGTGAACCGCTGTCCGTTCCTTCTCCCATCGTCCTTTGCAGCAGCCCGACGCGCTTTCATCTGCGGCGCCTGATGGAGCCCTTTTTGCCTCGCGTGGTGGTGCTGTCGCCGGCGGAGATTCCCGCCGCCATATCGATTCAATCCCTGGGGGTGGTGCAGTGATGACCTGACGAGGCTCCGTACCCGGAAGGACTCCGACCCGTCGGTGCGGCAAGGACCGATGGCTCGACGCAAAGAAAGGATGAGGACCATGAATGAAGCGAAGAAGGCTTATGAGCGCGTTTCCCAACTGGAAGCCGGCGAGCAGGAGCGGTTGTTGCTGGAGCAACTGCCGCAGGTGCGATACATCGCGCGCCGGATTCATGATCGCCTGCCGGCGCACATTCCTTTCGACGACCTCGTCCAGGCGGGCATTCTGGGGCTGATGGAAGCGCTGCACAAATTCGATCCGAGTAAGAACGTCGAACTCAAGACGTATGCCAAGCACCGGATTCAAGGAGCGATTCTCGACAGCCTGCGCGATCTTGACTGGAGTCCGCGCCCCTTGCGCAAGAAGGCGCGCCAACTCGAGCAGGCGCACCAACGGCTGCGAGCGCAGTTTGGGCGGCCCGCTACCGAACCCGAATTGGCGATCGAACTGGGGATGGAATTGCACGAGTTGCAGCGCCTATTGAGCGATCTGCGCGGCCTTGACCTGGGAAGTTTGCAGGATGAGTTCACGGAATCGGGCCAGGAGCGGGAAAGTCTGGCGGCACCCACGGAAGGAACTGAACAGGAACCCTTCGCACGATGCCTGGAAGGGGAGCTTCGCGATATTCTGTCGTGCGCCGTGGGGGAACTCCAGCCCCGCGAGCGGCAGGTTCTTTCCCTTTACTACTTTGAAGAGCTCACGATGAAAGAGGTTGGGGCAGTACTGGGAGTTGGCGAAGCCCGGGTTTCGCAAATCCACTCTGCGGCCCTGGTGCGTTTGCGTGCGCGCGTGCGGACATTGCTGGAGCCTTCGCGCCGGCCGATCGACAGTCTGCCACCGCCGGAAGCCAACTCGATGGAGTCGTCATGGAGAAGATTCTAACCCAAGAGGAAATTGACGCTCTCTTCCGGGCGGCACAAGGGCGCGCCGCCGAGGCGCCGAAGGCCCCCTCGGCGGAACGCACGCTGACCGAGTGCAATTTTCGGCAGTCGGCGCGCATCTCCAAGGAGCAACTCCGGTCCGTCAGCCAGTTGCACGAACTCTTTGCCCGCAACCTCACCCACTCGCTCGGCGCCTATCTGCGGCTGGCGTTCGAGGTCAATCTGGTATCCGCGGAACAACTGAATTACGGCGAGTTCCTGCAACGCATTCCGGAAGTGACGTACCTGGTTTCCATGTCGATTCGCCCCATGGGGGTTTCGGCGGCGATCGAGATCGATTTGCCCCTGGCGTTTCCCATTATTGACGTGCTGCTCGGAGGTGCAGGCCGGGTTGAACCGACGGTGCGGGAGATCACCGAAATCGAAGAGCAGATACTTGAAAGCGTGGTGCGAATCATCGGACGCGAATTGGAGAACACCTGGCATACCGTGCTTGAGGTGCAGTTCGAGTTTGAGATGCGGCTGCGGCAGGCGGACATTACCCGCCTTCTGCCGCCCAGCGAGAAGATCCTCTCCCTGAGTTTTGAAATCCGCATGCCCGAGGCGCGGGGAATGTTGAACATTGCTCTTCCGGCGGCAATTTCCAATGGATTGTTGCGGAAGCTCACTCAACAGGCCTCCTACCGGAAGCAGCGCGGCACGGCGGACAGCACTTCGCAAATGCGGCGCCGCGTTGAGCGTTGCGTGTTTCCCATCCAGTTGGTTCTGCCGGAGCAGCGCGTGCGCGTCGCCGCCATTCTGGCGTTGGAGCGCGGCGACGTCTTGAAATTGAACTACTCCGTGGGAGAAGCGGCCCATTTTCTGGTGAGCGGCAAGGAATTGTTCACGGCGCGCCCGGTGCGGACGGGAAGCCGTCGCGCCGCCCAGGTGGCGGAGCGCGTGCGCTCCTTCGACCCGGTGCGAAAGGAGGCCCCATGAGCACGGAAGATCAGAGCAGCCCGAGTTCGAAGGTGGCGGCGTATCTGCAAGCGTGGGGTACGAGCATCAGCCGAGTCCTCCAGGAAGTGGCCGGCGCTCCCCATGCGTGGCAGCAACTTTCTTCCCCAGCGACGAAGGACCTGCTTGCATCCCTGAAAGAAAACAGCATCAGCATTCAGTTTGAAGCGGCCCAGAGCCTGACGGGCAATCAGGGCTTTATTCTGTCGAACAAAGACGCGGTGCGCCTGGCCCAGTTGCTGCTGGCCGAGCCGGAGGATGGCAGTTCGAAGCTGAGCGACGACCATCGCGACGCCGTGAGTGAGCTGTTTCGCCAGTTCGCGGGCTCGGCCGCCTCATCGCTGAAGACCCTGGCGGGCGGCGAAGTCAACTTCAAGTGGGTTGGAATCGGTCCCTTTCCCGGCCCATCGGCCGCGCAGGCCGGTCTGCAGTGGACAAGCCCGGGTCTTGCCAATCTCGCCATCGCGGCGGAGATCGGTTCGGGATTGATGGCAGCACTGAGTCCCCCGGCCCCTGCCGCCCAACCCCTGCAACTGCCACCCCCCACCCCGCGCGCCGCGCCGTCGGCCAAGGCACGCGACCCCAAGCTGGAACTGTTGATGGATGTGGAATTGGATGTGACGCTGCGCTTTGGTGAACGCCAAATGGTGCTGCACGACATTCTGGACCTGAGCGCCGGCTCGGTCGTGGAGCTCAATCAAAACGTTCAGGAGCCCGTGGAACTTCTGGTGGGAAAGAAGGTGATTGCCCGCGGGGAGGTGGTGGTGGTCAACGGTAGCTACGGACTGCGCGTGACTGAGATTGTAAGCCCCATGGAGCGAATTGAATCTCTGCGAGCCTGAGCCGATAAACGGTTGGTCGAATGGCATTAACGAAACCTGAGCGCTTTCTGCGACGATGCGAATCGCCGGCCTGCTCCCGCCGCCGGCGGCTATGGCGGACATGGCTTGAGCCGGGGCGCGGATATTCCCTTGATGGCCACTGGTACTGTAGCCTTGCCTGCTTTGAGCAGGCTTTGGCGTTCGCCATCGGTCAGGTGCTTCCGGGAACGGCGCAGCCGACCGCGAAGACCCATCGGGTTCCCCTCGGTCTGCTGATGCTCGAACGGGGCTTTGTAGATAATGATCAGCTTAAACAGGCGTTGAAAGCCCAGAAGGACTCCGGCAGCGGAAAGGTGGGAGAGTGGCTGCGCCACATCGGAGCCGTCAATGAAGAGCAGGTGACCCAGATGCTCGGTTTGCAGTGGTCCATTCCGGTCTTTCCCCTTAACCAAAGCCGCCGGTACTTGGAGTATGCCGATCTGGTGCCCTATCCGCTTCTGGAGGCTGCGGAAATGGTCCCCGTGCACTACCTCCCCAATAGCCAAATGCTCTACGTTGCCTTCATCGATCGCGTCAAGCACTCCGCCCTCTATGCGCTGGAGAAGATGCTGCAGTGTCATACCGAACCGTGTCTGGCTTTACAATCGCACTTGCTCCAGGCGCTAAAGGAGTTAAGCAGCCGGCACGCACCGGTGGACGTTCTGGCCAACGACATCTCCGATCCCTGCGAAATTGCCGCTGCCATCTCCGTCCATGCCACGAAGTTGGAGGCAACGGATGTGCGGGTGAGTGGCTTTTGCGGATTCATCTGGGCGCGCATTCTCGCCCCTACAGGGAGTAGCGACGTCTTGGTACAAGCGCCGGCAAACTCTCCGGAAATCCTTCTCCCCATCGCCTCGTCCCCGTGACTTTGTGTCGGGAGGCCACTTTCGATTCATTCTTAAATTGTTTGTCCTCTGGCAATCGTCCTGCTCGTCCTGCGCGACAGGCACCGGTTAAATCGCACCGGTGTGTGCCAACGTGGCAGGGCCATCCGCTGCGCAAGCGCTGAAATGCGATTAGGCCGCCGCTCGCCGTTCACCCGAGCTTGGCGCCACGGGGAGGATTGTGGTGAGAGTTCTGATTCCGAATCTTGGGTCCACGTCGCTGAAGTATCAGCTACTTGAGACCGGGAATGAGAGCGTGTTGGCGCGCGGCAAGATCGACCGCATCGGCGGCGCGGAATCACAGATTGTCGGCTGGGAGGCTGGAAGCCCGCAGGAGGTCCGGAGCGCTGCGCACGTCCCCGACCACCGGGCCGCCGTGCATCTCCTGCTTGAGCGGCTCGCCAGGACCGGCCACGGGGTGGGTGCAGACAGCGGAATCGCGGCCGTCGGCTTCAAGGCCGTGCATGGAGGTCCACGGTTCTGCGGAAGCTTTCTCATTGATGACGACTTGCTGGCAGCCATGCAGGAATTTGTTCCGGTAGCCCCTGTGCACAACCCCGTTTACATCCAGGCGATTAAGATTTTTCGCGAAGCGCTGCCGGGCGTGCCTATGGTGGCAGTGTTTGAGACCGGGTTCCATGCCACGATGCCCGACTATGCCAGTGTTTACGGCGTTCCGCACGAGTGGCGAGAGAGACATGGCATTCGCCGCTATGGATTCCACGGTTCGTCGCACCGCTATATTTCCCAACGAGTTCCGGACCTGATCTGCCGATTGCCCGATGGCCTGCGTCTGGTGTCCTGCCACTTGGGTGGAAGCTCGTCGATCGCGGCGATTCTTGGCGGCAAGTCGATCGACACCAGCCTGGGCTTCTCGCCGCAGTCCGGGTTGGAACAGTCTTCCCGCTCGGGTGACCTGGACCCGTTTGCCGTCCTACACGTCATGGAAAAAGACGGGCTTACATTCCCGCAAGTCCGGGAGTTGCTCTGTAAGAAGAGCGGGTTGCTGGGCATCTCCGGCATCAGCAACGACCTTCGCGATCTGGAAAAGGCCGCGGAGGAGGGGAACGCCCGCGCCGCGCTGGCCATTGCGGCGTTTGTATATGAGATCAAGAAGTACGTCGGCGGTTACGCGGCCGCCCTCGGCGGGCTCGACGCACTGGCCTTTGCCGGCGGCATCGGAGAGAACTCCTGGAAAGTGCGCCAGCAGGTATGTGAGGGGCTGGAGCATTTGGGCGTTCATCTCAACCTGACGGCCAACCACACCCCTGCTCAGGGGGACCGGATCATCTCGAGGCCGTGTTCGCGGGTGGTAGTCGTGGTGGTCTATACAAACGAGGAATTGATGGTGGCGAGGGAAACGGCAAGAGTGTTGACCCCCTTGCCGTAAGGCAATGCGCACCACCGTTCTACATTGCTTCTCTGCTGTCCCCTGCCCAAATCCTGAGAATGGTCGTGATAGCCGCCGAAGCCGTACGGTTGCCTCCCACATGTAGAGACACGATGTCTGAATTCGTCGCCCTGGGTTTAAGCAATCGGACCGGTTTCGAGTGCCGACGTCTTTCCTCTGGCAGCAAAAAAACAGGCGCTTGGGCTCGAGAAATTCGGGCAAAATTAGTATTGTGCTTCGAATTCTCAGCAGGACGGTTACCCAATATTGACTTGCTTCCCCCTTTTTCCCTGTGCTAGGCTCATGTAAAAGACTTCAACGCTGCGTAAGAGGCGAACGGGTTGCGGACTGGAAGTAGCTGAGAGGCGAACTCACTATGGACTCAAAACCTCAATTCCGTGTCTTAGTGGTAGATGACGATCCAACAATCTGCGACCTGCTCACCACCAAGCTTAAGTTCGCCGGGTTTTCAACCAAGGCCTGCACAAGCGGTGAAGACGCCCTCAAGATACTCGAGAAGGATAAGTTTGACGCGATCATATCTGACCTCAACATGCCGGGAATTTCCGGCTTGGAGCTCCTCGCGGCGACGCGGCGCATTGTCCCTCACACGGCATTTTTAATGGCCACAGGCGTCAGTGATGTCTCGGTGGGCGTCACTGCCATGAAGCAGGGAGCGGCGGACTATCTGCTGAAGCCCTTCCAGATGGAAGCCGTGGTGGTAAGTTTGCGGCGGGCACTGGAAATGAAGCGCATGGAAGCAGAATTGACCGAGTATCGCCTGCATCTGGAGAAGATGGTCGAGCAGCGGACGAAGCAGCTCCAAGCCGCCATGCAAAGGATCGAGATGACCTACGACGAAACCCTGGAAGCTTTGGCAGCAGCGCTGGACCTTCGTGACAACGACACGGCGGGCCACTCCCGGCGCGTCACCCTCTATTCCCTGGAAATGGCCAAGCGGCTCAATTTCACCGACGACGATCTGAAACAACTGGAGCGGGGAGCCTACCTGCACGACATTGGCAAGATCGGGATACCGGATTCCATACTCCTCAAGCCGGGAAAGCTGACCCCGGAAGAGACCACGATCATGCAGAAGCATGTGAACATTGGGTACGAACTTGCGAGCCGGGTGGCGTTTTTGTCCGAAGCTGCCCAGATCGTTTTCACTCACCAGGAGTGCTTTAACGGCGGCGGATACCCGCAAGGACTAAAAGGCGAGGAGATCCCGCTGGGGGCTCGAATTTTCGCCATCGCGGATACCATGGACGCCATGATGTCCGATCGCCCCTACCGGCGTGGTCGGCCTTACTCCGTTGCCCGCGCCGAGATCGAGCGCGAGTCCGGAAGGCAGTTTGATCCCCAGGTTGTCGCCGTGTTCCTCTCCATCCCGGAAGAAACGTGGGTGAAAATCCGCACCGACGCTAGCCGGATTCCGGCGGACAGGAAGCGGCGACCGATTGACGAATTGTCCTTGAAAGGAGGAAACGCCGGGACGAACAGCCCGCTGGACTTGGCGGCGCAAGCCCGATGAAGGAGACAAAGTGAAACTCCGAGTGATGGCGGTGGACGATGAACCCGGCGTTCTGATAGTGCTCAAGAAGCAGCTTGAAACCATGGGCTGCGAAGTAGTGGAAATGGCGGACAGCCGGAAGGCCCTGGAGCGGTTGAAGAGCGAGAAGGTTGACGGGCTGTTTGTTGACGTCGTCATGCCCCATGTCGATGGCTTTACCCTCACCAAGCAGGCGCGCCTTTCCAAGCTCAACTACCGCGTCCCCATCGTTCTCCTCACCGGAATGGACGACGCTGAAACCATGCGCAAAGGTTTCGATTCCGGCGCCAACTTTTTCCTCGGCAAGCCCTTCACCCGCGAACGCGTTTACAAACTGATGGGGGCCACGCGCGGAGCCATGACCAGGGAAAAGTACCGCTACGCACGGCTCTCATACCGCACGGAAGTGGATTGCACGGCGGGGACGGCGCCGCCCAAGCGGTTTCGCTCCCTGAGTGAGAACATCAGCGAGGGTGGCATGATGCTGTCGGCGGTGGGCGGGTTGGCCCTCGGACAGGAAGTGGAGGTGGCCTTCAATCTGCCCAACACCGCCCACGCCATCAAGACGCGCGCCACGGTGGTTCGCGAGGATTCGCCCGGCTCCATGGGCATCAAATTCATGAAACTCAACGAGCGCGACGAACGCGATCTGCAAAGCTACATCATTGCCCGCCTGGAAGAATAGCGGCGTGGTACTTAGGTGTTGTCCCAATTTGGGCGTAGCGCCGCCATCTTGCCGGCTCCGGCGCCGGCTGGTAGCTGGCGGTGCGGCCCCGAATCAGGCCGGCACCTGCCGGGCCCTTCACCTTCTGACCGAAAATCACCCATCATAGATGCCGAGAAGTGCTTCCGTTGGTCAGCGCCGCCTGCTGCCTACCGTTCTTCCGGCGTGGCCTCGCGGCGATCGCCGAAGCCCGCCGCTTTGACGATGCTGGGCGTGTTTTCGACGCGCTACGCCGCCGCCGATTGTTTGCAGCTTTCTGTCTTCTGCCGGCTGCCTTCTGCTTTCTTGAACTCCACCGGGCGGTAGACGAAGACGGTTTTGCCGGAATGGGCGGTGGCGACTGCGTTGGAGGTTGTGGCGCGCTCGCGTTGCAGGCCGAAGCCGGCCAGGCGCTCGACGACTTCCTCCGCGGCGAAGGTGGTGTAGGCCTCGCGGCAGAGCAGTCTGGTTTCTGCCTGTCCGCCGCCTAGCGGCCCATCAGCCGCCTGTTTCCTAACCACCGACAACTGACCACTGGCCACTGCATTTGTGGCCGTCCCCACCCGCCACTCGCGGAATTCTCCCCCCGCCTGCCGAATGTGCTCCAGCATGTCCTCAACAATTTCGCTTTCACTGAATCGCATCGTTGCACCCTCTCTTGCTGACATCAGGAAACGGTACGTGGCTCTCGAACCAAGAATAAAAGGCTCCTGACCGCTTTTCCCCTGCCTGACCCCTTTTCCCCTGGCACCCCACCCGGGAGGAAAGGATGTCAGAAACCATCTTTAAAGGTACCTCACCTTTCTCCCCCCAGCTAACGCTGTGCGCCAGCCTGCCTGACACCATTTGATTGTTCCCCTCATTCCAGAACTTGAAATGGCTTGGGATTCATATGGCAGGCTCCCGCGTCGCTGACTTCGATACGGTAGATCTGTATCTTCGGCGCGCTTGCCCCTTCCAGCGGTGCCCAGAAAACCGGCAGATTGACCACGAATTCATCGCCCTCTTTTCTTGTCGTATTGATTGAAAGCGCGCTACGGTTCCCCTTGATCGCCCCCCACCACCGTTGCCCAAGCAAAAGGCCATCCTCGTGCCCCAGGGCAAAAAAGTGCTCTGCCGCTTGTAGTTTGGCATTCGACGGGTCGGCTACCCACCAGCGGTCAGACAGGCCGTAAACAATTTCGGCGCACAGCAACCCCCTTGTTTCGGCATCCGACGTCCCTCCGATTTTTTTGAAGGGTATGTCGCCGACCAGGCGATTGAATTCCACCTCAGGGTCGGTGAAACCATATAGTCTATATACCTTCCGCTCATCTGCGGACGTTCCAACATACATCGTAGGAAGCCCCCCGTTGCCCGAGTGCACCAATGCCGATCCACTCGCATGATCGAATCGCGGCATCTCAATTTTATAAAAATGCGGCGCAAGCTCAAGCTCTGTCGTGGAGGGCACGTTCGGCAAGAACTGATCTTCAAATCCCTCCTCGCGATGAAATCGAAGCGTGCCGAATTGCGTCCGCAGCTGTTCGGACACACTGTTCAGAACCGAGTCTCGACCCGGGATGGGTGACGCTTGCCCAAAAAGGTGCGGAGTAGAGTACAAATCGAGCAAGAATGCCACCGCGACAAATGTCATCCTGCATCTAATGTCCAGGTTACTCATGGCGTCTCTGCTCCCGTCGTTGCTGCCGCTGGAACTCCCTTCGTTCCTGATTGACTCTTCTTTTGAAGGCTTCAGCGGGGTAGCGCAGAGTCTCGGCTTTTCAGAGACTCTGCGGCCCTTCTGCTTTCCTCGCTCTGACCGGATCGACCCCTCGCGGTTCCTCATATTCTGGTGCGTGGGTCGGCGGGTAGGTTAATCCGATCCACCGGGATCGGACTCCCCGCCCCCGCCGGAGCTTGCCGCGTTGCCGTGTAGTCGTGCACGCTCGACCACTTCCAATCTTCCGGTAGATGATGTCGTGCCAGTGATCGGGCACAAACACCCATGCCGTCAGCAGGAATCCATGCTCCGCGCGGCGTTCCCTTATCACCCGCGCGAGAATCCCAAACTCGTGTTCGCTCAGGTGGGTCCGACTCGGAAGTACCCGGCAGCTCAAAAAGAAGAACCGATCGCACAAAACCAACCGCCGCAGCCGTGACATGCCCGCGGATTATACCCCCGACGGTCGCGCGATGGCATGAAAAGCCGCAGAGTCTCTGAACGGCGAGATGCGCTACCCTGCTGACCACTGCATTTGTGGCCGTCCCCACCCGCCACTCGCGGAATTCTCCCCCCGCTTGCCGAATGTGCTCCAGCATGTCCTCGACAATTTCGCTTTCACTGAATCGCATCGTTGCACCCTTTCTTGCTGACATCAGGAAACGGTACGTGGCTCCCGAACTGACCCCTTTTCCGCCCCTAAACCAAACGTGTCCCTAATTTCCGTGTCTCATTTTTGGGGTTCACTCCAATACCAGAAAGTGCCGTGAGCGTCCCCGGTTTTCCTCTGCGGCTCTTCTCCGTCCACGCTATTTCGCGATTGAATGTTACTAACATGGTTTATATTCCCATGTTAAGAACCGCAGAGGAAGCTGGACTACGCTACCTCTGCGCTACCCCGCTTCCTAACCACTGACAACTGACCACTGGCCACTGCATTTGTGGCCGTTCCCACCCGCCACTCGCGGAATTCTCCCCCCGCTTGCCGAATGTGCTCCAGCATGTCCTCGACAATTTCGCTTTCACTGAATCGCATGGGCGCACCTCCGTCTGGCCCTCCCCAAAAAATAAGAAATATCGTGCCTGTCCACGTCCTCCCAGCTTCATCGCGCCTCTGTGGCCTCTTTGCCCCAAGGATGCCATTCCAATTCTTCTTTGTCGCGCCAGAAACCGGTCTCAACCCGCAGATTAACGGCAGGGAGCAGGGACTCATCCGCTTGCAGGAGGAGGCTAAGCGGGACAGCCCTCCGCTCTGATTCTGGTATGTCCTGGACGCACTCCGAGAAGATTTCCCACTGATCTTCCTCCCAGCGCATGACTTCAGTAATTCGTTTTCCGCGCAGCACGCCAAGATCGGTGAGTGCCATAGAATCTTTTGGCACCGGAAACGTCCATTCTTCCTTCAACCAACGCCAGCCAGGCGCCTGAGGCTGGCCCCATGGTCGCGAAAGATCCGGGACGTCAATCGTCCAGTGCGACTGATCGGGTACGATTTGATAAGCTTTGATAGTTTTTCCGGGATAATAGTCGAAGGCTCCCAACATGAGGGTCCTTGCCCAACTCTCATGCACCTGACCGAGGTCAAAGGTGCCCCAAGGATCAGCTTCAACCGACACAGCATTCCAAGCGACCGGCGCTGACAGCTTGCCCACGACACTGTCAACCACTTTGGAAATCTCGTCTAGCTCGTAGAAATACGTGCCCGGCAAGATTAGTTCCGCTCCAAGTGATTCGGTCAACCCTATTGTGTAGCCGAAATGAAGCTTTCCTCCGCCCGTCACGACGTAAATGTGGAACCCATATTTAGCAATATGCTCTCGGATGTCATTCAGAGCCTGCTGACGCTTGTCTTCCCTGCTCATGAGCCCTCCGCACGCTACTTGATATGCAATTCGCCGTGACATGCATCATGCACTAGACACATTTTTGAGCCCCCGTCTGAATGCCGATCTGGATAGTGATGGCCTATGCCCTTCTCTTCACCCATTGGCTTCTCACAATGGGCGGGCTGGCGCAGAGCCACGCCTTATGGGCTCTGCGATTTCCCCTGTTCGATTGCACAAGATTGCGGGGCTATGCTGGCTGCGCCACGGTCGCACAGCTTCGCTATGCGCCAGCCTGCCCGCGGTTTCAGAACCACCGCTCCAAACTTACAACTCTCCATTTTCCATCCGGAGAGCGCCGAACGTCGAACCAATAGGGGTCCCAGTCGAGTCCCCCGGGGCCGAAGTCTCTTTTTACGTCGAACAAAAGCCGAACATCATTGCGAGTCTTGTCCTCGCGGGCGCGTAATCGCCATGACACAATACGCAACTCGGTATCGCGGGCACATAGCGGATCTGGTTTGCCGATCATTCGCATCGCCATGGTTTGACAACGGCCTTCGCTGACCTCCTTCAAAATGGCTTCTGGTTCCCGTTCTGGGCCGCGATCGCGCAGAGGATTCAAAACATAAAATGGGTGTTGCTGATCCACGTTTCCCCGCACACGAAACAAAACGGGCCGGCGACCTACGACGACCGCACCAAGGAGGGCTAGCAGAAGCGTTGACACCACAGCGATTATGACCGCTTGTTTATTTCGCATCGTATTCATCCTCGTGCGACGGATTAAATCGGCCAAGGTCCACCCCACCAAACCAGAAGCTTTTCAAATATAGGCTACCCCCCGCATCGGGAGAGAATTGAAATTTGTATGATGAGAAATTCGCATAGCCTGGATTGCCGAAGCTGGTGACATGCTCATCCTGTGCGAATTGAGATGCAAATTGAGTGGTTCTGCAGCCGTCAAATGTTGCATGGGCCGCAGTCGCCCAGCTTAGCTGGGGCAAGTTCTTAACCTGCTCGGTGCTGAGTTGAACTCCGCCATGTGGATTGAGCTCGGTAATCGCCGAGTCCTCGTGAAAGACGGGACCATCTTTACCGGAATGCGAGATTAAATCAAGTGTACGGATTGGTCCGGACTGCTTCGCCGCCTCAGTACCCACCTTCAGTGCATTGACAAAATCGTCACGCGTTTTAACGCCTTGGAGGATCACCCTATCTCTTTTGGAGTTGAAATGCTTGTTGCTCTCGATGTCACTCGCTCGCGTCTCAGCAGCCCGTTGAATTTCAGCTTGCCCTTCGCTATTGCCCGTCGTATACAAGACAAGAAACGTATCGAGCCCGCTGGGGTCCGTCAATCTGATCGGATTATTCCGAACGTAGGCGTAGATATTCCACGTTTGCGGGTCTTCAAAATGGACCGCCTTGAGCCCGGCCGGGTCCGCGGTGAGCCAGCGCCCTAGGTACATCGGGAATTGGCGATGCAGGGTGTGAGACATCCCTGTCTCTGGATCGTACTGAAGCCCGGTAAAGTGCATGGGGCTGGTGTCACCGGGGGAGCAGGCCAGATTCATTCCGTAGGGCGTATCGGAGCACCACTCACGGGCGGTGCCGGTGGAGTCGGTGCGCACGCGGTGCGTGCCCAGCCAATCCTCGTGGTTGAAGAACAGTGGGCCGTAGTTGGCGCTGGGGTTCCACGAAGCGACGTGGCGGCCCCCGCCGAACAGCTCGGCGCGGAGCAGGTTGGCGCTCGCGTCATGCGCGGAAATCTGATGGCCCCCGAGATCGTAAACGTAATCCTCCATGGTCTGGCCTTGCTGCTTGCCGGCGCGCTGGCCCTGGGGATCGTAAAAGTAATAAGCCGAGGTCGTCGTGCAGTTCCCGTTGATGTCCACGCCCACGCAGGCGATGCGGTTCTCCAGGTCGTAGACGTAGCCGTGCGTTCCGTCCGCGGTCAGGTTGCCCGGCCCGCCGCTCACGTTGTTGTCGTAGATGTGCAGGCCGTCGGCGGCAATCCGATTATTGGCGGCGTTAAAGGTCATGCCCGGCGGCGTGCACGGCTTGCCGCCGTTCACCGAGTTTGAGCACGTCATATTCCCGAACTGGCCGTTCGAGCCATCCGAGGTGTATATGAAACTGAAATTCTGCCCGTCATGGACGCCGACTGCGAGCCGGTTCACGTGTCGTACTGATAAGTCCAGTTGCCGTTCTCGCTGGTCGTTGGCGGTCAGCACGTTGCCGTTGCCGTCAAACGAGAGCCCGAAGGAGTACACGGAGCCGACCGAAAGATTTTGCAGCCACGTGCGAACGTTGTAGCTCCGCGTCTCGGTCAGGGCGCCGCTGCCGCTCCCCAGCGTTGCCTGGGTCAGTCCCACGGCGTTGTAAATGGGTTGGTCAGCAAATTCGTGTTGCCCATGCTGGGCAGGTTCGCGGCGAAGCTCAGCAACCGGTCGGTGGAGTCGTAGGTGGTCGTGCGAGTCACGCCGGATTCGGACAAGCTGGTTTCATTCCCGATCAGGTTGTAAGCCGCCGTCAGCGGATAGCTGGTGCTCGAGCCGCAGGTGGAGGGAGTGCATTGCCGCTCCGCCTCGAGCCCGTCCCATGGAGTCAAAGGTGTAATCCTCGTTGGCGGCCACCACCGTGCCGTTGGGTTGGATGCTCCAGCTCGCGGACAGGTGCCCCACGGCATTATTAGTTCCGCGTCGTATCTCACACGGCTGCTCCATCCCAGGCCATCATAAGCGTAACACGCACGCAGCGTGGAGTTGTCATTGTAAGTCTTGGTCAGCACCCGGTTCAACTCGTCGTAGGTATAGCCCGTGGTACCCCGCGCATCCTGTCTGCTGATCACGTTGCCGTCGCCGTCGTAGCCGTAATTGATGGTACCGTTCTCAGGATTATTGGCCTGCGTGAGCCAGGACAAGGAATTATAGCTGAAACTGCGCGATTGCACGCCCTGGGTGACGGATAACAGATCGTCCATAGCGCTGTAGTAGGGGTAGCTGGTCACATAATTCAGCCCACTGGGGTCCTCCGTGACGGAGACCAGGTGGCCCAGTTCGTCGTCGGTAAGAATCCGGCTGTTGCCGTTGGCCTCGGTAACGGTCGAGGAGAGGCCGTTGTAGCTGGTGGTCGCGGACTTGCCGTCGGGATACAAAACCGACGTGGTGCGCCCCAGCGCGTCATAGGCGTAAGTCGTAAGAGGATTGCCGCCGGAGCTACAGTTGTAATGAGGATTCGATATTGTCAGCGGCCTCTCAAATCCGTCATACGCCGTGTCCACGCAGATGTTGCCATTGCCCTGCTGGTCGCCCGTCTGCGCCTGCGTCACCAATCCCAGACCGTCGAGAATCGAATATGTCTTCAGTGTGTGCCCGTTGTTGTCAATCACCTTGTCGGTTTCCACCGTGGATGTGGCCGTGCCGGTGCCCGAGTAATCAGTGTAGATGTTGGTGGTTTCCCCGCCATCGGGGTAGGAAATACTTGTGAGTCGGTTCAGGGTGTCGGTGTAACTGTAGGTGGTTTGCTTCCCATTCTGGTCCGTGGATTGGGTCAGCAGGCCAGTGTTGCAATCATACTGAAAGCCCACGCTGTGCGACCAGCCGTTGGACGTAGTCATGGGATAGTTAATTTGCGACAGGTAGGTGTCCGAGCACATGTAGCTGTAGTGCGTCGTGTTGCCACGAGGGTCGGTCACAGAGGTCAACTGGTGGTCGTTGCTGTCGTAACTATAGGCGGTTACCAGATCGGAACTGCAATTATACAGGCATTTCTCCGTCTTAGAGATGGCGTTGCCGTTGCCGTCGTAGGTGTAAATCGTCTGGGCGGCGGTGCCGGAGTTGTTGGGAGAAATCACGCCGGTTAGGGTGACGGTGTCGGGGCGGTCGTAGATGCCCTGGCCCGTGTCGGCAGTGGGGTAGCCGTAGTTTCGATTGGGGACCGTGTAATAGTGATAGTTGGTGTGACGCGCGAACGAACTCGGCAAGTTATTGTAGCAGGTCTGTCCGGCGCCGCATTCGTACTTGTCGGTCATTTGGGCTAACGAGCCGTAGCCAAAAAGCTGGTCGGAGGTCACCACCCCGTTGTCCACAACCTGCTCGCCGGTCATAAGATATTGATCGCCCCAAATCTTAGTGACGGTACGCAACGGCGAGCCACCTACGGCGTTGAGCGTCGTCACCGTGCTCTCCACCGGAACCTGCGCCAAGCTGTATTGTCCTTGGCCGGGAGGGATGGGTTGGGAAGGGATATAAACCGGCGTGTAGGCATAGTCGGTTTCGGTAGAGGTGTTCCCCAGCAGGTCGTTGGACACCACGGTGGCCCCCTTGGTGCTCCATTGTGTGTCCTGATAAGCGGCGTTCCAATTGGTGGAATAAGTGAAGTGCTGATGCAGGGCGACGGTTTGTCCATCGTAGCTGACATAGCGATCAGTGACGGCGGGAACTCCATAGAGGTACGAACAGCCGAGCCCTTGCATTACCCAGCCGTTGCCATTGTTGTAGTACCAACCCCCTGTGATGTAATTGGCAAGCGTGTTTTCCCCCCAAACATAACTCACATAGCCTCCCGTGGGGTAGGTGATCTTGCTGATCAGACCGTAGGGGCCGTGACCCGGCTGGTCGTAGAGGGAGGGGTTTTGGGTGTCATACTGAAACTGATATTGCTGGCCATTGGGAAGGGAAATGGACGTGACGGCATTGTAGCCTTGGGAACCGGCGGGAATCCCCGTGCACATATACATGGCGTCCGTGAGCATTTCGCTCCCCACCTGAAAATTTGACCCGACCCAGCCCCAAGTGAGCGTATAGGTAAGCGGTTGGTCCCCCAGGCCCGGGACGGAAACGGTGTTGCCCGTCGCGCCAAAGCCGGAAGCGGTAATCAGATTTCGGCCGGAGGCGGTTTCCGTGAAAGTGAACCCGCCCGCGCCTGGGCCCAACTGAGGAAGATTGGAGTTAGCGGTAATAGTGTTGCCATTGCGGTCGGTAATGGAGTTGGGAAGTGTGGCGAGCCCCCATCCCTGCTGATAGTTGGCTGGGTCGATATAGATGGGGGTGAAGTCGTAGACGGTGCCGTCAGCGTCCGCCGTCAAAACGGCTCCCGTGGAGATAACGCTGGCTATGTAATAATCGTCGCTGCCCTGCGAAACGGTGTTACTAGGTTGGCAGGGGGAGTCAGGGTTATTTAAGGTGGAGAGACCGAGAGCATGCCGCCCGCCGCCGGGATCCTGGAACATGAAATTCGTGGAAAATCGGCACGGGTAGTAACCCGTTGGGACAATCCCCGGGTACGGATCGGGAGTCCACGACAACTGGGGAACGCCATAGGACCAGCCTCCCGAGGAAAGGTTAGACAGGTCAGAGGTCCAGGGCGTTTGGTAAACCACCGAACCGTCGCTGGGCAAGGCGTCAGAAATGCTCAGGGGATTAATGAGGTGGTTCACGCCATTGGAATCGTAATTAAAGCTGAAGGGCAAGGAGATGCCGCGGCCCTTGACGGTGGGGACACCGATGCGGATGCTCAGCGAGCCGTTGGCGGGATTCACCGTTTCGTTCAGCAGGTGAATGTAATCGTGCCCGGCCCCGGGAGTGGGCGTGGACTGGTCGTCCGTCACATTGGTGATCTGCCCGAAGGCCCTCGAGGCCAGCAGAGGAAGAAGCAGGAGAGCAATCCGGGCGCTGCGGAGGAGACGGTACTTGTTCAGCATGGCGGCCATCCTTGAGTCCGAGTCTCAAACCTTCCAGTACAAAAACTACGGAGAATCACAGGTCTGTGTCCAGGTGGTGCTTGTCTTACCCGGCGGGCCAGCGGCCCGCGCCTAATGGGGACGGCGAGCCGTCCCTTGCAAGCCTCAATGCGCGCAATACGAGGGCAGTGTCATGGGACGCTCGTTCACAGTCTGCGATAGCGCCCCCGACGGGTTGCTGGCGTAGGTGTTTGCGTCCCCATTGTAGGTGGCAGTGATGGAATGAATGCCCAAGGCGAGCGTGGTGATGGTCAGCGTAGCCTGGCCGTTACTCACGGCGCCGGCGCCGAGCGTCACCGTGCCACCGAAATCATAAAACGTAACCGTGCCCGTGGCGTTGTTGGGGGTGACCGTGGCGGTCAGGGTCACGGCACTGGCGAACGTTGAAGGGCTGGGGCTGGCGGTCACCGTGACGGTGGTGTTTGCCTTGGCCACGGTTTGGGTCAGCACCGACGACGTGCTGCCGTTGTAGTTGCCGTCTCCGCTGTAGGCTGCGGTAATGGAATCCGAGCCGGCCGGGAGGGTGGAGAGCGCGAGGGTCGCCACGCCGCCGCTAAGAGAGACGTTCTCGCCAATCAGGTTCGATCCGTTGTAAAAGTTCGCCGTTCCGCTGGGAGTCGCCGGTCCCGCCGGGCTGCCGCTGACGGTGGCCGTGAGCGTCACCAGCCCATCGTATGTGGAGGGATTACTGTTGGAGGTAACCGCAACGGAACTGCCGGTGTGATTGACGGTGACAGTCCCGTTCACGTAGGTGATGGTGTAATTGTTGTCCGCCGCCCCTGCGCAACTGCTGGTGTAGGAGCCTGCCGAACTCGAACTGGTGGCGGTGGTGCCACAGGTCGGCTGGGTCGTCAAGTTGGACGGCCCTTGGCCGTTCACAAAGCCGCTGTAACTGGGGGTGATGGAGGGCACGTTGCCCCCGTAATTCATGGAAGCGTTACCGGCTGTAATGGTCAGAACGCTGGCGTTGGTAACGGTTACCGTGCCGCTGACGTAAGAGATCGAGTAGTTGCTATCGACAGCGCCGGAACAACTGCTGGGATACGAGCCCACCGAACTGGAAGTCGTGGCCGTGGTGCTGCAATTGGGTTGAGTATTGAGATTGGATGCGGTCTGCGCAAGCACAAACCCGCTGTAGCTGGGAGTAATGCTGGGCACGGTCCCGCCGTAGCTCATCGAACCGCTGCTGGCGGTAACCGTAAGCCCCGCCGCGTTGACGGTCACGCTGCCGGCGTGGTAAGCGATGGAATAATTGCTGTTGACCGCGCCGGAGCAACTGCTGGAATACGGACTGCCCGCTACGGTACTCGAGTTCGTGGCTGCCGTGGTGCAGGTGGGCTGCGTGGTAAGACTGGACGCCGTCTGGCCATTCACAAACCCGCTATAGCTGGGGGTGATGGTGGGCGCGTTCCCGCCGTAAGTCATGGCACCATTGCTCGACGTGATGCTGAGCGACGCCGCGTTGACGGTCACGCTTCCGTTTTGATAGGTGAAGGTGTAATTACTGCTGGCCGCACCCGAGCAACTGCTGGAATAAGGGCTGCCCGCTACCGAACTCGAACTGGTGGCGGCGGTGGTACAGGTGGGCTGAGTGGTCAGGCTGCTCGGCGTATCGCCGTTCACAAATCCACTGTAGCTGGGACTGATGGAGGGTGGTGTTCCTCCATAACCCATCGAACCGCTGCTGGCGGTCACGGTTAGTCCGGCCTTATTCACCGTGAGAGTGGCTCCGCCGGTCGCGGTGTTGTAATCCGTCGTATCCGTGGGCGTAAAAGTGGTCGAAAGGCTGCTCGATCCGGCAGCCAGGACGGTCCCGGAGGCAGGGCTGTAAGCGAAAGTTCCCTGAACGCTGGCGGTGGCGTTCAATTGCGTTCCACTCAACGCCGTGCCGTAGGTAATGGCGCTGGGATTTGACCAACTGACCGTGGGCGTGGCCTTGTTCACGGTCTGGGTCAGCGTTGAGGAGGTGCTGCCGTTATAATTACCGTTCGCAGGGTAGACGGCGGTGATGGAGTGCGAGCCGGCGGTCAAGCTGGTCAGGGTGTAGTGGGCGGTTCCGCCACTGAGGGTGCCGGTGCCGAGCGTATTGCTCCCGTCCTTAAAGGTCACCGTCCCTGCTGCTGCACTGGGGCTGACGGTGGCAGTGAAAGTGACCGAGTTCCCATAGGTCGAGGGATTCGAGTTGGAACTGACCGCGGTCAACGTGGTCACGCCATTGATAACTAAGGTGCCGTACCATGTCGTATTGCTGGGGTCGCACTCCCAATCCCCCTCGTAGTAGCCGCCTTGAGGGAGTAGCTCCCCACGGGCAACTTAGAATGTCCAGCGTTGGCATTGCTATTGCCGTCGAGGGTGGCCGAGCCCAAATCGCCACTCGGGAGATCTGGAAGTCCACTTGCCCCGTGCACAGACTCGGCCACACCCCGGCAACGATGGTCACCGTTTGTCCATACGTCGCAGGGTTCGGTGTGACACTTGTGATGGTTGTCGTGCTGTAGCCTTGCCCTAACGCCGCCGCTGGGATGACATCCCCATCGCCAATAGTCCCAACGCGAAGATCTTGCGCATGATGCCTCCTTAACCTCTAACTCCCAGCCCTTCAGACCTCATGATGCGAAGATTTCGGATCCCTCTCAGCACAGACGCCGCAAGATGGCGCGCCAGAACACTCGGAGCCGTTCCAGACCACAGTCACGTCTGCACGCATTGGGTGCGGTCTGACCCAAGAAATGAGCGGGCAGAAGAGAATTAGAATAAAGAACGCACATTCGGCAGGATCGGAAGTGCGGGGCCGGTTCGCCATGGCTTGGCCTCTTACCTAAAGCGATGACAACCTGTCGTACAGTAACTACTCGTGCATTTCAAGGACGATGGTTTACGCCTGTAAAATGACCATGTCAAGAAAAAAGATGATCGATTCGATACTTTAATCAAGATTTAACAATTATTCAGGCATATTGACGGGATTGATATCTAAGCTCAGGCAATTTGGCTGAACAGGGAAAAGACAATTTGGCGGGCACCTTGACGGGGAAACCGGCGGGCGAACCAAAATCCGAGATGGTCCACGACGGAACCCCTCATCCGGCTTCGTACCTCAGCCACCTTCTCCCCAAGGGAGAAGGCATGGACAAACACGTGGGCGCGCGAGATCGCGCGCCCTGCTGAACTGACTCCCCACCCCCACGCGGTTGCATTCAGGTATTGTCTTATACTCACTGCGGCGCTAGTATTCTTCCTGCAAGGCAAGGGCTTCGTGCGCGCGAAGCCCGTTTGGCTCCAATTCATCCGCTTCCTGGAGGGACCATGAGAACCCGTGGCCGCGTATCCGCAATAATGGTTGGCACGGTTTTGAGCGTAGTGGTGTGGGCAGGCAGCAGCGCCGGACCGCTGGCTGCGAAAGAAAAACCTTCGCAGATTGGTCCGGACGACCCCACCGTTCGGCTCTACGCGCTGCTGGATGCGAAATACAACGGCAAGTTGGACGACTTCTGCGTGCTGGCGGATACGTTCAATGATCCCAAGAACCCGGGACAACAACAGCAACACGTTCTGCGCGTGGAATACAGTAAGGACCGCGCCTTCGGCAAGCTCAGGATTTACGTGCGCGCGGTGGGCCAGGTCACGCCCGCGCAGTTGAAAGCCTACACCATCAAGCAGATTTACGATTTCGGCGAAACCGACCTGGCGAAGTTCACCAAGACCGACCCCGGCCCGTTTGGCCGGCCGGGCGATGTGTATTTTGAGACGGGCGCGGACGGCTCCACGGAAGGAACCCAGCCCATCACTCCCGAGTTGCAGACCCAATACGACCACTTCGTGACCCAGTTCCTGATCCCTGCCCTGGAAAAGAAGCCCGAGGCCAGCGGCACGTAAGCAGTGCGCCGCGGATGACCCAACCTGCAGCGCCGCCCAAGGACGACATGCCGGGCTCAAGACGCTGCGGAAAAACTCTGCATTCGAGATGTAGCGGCGACATTATCCGTCGGCCGACGGACCATGCCGCCCACGGCGGCAGCGACAAGGTGGCGGGGTAAACCCGCCGCTACGAGTTGTTCCGCCGCCTCTCCAGCCCGGCGCTACGCCGGCTGACGCCGGGATGCCTTTCCCGAGGCTAGAGCGGCCGGCCGCAAGGCGGGGCCGAAAAGGCCCTCAAATTCCCCATTTTTGACACGATTTCAGCGGAAATTTGCATGGAGTGGATTTCCGTCGAGGGGCGGGAAATCAAGCCAACCGGCTGGGATTCAGTGAGATAGCAGGAAAATGGCCGAAAACATGACCGAACAGCGATTAAGTCCTTTGGAATGATAAACTCATCGGCATCGGGCATTCTGTCACTTTTTAAGTGGCTTATTTTTCAACAACTCATCGGGTTCTTTCACGCATTTTTTGTTTTTCGGGCTTGGCGGGCCGGAAGGGCGGACAGATTGGCGGCTAGCCCATCCTGCCGTGCGGCTACGCGGATTTCGGTCCCGGAGGGCGCCGAACTTCGAAGGCAGCAGGCCGCGGCGATTGGACATTCACTCTGAAATCTCATTAGCCACCGAATATAGGCTATCATATCCGGGGCCGTTTGTCAAGCGAAAAATGCGCGCTGCCCGGCATTGGGCCGAAGCGCCACCATCATCGCGGCAGTTCCTTCGGGGCGAACTGCCTGCCGGCGGCGGTGGCCAGGTTCCGACAAGGCGAAAGGTGATATGGCCAACCTTGCCGGAAGAACGCAGAGGGCGTAATATGCGTACCGGGCCCTCCACCCAGGGGTGTCCATTGGCTGAAGGCATCACTCAGCACAAAGCCACGCAGACAATGGCCAACAACCCATTCACGATCAGAATTTTCGTTCCCGACGGAGACCCGGAGGGCGTGCGCATCATTGATCGCATGAACTGGACGGGGCACGGCATTATCTTTCCACGCGAGAAGTGGCCCACAACCCGGCAGCGCGGAGAGTTTTCCCGCACAGGCATCTACATCCTATCCGGTTACAAGAGCGCGGAGGACGATCTCCCGACCGTCTATATCGGTGAGGGGGACGTGATCCGCAACCGGATTGAATCGCACTTCCAGAGCAAAGATTTTTGGGATCGCGCTATCGCTTCACCGCCTCAAATAACAGCCTCAATAAGGCTCATGTGAAGTGGCTTGAGTATGCACTTGTGAACCGCGCCGTCCAGGCGAAGCGGAGTATTCTCGACAACGGCACGGAACCGCAGGAGCCAGCACTCAGCGAAGCCGAGCGCGCAGACACGCAAGCATTTCTCCAAGAGGTCCTACAGATTTTGCCGCTCGTTGGCCTACGAGCCTTCGAGATGCCGAAACCTGTCGCCACGCCGCAGGCCAGAACATGATGCCGAGGCTGCGACCCCAGGCGGTGCGAAGGGGCAACTGACACGATCATCGTGCCTGCCCAGCAAGAAGGTTTCGAGAAAGTGTTTCTTGGCGAAAAGTGCTGGTGGGCAATCCGCATCGCGGGCGGGATGCTTCCCAAAATCAAGTTCATCGCGGCATACAGGACCCAGCCTGAATCGAAGGTGACGCATTACGCGCCTGTGGCGAGCATTGAACCTTACGGCGAAAAAGGGAAATACAAACTTATTTTCGCCGAACCGGCCAAGCCCATTGGCCCAATACCCTTTGCGGACGCTCCCCAGGGGTCGATGCAGGGACCCCGCTATACAAGCTTCGCTAAATTGCAAAAGGCCAAGAAGCTCATGGACCTTTTCTAGCGGGCAGCCAGCGCTCAGTGCCTTCCTGACGGTAGGTTTGCTATCATGGGTATCCAGAGAAACGAATGCCGCCGTTAAGCTACCGACAACACGAGGTCAGTTTTTGCGCTGATGTTTCAAAGTGGTCCGACAAGATCTTTGAAACCCATCCCGAGCTGCCCTTTGGTTCATCTGAAATTGAACGATTTGGACGCGGCAGCCTGAAGAGGCAGGACTTTCGTGTTTACGAACGAAAAGAGGGCGGGCGCGGCAAGTTGCACTTTGCGGCGAGGTCAAACTTCCGGGCGCGGCCCAGGGCAGTTCCCCGTTCGGTTATGGCCCTGATGCAAGATGCCTTTGACAAGGCCACGCGCGAGAACTGCCGTATTTTTTCACTTGGAATGTCGAAC
>CAVRBF010000025.1:0-28772 GCA_963719115.1 uncultured Acidobacteriota bacterium | reverse complement strand
TGCGCCCACTTTGCATCGATGCTGTCCTTTCTGTAATATCGGAATCATGAATGACTCGACCATCGTCGTGGCGGGAGCTACCGGTAATCTCGGCGGACGCATCGCGAGAGCTTTGCTCGAACGGGGAGCCAGCGTAAGAGCGCTGGTTCGCCACAGCACTGCGCAAGATAAGGTTGAGCGACTGCAGGAGATGGGCGTAACGATTGCCAGTGTCGATTTCAGCAGCGCTTCCGAAGTGCGCCGGCATGCTCGGGTGCGTCCTGCGTGGTATCCGCGCTGGCGGGATTGCGGGACGTGATCGTGGAGATGCAAACGGTTCTGCTCGACGCGGCGATCAAGGCCGGCGTGCCACGTTTCATCCCTTCCGATTACTCGATCGATTTCACCAATTTCCACCCGGAGAGAATCGCAATCTCGATCTGCGCCGAGACTTCCACGAGCGCCTCGATAAGACTTCGATTCGAGCGACCACGATCTTCAACGGGGCGTTTGCCGAGATGCTGACCGGCCAGATGCCGCTCATTCTCTTCAAACGGAAGCGAGTCCTCTATTGGGGCGACGCGGACCAGCGCATGGACTTCACGACGATCGACGACACGGCCGCATTCACGGCGAGCGCGGCTCTTGATCCGTCCACCCCTCGCTTTCTACGAATTGCCGGCGATCAACTCAGCGCCCGGGAACTGGCGGCGGTCGTGAGTGAGGTGACCGGAAAGAAGTTCCGCCTGTTCCGCGCCGGAGGTCTGGGAATGCTCGGCACGCTTATCAAAGTCGCGCGCACGGTCGCTCCCGGAGAGAAGGAACTTTACCCGGCATGGCAGGGCATGCAGTACATGCGTAACATGTTCGACGGCCGGGCAAAGCTGGAGCCGCTCGACAACGATCGCTATCCCGGTATTCGTTGGACGACTGTGCGGGATGTGCTCTCAGCGCGTCAAAACTGCACAGCCCACAAGATTGGTGGGGTGAAATAAGGGGAAATGCGGCGGGACTGGAAAAGACCGCTTCTTGTGCGGCTCCTGATCAGCACGCCATGGCTTATCGGGCACGATGTTCTGTCACGAACGTTCGAATTCCCTCCCTGATTTACGGCAACACTACGGCAACATTTCGCGCCCCATCGGGCGCGGAAAGTTGCAGGAGAGAAAACTGCTGATCGCACTTTACGGCAACACTACGGCAACATTTGGGGCTAAAACCATGCAAAACAGAGCAAAACGGAAGCGTGGCTACCCTGTTTTATCAATGAGTTAGAAAGGGGTGACCGGGTCTGGCTTGGTTTAGGAAACCGTTGCTCTATCCGTCTGAGCTACAGGCCCGCAGCTCGATGGTCTCTATAGATTAGCACACGCTGACGTGCTTGCTGCGCCAATTTCCGATTGCACCCTTCCTGTGCGGGGATGAGAGTTGCCTTCGGATCGTGTCTCAATTTGTAGCGGTAAGCTTATCCGTCGGCCGACGGGGCAGACGGCAGGGCAAAGCCGCCTCGACGCCAGGTTTTGACACGACCCACCGTTGCAACCAATCGAAGCTCTCAGCACTTGAAGGTCGTGCGGCTCTTAGCCCATAATCGTAGCGGCGAAGACGGATCAGGGCAAATCCACCCAGTAGTGTGACGCATGAAGAAGCGCAGCAAAAATTCGGTCAAAGCACCGACGGCCTTTCACGTAATGGCCAAGCCCATGGGGCCGATCTGCAACCTCGATTGTCGCTACTGCTTTTACCTCGAGAAGGAGAACCTCTACGGCAAAAAGCAGGACTTTGCCATGCCCGACGCCGTTCTGGAGTCATACATCTCGCAGTTCATTACTGCCCAGGACGCGCCGGCGATCTCCTTCGCCTGGCAGGGCGGCGAACCCACCTTGTTGGGCGTGGACTTCTTCCGCAAGGTCGTCGCCATTCAGAACAAGTACGCGAACGGAAGGACCATCGAGAACGCTTTTCAGACCAACGGCGTGTTGCTTGACGATCGTTGGGGCGAGTTTCTGGCGGAGAACCATTTCCTGATTGGCATTTCGATTGACGGCCCTGCGGATCTCCACGACTTCTACCGCGTGGATAAGGGCGGAGCGCCCACGTTTCATCGCGTCATGCGCGGGTTGCGCTTCCTGAAGAAGCACCAGGTGGAATTCAACGCTCTCACGGTGGTAAACCGCCAAAACTCCCAGCACCCGCTGAGGGTCTATCGGTTTCTGAAAAGCATCGGCTGCCAGTTCATGCAGTTTATTCCCATCGTGGAGCGGTTGGCCAAGGCGGCCAATCCGGACGGACTGGTTCTGATTGCGCCGCGTGACCCGCAGGCAGCCGAGGTTTCCGATTGGTCAGTTGAGCCGCGGCAGTACGGCGTCTTCCTTGCGACGATCTTTGACGAATGGGTGCGGAATGACGTGGGAGCTTATTTCGTCCAGTTGTTTGACGTTACGCTGGAGAGTTGGATGGGTTTGGTGCCAAGCCTGTGCGTTTTCCGGCCGACGTGCGGGTCCGCCATGGCGCTGGAACACAATGGCGACCTTTACTCCTGCGACCACTACGTTTATCCCGAGAACAAACTGGGCAACATCCTGGAACAGCCGCTTTCAGCGCTGGTCAACTCCGCCCAGCAACGCGCTTTCGGGCTCGACAAACGCGACTCACTGCCGCGCTATTGCCGCGAATGCGACGTGCGTTTTGCCTGCAATGGCGAGTGCCCCAAGCATCGCTTTATCAGCACTCCCGACGGCGAACCCGGTTTGAATTACCTCTGCGCCGGCTACAAGCTCTTCTTCAAGCACGTTGACCCCTACATGAAATTCATGGCCAACGAACTCCACCACCAGCGCCCTCCCGCCAACGTCATGGCATGGATTCACGAGCAGGAACATTCAGCGGCATTCGCCACCGGCTTTGCTGACTGAGCGTTTAAGACGCGTTGCCCCAGCTAATCACGCCAATCGCCAGGAACAAGATTACGATTCCAATCAGGCAGTAGCGCAAGGCCGTTCGGCTGGCTCCCTTCCATTCTCCGCCCAGAAATCCCCAAGCGATGCCGGCAAGAATATCAACCGACATGAAGACAGGCCAACCGACGATTTTGCCCAGCGTGCCCATCGCGGCGGTGCCCATGCCGTAAACCACAAGGCCGCTGTACCAAAGCAATCCCATCAGAGCGGAGCCCATCGCGAAGGCGGTCGCCGGCGATTTTTCCACGAATACGCCCCATGTACGATTCTTGTTGAGGAGATAAATACAGTAAGCCGCGTTGGGAAGAAAGCCGCAACTCACGCCAATGGCCCAAATAGCGTTGCCCGACATGGCGGGCGTTGCCCCGGCCTGGCTCGAAAGATTCTGTAGCTTATCGCCGAAAACAAAGGCAAAGGTGAGCATGGAGGAGAAGATCCCGGAGAGAATACAGATGACGAGACCCGTTCCAAAGCCCGCCTTGTTACTAGCGGCATCCCCGGACGCTTGCTCGCGCTCGCGGCGCCTCCCTGCCACAGCAAAAAAGACCAATCCCACGGTCATAACCACTGTTCCCGCAATCAGCGCCAGACCTTGACGGGCAACCAGTTGGTCCGAATGCAGAATTGCCATGGGGACCAGTCCACCGAACGAGGAAGTGATACCGAGGATGATGGCGTAGCCCAACGCCAGTCCGACCCGTGAGATTCCCTGCCCAAACAGCAGTCCGCCTATGCCCCAAGCGAATCCGAAAAGGCCGATCTTGACGAGCTCTGCGGCGGAACATTGTTGAAGCACACCGCCCAGATGTGGGATGGTGGCCACGGTGATGAGCCAGGGAACAATCAGTAAACCTACGACGGAATAAACCAGCCAGATGTTCTCCCATTGCCAGGCAGAGAGACGCTTCATCGGGGCTGCGAAGCTGCCGTTGAGCACTCCGCCCACAAAGACCAACAACAGCCCCCAGCCTAATTGATAGCCCATAAAACCTCCCCTGGGACTTCGCCGAGCGGCGACGGTGTGCCAGCGCCGGGATCAGTCAGTTGTCCCTGCTGCCGGCACACAATTCCCCTCTTGCACGGGATGTTCCCCCCGCGGGCTTGGCGATTGATTCATCACCTGTGCGTTCGCGCCGTCAGGAAGCGGCTCCGAAGGACTTAACGGCTTCGTTGACGCTGTCATACACGTCAAATACCGTTACCAATTTAGTAATATTAAGCTGTTCTCGGAAGCGGGTGGTGAGATTGGCCAGTTTCAGGTTGGCGCCCTGGTTCTGCGCCGAGGTGAACCCCGCCACCAGTGTGCCCAAACCGGCGCTGTCGATGTAGGTTACTTCGGCGAGGTCGAGGACGAGGCGGGTTTTTCCCTCGGCCAATGAGTCCTTGAGTTTGGTGCGCAGTTGGTTGCTCTCTTCGCCCAGGGTCACGCGGCCGCGCAATTGCAAGACCGAGACCCCGCCGATTTCTTTCTCAACGATGTTCAATGCCATTCTGTGCCTCCTGTGATTGTTTCCTCGCGATTGCGGCACTCCCCGACCGGTTTTGCAGGTTTCCGGCCGAACTCCTGACCTCGGTGACCTGGCGGACCCGGTCAGAGTACGCCGCGAGCCGGTTACCTCATTTCCCTGATCCACCGCGACTTCGGCGTTGGGCACCGCCCCACGCGGGAACGCGCATTTTACAAGGCCCGGCCCGCAATGTAAATGACTCGTCGGAGGCGGTAGTGTCCTTGTTGGGGTTGTAACGCCGGCTTGCAGCCGTCACCGGAGCCGCCAAGATGGCGGCGCTACGCCCAAATTAGGACAGCACCTCGAATGCGGGACCCTACAGCCCAGGGCCGGAACCTTTCCAATTGAGCGACAGGTGTTCGCCGTCAACGTCCACGGTGAGCGTGGGGATAAAGCCGCCGGGAGACGGCATCTTGATGGTCTTGCTCAAGTCCGCGCCTTCTTTGGCGACAACATGGAGCGATACGTCCGACGCGCCGGCCGGTACCGTGATGGTATGGCTGAAGCTCCCTTGATAAGATCCCTTCAGCCCCAGGAACCCTTCCTTTTTCTTTTTCTTTCCTTTGAACGTCTCTTCATAAATGGTCTTGCCGCCGGCGGAAAAGGTGAATGTCGCTTCCTTCAAGCCAAAGTTGCAGTTGACATTGACAATGTGGGGAACATTGGCGAGCTTCGCCGCCTCAGCCTTGGCGATGGCCTCCGGATTGGGCGGAGGTGGTGCCGGGGCAGGTGCCGGAATTGCCACCGCCGGTTGCGGTTGGGGTGGAGGCGGTGCCGGCTGGGATGTGACGGCTTGCGGCACCGCCGCCGCTTTCGTTTTGCGCACCGCCGTTTTCCTTGTGACGGGTGGAGCGGCGTTCACCGGTGCCGCCGTTTGCTCCACCGGCCGCGCCGGGGACGGACTTGGAGTGGCCGCTGTTGTCGCCTCCGGAAGCGTTGGGGCGGGCGCCGTCTGCACCGCTGCCTGCATGGGCGGTGCGGGTGAAACAGTTCTGGACTGCCGAAATTTCCAAATGCCCCACGATCCGAACGCAATGAGCACAACGGCCACTCCACCCACCATGGCCGGGACGAGCTTGGACTTGGCCGCGGGCTGCGGGCTGGCGGAAACTAACGTCGGCTCCTCCGGTTGCTCGACGACGGTGGGATGATACGACGGTAGTGCCGGCGGTTGTGGCTCCGGCGCCGGAGCCACGAACACAGGCGGCGCCACCGGCTGCGGTGGGGCCGGTGCTGACACCGTCGGGGCTCCCGGTGCCGGAACCCAAGCCGCGGGCGGAGCGAGGGGCGCGCGCGAAGCGGGCGGTACCGCCGTTGGGGCTCCTGCTGCCCACGGCATCGCGGAGAAGTCCGCTGGCGGCGTCGGGTGCGTTGCCTCTGAAAGTGGCGGAGCCGTCGGTGCGGGAGGCGCAGACCCCGCCGGAGGTGACAGTGTTGGCGGAGTCGCGGAAAGAGCAGAAAGGTCCGGCACCCGCATGGGCTGCGTCCGCCCCATTAACTCGGGGCCTTCCCGGCGCGGCGGCAGTGGTGGCTGCGGAGGGGCAGGGGGGCTTACCCCGGAAAGATCAGGGACCGGCATCGGCGCAGTCCGCCCCGTGAGTGGCCTGCCAGCCACTGGCGCCTTGGGCGGCTGTGGCCGTGCGGGCTCGACTGGGGCAGCCGGGGGAGCGGGCGTTGGCCGGGCCGCCGCCGGCTGCGCCGCCGACCGCAAGAGTTCTGAAAGCGGCATCGCCATCGTCGCAGGCAGATCCTCGGCAGGAGTTGGGTTCGGTGTTACGGGCTTAAGCGGCGGTGCAGGCGGACGCTGCGGCGGCGCGACGGGTCTTCCCGCTTGTGCGGGTGAGACGGGAGGTGAAGCAGGTCTTGGCGGAGGCGCTGACGGCGGAGCCTGTGTCCTCAGCAACCCGGGAATCGACACCGCCACGGTTTGATCCACGGCAGCCGCTGGTCCGACCGCAGGGGACGCAGCCGCCGACTGCGAGCGCGGTGGTCGGCCATTCTGCAGGTCGTCGAGATCACCCATCAGGTCGCGCGCCGACGGGTAGCGATTCTTTCGGTCCTTCGCCAGGCACAGCTTCACCACATGGTCAAACGCCGGGGCTAACTGCGTATTCACCGTGCTGGGCGTGGCCGCCTCTTCGTAAACGATCTTGAACATGACCGCCGCGGTGTTGCCAACAAAGGGTCGCTTCCCGGTGAGCATGGTGAACAGGATGATGCCCAAAGAGAAGATGTCCGAGCGGGCGTCGACATCGCCTCCCTTTACCTGTTCCGGAGACATGTAGGAGGGTGTACCCATCACGCCTACGGTGCGCGCGGCACCCTCACGCGCCAGGACCTTGGCAATTCCAAAGTCCGTGATTTTGGCGCGTCCTTCCTGGGTCACCAGGATGTTTGCCGGCTTCATATCGCGGTGGATCACCTGGTTGCGGTGGGCGTAATCAAGTCCATCGGCGACCTGGCGCAGCAAGTTCAGGGTTTGCTCGACAGTGAGCTTATGCCCAGCTTCGAGGATCTTCTCCAACGTCATCCCGGGCACCAACTCCATGACGATGCAACTGGTCTGGGTCTCCTTATCGTCGAAGGCGTCGTGGATGGTAACGATGGCTGGGTGCGACAGTCGGCCGGCCGCCCGCACTTCCCGCATAAACATGTCCCGCGGGCTTTCGAGTCCCTGGTCGGGAACAGCGTTGATGGATACAACCTTTAAGGCAACTTCACGGTCGATCCTGGGGTCAGAGGCTTTATAGACGATTCCCATCGCGCCCCGGCCCAGCTCAGAAATGATGACGTACCGACCGATCTTGTTCATAACTCTTCGTCAATGCTTAAGAGGCAAGTCTATTTTTTGGCAACGTCAACATACCACAAGTTGCGTCGAGCGTGTAGAAGGCGAAGACTTCAAAATTCGGACTTTGGCGCGTTGCCGCCTGGCTGCCCCAGCTCCTTCTTCAGTTCCTCAATCTCGCGCTCAAGACGCTTCTGGCGGTTGTGAATGATCCAGGCGTAAAGCATAAAGATGCCCCAAACGAATCCGTATGCAAGAACGAGGTAAACATTGACCATGCTATGCCCCTTGCGGATTGACGATCGCCATCAGACGACCCATCAAATCCCGATTGCCGACGCGTGCGTCCGTGGACGTATTGCCGGATCGCGTGTTCAAGTAATGATCCTCCAGCCAAGCCGGAGGTTCTGCAGTGGCTGGCTCTTCCGAGCGGCACAACTGCCGCCGTCGGGAAGAAACCCCTCGCCCGCCCGTCAGCAGACGGTTGACCTCTCCCCTCGGAGAGGTTGATAATCTCTTTGGCGCGTTCCCGCACAAGAGGCCACAACCTCGCCCCGGGGAGAGTCCAGCAGTTCTCTTCGGCGCACGGCAGCGCGACGCAAAACAGCTTCCAGCCTCTCCCGGGGGAGAGGCCGTCCCGATCCTTCGGGACAGGTGAGGGGGCTTGTCCCCCGCCTCATCTCCTGGAACCATCAAACTGCGACTGCCTCCCTCGCGAAACGAGGTTTCTGCAACGGATTGAGCAGCGCATCCTTTAAATACTACCCGGGCGCTGTGCGTGATGTTGGCCATTTCATGCCTCAACATGCGCCCCTCGCAGGCGGCGAAGCTGCGCGACTTCCCGTCGCAGCGATGCCAGGCGCAGATATTGCCGCATCAAATAGGCGAACAAACACAGGAATGCTCCCCAGGTTACGAATACGGCTACCCACATCCGCGGGTCGAGGCCGGAGTCACTGCCGCCGCCCATTACCGGCTGCGGATGCTGGGTGCGCCACCAGCGAATCGCCATGTAATCCACCGGCACATCGACGAAGCCGATGATTCCCACCACCGCCGCCAGTACTGCCGATCGCCCGGGATTAATCACGTAGCTCCGTAGCATCAGATAGGCAACGAAGAGGAGCCATAACACAAAAGTCAGCGTCAACCGCATGTCCCACGTCCACCAGATGCCCCAAACCGGCTTGGCCCACAGCGGACCGGTGACAATCACGCAGGTACAGAAGATGAATCCCACCTCCGCCGCGGCATAGGCAAAATCGTCAGTTGCATCGCGCCGCTTCCACAGGTATCCCACACTGGCGAGAAAGATCAGGAAGTACGCCACCATCGCCGTCCATGCGGACGATACGTGGATATAGAAAATGCGCTGCACCTCGCCCATGGTCGCTTCTTGCGGGGCATAGATGAAGATCATGTACAGTGACACCAGCAGCCACAACACCGTGACGACGAGATGCAAGCCGGGTGGAAATACTTTTTTCATTGCATGTCCTTAGTCCTTGGCCGTTATTGGTGATTTGTGAATGGTGAATGGTGATTGTTCGTGCGCCCCCCGAAAAGGGGATTAACTGGCGAGACGGACAATCACCATTCACCAATCACCATTCGCAAATCACCCATACCGCTATTCTTCGAGAACATACTCAAACAACAAGTACGACAGCACCACAAATATGATGCTGAATCCCGCCGCCAGTTTGATCCAGTAGCCGTACGCGCTCACGGGGTCCCCCTTCAGCGCGCCGGTGGAGGCCTCGACGCCGGCGATAAAGATGGGGATGGCCACCGGGAACTGGAGCACGGGCAGCATGACTTCGCGCATGCGCGTATTGGCGGCGACCGCCCCGAACGTGGTGCCCACGGCCACATAGCCCAAAGTGCAAAAGAATGTCGAAAGCGCGAACCAGCCCAGCGCCGGCACGAAGGAAAAGTTATACCAGAGGCTCGCGGCGAAAACCACGACCACTTCGGCGATTCCCATGAAAAGAAGGTTGGCGAGCATCTTGCCGAGGTAGATGGCGCCCGGATCAACCGGCGCCAGGCGCATGCCCTCCAGCCCCGCGTTTTCGCGCTCGGCCGCAAAGGAGCGGTTGAATCCCAAAACACCGGCGAAGGCGAAGGCAATCCACAATAGGCCCGGCAGCAGACGTAGCGACTCCTCCCGCGCCGGCTCGAAGGCAAAGTTGAAGAGAAAGACCACCAGCAGGCCAAAGATACACATGGACGCCAGCGTCTCGCGGTGCCGCCACTCGACGCGCAGGTCTTTAACGAAAATCGCGGAGATGACTCGGAGTGTGCGCATGTAAGGAGTATAGGAGCCAAGAGCCGGGAATCAGAACAAAACCGCCGCATCCCGTTTTCTTCGGGACTTCTAACTTGCTAAATTGCCTGGGTCCTTTCGCTATCTTCCTCCGAATGCTCCATCCAGAAGTCTGTCAGGTCCATTCCCATCAGTCCTTTGCTTTGCGCTCAGATTCCATCATAACCACGCCGGAACGGACGGACCCAGGTAATTTCAGGATGGACTCCCAATGCTCCCAGGCTGAAGACGTCGCGGATTGTCCCTTTCGCTGCGACGCGCGCGCCCTCCCGCGGCACGCCGGTCTTCGAGATCACCCAGAGTGTGCCCGTGCCGTCATCCACTTCGTAAGCCCCATGATCCAGGACTGAGTAGCTCGTGACCACTTTACCGACTACCAAGACTTCCTGGCTTGCATAGCGGTGCGGGTCGAGCAAAATGTTGTGGATCGTCTTTTGCTCGCAGCCAGGCAGGAATAAAACCACTCCCGCCGTCATCAAGAACAGGTAAGGCCGAAGTTGCTTGCGCATGAATCCACCTCCTGCGGCGAACTGAAATTTCCATCCTGGCCGTGCAGCAGCGTAGCCAGATCATCTCGCCCCCACAACGCATATGCCCTCATTTGGCAAGTGGGCGGTTGAACATCACAAAGCAAGGGGCGCCGGATCGCGCCACCACGACATCCGGCCATCCGTCGCCGTTTAGGTCGCCTGCCGGTAGCTCCCTGATGCATCGGGGCGGTTCTTCCCTGGACTCCCCCTCCCGAGCCCGAGTGCGGGCCTCGGTCTTTGAGATTTCCAGTTTTCAAGGTAAGAACTCACTCCAACCCCTTATTTTCAATACGTTCCCAGGATATTCCGTTATAGGGGCGTTTGGGGCAGCGCGCGAAGAGTTGAAAGACCGCCTCGATGACAACAGCACCCGTCACGGCCGAGTTCCAAATGAAGACGATCCTTTCTTTTCAGCACTTTCCAAGGATGTCCCGTCACAGGCGCACTCGCGAACCGCGTCGGCGGAAGCACGGATTCTGGTCCAGGGTGCGGGAACAGCGCCGATCGCACAAAGCTGATCCTTTATTTTCAATAACATCTCCGGATGCACCTGAATGTTCGCTATACAAATGCGCCGGGACATTGCTCAAAGATGGGGTTCGCGAAAGGGGGAGCATCGGCGCAAGGATGTCAGCACCTCAAAGCAGAACCCCGCGTCTATCATACTACGCTAATTATGTCAAGTAAAATAAGCAAGCCATAGAGGCTACAAAATTTCCCCGCTCATTTGCAAATAAAATGCCGGGCCGAGAACGCGCGCGGCAACCTACGCATGACCGACCGACTGCTACTCCGTCAAGCCGCGGGCCAGCGCAAATACCTCGCCGGCGCCACGCGGTTTTCAAACTGTAAAACGGAGAAATCCGCAATCATGCTGGCGTTTTCCAAATCGGGAAGACCGACTTGATTGCTCGGCAGCCGATAAAGTTTCCCGTCCATTGAGAACAACAGGTCGCCCGATGGCGACCAGTCCGCCCATTCGCTTCGGCCAATCTTGTCAACCCGGTTTTCGTCCCGAAGCAGGGAGTGCTCGGTCAGGTACCACGGTCCGTCCCGTTCATGCATTCCCGTAATGGCCATCTCCAACGAATACCGCTTCGGCCACTTCGGGTGGTATTTTTGGCAAGTGAGGGGACGGGTAAACTCCCACCAAACTTTTCCCCCCCCGGTCTTCTTTCGTTTCGTCGTCGCTGGGATAGCTTCCAAGTTCCCACCCATCTCTCTTCAGCCGCTCGGGCCAGATTGGGTCGTCTTCTCCCCAGCCCGGGCGTTGGCCAAATTGAGTGACCTTCAACCAGCGTGGAACTGAATACCCCGTGGCAAGTTCCATCTCGTTATCGCGATGGTTCAATGCGATCTTGCCACGACGGAGAAAGTGACCGCCACCTCCCCAGCCATCACCCTTCGGCCACAATGCTAGGCCGGTGAGATACGGCGGGCGACTGATTGCTGACCAGGAATAGTATGGCTTCCGATAGTTGGCCGCGAAGTAGATCAGCATCTTGCCATCCGGGGACAAGTCGCAGCGTCGCTCGTAAATACGACCCTTCAACCACTGGCCTTGCTCGAATGTGTCATCGGACGTGTCCCATTTGATTAGGAGCACGTGGTTGCTGGGACCGCGGCGAAACACCACCGCCGTCGGCGCTTCGCGCGCCAAGATGGCATACAACCGAACCTGCGATGATTGCTTAGCTCCCATGGCCCTCTAGTGACCCAACGGCCGACGGCCCGACTAACTTCCGGCTCCTGACTCCTGGCTCCTGGCTCCTACCTGCAACGATGTGAGCGGCGCCGCGCTCATGGGTCCATCGTACTTCACCTTGCCGCGTTCCATCGCCACCAACCGCCGAGCGATGGCTTTGCCTTGCTCAAAATCGTGGGTGGAGAAAGATCAGGCCCTTGCCCTGTCCTGGCAGACTGCGCATCACGTCTTGCAATGAATCGGTGGAGGCGGCGTCGAGCCCCGTAAAGGGCTCGTCCAGGAGCAGGAATTGGGGATCGTGCAGAAACGCCCGCGCCAGGGAAACCCTTTGCTGATACCCACGCGAGAGCTCCCGCACGGGAGTCCCGGCCCGCTCGCGCAGGTGGAAGAGGTCGAGCACTACCGTCATCCGCGGTGCCCGGTCGCGCAAGCCGAAGAGCTTGCCGGCGAATTCCAGGTTCTCGCGCGCGGTGAGTTCGCCGTAAAGGAATGTGGTGTGGGAAACGAACCCGATGGCGGCCTTGGCGGCGGCGGGATGGGCAAGAACGTCGGCGCCGTTATACAACACTTTGCCTTCGCTGGGGCGCGCAAGAGTGGAGAGCACCCGCAGCAGCGTGGTTTTGCCCGCGCCATTCGGCCCGTAGAGCAAGACGGAGTCACCCGTTTCGACGCGCAATGACACCCGGTCGAGCGCCTGAAAAATCCCGAACTGTTTGGATACATCGCGCAGTTCCAGCGCGGGCTTAGTGCGGGGTGTGTCGGATGACATAGGACTCGAGCAGCGCCGGCGGAGCCTTCTTCAGCGCCGCCACCAACCGCGCTTTCAGTTCCAGCCGTTCCTTCCAGTAGGGCTTTTCCGCAATCTTGCCGTTGGCGAACAGGTCGTCCAGGTCGGCGAGAGAATTAAACAACGAATCCACTTCCGCTTCCAGTGCCTTGTGAACCTGGCTCGCAGTCTGCTGTGCTTTCCACTTGGGCCATTCCTTCGCCGCGCGCACGCCCAGTCCCCACAGCAGAACCAGCAGGAAGCACACCAGCAGGGGCGCGCCCATGCGGTTCATGGAATTGGGCAGCGCCTTGACTTCGGAATCGCCCGGGGCCGCCGAAGCCGCCTCCGCCGCGCCGCCTTCGCCGCTGATGCTGGCCGCAAGCTGGGTGTTTGGCGCCACGCCCTCGGCAATGTACTTCGCGCTCCCCGTTTCCGCATCGGAGCCCGCCGCTTTGAACAAGTCCGACTCGACGGCAAGATTGGAGGGTGAGACCAGCAATTCGATGCCGTCGATGGGATAAGCAACCGAATCCGCCAGGTCCAATTTGCTCGAGGCATAGTCGCCATCGTAGGCGACCATCATCACCGTCACGCCGGGTTTAAGCGGGTATTGAATGGAGTAGTCGCCCGGCCCCTTGCCCGGATTCACCGGTTGCGGCAGGGGCATGTTCATCAATCCCGCCACGGCGGCCGTGGGGTCGCCGGTGGTCTTGGCAAGATGGAAAAGAAAAGTGCCGTCAACGTTGGTGTAACTGCGCGGCGGATCGGAAGAATTGCGGATGGCGAACATCTCCTGCACGTGCACCTTGTCGCCCTCCGCACGAATAACGATGCGAGCGGATTGAATACGCACCGGCGGCGCCGTTTCCGTCGAGTCGTAAACAGTAATATCCACTTGCGCCTGGCCGCGATCGTTAAACTTCACCGGGGCGTGGTAGTTGACGTCCTGATAGGCTGCCTGGAGGAGATAAAAGCCATCCGTGGCGAGGTCGCTTTTCGCGATTTCGAAATGGCCCCTCGAGTCGGTGGTCGCGGTGGCCACCTCTTGCATTCCACCGCGCGGCGTCAGCAGTTGAAGCGCCTGGTTGGCGACGGGATTGCCGGTGGTGCCGTTGACCACCTGCCCCGTGATTTTGCCACCCGCCGCGAGCAGGGCGGAGCTCGAGAAAAGCAGCCAGCCAAGGGCCACCGGTATGACGAGGGATTTCGATTTTGCGATCATGGAATCTGGAGCCGTGCTAGCCAAGTTCAACTTGCCTGTCACTCGGGACTGAGACCACCAAGTGTTCTTACTACCCTCCCCCCTTTGGGGGAGAGGGTGGCTCGCATCCGGCGTTTTCATCAGCCGGGGCGAGACGGGTGAGGGGGTCAAACCCACTGCGCATTCCCCAAACTGCGCGCCGGACTTACTTCTTCCGCTGGACACCAATCTTCGCTCCGCACTCACCGCAGAATTTTACCGGCAGCGGGTTTTCATAGCCACAGGCGGAACAAGTGTACTCGATCTTGGGCTGCGACCGGCGTTGCGCGCGGCGTGCGGCAATCTCGCGTTCAACCACCGCGTCATCCTGCTTGAGCAGTTCGGCCTCCTGCGTCGCCGCCATCAGGCCCGCCGCCTCGCCCATGTAATTCGTCCGCAACCCTTCGTAATCTTCGCGCGCGATCTTGCCGGACTGAAATTCAAACTCCAGGTCCTGCAAGTTATCGTAAACCACCAGACGCCGCCGCTTGAGGTCACCGAGCAACGTAACGTCCTGCGGCAACGGCCCGCCCGCGGTTTCCATGCTGAGAAGCGGCAAGACCACGTAAACGGCCATACCCACTGCAATCAAGATTGCCATACTGAGCAACATAATCGTTTCCTGAAGAAGCCAGAAGTAAGGAGTGAGAAACTGGAAGAAAACGGGCGAGCCATCACCCCTTTTATATTCTAACTCCTGGCTCCTGACTCCTCGCTTCTATATTCTCCCCAGTCCCGCTGATTTCATTTCCTCTTCCACGGCCGAGAGAACTTTCGGATCCGAGGCCTTGGCGGGGACACTCGCCACCAGTGCCGGCTTGATCTTCCAGCGCCGCGCGATGACCAGCACGATCCCCAACCCCAGCAGCAACCCGACGCCGGGGAGAATCCAAACCGTCAAGTCGAAACCGTGGGCCGGGGGAGCCGACAGCACTTGAACTCCATAGCGCAGCGACAAGTCCTGGAGAATGGCGGTCTCACCCTTGCCGTCCGCGATCTCCTTGGCGATGAAGGCCCGCATCTCCGCCTTCTCGGCGCAATTGAGCATCGGGCATTGGTTCAGCGGAGCAACGCACCCGCAAGGGCACTGCACTTCACTGCCAATCATTTCCACCGTGGGCTTGCGGGCGTCGTCTCCTCGCGCCAACGAAGCGATCGACAAGCAAGCAACCAGCAGAAGAATCCGCACGCCCAACCGTTGAGCAGTTCCGTGGCGCTTGCCAGGGTTCTGGCTTCGGACTTCGGGCCTCGGAGTTCGGACTTTCATCTGCTCGTCACTCGTCACTTGTCGCTCGTCACTGCCGTCAGAACGTATCGCCTGCTCGCACGGCCAACTCCTGTGCTTGGCGCATCTCCGCCATTTCGCGTTCAACGCGGCTGGGAACCATCGCTAGCAACGTGCCCAGCACAAAAACGACCCCGCCGATCCACACCCACATGACCAGCGGATTGACAAACACTTGTATGATCGCTTTGCCAGTGTCAGGATCGATTCCCGCCAGCACGACGTAAAGATCTTCCGACAGCGTGGGGTGAATGGCCACGTAGCTGGTAGGCTGTTGGCTGGCTTTGTAAAAACGCTTCTCCGGGTGCATGGACGTGAAAGCCTCGCCATTCTTCGTCACGGTTATGAGGGCGCGCGTGAATTCGTAGTTGGGATTGTCGCCGGTCACCAGGCCGTCGCAGCGCAGCATGTAGTTCTTCACCCGAAGCAAGTCGCCTTCCTGCATCAATCCCTTCGCGTCCACTTTGAAGGCCTGGCCGGCAAACCCGATGAACAGCAGCACAATGCCGATGTGCACCACGTAGCCGCCGTAGCGCCGGGTATTGCGCATCGTCAGGTTGTAAATCGCCACGGCAAAGTTTTCTTTCGCCGTCCGCATGCGGGTGCGCGCGCCCTTCCAGAACTCCCGCACAATGCAGACGATCACGAACACCGAGAGGAAGAGGGTCATCCACGCGTAGAAGTTCCGCATGCCCTCTATCAGCATCACTACTCCCGCGACGGCGGCCACAACCAGGGGCACGGTGAAGTTGCCCTTCAAACTTTGGAACGAGGTTTTGCGCCACGCCAGCAACGGTCCGGCGCCGGTGAGCAGCAGGAGCAGCAGGCCCATCGGAATCGCGACCTTGTTGAAGAACGGCGCACCCACGGTGACCGTCTGGTTCTCGACGGCTTTCGAAATCACCGGGAACAGTGTTCCCCAGAATACCGCGAACACCAGCGCCAGCAGGATCCAATTGTTGAACAGGAAGCCGCTTTCGCGCGAGACCATGGAATCCAGCTTGTTCTCGCTTTTCAAATGATCCAGGCGCAGGAAGAGCAGCGTGACGGAAAAGAAAAGAATGATGGCGAGGAACACGGCAAAGAATGGACCGATGTTCGATTGCGCGAAGGCGTGAACCGACGAGACAATTCCGCTCCGCGTCAGGAATGTGCCGAAAATGCTGAGGAAGAAGGTCAGGATGACCAGCGCGACGTTCCAGACTTTCAGCATGCCGCGCTTTTCCTGAATCATTACCGAGTGCAGGAATGCCGTCCCCGAAAGCCACGGAAGCAGCGAGGCGTTTTCAACGGGGTCCCATCCCCAGTAACCGCCCCAGCCCAGCACAGCATAGGCCCAATTACCACCCAGGATGATTCCAAAACCGAGCAACATCCACGGCACCATGGTCCAGCGGCGCGTGATGCGAATCCAGTTGTCACCCAACTGCCGGGTAATGAGCGCCGCCATGGCGAAGGCAAACGGCACCACCATCCCCACATAACCCAGGTAAAGCATGGGCGGATGAATCACCATCGAGTGATACTGGAGCAGCGGGTTTAATCCGTTGCCATCGGGCGCGGTAAAGGCTTGCGTTCCGGCGCTCGACACCAGGGAAAGCTCTTGAAACGGATTCGCGACGAAGAAGACGAGGGAGGAAAAGAAGGTGCCCACTCCCATCAGCACCGACACCACGTACGGCATCAACTGGCGATTCTTGCGCCGGTTCTGCCAAACCACCAGGGCGCTGTAAATCGAGAGCAGCCAGGTCCAGAACAGCAGGGAGCCTTCCTGCCCGGCCCACAGTGCGGCAACCTTATAATAGGTGAGCAAATCGCGGTTGGAGTGTTCCGCCACGTAGGCGTTGTGGAAGTCGTTCGTGAGGATCATGTACTCCAGCGCGACCACCGCCAGCGTGATCATCAGAAAGAAGCCCAGAGCGGCACGCTCGGCGCTGCGGGTGATGCGCGGACTGCGAAGTTTGCCCCCCACCGCGCCGGCCACGAGGGCAAAGACGGCGAACGCCAGGGAGGCAATGAGACTCACGCTTCCGACTTGATTCATAAACACTCCCTGAGGGGCTGACCTGTAAGAGTTGGAAACCGCGGGCGGCCTGAGGAGCTACGCCCTGGAGCTTAATTCATGCCGCTCACCGCAGCCACAGGGCCTTTCATTCCTGAACCCTGGGAGCCGGGTGCGGCCTTATACTTGGAAGCACACTTGGCCTGGATTTTCTCGGCGCGAAAGTCGCCACTGGCCAGATAATCGCCGTCGATGATGGCCTGCGCGCCGTCCTTGAAAGTGTCAGGCAGCGTATCGGATCCAACGTAGGTTACGGGAATGGATTTGGCATCCTGGGCCAGCCGGAATCGAACCTGCCCGCCGCTCCGTTCGATCGAGCCCTTCTCCACCACGCCTCCCACCCTTATATGGCGCCGCGCGGCTTGCGTCTGGGTGAGCTCATTCACCGTGACGTAGTATTCCTTATTTTCTTGAAACGCGAAGTAACCTTCCCATGCGACGACGGCGAGAATGATCCCGATGCCGATGGCAAACTTCCATCTCTTGCTGCCCATAGATGCACCACACACTAAGACTGCGAGGGCCCGAGCCTTCTTGGACTGGAACCGTTTCCTGCTGGCAACCCCAATACAAATCTTGCACCCGCTACGGTTCGGAGTCAATCATAAACGCTTCGCTGGCCGGGGCGGTGCGGGCCGGTGGAAGGCCCACCTCCTTCCGGTCTAATGTCGAACATGAGGGAAAATCAGTTACCAAGGGCGCTGAATGCTTGCCGCAGGAGCACCTTGGTTATTCCGCCATTTTCCCGCCACTAAGCGCTGCTGCGGCGATATCTGACTGAAGCACATGCACTTCCAAAAAGCATCAAAAATGTCCGCTTTTGCATCCAAGGACTGTGCCGGCGAAAAGGGATAGTTCAAGCAGGCCGGCAGATAGTGAAAGGAGGGCAGTAGCCATGAAACGGCTTCTCAAGTACTCAGCGTTAGCCCTTTTGGTTTTAGCAACTTCCGTGCCGATCGCTTCCGCGCGAGGGTTTGGAGCCGGATTCCGGGGCGGATACGTCGGAGGGTTCGGTGGCGGATTCTACCCAGGCTGGGGGGTGGGCTTTTACCCCGGATACTGGGGTTACGGTCCCTGGTACGGACCGGGATATTATGTCCCTAACGCCGGACAGGTTGAGATCAAGACCAAGCAGAAGGGCAACCAGATCTTCGTGGATGGCGGATTTGCCGGGCTGACGGGCCAGTTGAAATCGTTCCCGTTGCGAGCCGGCAGCCACTCCATCGAACTGCGCAACCCCCATGGGCAGACGTTTTACCAGGAACGGATTAACGTGATTGCCGGTAAGAAGCTTAAGATTCAGTCCGACTACGCAGGTTAATCCTCCTGTCCCTCCAAAGGGACGCTGCGGCTCGCCACTGGCGCCGCAGCGTCCCCCGCAAGGATCCCCACCATCAAGAAACTCGAGCCCGCAGACGGAAAGGACGCGCCGCCCCAAGGCGCCGCCATCTTTCTGGCGATCTTTTCCCTTGACGAGCCGACCCCGCCAAGGTTAGTACACAAGCTTCGGATGATGGAAATCGCCGGGACGGAAGGTCGGGCGGGAAGCAGTGACCCTAAACAGGAGCGTTTATGCAAATCAATCCCCCTATCACTCAAATCGCCTTGGATTATGCCGATACCTCCGAGGCTCTCAAGATGGCGAAAATCGGCGTCGAAGCGGGTTTCGACTGGCTGGAGGCGGGCACGCCGTTAATCGTAGCGCGCGGCCTGGCGGCGATCGGCGAACTGGCGAGGGCGTTCCCTGACTATCCCGTGCTGGCCGATTACAAAACCATGGATTCGGGCGGCAAAAACGTCGAGCGCACTCTCGAACAGGGAGGCAAATGGATGACGGTGTGCGCCAATGCTCCCGATGAGACGGTCCAGGCCGCGGTGGCGATGGGCAGGAAAACGGGCATCGGCGTCGTGCTGGACACGATCGGGGTGAAGGACCAGGCAGCCCGCGCTCGACAGTGCGCCGAGTGGGGAGTCGATATGATCTACCTGCATTACGGCGCGGATCAGCGCCGTTCCGATGCCACCCGCGACGGGACCCAGTGGATCGAACAGGTCCAGGCCGTGGTCTCAATACCGATTGGCTGTAGCTGCTTTGGCGTGGAAGACGCCGTCCGCGCCGTACGCCAGGGGCTGGAATACGTGGTGGTGGGCCATCCCTTGATCAGCGGCGATAATCCCGCGCACGCGTTACGCGAGTTCGTGCAGGAAGTGCGCGCCAACTACCGGCCGCGACCGCAGCGGACGTGATCGCAAGGATATTCGGGCATCGTCGATTCCAGTAGCGGTCCAGTTTGACGCAGCGGCGGCTTTACGCCGCCATGTGGCGAGATGAACTCGCCGCTACGAATTCAAACTGTACCAGTACCTTACCTTAATTCCGGTCGCGATTCCCATCTTGAATCTTGGATCTGCCAACTTCATTTCGCGATTCCCATCTTGAATCTTGAATCTGCCAACTTCAATTCGCGATTCCCATCTTGAATCTTGGATCTGCCAACTTCATTTCGCGATTCCCATCTTGAATCTTGAATTTGTCATTTTGAATCGCCTTCGTATGTCTACGGTTTCCCAGCGTGGGCATGACGCCCGGCGGAGAATCGGGAAACGTGGCGCGTGCCCCCAACCCCTGAAATCGAGAATCGGTAATCGAAAATCGCAAATGAAATGCCCCGTCTCCCGAGACCTGCCCTACGCTTTCAGGTCGCGCAACAAGCGTTCGAACGCCTTCCGGTACGGGTCGTGATCCTTCCACGCGCGGAAGTCGCCGAGGGGGGCGCGCGGCGCAGGTTTGGCGCCCAGGCCTGCGCGGGCGGTCAGGTGATGACCGCGGATTGTAGGGCCGAACAGCGTTCGGCCCCCAGGCCGAGCGCCGCGGGGCCCTACAGGTTTGGTTGCGGCTCCGCCGGCTGGGAGACTCCTCGGGTGGGGAGCAAGCAAGTAGCGCGGTCATGCTTCCCAATGTCCGCGGCTTTTTGTCACGCCGCCTCCGCGGGCGTGGCAGGGCGCGATTCGAGGTGCGGCCGCGCCGCCCCACCCAAAAGCGGGTAGCGTAGAGGAATCCGCCAGCCGACGGATTCCTCTGTGGCTCGTAAAATCGGAATCTCGACCTGTTCATTGCCAGGCAATAAGGAAGGACCGCGGAAGAATTCGGCTCGGAGCCGAATACCTCGCGCTACCCAGCTCGATTTCGAGTGTGGCGGGCGGGAATCTGCTAATTCATGGTTTGACGGCCAATCCTAGTGCCAGCGCCAGGGCTTTCTGCCGGTCGTCGAACGTGAGAAATTCCTTCGCGTAGAGGTTTTTGGCCAGACTGACGTGTAAAACATCGAGGCTGCGGCAGCCGATCCGGGGCGAATGGAGGGCGGCCCATTGTGCTGCCGCGCGATAAACCGGCCGCCAATTGACGGGTTGAGGAACCAACCGGCCGCTTTGCAGATCACGCTCCACGTCCGACCATGCGGCGTTGACTTGAGCGGAGCTTAGGATGCGCCGAAAGACCCCAAGAGCAAGGGCGTTCCGCATTTCCAGGCGATGCAGTCCGGTGAACGGCAAAGGATCGGTGATGGCGTGAAGAACGGCTTGGGCGCTCACGCTGTGGGAATCATTGACGTAGTACGAGACCAGCAGGCTGGTGTCCGCGTAATGGTCCATGCGGCGCTAAAAGCGCTCCTGTTCCCTCGCCAGGAGAACCAAATTGGGCAAAACCTTGTCGCCCGAAATTCGGCGCCGCCGGGCCGTAGCGTCGGGCCAGCGAATCCGGCGCTTGCGTCGGGCGGAGGGCTCCACTTCCAGCGCGGTCTCCAGTACGTGGACGCTGGCAAAGAATTTCCGACGCTCCCGCGGCGGCAAGGCCTTCACTTGTTCCAGCACTTCATTCGCACTCATGACCGAAAAATACCACGCGCCGGGCGCGCAGAGCAAGGTCGGTTTTGGCAGGTGACGATCGAGGTCTACAGTTGACAGTCGAAAGTTGAGAGTCCACAGTTGATAGTCGAAAGTTAAGAGTCAAGACGCTCTCGATTTCTACTCTGAACTGTAAACTATGAACTGTGAACTGACGTCTCGATGATGAACAGAAATTGGGGGTGGCACAGCCACTCCTGGCTGTGCGGGAGGCCGCACCGCCCCTGGCGGGGCAATAGAACACAGGCAGGAGTGCCTGTGTCACTGAGGCCTACTGCGGGCGATTGAGGGCGTCGAGGAAACGGGGAAAGGCCTGGGAATAGTCCGCGAGGTTATCCCACCCGGTAAAATCCCCGGCCACTTTGCTGACCACATCGGCCTTGCGGGGGTGGTCCCATCCGTCAAACAGGTAATCGTCAATGCGGATGGGGAACAAAACGTTCTTGTGTTCGCGGTCTTCTTTCTGCAAGGCGCGCTCGATTTCGCGAATGACCGGCCCGCTCGCCCGAGAACCAAATTGGAAAGAAAACGGTACCTGGAAGGTGTGAAGAATTAGCCAGAAGACCAAAAGTATCTCGCGCAGAGACACAGAGGCGCCGAGGCGGCAAAGAAACTAAAGCATTTATTTATTTCGAATCTCTGCGCCTCTGCGTCTCTGCGCGAGGTTGCTCATTTTTTTACACGGTCCTGACACCGTTTCCCCCCACCGTTTCCCCGCCGCTGGCACGCCGGCGGCACGGGCGTTTGTAGTCAAAGTGAATTGTGGATTAAGTGCTAACGTGCGGATGGTGGGTAGCGTAGAGGTATCCGTCAGCCGACAGATTCCTCTGCGGCTCGTAAAATCGGAATCTCGACCTGCTCATTGCCAGGCAATAAGAAGGGGTCGCGGAGGAATTCGGCTCGGAGCCAAATACCTCGCGCTGCCCAACTCGACCGCGTCAGGCCAAGGGAGAACGTCCCTTCGGGATCGCCCCGATAAATCGGGGCGCCAGCCGGCGACAGTCCCGGCGCTGCCGTTGACACCGATGCCTTGATGTTCTAGGATCAAAACGTGAGTCCAACCATTGCCGCACCGGTCAACTGGATCGAAGCCGTGGGGAATCTACGTTTTCCCTCGAAGGCGAACCAGCGTCTTCAGGAACTCATGGACCGCAACAACGAAGGGTTGTTGCAGGAATCGGAAAGGGAAGAACTGGAAGCATTGGTGGAATTGAGCGAGCGGCTGTCGCTGGTCCGCGCCGAAGCATTGCAAATTCTAGGCAAGCAGCCATAATGAGCGTTCCGGAGGAACTGTCGCGCGCAATTCGGGCGCGCGCCCGCGGGCGGTGCCAATACTGCCTGATGCACGAGAGCCTCCAGGGAGCAACTTTTCACCTCGAACACATCATCCCAAAATGCCGGGGCGGGCGCTCCGATTGGGAGAATCTCGTGCTGGCGTGCCCGGGATGCAATCTGCATAAAGCCAGCAGAATTTCGGCGATGGATCCGGCGACGGGTGAGTCCGTACAATTATTTCACCCCATCCTGCAACGCTGGTCAGAACACTTCCGCTTTAATCGCTATCAAATCGAAGGCTTGACCGCCGTGGGTCGGGCGACCGTCGCGGTGCTCAATCTGAATCAACCCCGCCGTCAGCGCATCCGCCAAGTTGAGGAAACATTTGGTCTCTATCCGCCGGCGCAGTGAGCGCCTTTCTTTTCTTCGCGACCTCCGTACCCCTGTGGTTCAATTTTCTGGCCGTATCTTTAATGGTTTTGCTTTTCGAGGACTTTTGTTTTTCTTTGTGCCTTCGTGTCTTGGTGGTTCAAAATCTACGCTTTGAGATCCCGTAATAACCTTTCAAACGACTTCTGGAACTGGTCGTGATCCTTCCACGCGCGGAAGTCGCCGATGTGGCGCGTACGGCGCAGACTGGCGGCCCAGGCCTGCGCGGTTTCCATGACGGCGTCATCGAGCGTGATGGGAAACAGCACAGTGCTACTCGGCGTGCGCTGGTTCTCCAGCGCCGCTGGGCCTTCCCCGTGTCCCGTGTCCCGAATCCCGAGTCCCGGCTTTTTCCGCTCCTTCTCCAGCGCCGCCTCCACCTCTTCCTCCACCCAGGGGCTGCGAATCGAGTTCTCCGATAAGACCACCATGAGCTTGTCATAAATCCGAATGGATTCATCGATGCGCGTGCGGAACTTGTCGCCGATCTTCAAGTCTTCCGGCGCAAACCAGCAGCGCACGCCTTTCCGCCGAAGGTCGGCGTGGAGGCGCTGGGCGAAGTCGTTGTCTTTGCTCGAATAGCTGATGAAGCAGGAGTAGAACTCGATGGCCTTGCCGACGAGCGACCGCATGTAGACGATGAAGTCCTCAGGCACGCCCGCACCGCGCAGGAAGACCTCGGAAATGTTGCCTCCAGAGAGATAAATGGTGTCAATTCCAATTGAAGACGGAGCAGCATGGACAACGGATTCCAATCCCTTCGCACGGCTCATGTCAATGTGGGAGAAGATCGTGTTGTTTGTTCGCGCGAAAGCTAGGTTCGCGCCAGAGAGTTCAGCAGAATTAAAGTTGACGCCCGAGAGATTTGACCATTGCAGGTTCGCACCAGAAAGGTCCGCATAAGTCAGGTCAGATCCGCCGAGGTCGGCCCAGCGAAGATCTGCCCCGATCAGACTGGCGAACCGAAGGTCCGCGCCCCACAATGCCACTCTTTGTAAGTTCGCATGCTGGAGTTGTGTCCCGTTCATACGCGCATGGGAAATCATTGCCCCACTAAGATTAGCGCCACCTAGTTGCGCACTCATGAAGTTCGCACCGGAGAGATTAGTGTCGCTCAAGTTGGCGTCGACAAGGCACGCCCCAGCGAGACCAGCCCCGCTCAGCTTGATTCGGCTGGATCTTGATTTGATCCCTGAGTTCGCTTCTCTCCACTTATTCCAAGCCTTCACCCCTTGCTTTAGAATCTTGAGGTGTTCCGGGTTGGCCATGGTTCGAACCTCGTTAATGGCGGTTGGAGGGAAATACTCGCATGGACGGGGAGAATTGTGAAGAGCGAATGCTGAAAGGTGAATTATGAATTCTAGATAACGACCAAAAATCGGGCCAAACCCAGTTTGGCCCCAATCGCCAACGAAAAGCCACAGACCCATAGCCCCAGTCCGCGCTCCGCTTGCATTTGGTCCGGCGAAGAACCTTAGCTATGGTATAACACGACTCATAGAGGTGTCCTCGATGGCTCACGCTCCAACACCCGACGAGGCAGGTAAGGACCTTATTGGCCTTGCTGAGCAACAGTTTGGGCAACTCACCAGAGGTGAATCAAGACTGCTCTTTCATGTGCCCAGAAGCTTGCCTGCCGTCTGCGGTTCCAGCACTGACCCGAAGGATCCGACAAACGACCCCAAAGACGCCCACCAATGGGGACCGGAACGACAGGTGCGCGCCGAACTTATTCGCTGGCTCTGTACGGACTCTGCAGCCGAGGGCCACGTCGATTCCAAGGGAATTCAGATCCTCGGAGCGTATATCACCGGCCCATTAGACCTTTCCTTTTGCACGGTGCGCTTTCCACTCTTCATGTACTTGTGTTCTGTGAGGGAGGAAATCAATTTGAGATCGGCGTTCATGCGGGGCTTGTACCTTAATGGCAGCTCAGTCCAGTCAATCAGCGCCGACGGTGTACACGTCCAAGGCAACGTTCATCTGCGTGATGGTTTCACGGCGCACGGAGAAGTGCGGTTGCCAGGCGCTCAGATCGGAGGAAACCTCGATTGCACTGGCGGAACGTTTAAGGACCCTCCCCAGAAGGATTCGCCAGGAAGCGGTACTGTGCTGATTGCTGACGGCATGAACGTCACGGGCAGTGTTTTTCTCCGTAATAAGTTCATCGCAGCGGGCGAGGTGCGGCTGCCGGGCGCGCACATCGGAGGACAGCTCGATTGCACGGACGGGACGTTTAAGAACCCTCCGCACAAAGATACACTGGACAGTGGCAGAGCTCTGGCCGCAGACGGCCTAGAAGCAGGAGCGGACGTCCATCTTGGGGAACTTTTCGCTCCGAGGGAGAGGTGCGACTTGGCGGTGCCCATATTGGAGGTCATCTGATGTGCGACGGCGGCACTTTCTTAAATCCCGCACAAAATGACCTGATCGAGAGCGGTAACGCCTTGAGTGCCGTGGGCGCCGAAGTCGGAGGCTCGATTTTTCTAACGAACGGTTTTAGGGCTGAAGGCACCGTATGCCTTAGAGATGCTCGGGTGCGCGGGGCCGTATCTTGTGATGGCGCAACCATCGAAGCTCGACAAGTTGGGGGCTTGCGTCAATCGGGCCAGGCTTTCGTGGCCGACCGGGCATCCCTCACCGGCGGAATTTCCTTCGGCAAGGGTTTTGTTGCTAGGGGTGAGGTTTACTCATGGCTGCGCAGACGGGAGATGTCAACTGTGAGGGGGCCCGATTTTCTCATTTGATCGCTCAGAAAGCATTGCTCGGCGGCCGGCTGTTCTTACGTGGCATTGTCAACTCGGCTGCCATGACAGTTGATTTGAAGGATACGTCAACCGATGTCCTATTAGATGATCCAGAGAGCTGGCCCCGACCGGGGAACCTCAACATCGATGGATTCGTGTATGGTCGCATCGCTAGGGGCCCTACTGACGCGGAAACGCGCCTACACTGGCTCGCACTTCAGGCGGACTTTACACCACAGCCTTATCGCCAACTCGCCAAGGTGCTACGCGAATTGGGGGATGACCAGGGCGCGCGACGCGTGCTCTACAAAATGGAAAACCTCCGGCGATGGCAACAGTTCCGCATTTCACGGTCCCGCCTCCAAAATGGAGCATTGAGCCAGCGCAATCGACTGATAGGCTGGACTCGATACGGACTTGCGCACGCATGGGGTTGTATGCTGAAAGCGACTATCGGCTACGGCTTTCGTTTGCAGCGCACTCTATATTGGCTGATCGGGCTGACGGTTCTAGGCACGCTGCTTTTCGGTCTTGGATACCTCCGTGGTTCGATGGCACCGGCGGAGCGCGAGGCTTACGCCACCTTTGAAAAGCAGGGCTGGCCGCCGCATTATTACCCAGCATTCAATCCATTCATTTATTCGTTGGAGAACTCCGTCCCGGTGTTAAAGCTCGGGCAGGACAGTGTATGGGCGCCGGACCCCGGCCCGCGAGACTCAGAGCGCATGGGCACGGTGAATTTCCTGCCGTGGAAATGCGTCGCAAGGGCTTCGGGACGTTATCTCCCTGCCTGGGTCACGCCGCCGCCGTGGTCCTTGCGCGGTTTCCGCTGGCTGCAAATTGTGATGGGGTGGATGCTCGCCACCTTGTTCGTGGCTGGCGTCACGGGAGTGGTGCGGAGGGAGTAGCGACGAGTAGCGAGCGGGTAGCCACGGTCACTGTTTTTGTGACCATGGGTCCTTCCTTTCGATACGAACAGCCATCGTTAGTTTTGCCTCGGTCATGGTTGATCGAAGCTCCGGCTGCCCCAATCGGATGGGTTATCTAAACTTCCGTTAACGTAGCGCGCTGGAGAAAAGCCCGCGGTCAAGAAAGCGTTGACCGTGATGGCTCCCAGCCACTATGCGAAAGGCTCTGCCTTTCCGGCCCATCGCTGCTATCTCCTCATCCTCCGCGCCACGGGGACGGTTCAAGCGCTGAATCTTTCCGCCGCGCGAGCCCTGGCTTTGGCAGCCTCTTCCTCCCGATTCTTCGGCGTGGCGTTGGTTTCAAGGGCATGCAGCAGTCGAGTGGAAACGGCGGCAATCTCATCGACCGCCGCCACAAAGGAGGCTTCGTTCGCCTTCGACGGAGCATTGAAGCCGGTTATTTTTCTGACGAACTGGAGCGAAGCTGATCGAATCTCCTCGGGCGTGGCGGGCGGTTCGAAGTTGAAGAGCGTTTTGATATTCCTGCACATGACCGATGACCTCAGGGGCGGCAAATATTCAGCACAGTTCAGAGTCGATCATACCGCAACCCGGAAACACGGTGAATAGCGGGGGAGCGAGCGGGGTCGCGCGGAGGCAGTTGGCTCCGAGCCGAATTCCTCCGCGGCTGTTTCTCCTTGCCGGGCGGGAAGGCGGGAAGGGCAGTGACGAGTGACAAGTGACGAGTGGTTAGTGGCTAGAACAGCGGGACGGGTGACTACGGGATTCAAGATGGCAGATTCAAGATTCAAGAGGATACGAAAGCGAGCGCAGGGATCCAAGATGGCAGATTCAAGATTCAAGAGGATACGAAAGCGAGCGTAGCGCGGACCCTCGATTTTGGGGTCCGCGGTACTTCCCATGGTTCACGGTGCTGAGTGCGATGGCGGCACCCATGGTTGGGTTCTGTGGTTTTCAGCGGGGAGAGCCGCAGACCTCAGAGGCGGAGATTCTGCGCTTCCGGTTCGATCGGCAGGGCGATGGGGACGCCCACGAGGGCGCCCCTGCGACCCCTTGCGGCTCCGCCGCGCTGCGCTACCCCGCTCCTCAGAATGACGACCCAGTAGCGTTTTTCCGCCGCCTCTTCACGCGGAGAGCAGGGCTTGGGGATGTTTCCTGGCGATGGTGAGCAGCTTGAGGGCCGCCTGGTCCGGCTGCCGCACGCCCTGTTCCCAGCTTTCGACGGTATTCGTGCTGACGTTCAGAAACCGGGCGAACAGCGCCTGACTGGCATTGAACGCCAGGCGAATGCGTCTGATTTCCGCCGGCTTGAGAGGCTTAGGTGCGGGAGGGACTTCCTGCGTCCGGAGATCAACTGGCTTGCCCAGCTCGTAGGCCGCCGCGTCAGCCAGGGACTGGCGTAAATCGTCAAAAACCTTCACCCGGATTTTCTTTGCCATGTTACCTCCTGGATGGCGCTTAGGACATCCTCAGCGCTGTCGCCCGCCAGCTCTCGTAAACGCCGCGTGAAAGCCGCCGATTCGATAAATACCACAGAGTGGGATATACCACATAGTCGCACACAGGTCAAGACCCGCGGCCCATTCTCATTGCCGGGCGGGAAGGCGAGAAGGGCAGTGACGAGTGACAAGTGACGAGTGGTTAGTGGATAGACCAGCGGGGCGGGTGACTACGGGATTCAAGATGGCAGATTCAAGATTCAAGAGGATACGAAAGCGAGCGCAGGGATTCAAGATGGCAGATTCAAGATTCAAGAGGGTACGAAAGCGAGCGCAGGGATTCAAGATGGCAGATTCAAGATTCAAGAGGATACGAAAGCGAGCGCAGGGATTCAAGATGGCAGATTCAAGATTCAAGAGGATACGAAAGCGAGCCTAGCGCGGACCCTCGATTTTGGGTCCGCGGTACTTCCCCTGGTTCACCCTCAGTTCTGCGTGCGAAGATGGCACCCATGGTTGGGTTCCGTGGTTTTCCCCGGGGAGAGCCGCAGACCTCAGAGGAGGAGGTCTGCTACGCTTCTTGACTGAGGTTTACAGTGATGCCATTTACGCGACCTTTATAGAAGAACATCAATCGCGAGGCTGTACAAAAGGGCTCAGAGGGATGGTTAGAATTGGTCAAGCGGCAAGAAAAGCAGAGAGCATAATCTACACCACAAGCTGTGGTTGTCCTCAGACGAACAGAGCCGCCACGGTATCCCGGCGAGCGGCAAAATGATGCCGCCCTTATTTTCCTGGAGCGTTTGAAGTGGGCGGGATTAACGAACGCTCAGCAGGGAGGCTGATTGTGCGACGGCGCGCGCCAGGCTTTCCATCCTCCTCCCTACGCGATTCCAAG
>CAVRBF010000024.1:0-75061 GCA_963719115.1 uncultured Acidobacteriota bacterium | reverse complement strand
TGCCGGTATTTACCGATGTCACCGCCCAGTCCGGCGTGAATTTCAAGAATGAGGCCAGCCACACGCAGGCCAAGTACCTGGTGGAGACGATGCTGGGCGGCTGCGCCATGTTCGACTACGACGGCGACGGACGACTGGATCTCTTCTTTGTCAATGGCGCCGCACTCGCCAATCTTGATCCCCACGGCAAAGGCCCCGACAAGTCCGACCCGCGCTACTGGAACCGCCTCTACCGCAACAACGGCAACGGCACCTTCACGGATGTGACGGAGCAAGCGGGAGTGCGCGGCCACTCCTACGGTATGGGGGCAGCGGTCGCTGATTACGACAACGACGGCCGGCCGGACCTCTACGTCACCAACTACGGCCGCAACATCCTCTACCACAACAATGGCGACGGCACCTTTACGGACGTGACGGAAAAGGCCGGCGTCGTCGGAGCGGGGCTGGTCGGTGGGCGCCTGCTGGGTCGACTACGACCGCGACGGCCGGTTGGATCTGATTGTCTCGCGCTATTTGACGTGGGATTACGCTACCGAGCGCAAGTGCGGCGAAAATGTTCAACGCTATTGCGACCCGTTTGACTACAGCGCCATCACCCACCTGGTCTACCACAACAATGGCGACGGCACGTTCACCGACGTTTCCAAAAAGTGCGGCATTGGGGCCCAGCCGGGGCAGGGGCTGGGCATCGCCTTCAATGACTACGACCACGACGGCTGGCCCGACATCTTCATCGCCAACGATCAGCGGCCGGAACAACTCTTCCACAATCGCGGCGACGGGACCTTCGAGGAGGTCGCCTTAATGGCCGGCGTTGCCTTCGAAGAGAATGGGCGGACCTTCGCCGGGATGGGCGTGGACTTCGAGGACTACGACAACGACGGCTGGCCCGACATCCTCGTCGACGGCCTCGCCTATGACACCTACTCGCTATTCCGCAACGTTCACGGCTCATTCGAGTACGTCAGCGGGCCTACCGGTTTGGGCCGGATGTCGCGGCTGCACTCGGGGTGGGGAATCAAGCTCATTGACTACGATAACGACGGGTGGAAGGACTTATTCGTGGTGCAAAGCCATGTTATGGACAACATCGAGCAGACCATACCCGCCTTGCACTACAAGGAACCGCCCATGCTGCTGCGCAACCGCCGGGGGAGGTTCTCGGACGTCTCGGCCCAGAGCGGTGACATCTTTAGCGTGCCCATGGCGGCGCGCGGCGCGGCCTTCGGGGACCTCGACAACGACGGCTTCATCGACGTCGCCATCAACGTGAACGAAGGGCACGCGGTGATCCTCCGCAACCAGGGCGGCAACGGCAATCACTGGATCATGATCAACACCGTGGGCACGGTGAGCAACCGCGACGGCATCGGTGCGCACCTGCATGTGGTTTCGGAGTCGGGCTTCGAACAATACCGCCAGGTCACCACGGCGGGCAGTTATCTTTCCGCCAGCGACAAGCGGGCACACTTCGGCCTGGGGAGTGACCGCACGGTGCGCCTGCTGGAAATCACCTGGCCCAGCGGCATTGTGCAGAAGCTGGAGCACATTCCCGCGGATCAGATCCTCACCGTCAAGGAGCCGTCCAAGTAGCCATGGCGTGTGCAGTGACGTTCCTACTCGCGGCCGCGATGGCGGGCCAAGCCCCCGGTCCGGGGAAGTGTGCCGAGATCGTGCCGCGCCTGGAGGCCGCCCGCCGGCAGGATCCGAAGAATGTGGCGGTGTTGGCGGGCCTGCTCCATTGCGAGTTGGAATTGCAGCAGCGGGCGCGCGCCAACCAGACCTACCAGGAGCTGGAAGGCTTGCTGCCGGGGAAAGACCCACGGCTCCTCGCTCTGGGGGCGCTGCTAGCCAACCAGGGGGATTATCTCCTGGCGATCCGCGCCTTCCAAAAAGTTCTGCGTGCCGATCCCACGTCCTACGATGCGGGCTATAACCTCAGCCTGGCTTTGCTGCTTTCCGGCGAGGCCCAGAATGCCGCAAACGTTTTGACCAAACTGTTGGCCCAGCGTGAGACGGCCGAGGCGCAAAACCTCCTGGGGCGAGCCCTGCAACAGGGCGGCGACAAGCGGCAGGCACTCCAGCACTATTACCGGGCCATGGACATGGAATTGAGCAACGAAGACTACATGTTCGACTATTGCATGCTGGTGCTGGATATGGACTCGAAGAGTTACGGGACCGACCAACTCGCCGTGGCGGTGGCCGATTTCCCGCAATCCCCACGCATGTGGGTGGCCTACGGCGCTGCGTCATTTCTGGCGGGCAACAACGATCACGCCTTCTCCGCCCTTCAGCGCGCCCGCCAGCTCGCGCCCGATTTCCCTCTGACTTATTACTATTTGGGGCGGCTCTACCGCGTCGCGGCGCCACCGATGCAGGATCAGATCGTGGCCATCCTCAAGGAGCGCCTCACCACGAATCCTCGCGATGCCTGGGCCCACTTCTTCTATGGAACCGCTCTCGCCGACCAACAGCAGGACCAGGAGACGCCCGACTACACCGAAGCGGTGAACCAATTGCACACCGCCGTCCGCCTGGATGGCACGCTGGCCGAGGCGCACCTGCGGCTGGGGCTGATTGCCGGTGAGCAGGGCAAGCTGGCGGAGAGCATCACGAACTTTGAACATGCCGCCGCCGCCAATCCTCTCATGGCCGAAGCGCACTATCGCCTGGGACTGGGATACACCAAATTGGGCAAACAAGCGATGGCGGCACAGGAGTTCGGGGTCTTCCAGAAGCTGCGCGGAAAAACCACCGATGAACACGGCAAGCGGCAGGGTGTACTGATGCCTGCCAAGCACTGACGACGAATGGGGATCGCATGTGGTCACGCGATCGAGGAGAAACAGTCATGTGGACACGAAGAGACATCCTGCGAATGGTCTGGGCGCTGCCTGCCGGGGCATGGCTCGGACGCTATCAACTCCTTGCCGCACCCCTGCGTGGCGCGGTGAAGATTACCTCCGTCAAAACGCTGCAACTGGATTTTGAGGGTGATGGTTGTCTGGTGAAGATTGAGACCGACGCCGGCGTTACGGGCTACGGAGAAACCGGCGTGGATGTGGCGATCGCGCGCAGCCGCATCCCCAGCCTCGGTCTGGTGGGAGCCGACCCGTTGGCCATCGAGCGTCATTTCCACGCTATGGTTAGCGTCATTCATTCTTATCGCGCCAACATCCCGTTGATCAGCGGCATCGACATGGCCTTGTGGGACACGGCCGGGAAACTCCTCGACCTCCCGGTCTACAAGCTGCTGGGCGGGCCGTTGCGCTCCGGCGTGCCGTTCTATTCACACGGAGATTTTCTGAAAGACATGAGCAGCCCGGCGTCCTGCCGCGAATGGGCGCAGATGGTGCGCGAGCAGCCGGAAGGTTTCACCAGCTTCAAGATCGAGCCGCGGCAGGCGCTGGCTGCGGATGAAGAAGTGGGTCCCACGGTGACGACGGCCCAACTTAGGAAGATCGCGCGCGGTTTCGAAAACGTGCGGGCCGCCGTGGGCGATGATCTGGACATCGCGGTGCACTGTCATAACCAGTGGGATACGCCCAGCGCCATTGCTGTTTCCCGCGCCACGGAGTCCATCCGCCCGGCGTTCATCGAGGACCCCCTGAGCAGCGTCGAATACAGCGAAGCGTGGAGCGCCGTCAAGCGGGCCACGCGCACTCCCATGCTGGCGGGAGAAAAGCTGGAGATGCTTAACCAGTTCAAGCCCTTCATCGACGCGCAGGCGCTCGACTTCATTCATCCTGATATCTCTTTTGCCGGAGGCATCAGCGGCTGCCGGCGAATTGCCGACTATGCGGACTTCTACCGGATTCCCATGGCCCTGCACAATGTGGGCACCCTGGTCCGGACTTATTCTTCAGTGCACCTGGCGGCGTCGATCCCCAACTTCTTCCGGTCCGAGAGCCGCCTGGGCCGTCCCGGACGTATGCTCGAGAAGATGGCCGCGGGTAAGCCGCCAGTGATCAGGAACTCGATCTTCCAACTTCCCGAGGGACCGGGCCTGGGTCTGGAGATCGACCCCGGCTTTATGCGTGAACACACCCCGCGCGGAGAGGGCTGGGCGTAGTGCTTAGTGCTGAGATCAGCCCCAAGCATCACGACGCTTGCATCGCGCGGGCCCGGACAACGGGTTCAGCCATGGAGGGCCGATAATGCGGAATTCCCGTCGCCAATTCTTAGGGAGCATCAGTGTGGCAGGAGGCGCACTCGCAGCACTGCCTGGCGTTGTGGCCCGTGCGTCTGCGGTAAGTTCTCCGCCTTTCCATTCTGAGGCTAACCGCGAAATCGAGAACGACGCCATTCAAATCAGAAACCCCAAGAAGCTGGGTGGAGGCCCGCTGGCGGCAGAGCGAATCGCAGTGGGCGGGACAGGCGAGTACAAGCCCTGTATTGCAAAAGTTCGCGACGGCGAACTGATCCTGGTCAACTATCTTTCCGATGTTCAACCGCTTCCCGTTTACGCGTATCGTTCGTCGGATGGGGGGCGAACGTGGTCGGGCCCCGATAAGACGTCCATCGCTCCCGGGGAAGAGCCCTACCTAACGCGGCTCAAAGAGGGTGCCCTGCTTCTCACCGGCGGTCGGAATTGCTGGGGAAGCCGCTCCGAGGATGGGGGGCGAACTTGGGCTCGGGAGCTGAAGCCGTTCGAGTTTGCTTCCAAGGTGGCCGGCTTTCTCTCACGAAACATCCTTGAACTGAACGACGATTCGTTGCTGGCGATTGTGGACGTGCCCGGCAAAGGCAAGCCTGTTCAGTACGGCAACGAATTCGTCGCTCGCAGCCGGGACCAGGGGCGGACCTGGCCCGAGGTCTATCCGCTGCGAGTGGAAGATGTTCCCGCGGGCTATCCCTGGTCGATTTTCGAGGAGACCCACCTCTGGCAGGCACGTTCAGGCAAGCTCTACGCCATCGCCAGGGTAGACCACCGGCGTTACCGCCTCGCCGGCCGCAAGCTGAGCAATCTCGAGATGACCAGTGTGGCCTGTAGCCTTTTCCATTGGGGATATCCCCTGGTCAAAGATATTTCGGAGACCGAAATCGACCACCTCAACCACCTGAAGATCTTCTCTTCAACCGACTTGGGCAGAACCTGGCAGGCGGGCCCGGACCTTGGGGACTACGGCACCATGTACCAGTCGATTCTGAAGTTGCAGGATGGCAGACTACTCTTAACTTACACGTGCCGATCCATCGATCCTCCCCTGGGCGTGCGCGCTGTGGTGGGCTCCGAAAATGAAGACGGATTTGAATTTGATCTCCAACACGATGTTCTGATCCTCGACAACAAGACGCCGATCGGACGCGGCTCCGGCGGGGGCTACGGTCCGACGGTCCAGCTTGCCGATGGAACGCTGGTAACCAGCTATTCCTATTGGCGGCCCGACGACCATCGCCAGCCCAACGACTGGACGCACCCGATATCGAGCCAGTGTGAAGTGGTGCGGTGGCGACTGCCCGCGCGAGACCTGGCGTTAATACCACTACTGAGAGGCAAGACATGATCCATGCACTGTTGTTGATCCTGCTGGCGGGGCAGTCCATCGGCCAGCCGATCCGGTTCGAAACCGATCGATTGGTTTATGAGATTGGGTCCGACGGGCTGAATCGTTCATTCAGCGACCGCGTGACCGGCAAGAACTACCTGGCGAAGCCGTCCAACTTCATGGCCGTGATGAAAGGCGGCCAGCGTTTTGGCTCGACGTCGGTCGCGCTTGAGGGAGAGGAACTCCAGGTCAAATTCGGCGACTCCGGCGTGGAAGCCAAAGTCCGCGTGCGGGCACTCCCTCTGTACCTCACGTTCGAGCTTGTCTCCCTCAATGACCGTTCCGTCAGCTCCGTCGAACTTGCCAACCTCCCGCTCACGCTGACGAAGTATGTCAGTTCGACTATTGGTTCCTGCCGGGATGACGACTATGGGACTGTGGTTATTCCGCTGAACATCCAGACGCATTCTCAAAGCGCGCACGCTGAGTTGCTGGTAGAGGCGGATAGCCGCGTGCGTCTGGAGGGGACCAAGTTCGCCCTGCTGGGTGGCCCTTCCAGTGAGCTGCTGAAGCGCATCGAACAGGTTGAGATCGAGCAGAATCTCCCGCACCCAACCTTGGGCGGCGTCTGGGCGCGCACGTCGCCGGAGCAGATGAAGTCATACCTTTTCGTCGATTTGTCGGAAGCGACCGCCGATGCCATGATCGACTACGCCAAGGCCGGCGGCTTCGGCTATATCGTGGTCTATGACGGCGTCTGGGACTCCAGCCATGGCAGCTATCCCGTGAACCTTCAGCACTTTCCCCATGGCGAGGCGGGACTGCGGGCGGTCAGTGACAAAATCCACGCTGCGGGGCTGAAGTTCGGCATGCACAACCTGGACGCGGTGGTGGACAAGACCGACGCGCTGGTGCATCCGGTGCCCGCTCCGGGCCTCAAGGTGTTTCCGGACCGCCGCCGGACACTTGCGGCTGCCATTGGAGCGCAGGAAACCTTCATTCCCACCACCGCCTCACCCGCCGGGTTGCTGACCAAGACCGACAAGTCGCGCTACTCCGGGCGCGATCTGCTGATCGGCGATGAGATCGTAGTCTACGACGACCTACAAACCTCGCCTCCGTATGGATTCAAGGGTTGCCAGCGGGGCGCGCACGGCACCACGGCAGCCAGCCACCCCGCTGGGGCGGCCGTTGACAACCTCGCGGAGTTCATAGGCTACTATCTGCCCGACCTCGCCGGCAGCCTGTATGACCGCATCGCCCGGGCGGAAGCCGCCGCCATGGACAAGTTCGGCTTTGACTACATTTACCCCGACGGCACCGGGGAGTATCTGGCCTATTGGCCTGATCCCGTTCCCTGGTACCAGTACAACCTGCTGATTTCCAGGCTCTACGGTTACACCCGGCGGGAAGTGATGTTTGCTCACACGCCCATCACCGACTACTCCTGGCACATCTTCAGCCGCGGGAACACCACCGACTTCGTTCACGCCGGGGTGATCGAGCATTTTGACCGCGAAAGCCTTGAGGGCAGGAAGTGGTGCATCACGGACCTGCTGCCTTTTGAGTTTGGGTGGTTCGGCTACCTGCTTCATGCGCGTGACGCGGAGGCTACACGCCCGCGGGAAATGGAATACGCCTGGTCAAAGGCGCTGGCCTACGGAGCGGCGATGTCGCTGGAGACGAACAAGAAAACGCTGGATGCCAACGGCCGGACCGGCGAAATCTTCGCCCTCATCCGGAATTGGGAGGAGCTCAAGCTGCGGAGCTACTTTTCCGAGCAAATCCGTGAACAAATCAGGCGTCCCGGACGGGAGTTTACGCTGCAACGCACTGCCAACGGGCAATGGCAGGTGCTACCGGTGACCTATTCTCCCGACCGGTATGTGAACGGGCGGGAGTTCTGGACGGACGAGAATCCGCATGGGCCGCAGCCTTTGCGCGTGACCATTCAAGCCATGCCGGCGCTGGCGGAATACGGAGATCCAGGGAACATCGTGCTCGTCGATCCCGCGCAGCGCCTGACTCTCAACACCGAGGGAAGCGGGCCGATGGGCTCTCCGCGGCGCTCCACCGAAGGATTGTCGTTCCAATTAACGGGCGATGCGGCTGGTTTCGAAGTCACGGCACATAACCGCGCGGCCGCCCCCATCGGAAGCGCCGCGCGAACGGCGTTCGGAACATTGAATGAGCCGTCGCTGATCGCCAGTCTCTCCACGACCGGGGTGGGCTGGGGCTGTGCGGAAGTGATCCTTGATAGCTCCAAAGACCTGGGCCAGCATCGCGCCCTGGGAACGTGGGTGGAGGGCGACGGATCAGGCGCCTTCCTCCACTTCATCCTGGAAGACGCCAGCCGCTGGAGCGTGCGCGATTATTACGTTCGCCTGGATTTCACCGGGCGCCGGTACGTGCAAATCCCCGAATCCGCCGCCGGCGAAGTCTACGACTTTCAGTTTCCGTACAGCAATTACTGGGCGATTCGCGACCTTAATTTCCGCACGATTTCGCGGATTTATGTCTTCCTCACGAATATCGTTCCGCAGGCCGCCGTAAAGGTTCGCTTCGGAAGGCTGGAAGCGCTGAAGGAAACGCCGGCCGTGGTTGCCAACCCCGCCCTGCGTGTGAACGGCAAGGTCCTGACGTTTCCGGCGCCAATCCCTGCGGACGGTTATCTTGAGTTCTCGGGCTCCGGCAAAGCCCGGATCTTTGACGCCAACGGCTTCACGCAAGCGGAAGTCTTTCCCCAGGGAAAGATCCCCACCCTTCGTCACGGTCCCAATAAGATCGCATTTGCGGGCGATCTGCACCATCCGGTGAAGGTAACCCTGCTGACGTGGGGTGGGCCGCTCCAATAAAGTGTGGCCACGGCCGCGATTCTCGCCCGGCGGGCCGAGGTTTCTCAGCGCCGCAGGCGTCTTCAGCTCCGAACGGGCGACCTAAATCAGCCTCGTCCAACGGCCTGCGAATGAGGACGAATTGAGCAACATCCGGGAATACATTGGGACGAGCCCGTTGATGTGGAAATCCGATCCCGATTTCCCGTAGGGGCGGTTCGCGAACCGCCCCTACGGGAAACACCGCGACGCATCGTCGCCTACCTGGGGCAAAAAGGTGGGGGAAAAAGGTGTCAGGCAGGATTCCGGCAAGCGCACACGCAGGCAAGTTAATGTTGCGGGCATGCGAGAAAAGGGGAGGAAAACTGTACCTGGAACATGGGAAAAACTTGGTCTTACCGATTTCAGCACTACGCATTTGCAATAAGTCACACGGTGGATAAGGGGTCCGAATTCAATTTTTCCACATGTTCCTGACACCGTTTTCCCCCCTACCGCGACCCCCTGACACCCGCCCTCACCGTTTTCCGCCCAAGTTCAAGCTGACGCCAAGAGAGGAAGCAAAGCTGGTCGCAAATTGCGACCACCTCCCAACAATCGAGATTTCTCCGGGTCAGGAAGACAACGTAAACCTCCACGGGGTTCCCACAGGGCAAGTGCAGCCTTGTTGTGAGCGCCATTGGCCTTTCGAAGCCGCCCACGATCCTCTGGGTTGTCTGCTTTACTTATTCACCGTGATGGTGAAAGTGGCAGCGTGTTGGGCGGTATTTGCTGTAGCTGTAATCGTCGATGTGTATTGATTGGACGTCGGATTCTGCCCGCCACCGCCCCCAGGCCCACTTCCACATGAAGTTAGCGAGCATAGTCCGCAGAGAATCCCAACCAGCAGCAAAGAAAGAAACCGTCTGCGCCTGATGGGCCCGAACCAACAAAGGACAAGCGCTAGCGGCATCGACGCGAAAATGGGAGGTAATCCGGAGCGGATGTTGCTTGCACTCGCGCTCGTTTGGATGGTTACCGTGGTGGATGCCGATGTCGTGCCGGGTGAGAGGACAGGCACTGAGAAATTACAATATGCCCCGGCGGGCAATCCCGAACAACTCAAGGAGACAGTTTCGTAAAATTTGTTCACGGCGGTTATCGTTACGGTTGCTGTGGCACTTTGCCCGGCGGTTACCGTCAACGATGCAGGATTCACCGCCACCGTGAAATCGTTAACGACCGGCACGGCACCCTCAGGAATGCTGAATTCGGCTAGAAACCCTGTCCGCGTTTCCCCCCCTACGCTGTTGGTTGAGTACAAGGCGCCGGCGGTTGTAGGAAAATCCGTCGAGTCGGCTATTCCCGCGATATACGCATTGCCGCTTCCATATGTAGCGATCCCCATGGCCCAGTCACCAAAGTAGCCACTGCCGCCACCACTGCCACCGAGGTAGGTGGAGTACAATAGAGTGTTTCCTGTGGGGTTCACTACGGAAAGAAACGCGTTAAAGTAGGGGGCGTTTAGCTGGGGCTGGACAGCCATGGTCGTCAGCGGGAAGTCTAGTGAACAGGTTTGTCCGGCAACATAGGCGTCGCCCAATGCATCCACGGCGATACCAAAGCCCGCGTCACTCGGAAGGAAGGTCATGCAGGAACCGCCCAGGTATGAGGAATACACAAGTGCACTCCCGGCAGGATTAATCTTCACTACAAAGGCGTTATAAGCGAATGATTTCGTTTGAAATGCCCCAGGAGTGGTAATGAAGTTGCCCGTTGTGTATCCCGTCACATAGGCGTTCCCCGCCGTGTCCACCGCCACCGCCTCGGCCGCACTCGCGTAAGTCCCGCCCAGGTAGCTCGAATAGAGCAGTTGTGAGCCTGTAGCGTTGAACTTCGCCACGTACCCAGCGTCGACAAACGCGAGAGCCGGCAAAACTGGCGAGTACTCGGGCTGAAAGGATCCCGATGTCGTCGGGAAGCTTTCGTCATCTGTTACTCCAACAACATAAGCATTCCCTGCGGTATCAACGGCAATTCCGTTCGCCTGATTCGTTGCGATCCCGTTATTTGGGGGCGCAATTCCATTTCCTTGCAGTAAGCTCGAATAAACCAGGCTCGTGCCCGTGGCATTGAGCTTGGCGAAGAAGGTACGGGGCCAACTGGGTGTAGTGACCACCGACTGGTAGGCGCCGGGCGTTGTTGGGAAGTCCGAAGAGGCGCTAACACCGGCGACATACGCGCTTCCGGAGGCATCTACGGCGATGGCATTGACGACATCTCCGGAGCTGCCGCCCAGGTAGGTCGAGTAGACCAGTCCTGCTCCGGTAGGATTGATTTTGGTTACAAATCCGTCGCTGCCATTAGTCGCCACGGCTTTGTTGACCGTCTGGAACGCCCCCGGCGTGACCGGAAGCCCCATCTCCGCCGACCCGGCAACATAAGCATTCCCTTCGCCATCCACCGCGATGGCATTGGCGATGAGATAACTCCCCAGACCGCCGATAAAAGTCGAGTAAATAAGCGCCGTACCGGAAGGATTGATCTTCGTTACGAATGAATCGTAAATAATTGGAGGTGGATTCGAGAACGTCTGGTATGCGCCGGGAGTCGTTGGGTAGTCGCCCGTTTCGCAGCGTCCCGCTACGTATGCATTTCCCGCCGCGTCGGCGGCCACTCCCGTGACCGCGTCGGATACACCCGCCATGTAGGTCGAATAGACAAGTATTGGATCGATCATCAACGGCAGGGAATGGTCATAATGGCCCAGGGTGAAGCCCACGGTGTTCATTGCCACCAGCTTGAATCCACCTTTTACGCTATGGCGGCTGCCTCCGATCTCCTGATAAACAACCGGCCGATGGAAGGTAATCTCTCCGTCCAGCGTCGTAACCATCAAATTTCCATCGCCGCCAAGCCTCAGCAACGTCGCGCCACCAAACCGCAACCGGATCGGTTTGGCGCTTGCGCCTTGCGACAGCAGGAAGTCAAATTCCAGTTGCCCCTGATTGCCGTAGTAGACGAGATCCACACCGGGATAAACGCCTTGGTATTTCACTTTGGCGTAAGTGGGGAGGTTGGTGTGCCACCGTCTGGGGGCGTTGCCGTAGAGATAATTGACCCTGCCGGGGAGTTCATTGGCGCCCGCCACCACAGCTTTGGGGTTCGAACCTTCCAACCGCAGGCGGAGAACGCTGCCTGTGTTCCGTCGTCCGTTGATCGATGCCCGTAGCCCGGACTTTGCGGCGGTAGCCAGTGATGAGCGACGAGGGGCAAGCTCCGAGTTTCCAATCAGCTCGCCCGTTCTTTCGACTTTTGCCTTTTGATTTGCTCTTTGTAAAGTCAAGACGGCTCCGTCCCCCGTCAGGAACAAACGGTAGCCGCGCCCGCGCGACAGAAACTTTACTCTCCGATCCGCTTGCCCCTGGTTGGACTCAAAGCTCAACGGCAACTTCGCGAACGACACCGCAGGCTTTCCGGCCTGCACCTTGCGGGCAGCTGAATGCCCGGGTTGGTGGCCGACTTTCCCACTTTGGGTGATAAATCCTGCCAGAAGGCAGAGCATAAGAACGGATGATTTCCAGACTATTCTTCCATTTGACATTGGGGACTCCTGAGTCGCCGCCGCATTGCTCGGGGGACTGCAGATCGATGAAAATGAAGTCTTGGAGCTGACGACTCGCAGCTCGAAGGATGACAAACGAAATAATCTTGAAAATGGCAGGGAAAGCCACTGCATTGCGAACTGAGAGGGGTGGCAGGTAACATGTCTTGCACGTGCGCGTAAGCATGGCAGAAGAGCGCCCCACTAACAGCGCTCTTTAAGCAATTCGCTAGGAACCCGGGGTCGTCATGGTCACGTATACCGCTAGGTAATCAGAATGTCAAGTAAGGGGCAGAGAGAAAGGGGGCAGGTACCTTTTCTCTTACCTTTGGATGGTCAGGAACGATGGGGTAGAATGCCGAAATGGCCAGAGTTAGGCGAGTTGATGTTGGCGGGATGATTTACCACGCTCTGAACCGGGAGAACTTTCGCTCCCAGCTTTTCCGGAAGGCAGCGCACTATGAAGATTTTCTCGCAGTTGTGGACGAAAGCTGGCATTTCGGGCGCCCGAGAAAAGGTACCTGACCCCTTTCTCCCATCAGTCATGACGAAATCATCGAAGACTTGGAAGACTACATTTGGAAATTCGGCGGAGGGCGCGGCGAGTGGTTTCTAGGGACGGCCAGGTAAAACAGTAGGCAGTAGGCAGGAAGTACAAAGAAAAACACGCGCGGGCGCCGTTCTTTCGCCGCCACTTCGCAACGGACCGGGGCGACGGGCTGGCGTACCGCGAAGCTTTTACCACCGCCGCCGCCAGCCAGGTGATTGACCACCTGGTGCACCGCGACGGCCTGCAACTCGCCAACGGGGCCGAACGCCGTTCGGCCCTACATGACACCGTTTTCACTCTTCGAAGGCTGCCGGCCGGTTTACGGCAAGCCGACTTAAGTCCAAGTGCCCACTCGAACTCATGCCGGGTCGGCGAAAGTCGAGGGGCCATCGGCGTGCAGGCGCAGTGTCGTCAGCCGGGAGTTGTTGATTGGGTGCCTTTGAATCACTCGCGTTCGCCGATTCGTGGCCGGGGCAATTGTTAAGATTTGTCGTTGACTATGTTACAGCCAGATTTATACTGGTTCACGCATTTACGGCCCAACTAAAGTATCACCAACCTTTGACTGAGATTATCGGTATCAGGCTGCACGTTCTGGGGGTGTGCTGTGCTGTTTCCGTTCCGACTCTCCTGCCTCAATCTCAAGGACCGCACTGCATTTCCACGCCTTGCCCAAGCTGGTCAAAGGCAAGCCACGCCTGCCGGATCCGGACACCGGAATACTCGTCATCCGTGCCGACGCGCTCATCCCGCGTTTAGAGTCTCGGCTCGGCTCTTTGCCGGGGATTCGAAATTCCTGGCCTTCGTCGCCGTCATCTTGCTGACCTGCGGAATAGGCTGTGTTGAAGCGCAGGCACAGAGCGGGGAGTGGGCATGGATGGGCGGCAGCAGCACAGCAGAATACCAACCCGGCGTGTACGGCACGTTGGGTGTTCCCGCCGCCACCAACCTTCCGGGTAGCCGTGAAGGGGCGGTGACTTGGGCCGACCGCAACGGCAACTTCTGGATGTTTGGTGGGAACGGCGACGATTCCACCGGCACGTATGGCAACCTCAACGATCTGTGGGAGTTCAATCCCTCCACGGGCATGTGGACCTGGATGGGCGGCAGCAGCACGGTCGGAACCGCGGGCGGAGGCCCGTCCGGGGTATATGGCACGTTGGGAGTCCCGGCCGCGACCAACGTTCCGGGAGGCCGTAACCGGGCCGCCGCCTGGACCGATGGCAGCGGCAATTTCTGGCTGTTTGGGGGAGTGGGAGTCGACTCGACCGGTCTCAACGACCTCTGGATGTACAACCCGTCTACCGGCCAATGGGCCTGGATGGGCGGCAGCAACATTAGCAATCAACCCGGAGTATACGGCGCATTGGGTGTTCCTGCGGCCACGAACATCCCGGGTGGGCGAGCTGCCATGAGCATCTGGAAAGATCTGAGCGGCAACATTTGGCTGTTCGGCGGATCGGGGAACGACTCTTCCAGCAACGTCGCCCAGGGTTTTCTTCTGAACGACCTTTGGGAACTAAATCTCACCACACTGGAATGGACGTGGATGGGGGGAAGCAGCACAGTCCCTTTGCTTCAAGGCGGATTCCCTGGAGTCTACGGCACCATGGGTGTTCCCGCCGCCACGAACGCTCCGGGCGGGCGCGAATTTGGCGTCACCTGGACCGATGCCGGCGGCAACTTGTGGCTCTTTGGCGGATATGGATTCGACTCCAGCAAACTCGACATCTACCTTAATGATATGTGGGAATTTAGTGCCTCCACCCATCAGTGGACTTGGATGGGCGGAAGCCCCACCGTAGGTTGCTCCCTTTGTGGCGAGCCGGGAGTTTACGGAACCTTGGGAACTCCTGCGGCCGGCGTCGTTCCAGGAGGACGATTCGGCGAAGCAACCTGGACGGACAGCAGCGGCAACTTCTGGCTCTTCGGCGGAAATGCCTACGATTCGACGGAAGAGTTGGGTGAGATTAATGATCTTTGGTCGTTCAATCCTTTGACCCGCGAATGGGTGTGGCTGGGCGGCAGCAACCTCAGAGGTGGGATTGGCGTGTACGGATCCCTGGGCGTTGCCGCCGCCGCAAACTTCCCTGGTGGCCGGCTGCTTTCGGGCAATTGGTTGGATAATAAGGGCAATTTCTGGCTCTTTGGCGGGGCGGGCATTCTCAACAATGCCTCGTCGGGTGATCTCAACGACCTTTGGCGATTCTCGATTCCGGCTGTCACCTGGCCGGCGGCTCCGCCCAGCTTTGGTGTGGCGTCCGGGACCTACTCCTCCGCGCAGTCTTTAAGTATCTCCGACATAACTCCCGGCGCGGTGATCTACTACACGACGGACGGGACACCCCCCACGACGGGGTCCATCCCGTACACGAATTCGATTACGATCAATTCCGCGGAGACGATTCAAGCGATGGCGGTCGCGGCGGGCTTTACACCGAGCGCCGTCACTTCCGCATCCTATGCGTTCCAGACGGGACTGCCCAGCTTCACCCCACCCCCCGGAGCATACTCCGCGTCCCAAGTGGTGACCATTAGTGACGGCACGCCCGGGGCTACAATCTACTACACGACGGACGGGACAACGCCCACCGCTGGTTCTTCACAGTATTCAGGTTCCATTCCGGTCAGCCAGACCACCACCATCAGGGCCATCGCCATGATCAACGGGTACGCCGATAGTGCGGCGGCCCAAGCGGTTTACACGATTGGCCCAGTGACACCACAAGCGTGGGCATGGGTAGGCGGCAGCAACACCGCGGAAGGCGCCGATGTGCCGGTGTATGGCGCGTTGGGTGTTCCCGCGGTCGGAAATGTACCTAGCGGCCGATTCGCGTCGGCCACCTGGACGGACAATGGCGGCAACTTCTGGGTCTTTGGCGGGCAGGGCTTCGCGGCGGGGCAGGATTCTTTGGATGGTTACGCTTATCTCAACGACCTCTGGGAGTTCAATCCTGCGACCCTCGAATGGGCATGGATGGCGGGAAGCAACACCATCAGCAATGCCTACGGCTCACCCGGCGTGTTCGGGACGTTGGGCGTACCCTCCGCGGGAAATACCCCGGGAGGCCGAATCAATGCCGTCAGTTGGACGGATCGTGGCGGTAACCTCTGGCTCTTTGGCGGCCTCGGCAACGACTCGACGGGTGCCGATGGCTATCTCAACGATCTCTGGATGTTCAGTCCCGCGACCAGCGAATGGACATGGGTAGCCGGAAGCAACTTGAATGGCGGCAATTCCCCCTCAGGCCGGCCCGGAGTCTACGGTGCCTTGGGTAGGCCTGCCGCGGCCAACGTTCCCGGAGCCCGCACCGGTGCGAGCAGTTGGACCGACAAGACTGGCGACCTCTGGCTCTTCGGGGGCGTAGGCTATGATTCCTGGGGTGTGCGCGGCAGTCTTAACGACCTTTGGGAATTCAATCCGGCCACGCGGCAGTGGGCGTGGATGGGCGGCAGCAACACCGTACTCCCTGCCAAAGCTCAAGCCGGCGTTTACGGGACCTTGGGAGTGGCCGCGGCCACGAATGTTCCCGGAGGCCGGGCGTATGCGACGAGCTGGGTCAACGGCCGCGGCAACCTCTGGCTCTTCGGCGGGCAGGGTTTTGATTCCGCCGTTACGTATGGCTGTCTCAATGACCTTTGGGAGTTCAACGTTGCGACGGATCAGTGGACGTGGATGGGCGGCAGCAGCCTGGTTCCCGCGGGCACTTCCGGCACCACGGGCCAGACCGGTGTGTACGGCACACTGGGTGTACCCGCGGCCACCAACGTTCCCGGCGGCCGCCTCGACGCCACTGGCTGGACCGATCTTTACGGCAATCTCTGGCTCTTTGGAGGGACGGGTTATGATTCCGTCAAATTCACCGGGCTTGATGACCTCTGGGAGTTCGATGTTTCGATCGGCGAATGGGTCTGGATGGGCGGGAGCAGTGTAGTAAGCATCAATGACTATGACCCGGCGGTTTACGGCACGCTAGGGACACCCGCTGGAGGAAACACCCCTGGAAGCCGAGCGAATTCGGCAGGCTGGACGGATCTCAGCGGCAACCTTTGGCTTTTCGGCGGGCAGGGCGCACCTCCCAACGGTTATGGGGGCTACCTCAACGATCTTTGGGTGTACACCCGCGCTTCTACCCTCCCTGCGGCAGAACCCTCTTTCAGCGTGGCGCCCGGCACCTACCATTCGCTTCTCACCATCGCCATGGCGGATGCCACGGCGGGGGCTGCCATCTACTACACCACCAATGGGACGACACCCACCACCGCGTCCACGCCGTACACCGGTCCGATCACGATCAATTCCACGGCAACCATCTCCGCCATCGCCACGGCCAGCGGTTATTCCAGCAGCGCCATCGCGACCGCGACTTATACCATTACGGGCGCTTCGCTGCCTCCGGCGGCGACACCGACCTTTTCCGTCCCCTCCGGGGATTACAACTCATCGCAAACAGTAATCGTCTCCGACGCCACGCCCGGCGCGGTCCTCTTCTATACGACCGATGGGACAACACCCACGACGGCGTCAACTCTGTACGCCGGCCCGATTACCGTTGACTTCACCGAAACGATTAGTGCTGTTGCCGTCGCACCCGGATTCGCGAGCAGCCCGCTGGCTGTAGCAACTTACACGATTGTCCCTCCGGGGCCAGGAGAATGGGTGTGGATGGCGGGAAGCAGCACGCTGCAATACGTCTCCAACAACTTCTTCGGAATTTCCGGGGTTTACGGCACCTTGGGTACCCCAGCTTCAGGAAATGCTCCCGGCGGCCGGGTGCAAGGGAGCACATGGACCGATCAAAGCGGCAATCTCTGGCTCCTTGCTGGACAAGGGTTTGACTCTTCCGCCGATTATGGTCTTCTCAACGACCTCTGGCAGTTCAATCCTTCCACTCAACTATGGGCCTGGATGGGCGGAAGCAGCACGCTTCCGGACAACAGCGGCACGAGCGGACAGCCGGGGATCTACGGCACTTTGGGCACACCGGCACCGGGGAATATTCCCGGCGGCAGGACCGGCGGGAGCAATTGGAACGACAGCAGCGGGAATTTCTGGCTGTTTGGGGGAAACGGATTTGATTCCGCCGGCATGAGTGGCGATCTCAACGACCTCTGGTTGTTCAATCCTTCCACCCGCCAATGGACGTGGGAGGGCGGGGCCAGCACGGTAAACCAGCCCGGAGTGTATGGCACGCTGGGCTCTCCTGCTCCAGCAAATGTTCCCAGCGCCCGGGATAGTGCCGGTAGTGCGACTGATAGCAACGGCAATTTCTGGCTCTTTGGGGGGCAAAGTCAAAACAGCGGGTATTGGCTGAACGATTTGTGGGAGTTCAATCCTACTACCCGCGAATGGACGTGGATGGCCGGAAGCAGCACGTTTATTTGTAGCGGCGTCGGCGGCCCCGGCCAGCCGGGAGTCTATGGCACGTTGGGCGTCCCTGCCGCTGGAAATACACCGGGCTGCCGATACTCGGCGACCGCGTGGGGCGATGCAAATGGCAATTTCTGGATCTTCGGGGGGTATGGCCGCGATTCCACCGGCGCGTTTGGAGATCTGAACGACCTCTGGGAGTTCAACCCGTCCCTTCGCGAATGGGCTTGGATGGGCGGCAGCAGCACGCTTACTTGCGGCAACACCTGTCAGCCCGCCACCTACGGCACGCTCGGTTCGCCTGCTCCCGGAAACTCTCCCGGAAGCCGGCACCTGGCGAATGGCTGGACCGACAAGAATGGGAATCTCTGGCTTTTCGGTGGCGAGGGCTATGGCGGCGGTTCCGTGTCGTATGCCGCTTCTCTCTATGGTTACCTCAACGATCTCTGGGAATTCAGCCCCTCCACCGGGGAATGGACTTGGATGGGCGGCAGCAGCGCGGTGCAGTGTCTCATTTGTGGTCCGCCCGGCGTGTATGGCACGCTGGGTTCCGCCGCTGTCGGAAATACTCCGGGAGGCCGCGACGCTGGGGGTACCTGGGTCGATGGTAGCGGAAATCTCTGGCTGTTGGGCGGCCGGGGCTTTGATTCCGCCAGTATCTGGGGATACCTCAATGACCTCTGGGTGTATCGATTCGCCACCGCTTCCGCTGCGAAGCCCAACTTCAGCGTCGCGGCGGGAACTTACATCCCGCCGCAAACGGTGACGATATCCGATGCTACACCGGGGGCCGCGATTTATTACACCACCGACGGGAGCACGCCCACCACGGCGTCCGCGCAGTACACCAGCGCGATTTTGGTCAGTTCCACAGAGACTCTCAGGGCAATCGCCTTGGCCAGCGGCTACCTTGCAAGTTCTGTGGCCTCCGCCACCTATACCATTACGCCGCCTGCCGCCACTCCTACGTTTTCAATTCCTGCGGGAACTTACACCTCGGTGCAGATGGTGACGATTACCGATGCCACGCCCGGGGCCGCGATCTACTACACCACCAACACCACGACGCCCACCACTTCGTCCACGCCCTACACCGGTTCCATCACCGTCAGCTCCACGGAGACCATCGAGGCGGTGGCCACGGCCAGCGGTTACTCCCCCAGCGCCACAGCTTCCGCCACCTACACCATCACGCTGCCCATTGCCGCCGTCTCCGCCTCCAGCCTGAGCTTCGGTACGCAGCCTCTCCAGACCACCAGCGCTTCCCAGGCGGTTACTTTGACGAACACGGGCAGTTCCGCACTCACCATCGCCAGCATCACCGCCAGCGCCGACTTCGGCGAGACCAATAATTGCGGGAACAACATTGCTGCCAACGGGTTCTGCAGCATCAACGTGACTTTCACACCGACCGCCAGCGGACCGCTCTCCGGCACCCTGACCGTCACTGACAACAGCAATGGTGTTGCGGACAGCACGCAATCCGTGAGCTTGTCGGGAACGGGCACCATTCCCGTTGCCGGAGTTTCCCCGCTGAGCCTGACCTTCAGCAGTCAGAGCGTGGGGACGATAAGCGCTTCGCAGCCGGTCATCTTGAACAACTCCGGTAACTCGGCGCTCATCATCGGCGGCATCGTCGCGAGCCCCAACTTCGGGGAGACCAATAATTGCGGGGGCAGCGTCGCGGCCAGCGCCTTCTGCACAATTAACGTAACCTTTTCGCCCGCGGCTGGCGGACCGCTTGCCGGCACCCTAACCATCACCGACAACAGCAATGGCATGGCTGGGAGCGTGCAAACCGTGAACTTGGGCGGGACGGGGATCGCTGTTCCCGTAGCCAGTTTGTCCTCCTCCAGTTTGAGCTTTGGAAACCAGACGGTCGGCACCACCAGTGCGTCGCAGGTGATTACCTTGAGGAATACGGGCAATTCGGCGCTCACCATAACCAGCATGGCCGCCAGCACCAACTTTGGAGAGGCTAACAACTGCGGGACCGGTGTGGCAGCCAACGCTTCCTGCACGATCAGCGTCACCTTTACTCCAACCGCCAACGGACCGCTTTCCGGGACCCTGACCATCACCGATAACAGCAACGGTGTAGCCGGGAGCATGCAAACCGTGACCTTGAGCGGCAGCGGAACTGCACCGCCTGTCGCGAGTCTGTCCGCCCCGAGTTTGAGCTTCGGGAATCAAGCGGTGGGAACCACAAGTACGTCGCAGACGATCACGCTTAGCAATACAGGCAACTCGGCGCTGGCCGTCAGCGGCATCGTGGCGAGCGCCAGTTTTGGAGAAACCAACAACTGCGGGGGCAGCGTCGCGGCCAATGCTGCTTGTACCATCAACATTACCTTCACGCCCGCGGCTAGCGGTCCGCTCTCGGGGACAGTGACGGCCACCGATAACAGCAACGGCGTGCCGGGAAGCACGCAAACTGTCAACCTGACGGGCACGGGAACGGCACCGGTGGCAGGGGTTTCGCCCTCGACGCTCACGTATGCGGCTCTCGCGGTCAACTCCACCAGCAGCGCACAAACCGTCACGCTTTCCAACACCGGCAACGCCGCCCTCGCCATCAGCGGCATTAGCGCCAGCACCAACTTCGCGCAAACCAACAATTGCGGCAGCAGCGTGGCCGCCAACGGCTCCTGCACCATCAGCGTCACCTTCACTCCCACTGCGGGAGGTTCCCTGGCCGGCACGCTGACGGTGACCGACAACAGCAACAATGCGGCGGGCAGCACCCAGACGGTGAGTCTGAGCGGCACGGGTCAGGACTTCTCGTTCTCGATACCTTCGGGCTCGTCCTCCTCCGCCAGCGTCGCACCTGGTTCACTTGCCACCTACACGTTGAGTGTAGGCAGTGTGGGCGGGTTGGCGGGGACCGTGTCCTTCACCTGCACTGGGGCACCCTCACAGGCCACGTGCACGGTTTCGCCGAACCCTGCTAACCCCGGCACCAACGTGACGGTGACCGTCGCTACCACCGCGCCATCAGTGCTTGCGCTGCGCCGGACGCCTCCCCCGCCGCGCCGGCCGATGCCTCAGCCCTTGCCGCTCGCGATGCTTTCGGCCTGCATCATAGGGTCTCTCCTCGTCAGAAGATGGCGGGAGGGATTCCCGTTGCGTTCAACGCTTGCGGCATTGCTGCTCGCCGTGATGCTAGCGGCGTGTGGCGGTGGAGGGGGAGGCGGGGGCGGCGGGGGTGCGCCGAGCAATCCCGGAACGCCGGCGGGAACCTACAATCTCACCGTGAACGCCACCTACACCTCCGGCTCAACCACCGTGCAACACACGATGACCTTGACGCTCACGGTGAGCTGAACATCCTTCAGTGCGAAGGGGCGGGCCTGCAAGCCCGGGGCTGCCGCAGACTGCGGCCTACTATAGTCCGCGATCCCAAAGGGACTTGTATTTAGATCATCCAGATCGAGGTTGCGAGAAACGCAGACACTGAACCGCGCGACTGCGCCAGCCGCGGCTTGCGGGGCTGCGGTCGTACCTTGACAAAGTAGAGTCCCTATATGAATATGAGCTGCTTGTTTGAGGTTGAGTCGTAACTTCAAATTCGCCGCTGCAAGAAATGGGTAGAATTTGGCTGCGCCAGGCATATTGAGGGGGGCATCTCCAGCGTGACCAGCGAAATCGACAAGGCAATCCGGTTCAAGACGAAGCTTCGCCGCGGTGAGTGCTGTATTGGCGCGCAGCTTGGGCTAACCGATCCGGCGGTGGTAGAGATTTTCGGTCGCGCCGGTTATGACTGGATCAGTGTCGATATCGAACATGCGCCCTTTACCATCGACATGGTCAAGCTGATGCTGCAAGCGGCGGTCGGCACCCCGACGGTGGTGTTGGCGCGGCCGCAGAAGCTCGATTTCGATGAAATCGGCCGCTATCTCGACATTGGCTCACCCGGCGTGATGTGCCCGTTCATCAATAATGGGGAGCAAGCCGCTCGCCTGGTGGAGATGTGCCTCTATCCTCCCACTGGCCGCCGTGGCTGGGGCCCGCGCCGCGCCACCAACTACGGCATCGATGGTGAGGAATACCTGGCGAAGGCTAACTCCGCAATGCTGTGTTTGCCCATTATCGAAACTCCCGAGGCGGTGGAGCGTATCGACGACATTGCGAAGGTTGAGGGTATCGACGGCGTCGTGATGGGCCCCAACGACCTGAGCATGTCCCTGGGGTGCTTCAAGAAATTCGACGACCCGCGTTTTACCTCGGCCTATGACACGGTCAGGGCCGCGTGCAAACGGCATGGGAAGGTGATGGGCACGGGTTGCCCCAGTCTCGACCTGGCCAGGGAGTGCGCGCGTCAAGGGGACGGACTTCTGCTGGCGGCAAGCGATGACGCGTATCTGGCCAGGGAAGCGCGCCGATGCCTGGGCGAAGTGCGTGCCGCAGTGCCCACTCGAGCACAATAAGAAAACTCAACGTTGGGGGGGAACCAGATCCGGTGACTCCCGGCCTCCCTCCAGAGCGACGAAACCGGCTCCCTTTTATCCCGGTGCTAATAGTGGAATGAACGGGTCGGTTTTTTGTTCGCCCTCACTGATGCGACCATGGAGTATTCCGAAGTGATGTTCAACGAGGTAAAAGGCCGACTCAATGGCCTGAACGTCTTTTCTTGCGACCTCAGTTTTGAGCTTGGTCAACGCGCTACCTACTTCGTCCGCGATTTGCCGAGTGGTTTTCCGGTTCACGTTGTTTTCCTCCTATTTGAACATGCCGGCTCCGATTCGTTCCCATCATTTTACCCTTGATTCAGCATCAAACTCTTTCTAGGCAAACTCGTTCATTTAGTTGCCGCGGCCCTTACGGGTTTGTCGGGTGAGCCCTGCTCTTCCGGCCGTGAGTGTGTTCGCGGTTTGCGAGTCTAGTGTGGTGTCCCGCGTAATATTTGAAGATGGGAGAATGGACGGACCCCCTCACCCCCCGGCCCCTCTCCCCCAAGGGGGCGAGGGGAGAGTTGATCGTACAGCCCTCGCCCCCTTGGGGGAGAGGGTGGCTCGACGAGGCGTTTTCATCAGCCGAGGAGAGACGGGTGAGGGGGTCTCGCCTATTGTCAACTCTAAGACGGGACACCACACTAGGCGCGGGGCAATTCCGAAATCTTTTGCCACGTCCTGCTGGAAATCGGTATGCCGTCGCGTAACCGGGCGGCGCGGGTGCGCTCCTCCGGATCGCCAGGTACAAGGACCTCCTTGAAGCCAGGCGCCGGCGGGACACTTCGGATGCGGGAGCAAACCTTCTCCGATTGGGCCAAGTACTCTTGCAGGGGGCGAAAGATGTCCGCCTTGAAGACGATAAACGCCGCGCCGCTGCGACGATAAATGTCGCCGCCCCGCTTCGGATCCGTATATTCAGCCGAACCGGTGAGGACCATTCCCAGAAATTCCGCGGCCATCATTAAGCCATAGCCCTTGTGCATACCGAAGGGCAGGAGACCTCCGCCCTCAAAAAAGTCCGCGGCATTCGTCGTCGGGTTACCCTCCTTGTCCACGATGCAGCCGGGCGGTAGCGGCCGGTTCTCTTCGCGGGCATTGATCACTTTGATGGCGGAGATCGCGGCGGTGGCAAAATCAAACATCATGGGCGAACCGTGCTCGGTGGGAAAGGCCATGGCGAGAGGGTTGGTATGCAGGGCTCGCTCGCGTCCCCCATAAGGGACGACAGCCGGCGCCTGCTCGCTAAACCCCCCCGCCCAGACTTGGGCAATCATGCCTTTTGACGCTGCCATCTCTACATATTCGCCGACACGCCCAATGTGATAGGCTTTCACAATCCCCGCCACGGCAACGTTCTGCTTTTCCGCCTTGGCGATCGCGAGTTCCATCGCGTACTTTGCCGTGACCTGGCCAAATGCCCAATTCCCACTCACCAGAGCGGTGGTGGGAGTTTCGAAGAGAATCTCCGGCTGCGCCGTCGGTACAACATCGCCGGCCTTGATCGCGGCAACGTATTCCGGCAGCCGCCACACTCCATGCGTTCCCACTCCACTCAGATCGGACGATACCAACGCTTCGGCGAGGCGGTCTGCCGTCGGCTGATCGGCGCCGGCAGCTTTTAAGGTAGTTCGCACCACATCGCGCAATTCTTCGGCGGGCACAAGCACGACATCGTTCGGAAGGCTCATATCACACTCTCTCCATCCCCATAATCTTGGTCAAGATTTCCATTTTGGCATCCCCGTGAGCAAAGTATACACCCTCCGGCTCGTTCGCTAGTACGGTCATGGAGTCCGGACCGCGGAGAATCCGCCGGAAGCCCGGCATTGCGCCTTCGGGATTGGCCGGAACGGTGGATTGGCCGGAACAGTGTCCGGTACCGTTTTATGTCGTAGAGAGAATGGTTGGATTGCGGCGTCAGTAGGGTGTGGCGGGTCGATGTTGGGGGGATGAACTACTGCGCGCTGACCGTGGAAATTTCGTTCCTGGCTGTTCGAGCGGTGCCTGACACCGTTCCCCTCACCGTTTCCCCTCCGGCGAAGCCCGGATCTTTGACGCCGACGGGTTCACGAAAGAGGAAGTTTTTCCCCAGGGAGAAATCCCGACCCTTCGTCACGGTCCCCGCAAGATCGGGTTTGCGGTAGATCTGCACCACCCGGTGATGGTAGCCTTGCTGACGTGGGGTGAGCCGCTCCCATAACGGGTGGCCACGGCCAGCGGACGCGTTAGCGGCGTGCAGAACTGCGCCGCCAGCCTTGCCGGCATCGTGGCGCCCATGGTGGCGGGCTGGTTAAAGCAGAAAACCGGTAGCTATACGGCGCCCCTGCAGGCCATCTGGTTGGTCTTGGCCGTGGGCACGCTATCCTACTTTGGATTTCGTATCTCTCCAGCCCGCGTCGAAATCATTTCGCCGCAGAAGAGTTTCCGGTGGCACCCTTCCACACCGTATCTGGCACAAATGCATCCACCAGGGACATGACCTTCATGCTGTTTGCGAGCTGGCTTAGACTTGCCTTGCTGGCGACGGTAACCGTCACCGGCTCGCCCGGCAATAAGTCAAAATAGTTATCAGAGACCCTGGCGTCTGTGTCTCCGAAAGAAACATAAACGCTGCGCGCCAGCACCTGCGATGACAGATGCAGCTCATAGGCGCCGCTCGCTTGCGTCCATCGGCTTTCAATATGCGCCTCAGGAAGATGGACGGCGCTGATCGGTACAAAGTACATCAGATTGCCGGAAACCTGCTTTCCGCCCGCCGTCAGGTCCATGGCCGCTACGGTTTCCGCCGGGTTCGCTGCCGCAGCGGTATACGGCTGGGTGGGAACTTCCATGTAGATCTTGCTGGAAAGGGAAGGAATCGTGATGTTCTGCGATTGGCTGCTCAACACGGTTCCATCGAACTTCATGATGCGGACGCGGAGGCCGGCCTGAACGGGCGCCGTCTGATCCGAAACCACGGAAACCGCCAGGCTGCCATTCTGGACGTGCGAGGACACCAGCAGCGGACTGTAGAACCGGCGCGCATAGTATTGCAGCGCCTTCCAGCGCCCTTCATAGTCGATGCTCCCAAACGCCACCCAGCGCCAGTGATCCTCGTTCAGGTCCCAAAAGAGGGACCCCATCGTGCGCGGGCGGTCTCGGCGGTGATGCTCGGCGACCAGTTTGGTAAATTCCGCCTGCAAGACCTGGCTGCCGTACACGAGAGACGTGAAGTCCTTGGGCATCCCATAATATTGCAGCATGTAGTCGCGAATGGTTCCGTAGTCATTTGCGCCTTTCTCGAAATCGTTCATGACCGTGGTGGCCGTTTTGGCCCGGCCCTGGGGCAGCAAGAACGGCTCGATAGTTCGCAGATCGGGAAAAGACTCAAAACCATACTCGCTGACAAACCGATAATGACGTTCTTCTTCGTTGCTGAACGGTAAGCGCGGCATTTCATCATTGGAAGTGCCGATGGTATAGTCGTGCGTATCTCCGAACTCCTCGTTTCCGCCGACGTCATCTCCATCCTCTAAAACCCAATAGTTCTTGTTTTTCGTCTCCGCGTAATCTCCACTGGGACTGCTGGGCCAGTAGGGCGTTGCCGGATTGTAACGCGCCACCAGGGTCGGAATGATGCCGCTGAATACCGTCAGATAGTCGGTCCACATCTGGAGTCGCGCCATCGGATTGACGTTGGCGCTGTCTTGCAGAAAATTGTTTTCCTCCTCATTGTTGCCGCACCAGAGCGCCATGCTGGGATGGTTCCGCAGCCGCTTGAGCTGATCGGTCACTTCGGCGGCGATATCCTGCTTGAAGGGATAGTCTCCCGGTTGCCAGGGGTTATAGAACATGAAGTCCTGCCAAACCATAATGCCCAGTTCATCGCAGATCTGGTAGAACTCTTTCGTCTCGTAGTAGCCGCCACCCCATATCCGAATCATGTTCATGTTGGCATCTTTGACGGATTGCAAGATGGCGCGAGTCCGTTCCACGGTGGTTTCGTTGGGAAATTTATCGAGTGGTACGACATCGGCGCCCTTGGCAAAGGTGGGGATTCCATTCACCACAAATTCAAACGATCGCCCCCACTGGTCGGCATCCTGGCGCAACTCGATCGACCGGAGCCCCGTGCGCACTGCGGCTCCATCCTGGATCACTCCCCCCAGGGCCACCTCTGCCTGGAAGGAGTACAGGGGCTGCCGGCCATACCCTGCCGGATACCAAAGCTCGGGGTTCTTGAGGGTAATGGGGAGCTCGACAGAATTGCTGCCGGGGTGCAGCTCGGTATTTTGCGTGGCCGCCGCTTTCTTACCGTCGATTTCGTAGTTGACCCTGACCGTCGCCGGAGTGTTCACGGCCGCCGCCACTTCCACTTCCGCCACCAGGTGTGCCGATTGCGCCGTGACATCGAACTGCCGAATGTTCAGATCCGCGATTCTTGCGTCATCCCAGGCCTCCAGCCGGACCGCCTGCCAAATGCCACTGGTATTCCATTCGTATGCGGCCTTCCGAATATATTGTTTTGCCGGGACATTGATTTCCCCCTGCCACTTGTCTTTCGCGGCATTCCGGGCTGCTCCCACGTCAGGCGGGGTGAAGACGACCAAAAGCTGGTTGTCTCCCAGCTTCAGGGATGGTTTCGCATTCAGCCGAAACGTGCGAAACATATTGTCCGAGGAGAGAAGCAGGTTGCCATTCAGATACACCTGGGCGCACGTATCAAGTCCATCGAATACCAGCTCGACGTTCCGGCGCTTCAACAACTCGGCATTGACGGGGATGCTCGTGCGATACTCCCAGGTGGCATTTCCTATCCACGGGAGGTTGGCCTCATTGTCCCAGTAATTAGGATCGGGAATAAGCTGGTTACGGATCAGGTCAAGGGGAACATCCCCGGGAACTTTTGCCGGCAGCCACTGCGCGTGCGCGACTCCCTCGAGGTTCGTGGACTGCCGAAATTCCCATCCTTTATCCAGCAGGATCGATTGAGTCGCGGCGGCCCATAGGGCAGGAGACAGAACCTGAGAAACGCCACAAATGGTTAGCGCAATGGCCACCGGCCGTAACATCCGAGGAAGATTCATCGTTGCCCTCCTATCGAAGCAGGTCGCTGGAGACCAATTTACTACAAAACATTTCCCGACCCTGTACAAAGGAGGGATTATGGGGTAATTTTTCGCGAGAGCGGGGCCGGCACGATGACCTGACTCCGGCCAGAACAAGAAACGAGACCCATCCCCATGCCAAGAGGATTTCAAGCGTGCACGTGGTTTTTCTGGCCCATGGTCCTGGGCATTTCCAGCCTGGCCGCGCTGGCCCAGACCTCCAGCCAATCCGTCCCGAAGCAGGGACCGCAACCCGTTACCCCGGCGATCGAGCAGCAGGTGGAGGCGATGGTTCGCAAGCTGACTCTCGAACAGAAGATAGCCCTGATCGGCGGCGAGGACAGCATGTTTATTCGCAGCGAGCCGAGCATTGGGCTTCCGCGCCTCAAGATGTCCGACGGGCCGATGGGAGTTCGCACCTGGGGGCCATCGACCGCTTACGCAGCCGGCATCGGCCTGGCGGCGAGCTGGGATCGTTCCCTGGCGGAGAAAGTCGGGGCGATGCTCGGCAAGGACGCGCAGGCGCGGGGGGTGAATTTTCTCCTGGCGCCGGCCGTGAACATCTACCGGGCGCCCATGAACGGGCGCAATTTCGAATACTTTGGCGAGGATCCCTACCTGGCCGGCCAGATCGCTGTGGGCTACATCGACGGCGTGCAGAGCCAGGGGGTGAGTGCCACGGTGAAGCATTTCGCGCTCAACAACGCCGAATATGACCGGCACAACCAGAACTCCGAGGCCGACGAACGCACCCTGCGGGAGATTTATCTGCCGGCGTTCGAAGCGGCAGTGAAGGAAGGGCACGTCGGCGCGGTGATGGACTCTTACAATTTGGTCAACGGCGAACATTCCACCCAAAACCAATTTCTGAATATCGAGGTGTTAAGGAAGGATTGGGGCTTTCGCGGCATTGTGATGTCCGACTGGGGCGCCACCTACGACGGCATTGCCGCGGCGAACAACGGGCTTGACCTCGAAATGCCGTCTGCCAAGTTCATGACGGTCACGACTCTGCTGCCAGCGATCAAGGACGGCAGGGTCCCGGAGACGGTGGTCGATGAGAAAGTGCGCCGCATTCTGCGGACCGCCCTGCAGTTTGGATTTCTTGACCGCGACCAGGCCGGTTTGAACATTCCCCTTTACAACCCGCAGGGAAGCTCCGTGGCTCTGGAGTCCGCCGAAGAAGGCGCAGTGCTCTTGAAGAACGAGGGCAATTTGTTGCCGCTCGACCGCCATGCCATCCACTCGATTGCCGTGCTCGGCCCGGATGCCTATCCCGCGGTGCCGGGGGGCGGCGGCAGCTCGCACGTCGAGGCCTTCGCCCCGGTGAGTTTCCTGACCGGCCTGAGCGATGCCCTATATCCAGGAACCAAGGTCTACTGGAACTCCGGCATCCAGAGTCCGGAAGATATTTTCAAAAATTCCAAGTGGTGTATCGACCCGGACTGCCGGCATCCTGGTCTGTTTCGCGGCGAGTACGTTTTGTCGGCCGATGAGAGGCTGTTCTCGACGGTTGACGCGACCGTGGACCATACGGCAGCTTCCTGGATGTCCGAGCAGACCAAAACTCCCCGGCGTATGGAGTGGCTCGGTTACTTCCTTCCGAAAACTTCCGGCCTCTATCGCCTGGCAACAGGGGGCGGCGGGTCAGATCGTTATGAGTTGTGGGTCGATGGGAAGCAGGTGTTGGCGGAAGAACATAACCATGGCCCGGCACTATCCGCACCGTTCAGTCTTCAGGAAGGCAAAGCTGTGCGTGTGCGTTTCAATTACTTTCCCGGACGGCAAGGCAATACCGCGTCGCTGGGTATCGTTACGGAAGACCAATTGGTCAAACCTGAGGCCATTCAGATGGCCAGGATGTCAGACGTCGTGATCCTCTCGGTGGGCTTTAGCCCCACCACGGAATCAGAGGGCTTCGACCGCACTTACCAGCTTCCCTTCGGGCAGGAGGCGCTGATTCAGGCTGTTTCCGCCGCAAATCCTCACACGATCGTGGTCCTCACGTCCGGGGGCAGCGTGGCCACCCGCGACTGGATCGACAGGATACCGGTGCTGATCGAGACCTGGTATGCGGGTCAGCAGGCTGGTAATGCGCTGCTGAAGATTCTCGATGGCGATGTAAATCCGTCGGGCAAGCTGCCGATCAGTTGGGAGAAAAAAATCGAAGACAATCCTGCTTATGACAATTATTACGAGCCGCCCGGCACGCGAGACGTGAAATATTTCGAAGGAATCTTCCTGGGCTATCGCTATTACCAAACCAGTCAGGTAAAGCCGCTGTTCCCATTTGGCTTCGGCTTGTCCTATACCAGTTTTGCTTTCAGCAATTTATCGGTCTTGCCGGAGTCCGATTCTCCGCAGGATCCCATCACGGTCGCCTTTGACGTGAAGAATACCGGCTCTCGCGCGGGAGCGGAAATTGCCCAGATCTATGTCGGGGATCCGTCGGCCACGGTGCGGCGTCCAGAAATGGAGTTAAAGGGCTTTTCCCGCGTTATTCTGGCCCCAGGCGAAGTACAGCACGTGACGGTGACGCTGAATAAGCGCTCACTGGCTTACTGGGATGTCAAAACGCGCGTATGGAAGGTAGAGCCTGGAAGATTCATCGTCTATGTTGGGGATTCTTCTGCCCATGTTCCGTTACAAAAAAGCTTCACCGTTCAGTAGGAACGGACCCTCAATATTATCTACGCCAATTCTTTATGCCCGGCCCACTGCGCCTGAACATAGTCCAGCGCGTTCAGCATTTCCTGCAAGTTCGGATCGCGGTGGGGTGAATAGTACTTGGAACGAATCGCGCGCAGACGGCTGAGCATGGCGCGGTAATCGTCGAGTTGCGCGGAGGTGATTTGGCCCAACTCCAGCCGCCAGCGAAGGGACTCCGGCGAGAGGATGGGGCTGGGCGCCCACCAGGAGGGGTTGGTGACGTAAATCTTCTGCCACTCGAGCAGGTCGTCGGCCGCGGAAGGCGGAGTGGTCTCCGCAAATACGGCCCGGTGGAGGGCAGCGCGGAATTCATCCCAGGGCAGGTCGGGATCCTCCGCAAACTCACGGAAAGCGGTGCGCCATACGCGCGTCAGGACCGCGCAGTAAGGGTTCTGGCCGGGGCGCAGCCATTCGTAACCGAACGGCTTATACTTTCTCCCTATGGTCTGCCAGTAATTGCCCTCCGGATAGCGCGCCAGGAAGGAGAAGCATTCCAGCGACGGCGTTGCTCCATTGACGCCGAACTCGCGCATCTTGCGGATCGTTGTCCTGACCCCCTCGGCCGAAAGGTAGGGGAGAGCTTCATATTGGAGTGAGTTTGGCGCCGCCTTGACCAGGTCTTTCACCAACGGGGTGCTGTGAAACGTGAAGAAAAGCGTCCAGCGTGGATCGTACTTCCGCGGCGCCGCTTCCTCGGAACCGGGCGTTCCGGTGGAAACAAAGTACTGCGGGTAGATGACGATTTCGGCGCCGGGTGACTTCCGCCAGATGCGTTCGGAGATCGCTTCCACAAACGTGAACTCGCGCTCGTAATAATGCCCGCGGCAATTTGGGCAATAGCACACTCCATAATCGCTGGACTCAATCATGAGGCCGTCGGCATTAGGGTAGAAATCAAAGTACATCTCTGACGCGTACTCCAGGATGAACCTCTGGGATCCGGGCTGCGACGGACAGAGGATATAACCCCAACTGTGAATGCCCGCGAGTCCATAAAGGGCGCCATTCTGCTGCGTGGCTTTCAGCTCGGGGTGGTCGAGCGGGTACTGATTGACGCCGTCATAGCCAAAGGGCGTCAGGCCGAGCACGACCCGGATACCCGCGGAGTGCGCATAGTCGATGAGCGCACGCACGAAGTCCCGTTGGATGTTGAGGTGGTCGCGGTTGTATTGCCAGGTAATGGGGAACTTTCGGGAGCGGAACCCGCCTCCCATCCAGAGGATCAAGTAGTTGCCGCGGTCCTGCCGGATGCAGTCAACAATGGCTTTCCATTCCCCCAGGCCGAAATCCGGCAGGCGGGGAAGGTTGAGGTAATACCCGCGCGTCTTGAAGACTTCCCGTGGGCCGGTGCGTTGCTGGGACGGGGCCGCGGCAAGCGGTTGCCGGTTCGCCCCAGCGCAGGCGAGCGCTCCGCCCGCCAAGCGTTGCACAAACCTTCTGCGACTCAAATCTTCACGTTCCCTCTCGTCGACGACTTCATTGGCCTGTCCCACGTGAACCCCCGCGGGGAGAATGTCGCTGCGCGGCGGGGATATTAGCACGGATTATCAACAGGTCATTCGGGCGGCGGGTGGGACACCCTTGGAAGGGTGATTTTAAGGATTGCCCGTGTCGCGCAAAGTCAGTATCGTCCAAAGTGCCTGAGCGCCATGGCGGGGCCGGAGATCGTTGGTCGACTCACATCCTTTCTTGAAGGCGCTCGTGACGCAAAATAACCATGTGCCATTGCCGCAATTTTGCATCTTGACCGGGTTCCGTGCGTAGGCTTAATTGAGAACGCTTCAAAAGCCTGTGGATCGACGAGTGCGCCTAAAACTAATGTGATTCCCCGAACACGCAGCAGCGGACCTATGAAGACGGCCCCAATCTCTCGCAGACGATTCCTTGCTACGGCGGGCGCCGCGCCTTTGTCAGCAAGATTGGCGTCCGCCAGTTCGCAGGTGACCGAGGCGGAAAGGAAACCACTTCCCGCCTCTCGCAAGCTCAAATTTAGCTGCATGGTCACGTTTGAGGACTGGGCTTACGGGGCCGGTACCTGGGGTGATGTGGGGATTCGCTACATTCTGCGGCGCTTGGCGGATGCCGGCTTTTACCGCGTCTTCTGGCGTACGAGCGGTTCCGGCCAGGCCAGCTACCCCAGCAAAGTAACCACGCCCATCAGTTCTTGGGCCCCCTACGACCTTAAGAAGTACCCCGAGCACTTTCGGTCCCTCGTATCCGTCGGCAAGAAACCGTGGTTTGGTTTCTCCACGGAGAGCGGAGGCTGGGGTTATGGCACGGACCCGCAGCTTGGCCGTCAGGCGATCGACTTCTCGAGCTTTGACTCGGTGGCCATCGCTGGCGACATGTCCCGTAAGCTGGGCATGGAGTTCTGGCTGTGGCACGAGCATGCAGAAGACCACGGCGCCATCGGCCAAATCGGACGGATGGGGCTTCAACACCCAGAATGGTTCACTCTCAACAGGGATCATCAAGCCTCCCATTGCCGTTTTTCCATGGCCATTCCTTTGGCCATGGACTACCGCCTTGCCTGGGTTCAGGAACTCATGGCGTACCAGCCCGATGGCATCTACTTTGATTTCGCAAAATCCATGGAGTCATCACGCGGCGTGGGCTGCACGCCGCACTACGACCGCAAGGGTGTGTGGTACTGCTCCTACGACAAGCCTGCTGTGGAGGCATTCAGGGAGCGGACGGGGCGTGATGCTTTTGGTATTCCCAACGACGATGACGAGTGGGTCCGCTTCCGCGCCGGCTATATGACGACTTTCATGCGGCGCGTTCGAGAGATGCAGCGGGGCAGTTATCCAAGAATCAAACTCGGCCTCTTTGGCGCTCCCACCGGCCGCATCGGCCTGGCGGTTGGAGACGAAGTGGTTCCACTCGCCGACCCCCTTTGCGCCAACCTGGAGGACCACGAGGTCTGGACGCGGGAGGGGTTGCTTGACGAGTTTGTGAATGCCTACACCAGCGGCGTTGACCAAAAGGATGCACAGAAGATCAAGGCCACGATCAAGGACTCCCGCTCACGGGTGCACGCCCCTTGCCGCTACCTGGGGACGCAGATTGAAGCCTACTCTCCCCGGGACGAGAAATCGCTGTCCGAAAGGATCGAAGCGGCCGGCAACGCCGGTTGCGAAGAAGTCGTTCTCTTCGAAAGCACACCACTCCAATGGAATAACACCTGGGATGCGACACACTCGATTATTGGGAGGTGTAGTGCGTAGACCGAGCGCGGAGAAGCGCCCAAGTACCCTAATAAGCTTTCGAGCGCTGTGCTTGCTCTGGACAATTTTGACGGTGACCGCCGCCCCTTGGGCAAGAGCCACCGAAGGCACTTCGCGGGTGGCCGTCGTGGTCGGTCGCGAAGCGCCTGCCCTGGAGCAATACGCCGCTGAACAACTTTGTTCCTATCTGAACATGCTGTTTGACATCTCCACTCAGCCAACCCACGCGATTCCGCGTTCAGCCGAAGTGCTGATTCTCATCGGCAACCCCGGCACGAATGCCACGGTGAAGCAGGCGGCGGCACGTTTGCCTTTTCCCAAGCTCAGTGACCAGGGTATCGCGATCCTGCCCATCAGGTTTCAGAACCGTCCGACATTGATCGTGGGCGGGGGCAGCCCGCGCGCCACCTTGTGGGCTGTCTACGAACTGCTGGAGCGCTGGGGGGTGAGATATCTTCTGCACGGCGATGTGCTGCCGCCCAAGCGATCTGAGTTCAGGCTGCCCGACGCGAGGATCGTTTTGGAGCCCGCGCTTCGGGTTCGCCAGTGGCGGGTGCTGAACGACTTTGCCAACGGGCCTGAGTCGTGGGGTATGGCGGACTACCGTCCGGTGCTGGATCAACTGGCCAAGATGAAGTTTACGCGCATCCACGTTTCAATCTGGCCGTGGCAGCCGTTCCTGGATTACGAGATTAGGGGGATCAAGCGCCGGTCAGCGTGGCTTTGGTACGATTACCATTACCCCATCACGCCCGACATGGTGGGCCGAAGCCTGTTCGGAAGCGAGAAGGAATTCTGGAACCCCGACCTGCCCTTCAACGCCGGCTATGACGCCCTGACCGCGGCGGGCGTGCGACTGGTTCACAACCTCATCGCCTACGCTCACGAGCGCGGGATGGAAGCCGCCATTACCGCAACTCTAACCGAGTTTCCGCCCGAGTTCGCACCGCTGCTGAAGACCTCCATAAAAGTCCACCAGCTTGGTGAATTGGACATTGTTCCGGGGCCGCAAACGGACGTCGATGATCCGGTCCTGGCGGAGATGGCGACCGCGATCCTGCGGGCTACCGTGACTACTTATCCGGAGGCCGATTACCTCGCAATTTCCAATCCGGAGTTCCGCCAGTGGACGGGCCAATATGAGCGCGCCTGGCGCGGCCTCGACAGCAAGTACAGCCTGGGTGGTGCCGGGAAACTTGATGACATGCTGAAGGCCGCTGCCCGGCGTGTGGACTATCCGGGCGGGCCGGCGCGTGCGGTTGACGAAGTGAAGGGCGACATCGCGATGGAGTACTTCTGTGATCGGCTGCTGACTGACCTGAAGGCACTCAAGGGCACGCAGCGGCCGGACATGAAATTTATCTATGGTGAAGTCGCCGAAGAGTTGTACCCGATACTGAGCCGAATTCTGCCCGCCGGCTCGGAAACGGCAAACGCCGTCGACTACACGCCTTCCCGCGTGGTCAAGCGGCAGGAGGTGTTGAAGAATCTCCGATCGGACAAGATACCTGCTGTCTTGATCTACACGCTCGAAGACGACAACATCGGCGTGGTGCCGCAACTGACCACCGGCTCCCTGCACACATTGACCCGCGCCCTTGAACTCGACGGCTGGTCGGGGTTTGCGACGCGGTACTGGGTGGTGGGAGGCCAGGACCCCGCCGTGGCCTATCTGGCGCGCGCGGCATGGGATCGGGAAGCCACGCCGGATGGGGTGGATGGGGACCAACTGCGCGCCGTCTGTGGCGAGGGTTGCGTTGACGACATGTTGAAGGCCTTCCATGCGGTCGAAGCGGTCACCATCAATCTCGAGTGGAATGATCTGGGCTTCGCCTTTCCCGTGCCGGGGATGATGATGAAGCACTGGAAGCCCAAGCCGATGCCGGCCCACCTGATCGAAGCGAGACAAGGGTATGAAAACGCCCTGAAGCTTGTGCAGCAGGCGCAGGCGAATTCCACGCCGCAAGGGCGGGACTATCTCGACTACTGGGCCGGGCGGTTGACGTTTGCCTTAGGATACCTGGACGCCGTGGCTGCGGTGCATCGCGCGGCGTCGAGCGAAGCAGCCAACAATCCGGCAGACACGCTCAAGAACGCGAGGGAAGCGCTGGAAGAGATTCGCAGGCGCATTGGAGGCATACGCCAGCGTGGCACGTGACCAATCCGATCGCGGGGCGGTTGCGGTCATGAACGAGTTTGTCTTCCGCCCCTTGCGCACCAAGGTGCGCGAACTGGAAGCCGCAAAGCCCCAATGAAATCCGCACGTCAGGAGGAATTCATGCAGTCAATCAGACGGCCGGAGATCAAGCGCCGCGAGTTCATGAAAGCGGCGGCGATCGCCGTTGGCGTGGCGGGCGGAGTGCGAGGTCAAGAGACTCTGCCGGTCGGGTCCACTCGTGAAGATCAGCAGCGCAATGCCGTCTTGCTGAGCGGGTACGACTATGCGAAGTATGCCGAGTCGTTGACGGGCTACACGGGCCAGGACCTTCAGCGGATAGCGTTCGTGGAATGGAAGCACGCCGTGAGGACTCGTGTCGGTCCGCGCGGGATGTACAAGGCGGGAATGACACGCCGCCAGGACGGCCGGTTGGTCATCGCGGCGTGCCGCATGACCAAGGATACTCCGAGCGGCGCGGTGCGATTTTTCATTCACGTCTACGAATCGCCGGATGAAGGACTGCCATGGGAAGAGATCGGCCAAACCGTGCTTTATGGGAAGGAGCCCAGCTTGACCACTCTGCCCAGTGGAACGTTGGTCCTAACGGCGGAAGGAGGCCATGCCCCGGAAGACCAGCCGGGCTTGCCGACGGAACTGCCTATTTCGCGCTCCGAAGACGGCGGCCGCACCTGGGAGACAAGGAAAATCCCGGGACCGGACATTCCCCGAAACCTGATCGTGGAGCCGGATGGATCGTTATTAATGGTACGCGCGCGCGACTCGGGGTGGTATCACCAGGACATGACCCTGAAAGGCGGGGGAAGTCCCAACCTTCAGCTATGCCGGTCGAGAGACGAGGGAAGAAGCTGGCAATTCTCGGAAGGCGTCATCGATTGGGATTGGCCGGCGTTCGGCGAAGTCTCAACGGTGCGCCTTGAAGATGGACGTTACCTGGCGACGCTGCGCAGGCAAATCCCGGGGACCAAGCACGAGGCTTTTGAAGAAACCGTTCTGACGGAATCCGTTGATGGAGGCAAGCACTGGGCCAAGCCCTGGCGAATGGGCTCCGGCGCGGAGGTGCACGCCTACTTGACGCCATTGAAAGATGGGCGAATCCTCGCTACTTACTCCAATTACCACATACCGTGGGGATCGTGTGCGGTGCTTAGCCGTGACGGCGGCAAGACCTGGGATCTTCAACACCCGATCCAACTGGCATATTCAGCCGATCTCTATGTTGGTTGGGCGGTAACGCTGCCGCTTCCAGATGCGAGCTTCATCACCTCGTATGCATCCACGACCTATTACAAGCAGGAACCCGACCGCACCACTTGCGAAGTGGTCCGCTGGGAACTTTCCTGAGCGGTCAATGGACGACGCCGGGGCGAAGACATCGTCGTTGCTTGTAGCTATGGACCTTACGAAGAACCAAACAGCAACTTCAGCACCGGGCACTGATTGGAGTCTCGACTATGAATAAAAGTAGGCGGCAGTTTCTGGCTGGGGTCGTGGGATCAGGCGCGGCTGCGTCGGTACCAGCGACGAAAATGGAGGCGCGATCCTGGGCTGCTACCTCAGTCGAGAGTCTGACAGCATATGTTATGAGCGAAGACGAGCACCGGGGCTGGGACATTATCGAGGTATTCAAGGAATTGGGGATAGGTTGCAAGTCTGTGGGCATTTCCTCTGCTGTCCAATTGCAACCGCGCGATGCCGGCCTTTTGTGGATCGCTTCGGCCTCCTACCCCCAACCCTCTATTCTGACCGAAGCGCTCAAAAGCAAGATCAGTGAGTTTCTGCAAGCCGGGAAGGGTGTCTTTGCGGAGTTTGTCACGAACTTTCCAGACGGTCCCGAGTGCAAGACGATCTACAAGACGGGTGTGGCGCGGCTATTCGTAACGAATCCACTGGAAGTGCCGAATGCCACGCCTTTGGGCACCATTCTTGAGGAACATGATTCCATCTGCCTGTTGGCCTCGCGAGCTGAAGCGCTTCGCGAAGTTCTGGCCTTCGGCAAAGTCGGCGGCGTTCAGCGCGTCCCCCCGAACTATCACGCGAAAGACTCCTGGCCGGGGCTCTTGTGGGGAGAGCGGGACGGAGGCCGTTTTGCCGTGGCCATGACCAGCCTTTCGGAATACCGGCGGCGTCAGTACGCACCAGTCGTGCACTGGGAGCGGTTCCTGCGCGATCTGGTTCTGGCGCTTCTGCCGGAACCGGACCGCCAGCAGGTTCTGGCTCGGTACATTCCCGTGCGCGTTTACACCGAGCCTCGCGCCTGGGTCGGGCCGGGAACTACATTCAAAGCCGTGGCGGAGACATTGCAGGGTGTGCAGGTGAGCCTGGCGGGTCAGGATCGCAGGGTATTGACTGAAGCCGACGGCGGACGGTTCGAAACCGAGATGACGGCGCCGCCGGCAGGAGAGGCGAGACTCGAGGTAAGTGTCGTGCGGGACGGGCACACTCGTAACGCGAGCACCAGCCTACGCGTCGCCGACCGCCAGGCCGCTTACCGGCGGGCACTCGAAAGGAATATCCGCTGGTTTGAGCGTTCGGGTGCGCTGATCAAACCCGACGGTACGCGCGGAGTTACCGAATGGATCTCCGGACCCGACATCGAAGGTCATCGCATTGCCTATGCGACGGAGCAGCAGTTCAGTCCGGAGCGCGCCGACTGCCTCTTCCAGTCCGGCTTGGCCTTCTGGTTGTATGGCAAGCTGATGGGCAACCCGCGCTACCGCCAAGTCGGGCGAGAACATGCTGAAATGCATCATGGATTTCCAGCGGCTGGAGAAAGGTGACCGGGGATATGGGCTCTGGAACACGCGTGGCCGCGGCGGCGAAGCATTTCAGGACGACGTCTCATGGGCCACGGTTTGTTCCCTGGCTGGATACCGATACATGCAGAACCCGATGTTCCGCGATCGGGGACTGATTTCCGCCGAAGCCGAGCTGAAGGCTTTCGGCCCCGACGATCGCCTTCGGGTCCCGATGTATGCACGCGGTCAAGGCGAGCAAAGCTCGATGACGAGCAAGGTGAATGAGCATCCGCACATCGGGGGATGCGTCCTTTCGGCGTGGCTCTATACCTACGGCATGACGGGACAGTCGATCTACCTTGAGCAATCCCTGCCTTTCCTGCGGGACATGGTGGTGAGTTTCCCCCACATTGAACGGTACGAAATCAGCAAAACCTGTGAAGCCTCGCGTTTCCTGCTGTCTCTGGCTTTGGCCTGCGCCTATTCCGACGACGCGGGCTTTCGCGCGGCGCTGAAGGACCAAGCGGACTACCTGCGGTCGCACATGGCTCCCTGCGGAGCCATTCAAGAGGCGGGAAGCAATCTGGGCGTCAGTCTGGAAGGCGCCGACTTGGGGCTTACGCATGATGCCCATGACACAATCAGCGATCAGCTCTATGGCACCAGTTTTGCCGCAATGAACTTCTGGATCGCCTACAAGGCCACGGGAGACGCCGCTTACCGCGAGGATTTCTTCCGCGTCACGGATTACCTGATACGCATCCAGGCGGAAAGCCAGTACCCCATGGTGGATGGCGGTTGGATGCGCGGGTTCGACTACTCCTTGTGGGAATACTACGGCTCCAATGCGGACCAGTTCTGGACGGCTTACTGTATGGAAACCGGGTGGTGCAATGCCATCATTGACATCGCCTTGGCGCTATACTTGCTGGACGATAGCTTCTTTGAGCCGCGCAAAAAGTGACGGTGGATTTAATCTCATGGACACCTACCTTCGCTCGAGATTGTTTGCTTCGATCTGTCTGGTGACCGTTGGGCTGTTGCCCAAGCTCGGCCAGTCAGCCGATCGCGCGCCCGCAACCAAGACGGTCGAAGCGTCTACCATTTCGCTATCCGCCGAGCAACTTTACAAGGGCGCTTGGCGGATCGATGACCTGTGGTGGCAGCCGGGCGAACCCGGAATCCACCTGCAAAGCGGCATCGTGGTGCAGAACGACTCGCCCGGGTGTGGCCGCAGGGATAACGACGCCGGGGTTTTTGAAGAGATCTCCGGCAGCGTGGTTCTGCGCAAGGAACTGGAAATCTCCGGCCCGCCGCCCCATCACGCCCAGCTTGCGTTCATCGCCAAGGAGCGGCTCTCCAACGACGCGGTACTGGAATTCGTGGTGAACGGAGACGCGGTGGCGCGCCCCTCGCCGCGCATCTGGGCGCCCGACGCCAAGCAATACGCGGAGCCCGAGGGCGATCCGGCGCACCTGTGGAGCTGGAGTCGCTGGGAGTATCAGGAAATCCCGGGTGAATATCTGCACGCCGGCAAGAATGCCATCGTGATCCGCAGCAGGGAAGGCAAGCCCGGTTGGGCGATTATGGTGGCGGACTATGCCGACTTCCACAAAGGGTGTGCGCCACTTCTTCCCTTTCCGCAAGCCAGCGCCAAGAGTGTGGATGGCGGAAAGACCTGGCGGCAGGACAACCTGGGGAGCAAGGGACGTATCTCCGGCGAATACGTCGTGCGGCTTGTGCTCGGGTCCTATCGCCCGACGGGCCTGCTCTCGTCCAATGTCGTGGACATGGGGGGCGAAGTTGCGACGTTCAAAACCCTCTGCGAAGTTCAGGCTGCTCGCATTCGACTTCAGGCGAGAACCGGGTCCTCGACAGGGTTGGCAGTGGAGGTGCGCTCCGGCGATTCGCCCGTTTACGCGGCGCAGCACTGGAGCGAGTGGGCCCGACTCACTGCGGACGGCAGCGTTCCCCATCTCCGTGGCCGCTATTTGCAGTGGCGCACTCGATTTACGACCAGCGATCCGGAGACTTCGCCGCAGCTCAACGGCCTAAACCTCGAGACGGTCGTCCACCATAACGCCGGGGGAAAAATCCGCGTCGTCCGCGAAGACAACTACGACTTCCATCCGGCTCCGGAGGGCTACCGATACGAGGACTATCAGAGCGCCTATCTGCAGAAATTCCGCCAGCGTTTTCAACTCGACGCGGTGGTGGCGGGAGCCCACACGGAATGGGAGCGCCAACTGCGCTTGATGCGATGGGCGTACCTGGTACCGCTGTTGCCCGATCCGCAAAAGCCCATCTTTCCCTGGGATCCCTTGGGGTGGGTCGATGAGCGCCACCTGCATGAAGCTCCGTTGACCAACACGTGGCCCGAGCGGCGGCGCGATGCCATGTGCCTTTTCTCCAACGTCACCCTGGTGGCCGCCCTTCAGAGTTTCGGATATCCGGCCCGCCACCTCAACATGGCCGCCGAGGGCGTCAGCGGCCACGAAATTGCCGAGGTCTGGTCAAATCAATTTGGCAAATGGGTTCACCTTGATGCCACCATCGACGCGTTCTGGTACGACAAGGGAACCGGCACTCCGGTCAATACGCTGGAAATCCACAAGGCCTTGGCCGATCGGTTGGAACGGCCGGAGACTTGGCAGCACCCGTTTTATTACACCCAGCGCCCGGAGACCTATCTGCTCAACTTTCCCATCGCGCCGGCGGGTTCTTTCGAATCGCTTCCCATTCCCCAAGCCACACGGGACTGGACGGTGACGGCCACTGCGTACCTGCGGATCGTGCCCCGAAGTGACGTCTTCTCCCATCCTTCCCCCGTCCCGGTCAGCCAAGGCGATGAAGTTTGGTGCTGGGACGGTTACCTGAATTGGGCGGACGCCAAGGTTCCTCCGCTGCCTCACTTTAGCCATCACACCAACCGTGAAGCGGACTTCAACTGGCCGCTCAATCAGGTCCGCTACGTGGTGGAAGAAACCGCTACGCCCGGGGTGGTTAACGTGACGCTTGATCACAATATGCCCTTTCTGGTTGCACTGCTGGCCCGGATTGACCAAGGTCCCTGGCTGGAAGTGCACCCACGCTTCCCGTGGAGTTTGCACGCCGGCGTGAACACCTTGGAGTTGCGCGGCCGCAACAATGCCGGAGTGGAAGGCATGACCAGCGGTGTGATTCTGGAATGCTACGGCTGCAATCAGCGGCTGCTCCACTGACCTGCGCCGGCGATCTCCCGGCTTTGCCGGGCGGCCGCAAGAGTTTGACAGTTCCGGGATTCGAGGCCGGGGAGGTGACCCCTCACCCCCATAGGCGCAAGATTAAGCGCAACGGCAAGGTCCCGAAGGGACCGAATGTCACTAGCCGTAGGTGAAACCTACGGAACGCGGTCATCGGCGGCGGAGCAACCCTGAAGGGGTTGAACCCCGGGGAAATTCGACCCCTGCGGGGTCGTTGAAAATTTGATCCGAGGGGTTCTGGACCGTAGGTTTCACCTACGGCTAATGATATTCATGCCCTTCGGGCATGCCGTTCCCAACCTCTGCGCTTGTTCTAGCGCCTATGCCCCTCACCCCCGCGTTCTGCTTGTCGTGGGGGTGAGGGGTCTTTTACGGGCTGCGGTCAGGTCCCTTTGAGGGGTCAGCAGCCGTAAAGCTTCCCGCTGTGCCGGAGGATATTTACCAATCCGCTACCGAGCCGTCCTTGCGAAAATAGGCCATGATCTCTTCGGGTTTGAAGGGGTGCCTGGCGGCCTCCTGCTCATTGATGTCAATGCCCAAACCCGGACGGGTGGGCGCCGGGGCGATGCCACCCTCGGGAATGGCCGGCTCCGTCACCACGTCGTTGCGCCAGGGCACATCCAATCGCACTACTTCCTGGATCAGGTAGTTGGGCGTGGCGAAGCCGACTTGCAGCGAGGCGGCGGTGCTGACCGGTCCTTGCGGGTTGTGGCAGGCGACGGGAATTCCGTAGGTCTCTGCCATGGCGGCGATGCGCCGAGCCTCGCTGATGCCGCCGCAGTGTGAAACATCCGGCTGAATGATCGAGCAGGCGCGCTTCTCCAGCAACTCGCGAAACTCCCAGCGTCCCACCAGGCGTTCGCCCGTGGCGATGGGAAAGGGCAGGGCGCGAGCGACTTCCACCAGCGCGTCCACGTGTTCGGGCCAGCAGGGCTCCTCGTACCAGTAGAGGTTGTAGTCCACCAGCATGCGGCCGAATTGAATCGCCGCCGGCGCCGTGGTGCGTGCGTGCAGGTCCAGCATGATATCGATGTTGTCGCCCACCGCCTTGCGCATGGCCTCCACGCAGCGTGCCGAGTGGTGAAGCGTGTCGGCGCTGGCAATCAATTCGCTCACGGGAATCGGCATGGCCTTCACCGCGGTGAAGCCCTTGGCGACGCTCTCCTGAATGCGGGCCGCGAAGTGCTCCGGCTCGGCGGTTTTGTACATACCCTCCAGAGAGCCGCCACCCAGATGGTCGTAAAGCCGCAGCGTGTCGCGAACCGGTCCGCCGAGCAGTTCACAGACGGATTTCCCCGCCTCTTTGCCCTTGATATCCCACAGGGCCTGGTCAATGCCGCTGAGGGCCGTGAAGTTGGTGATGCCTCCGCGCCAAAAATATTGGCGGTGCATGGTCTGCCACAGATGCTCGGTGCGGAGAGGGTCCTTGCCCAGGAGAAGTACCGCCAGGTCCTCGACGGCGCCCACCACGCTCTTGGTTTTCCATTCCAGCGTGGCTTCTCCCCAGCCATAAAGGCCGGGCTGGTCCGTTTCAACCTTGACGAACACCCAGTTGCGCATGCGGGCGTTGACGACCATCGTGCCGATCCTGGTGATTTTCATGTCGAGGCTCCGGGAAATCCACGTGATGAATGTCTCGAACTTTCTGTAGGTGGTGAGTTTGGTAGGCCCGAATGGACTCGAACCATCGACCTCTTCCGTGTCAAGGAAGCGCTCTAACCGGGCTGAGCTACGGGCCTGCCTGTGGCTATGAAGACCACAACCAACCTAACGCAGTTCTTGAGAGCTGTCAACGAAGCTTTCCGGCCGGCTGGCGCAGAGCCGTGATTCTGGGCTCTGCATCTCGCTCAGACGTCACATGAAAAAATCAACACGCCTATACAAATCGAAGCCTGAACGGGCCACGAGAGGGATGAATCGCAGAGCTGCGCTCGCTCTGCGCCAGCCGGCCGCCACTCGCGGCAATCGTCGTCTAGATGCACGCTCGTCGGGCTGTCATCCTGAGCCCGCACTTCAGGGCGAAGGACTCTCGTATTTCGTCTTACCCAAGTGCGCCGCGGGATCGCGGCGTGCGGGAACGGGGCGGCCCCGCGCTGCGCTTTCTCCGTACAATGAAAAGGGCCGGCTGGCGCAGAGCCATGATTCTGGGCTCTGCGTTTCGCTCAGACGTCACATGAAAAAATCAACACGCCTATACAAATCGAAGCCTGAACGGGCCACGAGAGGGATGAATCGCAGAGCTGCGCTCGCTCTGCGCCAGCCCGCCTTTTTCTCGCCGAACGGACCATCCCATGTGTGCCCTATGCCACCCGCGGAGGAGCGCGGGAAGGCGCGCACCTCCTCCGATCGCCGCGGCCGGATGCGACATTTTGCCCCTGATGTAGGTTTTTTACGCTAGCCTCACATTGTTCTTGACAAAAGGCTAGCTATGTGCGTATGCTGGCGGTGGAGCCCGGTGCGGGCGGCGAGACGTTAACGCCCCTGGGCCGCCCGGTTATGAACGTCCATCTACTGCCACCCTTCTTCGCTCCCGCCCCAACCCTCTTCCCCCTCCCTGACTTGCTGAGTCTAGCCTATGCCAGATCTCGATACCGGGCGGATGCGAGCGACTTTGTGGCGGCTTTGGGGGTGGTAACGCAAAGAAAAAATTCTTTTTTGACGAGCGAAGCCGGAATGTCCATGAAAACAAAGAGAACATGGACAATGTGCCCGTTAAAAAGCGGACATTTCCTGTCGATTCGACACGAACGGAGCGACATTTTACGCCGAACTTACGCCGACGAGTGCCGCGCGCATGGCCTTTCGAGGAATCTGGAACCACTCTTGCCGGCATTTTGCCGCCGCCAAAGGAGGGCACGCCGGCGGCCGGGTCGTTGCTTGTAGGCCAGGGACACGCTGAAAATGCCGATGGGGCGGAAAGGAAACGCCCGTGTCCAAAACGCGAACTACACAACGACCGACGATCTGCGGCTTCGCCGCTTGCTCAGCGGGCTGGCTACGCCTGCCCGTAGCTTGCCCCAAAAACCAACCTCATCCCCACCCGGCTCGAGGCTCAGCCTCCAGCCGGGTGGGGATGGAAACCGGCGGCAATCGCCCGGAAGGGCAGAGCCCTTCCGCAAAGCGGCGCGGCGAAGCCGTAGCGTAAGTTATTTTGGACAGCAGCGGAAAGCAAACGCCCAACTGCAACTCTTGCGTGCTTTATGGCATTTGCATTGCATGGAAAAATTGCGGTAGGATGACCGGTTGCGCTCAGGCAGTGGTACGGCGTGGTATAGAGTCTCCACCGTCGCAGGCGGTGGTGGGGAAGCAAGTTCACTAGAACAATTTGGCCATTGGCGGGGAGAATGGGACGAGCATGGTGAAACCTCTGGAATATTTGACCTATCGAGGCGGGCCCGGGCATTGGTCCTGGGTCATGCACCGGTTGTCAGGAATTGGTGTATTTCTGTTTTTGTTAATTCACATCGTGGATATTTCCATAATTGGCTGGGGGCCGGTTTACTTCAACAAGCTGCTATTTCTCTATCGCGCGCCCGCCTTCCGTGTGGGTGAAGTGCTGCTGGTGGCCGCCGTGCTCTATCACGCCCTCAATGGTGTGCGAATCTGCATTATGGATTTCTGGCCGCAGACCATGGCGTATCACCGCCGGATGACCTATGTTGTGGCCGCCGCCTTCATTCTGCTTTTCATTCCGGCGGCCGTTTACATGTTGAGTTTCGTAGTGAAGTAAGGGGGAGAGATGAACGGAGCGGGGAATCCTCGACCGGAAAGCGGATTGGAACTCTACGCCTGGATCTTCATGCGCATTTCAGGACTGGCGCTGCTATTTCTGGCGCTGGGCCACTTGCTGATCATGCACATTATCCATAACGTTGACAACATTGACTTCCAATTTATCGCCGCACGCTATGCTACGCCGTTCTGGCGGACGTACGACCTGTTAATGTTGTGGTTCGCCATGATCCACGGTGTGAACGGCGTCCGCACCGTGCTGGTGGATTACATCAGTCCGCGGGGGTGGCGAGTGGCTTCGTTGGCGTCGCTGTACGTTTTGGGGTTTGTGCTGCTGACCCTGGGATCCCTTGCCATTCTGACGTTCCATCCACCGATGACCCCTTGAGTGGATACGGGCCGAGCAGGTGGTTGCACCAAGATGCCCTCAGTCATCGATTCTCAGAAACGGTTCTTGCTGACAACTGACGACTGATAACTCTTTCTGAGGCTTAATTACATGGTCCAAAAGTATGATGCGGTGGTGGTGGGAGCAGGCGGCGCGGGCTTGATGGCGGCCCTGCAGCTTGCCGGGAAGGGAAACGTAGCGGTGTTAAGCAAGCTCTATCCCACGCGCTCGCACACGGGTGCTGCCCAAGGCGGCATTGGCGCGGCGCTGGGCAACCTGGAAGAAGATCATTGGGAATGGCACATGTTCGACACGGTCAAGGGCAGCGACTACCTGGCCGACCAGGATGCCGTGGAGATCCTCTGCCGCGAAGCGATTGAAACCGTCTACGACCTGGAACACTGGGGCCTGCCATTCAGCCGCACGCCTGACGGGAAGATTGCCCAACGGCCTTTTGGCGGACATACCAGGGAATATGGTAAAGCTGCCGTGCGGCGCTCGTGCTATGCGGCTGACCGCACCGGCCACATGATCCTGCAAACCTGCTATCAGCAGTGCATCAAGAACAACGTGCATTTCTACAATGAATATCACTTGCTCGACCTGCTGATTCAGGACGGACGCTGTGCCGGGGTGGTGGCGCTTTGCCTGGCGACCGGTGAGATTCACACGTTTCACTCGAAAGTTGTGCTGTTAGCCACCGGCGGATGCGGCAAGATGTTTCGCGTCAGTTCCAACGCCCACTCGCTGACCGGCGACGGCATGGCCGTGGTCTATCGTCGAGGGATTCCGCTGGAGGACATGGAATTCTTCCAGTTTCACCCCACCGGCATTTACAAGATGGGCATTCTGCTGAGCGAGGCGGCGCGCGGCGAAGGGGCAATTCTGCGCAACAAAGCGGGTGAACGTTTCATGGAGCGATACGCGCCCACGCTGCTTGACCTGGCGCCGCGCGACATGGTTTCGCGCGCCATTTACCGTGAAATTCGCGAAGGGCGGGGAATCGACGGCAAGAACTACGTTTACCTGGACATGACTCACCTCGGGAAGGAAGTTTTGGACAAGAAACTTCCAGACATCACTGAATTCGCTCGGACTTATCTGGGCGTTGAACCGCTCACTCAGCCCGTACCCATTCAACCCACGGCGCATTATGCGATGGGCGGCATCCCGACCGATATTGAGGGTCGCGTGGTGATCGATGAAAAGAACTCGCCCATGCCGGGATTGTATGCGGCGGGTGAAGTGGCCTGTGTTTCCGTGCACGGCGCCAATCGCCTGGGTACCAACTCGCTGGTGGATATTCTCGTTTTCGGCCGGCGGGGTGGACGCCATGCCGCAGGCTTTATGAAGGAAAATGACTGGGTCCCTCTGCCCGCGCGGCCAGAAGAGCCTGCCCGCGCCCTGGTCAGCCAGGTGCTCAATTCCACCGGCAAGGAACGCGCGGCCGACATTCGGGATGTCCTTCAGGATGAGATGATGGACAAAGCCTCGGTTTTCCGCGATGCGACGGGTCTCACCGCCCTGCGCGAGAAGCTGCGCGAACTGCGCGAACGCTATCGCCAGGTGAAGTCGGAAGATCGGGGCCTTCGCTATAACACTGAGTTGCTGGAAGTCATCGAACTGGGCTGCCTGCTCGACTTGGCGGACGTTCTGGTGGAAAGCGCGCTGGCACGACAGGAAAGCCGCGGGGGCCATTATCGCGAGGATTTTCCCAAGCGGGATGACGTCAACTGGCTGAAACACACGCTGGCTTATCAAGCATCCAAGAAAATCGAACTCAAGTTCAAGCCGGTCGTCATTACCAAGTTTCAGCCGATGGAGAGAAAATACTGAGGAATCGGGTGATCTGACGATCGGGTGATCAGATGAACAGGCAAACCCGGCTGGGGACGAGTTCCTGTTCACCCGATCACCCGATCACCCGATTGAACGGAGTTCACCATGCAGGTCACCTTACGAATCAAACGCTTCAATCCCGAGAAAGATAAGGAATCGTGGTGGGGCGAATACAAGATTGAGGCGGAGCCCAACGACCGGTTGCTGGATTCGCTGAACCATGTGAAGTGGTACCTGGACGGCACGCTGAGCTATCGCCGGTCTTGCGCCCACGGAGTCTGCGGCTCGGACGCGATGCAGATCAACGGAAGGAACATGCTCGCCTGCAAGGTGCTGCTCAACGCCCTGGGTAGTACGATCACCATCGAGCCGCTGCGCGGTTACAAGGTGATCAAGGACCTGATTGTCGATATGGACGCCTTCCTCGCCAAATTTCGTAGCGTGAAGCCTTACCTGATTACCAATGGACCCGCCCCGGAAAAGGAGCGCTTGCAGTCGCCGGAAGAGCGGGAGAAGTTTGACGACACGACCAAATGCATTCTGTGCGGCGCCTGCACTTCCGGTTGCCCGTCGTTTTGGGCGGACAGCGAATACATCGGACCGGCGGCCATCGTGAACGCGCATCGCTTTCTTTTCGATTCTCGCGATGAGGGCGGCGAGCAACGGATGGAAGTGTTGAACACGCTCGAGGGTGTGTGGCGCTGCCGGACGATTTTCAACTGTGTGGAAGCCTGCCCGCGCGAGATTAACGTAACGCGCGCCATCGGCGAAGTGAAGAAAGCGCTGCTTTACCGGAAAGTGTGAAAAGCAGGTGTCAGGTGCCAGGTGTTAGGTCTCAGGAAACAATCAGCTCACCGGCTTACGACCAGGCTGGCAAGCTCGTGCAAAAGTCCCATAGCAAACATCTCAGCAGGACTAAACACTGAGATTCCTGACACCTGACACCAGGCACCTGACACCTAGCCCCTATTTCAGGTGTTCCCCCAGAAACGCCAGCGTCCGCTGCCAAGCATCGTCGGCAGCGCCTTCGCGAAATCCCAGTTTGCTCGCGGAGTTTTCAAAGCCACGGCCGGCGCCGGGGTAAACCTTCAGATCGAGGGACTTCTGCGCCTTATCCATGGCCGCTACGAACGTATCCAGGTCCATCTGCGGAATCGTCCGGTCGTCCGCGCCAAAAATGCCCAGCACCGGAGCGTGGATTTTCCCGAGTTCGGCAGGATCACTAATCAGGGAGCCGTAGTTCACGACACATGCAGCCAGGCGGGGTTCATTCACGGCTAGCAACAGCGCCCACTTCCCGCCCGCCGACCATCCGATGGAGCCGATCTTCTCTTTGTTCACGTCGGGACGCGCCGAGAGAAAGTTAAAGGCCGCTTCCATGTCCTGCACAGCACGCTCTTGCGGAACTGCCGCCATCAAGTCGTAAGCGATGTACGCGTCAAAAGTGGTTTGTCCACGGTACAGATCCACCGCCAGCGCCACGTATCCTTGTTCGCCCAGTTTCTTCGCCTGTTCCTTCACCCAATCGGTCAATCCCCAATCTTCATGGAGCACGATCAGCGCCGGGTGTTTGCCGGGTGAGTCCGGCACCGCCAGGAAGCCGGCAATGGTCTCGCCACCGCTGGTCAATTCGACCTGCTGTGTCTTGACGGCTTCAGCTCGTGAGCTGGCAGCAAAAGCCAGGACCATCAAACCGGCAAGCAGGGCGACGCGGCGCATTCCAATTCCTCCAGCAAGTTTGCAGGCATCGGCAGGAAGCCGAAGCAGCATTATACTTGACGCCGCTTCATTCCCGCTGCACTCTTGCTGGCTCCGGGCAGGCGGGCAGGTGCCGCGCGTTCAGGCCTCAACGATTTTGTTGCGGATCGCGTAGCGGACCAACTCACTTACCGAGGAGAGATTCAGCTTGTGCATGAGGTTGGATCGATGGGCTTCCACAGTCTTAATGTTGATGTCTAAAGCGGCCGAAATTTCCTTATTGCTCTTTCCCTCCGCCACCAACTGTACGACCTCCCGTTCGCGCGGCGTCAGGCGATCGGCGGTGGTTTCAAGCTCTGAGCCTCGCAAATAGCCTTCCACGATCAGTTTCGACACTCCGGGAGAGAGAAACGTCTTGTGCTCAAGCAGAGCCTGAACCGCCGCCACCAGGTCGCGGCTGGCATCCGATTTCAAAACGTAGCCTCGTGCCCCCACTTCCAGGACTTGGCGGACCAACTGCTCGGCATCATGCATGGTGAGGACCAGAACCTCCATGCGGGGGGACTCCTGGAGGATTTGCCGCGTGGCTTCCGCGCCGTTAAGTTCGGGCATGCCAAAGTCGAGAACGGCCACGTCGGGTTTCAATTGGCGGGCTTTGGCCACTGCCTCCCGGCCACTCGCTGCTTCGCCGCAAACCTGCCAGCCCGGCTGTGCTTCCAGCAGCCTCCGCAGTCCGTGCCGAACGATCTCGTGGTCGTCTGCAACCAGAATTCGCACCCCTTTCATGCGGCCTTCTCCTCCTCCGTGGGCAGGCTTGCCCGGACGATAGTCCCGTGGCTGCCCGATTCGATTTCCAGAGCACCTCCCAGTTCCCGCATTCTTTCGCGCATCCCTGCCAGGCCGGTTCCCGGCCTGGAAGCAGGGCTGCCGGGAGTCGCCACATGTACACCATGCCCCTGATCGGCCACTTCCAGACTGAGGCGGTTTGCTTCCTGGACGATGCGAATGCTGACCGTGGGACTTGCCGCGTGCCGATGAACGTTGGTCAGGCATTCTTGCACCACGCGGAACAGAGCCGTCTCCACATCGCGGGAACGGCGGGGCAGGTTAGACGCTATGTCCAATGTGACTTGAATTCTGGTTCGGCGCGCGAAGCCCTCGGTGTACCAGTGCAGAGCCGACGCCAGCCCGTATTCATCCAGCAAGGGAGGGTACAGCAAGTAGGAAAAGTCCCGGATCTCCTGGGAGCACTGCTTTACGATTTCAGCACTCTCGTCAATCACTCCCTCAGTTCGAGGGTCAAGAGCACCCACCGACTGCCTGATCCATCCCAGGTTCAGGTCCAGGGCCGCGAGTTCCTGCCCAATGCTGTCGTGCAGTTCCCGGGCCACGCGGCGCCGTTCGTCATCCTGGGCGCGCAGTAATTGCGCGGACAACTGCCGGAGGGCTTCTTCGGCGTGCTTGCGCTCGGTGATGTCGATGCCCATTTCCAAAATGAGGGGTGAGCCGTCGCTGTCTGTGAAAGGGTGGTCATAGATGTCGTAAATGCGCCCGTCCGGGCCGGTCCACTCCCAGCGGTGTGGGCGCATGGTCTTCAACACCGTATACGTGTCGCAGATCTCACAGGGCTCGGTGCGGCCAAACAGGTACTCATAACAGCGCTTGCCATGAGATTCACCGAAGCGCTCCCGGAAGAAGCGGTTGGCGAAGGGAACGTGGTAGTCCGGCGTCAATAGCACCACATAGGCGGGCAGCGTTTCCAGCACATCAAACAGCCGCTGTCGCTCCGTCGCTACGAGTTCCTGAGCGCGCTTCTTTTCCGTCATGTCATAGACGGTGGAGCGGCTCATGTGGTAGTTCCCCTCTTCATCCCAGACTGCCGTGGCGCTTAAGAGTATCGGGAATGTAGTGCCATCCTTGCGCATGAACTCGAATTCCAAGTCACGCACCACGCCCGATTCCTTGAATCGCGGGAAATTCTCAGCAAAAACTCGGCGGCTGTTTTCCGTGAGGACGTCGGCGAAATTGAGCTTCCCAATGACTTCCTCGTGGGTGTAACCGAGCCACTGAAGTTCGGTATCGTTCATGCGCAGGATTATGCCGTTCGGGTCGAGAGAGTGGTAGCCACAAGGGGCGTTGTTGTAAAGGTCGCGAACCGCTTCCGCGTTCCGCTGGCGGTCGATGCGGGTGCGAATCGTGTCAATGCCGAAGCCGATATCGGCCGCAAGTTCGGAGAGCAAGCTGATTTCCTGGTCGTCAAAAGCGTCGAGTTCGGCTGCGTAAAGCGTGAACGCGCCCTGCAATTGTGAACCGGCCCGGAAAGGCAGGCCGATGGAGCAGGCATAGCCGCGCCTTAGTTGTTCCTCCCGCCATGGCGATACGATGGGGTCCTGTTCGCTGTTGCGATTGACGACGGGCCGTCCTGTGCGGATGGCGATACCAGTGGGGCCGCGTCCGCGCTCATTGTCTCCCCAGCTAATCCCCGCCTGGGCCAGGTACCCCGCGTCAAACCCTGCGTGCGCGATCGGGCGAACCGTTTTCGCTTCATCGTGGTCGGCGAACCCGACCCAAACCATCCGGTAACCGCCGACCTCCACGATGATTCGGCACACCTCATGCAGAAACGCGGTCTCCTCCTCGGCGTGAATCAGCGTCTGGTTGCATTCGCTGACTACCTTGAGCGTTCGATTCGCCCGCTCCAGTTCCGTGTTGGCACGGCGGAGGGCTTGCTCCGCCCGCTTCCGCTGGGTAATGTCCTTACCGAATGCTGATATCCCGAAAGCTTTGCCATCTCGCCGGAGGAGGTTGACCGTCACGACCATGTAGCCAGCGGTGGAAGAATCATAGTCGGTGACAAAGGAACCTTCCGCCAGCGCGCGCTCGTAGATTCGGCTCCAGCGGGCGGCGAGGGTCGGATCGGCAAACACATCCTCCGGCCGCATCCCCGTCTGGAGGCGAACTCCCCGCCGGAGAAAGTGATCGCGCAGGCCGGCGTTGAACGTCGTCAGGCCAAAATGCTCGGGATCGACCGACCAAATCAAATCCGACGTACCATCAATAATCGAACTGGTTAAAGCTTGCGACTCACGCAACGCTTCTTCCGCCCGCATGCGCTCGGTGATATCCACGGCCACGGCGATCATGCCGGTGATCTTTCCATCCACATCGAGCAGGGGACTGTAGCGGGTTTCAAAAAAGCCACCGCCCACTCCCGCCAGCGTGGCGGTGAACGTCTCACCCGCCAGGGCGCGCTGGATGTAGTCCACCGCCTCCGCGCGCTCCGGCAGCAGGTCCCGGTAGTCTTTGCCCAGCAGGTCACCGGGCTCACGCCCAGATTCTATGACACCCTTGCCGGTATGAACGGTGAAGACGCCCCGCGCGTCGGTGGCAAAGAGGATGACGGGGGCGTTGGCCGTAACGGTCTCCAGTTGGGCCTTCGAGCGCGCGAGTTCCGCCGTGCGCTCTGTGACGCGCCGTTCCAGTTCCTGCTCGGCGGTTTTCTGCTCGTGGATATCGGTGGCGCTGAAGATCCAGCGGATCACCTCTCCCTTTTCGTTGCGGGCGGGCGCGCCGCGGGTCAAGTGCCAGCGGAACTCGCCATCGGAGCGACGCCAACGATGCTCGATTTGACCGGCTTGCCCGGATGCCTTCGCCTGGTGCCAGGCTGATGCCGTGGCCGCCACATCATCGGGATGAATGACCGACATCCAACGCCCGCCGCCCACGTCCTCCGCCCGGACACCCGTATAGAGCGAGGCCTGGGGGTTGCAGTAGTCGACTCCACTCCTGACGTCGGCGCTCCAGACGATCTGCGGCATCGCCTCGGCCAGCACCCGGAAGCGCCCTTCCGATCCGCGCAGGGCTTCTTCCGCCTGCTTGCTCTCAGTGATATCACGAGCGTAAAGGTTGACGTAGTCCTCCGCGGGGATGGGAATGAGGTCGAACAGATAGGCGCGCCCGGCGTACGTTGCTTCCGCCTCACGAGGCACGCCGACCGCGAGGGCCGCCACTGCCGGCGCCGCGATTTCTGCCGGAACTTCCTCACCGATCGTGCATCCCCATAGTTTCAGCAAGCTCTGGGAGCCGGCATTGGCAAAACTGAGGATGTGGCCCTGGCTGAGCCTCATCACGGGATTCGGATTCTCTCGTGGGAAGCGCGCCGCGGCACCCAGGTCAGCCTCCAGGCGCTTGCGACCGGTGATGTCACGCAAGATGGCCAGGACGGCGGGCTTGCCCTGGTAGTCGATGTTCGCCGCCGTGGCCTCCACCGGCGCGACTCGCCCGTCCAGGCGCAGAATTCGGGTCTCTCGCAGGGGCGAAATCCCGCCCCCCTCCACAAGTTGGGCCCGGGCGCGGATCGTTTCCCGATCGTCCGGATGGACTAAGTCAATAATATTGCGTCTACTGAGGTCTTCGAAGTCCGCGGCACCGTACAAGCGCAGCGCCGCCGCGTTCGCATACACCACCCGCTCGTCCTGGTGCACGACGATGGCGTCAGGGGCCAGATTAACGAGCGCCTGATAGCGTGCCTCACTCTGACTTAGTGCTGCTTCCAGACTGCGAGTCATATCCGTGGCCCCCAAGGGCGATGAAGGCTGCGACGACCTGCCTCGAAACGATAAGCGGAAATGCCGAATCGTTCCGCCCAAGCAGAAGCGGGCGGTCCGGTGCTCGACTTATAGACCCCTTGCGCGGTTGCTTCAAGGAGATTCTTGTCAAAATTGACTATAAGTCGCTTAAATCTCAGGGTTGACCCTTAGGGACTCTTAAGGGTTCATTCCGGAAGAATGTGGGGTTCTTGCCAATTGTTTCGATGTTTCTCCACTCCTATAGTGTCGCCACAAGATATTGAGATGTTAGTCCAGGATAGGAATCGGCGTATGAGAATGGAAACCGCCATCCAGCCTCTGCACTTTGGCCCGCTCAACATGAGCTCAGGGGGGGCGGAGGGTGCCGGGCAGCCGAACGAAGAGCTCTTCGAGGGGATTTACTTTCAACATCGCGAACGCGTGTATTCCCTTTGCCTGCGTAAGGTGGGCAGTGAGGCGCAAGCGCACAGCCTCATGAAGGAAGCTTTTGCCTGCCTGTTCCGCAAGCTCGGCACCTTCCGCGGGGTCGCAACCTTTTATCGGACTTATGCCGATCGGCCCCACGTGGCAGACCTCATCGCCGAGTGGATTTGCTGCCAGAGCGATCATTACCGGCAGGATCGAGCCGAGGACGCTTAGCCAGCGTTGCGCAAGGTCTCTTGGGAGAAAGTCATGATGGGACAGTTGAATTGCCGGGTTCTATTGGTGGACGATGAGCCTGTGATCCGCAAAACCATCACCAGCCACCTCGTAGCGGCGGGCTTTGTAGTGCGGACGGCCGTGGACGGACTGGACGCCCTGCAAAAACTCCGCGCGGGAGTTCCCGACCTGATCATTTCCGACCTCAGCATGCCCCGCATGTCGGGGGCAGAGCTTTTTCATATCGTGCGCCATCGCTTCCCGCACATTCCGCTCATCGCGATTACCGCCGGATCCATACCTGTGGATCTGCCCACGGAATTGGGCGCCGACCTGTACTACCAAAAGAGCGGACAGGGTCTTGACGCCCTCTTGCAGTCGGTGACAAATCTTACCCGGGAATATTCCGGCCGACCCATGGTTGCGCTTCCGGAAGTTATGCCTGTTCAGGCGCGACTGGATGGGAACGGATACTACATTATCCCTTGTGACTACTGCTTACGATCATTCAGCGTCCCGCGCGCGCGCTGCACGGGGCAACACGAGCAATGGGCCACTTGCGTCCACTGTGGCGCGCCGGTGCAATTTTTGACTGACTCTCCTGTAGGGAGAACCCTTACGGCTTCATAAGGATTCATACCCAACGATTGCCGGGTTTCCACGTATTGTCTTTATTCTCCGCCCAGTTCATGGTGGTTGCATCACGATAGCAGACAGGTGATCGACAACCGGTCTTCTGTCACTCGCGATGAGGCACGCGGAAAGAAACGGGGTCCCAGCCGTGGAGAGTTTCCCCCCATTTGCGTCGGGTCCAACGGAGGGTGTCAAGCTGCCCGCAACCGCAGGATTTCGAAGGTATTTACCGCCGTTACAGCAAGCTGGTGTTCGCGATTTGCTTACGCATGACGCGCGATGAGGCCGAAGCGCAGGACCTCATGCAAGAAGCCTTCATCCAGTTGCTGCAAAAGCTTGGCACCTTCCGAGGGGAATCGGCCTTCTCCACGTGGCTTTACCGGCTCGTGGTCAACGTCGTGCTGATGGAATTCCGCAGAAAGCGCAGGCGCGGGGAAGAGTCGCTGGAAGGGCTGCAGGACCCGCAACACCAACCCGGCCGGCCGTTACCCGTGATCTCCGCCCCCGACAGAAACTTGCTCGGCGTGATCGACGGCGTAAGCCTGCAACGAGCCCTGGCGCAATTGCCCCAAGGATGCAGACGGGTGTTCGTGCTCCATGACATCGAGGGATACGAGCACCATGAAATCGCGGAAATCGTTGCCTGTAGTATCGGCAATACCAAGTCTCAACTGCACCGAGCCCGGCTTCGGTTGCGGAAACTACTTGCCCGCCGTTCACCCCGGGGGGGCTGGGCCGGGCCGCTCTCCGCGGGCGAAGATCAGGTTGCCCGGTGCTCGATGCCCACCTGCACACTGGCGGCAGCCTGAAGCAAAGGAGAAGGTCATGCGATACGTCACCGTCGAGACTCTTGCCTGTTGCCCGGACTCCGGCTATCCGGTGTACCTCCGTCTTACCTACGAAGTGAAGCCGTGGCGGGAGGGGCTTGAAAGCTGGTTCCTCGTGTCTTCGGAAAAGATGCCGGCCCCCTCGCATTCAAGCATCGCCTAGACCTGAAAATAGCCAATCTTCCCAAGCGTGGCCAACCCTCTACCCATAAGGGGCGGCCTTCCACCTGATGACATCGGTCCGTTTCATCAGGGCGCAGCCATGCGGTTTCGCGCACCCGGCAAAGGTACTGATCCCCGCCAAAGCACGAGAATCGCCCCGCCGATTCGGGCCAAACCCTTCACCTGCCGGGGTTTCACCAAAATTTATCTTGACAGGGTTTCCGCTGTCCGGTATAAAAAAGTATATTTATACAGCGACTGTATAAATATTCTACGAAGGAGACGTGGGGTACACGGAACCATTGGATACGGCAGTTGAGTCAAAAGCTTCGCCGGGGGCCGGGGCTGATTTGCCTACGCAGGCGGTGGCCCACGCCGCCGTCGTCGGCGCCACGGGCTATGCCGGTTGTGAACTGCTGACCATCCTCGCCCGCCATCCCGCTGCTTCCGTGACCTGCCTCATGTCATCCGGCCGGGACGGCAAGAAGGCATTCCCCATTGAAAACTCCCATCCCCGGTTGCGCGGACTCTTCTCGGTTCTTTGCGAGCCGCTCGATGTCGATCAGATCGTCCACTCCGGAGCGAACGTGGTTTTTCTCGCCACGCCGCACGAAACCTCGCTCCAGATTGTGCCGCACCTGCTGGAGAGCGGCTTGCGCGTGGTGGACCTGAGCGGAGCCTTCCGCCTGAAGGACACGGCCGCGTACCCACAGTGGTACGACTTTGAGCACCACGCCCCGGAGATCCTGGCCGAGGCCGTTTACGGCATTCCGGAATTGCATGCCGCGGCCATCGCCAAGGCACGGCTGGTGGCCAATCCCGGTTGCTACCCGACCTCGGTAATCCTGGCGCTGGCCCCGCTGCTTCAGGCTGGCTGGGTTAACGTGGGCGCGGGAATTATCGCCGACTCCAAATCCGGCGTCACCGGAGCCGGCCGCAAGCCGAGCGACAAGCTGCATTTTCCCGAGGTCAATGAGAACCTGCGGGCCTACGGCATTTTCCATCACCGCCACTTGCCGGAGATGCTCCAGGAACTGGCGCTCGGGCGGAAGGACTTCATTTTTACGCCCCATCTTCTGCCCATCACGCGAGGCATCCTGACGACGATTTATGCGCATCTATTGCCGTTGCGCAAATTAGACGAGCTGGAAGCCCTGTACAAGGAATTTTACGCGGCGGCTCCGATGGTGCGCGTTTATCCTGCGGGAAGCATGCCGGAGATTCTCGGTGTCGCGAACACGCAGTACGCCGACATCGGTTTTGCCATCGACGCCGGCACGGGGCGAATGATCCTGGTTTCCACCATCGACAACCTGGGGAAGGGCGCGGCCGGGCAGGCGGTGCAGAACATGAACGTGATGTTTGGATTCGCGCAGCAGATGGGACTGTTGTGAAGGCAAGATGAAGCTAGTCATCAAAATCGGTGGGCACGGTGCGGAAGATCCCAAGGGCCGCAGGGACCTTGCTCGGCAGATCGCGGCCATTCACCGCGCCGGTCATTCCGTAGTGGTGGTGCATGGCGGCGGCAAAGTGCTGACGCGCACGCTTGACCGCATGGGCATCCCGACGGAATTCTGCCAGGGCCTGCGGGTCACCGATGCCGCCACCCGCGACGTGGCCATAATGGTGCTGGCCGGACTGGTGAACAAGCAGTGGGTGGCTGAACTCGAGAGTTTGAAGCAGCCCGCCGTGGGTCTTTGCGGCGGCGATGGCAGCATGGTGCTGGCGCGCAAGCTGACGGTGGGTAAGAACGGCAGCAAGCGCGATTTGGGGTTTGTCGGCCGGCCGCACAAGATCAACACCGCCGTCCTTGACATTGCTTTGCGCGGCGGCATGGTCCCCGTGGTGGCCAGTCTGGGCGTGAATGCGCGCGGCGAGTTTCTGAATATTAATGCCGACGATCTGGCGGCGGCGCTGGCCGTGGCTCTCGAAGCTGACCGCCTGCTGTACCTCACTGAATCCGGCGGCGTCTGGGACGCGGAAAAGCGCCTGCTGCCGGTGGTAAAGCTGGGTGATATCCGACGTCTGATTCACGCAAGGAGTTGTGCGCGACGGGATGATTCCCAAGCTGCTCTCCTGCGCGCGCACGCTGCGTCAAAACGTGGGCGAGGTTGACATCCTCTCCACCACCGCACCCAACGCGCTGCTGAGCGCTGTCGAAAAAGGCAAAACTGCCGGAACAAGGATTGTGAAGAGATGATGACTCGCAACCAGATTGCCGAACTCGAAAAGCGCGTTTTGATTCCCACCTACGACCGGATGCCCATCCTTGCCGTGCGCGGGGAGGGATGCTACGTCTACGATGACGAGGGGAAGAAGTATCTGGATTTCCTCGGTGGCCTGGCGGTGAATTCGTTGGGCTACGATCACCCGGAAATCATGGCGACGCTGCGGGATCCCGTCGCAGAACCTCCTGCACGTTTCCAACCTTCTTTACCATCCCTTCCAGGCGCCGTTGGCGGAAAAGTTGACGCGCCTGGCGGGAATGGATCGCGCGTTCTTTGCCAATTCCGGCACGGAGGCTGTGGAGGGCGCCCTGAAGCTGGCACGAGTTTACGCGCGCAAGCACGTAGCTCCGGGGCCCGTTCGATCGCTATGAAGTTCTGGCGGTTGAAAATTCTTTCCACGGGCGCACTTTTGGCGCGCTTTCCGCCACCTGGACCAAGAAGTATCGCGAGCCATTCGAACCGCTGCCGCCGGGCGTGCGCTTTGTCCACCTGAATGACACGGCGCATTTGCGCGAAAGCTTCACCCCGCAGGTTGCCGCGGTGATGTTCGAAGTGATCCAGGGCGAAGGCGGCGTAGTGGAACTCCACGAGGACTTTGTGAAAGCGGCGGCGGAACTTTGCCAGAAGCATGGCGCGCTGCTGATTTGCGACGAGATTCAATGCGGCCTGGGCCGCACCGGCCGCTTCTTTGCCTTCTCGAAATTCGGCTTGCAACCGGACATCGTGCTGGTAGCCAAACCCCTGGCGGCAGGCCTGCCGCTGGCCGCCATCCTGGCGCGCGAAGAAGTGGCGCAGGCATTTTCCCCGGGCATGCATGGCACCACCTTTGGCGGCGGACCTCTGCAATGCCGCCTGGCGCTGAAAGTTCTGGAGATTCTCGAACGTCCTGGCTTCCTTGCCCACGTGTGCGAGGTGGGCGCGTACTTCCGCCAGCAATTGGAGAAGCTACGTGCCGACCTGCCAGTGGTGAAGGAAGTGCGCGGTGACGGATTGATGATGGCGGTGGAATTGACGACGGCAGGGAAGGCCGTGGTGCGGCAGGCTCTGGAAGCCGGCCTTTTGATCAATTGCACGCAGGAGACGGTGCTACGCTTCCTGCCGCCGCTGGTGATCGAAAAGCAGCACGTGGACGAAGCAATAGCGATCCTACGGCCCGTGCTCGCCAATCTTCAACCGGCGGCTGCAACGAAGGGGGTACACGCATAATGGCGGTTATGACCATGACAACCACGGCGAAGAAAGTAGACGGCTTGAGTATTCGGGACCTGGTGGCGGATCAGGACCTGTCGCACGATGACTTCAAGGTGCTTTTTGATCTTTCCGAGCGTGTCAAGGCGAAGCCCGCAAAATTCGCGCATGCGCTGCGCGGCAAGCAACTGGCCATGATTTTCGAGAAGCCTTCGTTGCGCACCCGCACCACCTTCGAGGTCGGTATCACCAGCATGGGCGGATTTGCCGTTTACCTGGAACATACCAAACCCCGCCTGGGCGAGCGCGAAGCCATCAAGGACGTCGCGCGCAACCTGGATCGCTGGGTTCATGGCGTTGTCGCGCGTACCTTTTCGCAGGAGTCGGTCCTGGAGTTGGCCGCCAACGCCACAATCCCCGTCATCAATGCCCTGACCGACCTTTATCACCCCTGCCAGGCGCTGGCGGACTACTTCACCCTGCACGAGAAGTTCCGGGAGCTGAAAGGGCTGAAGCTGGCCTTTGTCGGCGATGGCAACAACGTGTGCCACTCGCTGATGATTCAAGGCGCAAAGCTGGGCGTCTCCGTGCGCGTCGCCACGCCGCCGGGCTACGAGCCGAGGCCGGAGATGGTGGAGACTGCGCGTACGTTCGCGGCGGAGACCGGCGCCAGCATCGAGACCTTCCATGACCCGACGCAGGCCGTAGCCGGCGCCCAGGCGGTTTACACCGACGTGTGGACCAGCATGGGACAGGAGCACGCTGCCCACTTGCGCAACCAGGTCTTTGCCGCCTATCGCGTTACCAAAGAAATGATGGAAAAGGCCGGCCCGGAAGCCGTCTTCATGCACTGCCTTCCGGCGCACCGCGGACAGGAAGTTACTGACGAAGTTATCGACTCGCCGCAGGCGGTCGTGTATGATCAAGCTGAGAACCGGTTGCACGCCCAGAAGGCATTGATGCTCCTCCTCATGCAAGATGCGTAGAGGGGGGCTGGGGACTTGGGGTTAGGGGCTAGGGAATTCGCTCTTGGAAAGTGTGACTTGGTTAGCCCCGAGGGTTTAGAGAGCTGATTGTCGATCTTAACGGGCATGACACAATGAACTGACACGACCCCCTCGCCCCCGGCCCCTCTCCCCCAAGGGGGCGAGGGGGGAGGTAGACTGAATCCACGCCCTCGCCGCCTTGGGGGAGAGGGTGGCGCGCAGCGACGGGTGAGGGGGTTCGTTCGCCACCTCGTTAATGATCAGTAAGGTGAATCGAGCCCCAGCCCCCAGTACCTAGCCCCTGTAACGAGGAACAAGCGTTGACGATTCGTAAAGCCAAACTGACCGACGTGCCAACCATTCACCGGCTGGTGAACCACTACGCCGTTGAGCGCATCATGCTGCCCCGCACTTTGACCGATTTGTACGAAAACGTGTGGGAGTTCACGGTGGTTTCCGTCGATGATGACAAGTTGCTGGGTTGCGGGGCCCTGAAGCTTTACAACCAGGAAGTGGCGGAAATCCGCTCGCTTTGCGTTGATGAGTCCCTGAAGTCAAAGGGCATCGGTCGGGAAATCATGGAAGCGCTCCTCGATGAGGCGGAAGCGTTTGGCTTGAAAACTGTCTTTGCCCTCACCGTCGCCCCGGCGTTTTTTGAAAAGCTGGGCTTTCGCGACGTTCCACGGGAAAGGTTTCCCACTAAGGTCTGGCGCGACTGCATGCGCTGCGAGCGCTACACTTGCTGCAATGAAAAGGCCGTGACGCTGGAGCTGGTTGACCGGCCCGCGAAGCAGCCCGAATCCACCATCGAGTCCGCGGAAGTCGCAAGCTAAGCCACGTTACGCCTTCGTCCCCATCGACATTTTGTAGCCTCTCCATCTTGATTATTTTTCTTGACAACGACCATTGACATGGGCTACGATCCGCCGTGAAAGGTATGCTCGCAATGTTGTGGCCTCGGTACGCCCTCCGCGCTCCCGCTTTGCCGGTCCCACGGTTTGAATCGTGTGGGCTCCCTTGGAAATGCCTGGAAGCCCGGATTCATGTCGATAAAACGGACAAAAATGGCAATTCAAATTTTTTCCTACGACCGAAGCCGGAATGTTACTGAATTTAAAGACCCGGTGAATCGTTATTTCGCTGGAACCCAATAAGTTGATGAAAAAAAGGCAGTTGCATGAAATTGCTGCATATATCTCTGTATCAAATTGAAAACAATAAGCTTAGATGCGATTCGGGGCCATCATCTACGGCCGTTTGCGCAAAAAAACACGCGAAATTTGGCAAAAATCGGTCCTTTTTCCATGCGTTTTGCTGAGTCTGCTGTGCCTTGCCGATGCCCGGGAGGCGGGCGGAGCGTCCGAAGAAAAAGGTGTATCATCGAAGGGAGTGAGGCGCGCGGCTAGGACCAACGGTGAAAGGGGCCGCCGCAATCACCGGGGCAAATGTCATCGTGGCACCACGCATTCTCGCTATCGATTTCGGCACCAAACGGATGGGGCTGGCAGTGTCCGATGCCTTGGGAATGACCGCCCAAGGCCTGCCGACGCTCGAGCGAACGCGCATCGCCGACGATCTGGCGCATCTCCAGTCGCTGGTGGAGGAGTACGCGGTGGAGCGGGTGCTGGTGGGGAATCCCATCGGGCACGGTGGCGGCGAAACCGCTATGTCGCAACTCGCTGCGGAGTTTGCCGAAAAGCTGCGGCGGCGCGTGCCCTGTCCGGTGGAGCTCCGCGATGAGCGCCTGACCAGCGTGCAGGCCAATCGCACCTTGCGGGAGGCCGGACTGAGCATCGGCAAACGGCAACGCGCGGTGGACCGGATGGCGGCGGTGCTGCTCCTGCAAGGCTATTTGGATTATCTCGAAAACGAGCGCCATCGGGGAGCGGTTCAGGGATGATACGGAAGCTTGCAGCCATCATCGTGTTGCTGGTCATGGCGGTCGCGGCCTGGGGAGCGTGGGACCTCTATCACCCCTACCGCGGTTTCGGCGCGCCGGAGAAGGTGGAGATCGCTCCGGGCACCGGCGTTCCGGCCATAGCCGAGCTGCTGGTGTCCCGCGGCGTGCTGGCTCACAAGTGGCCGTTTGTGGTGCGCTACTGGCTGGCGCGCCGGCGCCGCTCCCTGAAGGCCGGTGAGTATTACTTTGACCGGCCGCTGCGTCCCCTTGATGTTTACCGCAAGTTGGCGGCCGGCGATGTCTACCTCTACACCGTGGTTATTCCGGAAGGTTCCGACCGGTTCGACATCGCCCGCGTGCTGGCGGAGCGCCTCGCCATCGATCCTGACACATTCCTCAGCCACACCCGGCAAACATTGCTGATTCACGACCTCGACCCGTCGGCGCCTTCGCTGGAGGGTTACCTCTTCCCGGACACGTATCGATTCCCCAAGCGGACCACGGCTGAAACGGTGATTGCTACCATGGTCGCGCGCTTCCGTCATGTGCTGCAAACCAAGTTTCATGACGAGGCTGCTTCGGCCGCGGCCAACCTGCATGACGTGGTGACGCTGGCTTCATTGGTGGAGAAGGAGACCCCCAGCCTTGACGAGCGGGCGGTGGTGGCCGGAGTTTTCACGCGGCGGTTGGAGAAGGGGATGCTGCTGCAATGCGATCCCACCGTGATCTATGCCGCGCGACTGGCGGGCCGCACCATCGAGGTCATCCACGCCAGCGACCTGAAGTTTGATTCACCTTTCAATACGTATCGCTATGCCGGCCTGCCCGCGGGGCCGATTGCCAACCCCGGGGAAAGCGCGCTGCGAGCTGCGTTCCACCCGGCGGATGGCGACGCGCTTTATTTCGTAAGTAATAATCATGGCGGCCATGTCTTCGCCTCCACGCTGGCCGAGCATCAGCACAACGTGGCGCGTTACCGCCGGGAGTTGGCGGCGGCGCGGCAGAAAGCGAAGGCGTCAGAGAAAACTGCGACGCCGTAACAGTTCATGAGAGGAAGTTCACACAGAGATCACCGAGAAATGCAGCACAGAGGGCACGGAGAAAGGCTTCCGGAGTCTCTGTGTCCTCGGTGTGAACCTCAGTGACCTCTGTGTGAAACGCCCTTAAGCCGGAGGCAACGACGGTGCCGGTCCGAGTCAGCAAGAAGCAAACACTCCTCGCATACTTCCAGGCGCAGGAGAAGAAGCCCCTCGAAGCGCGGGACCTGCACGCCGCGCAGAGCGAACTTCAGCGCCGCCTTGGCCCGGGCGACAGGACTTCTCTCGGCTACATCGCCACGGTTCTGCGGGAGGCTGGCTATGAGGTCCGGTATGAAGACCGCTACTCAGAGCCCGTCTTGCCGGAGCCTTATGCGAGCCGGCTGAAGGACGTTCTGGAGTTTCGCGACCTGCCGAGCGCGGAGCTATCGCTGCTGCGGCTCGATGCGATCTACCGCGAGTATCAGGAAGCCACGGATCGGGCTGGCATCAAGTGGGTGCGCGCCGTGGTGACCAAAGGCAAACTGCGCGCGCGGAGCCTGGCCCGCAATCCGCGCGTGCAAGAGCGCAAGAGGAAGGAGAAACAGGAAATCGCCAGTTGGTTCCAAGTGTGGTTGGAAACGCCGGACCTGTTCGCCGATTGGCTGGCACTGCGAAAATCGTCGGAAGAGTTTCGCGAGCTTTTTGGAACTGGAGAATTGGCGTCATGATCACTCACCCCCGAGGCGCGGAGACGCATCGGTCATCAAGCACGGGGCCTCTCTCCGCGTCTCGGCGTCTTGGCGGTGAAACCACACCGATTTTTCGCTTTTGGCTTTGCCCATGGTTCCACTAAAATGAAAGTCATGCCGACAAACGAAAAGATTATTGTGGCGCTGGACGTTGCCAGCGTCGATGCCGCAGTGCAACTTGCCGACAAACTCCGTGGCCATGTGGGGATGTACAAAGTGGGGAAGGAACTCTTCACGGCGGAGGGTCCGCGCGTGGTCCGCGAACTGATCGCGAAGGGCGACCGGGTCTTTCTCGATCTCAAATTCCACGACATACCCAACACCGTGCGTGCGGCCGCGCAGCAGGCGGGAATGCTGGGAGTGAGCCTGCTGACCGTGCACGCCGCGGGCGGGCGCAAGATGGTGGCTGCGGCTGCTGAAGGCGTGCGCGCCGCGGCGAAAGCAACGGGCGTGGCGCAACCAGCGCGCGTGCTTGCGGTCACGGCCTTGACCAGCCTCACGGCGGAAGACCTGGCGGAGGTGGGATTCCAAGGCTCCGCCGAAGAAGTGGTGGTACGATTGGCGCGCCTCGCACAATTGGCGGGGGCGGACGGCGTCATCGCCTCGCCGCGGGAAATCTCCGCTATCCGGCAGGCGTGCGGCACGGGCTTCCTGATTGTTACTCCCGGCATTCGGCCCGCCACCGGCGCCGCGGATGACCAGGCTCGCACCGCCACGCCCGCCAGCGCCATCCGCGCGGGTGCCGACTACCTGGTGATTGGACGGCCCATCACCGGCGCGCTGGATCCTGCTGCCGTCGCGAACGCGATTGCCGCGGAGATGGCAGAGGCCATCACCGGCGTGGCTGCTGCGGCGCCCTAGACCGTAATGGCAAACCTCAGACCCTCAGGACGAACTCATGACCGAAAACGAAATCCTCGACATTTTCCGCAAGCATTCCGCGCTTCTCGAAGGACACTTCATTCTTTCTTCCGGACTTCACAGTGACCGCTACGTGCAATGCGCGCTGGTGCTCCAGCATCCGCGCGTGGCGGAACGACTGTGTTCGCAGTTGGCGGAACAATTGCGCCACCTCGGAGCCGCGGTGGTCGCCGCGCCAGCGCTGGGAGGCGTGCTGGTGGCGCATGAAGTGGCTCGTGCGCTGCGCGTGCGCGCGCTCTTCACCGAACGCCAGGAAGGCGCCATGACGCTGCGCCGCGGTTTCAGCCTTGAACCCGGCGAGCCCACACTGGTGGTGGAAGACGTCATCACTACCGGACTATCCACGCGCGAGACCATCCAATGCGTCGAACAGGCGGGCGGCAAGGTGGTGGGTGCGGGCGCGCTGATTGATCGCAGCGGCGGCGCGGCGGATTTGGGCCTGCCCAAGGCGGCGCTGATCACCTTGAAGATCCAAAACTACAATCCTGCCGAATGCCCCATGTGTAAGGCCGGAATCCCTGCCGTGAAGCCGGGAAGCCGCGTCAAAAAGATCGGGTGATCCGGTGATCGGGTGATCGGGCGAACAGGAATCGAATCAGGGGGTCACGCCTTCGCGAGGGAACGTTCGTCAGGATATTTGTGCACTATTGAAATGTCTTTTGCCGGGGCCGTGTACGCCTTTCCCCCGCCTCGACGCTCCACCCGCTGGAGTGCCGATTGTTCACCCGATCACCCGATCACCCGATCGACGGTTCGACGGCCGGCCCTCCACCAAGAGTTGGCGGCGGGTTTTCCGGTCGTGGCGTGAACAGAACTTCTCCCAGTGTCGAGTATCGCGAGCCGAAGAAGTGAATCGTGTAGGATTGGAAAAAGACCATGGCGGGCGTGCTGATCAGCGCCAAAAGATAGAAGATGCCGGTCAGGATCACGCCGCCAAGCACCACGAGAATGCTGATGGTGGCGAGGTCGAACCCAAGCCCCGCCGCCTTACCGATCAGGAAGACAATCAGCGCCGCAATGACCAGCACGATGAGCACGAAAACCATAACCACGATGGTGATAATTCCGAAGATGATGGCGCTCGCCATCGCCAGCACGATCTTCATGAGAATGTACACCACGTAGGCCGACTTTTGGGATTCCAGCAGGGGACGCAGCCGCCGCCAGGCATCGAGCACGCCGACACTTTCCATGGCCATGATGGGAATGCAGAAGTCCCTGGCCAATAAGCCGACCACGGCCCCGCAAATGGAAAACACGATCATGACGAGCAGCAGCGCTCCGCCCCCCAGGATCAACACGGGAGGTGTTCACTCGGATGATGGAATATTCCCGCGCGCCACGCCAGGGCGATGGGCACCCCGACGATCAGTGCATCGGCGATCCAAATGACCGCGGCGAGACCTATCGACCAGAAGAAGAAGCTTCGCCCAAAGCGCTCCCAGCGGCGCCAACTGCCCTTCAATTCGCAGCGGTCGTAGAGAACGGAATCGAAGAGTACGAAACGATAAACGGAGGCGACGTAGATCCACAGCACCACAAACGCAACCAGCAGCGCGGCGCCGGCGATGATCAACGGCAACCAGGGGAGAATATAGCTCCAGACTTGATGGCCGAAGGGAGAGGAGCCGTGGCCGCCGCTCGTGGGTGAGTAGTTGATGCCATTGGCGGGTCCGCCGCCACCCCCGCCCGCGAAATCACCGAGGACCAAGCAAACCACCGCCAGGCGCCACCAGCGCTGCATTCGAAAGGGTGCGAAAAGCTGCCGCTTGGTTTGACCCAGAGCGGGACTGATGCTGTCAACCGCGGATAAGGGCTTGTACTGCGCTGCGAAGCCGTCAACAGGTGAACCCATGCATCACCTCTTCACACGGAGGGTGGCTGCTCGGAGAGATCGCCGAGCGTGGTGAGAATGCCGGGGCGTAGCGGCGGACCCGGCAACCGGCGGCTGTCCAACCAATAGGCCCATACGACGAACAGCCACAGGCTGAAGCTTGCCCAGGCCACGGCCTTCTCACTGGGCGGCGGTGATCCAAAAATATTGACAAGGTAAATCAGCACCAGCAGGCCGAGGAATGATCGATACGCGAATGCTCCCATGCGTCCGGCGGGATGTGTGGCTCGCGCGTAAATCCTGGCGCCGACGATGAAAATCGTCCCTTCAATGAGCACCGTCCAGAATACGGAGTTCCACAAACCCAGGCCGACGTATGTCGAACTACCGGGGTAGAGAGGCAGGTCCGGTTGGTGGGTGAGAGCGTCGAGCACCCAGTGGCTCATCACGACGAACCATAGACAGATGGCGCCACGCGTGTCGTGTTTTAGCAGTTTGTAGATGCCGGCAAAAAGGAACGCCCACCCGAAATCGGCGAGCAGGCTGTGGGAGAGAGGGTAATTGATGAAATCGAGCGGCGTCACCGCCGTAGTGCCGGGCGCGACGATCACCCGCTCGACTCCCAGCAGCAGAAAGATCGGCCAGATCAGGTCGACGAACTGCGCCGCCATCACCAGGGTTCCGAGGGACGTGCGCGGTGCAATTTTTTTCGCCGCCAGCGCGACGCCGAAATGGCCGATGAACACAAAAGCTCCAAAGGGCAGTGTTGAGTGACAAGTGACGAGTGGCGAGCAAGCACCAATGCCGACGGGTGCTCGTCAGTCTTCACTCATCACTCGTTACTATCTACACTGTGAACTCGCGCTTAAGCTTTTCCGATTTTTCCGCTACGGCCCGCGCCAGTTGTTCCTTGTGGTCCACCAGTTTTTGCGCGGTGACAGGGTCCGCGGTGGCGATGATCTGGGCGGCGAAAATCGCGGCGTTGATGGCGCCGGGCTTTCCGATCGCCGTGCAGGCTACGGGCACGCCGCCCGGCATCTGCACGGTGGACAGCAAAGCATCAAGTCCCGCCAGCGTAGTCGTGGCCATGGGGACGCCAATCACGGGCAACGTGGTCTCCGACGCAATGACCCCCGCCAGGTGCGATGCCCCTCCGGCCCCCACGATGATGGCCTTCAGGCCCCGCTGGATTGCCGTGCGCGAATACTCCGAAGTCCGCACGGGCGACCGATGGGCGGAAGTAATTTCAATTTCAAAGGGAATCCCAAACTTCTTCAACGTACTGGCAGCTTCTGCCATGACGGGCAGATCCGTGTCACTGCCCATAACGATGCCGACCAACGGCTTCTCAGCCATCTCTTATTTACCTCCCCTGTCATTATGGAATGAGATGAACCCTTTTGGCTACTTGCGCGAAGATGGGCGCTCGCCCTTGGCAGCACGCCCACGCTTGGATGCGGGCGGCGGCGGAATCCGCCAGACCGCCTTTGCGCCAATATCCGTCCGATAATGCATGCCCTCAAACTGAAGCTTGTTGACGCCCGCATAGGCGCGCTGGATGGCGGAAGGCAGATCCTCGGCGATGGCAGTCACTCCCATCACTCGCCCACCCGTGGTGAGCAATTGATGATCCCGCACGCGCGTTGCAGCATGGAAGATTTTGACCCCGCCCAAGGCCTCCACGCTTTCGTAACCGGTGACCACCTTGTCGGTCTCCGGCTTACCCGGATAGCCCCGCGACGACAGCACCACGCAGATGGCGGGATTGGGGCTCCAATGCGCGTCCACTGCTGCCAGTTGACCCTCGCGCGACGCCACCAGCAAATCCGCGAGATCAGAGCGCAAACGCATCAGGATGGGCTGCGCTTCCGGATCGCCAAGACGAACGTTGTACTCCAGCAGCATCGGGCCCGCGGGCGTTATCATCAATCCGCAATACAAAAAGCCCCGGTAAGGCGAGCCTTCGAGTTCCATGCCCGCCAGTGTCGGAGCGACGATGGTGCGAAGGACCTCGTCGTGCAGAGATTCGCTGAGAATGGAGTCATCGCTGTACGCGCCCATGCCGCCGGTGTTCGGTCCACGGTCGCCATCCAGCAATTGCTTGTGGTCCTGCGTGGGCGGGAGAGGCAGAATGGCCCGCCCGTCGGTAAGGACAATGAACGACGCTTCCTCACCCTTCAGGCATTCTTCAATAATCAGCCGGTCGCCGGCGTGGCCAAGGGTTTTGCGCTGCATAAAGTCCAGAACGGCCTGCTCGGCTTCCTGATGTCCGTGTGCCACCACCACGCCCTTGCCCGCCGCCAATCCGTCAGCTTTCACCACCACCGGGAGCGGAAACCGAGCGAGCGCCTGGATGGCTTCGTCAAGTGTCTCCGCCACTTCGAAACGTGCGGTGGGAATGGCATGCCGTCGCATGAATTCCTTGGCGAAGATCTTGCTTCCCTCCAGGCGTGCCGCCGCCTTGCTGGGGCCGATGATGTTCAGCCCTTCCTTCCCGAACTCGTCCACGATGCCTGCCACCAAGGGCGCCTCCGGTCCCACCACGGTGAGGTCGGCCCGCACTTGCTTGGCGAGTTGCACGATGGCTTTGGTCTGGGAAATGTCGAGAGGCAGGCATTCCGCTTCCTGGGCAATACCGGCGTTTCCGGGGGCGCAATACAACTCTTCCATCTGCTGGCTCTCATGCAACTTCCAAGCCAGAGCGTGCTCGCGACCACCGGAACCGATAACAAGTATTTTCATAGGCAGGCGTACACTATTCGCATTGCCCTGAGTTTGTCAATCGATTAGATGTGAAATGTTGCTGGGTGGCTGCCAGGGTATTGAAATAGTGCGATGACCTGCCGGACGCGCTGCCGAGTCTCGTGGAAATGGCCTGCGCCCCGGCGTATACTGTAGCTATGGGCGCAGAGGTTATCCCCAAGCTGACCTACGAAGAGTTCCGCCAGCTTCCCAATGACGGGAAGCGCTACGAGCTCGTTTACGGAGAGGTGCATGTGACCCCTGCTCCTGCGACGCGGCATCAAGCTGTCCTTCAGAATCTATCCATGGATTTGGGACCTTACGTTATCAAGAACCGGCTGGGAGAAGTATATACCGCGCCCCTGGATGTTCGTTTGGGGCAAGACACAGCGCTGCAGCCGGACCTGATCTTCATCTCCAATGCGAATGCCGCCATCATCCAGGAGGATTGGATCGCCGGTTCACCGGACCTTGTTGTCGAAGTCCTGTCTCCCTCCACGGCGGCGCATGATCGGGCTACCAAGCTGAGAGTTTACGGGGAAGCCGGAGTCGCGGAGGGTTGGTACATTGACCCGAAGGCGAAGACCGTCGAGGTTTTCAAACTTCAGGGCAAGAAGTACTTCATTGACGCTACGCTAGCGGGCGACCAACTTCTCACTTCCAACCTTTTTCCCGGATGGCAACTGCCTCTTTCTGATCTTTTTGATTTTCGTGGGCGCTTTTAGCCAATCTGTCCCGGCGCCAACCGCGAGGGCACAGAAGGCGCCGGTGCGCAAAGTGCCGCCGCTTGGTAGAATAGAACCTTACCTATAGGGCGGAATCGAAAGCGATGGTTTCGGGCTTTTCGGAAAAATACGATGTGGTGGTGGTGGGCGCGGGCCACGCCGGCTGCGAGGCGGCCATGGCCGCGGCACGCATGGGATTGAAGACTGCCCTGTATACCATCAATCTGGACCTGATTGCTCAGATGTCGTGCAATCCTGCCGTGGGCGGCATCGCCAAGGGACACTTGGTGCGCGAAATCGACGCGCTGGGCGGGGTGATGGGCGAGGTCATCGACGCCGTGGGCATCCAGTTTCGCCTGCTCAACACCAGTCGGGGTCCCGCCGTTTGGTCGCCGCGGGCGCAGGCAGACAAGAAGCTGTACCGGGCCAAAATGCGGCAGGTGCTGGAGTCGGAGCCGAACCTGCGCATCAAGCAGGCGGAGGTTGTGGAACTGGTGTTGGACGTAGGGGCGGTTCGCGAACCGCCCCTAACCCCCGAGGGACCGATTCGGAGGATTCGCGGTGTACGCCTGCGCGATGGCCGCACCGTAGAGGCCGGCGCCGTCATCGTTACCACGGGGACTTTTCTCAACGGCTTAATCCACTGCGGCGAAAACCAGTATCCTGCCGGGCGTTCGGGCGAGCCGCCTTCCGTGATGCTGGGTGAGGCACTGCGGCGCCTGGGATTTGAGGTGGGCAGGCTGAAGACCGGCACGCCACCTCGGCTTGACGCGCGCACTATCGACTTCTCCAAATTCCAAGTCCAGCCCGGCGATCCCGTCCCCACGCCCTTCAGTTTTCGCACCAGGGCCATCACCCAGCCGCAGACGGTCTGCTGGATTACGTACACGAATGCGGCCACGCACAGCGCCATTCGCGACAACGTGCATCGCGCGCCTCTGTACTCCGGACAGATCAAGGGTATCGGGCCGCGCTACTGCCCGTCGATTGAAGACAAGATCGTGAAGTTCCCGGACAAGCCGCAGCACCAGCTTTTCCTGGAGCCGGAAGGGCTGGACACCAACGAGATTTACCTCAACGGCATGTCTACCTCCATGCCCATCGACGTGCAGATGGCCATGGTGAAGTCGATTCCGGGCCTTGAAAACGCCGACATGATTCGCCCCGGCTATGCCATCGAGTACGACATGGTGCAGCCCACTGAACTCTATCCGTGGCTTGAAACGAAAAAGATCGAAAACCTTTTCCTCGCCGGGCAGATCAACGGAACGACGGGGTACGAAGAAGCCGGCTGCCAGGGGATTATGGCCGGAATGAACGCCGGCCTGCGTGTGCAAGGGAAGTCGCCCGTCACCATCGATCGCACACAGGGTTATGTGGGCATTCTGATCGACGACTTGGTGAGCAAGGGGGTGGACGAGCCTTATCGGATGTTCACTTCGCGGGCAGAGTTCCGTCTGCACCTCCGCATCGACAACGCTGACGAACGCCTGACTCCGCTGGGGTATCAAGTGGGCACGATCAAGCAGAGGGACTATGAGGCGTTTGTCGAGAAAAAGTTGCGCATCAGTGCGGCGACGAAGTTTCTGCTCGAAACCCGCCTGGACCCGCGTTCGCGCGTGGGGCAGGAGATCTATTCCGACGCTCGGTCTGATGGAAGGCGGGCATCTTACTGCTCCGTCACCTCTCAGCGGCGCGCAATTGCTCAAGCGGACCGAGTTGACGATCGACGACCTGATGGCATGGATCAGCGACGGGCTGGCGGAACCGGGTAGGGGCGGTTCGCGAGCCGCCCCTTCGGAAGGTGCAGATTCGCTGGCCGCGGCATCTCGCGAATCGCGCATGCTTTCCCACGAAGAAGCCCGGCGCGTGGAAACCGATTTCAAGTATGAGGGTTACTTGCAGCAGCAGGAAAAGCAGATGGCGCGGATGAAGCGCTCTGAATCCCGTCGCATTCCGGAATGGTTCGAGTACGGCAAGGTCTCCGGCCTTTCCCGCGAAGTGGTGGAGAAGCTCACCAAGGTGCGACCGCTCACTCTGGGTCAGGCCTCGCGCATCCCAGGCATCACGCCCGCCGCCGTCTCCCTGGTCAATTGCTTCATCGAAATCTTCCAGCGGCGGGAATCGCAGAGTCTCCAATGCGACGCATCATAGCGGAATCGCAGGAAAATCGGCGCGAGCGAAAGCTGGCCTCGAGGGAGAACAAACCTTCGGGATAGGTGTTGGAAATGCCCACTGGCAAGGAGTTGCTCCGCTTTTTGCGCGAGCACGGTTACGAAGAGGTACGGCAAAGAGGTTCTCACCTCATCCTGAAGCACCCGACGCGCCGAATGCTCATCTTACCTGTGCATCGAGGGGATCTTCCGCGCGGACTGTTCCTTCGCATCCTGAAAGACGGTGGGTTTAGCGAAGAAGAATTCTTGGATGGTTAGATGGCCAGTGAGACAGTTTCAGAATATACTGTTCGCGTCTTAGGCACGGGGCGGCGCTTGGCGTGGCATTCTTCGATATAAATTCTCATTGCTTCTAGAATGCTGGTCTTGGCCCCGTCAACTGTTTTCCCTAGGCCGTATACACCTGGAAAGTCTTCGCTATAGGCGTAATACTTGCGTCCTTCGCGTTCAATCCTGATGGGGTAGGTGTACAGTTTCATCAAACCTATTTTATCACAGCAGAGTCCGCCAGGAGGTTCTGATGCCCAATCATTTATCCCGACGTGAATTCCTCGGTAAAACCGGGACGATGGCCGCACTGGCCGTGGCGAATGCCCCCGTTTTAGGGAGGCCGGATAACTCAAGTTCAAGCCCCCTGCGCCTGGGGGGTCCGATTTTTCTCAAATCGGATGACCCGGCGGAACTTGCCCAGGAGCATGTCCGCCTCGGGTATCGAGCCGCTTACGCCCCCAAAGTGGAAGTGAACGATGCGGACAGAATCAAGGCCATCATCAAGGAATTCGCCGCGCGGGATGTGGTGATTGCGGAAGTGGGCGGCTGGTGCAATATGCTCGACCCTGATCCGGAGAAGCGGCGCAAGAACCTCGCTCATGTGCAGGACCGCTTGGCCGCGGCCGAACTGCTGGGGGCGCGAAACTGCGTCAATATTGCCGGCTCCTATAATCCTCACTACTGGTGCGGCCCTGACCCGAGGAACATCACGGAGGAGTTCATTGACGCGACCGTGGAGAATTGCCGCGCACGTTATCGACGCGGTCAAACCCACGCGCACGAAGTTCTCCATCGAAATGATGCCCTTCAATTTCCCCACGGGGCCGGACGATTACCTGAAGCTGATCAAGAAGGTGGATCGCAAGAGCTTCGGAGTTCACCTGGATGTTTGCAATGTGATGAACAGCCCGGAGAAAATGTATAACAACAGCGCCGTCATTGACGAGTGCTTTCGGAAGTTAGGCGCCCACGTTATTTCCTGCCACGCCAAAGACCTGGCGTGGGAGGACTACGTCCAGGTTTGCTTGCGAGAAGTGATTCCCGGACGCGGCCAGATTGACTATAAGGCTTACTTGCGGGGTCTCGCGGGGCTTCCGATTGACGCACCACTAATGCTCGAACACTTGAAGACGGCCGAGGAGTACGACGAAGGCCGACACCACATCCAGAGCGTGGCGCGCGACATGGGGCTATCGTTCGGCGCGGGGGGTGCGTGAAGCCGCAAGCTTCTTCCGCACGTCAGCTCTCCCCGTTGGTGCGCTGCCATTTCTCGTGCGCCGCCTGCATTTCCGGTTCCGGGTCCACACCCAAAGCGTCAGCAACGCGATTGATGTAATTGAAATATGAAATGACTTGCACCGCGTCCAAGATGTCGCGATCGCTCAGGCCGTGCGGTCGCAGGGCGTCCACGTGCCGTTTGCACAGCGCCTGCGGGGCGCGAGTGATCATTTCCGCAAATCGGCACAGGGCCTTCTGGCGCGGATTCAGCTTGGCGCGCACGTAGTTGTGCTTGACGTGCTCGGCCAGTTTCTCGTCGTTCGAGGCGGCACGGAGATCCTCCCCGTGAGCTTCGATTCAATAGAAGCAGTGGTTGGCCCAGGAAACCACCGTGGCCAGCATCTCGCGTTCCGCCCGTGAGAGGCCCGAAGGGCCAAACATCGCGGCGCCGTACAGTTGCATGGATGCTTTCAGGCTATCGGGATTCAGGCTCTGCACCTTGAGAATGTTGAAGACCCTGCCCGCGCGCTCACGCGCCTGATCGTACTCCTGCTTTAAGGCCCCCGTCGCTTCTTCCGGCTCAACTACTTTGATCCAGGCCATAGGCGTAACCCCCAAAGCGTGGCGATGCAAGCCTATTCTACTTCCGAATCGTTTGGAACCAACCCCTTAGTAAGCGCTTCCGTGGAATGGTGCGGGAGCCGGCTTTGGCCTGTACCTACACATCGCGGAAGTCCATGGTGAGGGCGCGCCCGCGAAACCCACGGGTCTTGATGGCCGCGTAGATCAGTCCGGCCCCCAGCCATATCCATCCCCTGACGAAGGAAGGTCGGGATAAGTTGATCCAGATCCATAGGCAGAATAAGAAGCCCCCGAGCGGTATGACCGCGTCCGTCAGCAAACGCCGCTTGTGCCCCGGCGGAGTCCGCAGATAATACTGGGTGAAGCAGCAGAAGTTCACGCCCATGAACGCCAGGAATGCTCCGAAATTAAGCATCTCCGCGGCAAGTTCGTAGTTGAAGATCTGGCTGAACACCAGGGCCAGGACGCCGATGATGAGGACGTTGGCGGTCGGCACCTTGGTGCGTCCCAAGTTGCCAAACGGCCATTTGGGGAGCACTTTGTCGCGGCCCATGC
>CAVRBF010000023.1:0-32547 GCA_963719115.1 uncultured Acidobacteriota bacterium | reverse complement strand
GGATTAGGCAAAACTTGTTTTCAATCACCGTGGGGTAAGTGTCAATCCACGGTCCGGCGGAATTTTGCCATGCCTGCCTGGATCATCCATCCTGCCACGCTGACCGTCAGCCGGAGCGGCCGCAACAGGTAGTACAGAAAAAACAGCCCTGAAGGGAGGTGAAGGAATTCATCATCCGCCGGTGTGGGAACAAACAGCCGAAGCAGGAAAAACTGCACTTTTTTCCCAAGAGACGGCAGTAGGCGAGCGGTAAAGAGTGCCTCGCGGGGGATGCTCAGTGGGCCGGGAACCGAAATGCGGACGCTCGCTCGCGCCGCGGTTGACGCTGTGGCGAACGATTCGGGAATCGGCGTCTCCAATAATTCCGCACAGGCTGCCAGGCACGACTCGACGACTCTCTGCCAACCTCGACTCCTGGCTTTTGCCTGCACGTCCTTCCAATCCAGAGCGCCGCGCACCACCAGCCAATCGAGATCCACAAGCCACTTGAATGGGAATATCCCGTGACGGGCCGCGTGCACCGCCAGGTACAAAAACTCCCACTCGGGGCTCATCGCGTGGGCGGGCGCGGAATGAAAGGGCCGCGGAAGGGCTTCATCCCAGACGTCGGCCAGCAGATCGCGCTCGGCCGGCCCGCCGCAAATCCACCCGCAGTGAATTTGCAACGGGTACGTCAACCGCCCTTCCTCCCGGATCAACGCGCAATCCTTGCCATAGCGGGACACGAGGCGAACCAACGCAGGATCAGCGAGTCGGTCTTGGTAACCGGATGAACGCAGGAGGGTCACGCACTCCAGGAGGTGTTTCGGCTGAATCAGGACGTTGAGGTCAGCACAGACGCGGAGGGCGGAATCGCCGTAAACGGACTCGGCCAGGGCAATTCCCTTGAGTGGAATGACGGGCACGCCGGCCGTTTCCAGCCGCGTCAACACGGAGATCAACTCCCGCGTCAAAAGCTCGTTGCGAATGGCATTGGTTCCGAAAGTATCCGTCAACCGCCTGCGAATGGTCTCAGGAACGCCACGAAATTCCAGCGCGCGAAGGCGGTGGTACACAAGAGGAACGAGCCCGTGGATTCGGGCGCACTCCAGAAGTGCTTCCCAATCCACGCCGGCATCGAGCTGCTTGACGGCCGGCGCAGCGATCTCGGGCGAAAAGCGCCCGCGCGCAAACAGCAAACACAGACGATCTTCCGGGGTGAGGCTCGCGCCATGCATAAGTCACTCTGTCCGCGGCTTGGACACAAAACCCAATCGGAGATTGATCAGACCAAGAAGCTCGTGAACCACGGCTTCCACATCCTGAGTGGCGCGCCACCAGTGGCCCGGATCGGTGGGTTCAGAGGCATCGTAGCGAAGGATGGCTTGGGGATAATCCCCGACGACGCTGCGCCAAATGGCCTTCGCTCTTCGGGTGTGCAGGGGTGAGGTCACGAGAATGACTCGGTCCCCGCCCAGACGGTGTAACTCACTGGCAACCAGATCGGCCTCGCTCACAGTATTTGTGGTGGGAGTGTCCAAAACCCGAATCGCCGTCCCGGGCACACCGAGGCGCTCCAGTACTTGCTGGTCCCATTCCGCCTCGTTGACGTAGTGAATGCCGAGCCGGGCAAACTCCCCCTCAGCACCGCGCGGATCATCCTGGAACAACCATACCTCCGGAGCCCAACCCTGTCGATAAATCTCCGCCGCCTCCATGGCGCGGTAAGGGCAAAGACCGTTGAGAACAACAATGGCGGGCGCCCGCTGAAGAGAGTCCTCGATTACCAACCATTGTCCCACGTGGCGGAAGGCCCAAAGCGCGGCCCCCGCCATGAGCATCAGCACAACCACGAGAATCAGGAGTCGTCGTCCAACGTGGTTAGCCGGCATGTCACTCCGCAGGTGCTCGGTCATCGGGGGTCGGTGCAGCGAGAAACCGCCGCCAGCGTGAAGGAATTCCATGTGACCTGGGTCGTGTCAAGTTACCCCGCGCCAATGCGTCCAGCTACTTGGTCCGCATCACAAAGACTCCATCCCAGGCGCCCTCCGGAGGGTGCTCCAACAGGGCGCGGCATCGGCTCAGGAAAATGTGCGTCGGCCCGTCCTGGGGATGGTCTCGAGCCACGTCGTTAAAAATCTCGATCGCGGCCTCCCACTGGCTGCGGCGATAGGCTTCCAGCCCGTCTTCAAAACGGCCGATCAGATCGGCGTATCGGTCCGAATCTCCGGCAAGACCGAGCAGTTCGTAAACCTTGACGGGCTGGCGCTTGCCGCGCACGCGAATCAGGTCCAGTTCGCGAACCACCACCTGGCCCTTTACCTGCTGCAGCGTGGCCTCACTGATGATGATGCCGGTCCCGAACTGGCGGTTCGTGCCTTCCAGACGCGAAGCCAGGTTGACGCTATCACCGATGACGCTGAAGTTGTAGCGCCGCTTGGATCCCATGTTGCCGAACAGCATCGCGCCGGTATTGATCCCGATGCCCATATCCACGCAGGCCATGCCCTTGGCCTTCCAGGCGGCTTGCATGCGCTGTAAGGTCTGGAACATCTCCAGCGCGGCCCGGCAGGCGCGAATGGCGTGGTCGTCCTGCGGGTAGGGCGCTCCCCAGTACGCCATGATGGCGTCGCCGATGTACTTGTCGAGTGTTCCCCAATTCTTAAAGATCACTTCCGTCATCTCGGAGAAATACTCGTTCAGCAAATCCACCAAGTGGGAGGGCGAAAGGCCTTCCGAAAGGGTGGTGAATCCGCGAATGTCCGCGAACATCGCGGTGAGCACTTTCTCTTCCCCGCCCAAGCGGGGTATCCCGCCCCGGCTCAGCATCTGCCGGATCAGGGCGGGATGCATGTACTGGGAGAAGGCCGAAAATACTCGCCGTTTCTCGGCTTCTTCGAAGAAGAAACGGTAGCTGACGATTCCCGCATTGGTCAGGGCCAGAGTCGTCATGGGAAGAAAATCGGCAATCCACACCAGATAGCGACTGAACAGAAAGTACGTAAGTCCGAAATAGCCCACCAGGGAACCGGCCAACAACAGCGTAGCGCGGAGCGGGCTGAGGATGCTGAACAGATATGCAGCCCCCAGACTGAATAAGAGCAGGAAGGCGAGATCCGCCAGAAACTCGCGGGGGCCGCGGCTGACGAAGTGTTGATACAGAATGTCGTCCATTACATTGGCGTGGACCTCCACGCCGGGGAATTGCTTGGTTGGAAAAGGCGTAATTGCCGTACTACTGATTCCGAGGATGGTGGGCCCAATCAAAACCAGACGGCCACGAAAGTCTTCCGGCGGCAGTTTGTGCCGCACAACATCCGCCAGGGAATAGGTCGGAAAGGTCCCTTGGGGGCCATCATAGTCAAGTTGCACGGAACCCTGCCGGTCCACGGGAATGGCGCGGTCGCCCAGCACGATGCTTTCCACCCCACTCGGGTTGAGGGTCAGCTTGACCCGGTCGAGCGAGTTATTCGTGTAGGCCAGCACCGCGGCAACGTCCAAAGAAGGGTAAAGGTTGCCCTGAAAGGACAGCACGGCGGGCTCGCGACGGACAATTCCGTCAGGGTCGGGGACAATGTCGAAAAACCCGAAGTTCTTGGCGTTGGCCGCGAACTGGGGAAGATCGGGAGAAAGGCCTTGCGCGTCAGGGCCGGCAAAATCTTTGACGTACTCCGGGTGAACGATCTGCGGATAGGCCTGGTAGGAGAGGATGTCCAGGAATTGCTTCAGACGTTCCTGGTTCTGCGCCTTCGCCTCCTCCGGCGATATCACAAAGTAGCCCAGCACGGCGTTATCATAGCGGCTGAGCGCGTCCGCGAACTGTCGGTCATTGTCAGCCGCAGCCTGCTTGGTCTTCAACTCGGATTCGAAGGCCGGCGCACGCGACATCGGAGCGACCAGTTGATTGTAGTCCTCCCGCACCGATTGCAGCGCCCCCAGAGCCGAATTGGCGTCGGGTTGCGGGAAACTGATGTCAAAGGCGATGACCCGCGCCTGCGCTTCGCGCAGGAAGTCCAAGGCTTGCGCAAAGTAGCTGCGCGGGAATGGCCAGCGGCCCAGCACATCTTCGCTTTTCTGATCGATGGCCACAATCACCACGGCCGGACCGGGACTGCGCTTGCCGCGCAACTGGAAGCGCAGGTCCAGCGTCTTGAGCTCGATGTTGGCGAAAAACTGAAGGAGGGCATTGGAGTGGGGCCGCAGGTAGACGCCCGCGTACAGCGCCACACTGAAGGCACAGGTGGCAACGCTGATCAGAAAAGTCGCGCGGTTCTGCGCGCCGAGACGGAACTTCCGGGAGGCGAATTGTAAGGCTCTTTCCAACATGACCAGGATGGGATCCGCGGCCACCCCGAACGCAGAAGCGTAGCATAACATACGCGTCAGCGCGGCCGCACGCGACGGAGATCAGGATTGATTCAGGCGTGCCCGATGCCCCACCTCGGCGAAAGCGGGGAGGCGACATGAAAGGAGGGCCGAGAGGGTTTGCATGTGAAGCGAGAACTGCCGGCGCCGAACTACGGAGTCGTGGGAGAAGTCGCGGCGGCAGGGGCCAGCACGATCCCGGCGATGGCAGCCCCCACGCCGCCCGCTACCGCCACCCCGATGGCGGTTGACGGGGTGATGGCAACGCCCGGCGCCGAAACAGCAGTCTGGCTCAGAAGGCTGGACATCTCGCTGGGGGAATAGATGGGGTCAGTAGGAGCGCCACCGAAAGGTACGAAGGTGCATTGTTTCTTCTTCAACTTGACCTGCTTGGTGATGTTCGGGTCGGAACTCTTTACCGAGGTCGTGCCGTCCACGCCGCAAACGTGTGTACCCTTGTCATCAGAGGAGGCTACAAATGAGGTGTCGATGGTGCCGATCACGGCGCTCTTGGTGACCAGCTCAAACTTCGGGTTGGGGGCGGTTAGTTTCTGCACGTTCGCCCGAACAGTTCCGCTCAGCACTTGAATTTCGGTCTGCTGCTTGTCCGGCACGTGACTCACGACCCTGATCTGCGAACGTGCGCCGACGTTCAAGGTCGATCCATCCACCAGCGTGATCTGCGCTCGCCCCGCCTGAAGCGTCTGCACCACGTCGTTCCAGATAATCGTTTCGTTCACCTTCAAAGGCAGCACCTGGATTTGCCCTTCCCCGCGATGAATCTCACCCTGAGGAATTTCCCGTGCTGATTCTGCCCGCCACGTGCTGGCTGGCTTGCTGGGGACCGGCCTCGACCCGGGCCGATTGTCCCGCCCGCAAAATCACCGGCTCGCCCTGAGCATGGACTTCCGCCAGCCCTCGCGTGACGGAAATCGTGGCGCCGCTATCGGCGGCGGCCACCTGGCACTGCGCCCCGTCTTGCGTGTCGCCCTGAATCAGTACGTACCCTCCAGGGACGGCCACCTGAATGGGTTCGGCCATGCGCTCGTCAAGGACCAGCGTTCCGCGATGCAGCAGAAAACCCGGTGTCGAGTCGGTGGCCAGTAAGGCCACTTCCGTATCGGCCATCAGCACGGCGGAGGCCGCCGAGCGAAAACGAACCCAGGCGGAAGACCCATCCGCCGTGGTGATCACGTCGCGGGGTACGACGGTTGTTCCACTGGACACGCGGGTGTTCCCGACAGCTACGGTTCCCTTGGTCCACAAAACGCCGAACCATTGGCCGCCGGGTTCCTCAGCTCGCAGCACTCGCACGCTCGGCAGGAACAGAACAGCTATGAGGACGCAGAATCGAGCTTTCACCGTCAAACCCCTTTTCTCTCCACGCCTTCGTTGTCAAGCACACCCAGCAAGTTTACCGTCAAGCGGCCACCCAAGGGCGTCATACACGCATAAGCGCTTTGTTTTCTTTCTCAACTCACGCGAATAGGCAGCTTTTGTGTACCATGGATTCATACATCAGTCAAGGAGCGTTGACCGGAGCGTTGACCGGCAGTTGACCGCAGCTACGGGTTGGCCCCTCCTTCGGATTTCGGCCTGTACATCCGCAGGTAGGGGATCACGGGAGTGACCTGGAAGAGCATCTTTTCGCGGGCATCCGCCGGGGAAATGGCCTTTCGGGTCGTGAAGGAGACCGAGCCATCCCAGGCATTCACTTGAACTCGCGAACCCATCGGCAGCGCGGCGAGTTGGTCGATGCTTCCGGGAGCAAATTTGGGGGCGCCGCCCATCAACTCCGCCATGCGCATCATGCCGCCCCTGCCCTCGGTTAATCCATTGCCCAAGTGGCTTCCGAGGAGGTGAGGGGCATGCGGTGCGGCAGCGGCGGCCGCCTGTAGAAACAGGCCGGCTTCCGCGAGATTGTCCTTGTACGGCGAATTCTTAAGGAATTGAACTCCCGTGGTATCGGCCTCGGCTTCGTCCTTGCGGTCGCGAGCCAGGTCCAGCCGGGCCAGCAACTGTTCGTCGGAACTTTGCAGGCGATCGTGGAAGGCGTACATGGTATCCAGCTTGTGGCCCAGGGCGATGTGCGCCAGTTCATGGGCAAGAATCATCGCCAGGCTGGCCTCATTGGGCAAGACGTCGAGAAGGCCCCGACTCAACACAATGGTATAGGCCAGACTGAAAGATTCCAGGTTCGAGGTCAACATCACGCGGCAGTGAACAGGCGGCAGGTTTTCGAGACGGTTGGTGGCCCTCAGGTTGTTCACTACCGTTTCCAGCACTTTGTCCACGGGCCCCGGCGGCGCGATGAGCCGAGCCTTCTCCAACCGGTCAAGGACGTTCTGCTCGGCCTCCATGGTCAATTGCCGCCGGCCTTCCACCGGAGACATGTCCGATGCGGCGTCGGTCTTGTCGCGAACGGGTGCGGGCGCCTCCACCTGGATATTCGTCCACTCCTGCTGCTGGTGGCGAGTGGCGAGGTCGTAGCCCCAAAGCCGGGTCTCAGCCTTGTAGCGCAGGCGCTTGCCGCGGTCCGATTCCTGGCTGTAGATGTAGACAGGGAGCCACAGTCCAGGTTGGAGATTTTCACGCCAGCAATCAAAGTGGACGTAAAGCTCTCCCCGGCGGGGATTGATTCGCGTGCCGTTCAGGCGGACGACAGCGTAGTCATGCTCCTCGACCCAAATGCGGCCTTCAAAGCCGCCCTTGGTCTTGGGGTCGCGCGGATGGAGATCGATAGCCAGGCAGCGAAGGTCGCCCAGGTACTCCCACCGGACGGGGCGGAAGTTGTAGTGCTGCCGGTCAAAGTTGTTCTCATCGACCACCAACGCCTGCACGGCCAGATCTTCCATGTGAAGGTGTGCGCCGATCATCTCGAAGGGCCGGAGCATGCGACCAGAAGCAGAACCCGGGAGAAAGGACGATTCCTGGGCCCGATTGTCCGTCGTCTCGGAGAACTTCAGGCGGCCCAGAAAGTAGGCATCCTCTGTGACTTTGTCGCCAAGCTCGGGGTCCGGTTGCACGTGCTGAAGGTAGGTCTCGATACGGGGGGAGTATTCTGCCAACTTGCTGCGGGTCTGCCATTCATTGGCGATAATGCGATAGACGATGCGGGCGGCCTCAGGAGATTCCGGCTCATTGACCTCGTAAGACTTGGACCTGTCGCGCGCTGCGACCGGCAACAGCGGCGACGTGGCAAGGACAAGCAGTGGAAGCAGAGAGATGGCACGTCCGATGCGAGGAATGGACATATCGTTCCCTTCCAGGGGGGAGAACAGTCGCTCAGCCGGGAGTGGGGAGGCAGGGCAACGGACCAACCGCCCCCTTTATCCGTTCGCAGGGCGGGATTGAAACGAAGTCGCTAACGCCGCCGGTTCCACCGCCTGTACAGCCGGTCAGTTTACGCAGCAATCTCGCTGCCAAAACCGGAGTGGCTGGAGGTTTCGAGGGTTGTCACTTCTTCAAAAAGGGAAAACGGTCAGTCGAACACAGTCACTGAGTGGTCAACACCCGATTCGGGACCGGGCCCCATAAAGGAAGCTTGGGCATTAAGGGCTACGGGCGACTTGCGGTGGGAGCTGCGCCGGTAAGTTCCATCCTGTTGCAGGCATCGGGCCTTGTATTGATCGGCGAGGTAAACATCAAGAATTTCCTTCAGCCGCCGCACGTGGCGGGGGTCTTCCACGGGAAAGATGATTTCCACGCGATGGCTCAAGTTGCGGCGCATCAGGTCGGCGCTGCCCAGATAGACTTGCTCCGCCCCGCCATTTTGAAAGTGGTAAACTCTGCTGTGTTCGAGGAAGCGCCCCACAATACTGATGACGCGGATGTTTTCGCTGACTCCGGGCACGCCGGGGCGCAGGCTGCAAATTCCGCGCACCAACAGGTCAACTTTTACCCCCGCCTGCGACGCTTGATAGAGCAGGCGAATCATGGGCGGGTCTTCCAGCGCATTCATCTTGAAAATCAGCCGCGCTTCGCGACCGTTCTTTTGGTGGTCGATTTCGCGGTTGATCAGTTCCACCAGCTTCTCGCGCATATTGACCGGCGCCACCAGGAGCTTTTGCGGCTCCTGCCGTGCCGAATAGCCCGTCAAGGCGTTAAAGAAGTGGGTGGCGTCGGCGGCGATCTGCTCGTTGCACGTCAGCAGGCCTAGGTCCGTGTAAAGGCGCGCCGTGGAAGGATTGTAGTTGCCCGTTCCCAAATGCACGTAGCGGCGGATGGCACCGCGCTCGCGCCGCACCACCAGGGCAATCTTGCTGTGCACCTTCATTCCCACAATGCCATAGACCACGTGCACGCCGGCATCTTCCAGCGCGCGCGCCCACTCGATGTTGCTCTCTTCATCGAACCGCGCCTTCAATTCCATCAGCACGGCCACCTGTTTGCCGTTCTCGACCGCGTCCAGCAGGGCAGCCACAATCGGCGAGTCCCTGCCCACCCGGTAGAGGGTCATTTTAATGGCCAGCACATGGGGGTCGCGCGCCGCCTGGCGCAAGAACTCAACCACCGGCTGGAAGGAGTCGTACGGGTGGTGCAGCAGGAAGTCCTCCTTGCGAATCAGGGTGAACAGGTCTTCCTTGCAGTCAGCGCCGAGGCAGGCGGGAATCATCGGTACAAACGGCTTGTCTTTCAGGTCCGGCCGGTCAATGGAACAGAGCTCCATAAAGCGGTCGAAACCCAGTGGTCCGTCAACGCGATAAACGTCTTCGCGATGAATCTCGATCTGGCTCGTGAGGATGGAGAGGATCCGTTCCGGCATCTTCTCCGCCACTTGCAGCCGAACGACGGCGAGGAAGCGGCGCTCGCGCATGGCCTCTTCGATGGTCTCCAGCAAATCGTCGCTCTCCAGTTCCTGCACGGCAACTTCCGCGTCGCGCGTGACGCGAAACGGCGATGAGTCCACAATCTCCATGCCGGGAAACAACAGGTGCAGATTGGAAGCGATCAACTGTTCGAGCCACACGAATTTGAAAGGCTTTGCCGCCGAGGGCGATGGCGGATGATCCCCGGATGCTGCCGCCACCCGCACCAACTGCGGCAGACTATCGGGAACCTTGACGCGCGCAAAATGCTCCAGGCCTTTGCTGTCTCGCACCACCACGGCCAGGTTCAGGCTGCGGTTCGAGATGTGGGGGAAGGGGCGACCTGGATCAAAAGCCAGCGGCGTAAGTACTGGAAACACATACTGGTGAAAGTACGCATCCGCCGCCGCGCGCTCTTCTCCGTCGAGGGTTGACAAATCGACGACCATGATCCCCTGCTCAGCCAGCGCCGGCTGAACGTCTTTGGCCCAAAGCTCATGCGCCTGTAAGGCGATTTGACGGACCTTCTCGCGAATCATCTGCAGTTGGGTCGCGACCGGCCGGCCATCGCGACCAATCTCCGCGCGACCGCTCGCCACTTGCTTCATCAACCCGGCGACTCGGACCATAAAGAACTCGTCCAGGTTCGAACCGAGGATGGCCAGGAACTTTACGCGTTCCAGCAAGGGGTTCTCCGTGTCGGCGGCTTCTTCCATCACACGGCACTGAAACTCCAGCAGGCTCAACTCGCGATTGATGTAGAGATCGGGACTGCTCGGCGCGGAACCATCCGTCGGAACGGGCGGGTGCTCGGTCGTCATGGGTGAGTCCCCCTTACCTTTAGCGGTGTTCGTGTGCCGTGTGCGAGCCCTGGTCGCCATGTTCTTTCATGCTAACTGATTTTGGACATCGCGACAAACCGCCAAACTCCGCGGCAGAAAGCGACCACCTTGGCCGGCCGCGGACAGGATCGGCAGTCGGCATCACGGGATCCGAAAATTGATCTCGACCTCGACGCGCACCGCCACCGGAACGCCGTTGCGCGTGGCGGGATTGAATCTCCACTTCTTGACGGCAGCGATGGCGTTTTCATCGAGTCCGTCTCCCAGAGGACTGGAACTCTCTTGCGCGTTCGTAACGTTGCCGTGCGTGTCGATCACAACCCAGATTTTTACCACTCCTTCACGCCGGTCATGCCCGGCTTGGGGAGTGTACTTGGCGTCAGGTTTGTAGATCACCACGGGCGGCTTAACATCCCCACCCGGAGTGGCGATCGCCAGCTCGAGGTTGGAGTTGGAAACCAACCCCTCTTTTCCGTCGCCAAGCTGGATCTTGTCGAAGCCCGGAGGAGAAGCAACCCGCTCCAGAAAAGTAATCTGATCCCCGCACTTAAGGCGCGCGACGATCTTACCCAGATCACCCGACTCGTCGAACACGGGAACGTCGCGATCAGTGGCCTCGCAAATGAGAGTCGCCGGCTTGCGCCCCACCAGAGGGCTGGGCATATGCGCCGGTGCAAAGCCGGCTCGGAGCCTGCACCACAAACGGCTTTACGCGCTTGGCGGCGCGAACGGCGTCCAGGAGCGTGGGCGTAGCTCCGGCATTGCGTAGTGCCTGAAGGTTCGCCGCATTCGCCTCAAAATCAATGGCGCGCTCCCGAACCTTCCACGCCATCACTTCCTGGTCGAGGTGAGAGCGGAGCTGCTGCAAAAGCTCGTCCTTACTGAATGGCCTCGGCGCCGCGGTCCGCAGCGTGTTGATGAGAATGTCCTCGGCTCCCTGCCCTCGCAGCTCCTGAAGATATTCGCCCGTTGGCTGGAAGTCGATTCCCCGCTCCAACACCATCCGGGCAATGTTCTGGCTGGGCGCCTCACCGGCCAGCAGAATCAGGATCTGCCTGTCGCCAAGCGGCTTGGGAACTTCCGGATGCCACGCCTCGCGCAAGGCCGCCAGCACGGCCGGGTTCGCACCTGCCTTGCGCAATTCCTCAAGAACTTCGGGCGTCGGCTGGAACGCGATCCCAGCCTGCTTGATGGTGGCGATAATGACCTTGCTGGGAGTGGAACTGGTCAGCAGGTCTACCACTTCATCTTTGGATAGAGGCGGGCGAGCCTCCTGAGGCGTCGCCCTTGCCCCGACCGCCACTACCACTAACAAGACAATAAGGGGAAAATGTTTCATGACTGTTACATTATGCGCGTCGCTGCCGCACCCATCTGAGCCGCGTCCTGGATTCTCGCGGCGGCGCCTTTCAACGTAGGCCTGGTAAGACGCACAGTATACACCTGAAGGTCAAAAGGTGGAGGACACCGGGCATAACGCCCGAGCCAACGAGGGCAATCGAGGAAAATCGCGCTGTCCCGAAATCGGCGCATTTCGTTTTCGATGTCGTCGCCGAATCTCGCAAAATCTGGCGTAACCATGCGTATTTTCAACAACATCTCCAGAAAATCACATAACCATTTTCTTTTCAATAACATCTACAGAAGCCACGGAAGCCCGTTTTTTCGCCCTTTGTTTTCAGTAACATCTCAAGAAATACCTTCATTTTGGGGCCCCCTTTTTTGAGCCCCCTTTTCCCCTAAAATAACTGACCTGTTATCAGCGATATAGAGTTTTGACGCAGTTGGGCAATGACGCATAAGTATGTTTCTTTTGTTGTACATCTTGAGAAGCGCCGCGAACCGCCAATTTCCCTGCTTTTTCAATCCCGCCGGCAAGCGCCTCCTGCGGGAATCTAGCCTCGCTAACGCCACGGCCTAGCCGATCCCGCCGCATCGCCCATCCCGCCGGCCGCTTAACGAAAGCAACGTCATGCATATAGCGTCTTGTCCAACCCGCGTGCGACCTCACAAAACCCTGCCCGCCAGGTAAACAAGTGGAGCGTGGCGGCCGGGATTCCCGCATCGTGCCCCCCCTGCCCCGCGCTCCGGGCGTGGGTCATTTTCCCCGGCGCCGCAGCCCGGATAATAGGCTAGCAACTTGGCATCCAATCCCTTGGGGAGAACGGTCAGGCACGGCGAGGGCTATGTGCCGTAGGGCGAGGGGCAGGTAGCACAATCTTTCCCGGTCTGTGCTCGTCGGGTGGCGCAGACATCGATGTTTATGTCTGCGTCACTTTGGCCTCATGAAGCTCCTCTGGCGGCTGTTGGTGAGCCGCCTCGCAGACGCAGACATAGAGGGCGATGTCTGCGCCACCCGGCGCGCCAGCCTGTTGGCCGAGCTGGCCCCTACGTAAGAACCCATCACTGCGACTTGCCAAACAGCCGGAAGGCCAGCACGTCTGACCCGGCCGCCAGCGACACATATTGCTGGCCGTTGAAGCTATAGGTCATGGGCGAGGCGGCGATGGTTTGGCCAACGTTGAAGTACCACAACACCTTCCCCGTGCGGGCATCGAAGGCGATAAAGCTTCCCGTGGGGCTGCCGGCAAAGAGCAGGCCGCCGGCGGTCGCCAGCACCCCCGCTCCATAGTCGCGGGCGCCGATCAGCTTGTACTCCCATTGCAGCTTTCCGGTGGTCAAGTCGAGGGCACGGACGTAGTTTTGCAGCGGCGCCTTGGGAGTATCCGCCACCCCCGTGGCGTTGAAGGGGAATCCCCCCGGCTTAAATTTTTGGGTTGCCTTGTACTGCATCTGGCAACCCTCGATAGCCTCAAGGTAGAAGTATCCCGTGTCCGGATCATACGCAGGTGACATCCAGTTGGTGGCGCCAGTGCAGGACGGACACACCAGTGTGCCTTGCACGGAGGGTTCGACACCCGGCACGCGAATCGGCCGCCCCTCTTTGGTCAAACCCGTGGCCCAATTCACGCTATGCACGAACGGGGTGCCGTAGAGAAACTGGCCATTCGTACGGTCCAGCAGGTAGTAGAAGCCGTTCCGGTCCGCCTGCACCAGTAGCTTGCGCATCTTCCCGGCAAACGGATGGTCGATCAGGACGGGAATCTCCACGGCGTCCCAGTCGGCCGTATCGTGAGGGGTGAACTGGAAGTACCACTTCAGCTTGCCCGTGTCCGCATCCAGCGCCACCATGCACTCGGTGAAGAGATTATCGCCCATGCGGACATCGCCATTGAAATCGGGCGCGGGATTGCCAATGCCCCAGTAAATGAGGTTCAATTCCGGATCGTAGCTGCCCGTCAGCCAGGTGTCACCACCGCCCGTCTTCCAGGAATCGCCGGCCCAGGTTTCGTTGCCCGGCTCGCCCGGCTCGGGGACGGCGCGCCAGCGCCAGAGTTCCTTTCCCGTGTCCGCATCAAACGCCACCAGCACGCCGATCATGCCAAAGTCGCCGGGGGCAACTCCGGTAATCACCTTGCCGTTCAGCATCAGGGGCGCAGCCGGAGCCAGGTATCCGTCCTTCGCCTCGGCGATCTTCGAGCGCCACAAGAAATTGCCCGTTCGGGCCTCCAGCGCCACCAGATAAGCATCGCCGGTGGTGAAGTAAACGCGATTGCCGTACACCGCCACTCCCCGGTTCGTCCAGCGGGGTTTCCCGAAGGTGTAGTGGTAACTCCAAATCACGCGCCCGGACTGGGCGTCGAGAGCATAGACGATGCCGATGGCCTGGGTGACATACATGACTCCGTTCACGACCACCGGCACGCACTCCAGGCGTTCTTCGTTGGGCACATGGAAAATCCAGGCCGGCGCCAGCGCCTGAACGTTGCCCGTATGGATCTGTTTCAGCCGGCTGTAGCGTTGGGAGTTGTAGGAGCCCGAGTAGCTCAGCCAGTTGGCCGGCTCGGCGGTCTTCAAGTCCTGGTAAGTTACCTGCCGATCCGCCCCACACAGCAAGCCGGGCAAGAGGAGCAGCCACGCCAGTTTGCTCATTGTTCCCCTTCTTTTTCTTCTTCGGATTTGTCGCGCGCCTGGCGGCTGAGGAAAGCTAGCAAGTCCTGAAAATCCGCCGGCGGAAGGGTCTTGTTGTAATCGGCAGGCATCAGCGAAGCGCTTTTGTACTGGACATCGCGCAGGTCGTCGCGATTGAAAAGCTGCAATTGTTCGTGGGAATCCAGCAGTTCAAGGGAGAAGTTGTCTTCATTCTTGATAATCCCGGAAAAGCGCTGTCCCGACTTGGTGATGACTTCGGCCGGCCGGTAGCCGCGGGGAATCTCCCGCTTCGATTCCGTCAGGGCAGCGCGAATCTCACGCAGCGTGCGCTCACCGCCGAGATTGGACAGATCCGGCCCCAGCAGTCCGCCCCGGCCATTGATCATGTGGCAGGAGCCGCAGTGGGCATGGTTCCAGAAGATCTGCTCCCCATGTGCGACGTCCCCGGGCACGAAGGCATCCGCGGCGCTGGCGCGCAGACTGCGAATGTAGGCGACAATCTTCCAAGCGTCATTTGCCGGCAGATGGAACGGGGGCATGGCCGTGCCGGTGATGCCGTTTTGAATTGTTGCAAAGATGTCGGCATCGGTTTCGTGCACATAGCTGCGGTCCCCCGCGAGGGCGGGGCCGCGCTCGCCTGCCGCTCCGTTCACACCATGACAGCCAGTACAGTTGTGGTTGTAGAGTTCGTTGCCTTCCGCGATCACCTGCGGACTTGAACCGAGCGGATTCTCTTTGGCGGCAGGCCGTGAAGGAGACTGCGCCCGCCCCACCGCCACCATAGTCAACACGCATCCGCCCATCAACATCGCGAAGCTGCGCTGGCACCAAAGCGTTTGCTTTCTGTCTTGATCGCTCAAGGGTAACTCGTATTTTGGCCTGAACATGCTACCTTCGCATCAAGCAGGCGTGGCGTCAATAACTTAATCGCCGTCCAGAATCTATACACGGCGACATAAATCTCTGCGCATGGGGTTGTAGCGGCGGTCTCCGACCGCCGGCGTCGATCAGAGATCGACGCTACAATTTATGTCGCACAGTATGATTTGCTACCCGGCGGTCGAAGCGGCCCGCGCAATTCGCAATTCACATTTCACCATTCACGATTCATAATTCATAATGACGTTCGGATTCCGACTTATGGGTGCCTCTGAATCACAGTTGCGTGCGGCGTATGCGGAATGCCAGCGGATGGCGAGCCGGCATTACGAGAACTTCCCCACCGCCTCGTATCTGGTTCCCCGCGACAGACGCGACGCGCTGGCGGCCGTTTATGCCTTTGCCCGCTATGCCGACGACGTTGCGGACGAGCCGGGCGTGGAAAATCGCCTGGAGAAACTGGCCGACTGGCGCGCCAAGCTGGCCACCAGCTACGAGGGCAGATTCGACCACCCGGTTTTTCTCGCCCTGCACGACGCCGCGGACCGCTTCAGCCTTTCACGCGAGAACTTTGAGAAGCTGCTGGACGCGTTTGAGTCCGACGTGAAGGTGAGCCGTCATCGGAACTTTGCCTCCCTGCTCGCCTACTGCACCTGTTCGGCGAATCCCGTGGGGCGCCTGGTGCTGGAGTTGTTCGGCTACCACGATCCGCACCTGTTCGAGCTGTCGGACAACATCTGCACGGCGCTCCAGCTCACCAACTTCTGGCAGGACGTGGCCATCGATTTTTCCCGCGACCGCATCTACATGCCGCAGGACGACATGGAACGCTACCAGTACACGCTTGACGACTTGCGCGCCGAACGCTGCGACCAGCGCTGGCAGGAACTGATGACGTTTCAAATCGCGCGCACTCGCGAGCTTTTTGAGCGCGGCAGGACGTTGCCCGAGGAAGTGCACCGCAAACTGCGCACACAACTGCGCCTGACCTGGCTGGGCGGAATGGAGATTTTGGCGAGGATCGAAGCCGCTGACTGCGACATCTTTCACCGGCGGCCATCCCTCAGCAAGTGGGATTTTCTGCGCCTGTATTGGCGCGCCCGCCGGGCCCCTTTGGCGCCGAGCGTCGCGCCCGCTCCGACGGTCACCATCCCATCATGAACGTGCCTCTGAAGCCAACCCACTTCACCAACGCGCGCGCCACCAATTTCTACTACGCGTTTGTCTTCCTGCCGGAAGCGAAGCGCCTGGCCATCGAAGCCGTTTATGCCTTCGCTCGGCGCGGCGATGACGTGGCGGACAGCGGTCTCGGCCCGGAAGCGGCGGCCGCGGGGCTCGAAAGCTATCGTCAGTCGCTCGATGCGTGCTATGCCCAGGACCGCAGCAAGCTCGATTCTCCGGAACTGCGCGCGCTGGCGGAGGCCATCGAGCGATTCAAGATTCCGCGCCAGCCCTTTGAGGACCTGATCCTGGGGCTGGAAATGGACTTGCACAACGCCGAGTACAAGACCTTTGAAGAGTTGTCGCTGTACTGCTATCGCGTGGCCTCGACGATCGGGCTGATCTGCATTGAGATTTTCGGCTATCAGAATCCCCGCACGCGTGACTACGCCGTGAACCTGGGGACCGCCTTGCAGCTTGTCAATATTCTCCGCGACATCCAGCGTGACGCCGAACGTGGGCGCAGGTACATCCCGAGTGAGGACCTGGACCGCTTTGGCGTGAAGCCCGCCCAGTTGCTGGCCGGCACCTACAACAATGCGTTTATCGAACTGATGCAGTTCGAGTGCGACCGTGCGCGGCGTTACTTTGACCAGGCGCGGCAGATGCTTGCGCCCGAAGACCGGGGTTCCATGAAGTCGGCGGAGATGATGGCCTCGATTTACTGGGGCATCCTGAAACGCATCCAGAAGCGCTGCTACAACGTCTTCGGCAAGCGCGTGCGCGTGCCCCGCCCCATGAAACTCTGGACGGCATTCACGGTGTTTCTCGGGGCGGAGTGGATGAAGTAAATCAGGAGACAGGAGTCGGAACCAAGGAGTCAGGAGACAGAATGGCGTCGTCGCCGACGCCGAGGAGAACATTCTGACTCCTGACTCCTGACTTCTGGTTCCTGACTCCTTTTTCCAACCATGTCAGATGAAGTCATCATCATCGGTGGCGGTTTCGCGGGGCTCGCGGCGGGAGTGGCGCTGGCCGAGGCGGGCAAGCATGTGTGCCTGATCGAGCAGAAGCCGCATCTCGGCGGGCGCGCGAGATCGTTTCTCGATCCCAGGACCGGCGCAGTGGTTGACAACGGCCAGCATCTCTTCATGGGTTGCTACCACTCCACGATCCAATTCCTCAAGACCATCGGAACGCTCGACCGGCTGCATTTTCAGCCTCGCCTGGCCGTGCCGTTCATGGAGCGGGACGGCCGGCTCTCCTGGCTCGATTGCCCGGACTGGCCGTCGCCCTGGCATCTGCTGGTGGGAGTGCTGCGCTCCGGCAGCTTTACGTTCAAACAGAAGCTGGAGGTGCTGCGCCTAGGCAACGACCTGCGCAGCGGGGGCGGCAACTCCCGTCCCACCTCCGCCGAGAGTGTGACCGCGTGGCTGGGCCGAAGAGGACAATCGGAAGGCGTGCAGCGCAACTTCTGGGACCTGCTTTGCATAGCGGCGATGAACGAAGATCCGCGCATCGCTTCCGCGCAGCTTTTTGAACGCGTGCTGCGACTGGCGCTGCTTTCTTCGCCCGCAGACTCGCGGCTGGGCATCGCGCGCGTCGGTTTGAGCGACTGCTACACCGCTGCGGCCACGGCGTTCATCGAAGCTCGCGGTGGAACGGTGCTCAGCGGCCGCGGCGTCAAGCAGTTGCTGATCAGCGACGGCGCGTGCCGGGGCGTGGAGTTTGCCGGCGGTGACAAACTCGATGCAGCCACGGTGATCGCCGCCGTGCCGTGGCAACCGTTCGCCACGCTGCTTCCCGGCGAATTGCTGCGGAGCGAACCTTTCTTTGGCGCGGCCCTGGCGCTCCGTCCCGCACCCATCATCTCCATCAACTTGTGGTTTGACGCGCCCGTTACCGATCTGGAGTTTGTAGGCTTGCGCGGCACCACCATTCAATGGCTCTTTGACAAGAGCCGCATCCTGGGCGCAAACGATCACTACGTTTCGCTGGTCCTCAGCGGCGCGCACGAGCACGTGGGCCGTTCGAAGGAAGAACTCTTGGCCCTCGCGCTCCGCGAATTGGGGGCAATGCTACCCGCCGTCAACAAGGTCAAACTGCTGCACTCGCTCATCATCAAAGAACGGTTTGCCACGTTCTCGCCGAGCCCGGAGGCGGAGCCATTGCGGCCCACCGCGCGCACACCCATCCGGGGACTGTTTCTTGCTGGAGATTGGACCTCGACCGGCCTGCCCGCCACCATCGAAGGCGCCGTGCAGAGCGGCTACACCGCGGCGCGGGAAGTTCTGCAAATTCGCTAAGCTCTCTCACACGGTGCCTCGGAATTTTCCTTTCGGCTCAGAGCGCTGTCATCCTGACGTGCCCAATCCTGACGTGCCCCACTTGACGGCATTCACTTATTCACGCAATCCAAACGCTCTGTCATCCTGAGCCCCGTTCTTCAGGGCGAAGGACCCTTTTCATTGTATGTAGGAAGCAGGACGCGACAGCGCCCATGGAACGCGAGGCGCATTCGCGCCGCTGCCCTTTGATAGGACGAAATGCTGGGGTCCTTCGCCCTGAAAAGCGGGACTCAGGATGACAGAGTGGGAGCTTGTACTTTCGAACCACAGCGGTCTAACGGTCCCTCACCACGGCGCGCAATTGGTGCGGGCCATGTTGCCGCGGGTCATCGGCCACGGGGCGGCGCCGGGATTGCCGCGATGGCCGCTGCGCAGCGCGTAAGTGCCGTTCTCTTCCGGAGCGGTGAAAACGATATCCAGCTCGCCGGTGTGCTCAAGATCGGCCACCGCGGGTTGGGTGTGGTACCAGAAATATCCCAGGTAGCACCACTTCTGCCGGCCGCTCGCATCGAGCACGTAGAGGTACGAGTCCTGCTGGCTCAGAATCACCTCCAGCTTTCCGTCACCGTCAAGGTCCGCAAAAGCCAGGTGCGCGCCGAGGCCCAGGCTGATTCCCACCTTGCGCTCGTAGCTGGCGAAACGCCACAAGCGCTCGCCGCGCGCCGTCAGAGCCACCGTCTCGCCTGACTTGGTCGCTACGATCACCTGGCGTTCTCCGCTGCGGTCTAGGTCGGCAAGGCCGATCTCCGCGATTCCCGCATAGGCCTCAATGGGCTCGGGCACTTCGCGCGGGCCATAAATGCGGTCCTGCCGCCACAAGAGTCTGCCCATTTCGTCCAGGGCATACACAACGCCGGTATCATCTCCGGTGATGATGCGCGGCTTCCCACCCGGGGTGAACTCGCCGGCCGCGGGTGTAATCAGGTCATCGGCTGCCGTAAATTCCCACAACTCTTTTCCGTCCGCACCCGCCAGCGCGACGATCTTCGAACCAACATTCAAAACGACGTCGAGCTGCCCGCGCCCGTCCAGGTCAACCAGGACGGGCGTCTGGCCGGAGGGCTCCGGGAATTCCCTCTGCCATCGTTTGTGGCCGTCGGCATCGATCACCGCCACACCGCCGTTCCAGCTTGCGACCACGTCCAGATTGGGCCCAGCGTCCAGCTTGCCCGCGGCGACCGCACCCAGAACCTCGCCGCCCACTTCGCAGCGCCAGTGCAGCTTTCCGCTGCGATCATAGGCGTAAACAAATCCGGAAGGCGCGCCAAAGAGCAGCAGCGGTTCCCCGCCCGGCTTCAAGGCAGCGACTCCGGGGGCGGAAAAGTTGGTGATAGGGTGATAGGGCGGATCGATGGGAAACGTCTGGAGGTGCGCGCCTCGTGAGGAAAGCAATTCCCCAGGTTGCCAATTCGTGGTGATGACGTCGTAGGTCCCGTCACCTTCGAGATCGGCAAGCGCCGCCCCGGTTTCCCGTCCGGGCGCGCGCCAAAGCACGCGGTCCTCGCCAAGCAGAGTCCAGTAACGTGCGGGTTGGAAGCGGGCTGAGACCGTGTGCTGAGTCGTGTCGAGATCAGATGGCTCCCGAACCCAGGCGTGGCCGTCCCAGTAGGCCAAGACCAGCGTGGACTCGATCAGGCGCCAACTCTCCTCGGGAGCGTAGAAAAGCTGAAGGCGATCGGCGCGGACAGCTTGATCAAAAGCGAAGTAGCGCCCGGCGGAAACCCATCCCTTCGGCGGCGCAGCCGTACCCGGCGGCAGCCAACGGGTCACACGCGCACGGAGAGTTTCGCCCGCCCCCGCGCCCGCGACTGTGACACCAAGGGTGGGAAAAACCCACCGCCCGCGGGAGTTTTCCACTTGCTCGTCTGAAGCCAGCTTTATCCTCTGCCACCGGCTGATGGTTCGGTTCGAGTTTGGGCTCGCATCTACCGCCTCCGCGGCAAAGGAAATCTGACCGATGAAGGCGATGCCCGGCGGGGCGATGTGAAAGGTGTAAACGTCGCCTTGCACTTCAGGTTTCGTGTCGGTGTACCCCACCTCATTCCCGTAGGCGTAATTCAGCACGGCACGCTTGACGCCGGAAGGGTCCGCGATGCGCACGGAAACGGCCACGGGCCGCGAGTTCGAGGCTTCTTGCGGAAATTTCCAGCCGGAGATTTGGGGCGGCTGCACGTCGCCTTCCCGCACGACTGGCTTGATGGGGGCCAAGCCCTCGTGGAGGTTTCCGAGCCGGTAAAGTGCCAGGGCCAGCGTGCCCGTACCCTGAATATTGTCGTAGTAGTCGGGCCGGTCCACGATGGCCGTGCCGCGAATCAATCCGCTGGGATGCACGAAGGCGCGCAATGCGTAGTCGCCGGAGTCGCGAGCTGCGCGCAGCCAGCGCGGGTCGCCCGTAGCCTCATAGAGAGAAGCAAACGCGTTGATGCGCTCGGCCAGGAAGGTAGCCATTTGCGCTTTGGGCTGAGGCGTCTTCGCCCAGGGGGTGCCGACCGCAATCGCCATCTGGCGATAGCGCACGTCACCCGTCCAGTGATAGGCCTTCAGCGCCGCCTCAATGAACTCGCGCGGCGCACCAATCACATCGCCATAATAGCTGGTGCTGAAGGGGGCGGGGGAGTTTGCCAGCGTGTGAGCGATGCGACGATAGCACGCATCAAGATACTGATTAGCGTCGTCCAGCCAGCGGTCGTCGTGCGTGCTCTCATAGAGCTGATACAGCGAGAGCGCAATGGAAGTGTTTACCGTGAATTGATACGGCATCTCGCGGGCCTGCCGGTCGGTCCAGTTATCGGGATAAAGGCCTTCGTCGTTGCTTTTCGACTGGAACGACAGGAAGAGCTGGCGCCCCCAGTCCAGGTATTTCGTGTCGCCGGTTTTGTTGGCGAGGAAGGCGAACGCCTGGGCATACGTCCCGGCGTAACCCATGATAGTGGCTTGGTCGCGCTCCGGCATGCCGTTCCAATAATTGGCGTGGCGGTCGTACGCCATGCTCCGCTTGTCGGTGATGTGGTAGAGGTAGACCGCCTCGATCTCATTGCGCACGGCGTCGGGATTGAACTTCCACAGCTCCTCCCACAGCGGTGCGGGATGCTGAAGCTCGTGCCGCTTGCCGTGAATCTGGTCGTCCAGCACGTTGTAGGCGATGTGCTCACCCCAAGCAAAGAAGCCCGTGGTGCGGCTCACGCAGTGCTTCAGGAAGTAGGCGATGTAGTCGTCGGCGGCCTGGGCGAACCGCGGATCGCCCGTGTCGCGCGAAAGGGCATAAAACAGCCGGATGTTGTCCGTGTCCCATAAGAGGTTGGAGTCCTGCGCCCACGCCATGCTGCTGCGGTCCTTGCCCCACATCAGATAGTTCTGGTCTTCCTTCCACGTTGACATTTCCGTTCGCCACTCGGCGGCTGTGGTCTGCCGGGGAATTTCCAGCGTACGCAGGTCGATGGTGTGGACAAACATGGGGGTGTGGACAGGACCGTAGTGGTCGCGTCCATATTTCAGCAGCGTTGCGGCATAGCGCTGCGCCGCCTCGCGGTAGGGGTTGGCAGGGGTGGCGGCGCGCGCGCTTCCGAAGGCGAGCGCCGTAACGATGAGCAGGGTCAAGAATTTGGGCAACATCCGATTGGGTTCCGTTTACTGGGGGAAATCCCGGTTCGCACTTACGACTTGGCCACCAGCGGTGCCCGCCGGCGCGCATAGAGAGGAAACTTATCCGTCAGACTCTCCACCTCGCCGCGAACGCGCTGGATAGTGGCTTCGTCATTCAGGCGGTGCAGCACTTCGGCGATCCAGCGTGCGATTTGCCGCATCTCCGGCTCTTTCATGCCACGCGTGGTGACGGCGGGAGTCCCCACGCGAATGCCGCTGGCCACGGCAGGCGGATTGGCGTCAAACGGGATGGCGTTCTTGTTGACGGTAATGCTGGCGCGTTCCAGCACCTCCTGCGCCTCGCGGCCGGTGACTTTCTTCGTGAACACATCGACCAGCATCAAGTGATTGTCCGTACCGCCGGAGACAATGCGGAAGCCCTCCGCTGCCAGCGCTTCCGCCATCACTTTGGCGTTGGCCACGATCTGCTTTTGGTACTCCTTGAATTCCGGCTGAAGGGCCTCATGGAAGCAGACGGCCTTGGCGGCGATGACGTGCATCAGGGGGCCGCCCTGAATGCCGGGAAACACGATCTTGTCGAGATCCTTGGCGTATTGCTCCTTGCAGAAGACGGCGCCGCCGCGCGGACCGCGCAGGGTCTTGTGCGTGGTGGTGGTCACGAAGTCGGCGTGCGGGAAGGGGCTGGGATGCAGTCCCGCAGCCACCAGTCCGGCGATGTGCGCCATGTCAACCATCAGGACGGCACCGCACTCCCTGGCAATGGCGCCAAACCGGGCGAAATCCAGGAAACGCGGATAGGCGCTGGCGCCGGCAAGAATCAATTTTGGCTTGTGCTCCTTCGCCAACCGTTCGAGCTCATCGTAATCGATGGTTTCCGTTTCCTTGTTCACCCCGTAGGAAACAATCTTGTACATCTTCCCCGAGAAATTCAGCGGATGGCCGTGAGTCAGGTGCCCGCCATGGGCCAGGCTCATGCCCAGCAGGGTGTCGCCAGGTTTCAAAACCGTCATGTAAACGGCTTGGTTGGCCTGGCTGCCGCTGTGCGCCTGAACATTGGCATGCTCGGCGCCGAACAGCTTCTTGGCTCGCTCGATGGCCAGGTTCTCCGCCACGTCCACGTACTCGCAACCGCCGTAATAGCGCTTGCCTGGCAGGCCCTCAGCGTACTTGTTGGTCATGACGGAGCCCAGGGCTTCCAGCACCGCCTCACTGACGAAGTTCTCCGAGGCAATCAATTCGATGGTGCGAGCTTGCCGGTCAACTTCCTGGTCAATGGCATGGGCGATTTGCGGGTCCACTTCGCGCAGCGGGCGCGTGTTAGCGGCCAAATGAGCGTTCATGAGGTCTTCTCCCTGTGACATCAATTCTCAGCAAGCATTCTATACGGAGCCAAGCAAAGGGCGCAATCCGGGCGGTTGGCGATGAAAGTGCAGTTTAGTTTAGAGGCGGCTTTGCGCCGCCTTGTGGCGAGGTAAACTCGCCGCTACGTTACGCAGTCAGCCGAGTTGAAGCCTCAGCGCTACTTGAGGCGTCACCCGCTCTGCGATTGTTGTTCCGTGCGGGCGGACACGCCCGCGAGGCCCGCACAAAACGCGAACCACGCCGCATTGGCAGGAATGTGCAGGTTGAAATCCATAAGGCTGTGTACGAGCAGCCCACAACAGGCGATGGCTGCACCCAATTGCAGCCAGCCCTCTGTGTGCCTCATTTGGTCTCGCAGATTCCCAAACGCGATCGGAAAGAACAGGACCAGAGTTCCAAGGATCAGGATCCCTCCGGTCACTCCGGTTTCCGTCAGAGCCTCGACGTAATCATTGTGGGCGTGTTCCGTCACCAGGTTGGAGGGCTCGGTCTGATAAATCGGGTAGATCGTCGCGAAGCTACCCATGCCGGTACCGGCAATCGGGTGTGCCCGCACGATCTTCAGTGAACTCTTCCAGATCGCTACTCTGCCGAATTTAGCCTCGGAGACATAACCGTGAACCGCGCCGAACCGGGCAAGAACGTAGCCCGGCACCAGCCAGAAAAACAGCGCCGCCACAGCGGCGAGCGCCAATCCCGTGATCGCCACCCGCATCTTCCGGCGCGGCAGTGAGTCCCGCCGGGCCAGAATCCAGCCCAGAATGGCCGTTTCCGCCAAGACGGAGACCAGTCCTCCACGCGAACCCGTGAGCAGCAGGGAGACCACCTGCACCACGACGGCAAACCAGAGCAGGGATTTCAGCGGGTCGTGCTTCGGCCGCGAGAAAACGGAGCAGGCGGAAACGGGGGCCAGCATTTCCATCAGGCCCGCGTAATGGTCACGATCAACATACGGCCCAAAGGGGCCCGCCAGATCATGCCCCACCCACAGAATTCGGTTGGGGTTCCACAAGAATTGGAGGATGGAGAAGACGCTCAACAGAAAGCCATAGGCCAGCAGCACCGTGCCCAGCCGTCGCCAGGTTTCAGAGGAACAAGCCGAGAAAAGCTGTGTGACCAGAAAGAAAAGCAGAACATCCGTGGCCAGCTTCAGAAGTGCTTCGCGGGTCTCGATGGGGGCGATGGTCAAATGAAAGCACCATTGAAACGCTCCCAGGACCAAAAAAAGCAGCGCGGGCACATAAAGCGGCGTGTAGCTGATTCTCAATGCTCGCGCCCGAAGGCTTCCTGCCATCCACAAGATCAAAACGGCCAGCGTCAAAACCGTGAGAGATGCCCAAGCCCAAGCGAGGACACCGCCAAAAGGGAGGGGAGCCGCAAACAACGTAAACAGCAGCAGGGTGCGCGCCGCAGAGAAGGTTTTGGGTTCTGTGGGAAGGCCTGCGTCCGGGATTTCAAGGTTTCGCGTCTCCAAGCGACTATGTCCGTGGTCCGTGATCGAGCGCGGGGCAGGCGCTGAGGCTTGCCGGCCCCGATCGTTTCAGTATGACGCTATCGAGCCAGAAACTGCCGGTAATTTCGCTGGGAAAGCTCCGGCTGCGCAATCGGATGATGGAAAGCTGGACCAGTTTCGTGTCTGGCCCGGTACAGAAATCCAGGCTGACTTGGCGCCAGGGAGTCGTTCCCACCGTTGCTTCACTCAGTGCGGGCGCGCTGTCCGGATGAAACGGATCCATCACGCGCAAACGTGGGCCGCTGTCGGAGGTTATATCCTGGGACCGCACGTAGGCCGTTAATCGATACGCCTGGTTCGGGGCGACGGGAACCCACTGATAGACGGGCGCGTGCTCTTCATTGCGGCGCACGGTGAAGTCAATGCGCAGACAGCGCCGGCCGGTGTGTGCGCTTTCGTCGGCGAAGTCGAGGGCCATATAAGGGTCCGCCTCGTGGCGCCAATCCAGCCCTGAGTCCAACGGCGTCTGCTCAAAGTCGCCGTTGAATACAAGATTATCCTGTTCATCGGCGGGAGGTTTCGAGACAATTCCCAGCGTCTGGAGGTCCCGCCACACGCCCTGCGCCTCATTGATGCGTCTGAGCTGAAGCAGTTTGTCGAGATAGGGATCAGCGAGGGGAAACGCGAAGGGAACCCCCGCCGCGGCCGTTTGCAACCAGACCTGGTGAGCGAGATCCCAAAGCTCATGCTCGCTCAGGAAGTTCAGAAAAGCGAGTTTCAGTTGAGGGTCCTTCTGCGCCGGCAGGACCCGTCGAAGGATGATCTCCGGATCTCCCAATGTGCCCAAGCAGACCTGAAAGGTCGCAGCTCCGTAATTGGGATCAAGTTCCAGAACGCGGTGAAACTCGGTGAGCGCGGCGTCACTTTGGCCCAGACGCAGAAAGGTGTTGGCCGCGACCCAGTGCCATTGCGGCGTCGTGGGACTAAGCGTAATCGCCCGTCCGACCGCGTTCATAGCACAGGCCGTGTCTGCCAGTCTAGTTCGCAGGCCCAAGCCATGTCGGACCAGTAGCGTGCCGCGTAGGGATTCAATTCGGTCGCCCGCTGGAGATGCTTCAGACCTTCCGTACGGTCGGCTTCGGCCAAGGAATCGCTCAAGATGGTTCCCAGGCGATGATGGAGTTCAGGGTTGCCAGGGTCCAGCGCCACGGCCCTTCGGAGCGTCGTCACTTCCACCGATTCGCCCAGAGTCGAGACGTAGGCGGTGCGAAGAACCTCGCCCCCCAGAAACACCGCTGCTCCGGCGACTACCGCGAGGAAAACTAAATTGCGCCAGAGGGATTTCAGGGGGAGTTCAAAAGTGCGCGACTGCAGCCACCAGGAGGCATGCGCGCGACCCGATGAAGAAACCAGCCACAGATGTTGCTGAGATTTCAATGAATCGAATCCTGCTCAGCGCGCCCCGGAAGGGAGGGATTGCTCCAACTGCCGAAGCTAGAGATGGCGCTGGGGAACTGGAGCGGGCGGTGTCTCGACGCCAAACGGGGCAAACCGTCGCGGCGGACTAAGCAGGTAGCCCCGACCATCCGGGGCTGACAATGCCGGGCACAAGCACTTGGCTGCGCCCGCCGACGCGCTGCACCATCGCAGCGTCGATCTCTACCGCCACCGACCGCTGCAACATCTCGACTGACAGGACGAGTTTACACCAGTTTTTCTTGCGGACTAGGATACCTTCCAGTTCCCGCAAAGGGCCAGCCACCACCCTGACCCGATCGCCGCACCGTAGAAAGGGGTGCGGTTCGGCCTGCACAGGACTTTCCACGACCCGGCGAATCGCCTCCACTTCCGTGCAGCTAATACTCGCCGGCTGTCCTCCAAAACCTACTACACTGTGAATGCCGGGAGTGGTCAAGACCGGGAGCCATAGCGAGAACGGTCCACGAAGGAAAACATAACATGGAAAGAGCGGCAGCGACACTCGCTTGACGCGGTCCTTCCACTGGTGGGCGGTCGTATAAAGGGGCAGAAAGGTCTCAAAGCCCTTTCCGGCGAGCGTTTGCTGCACCCGCTTCTCGTGCTGGTGGCGAGTGTAGAGCGCGTACCAACCATTGTGTATGGTAGATTCTGCCACGTTTGCCTCGGGTCAAATCACTCTTTCGAATGCTCGCTTCCGCCTACCCCGGATTCGAAGGGCCCCCACACGGAACTATATGCCAGTCTTTGGAAGGTTCAAGTCCCGCACGAAGTAATAGCTGTGTTTCCACTAGTTACAGCCCCTCAGGCACCGCCGTGGCCGCGGCGCACGCCTGAAAACGGCGCGGGCCTGCCCCCACCCGCGCAGTCGCGCTGCAAATTGGTCGCCAAAATGTCAATTCTGTCTCGGAGGCCCGCCGTTGACGAAAGGCGCCGCGCCTTACCCGTGAACTCCCATGACTATGTGCCGGCGGATCCAACCCGCACCGGCGACTGAGATCGGCTTTCCGCCGCAACTCTGCTTCCTCGTCACGATCCGACTAGGCAACATACGTTGTCGGATGCGTTCCCGCAGTCGGTGCCTGGATCGGGCCCTTAAGGCGGGATGCTTCCGGGCCGATATACGGATTGTGCGCAAGGGAGGAGGCAGATCATGACATCCGGAAAGCGGCTGTACGTTGCAATTCTATCGATGGGGCTTTGCCTGATCCCCTGGTCCGCCAGGGCCGGTGGGAACGGAATGATCACGGAGCCGCCCCCTTCTGTTCACCGCTTCCTCGATGCCAGGAACATCGGCCTCCAAGCCATCAACATCGCCATCATGGCGGCGGACATTGCTTCCACCAAGCGCGCGCTGCAAGTTCCCGGCGCAAGGGAAGCGAATCCCCTGACGGGATCGCAGGGCGGTATTCTGGCCCTCAAAATTGCGGGCGTGGGCGCCGGACTCGGCGTGGCTTACATGATGCACCGCACGGGCCATCACAAGGCGGAGAGGGTCATTCCGGTCATCTTCGGAGCGCCGTCCGCACTGGCCGCGATCCATAACGCCGGAATTCATCGCTAATGTTTGTGTCCTTGGAAGGCTCCCGAAAGGTTGACGGATGGGCAATGGCGGAGGGAGAGGGATTCGAACTGCCCCGCCCTATTTATTCTACGTAAGTTGTTGTTTCTATGAAACCACAAATCCCTCAAATACCCTAGAAACGCCGGGTGGACACACGCGGAACACACGCGGAGGGGGTCTTCCGCAGACAACCTATGTTCGTCATCAAACCGTGAATATCTGTTTCGGCGAATTTCACCCCCATTTGCACGTTAAGTGCCCCTACCCCACTCTCCGATCCACCGCACCATCCCTCCCAAATGACTACAATAGTCGATGAAAGCCTAGAATGCCTCGTCATACTGTGGACTAGGCGCCCGCAACGGTTCTGCGTCCTCAAGTACCACCAGCGGACGACACACTCGGAAATTATCTGGAGCGCCAGGGCGCGACAACCCGGGTTCAACGTGTGTCGCCCGCAATCCGCGTGCGAACTTCCGGAACGACGCCCTAACCGATGACGTGGTGGATCTCAACGGCGCGCTTCGTGTAGAGCGGTACAGCGACTACCTGGTTGGTGAAGGGTGGAGTCACGCACGCACAGAATTCGAAACTCAGCTGACATCTGATCCCAATACAGGCAGATGCGGTCAGAGGTCGTAGCGGAGGCGTATCGGGCGAGTGCGGAAGCGACCGAATACTGCGCGGCGGCGCTCTCCGGGACAGGTTCCTGGAGGGGGTTCGCCAAAATGGCGACGATATTGGGCAATTCCCGCAGGTGCTGCATGGGATTTCAAACACGACGATTTCGAGATGGTCCGTGGTTCTCGGAGGTATTATCCGCAACTCAAGGCTGAGCGTTTTCCGCCTTACCTCTTTCCGTCAGCGTGTAGAAATCACTACCGCACGCCTCCAGCATCTTTGCGCGGGTCAATTCATCGATGGCGTCGAGCACGCGCCGCCGTTCGGCTGGTTCGTTGCCCGCCGCCTCGAATAACACATGGAGGTCCAGTTGATCCTTCCCCATTTCCCGGAATAACCGCAGAACACGCAAAGAGAGTGGCTTCATTGTGGACCTCGCGGGGTTACTTTGACGATGAGTGTGCCCCTCTATCGCATCGCCCATGAGCAGTGCTTGTGGTGGGCGGAAGAATGCCCGAAAACACGGGCAGGATCGCTACTAAGCTACTGGAACGGCCTCAGGTTCGGGTTCGGGCGCGCGTTCTCCCGCCGGGAGCGTGCGTGCAAGCCGGAAAAGGTCCCACAGCACCAGCACCGTGCCGACGAGGAAAATACATCCCGTGACCAGGCGCACTTCGAACCAGACTCGTAGGTAGTTCTGTGCCTCAAGGAAGTCCATGCCCATGACGCGCTGCAAGTACACCTGGACAATGCCTGCGATGAGAAGTGCCATGACCAGGAAAATCATGCTGAAGTTGAGCGAGACGAAGGCGGTAAATCCCAGCTTGCTGCCCTGCTCGGTTTTGTGACCGCTGATTTCGGGCAGGATAATATACATAAGCGCGATGGCGAGCATCCCGTAGGCGCCCCAGAAGGCGAAGTGGCCATGCGACGCCGTGATCTGCGTACCGTGCGTCCAGCGGTTGATCTGCGGGAAAGTCTGGCCAAATCCCCAGACGCCCGCGCCCATGAAGTGCACGAAGGCGCTGGCGCCCAGCCAGGCGAGAGCGAGCGTATTGACGATAGGCAGCGTCCGGGCCTTGATCATGTGGCGGACAGTATCGACGAGCATCATCATAATGGGGAGGGGCTCAGCGGCGCTGAAGATCGCACCCCACCAGAGCCAGTATTGCGGGGTGCCGATCCAGTAGTAGTGGTGACCGGTGCCGATAATGCCCGTCAGGAGCACCAGGCAGACCTCCGCAAAGACCCACCCTTCGATGCGCTGGCGCGAGACTCCCGTCACCTTGATTAGCGCCCAGCCAACCAGCGACGCCGCAATCAGTTCCCAGGCGCCCTCCACCCAGAGGTGAATGACCCACCACCAGAAATAATACTGCGTGCTGAGGTTGGGCATGAACGGGATCCCAAACAGGAACATGACCGAAAGCATCACCATCCCGCCGAGCAGGGTCGCGGTGGTACGGGTCAGCGTGTGGTGGTTCGTGAACATAGTAAGGGCCACGTTCGCGAGAAAGATCAGGGCGGCCACCACGATGGCCAGTTTGATGACGGTAGGCTGCTCCAGGAACGGCATCCCAAAGCTCCACTGGAACAAGTAGCCCACGATAGCCGTCACGCCGCTCACCAGCAGGATGGCAAGTTGCAGACGGGCGAGCTTGACGCTGTAGATTTCCGTCTTGATTTCATCCGCCACCATGTAATAGGTGGCGCCCATCAGGGCCAGTAGCAGCCAGAAGACCAGCAGGTTGATGTGGATGGCGCGGGCGACGTTGAAGGGTATGACGTTCAGCAGCGGATCATAGCCCCAAACATACTTGATGCTGCCGAGAATTCCGAAGATGACCTGGAGAAGGAAAAGCGGCAGCGCGGCCAGGAAGTACTCACGGGCGATCTTCTGCGACTCGTAGCGCATCGCGTCTCCTCACTTCAGGCTGGCCAGATAATCCGCCAGCTCTTCTTTGTCCGAGTCCGGGAGCTGCTTGAAACTTGGCATGATCGAATCCGGCTTGTGGCTGCGCGGGTCATTGATCTGTACCAGAATCCAGTCCTTTGTTTGCCGGCTGCCTTCGTGCGACAGGTCTGGCGCCAGCGTTCCACCGCTACCCTGGATGGAATGACACGTATTGCAGTGCTGCGCGAGAAAGATCTTGGTGCCCGGGGACTGCTCGCGGGCCACGCCCAGCGGCGCCGGCGGCCAGCCGTTCGTGTCCACCTCGCTCACCCACTTTAGGTAGGCAACGAGTGAATTGACCTGCGCGTCAGCTAGGTGGAAGTTGGGCATCTGCCGCCCCGTGGGGTACATCTTTCCCGGCTCCCTGAGGAACTGCCGCAACCAAGCATCGCCGCGGATGGCGTAGCTCTTGGTGACATCAGGCGCGTAATAACCACCGATTCCCAGAATCGTGTGGCAGTCGTTGCAATCGTAACGTTGCCAGAGCCATTTGCCCTCGACGACCTGCGCGGAGAGCTGGTCGGCGTGGGTGCGTGCTCCCATCTTGTGCAGAGAATCCACGGTCATGCCGAGGAACACAAAGGCGCTGAGAAGAGTTGTTACCCAAAGAATTGTGCGGGTCGATGGCATGACCCGTCACTTTGCACCATCGGCCGGGTCAGTGTCGATGACAAAAGTCACAGCAGGGCCATCCCTTATGAGCGCCCCAAATGGGAGGGCAGGCTCAAGGGCTGTCCCTTACGCTACTCCTCCTACCGCCAGTGATTGGTTTGTAGTTTGTGGTTTCAGGCTCAGGATCGAATCATGGTGAGAATCATCTTGAACCGCTTGAGCGCCTTGAGCGCATGCGGCTGACCGGCCGGCATGAGAATGATCTCGCCGCCCTGCAACTGGTGCGGCTGCCCAGAAATCATAATTTCGGCGTCGCCTTCCACCATTTGCACCAGTGCGTCGAATGGTGCCGTGTGCTCGCTCAAACCCTGGCCTTCGTCGAAAGCGAAGATTGTCACGTTGCCGGTAGGCTTCTTGACGATCTCGCGGCTGACGACCGCGCCGTCCTGGTAGTTCACCAACTCGGTGGCCTTCGCTACTTTGGCGGCGGAGAATCCTCTGAGTTTAGACGCAGTTTCTGGTTGCATAGCGTTTCCGCCTTTCTGTTTCAGTTTATGATGCGACCGCCAATTCAAGTTGTTCGATAGCTTCCCGCAAGATGGTAGCGGATTTCATGAGGGCGCTCTGCTCGTCGGGTGGCAAAGTAATCTGCAAAACCCGCTCAACGCCATTCCGAGAGAGGATGCAGGGAACCCCCAAACTCACACCGTTAAGGCCGAATTCCCCTTCCAGTACCGATGAAACAGTGAACACTCCATGTTGGTTGCGCAAGATGGCCGCAGCGATTTGTGTGAGGGCCAAGCCGACGGCGAACCAGGTGGCCCCTTTGTAATCAATGATGTGATACGCGGAATGCTTCACTTCGTCTGCGACTTTGCGGCGGGCTGCCTGCCAGTCGTCACATTTCAAACACAGGCGGCAAAACTGTTCGATGGGCATGCCCGCCATGTTCGTCATGGACCAGGCGGCAAATTCACTGTCCCCATGTTCACCTAGGATGTAAGCATGGACATTATGCACGTCCACTCCGCAGTGCTGACTCAATAAATGACGGAAGCGCGCGCTATCCAGCACGGTGCCCGACCCGATGATGCGTCCGCGCGGCCAGCCGGACCGTTTGTGGGCGACATACGTCAGGATGTCCACCGGATTGCTCACAATCAAAACGACGGCCGGTGACTTCTGGAGCACGATTTCATCAACGATATCGTGGATGATTTTGACGTTTCGTTGCAGCAGATCCAGACGGGACTCGCCCGGCCGCTGTTTGGCCCCGGCAGTAATCACAATCATGCGCGCATCGGCATAATCCGCCACCTGAGCTTCACGGATCTGGACGGACGGAAAGAAGGCCTGGCCATGAGCCAGATCGAGGACCTGCCCCATGGCCAGTTCATGATTGGCATCGCGCAAGGTGATTTCATCGGCCAGACCACTCTGGGCCAGCGCGTAGGCAAAAGTGGAACCCACAGCACCGGCGCCAACAATCACAACCTTTCTTGGCCTCCAAGGGTCATCATTCATTTA
>CAVRBF010000022.1:0-34701 GCA_963719115.1 uncultured Acidobacteriota bacterium | reverse complement strand
CAGTTCGTGCATCTGGTAGGTTCCCGCGCGGCACGGAACGCACTTGCCGCACGATTCCGACATGCAGAACTCCATAGAATACCTGGCCACGTCCACCATGCAGGACGTGTCGTCCATCACGATCATGCCTCCCGACCCCATGATGGAACCGAGCTTCTTGAGCGACTCGTAATCCACTGGCATGTCAAGAAATTCCGCCGGGATGCAGCCGCCCGAGGGGCCGCCCGTTTGCACGGCCTTGAAATTCCGGCCGTCGGGCACCCCGCCGCCGATGTCATAAATGATCTCGCGAAGGGTAATACCCATCGGCACTTCAATCAGGCCGGTGTTCTGAACCCGCCCGGCCAGGGCAAAGACTTTCGTTCCCTTGCTCTTGTCCGTACCGATGCGCGCAAACCAGTCGCCGCCGTTGCGGACGATGGGAGGAATGTTGGCAAACGTTTCGACGTTATTGATAAGGGTAGGATACCCCCAGAGACCTTCAGCGGCCGGAAACGGCGGCCGCGGCCGCGGCATTCCGCGCCGACCTTCAATGGATGCAATCAGCGCAGTTTCCTCGCCGCAGACGAAGGCGCCGGCGCCGAGACGCAATTCCACGTGAAAACTATGCGTGGTTCCGAAGATGTTGTTGCCGAGCAACCCCAACTTCTCCGCCTGGCGAATGGCGGTCTTCAAATTTTTGATTGCCAGCGGGTACTCGGCGCGAACGTAGATGTATCCCTGAGCGGCATCCACGGCGTACCCGGCGATCGCCATGCCTTCCAGCACGCGGTGGGGATCGCTTTCCAGGACGCTGCGATCCATGAAGGCGCCAGGATCGCCCTCGTCGGCATTGCACACAACGTACTTCTTATCGGCGTCGGTTTTGGCCACCGTCCCCATTTAAGACCCGTGGGGTAACCCGCTCCGCCGCGGCCCCGCAAGCCACTGCGCAGGACTTGTTCCATCACTTCGCCGGGTGAAAACTCCGTCAAGGCTTTGACCAGCGCTTCGTAACCGCCCGCGGCGATGTAGTCCTCGATTTGCTCGGGATCGATGCGGCCGCAATTTTCCAGTACGATCTTCACCTGCCGGCGGAAGAAGGGCATTTCCGTCGGGCACTCAAGGCGCGCCACCGGCTCCGCATCCAGGCTCTTGACGATGTCGGCCGCGTCGTCTTGGGTTACGCCCTGGTACATGATGCTGCGCGGCTTCACCGCCACCAGCGGGCCGTTGGCACAGAGCCCCATGCAGCCCACACCCTTGACTTTGCACTGGTGCTCCAGGCCCCGGTCTTTGACTTCCTTTTCCAGTGCGGCCTTGACCTTGTCACTCCCGGAAGAGAGGCAGCCCGCCGCCGTGCATACATGCAGGCGGTGTTTGTGTTGCCGTTCTTCTTCCTCTTGTTTGGCGGTGATTTCGCCAAGTTCCTCCGGCGTCATTGCCCCCACCTCCCAGCCCTGGTCAAAATCTCATCGGAATTCACTTTCCCCGCTATCTGGCCGTCGAACACCACTGCCGGCGCAAGTCCGCAGGCGCCAAGGCAGCGCGCGGTAAGAAGGGAAACATTGCCGTCCGGCGTCGTCTCGCCCGGCTTGATTCCGTATTTGCCTTCCATTTCGTTGAGCAGTTTTCCCGCACCCTTGATGTAGCAAGCAGTTCCGGTGCAGACCACGCAGGTGTGCCTACCGGGAGGCTTCAAGGTGAAATAATGGTAAAACGTCGCCACTCCGTATGCCTGGCTCAGCGGCACTCGCAGGCTGGTGGCGACAAAGCGCAGCGAGTCCACGTCGAGATAGCCAAACGATTCCTGCACGGTGTGCAATGCTTCGATCAGCGCGTGCGATTGGTTGCCCAGCCGGCGCATGGAAGCTTCAACGATCTTCCAGCGCTTATCCGACGAGGGCGCAACCGGTTTCCGAAAACTCGTACCCATTTAAAGCTCCTCCTGCAGTTCTCCTGCAAGGTGACTCCCTCTCTTGGTATCTTTCGACATCAGTACTGCACGACTTGAGCCAAATAGGCGTAAAGAACGACAACGGCCATGCTAATAATTTGAACGAGTTAGCCAGTCAGGGGCGACAAGAAGGCGCAGAAAATTCGCGGGAACGACAATTGGCCCGATCGAGGAACATCTGCTGCGACGAATTCCCCAATTCTCGCTTGCTGGCCTGCGGTATTTCGAAGCGAAGAAAACAAATTGCCCGAAGGCAGAAATTGTCGGCTGAACTCCGAAACCACTCAAAAACAAGGTCTCAATGTGCGTCGTCAAGGTGTCGTCGGCACCTTGTAACTATCGGGATGTGAGGCAGTTGCGCGACGAGAATGTCGCTGCGGGTGTTCAATTCGCAGTTCGCATCGGCGGCGGCCCCCCAAGCGGGCGCGGGGGGAACGACTACTGCGACGGCGAAGGCTAATGGATCGTCGCCATCGGCGCGATAGGGTTCATAGTACTCGCCATTGCCATGCTGAGTACCATGAAGAACTAGCCAAACAGGTGAGCGAACTGCGGAGAATTAAAGTACGCTTTTCCAATTACATCGGTTTCTGAAGTTACGGCCGGCGTGACCCAATGAGCTGCGTAACCGCGCCGCCAGCGGTCCGATTGGTTGCGATGCGAGGTGTGCAGCGTTTTGGAGTGGTGGAAGACCACGCCTCCTTTTCGCACCGGCGCCAGTGACTCCTTGCTCAGATCGATCAGTTCCGGAGGCGGCGCCAGATTATAGGTCTCTGAGCCCGGGACAGGTTCATGCAGTAGGATCGGCCCGCGATGGGAGCCATCAATATAGCGAAGGCAGCCGTTCGCCTCGTTGACGTCGTCCAACGCAATCCAACTCGTGATGACTTCATCATCCGGGTGGCAGCGGAAATAGAAATTGTCCTGGTGGTAAGGTTTGGCTGAGCCATAACGGGGCGGCTTAAAGAAGATCTGGTCGGAGAGCAGAACCGGCTTGGCTCGCAACAGTGACGCAACGACCTGGGTCAGCCTTTCGTCAAGAAGGTACCGGCGAAACTCCTCAGCCTTCTCGAACGGTCGATCGATCTTGCGCGGGGCCTGCTGCGTGCCGTCTTCCGAGGCGTCCAAATTGTATCCGGCCTTGGAGGTGGTGCGTTCGTTTTCGGCCGTTGCCAGAGCCAGTTCGGCCATGCGGTCGGCTTCCTCACGCGCAAAAACCCCTTCGACGACCAGCCAACCCTTCTGCCAATACTGCTCAACGTACTTTTCCTCTGGATTCACGACTTTTTTCTCCATTGTTTTTTTGGGCGCGCCCAAACTGCACCTGTCGAGCGTCTCGACTGACCAACTACGAACGAACGCTCAACCTATATTATAGCCCCGGAAAGACCGAGCGGCGCTCGATTGCGCCTCCCGCAGCATCCTATATTGTAGGCAGGTCCTCGTGATCGCAGTTGCCGACTGGGCCGCAGGCGCGTGGCTTCTCGACCTCGTTTCGTGAAAGGTGCTTGAATTTCGTCTCACTTCCCGATATAAACGCCCAGTCAAGCGCGTGCGGCAAGTTCGCACATTCTTTTCATGTGAGAGGATGAGAGGGAATAAATCATGACGGATGAAATTAATCGCAGAGATTTTATCAAGCGTGCAGCTATCACCACGGCGGGCGTCAGCCTGTCGATGGCGGGTTTCAGCACAACGAATGTTCTGGGCGCGAATGACCGCATCCGACTGGGTGTGGTGGGCGGCGGACGGCAGGGCACAGACGACATGCAGAACTTCATGAAGCATGGCGTGGAAGTGGCCGCGGTATGCGACGTCTACCAGCCCAATCTCGACAAGTGTCTGGCAGCGGCTGGGGGCAATGCAAAAACGTTCAAGGATTTTCGCCAGGTCCTGGACGAAAAGGATATTGATGTCGTTCTGGTGGCAACTCCCGACCACTGGCACCCGCTTCCGATGATTGAAGCCTGCAAGGCGGGCAAAGACGTTTACGTAGAGAAGCCCATTTGCGTGGCAGTGGAAGAGGGCCAGAAGATGGTGGAAGCGGCTCGCAAGTACAACCGCGTAGTTCAGGTGGGTCTGTGGCAGCGCTCCAATGCCCACTTCCAGAAGGCGGTGGAGTTGGTGCAAGGCGGGTTGCTGGGCAAGGTCAGCTTCGTCCGCACCTGGAACTACGGCAACTCGTACCCCACGGGCCAGGGAACATATCCTGACTCTGATCCGCCCGCCGGGCTCGATTGGGACTTCTGGCTGGGGCCGGCGCCCAAGGTGCAATACAATTACCAGCGCTTTGGCGTGGGTGACAATCGCTGGTCCACGTTCCGTTACTTCTACGATTACGCCAACGGCTGGCCGGGTGACTGGGCGGTCCACCTGATGGATATTGTCCTGTGGGCCATGCAAAGTCAGGGGCCGAAGGGCATCACGGCCATGGGCTTCAAGAAGTTCATTACCGACAATACCGAGACTCCCGACACGCTGGAAATCACCTGGGAGTTCGAGGGCGATCACCCGTTCATCGCCACCTACGAAAACCGCGAGTGCAACGGCAATTCCATGTACAAGCACGGCTATGGAATTGAGTTCCACGGCACCGATGGCAGCATGTTCCTTGATCGCGACGGCTTCGAGGTGTTTCCGGAACCCGCGGCTGAAGCCGATTACCGCGAGGTGCACCGGCCGGCGAGTGGACAGGCGGAGCGACGCGAACTGGGGAAGGCGCCCTCGATGAGGATGGAGCGCATCGACGATGGACTGCTGGTGCACGTGGGCAACATGCTGGAGTGCATGAAGACGCGCAAGCGTCCGCAATCCGACATCGAGCTCGGGCATCGCAGCAGCAGTTGCTGCCTGCTGGGCAACGTGGCCCTGCGCAGTAAGGAACATCTGGAGTGGGACGTTCCCAATCAGCGCCTGCTGAAGGGCGGCCCCGCAGCGCAGAAGCTCCTGGGTCGCGAGTATCGCGCGCCCTGGAAGCTGACCGTGTAAGCGATTTGGAAGCCAGGCTTGAACGGTGACCGGGGTGGAGCCTCCTCCACCCCGGTTACTCCGCTAATTTGCGCCCCGTTGGGCCGCCCGCAAGGCGCTGATGGAAGGCTCGTTAGCGTGCCGTGGCCCCCCATCACCAAGCCACCTCCGCTGCTGGATGGTTTCACCCCTCGAAGATTCTACCGACGACTGACTCGCGCAACGGGCACTGTGCCCCGATGTTTGGCGCATTTTCGCGCTTTTTGAGGGGATTTGTGAGGAATAGAAGTTGGACGAGTTGTCAAAAAATCAAGCAAACAACCTGTTTTCAATGAGATGCGGATTTCCCGTCGCAAAACAACTTAACTTATTTGTTTTGATAAAGTTATCGGGTTCGAAGGAAATTCAAATTTCCTGCCTCTTTGTTTTCAATGGCATTCCGGCTTCGGTCGTAGGAAGCGTTTTTTCACGCCTCCCTCTCGACCCGAAAACTGGCAAAACGGCCAATCGATGCGAGGAATTAATTTCTTCGCTGCCGCATCCGTGCGAGCCAAACCGACGTGACGAAATCGGGGTCAGTCTAATGCCGGGCGTGTTGAAAGTGTCAGCGCGATGCGCAGGCGGGAGTTGCGGGCTCACGAAGGACATGGTCATTCTTCCTTCCATTTCTAGTTCTAGCCGATCCTGATCGCCCATGTCAAGTGAAAAATGAAAGCCCGGAGGCTACCCACTCCCCGCGATGATCAATCGGGGCCGGCGTCCCGCCGGCCAGGGTGTGACCGCCCGCCGCTATCGCGCCACCCCTCCTGAACCAGGAGGGGAGCCTCAACGGCGCGCCGTGGCGCCCCCGCAACCTTGTACCACGGGCATTCCTTCGCGATGCTAAGGACAGACCTGCCCGTGCCGAGGCATGGCGGGGACGGCCATAATACGTACCGCCGGCCGCCACTGCGCAGCCGCGTGCTCGACACTCACCCCTCGTCATCCGCCATTGTTTTTCTCACGTTCATCATGTCCACAGCCGATAACGATGTGGGTGAGTGTCGGGGGCACTGCGAGGGGGCCGGGCGAGCTTGTACCTCGGGCATCTTGCCCGTGCCGGGGCATGGCGAGGATGGCCATGGTACGTCGCGTCGGCGTCCCGCCGGCTCGTAGGGGCACGCCATGGCGTGGCCATACGGGGCCGGGCGCGCGATCGCGCGCCCCACATCATCAACAGCCTCTCCGCAGGGGAGAGGCCGACCCGATCCATCGGGCGGGTGAGGGGTCACTTGCACGGAACTGTTCGATGCGGCGCCCTACGGAGAATCATTACTTTTCCGATTCGCGCGTAAGATGACGCCCGCGCCAGCCCCGATCCCCTTGCTCTTCACTTTTCACTGGCTTTCTCCCCCTTATTATCGATTACCGGGAGGATCTCGCCGACGCACGGTCGGCATCGCCTCTTGCCACCGCCAGTCCACGCCTCGAAAGACAAGGGTCATGTTCGCGGCGACGGCATTTTTCTCTTGACCTCCCTCCTCTCTCTCTCTTTTGTCTCTTGACCTGCCCAATCGGGAAGCGTACTACTTGGCGGGGTGAACGTGGGCGGAGGGAACGTCTGCCTGCGGGGTGAGGATGGGACGCGGTTGGCTCGAATGTTCAGATGGACGATAAGACACTCCGGACAGCGACAACGCAATCATGCGCGTGCGCCGCTGCCCGATAAATCGGAAACGAGGTGTCTGTCCCCTGCCCCTTTCGGGCCGTATCAGCTTCACATCCAGGAGTTGGATGGTAGGGGCATTATGATCCACGGGACGATGGGGCCGAGTTGGAGCCCTACTACATGGGGTAATAGCATCTTCCTAAGCCCGACTTCTCATGGTTGTGTACGCATGTGCAACCGAGATGACATCGAACTGCACGACATCATGCCGAATCCGAGTGGGAACAAGATCATTATCCAGACCGCTCCGAACCAGTGAGGGATAACGTGATGAAGAAATACACAGTGCCTAGCATTTTCGTCATCGTGCAGTTCGTCGGCTTGGCCTGCATGGGAGTCTGGCAGCACGTTCCCTCATCCGTTGGCATGGTCATGTGGGGAACGGCGCTGATCGTGATGTTCCCAGGAAACTTCTTGGGCGGGTGGCTAATCGAGAAGTTGTTCTGGCAGGGGCCTCTGTCGTTGACGGATATCGGCTTGCTCTCCGCTGTGGCAGCCGTCGCCATCAATGCAATTCTCTGGTCCCTTGTGGTCGGAGCCTTCCGGCTGATCTTCGGCCGGCGCCGCTCTGGTTCTAAAGCGGGTGGCCCGGAGGTGGTGTAGGCAAGCGGGGTAGCGCGGAGGCAGCGCTGTTCAGCTTCCTCCGCGGCTCGTCCCGTTAACGGGAGATTCAAAATTCGAGCAGGGTAGCGCGGAGGTAGGCGCAGTTTGCCTTCCTCCGCGGTTCTTAACATGGAAACATCAACCATAATATTAACATCTCAACATGCAATTCCATGAACGGAAGAAGAGCCGCAGACGAACGCAAAGAACGCGTACGTCTGCGCTACCCCGCTTTGAAAAACTTGCTGCAGGTGCTGCAGGGCAGCCAAACGCGCAGCTTTAACTACGACTCCTACGGCTGGCTGACTCAGGCTAGCAACCCCGAGAACGGCGCCATCAACTACACCTACGACGGCAACGGAAACGTCCTGACCAAGCAGAACGCCAGAGGCACGACCTGCTACGGAAATTACAGCAGCGGCACGTGCGATGGCTTAGGCTATGATGAACTGAATCGCGTGCTCTTTAGGACCTATAGCGATTCTTCCACGGTGCGGGCGGCTTACGCTTATGATGGATACAGCCCCGCACTTGGCGACACGACGCCGGGGGCGGTGGGTCACCTCACGGGAAGCTGGAGCGTGAATCCCGGACGGCACGGTGGTGGCGGCCGACGAGCTTTATCAGTTTCGACGGCATGGGTAGGCCGTGGGCGGAAAAGCAATGCACGCCCGCCACTTGTGGTTTGACCCCTTACTCGCTAACCATGTCGTATAATTTTCTGGGAAATGAAACCGGTTACTCGGACGGCGCTTATAGCCGCTCCACAGCCTATGATTCTACGGACCGGTTGAACGGTTTCAACGTGAACAACCAAAGTCTGTTGAGCAACCCGCAGTACTACCCCTACGGTTTGAAACAGGTGACTCTCGGCAACGGCTTGACCGAAAACCGCAACTACGACCCCAATCGGCTGTGGCTCACCTCCCTTCAGGTCGGCAGCACAGGGAATCCCACCAGCGCCTATTCCCTGGGCCTCGGCTACTACACCAACGGCAACATCAACACCGCCAATGACAGCGTGAATGGCAACTGGACCTACGGTTATGACTACCTGAACCGATTGCAAGTGGCCCAACTGAACGGCCAGAGCTTTAATTACTATCCCGATCGGTATGGAAACATGTACTGCACAGCGCCGACGGGGACGAACTACTCCTGCACGCCCCCGCACGGCGCACAGCTCAACCAGCACATGAATTTCAACTCCGCGAACCAGATCTGGGATGACGGCGACGGTGTTTATCAGTACGACGGGGCGGGAAACCTGCTCCAGGACGGCACCCACGGCTATGCTTACGATTTGGAAAACCGCATCACCTGCGTGCAGGGCACGGACGGCACCTGCACGTCGTACAATGCCACGCAGTATCTTTACGACGCCGACGGGCAGCGGGTGGGCAAGCAGCAGGCGAACACGCTGGAAGATTACGTTTACGACCCACAGGGCCATATCACCTCGGTCTACCAGAACGGCAGCGCCACTCCCTTCCGCGCCGAACTCTACACGCCCCAAGGCCGCCACGTGGCCACCTGGAACCCTAGCACGCCGTGCAACGGGACGCTCTTCTTTAACCATGCCGACTGGCTGGGCACAGAAAGAGTGCGGACCACTTCCACCGGCAGCTTCTGTCAATCGTTCACCGATACCCCGTACGGAATGAACCTCGCCGACAACCCCTCCGCCGACACGAGCCCCACGCACTTCACCGGCAAACAACGCGATTACGAATCCGGGCTGGATAACTTTGGCGCAAGGTATTTTGGCGGCGGAAACAATCTGGGGCGGTTTATGACGCCAGACGTGTTCTATAAGGATTCTCACGTAGCCGATCCTCAGAGTTGGAACGAGTACGCTTATGCTCGGAACAACCCGCTCCGGTATGTTGACCCCAACGGCGAGATGGCCACCGTCACTACGAACTGCTCGACGACAGACAACCAGACGACCTGCAACGTGAACGTTTCAGCGAGCATTGAAATATATGCTGCCCCCGGAAGCGGCATCACCAATGACCAGCTCACCCAGGCTGCGACCGCGATGCAGAACTCGATTGATAAAGCCTGGACCGGCTCGTTCACTCAGGACGGGGTTACATACAACGTCAGCACGCAAGTCACCGTTTCGGTCGCCGACAGTAAGGACGCGGCCATGAGCAGCGGCGCGCAGAACGTATACGGCATGACTAACGGCCCCCCCCGCCATGGCGAGGATGCCCACACCAACCCTAGATCGCCTCTTGGGGGACCGGACACCGGCGAAATTGATATAAAGAATGCCGGCGGCGATTCCGCGCACGAATTCACACACCTCCTTGGCGTAAACGATCATACGGGAACTGTTCTATCCAACACCTATGGACCGGATCAACCGCGAGATCTCAAGGCGACAGCTCAAGATTTTCAATGGGGAATCAAAGAGGTGACAACTGGGGTATCAAGCATGAAAAATGCCGGGAATCTACCATCAAGCTACCATAACCAGAGCACAATTCGTGCGCCGCGTTTCTGGTGGAATTGGAAGTAGACATTATGATAAAAGGAATCGCTATCCCATCGATTATCATTCTTTGCGCATCCGAGTTAATTGCATCTGCGTGGGTATGGAACAGTTTTCCGACGGATAGTGTTCGAGTCCACTATCCAGGTTACTGGAGCTACGAAGCCGTCCGTTTGGGCATATGGCTTGCGATTTTGACCGCTGAGTTTGTCGCTATTATGATCAATCGGCGCAAGAAGGGCGGGCATGCGAATGAATATCATCCGCTTCACGGGTTTCGAAGCTGGGTGATGGCCCTCTGCGGCGGTCTTGTCGTCGAGAGCACTACATCTGGTCTCTATTGGCTCACACCCCGATCAATATATATTCGATATAGTTATGGGTATTGGGACACGCCTCCCCCGGCTAGAGATTTAGCATCGAGTTTTGTAGGTTACTGGAGAGACCACGCCATCGCTTGGGGCGTAGTAGTCCTCTTAGGATCGTTAATCTGGCTTGCATATTCAAAGCTTCGTCGGAAACGCCAGCTCGCGGGCACGCCGGCTGGCGCGCAGCAGTAGCTGTGCCGTCCACCATTGCGTCGCGTTCCTGCCCTGAATTGGCCTTCGTGCCGGTGGCGACGGCTTGCGGTGCTGCGCACCGGCTGTGTGGGGGTGACACGTCACCCCATGAGGGTTCACGTATGTGAACTTCCGTTCCCATATGGGAACGTGTTTGGAATCAGGGAGAGAAGGGGGTCAGGTACCCTTTCCTGATCCCTTTTCCTCCGTGACCCCCTTTTCCTCCGGAGACAAGGAAAGGGGACAAAGGAAAGGGGACAGGCACGATATATACCATTTTTTCTCAGGCATTTTGGCACCTAGGCCCACATTTTGCTTGACCTTCCCGGTGGCGAGAGGTAGTACATCCCGGTAGAAAAAAGCTGGGGCGAAGAACCGAACCGGGTTGTGGATTCGGCGCGCTCCAGAAGGGGATCATCCATGCCGCGTGTGGCTCGGGTAGTGATGGCAGAAGGAAGGGGGTCAGGTACCCTTTTCGGGGTTCTTGCGTGCGGGGTGGGATGTTGAAAATAAAGGGTACCTGACCCCCTTTCTCTGACCCCCTTTCTCTCCCAACGCTGACGATATCTCTCTACATGATCTAATGCCGAATCCGCGGGGAAACAAAATCGTCATCGAGACAACACCACAGCCGACCTCGGAGGATGACCAATGAGGCGCAAAGCATGGTTGGTTTTTCTCGCCGTGCAGGCGGTGGGAGAAGTTTGCTGGTGGTCGGCTGGACACTTCCTATCGATGGTCGGTCCTGTTCTGTAGAGGACGCGGAGGCCAATGCCGCCCACGAAGGTGCGCACGCAGGAGAGATTACGCCCGGCACGCCGACCTGGAATCAGCGGTACGCTTGGGAACACGATGCCTATGAGACCGAGTCCTACTTCTCCCAGTCCATTGGGTTCAAAGACATGCGTGCACCCTTGGGCGGTCAAGATATGGTTAATGGTGTCCTGGATTTGAGTAGAGATTATGTCTTGTGGAACCCGAGCTGGGCAAACGTTAACGCAGCAACTGTCAGCGACTGGCGTTCCAAGGGAATCGATGCGGTAGCCAAAGACACCGCGGACTATAGCTGCTCGCGCGGAGGGTGTAAGAAATGAGAGTCAGCAAATTACTGCTTGTGTCGGTCTGCATTCTGAACGCATTACCCCGCCTCCGGGCGGAACCGCCTGTTGAACACATCTCCGTCTGCACACTCCAGGATAACGCGGAGCGGTATCAGGGCGAAGAAATTGAAGTGCGTGCGCTGATATTTGCAGGTCTCGAGTATTCCTTTGTCAAAGAAGGGAACTGCTCGTTTAGCTATGTACGTGGCGATAACTATCAAGCCTTCGGAAATCGCTTCCGTGTAAAGCATGACGCTCAGTGGAAGCGACTGATGCGGCTTCTCGGGACAACGAATTGTGGGTTGAATGTGCGGGTTGCTGAGGCCAAAATTGTCGGGACAGTCATCAGGACTCCGGCAACCGGCACCATACCGCCGGAGGAGATGCCCCTGGAGTTGGTGATTCAATCTGTTTCCGAAGTCTCGCGCGTGCCGACCAGGTGCGGACCCGGAGACACTCCCGCTCGGGAATCGTTTCTCCATGAAACCGGGAGAAAAGGGGTCAGGGAAAAGGGGTCAGCAGGAGGGGAAAAGGGGTCAGGAGCCTTTTATTCATGAGGGAGGACGGGGTAGAATGCTGTTATGGGCCGAACTCGGCGGGTGGATGTAGGAGGTGTGGTTTACCACGTTTGGAACCAGCCGTGGGAGATCCAAAAAAGGCTCCTGGAGAGAGAAAGGGGCAGGGTGAATTCGTTCCAGTCTCCAAGTGCTTTGAGCTTTAAGCTGTTGTAATTTGTTCTGGACAACGCCCGCGCGGCATAGTATGCTGCGCGATGAAGCACGGGATAGGTTTCAGGTGTGCTTCGTAGGGGGATTTGCCCTTGGACCTGCGTGAGATCGTTGTCCGGCCCCTTCGCTCCGGCGATGAGGCGCGTTACCAAGAACTGATGCGGCAGCACCACTACCTGGGAGCTTTGCCGAAGATCAGCGAGACGCTCTGGTACGTTGCCACCTGGCGGGAGGAATGGGTAGCGCTGCTGAGCTTTTCCGCCGCGGCCCTGAAGTGCGCGGTGCGCGACCGCTGGATCGGTTGGAACTTTCGCCAGCGCTATAGCCGCTTGAAGCTGATCGTCAACAACAGCCGCTTTCTCATCTTGCCCGACTGGCATCGGGCGAACTTAGGCTCGCGGGTTCTGTCGCTCTGCCAAAGACGGCTGGCGAGTGACTGGGAAGAAACCTTCGGTCACGGGGCGGTGTTGATGGAAACCTTTGTTGACCCACAGCGTTTTCGCGGGACTGTGTATCGGGCGGCGAACTGGGTGTACGTCGGGAACACGAAGGGATTCCACCGCACTCGCCGGGGGTACAGCGCGACGCCGCAATCTCCCAAGATGGTCTTTGTCCAACCCTTGCGGGCCGACGCCCGCGCGTTGCTCTCGCAAGCCGTTCTTCCTCTTCCTTATCAACTCGGAGGTTCCAAAATCATGCTCAGCGCCGCGCAGATGCAATCGCTCCCCGCGTTTTTCCGCGCCATTCCCGATCCCCGCCGCGCCCAAGGGCGGCGCCATGGCTTGTCCACGGTGCTGGGCATCGCCGCCGGCGCCGTCCTGTGCGGCATGCGCGGCTACAAGGCGATCGCCGATTGGGCCCAAAGCCTCGGACCGAAAGCGCGCGAGCGCTTCGGCTGCCGTCGCGAAAAAGGCCGCTATGTTGTACCCAGCGAGTCGATCCTCCGCAACGTGCTGATCCGCGTCGATCCCGCGCACCTGGACCGCGCCTTGCAACACTGGAACGAACTCTACGCCGGGGAGGACGAAAGCCTGGCCATCGACGGCAAGACCCTGTGCAATGCCCTCGACGCGGAGGGCCACCCGACGCATGTGATGAGTGTCGTCGGTCACCGGACCCAGACCTGCTACACCCAAAAAAAGTGGGCAGTCTGCCCGTAGAAGGCCGGGACGAAGTCAAACGCACCAACGAGATTAAGATGGCCATCCCCCTGCTGGAGGCCATCGATATCAAGGGCAAGGATATCACCGCCGACGCCTTGCTCACGCAGCGTAAGTTCGCCGAGTATCTGGTCGAGAAGCGCCAGGCGCATTACTCTTTCACCGTCAAAGGCAATCAGCCCGGACTGCTCGCGGACCTGGAATTCTACTTCCGGGACCGGGGCCAACCGCACTTCGTCGAGCAGACGCCTCCCGATCACGGCCGCATCGAGACCCGCAAAATCTGGACGACCACCGAACTCAACGACTATCTCGACTTCCCGCACGTGGGCCAAGCCTTCCTCATCGAGCGGCACGTGATCGAGAAAAAGACGGGTTCCTATTCTCTGGACATCGCCTACGGCCTCACCAGCCGCACTCCCCAAGAAGCCCGCCCCCGACGCGTCCTCCAGGTTAACCGCGGGCACTGGGTCATCGAGAACGGTTGTCACTACGTTCTCGATTGGAACTTCGACGAGGACCGCAGCCGTATCCGAGTGGGCCACGGCCCGGAAAACATCACCCGGCTGCGCCGCTTCGCCATCGGCGTGATCAAATCCCGCGGGACGCGCAGCGTCGCCCAGAAAATGCGCCAACTCACGCGCCACGTGCGCCTGGTCTTCGACTATCTGCGCATGACCGAAAACTCCTGCGGGGGCCGCCGTACCAATTAGGCAGTACCACAACCTCCCTGCGCCCTCGGGCGTGACGTTTAGACGCCCCAGAGCCAACCCCTGGCGCCAACAGCGCCTCTCCGTCCGCACCGGCACAAACTCATTCCCGGAACCTTTGGGCAATGACCAAAACCGCCAGAAAACTCAATCACAATGCGATGGCGACCCGCTTAGAACAAATTTACCGTGGAGAAAGGGGCCAGGAGCCTTTTATTCATGAGGGAGGATGGGGTAGAAAGCTGTTATGGGCAGAACTCGGCGGGTGGATGTAGGAGGTGTGGTTTACCACGTTTGGAACCAGCCGTGACCCCTTTTCCTCCCCTTGGCAAGCTCTGCCGGTTTCCTCGAACGGCATCCACTCGCACGGGACATTCTTTTACGCGTTTGGCCCCACGGTGGGTCCCGGCCATACCTTCACGCTGGAAAGAAGGGGTGAGGAGCCTTTTATTCATGAGGGAGGAGAAAGGGGTCAGGAGCCTTTTATTCTTCGACCCCATGGGGAGGGCGTGGGCGGAAAAGCAATGCACGCCCGCCACTTGTGGTTTGACCCCTTACTCGCTAACCATGTCGTATAATTTTCTGGGAAATGAAACCGGTTACTCGGACGGCGCTTATAGCCGCTCCACAGGCTATGATTCTACGGACCGGTTGAACGGTTTCAGCGTGAACAACCAAAGTCTGTTGAGCGACCCGCAGTACTACCCCTACGGTTTGAAACAGGTGACTCTCGGCAACGGCTTGACCGAAAACCGCAACTACGACCCCAATCGGCTGTGGCTCACGTCCATTCAGGTCGGCAGCACAGGGAATCCCACCAGCGCTTATTCCCTGGGCCTCGGCTACTACACCAACGGCAACATCTACACCGCCAATGACAGCGTGAATGGCAACTGGACCTACCAGTACGACAACGTGAATCGGCTGCAAAAAGCCACCATCGGCGGGCAGAATTTCAATTATTACTACACGGCCGATGGGTCGAACGGGCAATTCGGCAACATGACCTGCACCGCACCGTCGGGATACGCCTGCACACCGCTGGGACTGAGTTTCAATCCGTCGAACAACCAGATCAATTCTTCCGGCTATCAGCTACGATGGCGCTGGAAACCTGTTGACGGACAATACCCACGGCTACGTTTACGACCTGGAAAACCGCATCACGTGCGTGTGGGGCACGGACGGCACCTGCACGTCGTACAATGCCATGCAGTATCTTTACGACGCCGACGGGCAGCGGGTGGGCAAGCAGCAGGCCGACACGCTGGAAGATTACGTCTACGACCCGCAGGGGCATATCACGTCGGTCTACCAGAACGGCAGCGCCACTCCCTTCCGCGCCGAAATCTATACGCCCCAAGGTCGCCACGTGGCTACCGAGAACCCCAGCACGCCGTGCAGCGGGACGCTCTTCTTTAACCATGCCGACTGGCTGGGCACAGAAAGAGTGCGAACCAACTTCCACCGGCAACCCCTGTCAATCGTTCACCGACACCCCGTACGGCATGAACTTTGCCTCCGACTCCGTCCGCCGACGCGAGCCCCATGCACTTCACCGGCAAACAACGTGATTACGAATCCGGCCTGGACAACTTCGGTGCTCGCTACTATGCAAGTACGACGGCCCGCTTCATGCAGACGGACCCTATCTGGGTCAAGGGCGACCGGATGCTCGACCCGCAACGCCTGAATCTGTATTCATATGTGCGGAACAATCCCCTTAAGCTGACCGATCCGTCTGGCATGGATGTCGTTCTGCGGACATGTAGTGGCTCCGCCACGATGGCCCAGTGTTTCGCGCAAGTACAGAACGGTCTGAAGAAGGAAGATCGAAGCCACGTTCATCTAGTTGAGGGGAACGATAAGAACGGGTTCAAGAAGGGTCAGTACGGAATCACAGTGGATGCTGACTACAAGGGTTCGGCAGGGAACTTTGCGACCCTGCAAAAACTCGCTAACGACCATAGCGCAACTGCGAACATCGATGTGCTGAATCCCACGGATTCCTTCAATGTCAGGATGAGTCTGAGCTATAACAGTAAGACGGGGTTCGGCAAACTGGCCACGATGAGCATGACGCCGGGCGATGCAGGTGATCCCAACGACAACAGCTTCATGGGGTATACATTCTTCCCTCCTGGGAAGAACTCGCCGTCGCTGTTTTCTGGCGATGACATGACCGATGTCGTGGTCAACACGTCAGCAGACGATATCTCCGCGACCATTCATCACGAACTGCGGCACGTTCTTCTTGGCGATTTCGGGCGAACCGGCAATAACGCAAAGCATGGGTTGCCGGAGGTGGAGAAGCAGACCAAGGACGCTGAGAAGGAAGCGATCCAGAACGAGAAGGAGCAGTGAAATGCGCACCGTATCCTTACTCCTAGTGTTGCTGCCGTGTTTGTGTTGGTCTCAGTTATCACCCGAGGCTAACCCGGCTGAGTCGCAGTGCCAGTGTCCTAGCCAGCCCGCCGACAAAGACGGTACTTTGGTGTTGAGTCTCTCGGGAAAGCAAATGCGTTCCCATTTACTCCATGTCGTGCCGCTAGGGGTCGGCGAAACGCATGTGAAGATAAGTGGAACTCTGGTGTTGCGGGTGAAGTTCCAGCCTGATGGCACGGTAAGCTGTGTGCAAGGGCTTTCCGGCAACCCTCTCGCTCTCGCATCAGCGATGGAGGTCGTTCCGAAGTGGACGTTCAGTGCAGTTGAGAAGAAGCACAAGAAATACGGCGGCTGCGGTCTTCTCAAAGTGAGGTACGACCTGAGCGATTCCAAGCGGGAGACTTCCGTCCAATAGCTGGTAGCCTAGACGTTGGGTAACGCGGGGCGAAACGGGGGGAAACGGTGTCAGGTACCGTTCTCTTGCCAAGAGGAAAACGGCAGAGAGAGGCGTGGAAACGGTACCTGACACCGTTCCCTCCCACCGTTCCCTCCATGACGCCTGACTGGGCGGCGAAGGCGACGGCAGTGCCATACGCCGATTTTGGTGATCCGCAGAGTCTAAACCTGTACAGCTATGGCCGAAACAATCCCCTTGCGAAGGCCGACCCCGATGGACACTGCGACTGGTGCCAGATGCTAATAAACGGGTTGAGCGGCAATGGCTTTGAGCGGGTAGCCCGGAGGTTGGGTAGCGCGGAGGCAGCGTAGTTCAGCTTCCTCCGCGGCTCGCCCCGTCGATGGCAGATTCAAAATTCGCGATTCCAGATAGTGGGTGAACGGCGTCAGGCGCCGTTTTCTCAACTCGGCCAGAAGGAGATGCACCCATGCGCTTCAGTGAGAGCGAAATCGTCGAGGACATTCTGGAACACATTCGGCAGGCAGGGGGAGCATTCAGCGAGTGGCGCGTGGGGACGGCCAGTCAAGGCGGAAGGCAGTGGGCAGTAGGCAGTGGGCAGCAAGAACCAAAAGACCAACGCGCGAGCGGGCGGCCGCAGTTGCCGCGCGCTGAGGCGGAAAACCCGGCGAATGCCCCGATCTGCCGGGAGGCCTATACCACCTACGCCGCCGATGAGGTTGTGGACCGCCTGAAGGGCTTTGGGCTCCTCCCCGACCGCACCTCCGCTCCCGCACCCGGCAAGACCGTTTTCGTCTACCACGCAGTAGACTTCAAGAAGGTGGAAGGCAGTTCGCAGAAGGCAGAAAACTGCAAGCAACTGGCCGCAACGTAGCGCGAAAATACGCCCGCCTGAAGGTGAGAAAAACCAGGAACGATATTTCCTGATTAGTGAATCATCGAAGAGCGGGCAATATGTTTGGGGACAAATTCGATAAGAAGAAATGGGGTGCCGGTCCCGGTTTCCTTTGCCGCAGGAACCGTTTTCGTCGGCCGGCCTCCCCTGAACGTCATCCTGAAGGCCGACGGGTTTTGTCGGACCGAAGGACCTGCATTCGGCCCCTAGCCGACAAAGACAAATGCAGGTCCTTCGCCCCTGAAATACGGTGCTCAGGATGACGGCTTGGCGGTTGGTCGGGATGAAGGAACCCTGCTCGCCGGCCGTCCTACCCTGCACGTGAATTGGTTAGGTTGCAGGAACCGTTCCCGTAGGCCGTCCTACCCTGAACGTGAATTGGTTAGGTTGCAGGAACAGTCTTCGTCGGCCGTGCTACCCTGGACATGAATTGGTTAAGTTGCAGGAACCGTGTTTGCAGGTTGGCGCGGCGGTCTCGGCACGTGGGGGGAATTGCCGTCGCCGCCAGGCACCAAACGAAACTATGGGGAAGGCACAGTGGCTGAAGCTTCGTTCGATTTTGGGCCCGTTACGCTTCCATCCGGACCCACGACGGCCACGACATAGTAGTAAGTTTGTCCGGGTTGAACATTCACGTCAACGTAGGTGGTGTCGGTAACCGGCGGGGAGTTCACCGGCGTCGAACTTTCCCCACTGGGCGTGGTGCCGCGCAATATGGCGTACCCTGTGGTCCCCGAGTCAGTGCCGGCGCTCCACGTGAGAATGACGTCGTGGGTACCCGTTCCCGAGAGTGACACCGACTGGGGGCTGCCGTCGGCGTTGTCAACGATATTCAATGAGGCCGTTCGGCTGCCAGCGCCAGACGGTGTCATGAGGATGGCAATGTTGCAACTGCCTCCCGGCGCCAACGACGAGCCGCAGGTATTCGCTTGGCTAAAGTCCGCAGCGTCGCTCCCGACTAAGGAAATACTGGTGATGTTTAAGGCGGCACTGCCAGAATTGGTCAGACTGACGACCTGCGGCGAAGTCGTCAGAGTCACGGATTCATCCCCAAACCCCAGGCTGGCGGCGGATAAGCTGGCGGTGGGAGAACTGGGAGATGTGGAAGCACCGGGGGAGGAACTGCCAGTGGAAGAACTGCCAGCGGAAGTACTGCCAGAAGAGCCGGGGGCGGTACCGCTGGTGGGGGAAGAGTTGACCGTAACGCTTCCGGCAGATCTTGAGCTACAACCGAACACGCTGAAGGTCGCAGCGACGAGGAACACGGAAACGAGGGCGCATGGAATGCGGCGCCCGGCGCAATCGTACTCTGGGGAAGTCTGAATTCTTCGCTGAGATGGCATCCCATTCTTCCCCGGTCAGCAACCGTCCTGTGCGGTCCGCAGGGGCGTGCTTCACGCTCGGCGCGGTCGCCAAGACAGCGCGCACATCCGCACCGCGCCTCAGTCCGCAGCACTTGCACGTCGGGAGGTCCGCAGAATAGTTGTTGCCGTGAGATCCCTGCCGTCGGCATTTCCGCTGGGTAACGCACGGATAAGCGGGAATAACCCCCGCTGTTCTGTTGGCTCTTTAACGTGTAGGCCTAAGGCACTCCACCACCGACGGTAGAAGCAATCGGCTGGGAGCAACTGGCAATTAGCCTTGTTTAAATCTCGGAGGACCTTGCCTGCCGCATGGCCCGGGACCTGAGTTTGCCTGTTAACTTCTTGAAGGTTCGGTCGTGCCGGCTGCAGCGAACGCGCCGAGTTGGCACGTCGTCAGCCGGTGTCTCGTCTTGCACATACGCGGCCAACCCATCACGCCCGTAAACTCCTGACTTTTGAGCGCCGAAATGCGCATCAGCTTAGCCTGAACCGGTGTCAGGTGTAATCCTTACCAGACGTCGGGAAAAATCTACAGTCAGGGCAAGGGTAAAGACCCTACAAGGGTGGATAAACCATTGGCGGTCGCTCGTCCGACGGGGTGTGCTGAGACCCGCCGGCCGCGGTCTGACGCCGTCTCCCCCGGAAAGGAAAACCCGGAAACGAGGTGCCCGTCAGCCCACCGAGCATCGCGAGAGTCTCTCGTGCCGCGTGGGGGGAAAACGGGGCCGGGGTCGGTTTTTGCTGTCCTCGTTTCCCCGGTTTTCACCGGTTTCCTTCGCCGGTTTTCCCTCTATCGACAAATCATCGCGCGGCTGATAAAAGCGGAGTAGAGAGTTTTGATCGGAATGTTGTGTGGGCGCGCGAAAGTTGGGGAATGGGCTGAGAGAGAGAACGTAACCTCTGTGGAGAAAAAGTCATGAGGAGAATCAACTGGGTGCTCGTGGGAATCCTGCTGTCCGCGGTGTTGGTTGCCGTCGCGACTCCGGACGCCTGGGCAGATAGTTTTGTGGACAGCGGCGGCGTGTTCACCCCGCTCGATCCTCCTGGCGCGACTGTTACCGGGGCTTATGGGATCAACAACGCCGGGCAGGTGGTGGGCAACTACTGTGCATCGGCATGTCAGGGTTTTTTGGATAGCGGTGGCACCTTTACCGCGATCAATGTTCCTGGCGCGGCCTTTACTCAGGCTTATGGGATTAACAACGCCGGACAGATCGTGGGCGGCTACCAGAGCCAAGGCAGCATCGACGATCAAGGGTTCCTGTATAGCAACGGGATCTTCACCTCGATTGATGTTCCCGGGTCCCTCGAAACGGATGTGTATGGGATCAACAATGCCGGACAGCTCGTGGGCACGTATTTAGACCCATCCGGCGATGCGCGAGGCTTTCTGTACAGCGACGGCGCCTTCACAACGATTATGGCCCCAGGCGCGGCAGGAACCACGGCTTATGGGATCAACGACGCCGGGCAGATCGTGGGGAACTACAATGGCGGCGCGGGCGGTTATGTGGACAGTGGAGGTACCTTCTCAACTATCAGCGTCCCACAAGCGAACTATGTCCTGGCAACGGGAATCAATGACAACGGACAAATCGTGGGCTATTACTTCAATGCCAATTACGACGCAGGTGGGCAGGGTTTTGTGGATAGCGCAGGCCAGTTGACCGCAATCAGTTACCCCGATCCCATTCCTGGCTCTGCGGAGTTTACCCTTTTGAATGGGATCAATGGATCGGGACAGACCGTGGGTAGTTACTATACCTTACCTGTCTCTGAGCCCGCCACGGCGGTGTTGCTCGGCATTGCTTTGTTGGCACTCATGGGGATTCAGCGTCGCGTACGTCCTCGTTCGCTGCACCCATGACCAGTTCTTGATTACCCGAGGCCGACGCAGGATACCGGCGACAGACGCGACGTTCTACGCGTTGTTTTGTCGGTTTCCTGCACCGCCCTGTGCCCTACATCTTCATCTTTCTCCGCATCCTGATCCGTCCATCAAACTGACAACATCCCGAGCGGCCCAGAGGTACCCGTAGCGGGGTAACCCTGAGGTTCGGTAGCGGCTCGTACCGTCGATGGCAGATTCAAAATTCAAGATTCCAGATCAGGGTCCCGATGTTGAATTCAAGCTTTGCGGAGGGGCCCGGGACACCTCGTTTCCCGGTTATTCTGCCGGGCCTCATGTCCCGAGCCTTCCTCTCGCGCGCGCTCACCAGGCCACAAACATTAATTAAGAAACCTGGATCATGTTTACCGTTTCGGCATCTTTTCCCTTGACCCACCTCGCCGCGAGGCGTACTACTATCCGGTCCCCATTTAAAGGAACACCTTATGAACCCTCCAGATCCACGCATACCGCTGGTCAGATTCCAATCCGCGTCTCTCATCGTGCTGGCGATCACCACCCTGGCGCTTCCCTACCTCGCTTTCGGTGGCGGGAAGCATAGGGATTTAGAGGAAGCCGAATTAAAGCGCGTGAAATCCACGTTGAAACACCATCACAACTTCTACCTGACATGGAAGAGCTACAACGGCCAGACGCACTTGTTCGAAGAAGCCAGGACGGGCTATGCGAAGGTGGTGGAACTCCTGCTGGAGAGCGGCGCCAACGCCAACGCCCAGGACAATAACGGCCAGACTCCCCTTGACGTCGCGGTGCTCGGCGAGTACTCAAACGTAGTGGAGGTGCTGCTGGCCCATGGCGCCGCGGTCAACCTGAAGGGTAAAAACGGAGAGACGCCATTATCCCTGGCGGCAGCGAAAAATCGCACCGATATCCTGACACTCCTGCTGGACCACAAAGCGGAGATCAATACCAAAAACATTCAAAACCAGACGCCTTTGGACATCGCCGCATACTACGGCCTCAAGGCCAACGTGGAATTGCTGCTGGCCCGCGGCGCCGATCTCAGCGCCGAAGACAACCAGGGCATGACACCCCTGGAGTTTGCGGTAATGCGCAACCAACCGGACATCGTGGGAATGCTGCTCGCCCGTGGCCGCACTCCCGATACCCGGTTCAAGGACGGAGCCCTGCCTCTGAATGACGCGGCGGCGCTCGGCTACCGGGGACTGGCCGAACTGATAATCGCGCGCGGCGCCGACGTAAATGCCCGGGACGCCGCGGGCGCTTCTCCCATCCAATACGCCGTGGGCCACAGCCACAAGGATGTAGCGGACTTGCTTCTCGCCCATGGCGCCAACCCCAACGTCAAGCTTCCGAGTGGGGATTCCCTCCTGCACCTGACGGCGCAACGCGGCGAAGTGGACCTGGCCGCCCTCCTGCTGGCGCATGGCGCGGAGGTCAGTGCCTTGGACAAGCAGGGCCGCACGCCTTACCAGGTCGCCCTCGACAATTCCCATATCGACATGGCGGAACTGCTGCTGGCGCACGGCGCCAACCCCAACGGGAAGTTCAAGGATGGCAGCACGCCCTTGCAGCAGGCGGCGCGGACGGGAAATCAGAAACTGGCTGAGCTGCTGCTGGCACGCGGCGCCGACCCCGACGGGAAGGACGATGCGGGCCGCACGCCCTTGTATAACGCCCTGTGGGAGAACCACACCGACATCGTGCAACTGCTGCTGACCCACGGGGCCAACGCCAACGCCGTTCTCAACAATGGGGAAACGCCTTTGCACGAGTCGGCGGGCAGAGGCACGCGCGAGCAGGTGGAACTGCTCCTCGCCCACGGGGCTCTGGTGCAGGTCAAGGACAATGAGGGTGACACCCCGTTGCACAACGCCGCCTCCAGCGCCAATCAGAATACGGCCGAGGTACTGGTAAGCCACGGCGCGGACGTCAATGCCCGCAATGGCAAAGGCGATGCCCCCTTGCACCTGGCGGCGGAGAGAGGCGCTCGCGTCATGCGGAACTACTACTGGCGCACGGCGCGCAGGTGGATGCCCGCGACAAGGCCAACGCCACCCCCTTGTTTTGGGCGGCGGGGCGCGGCCAGAAAGACGTGGCGGAGGTGCTGCTGGCGCACGGTGCAGACGTCAACGCCAAGGCCCAGAACGGTTTGACACCCTTGCACGCGGTCGCCGAGCGGCGGCAGTCGGCCCGTGGCGGAATTGCTGCTGGCGCATGGAGCCGATGTCAACGCCAAAGACGCGCGGGGCAATACGCCGCTGCGCTACGCGGAGGAAAAAGACCACGAAGAGGTGGGCGAACTGCTGCTGGTGCACCAGGCGAGTCCCAGCGAGTTGGCGCAGATGGTTTCCCCGGACCATACCCTTTGGCTGCGGCGTGCGGCGCTGGGAGCCCTGGCCATGACCGATCAGGCGCGGCTGATGGAGTTGACTCCGGGACTTCCCGTCGCCGACTTGAGGCAGTTTGCCGTCCGAAGGATCACCAACGATGCCTTCCTCCTGGCGCGAAGCCGCGAGGATCCCTCGGCCGCAGTCAGGACGGCCGCGGTGGAAGCAATGCAGTCACCGCAGACTATCCTGACCGTCGCTACCGAGTCCTACTATGGCGACTTGCGGCATCACGCGGCGGAATTTCCGCATTTCGATGCCGCCGCCCGGGCGCGGATTGCCGAGGCCGACTCGGCCCGGGACCTGGAGATCAAAAACCTGGCCGCCGAAACCAGTCCCGCCGCTCTGGCGGATAAGGCGCTGAACGCAAAATTCGATACCGTTTGCCGGGCCGCCGTCGAACGCCTGACTGACCAAGCCTCGCTGGCGCGGGTAGCGATGAAAACCACCGATCGCGAAGTGGCGAAGGTGGCCCTGGCCCGATTGAATGACCCCACGGCGCTTGGGCAGGTTGCCTCCAATGCCGATGATCCCGCCGTGCGCATTGCCGCCCAGGTGGCGCTGAAGACCATCACCTGGAATGAGGTGTTCGACCAGGCGGCGCGGCGCGGGGACTCCAGATCGCTGGGCGACGCGCTGGGTGCGGTTTCGCTCTCACCGGTGCAGGGCGTCACCGCCTCGGTGGTCACCGAAACCTGCCTCACCCTCATTCGGCGCGGCGACGAGTCCCGCATCCCGGAACTGATCGACCTCCTCACACGCTACGGCGACAAGCCCCTGGCCGAAGATTACCTGAATTGTGGCCAGCCCGACTTGGGTAATGCGGGTGGCCAGTGGGCGAGGAGTCACGGATATTACGTCAGCACCGGATGGGGATCCAACCGGGCGCGCTGGGGTTCCAGCCGGTAGCGCCGTGCGTGCAAGCGGGGTAGTCCAGACGTAGCCGTAGCGCAAAGGGGGCTGAAGATTGGCTTCCTTTGCCGCTCGTCCCGTCGATGGCAGATCAAAATTCAAGATTCGGGATGAGAGCGGCAGCCATGCCGATCAAACGTGACGAAATTATCGAAGGCCTGGAAGATCATATTCGGACGCGAAGCAGGCGGGTTCAACCGTTCCCGGCGAAAGCCCAATGGCAGGATTTGACTTATCGGGCTTGCGCCAGGGCCGCTTTCACTTGTTCGGCCAATGTCTGCACGAACGGCTCCACCAACATGCCGCGCGGATAGATGGGGACCTCGTGGGTTGATAAGCCGCCGCCCACCAGACCGCCCCACCCGAATGTGGGATCGTCAAGCCCGCGGAAATTCGACTTCGGCCGGATCAGCGCCACGCGGCCCGCGTAAGGACGGGGCACGTACTGAAGAGCCGCCGCGTCGTTGATCCGCTTGACGAGCAGGTGCGGGTAGCGGTGAGCTGTCCCGGCGGCGCCCGGCGCACTCAAGCCCTCGTACAGCGCGCGCCCCTGCACCTCCAGCCGGGCCAGCGCCACCGTGCGTTTCTCCCGGAGAAATTTCCAGCGATTATGGCTCCCCGCGAGGCCGAGATTCGCCGCATGAAACCACACCTTCTGCAAGGTATGGAAGGACTTACGGCTGCGCAGTTTTGAGGAGGACACCGTGTTGAAGTTGTAAGTCTCCAACAACACTACCAGGCCGACCTCGCGTCCTTTCGCCTGCAACTGCTGCGCCATCTCGTAGGCCAGCACGCCCCCCAGGCAGTAGCCGCCAAGGTAGTACGGGCCATCGGGACGAAGGGCGACAAGTTCCTCGACGTACCGGGTGGCCATCTCCTCGATGCGGGTGAGAAAAGCGGACTGCTCACCGCTTAGTCCCTGCGATTGGAAGCCGTAGACGGGCTGATCCCCTCCCAAGTATCGCGCCAACTGCCGGTAGAGCACGACATTGCCTTCCGCGCCATGCACCAGGAAGAGCGGAGCCTGCGTTCCACCAGGTTGAATGGGAACGAGCGACGACCAATTGGGAGCCCAACCTTCGCGGCGAAGAATCTCCGCCAGCGCGGCAATGGTCGAGGCATGAAAGACGGTGGCCAACGGCAGCCTCTTGCCCGTCAGTTTTTCGATTTCGGCAAACAGTCGAACCGCCAGGAACGAATGCCCGCCCAGGTCGAAGAAATCGTCGTTGAGACCAATGGGACGGACGCCCAGCACTCTCTCCCACAGTTGGGTGAGTTGCACCTGCAGCATGTCGCGTGGCGGGCCGGAAGGGGACTTGCTCTCCGCGGTTGACCGGGCCGCCGCTCCCTGGGACGGTGCGGGCAACGCCTTGCGGTCCAGCTTCCCATTGGGCGTGAGAGGCAAGGCCGCCAGCTCAACCCAGACGGCGGGCACCATGTAGGCGGGGAGCTTCCCTTTAAGGTGGTCGCGCAAATCGACAGTCGTCGCACGGGGGCCGTCGGACCAGACGACGTAGGCGACGAGTTGCTTTCCCACGGTGGGATCGTCACCCACCACCACGACCGCGTCACGCACCGCCGGGTGGGAGCGTAAGGAACTCTCAATTTCTCCCAGTTCAATGCGGAAACCGCGGATCTTCACCTGCTGATCCATGCGGCCGAGAAACTCCAGGGCGCCATCAGGGAGATAGCGCACGCGGTCACCCGTGTGATAGAGGCGCGACCCAGGGTCGAGGCTGAAGGGATTGCGGATGAATTTCTCGGCGGTGAGTTCCGGGCGCTGCCAGTAACCCCGCGCCAACCCTGCGCCCCCGATCAACAGCTCTCCCGGGATTCCCACCGGCAGCGCCTGCAAGCAGGCATCCACGACATGAAACTGCGTGTTGGCAATGGGCCGGCCGATCGTGATGGCGGTCCCGCTCTGCACCTTCTTCACCGCCGACCAGATCGTTGTCTCCGTGGGGCCATACATGTTCCACAAGGAGGCGCATTTGGGGAGCAAACGCTCCGCCAGTGCCGCGGGCCAAGCCTCACCACCGCAGAGGATTTTCAAATCGCTCTTGCCTTCCCATCCCGCGTCCAGCAGCAACAGCCATGTGGAGGGCGTCGCCTGCATCACCGTAGCCCCACTGCGCTTCAGCAAGGCCGCCATTGCCCGGCCATCCCGGGTGACCTCTTCCGCCGCAATCACCACTTTCGCGCCGGTGGTGAGCGGCAGCCACAACTCCAAACCGGCAATGTCGAACGCCAGCGTGGTCACGGAGAGAAGGATGTCCTGCGGGCTGATGCCCGGCTCCCGCTGCATCGAGGTCAGAAAATTGACGACCGCCCGGTGACCAATCTCCACTCCCTTGGGCTTTCCGGTTGAGCCGGAGGTGTAAAGGACGTAGGCAAGCGACGAAGGGTCCAGCGGCTCATCCGAGAAGCGACCGTCGCTGCCGGAAAGCTCGTGGTTTTCCACTTCCAAATGACGGTCATCCAGGCACACGATTCGCGCCTGCGTGGCAGGGAGCAACGCCGCGATGCGGCGATGCGTCAGCACTAGCGGCACCTGAGTTTCTTCGAGAATAAACGCGAGCCGCTCATGCGGGTACGCAGGGTCCAGGGGAACGTAGGCCCCGCCCGCTTTGAGAATCGCCAGGAGCCCGACCACCATTTCCCACGACCGTGTGGTGGCAACTCCCACCAGCGTGCCCGGCCCAACTCCCAAGGCGCGCAGATAATGCGCCAACCGGTTCGCCCGCGCGTTTAATTCGCCGAATGTCAGTTTGTCCCGCCCGAACTCCACGGCCACGGCGGAAGGCGTGCGCTGGGCCTGCGTTTCGAACAACTCGTGGAGGGCGCACTCCGGGTACGGCGCGCGGGTATCATTCCAGTGCTCCACGGTTTCGGCGCGGACCTGTTCCGTAACCAGGGGCAGATCCTTGACGCACTTCTCCGGATCGTCAATCACGGCCTCAAGGAGCGTCCGATAACTCTCGAACATCCGAGCGATCGTGGCTTCCGCAAACAGATCGGTGCTGTACTCCATTTCCGCCCAAATCTCGTCGCCCATGTCGGTCAGAAACAGAGTCAGGTCAAACTTGCTGGTCCCGGTGTCCGCCATCAGCGATTCCACCCGCAGGCCATCCATCCCAACAAACGACAGGAGCTGCTCACGGTCTCTCCAGATCACCATTACTTGGAAGAGCGGAGAGTAACTGGGATTGCGGAGGGGGTGGAGGTCCTGAACGACACGCTCGAAGGGCACGGAACGATGTTCATAAACCGCGAGTGCCTGCTGCTGCACGCGCGCAGCCAACTCCTGAAAGGTCACGCTGGCGTTGACCTTGGTCCGCACCACATGGGTTTGCAGGAGGAATCCGATCATGGGCTCAAGTTCCGGCCGGCTTCGGTCCGCGATCGGAATGCCCAGCAGGATGTCTTCCTGTCCCGTATAGCGGTACAGCAGCGCGTCCCAGGCGGCGGTGAACAGCGCGAATAAGCTCTTCTTCTCCTGCCGGCTCAATTGCCGGAAAGCGGTCGTCAACGCAGAATTGATGCGAAACCGCTTGCGCGCCCCGCGGTAGGACATCGCTTGCGGCCGGGGCCGGTCGGACGGCAATTCCAGCAGCGCCGGCGCGCCCCGCAGATTCTCCGTCCAAAAGGCCAGATCCTCCGCCACATCCGTTTCCGTCAACTTCTGCCGCTGCCACACGGCGTAATCCCCGTGCTGGATCGGTAAGGGCGGCAGCGCCGGCGTCGCGCCCCGGCATAGGCAACGGTACAGCGCCGACAGATCCCGCCACAACACTCCTTCCGACGACCAATCACAAATCAGATGGTGCATCATCAGGATGAACACGTGCTCGCGGGAGCCCAGGCGGATCAACGTCGCGCGGATTGCCGGCTCCGCCTCCAGCCGGTAGGGAATCCCCGGTTCCGCCGTCAACAACCGCGTCACCTCCGCCTCACGCGCGGAAGTCCCCAGGCCCCTGAGGTCGATTCGCTTCAGGCGAAGTTGATGGGATTCCAGGGGCTCCGCCGTCGCTACGCCGTCGACCGTACGAATCGTTGTCCGCAAGATCTCGTGCCGGGCAATCACCCCGTTCAGCGCGCCTTCCAAAGCCTCCACGTTCAACTCGCCATGCAAGCGCACCGCCTCCGCTTCGTTGTAGACGGGCACCTCAGGATTCAACTGCTCCATGAACCACAGCCGCTCCTGCAACGGACTTAGCGGGTAGGAAAGCGCTTCCTTTCGCCGTGGGATCGATTCGGAATCCCGATCGGGCTCGCCCGACCGCGAAGCGGCCTCGCTTTCTCCCGGCAATACTTTCGCGCGCGACGGATTACCCTTGTGTCCTGCCGCGGCATGCCGAACTCGGATCAGCGCCGCCAGTTCCGCGACCGTCCCATGGGCAAAAAATTCGGTCAATGTCAACCGGATGGCAACCTTGTCCCGCAGTCGCGACACGCACTGGATGGCCAGCAGTGAGTCTCCCCCCAGCGCGAAGAAATTGTCGTGCTCGCCCACTTCCGGCACTTTCAGCAGTTCCGCCCAGATCGCGGTGATCGTCGCCTCCAGTGACGCCGGCAGCGTCGCCGCCTCCTCAACGTGGTCACTCCCGCGCCCCAGCGCAAACCCCTGTGGTATCCTTGCGGCCGCCTGCGCGTGCGCTGCCTCCTCCACCAACCGCCGTCTCTGTACCTTCCCCGAAGGGCCCTTCGGCAAGTCCTTCACAAATTGAATGCGCGTTGGAGTCTTAAAGTGCCCCAAGCGGCCTTCGCAAAAACTCAGCAGGTCCCTTTCTTCGCACGACGCTCCGGCCCGCAGCACCACAAACGCCACCACGTCCTCGCCCAGAAGCCGGTCCTGCACTCCCACCGCCGCCGCCTCCAACACCGCCGGATGCGACTCCAGCACGTCGTCGATCTGCCGCGGCGCGATGTTCACTCCGCCCTTGATGATCAGTTCCTTCGAGCGCCCCACCACAAAGAAGTAGCCGTCCGCGTCCCGATACGCCAGGTCGCCCGTGTGCCACCAACCCTCGGCATCAAACGCCGCCGCCGTCGCTTCCGGCTCCTTGTAGTAGGCATGCGCCAAGCCCTCACCGCGAATCAGCATTTCGCCCGGTTCGCCCGCGGGAACTTCCTGGCCCTCGTAGTCCACCACCTTCACTTCGAAACCCCACGGCAGTCCGGGCGACCCAATCTTGTTCTCCCCCGGCGGCAGCGGATTCGAAAATATGTTCCCGCCTTCGCTCGAGCCCATCGCCTGAATCAGTAACAAGGGGAATTTTTGCAGGAATTCGCGATGCAAGGAGGGCGCCAGCGGCGCCGATGAGGAACGCAGAAAGCGGATGCGCGCGAACGCTGGACCCCGCTCATCCGCCCGCGGGTCCTGCCAGTCCAGCAACTGCGAAACGATTGTCGGCACAATCGCCGACCACGTGCAATGGTATTCGTCCAGCCAGTCCCAATAATGGCTGATGCTGAACTTGTGGGGAATTGCCACCGAGCCCCCGCTCAGCAGCGTGGGCATCAGCGTCACGCATTCGGCGTTGATGTGATACAGCGGCAGCACCAGCAGCGAGCGATCGGCCGCCGTCAGTTGGTGCGAGCAGACCGAGTTTCTCCCGTGCGCCAGCAACGTGCGATGCGTGTGCACCGCCGCCTTGGGCTGCCCCGTGCTCCCCGACGTGTACATCAGCAGCGCCGTATCCTCAGGCCCCGGCACCGCCAGCGGAGGCTCCGGAACCGTGGCCCCGTCCACCGCACTGACTTCATCCACATCCGCCGGAATCACTCGAACCGGCCGCCGCACCTGCGCCAGAACCTCGCTCATCAGCGCCGTGTACTCAGCCGCGACAAACACCACCCTGGCGTCGCAGTGCTCCACCATGTAGGCGAGTTGCGAAACCCCCGCCCGCACGTTCAGCGGCACCGCGACCATGCCGCCATACATCGCCCCCAGAAACAGCTCCGCCGTGAACAGACCGTTGTCCATCAGGAAGGCAACTTTGTCGCCCGCCGACAGGCCCAGGCCCTGCAGTCGACCCACTATCGCCCGCGCCTGTCCTTGTAACCCCTGATAGGTGATGCCCCTGCCCGTCTCCGGACTGAGCAAATATCTCGCTTCCGGAGTCGCCTCCGCTCTGGCGTCAATCAATTCCCGAAGGGTGTTAATTCTGGTTAGCAAGAAATCGGTAGAAGTATCTGTTTCCTTTCCTGAGCCTTGGGTTTGAAGGACTGCCATTACGGACCCCTTTGACGACTTACGTCGCCTGATGAAAATCATTCGACCACGTGAACAGCGTTCGCATTGGAGCAGAGATAATCAGCACGCACCCCCGCGTTCTTGATCGGAGGCGTAACGAACAGCCTTCAACTCGAGCGCTGCCGCACTTTACCAACAGTCAGTGGCCAAATCGCTTGGCCGCGCTACAGAAGATCACTATGCGGTTGTCATTCGAAGATGCCATTTTGCCGGGATTCAGTACGACCAAGTTACCTCTACGTATAGATCTTAAATCGCAAAGGAAACGCGGTCAATACGCTTAGCATTTGTGCATTGCTTTTGTGTTCAACATTTAACATGCTTAACAAAAATGACCAGCCTGTCTAGATTTTTCGAACGCCTCCGCTCGGTGTAGCTCGCAATGCAGTTCCAATCGATTTGGCGGTGCCAGAGTCAAATTAGATTCACCGAAAAAGGTTGTCACGTCAGCTTTGGGCTATCACCAGATATTGCCGCGGATTCCGGACTAGAACGGTTCGCCGAGGATATGGGCGAAATTCCAGACGTCCATTGTGCCCAGGCCCGCGGCGGGGTTATAGCCGTTGCTGCCGTAGTAGAACCAGTTGTCGCCGTAGGCGATGGCGTGCAGCGGCGCACCGGGGTTCTTATAGGCCTGGCCGGTCTGGGCCAGTCCATAGAGCGGAAAGTTCAACAATCCGATCCGGCTGTGCAGGTAATCGCCTAACAAGGCCGTGACCCCGTTCAGTTGCGGGGCGACAAAGCTGGTGCCGCCGGCTTCCTCGAAGCCGAATCCCGTCACGTTTGACGTGTAGTAAATGATGTAACCGGTTTGTGGGTCGGCGTTGAACGACACGTCCGGAACATTGCGACCGGGGAAGTTTGACGGCAACACGTACACGCGTTGCCCGCCGAGATTCCAACGCTGGCCAGGCTGGCTGCGCTGAACTGCGGGAAGGAAGGCCTGGTAAATCGGCACGTTAAACATGATGCTCACGCCCCCACCGCCGCCGGCGGGGAAGATTTCGCAGGTGAAGGGATTGAGACCAAGCACCGTGCACAGGCCTTCCAGGTAATCCCATCCCCAAACCCTTTCGTGCGGGATGTCGATGGTGTAGTAGGGTGGCGTGCACGCCGAATTCAGGCAATACTCCTGCACGCCGGGGAGTGTGGTTCCGCCCCCCGCCGTAATCGCCGGATCGCTCGCCGGATAATCGACGCTGAGCGGATTGCTGCAACCACCGGGGTAGCACTCGCCAAAACTGTCGTCCGCGTCGTAGGCGCCGCCATCGCCTGCCGCCGCGAAAACCGCCTGTCCCTGAATGGCCGCGCGCAACAGCAGTTCGTGGGTCGCTTGCGTAATGCCCACCGTCCGTCCGGTAATCGGGTCGGTCACGGGGGAATTCTCCAAGTTCTGATACCACTCCCAGAAGCCCCAACTGGTCGAGAGGCTCTGCGCCGCATTACTGTCCACAGCCACGGCAAAAATGTCGACTGAGCCCTGATTGGTGTTCGGCGCCTGATAGACGATGACGTTCGCCCCAGGAGCAATTCCACCCGACTGCTCGACATCCAGACTGGTCTCGTCGGAACCCGACGCGTCGCTGGGAGCACCAGGCCCGCCATCCACGTTGACGATCCGGATCCGGTTCGGATTGACCGCCAACCCGACGGCACTCCAATAGGCATAGGCATCGCTCGGGGTAAAGCTCGCGAAGGTCATAATGCCCAAGGTGCGGCCCTTTCCCGTTACGCCTCGGTTGTAAAGTGGATCGACGTCGTAGTAGTCGGCAAAATCGGTCACGGTCAGTTGTCCAAAAGGGTCGCCTGTCAGCGGCGAGGCCGCTGCCGACTTGCGGAGTGGCGCCGGAGCGAGATGGTGAAGTGGGTGCAGGCTGGGACGTGTGTCGAGACCCAAAATGCCGGCAACCGGCACAGAAATCCCGGCGGGTACGGTGGGCGAACTCAAGGGCGCATGATAAGTGTAGCCGGGGACATTCCCGTGCGCGGGAACTTCATAGCTGTGCAGGCTCACGGAGAAGGCGCGCTCCATGTCGGCCGGCAGGCCCGTCACTTTGAGTGTCGTCGCCGTGGCACGTTGCGCCGTGAGCCCGTACTTTGCCAGGGCCGCAATCACTTTGGCCACGTCGGCGTCGGCAGGCGCAAAACGGGCTGCGAACTCGGCCGCGGTAAGAAACTGGTGAAACTGCGCATCTCCGGGGGTGTAGAGCGATTTCAGCAGGCCCTCAGCCGCGTTCAGGTCGGGCAACCCAAGGGCCAGCGTGATCGAAACGGGTGTGGTTTCCGACTCCACCGCGAGTTCGCCGCGATCGATGGCCTTGGGCGTTGCCGCGTTGGGATACGGCAAGGCAGCACCTTCCGTTTGAGCCATGGCGCTCGGAAGCATTCCCAGCGCCAGTGACAGCAGCAGAAATCCCGTCTTCGCAATTCTCATGGATTCGTCTCCTGTGCGCCGTATTGGCGAGATTTGGCCCGCGAGCAAGCCGTGCTCAGCCCGCTTCATCAAAATAGCCGGTCATGCGTAGCAACCGATGCCCAGCATGCTTAAACAGAATTTTCCGTTTGGGTTGAAAGACGGTGGCTAGTATACACCTATTTCGCCGGCGCGCGGCATGAGATTTGCATTGCTTTCCTTTCGGGGAGGAAGGGAAAATGTGGGGGGCGCGAGCAGGGGCAAGCGCACACCTTGGCCGGAGTTATTTGTTCAGGATTTCCATCAAGTAGTCGGCGGAGTCTTTGGAATGCATCAAGGACAACTTCTCCAGCGCCGCCTTGCGCAGTTGGGGGTCACTCTCGTTGCGGGCAATATTGACGAGCGCCTTGGCATTGCCCTGAAGGAAGAAGGCATTCATGATTTCCTTGCGGATGTCAGGGCTTTTGTCATTCTGATAGAGCGCCGTGAGCGCGTCGGCGGTGCCCGGTCCCATAAGTCCCAGACAGCGAATCGCTTCGCGCCGCAGCGCATCATCCTTCTCGGTTTGGGCCAGCTCCACTAAACGGTCCTTCTGCCCTCCGACGAAAAACGCCTGGATTATTTGCTTCTTGATGTCCTGGCTGGGCTCGTTCTGGTACATCTCCCAGAGTTCATTACCGCCACCCATCACTCCCAACTGGTGGACCGCCTCGCTGCGCAACGCGGGGTTCTTTTCGTTCTTCGCTGCGTCGAGCACTCGGTCTTTTTCGCCTGACACCATGAAGCCGCGCAGAATTGATTTCTTCACTTCCACGTCATCGGTGGTGGCGTAAAGTTGGGCCAGCTTTCCCTGCCCTGTTTGCCGCCAAACAACGCCACGTCATCCAGAGCTTTCCGCTGAAGCTTGTGATCGGCATTCCCTCGGGCGATGGAGAGGATCACTGAGTGCGCCTGGGGCGAGCCGCTTTGGGCGAGAACAAACAGCGCGTGATCCTTCACTCTCTCCGGCTGGTCGCCTTGGAGAATCTTTTCCAGCACCGGCACGGCACGCTCGGGATCGGAATTCATCAACCCGTTCAGGGCGATCAGCTTCAGGTCTTCGTTCGACACCTTGTCGGGCGAAACGGCTTGGCCCATGGACTGCCGGATTTCCACTTCCAAGGCTTGGCTGTCTTTGATCCACTGACTCTGGGGTATGTACTCGAGGCGCGAGAGAGCCCCGAGGCATCATCACGGCGGCCCAGTTTATTCAACGCGTAGGCATTCCAGTAGAGAGCCCCATCGGCATGCGCGCCGTGCAGTTGGAGAACCTGGTCGAAGGCCTGAAGGCCGGCTGCCATTGGCCGGCGTTGAGCGCCGTGGTGCCCTGGTTGTAAAGGTCGGCATCGCGATCGGGTGCGGGCTCCGCGGCCGGGGGGGCGAGCGGCGAGGATTCGGCCGTCACTCCCGCTGCCGGGAGGGCAAATGATCGACGCGCACCCAAGGTCGCCATCCCGATTGTCAACATGGATGAAATGAATAGGGCTCTATACAAGTTGGACATAAGATTCTCCCGCCGACCACACTTCTATAAATCGATCCCACCGGTTCAGCGGTCTCGGCCCTCTGTTTTTTCCGCGCCCTCAACTCAACTACGCGAACTTTGAAGAGAATTCCCTGGGACTCAATCTGGTGCTGAAGCATCGCCAGGTCGTCGGCCGAAGTCGCGCCGGAACTGTGCGATATCTCCAGTAAAACGCGTTCCAGTTCGTCCAGTACGTTGGCCAGGCCCGGATCGCCATCGCGCAACGCGGCCAGGCGGTAAAGCCGGTTCGACTGCACCAGGTCCT
>CAVRBF010000021.1:0-23157 GCA_963719115.1 uncultured Acidobacteriota bacterium | reverse complement strand
GTGCTATGCTGGCTTACCTTGGGAGGGTTGAGGCGATGACGACCATGATCTTGCAGGAACCCGGACGGTTTGCGCAGGCCAGACGGCGCCGCCGGGCACTCCCGGTCCCGGGCGAGGTGCAGGTGCGGACGCTGACCGTCGGCATCTGCGGCACCGACCTGCATGCTTTTGAGGGCACGCAGCCGTTCTTCACCTACCCGCGAATCCTGGGGCATGAGCTGGCGGTGGAAGTGGTGGCCGCCGGTGACGCGGTGGAGGAGCTGAAGGCCGGCGACCTGTGCGCCGTGAATCCTTACTGACCTGCGGGGTGTGCGCCGCCTGCCGCTGCGGTCGCACCAACTGCTGCGCCCGGATGTGCGTCATCGGCGTGCACACCGATGGCGGCATGTGCGACCGCTTCCTGCTGCCCGCGAAGCAGCTCTACAAGTGCTCAAGCTGCCGCCGGCTCTGATTCCCCTGGTGGAGACGCTGGGCGTGGGCCTGCACGCTGTGGGGCGCTCGGGGGCGCAAGCGGGCGACGGCGCCATCGTGCTGGGTGCGGGCCCCATCGGCCTGTCAGTCATGGAGTTCCTGCGCGTAGCCGGCGCCGACTTCAGCGTGGTCGAGAAGATGCCTGAGCGCCTCGACTTCGCGGTCCGGCACTTCGCCCTCAAGGGCGGCTACCCATCGCATGATGAAGCCCGGCAAGGCGCGCCGTGGACGCTGGTCTTTGATTGCACCGGCGATCGCGGTTCCATGGAACAGTCCATTCAACTGCTCGAGCAGGGCGGCAAGCTGATCTTCGTGGGTCTCATCAACGACCGCGTTTCCCTGTTCGACCCCGACATTCACCGCCGCGAGGCGACCATTCTTTCCAGCCGCAACAGCACTCCTGCCGAACATCGCCAGGTGCTTCAGGCCATGGAGAGCGGCCAGGTGGACGTGGCGGCATGGCCCACCGAGCACGCGACTTACGGCGATATGGCGCGCCGCTTTCCCGCGTGGCTGCATCGGGAAGCGGGCGTGGTGAAGGCGGTGGTCAACTGGTCGTGAACCATCGAGGTCGCGGCGGGCGCCGGGCACGGTGGCCGTAATGCACCAGCTTGGCTGGAAACGGCCAGCGCGGGCATTCCAAAGCAACGCCCAGCGTCGTTATAAGCATCTTATTTTCAGGTGACTGGACACATAGGGGAGTTTGGCATGCCAGTTGCCCTTGTTATGGCCGGAAACGAAAATGGGAGTCCCTATGTTGACGAATTTGATCAAGTCCAACCGCAGATTGATGACCTTCTCGCTCGCGGGTATGTTCGCCATGTCGACGCTGGCGTTTGGCCAAGACCCGACGGAGGATCCGCCGCCACCGCCCCCGCAGACCACGCAATCCGCCCCCGGTTGGCACAAATTTTCAGCTCCTCCCACGGCGGCCGCGCCACCGACAGCACCACCGACGGCGCCCGCACCCCCGAGCGCTCCTCCCCCGGTTGCCATTCCCAACCACATCACTATTCCTGCCGGAACGTTCGTGACCGTCCGGGTTGATCAGTACCTCTCGTCCGACAAGAACAAGGCCGGCGACGGCTTCTCCGCCACGTTGGCTCGTCCCCTGGTGGCCGACGGGCTGATCATCGCACGGCGCGGACAAACCCTGGGCGGACAGGTGATCGACGCAAAGAAAGCGGGTCGCGTAAAGGGCGTTTCGCACTTGCAGATTGCTCTTGGCTCGCTGACCCTGGCGGACGGCCAACAGGTCCCGGTTCAGACGCAACTGACCAGCATCACCGGCACCACCTCAAACGGGCGTGACGCCGGGGCAATCGTGACCACCACGGGGACTGGCGCTATGATTGGCGCCGCCGCCGACTGGGGAACCGGAGCGGCGATCGGCGCCGGAGCCGGTCTGGTGGCAGGAATGGTTGGAGTGCTGGTAACGCGCGGGCGGCCAACCGTGATCTATCCGGAGTCGCAACTGACCTTCCGGCTGGCCAGGCCCGTGACCTTCTCCACGGAGCGCGCGCCCCAGGCCTTCCTGGATGCGCGCACGCTGGAGACGCAACAGGCCGCGATGCAGGGTATGCGTCAGGTCCGCCGCAAGGACCACCGCCACCCGGATACGCCGGTGCGCCTTATCCTTATCCGCCGCCGTACTACTACGGGCCTTATCCCTATTACTGGGGACCCAGCTTCGGCTTGTTCTGGGGACCTGGCTACTATGGCCACGGGTTTTACGGACGAGGGTATTTCCGCCGTTAACAAGTGTGTCCCTTGCTGACTTGTCAGCAACTTTCCTTCGCAGACCGCCGGCCCTCCCCTAAGACGGGATCAGGCCGGCGGATTTTTTTGGCATGGGTGCAGTTTGAACGTAGCGGCGAGTTTACCTCGCCACCTTGGTCGAAAGTTGATGGTCGACAGTCGATAGCTGAAAACGAAACCGCAGTGCTACCTCGCTCCCCTCGAATGGATCGGCGGCGCTGATTACAGAGGGTCCCTTCGGGCTAAGGGTGAGCTGCGGCCTTCTGAATCGCCAGGATGAGTTCGTCGGTTCCCCCGGCGGCGCGAATTTCGTTTAAATCATCCGCCGTGGGGGAGAATTTGACCCCGCGCTCCTTGACAATTTCCGCCACGCGCGGCGACGGCACCTGGCCCGAAAGCAGGGAGATGATTTCTGCTTTGTCCAAGGCCCGGGGATTCACGGGGGGTGCTGTGGGGGTGTAGTGTACTGTAAAAGCCACCGTGGTCTCGACGTGGGCGGAGTTGGAAGCGCTAATTTCAACGGGATTGTCCCCCGGCTTCATGGGCAGGGGATCCGTCCAGAACTCTGCCGCTTGGGTATTTTGCGGGCGCATGTTGGCAGTCACGCCATTGATCTTCACGAGCGGGATGCCGGTACTGTCCGTGGCGAGCCCACGCACAACCAGTGAAGCTTCATTGGTTTCGATGGTTTGATTCGCACTGGCGCCGGATGGCGACGCCAAAACGATCACCGGAGGTGCCGGGGGCTTGAGTTCCTGCTTGGGGGGCGCGACAGGCGGCGCCACCGCGACCGCGGGCGCCGGTGCCGGCGGCTTCACCATGGCCAGCACCCGATCGAAGTCCTTGATGGCGTCGAGCATGGAAGCCGTTCCCATGGCGCCTGCCACCGCCGCCTCCCGCGCCTCGCCATTTTTCCGGAAAGTACCCCAGTGATCTTGCGGAAGGTAAAACAGGGAATGCCATGATTGTCCGTCCGAGCTCAATCCTAGTTGTGAGCTTGCGTCGATTTCCGCGCGTTTTAGCTGCCAGGTGGGAAGGTAGAACCCCTCGCCTGAGCGTTTGGCGGGTTCGACCACGCTAAAATGAACTCCCGTCCGTGTCACGTCGAACCAGCCATATGCCAGGTAACCGGCATAAATGAGGTTAGCCCATGGGCTGCCTGCGACCGGGTAGCGCAAGGTGGGGTTGGTGTCGGCGTTGATCAGCTCCGGCTTCGTAAATTGAATAGGGCTTGAAGCGACAGTGTTCTCGCTCCCGGCTTTCCTCCTCGCCTGCGCGGCGGCGGTCGCCAACGTCACGTTGGTTATCAGAATTAGGAAAAAGGCCGTACGGCCCAAATACCGCAGAGAATGTATCGAAATCATTTACAGTCAACCTCCACCAGCAATCTCAGGTCTCTCCAGAGCTATCGGCACTTGGAAAAGCTGCGTGAGCATTTCCTCGCCCCGCAAAACCGGCCCGCACGGGTTGAGCCGGGCAACATTCTGTACTCTTTGGTCGGCATATGCAACGACCATAAGTACACCCCCGAACTGCCTTTACCGCGCGACGTGGGTTGGCGAGGGGGAGAAAGGGGGGGAGGTACACTTTCTCGGCGGGATGGCATTGTCCTGTTTTTGTGCCGCCCGTATGTGTTTAGAGCGATTTTTAGTGCGTGCGATAGGCGCGAAAACTTCCCGGACGAACTGGTAGCCGCGGTCAGCACTTTCCTGACTGCGGGTTCTTCCTGGCAAAAACGCTAATCTATCGCCATGATCATGGGCGTCGATGATTTGGGTCGTAGGGATAGAAAAGCCCACAGTCAGGAAACCGCTGGCTGTGGCTGCCGGCTTTCCTTCGCAGCGGGGCAGCCCGGAGGTTCGGTAGCGACGAGGTGCGCGTTGTTCAGCGCTCCTCGGCGGCCCTTCCCCTGGAATTCAAACGTGCGAAATCATGTTTGTACCGGTGGGCACGAGGTCTATAGTCCCCGCCATGTCGCGCCTGCGTCCCCCTGTGACCCCTGCGGAGGGGTTTGAGAAAATGCAGACATGGGGGAATGACGAGTGGTAAAGCCGCTGAGGAGCGCTGAAGAACGCGCACCTCATCGCTACCCCAAAATGACGTCCTCGGTACCCGGTGATTCCCTGAGACGTAAGCCGGTAGCGTGGAGGTACTCGTTGGCTAAGGAACTCCTCCGCGGATCTTGCCAAATTCGAGCAGCGTTAGGACGTTTCTCGTCGCGAACGCGAAGTGAAAAAACTGCACCGAAACGCAAAATGCGCGTGGCTGGGCGCTACCCGCTTGCGAGGGACTCAATCAAAGTCTGTGTGGCGCAGAGAGCGCTCGTTATGTCTGCGTCACTTCGACGGCTCGCAGTGCGAGGCTCCGGTCGCATACATGAACTCCAATGTATGCGCCACCCGCGATTTCCCCGATCTCAACGCCGTCGCCGAACGCCTCCTGGATTTTCAATATTACTGGGAGACCACCGCGCGGCCCTTCGAATGGAAATTCACCCGTCACGACCTCGCCAAACTCCTCGCTAAACTTGGCACCCCCCCACGGCCCCAAAATACGTTAGCGAACTTCTGAAGTGGAGGACTAAGTGTATTTCCTTTGTTAAACATCGTGGGTTCCAATGAGGCTGGCTGGCGCAGAGCCGGGTTTCAAGCTCTGCGGCTTGCGGTTCTGCCACGCCCGAGGGCGGCGGGCGTAGAAAACAGGACCGCGTTCCGCCTGCTCGTGTCGCGCCCATAAAATGCGGCCTTCGCCCAGACGCTAGGCGCGGCTCTCGGCTGGGGCATATCGTTTGACGGAGATGTCCCGCTGGCTGCCGCAGAGTCGGGATTCAAGCGCTGCGGCTTGCGGCCGGCCGGCGCAGGGAGCCGGCGGCTGGAAGACCGTTGTGTGGTGCGGCGACCCGCGCTTATACTAGGGGCATGAACTATCACGACGTCATTACCATCGAGCCCGGCAAGCGTGGGGGAAAGCCTTGCATTCGCGGGATGCGGATGACGGTGTACGACGTCCTTTCTTACCTGGCCTCCGGCATGACGCACCAGCAAATCCTTGCGGATTTCCCCTACCTGACGGAAACCGATATCCTGGCCTGCCTCAGCTATGCGGCTGATCGCGAGCGCCAACAGTTGGTCGTAAAAGGGTGAAGCTCCTCTTCGATCAGAATCTATCGCCGCGATTGGTCGAGCACCTTTCCGACCTCTACCCGGGCTCCGAGCACGTGTACCGCGTGGGGCTGGATCGGGCCTCGGACGCGGTACTGTGGGACTACGCGCGCCATAACGCCTTTACCCTGGTCACGCAGGACGCAGACTTCAGCGAGATGAGCGGCCTCCGAGGCCACCCACCCAAAGTAATTTGGATTCGCCTCGGGAATTGCTCGACCGCACAGATCGAGTCCATTCTCCGAAAAAACCAGCCGGCCATTGCCTTTCTCGATCAGGACCCAACTACGCACATTCTTACGCTGCTTTGAAGGGAGAAACGGTATCAGCGGCAGAGACGGTGGGGGAAAAACGGTAGGATTCCGGCATGGGCAGCAGGCGAGACGACGTCGGCTGCATGCGGGGAAAATGATCCGGGGGAAGACGGTTTGACACCGTTCCCCCGCCTCGTCACCGAAGCAGGTAGCGCTGAGGTATTTGGCTCCGAGCCAGATTCCTCAGCGGCCCTAATCTGCGGTTCAGGTTCGCGCCTTTTCTTGTGATGGGCGGATGAACCGCGGATGTTGCGCGGCAGGTCGCCACTTGCTGACCCTTCTTGCAACGTTTGCGATCCTCGATGGGAAGCTGGCCATTTCCGGGCGCTTGGGCTACAATGTAGCTCAAGAGGAGATTAACGCCATGGGTGAAAATTCCGTGGTTCGCGCCCGCATCGATGAACGCACCAAGCGGGAAGCCGCTGCGGCACTGAAGAAAATCGGCCTCACCGTGTCGGATGCCTTTCGCCTGCTGCTGGTGCGCGTCGCGGCGGAAAAGGCCCTGCCGTTCGAACCGCTCAATCCCAACGCCGAAACCGTAACTGCGATGAAAGCCGCGCGCCGGGGCGAACTCGCGAGCGTCGGCAAGCCGGACAAACTGCTGCGGAGCCTGAATGAGGGAAGTTAAATACACCGCCCGCTTTAAACGCGACTACCGGCGAGAAAAATCCGGCCGAAACAGCAACAAGCTGGACGCACTACTGATGGAGGTCGTAAACTTGCTCGCCGCCGACGCGCCGCTGCCGACCGGAATTTCGATCACCCCCTGTCCGGCGAATGGAACGATCACCGCGACTGCCACCTCAGGCCGGATCTCGTTCTGATCTACCGCAAGCCGGATGACGAGAGCCTCGAACTTGTGCGCCTGGGCTCGCATAGCGAGCTTGGCCTGTGAAAGACGGGTCGGGTTCAATTCCGCGACGAAGGGGACGGTGGGATGGCGACGGGCACCAGCGTTCTCATGAACCCAAGTCGGCGTGCGCCCATCGATGGCCGGGAGGGCGTGACCTCGCGGCGCGCCTACCGCCCCGATAGCTTGTCGCTGACGTACTCACTAGTCGGGCGCTGGCAGCCCAAACACCGCATTCAGAACTCCGCATTCAGAATTCATAATTCCCCCGCCTAGCCTCACTTTACACTTGACAAAAGCCTAGTTATGTGAGTATACTCATTCTGGTGATTCGCGCGGGGACGAAAGGTCCCGGCGGATGCCAAACATGGAAGTTGCCCTCACCTGCCCCGCCCTCTGCCCATTCTATACCCGGCAATCAATGTCTGCACATTGGGTTGTAGCGGCGGTCTCCGACCGCCGGCGTCGATCAGAGATCGACGCTACAGTTCATCAGGAACCGGCGGTGGAACCGCGAGGAAGGATAAGGTGTCAGGTGTCAGGTGCAAGGTGTCACGGTGCAAGGTGTCACGGTGCTCATCTTGGCTAGGAAGTCCCGGCAGACGGATTAGGGACGGTGCCGAGCGGAAAAACTACGTTCCAAGCCGGAATGTGCATGAAAACAAACAGAAGAACAAGGTGTCAGGTGCCAGGTGTCAGGTGTCAGGGCGTTCACCCCGACTCGCAAGTCCAGGCACGCGGAGTAGCAACGGTGCGGAGCGAAAAACCGACGTTCCAAGCCGGAATGTGCCTGAAAACAAACGACCGTGTCCGAAGTCCGAGGTTCGAAGTCCGCAGTCGAAAGGCCTCTGCGGCGGGTGCGCCGTGTTCTGACTCCTGGCTCCTTACTCCTGACTCCTGTTCTTCAAGAAATGAAGGTGCAACCGGAGATGTTGTTGAAAACACACGATCGGGAACACGGGACACGGGAACACGGGGTACGGGGCGTGAAGATTCTGGCTTCTTTTCTCAAAGGAACGCCGGCCCGCGTGGAGCGCGGGCGCGCATGCGTCGGTGACGGGATATCCTGGAAACATGCTGAAAACAAATGCACGCCAGAACCAAATCACCCATCACAAATCGCTATTCGCCAATGCCCTGGCTCCTTACTCCTGACTCCTGCTCTCACGTCATGCACGATGCCGCGGCCTCCGCAGGCGCCGGGGAGTTGGCAAATGGCAAGTCCATCTGCGGATGGCGCGCCGCGGGGGGAATTTCGCCGCGATTTCCATCCAAACCGTAGCGGGCGCGGAGTTCCTTCATCAGTCCGGCAATCCGCTCCGGGTATTCACCGCGCAGGTATGCCGAACGGGCATAAAGCTTCCGGTAGCGGCTGGCCAGATGGGGGAACTCCTTCTGGAGGAACGGCATAAAATGCTTCATGGCGGAAGGCATCAGGAACAGAATGTTGCCGTACAGAAACCTCGCGCCGGCCTGCGCCGCCTGCGCGGTCAGGGCTTCCAACATGCGCGGCGAATCGTTCAGCCCCGGCAGCACGGGCATGGCATTTACTCCGACGCGAACGCCTGCTTCCGCCAGCTTTCGCACTGCTTCCAAACGGCGTGCGGGGGCGGGGGCTTTGGGTTCGAGCAGGCGCGCCAGCCGCTCGTCAATCGTCGTGATCGTCATGTGCACGCTGAAGCGGTGCTGTTGCGCCAGCGATTGCAGCAAGTCGAGATCGCGAAGAATCAGCACCGACTTGGTGGTGATGGAAAGGTCCAGCCCACGAAATTCCGCGAAGACTTGCAGAATCCGGCGGGTGATTTCAAACTGCCGTTCTGCCGGCTGGTAAGGGTCCGTCGCCGTCCCCAGGGCGATGGACTGGCCCTTGTCGCGTCCCTGCCGAAGTTCTTCGCGCAAGCGCTCGGGGGCGTCGGCCTTGAAGTAGATCTTCCGTTCAAAGTCCCGGCTGTCCCACATTTCCATGAATTCGTGCGTGTACCGGGCATAGCAGTATTGGCAAGCAAATTCGCAGCCGCGATAGGGATTGATGGTCCAGGCAAACGGCATGCGGCCGCTGGACTCACGGTTCAAGGTCGAACGCGATGCCAGGCGGAAAGTACTCCACCTCCGCCCGCTCGCGCACCAAGGGACTCTCCGCGGCCATGCGCGCAATGCCCACGAGAGACGATTTCTCCTGCGGACCCTGTAATGAAGCGCAACCCATCTGGACCTCCTGTTCGCCCGAGGTATACTTAGTTTCGCTTTTTATTCGCCTATTGTCAAGAGGAGACGATGGTCCGCGGGAAATGTCTGGAAGGCAGAAATGCAACGGGGCGCGACGCTCAACAGCATTGAGCGACGCGCCCCTTAATGCGACTACAAGCGTTCACTACCTGCGGATGTTCAGCGCGAACTTCAACGGCATCTATCGCAACCTTCCGCCATTCTCAACTGCTCGACGGCGTGGTGCGTGGCTTCCTCGGCTGCCTGCTTATGGCCGCAGAAGTTGTGACCGGCTTCATGCAAATCCCTCTCTGCCGCGTCCAGAGCACGGATGGCTTCATGAATGTTCGGACAACGATTCGGCATCGGGACAGCGAGCGACGCGGGCGCCGGGGCCGCGATGGCCACGGACGAAGAAACCGACTGTGACTTGAGGCCACCAATCATGAGCCCCAAGCCGAAAATGGCGAGCATCATTAACGCGGACACAATGGTACGCTTCATATTTCCTCCCCAGATTTGAGTTTACGACTACCTGCTGACTACTGGTTGCTCATCTTAGGGGAGAAAGGAGTTTTTGGCAAGGTTCTTGAAAAGGCCTTTTAAAGCGGTCGTGAAGCGGTCGGCGAGGGAAAAGGAAAGAGCATGGCGCCCAACCTTCGAGCGCCATGCCCCGGACAAACTATCACATTCCAATTTCAGCTTCTAGAAATTGTCCAACTGCGTCAGCCCCGGCACTTCGCGCAACCCTCCGCTTGCCTCAACTCCTCGAGCGCGTGATGAACGGCCTCCATGGCCGACTGTTTATGTCCACAAAAATCGTGGGCGCCGGTTCTCAACTCTTCCTGTGCCGACTGGAGAGCCCCGACGGCATCATGGATGTGCGGACAGCGCGCGGGCACGGGGACGGCCAAGGGCGCGGGCACGGGAGCCGCGATGGCGGTTGAAGAGTTGAAGTTCTGCGCCTTCGGAGCGCCGAACAACACGGCCAAAACTAATGCAACGTTCACGATCGTCAGAGTGATAACGGTCCTTTTCATTTTCCCTCCCAGATTTTAAAGTTGGTACTACCCCTACCTTGTGGTGCCCTATCTTAATCGGATGGGCTTCCATTCGCAAGTCTAAACACGACAAATGTGTAAAAGTTTCGGGAGGGGCCGGAAACCCTGGCGGGAGGAGGTCCTGGTGGCGCAACTCCGGGGCATTCCGGCGACACCATACCCAACGAACCGCCATTGCTGCTAGAATAGGCCCGATTATTCACACTCGGGAGGCGTGAATGAAGGCTGCGGCAATTCAGATGGATGTGAAGATTTTTGCCAAAGAGCACAATCTCGACCAAGTCCTGCGCCGGTTGGAGGAGGCGGCGGACGCGGGCGCCAAACTGGCCGTCTTCCCGGAGTGCGCACTAAGCGGCTACTGTTTTGACAGCTTGGAAGAAGCCGCACCGCTAGCGGAGGAGGTTCCCGGCCCGTCCACCGAAAAGCTCCAGGCAGCGGCACGCCGAGTCAACTGCACAGTGGTAGTAGGTCTATTAGAACGCGCTGGCGACCAGATCTTCAACTCTGCCGCCGTCATCACGCCGGAAAGCATTCTCGGAACGTACCGCAAGCTGCATCTTCCCTGTATCGGTGTTGACTGGCATACCAAGCCCGGCGACCTGCCGTTTCCCATTTTCTCAACTCCCCACGCCAAGGTCGGCATCAGCATCTGTTACGACTGCAGCTTTCCGGAAGCCGGGCGCATCCTCAAGTTGAAGGGCGCACAGATTCTGGCCATTCCCACCAACTGGCCGCTGGCTTCCGACACGTGGCTGCACACACCGCCGGTGCGCGCCACGGAGAATCACTTCTATGTTGTCGCTTGCGACCGCGTGGGCGAGGAACGGGGATTCACCTTCGCCGGCCACTCGCAGATCGTCGATTACAACGGAGATCTTCTGGCGGAGGCGGGCGAGACGGAAGAGACCATTCTCTACGCGGAACTTGATCCCGCCAGCGCCGACCGCAATCACGTGGTCCGTACTCCCGGCAAGTGGGAATATGATCGCATCGCGGCCCGCCGGCCGGAAATGTACGGCGCGCTCACGGTGCTGCCCGACACACGCTAGCGGAGGTTAAAAGCTCATCCTGCGCGAGCGCAAATCGATCGGAAGGTTGAACGCATGATTCTTGGCGGTGGCGTAACCGGACTTGCAGCCGGTTGGGCGTCAGGCATGCCTGTCTACGAAGCTGAGCCGACGCTGGGAGGAATCTGCTCTTCCTATTACATCCGCCCCGGCACTCAGATCAGACTTCCGCAGGCTCCCGAAGACGGCGAAGCCTATCGCTTTGAACTCGGCGGCGGGCACTGGATTTTCGGAGGCGACCCGGCGGTGCTCCGATTCATCAACAAGCTGGCGCCGGTAAAGACGTACCAACGCATTTCGTCTGTATTCTTCCCTCGACAACAACTTTACGTGCCCTACCCTCTGCAGAATCATTTGGGCTATCTGAGCAAGGACTTTCGCACGCGGGCTTTGCAGGAGATGCTGGAGACCGGCAAGAAGCCCTCTCGCTCCCTGGAAGAATGGCTGGTGCAAAGCTTTGGTGCTACGTTGACGGAGACTTTTTTCGGTCCCTTCCATGATCTCTATACGGCGGGCCTGTGGAAGACAATCGCACCTCAGGACGCCTACAAATCTCCCATCGACGCCTCCCAAGTCATACGCGGGGCCTTTGAAGCCACTGCGCCCGTGGGATACAACATCTCTTTCGTCTATCCGGAACAGGGCCTGAACGTCCTGGCCGAAAAGATGGCCGAGCAGTGCCAAATCTCCGCCGGAAAGCGCGTCACGCAAATCGACCTCCAGCGCCGGCTGGTAATCTGCGATGACGGGACGGAAACTACATACCGCACACTGGTTTCAACACTTCCCCTCAACACGATGGTGGAAATGCTGGGCGTCAGATTGGACGAACCGCCCGACCCCTACACCTCGGTTCTCGTCTTGAACATCGGGGCAGAGCGCGGCGAAGCCTGTCCCCATGACCACTGGATTTATCTCCCGACGAGCGCCGCGGGATTCCACCGCGTGGGTTTTTACAGCAACGTCGACCCGTCTTTCCTGCCCCGCTCATCCCGCCAGGAAAGGAATCGCGTAAGCATCTACGTGGAGAAGGCTTTTCGTGGCGGCTGCCGTCCTTCTTCGGAAGAGACAGCGAAGTACTCTGCCACCACCATCGCCGAGTTGCAGGAGTGGGGATTCATCGGCGACGCAGAGGTGGTGGACCCCACCTGGGTGGACGTCGCCTACACGTGGTCCTGGCCGGGATCACGGTGGCGGGTCACGGCTCTGAAAAGGCTGGAAGAACTGAATGTTCAGATGGTGGGCCGATACGCACGCTGGAGTTTTCAGGGCATCGCCGATTCCATTCGCGATGGCCTGATGGTCGGAGCAGCAGTGCGCGAAGGGCGGAACGGGTCTCGCTGACGTCCTCCGGTTTCAACTGCAGGAGTTCGGTGAGCTCTGGCGCAGGCTGTTGTCGCGGGCCAGAGGGCATGGGGCGATGTGCACCCACCTAGCGCAGTCGGGACGGGACATCTGTCGGGGATGCGTGTGTTGATCCGGTGGAACGAACCGGCTGAACTTAAATCGCAACTGCAACGGCGCGTCCACCACGTGACTGCCGATCTATGCCTCGAAGGATCGTGCGCCCAGCGCTTCCTGGTAAATCTCCAGAAGCCGCTCGCCCAAGTGAGACCAACTGTACTTCTGTTCCGCCCGCAACCGGCCCGCCTGTCCCATTTTCAAACGCAGTTCTTCGTCCTGATGGAGCGTCTCGAGGGCCTGAGTCATGAGTTCAACAGCCTCCCGTGGAGAGCGTGCAGGTACCTTGATGCCGCATTCCGGGGTGATGTGCAAGCCCGGACCGGCCAGATCCATGCAGATGACGGGCCTCCCCGCGGCCATAGCCTCTACGACCACAGCTCCTCCGCCATCCCGAAGGCTAGGGAACAGGAAGACGTCGCACTGCCGCATCATCGCCAACAACTCATGACGGGGCGTCCAGCGGGTCAGTCGCACCTGCTTCGCCGTGCCCAGTTCGCGGATCAGTTGCTCCAATCGCGGGCGCTCGAGGCCTTCTCCCACAATCGTGAACCGGGCATCAGCGTGGTGTTCGGCAAACCGGGCGAAGGCGCGGATGGCGAGCGGGAATGCCTTCAGGCCCAAAAGTTTACCGGCTGAAAGCACTTCAAATCCCCGATGCACGGAAGCGGCTTCGGCGCTTCCGGCCTGCGCTTGTTCGGTCCGCAGACCTGGAGGCTCACCGCCCTCGTGGCTACCCTGCCCTGCGCCCGATGTTGTGGCTTCCGAGAAGATCCGAAGATCTTCGTCCGAGAAACCGTTGACAGGGAACAGTTGTACCTTGTTCTTGAATCGCTGGGGAACGGCTTCCGCCGCTTCGCGGTTGCACAGCAGCAGCACCTTGGCGCGACGCTGGCCGATCATAAAGATGGGGTCGTGGCGCAGCACCCACTGACCGAAAACACGGAACCGTTCCCACATGCGGGCGGAGAAAGTGTACTCCCGCAAAAATGCCGGGGGAGTTCGATGAGACCCGCCCCCAGGTCCGCGCAGGTAAGGAACCGGCAAAAGCGCACCAATGTAACTCGCCATCCAGTCATTGGCGTAGGTCAGATGGTGGAACGCGTCGAACCGCACCTCCCGGTGCAGTCGGCGAGCAACGAAGTACGCTCGTATCTGCCAAAGGTAAGCAAAGAATTGAATTCCGCCAAGGAATCCTAAGAGGGGACGCACCCAACGCGGTAACCCAACATAAACAAAGGTGATGTTTTTCTCAGGGCGACTTTCCAGTTCGGCGGCGATGCCAGGTCGATTTGAGGCGGACGTGAGCACCCAAACGTCATGAAAACGTCCTAGCTGGTGAGCAAGGTTCCACCCAAGAACCGCCTCCCCGCCCATGACGGGCACCCCATCCTCAAACAAACACGCATAAGCGCAAGCTAAAATTCGAAGTCTTTTCATCCCAATCACGTCAGGCGGCACTCTTGCGAGCCACGATGTGAAACGTCTTGTCCCAGCGAGGAAATTGCAGGATCGACTTAAAGCCCAGTGACTCGACCAAACTCAAAACTGCCGACGGGGTCACTTGGAGCGGTAACATTGAGGGATGGACTTCACAGCAGAGCATCTCACAAGCGGGCTTCGACAATGTGTTTTGAAGACCCGCGATAACGCCGTGCTCGTAGCCTTCCACATCGATCTTCACTACCCGGGGAGTAGGAAGATTGTCGGCGGCCACGAATTCATCCCCTCGGACAATTTCAACGACTTGGCCTTGTTGGTTGTCGCCCTCGTGCCGAATCAGGCTGCCGCCTCCTATGATTCCGCCGGTGAAGAGGGACCCCTTGCCCGACGTGTCCCCTAGTGCTTTGCGATACCACCTTACGTTCTCCACCCCGTTCAGTTTGAGATTATCCTGTAAGTGCTCGCAGGTCTTCGCTTCCGGCTCAAAGGCGAACACCTGCCCGGAGGCCCCCACAGTCTTCGCAAGTAAAACGGTGTAAAGCCCAACGTTGGCGCCAACATCGTACACGGTATCCCCGGGCTTCAAGAACCCAAGCACTTCGGCGATCACCTTGTCTTCGCCACCAGCACCGCCGACCGACTCCAGTATTCGCAGCTCTTCCGGTGTCCGAATGCAAAACCGCGCCTTAACTCCAGCCAACTCCAGTCTGAGGATACCGCTCTTCGGACGAGCCCACCAGAAGTAGAGCTTTCGCAGCATATTGCTCATCCCCAGCCGTTTGGCCAGGTTTACAACTTCCGTTCGATAGGTTAACCGCCGGAAAAGATTCATATTGAATTATCCCAAGGACCCGCGCTGCGACGTAAGCAGACCGGCGAAGCCAGCCAGATTTCCCGCCGCGCGGCGGAAGAACGATCCATCCAAACCTTTCAACCCCAAAGAGACGCTGATAATGCAGCGCAGTCCCATCGTCAACACGCAGCCCACCCGCGAAAGCTCGGAGTGCTTGGCGACAAAATGGAACCGGTTCAGTACTTCTTTCTTGCCGAACTTGTAGGGCTCGGTGCGCCCAATACTCGAAGGATAATGGTAAAAGCGTGAATTCGCCACCACTGCCAGCCTGTGCTTCCGGCTGATCCGATAGCTGAAGTCCAAGTCTTCAAGATAACTATAGCCCTTGAACCACGGGTCGAAGGCAAATTGGGCAAGGATATCGCGCCGGTAGACAACCGCATACGTGGGCAACCAACTTACGTAAATCGTCCCTTGGGGACAGCCGATCATGGTGTGAATGCCCGACTTCAGAACTGCCCCATTTTGCGGGCTATACAAGCCGAGCCAGGCGACCAACGCAGAGGACTTGATCCCCTCTGCCATCACTTCCGGATGGTTCATGTGATTGCAAGTGGCCCCGCCCACATCATCCGGCGCGGCTGCCCAAAAATTCAGCATCGCTTCCAGAGCGTCCGGCTCCAGCACAATATCATCATCCATAAAGGCAATAAGCGGGATGCCAGGCGCCGCCTCTTCTGTGCCGCGATTTCGCGCTTCCGAGATGGAAGAGCCCGGCAGGTGTATGAAGCGCATCTTGAGTTGCGGGAATTCGGCAGGTATCCTGCTATTCTCCTCCCCTTCCCCAACGATCAGAACCTCCTCGGGCTGTCGCGTCTGACCCACCAGACTCTTCAGCATCCGCCGAAGTTCCTCGCAACGGCCAACGGTAGGGATGACAACGCCAATTTTGGGGGCGACCAGAGGCATACGGAAAAAGTCTTGAATCCGGAGATCGGGCAGGGCTTGCCGGGGCACAATCCGCGGAGTTCAGAGATGGGTCACGACCTCCTTTCCGGAAGTGGAGGCCGGGACGCCGGTCAACTTCTCGGCAATGAACTTCGCCACACCCGCCTCCGAAGCTTTTTCTTCATACCACTGTTGGGTGCGACGAGAGAGTTCAACCATGCGCGCCGGATCGTTCAGCAGGTCGCGCAACACATCCGGTAATTCCGGCCATTTCGGCAGCATGATGGCAGGACAATTCTCGAAGTACCACCGGGAAGGCTGAACTTCGCTGATCACGACGCAGCCCAACTTGGCCGCCTCAAATATACGATAGGATTCGGCGTCGGTGTTGCCGCGGGGCGCCAGGGCGATGCGCGCATGGGCAAGCGCCTGCGTGTATGCCGCCGGACCCAGCGACTGCTTTGACGCCGCGCCGGCCGCCGAGGCTTGCAGGCGCAACTGCGGCAGTGCCACGCGCGCCGCCGCCACCGCCGCGGCCATTTGCCGGCGAGCGATGAACTTGGCACGCAACGTCCAGCCGGTGGGAGCCTCGCCGCCAAAGAAGACGTCCACCGGCCTTTGCTCCATCGGCAGCGGGTCGTAATCCACCAGCGCGAACGTGCCAAAAGGAATTTCGAATATGGGGGTGTTGACCCGGGTACGCAATTCCGGCCGGAGTTTCCGCTTGATGCGAACTGCCGCATCGCGCGAGTAGCGCAACAGCATCCGCCAGGCAATCGGCGCTGGAAGCCGCAGTGTTTCGCCCACCGGATCCTGCCGAATTCCACCCGTCTTGAAGATCGCTTTCACGCGGCGATGATAAGCCGGCGTCTGGTGCTGCTCGTCACAGGGAAGAATAACGACCGCGCCCTCCATCGCCTCATGAAAATCGTCCAAGTGATAGGTTAAAAAAAAGGTCAGGCCGGCATCGGGCAGCAGTCGATCGAGGTGTTGCAAAATCCGCACAAAATATCGAGCGTCCGTCAGCGGAAGCTGGGGCAAAACGTCGGCGGGCACGATCCGCGTGGGACTCGCGTCGACTCCTCGCCATCGAAAGAACTTATTCTCCATTATTTCCCACGAAGATTTTACAGCGTTGAGGCTGAAAACGTTGAGAGGCTAAAATCCCACATCGGAAACAACTCGCCCCAGTCCTTCCGGTGTCCCGATGTCCAAATACTCCCCGGCGTCGAAGCAAAGCGCTCGCACATTGAGCCCCGCCTGGACCGCGTGGTGGAAGGTTAGCCCAAGGTTGGGTTGGTCGCCCTCCAGCGCCGTGGTCACCCGTTCGTGCAAGAGAGCGCTGAAGCGTGGCGACCAGATGGCCAGTCCCCAGGTGTTTCGCAGGTCGGTGGTCTTGGGCTTGTCGAGGACTTCCACCACTTTTCCGTCGCCCTCGACCCGCACGGGGCCGAGTTCGTGAGGCTTGTTGGTCGGAAAGACCCCGAGCAGGAGATCCGATTTTAACCGTAGATGTTCGCCCCACATTTGACGGAGGGCGTCGCGCGGTGAAACTAATGTGTCCGGCAAAGTCAAAGCGACGTCGTAGTCGCGCACCCAGGGATAGGCAGCGTCAACGGCATCGGCCAGCCCGCGCGGTGTGTTGCGCATCACGTAGCTGAGCGAAACTCCTGACGCCGCGCCGTCGCTGAACACGCGCGCGATCTCCAACTTCCAATGGGCAATGATCATCACGCACTCGCTGATCCCCGCCGACTTCATCTCCTCCAGGGAGAATTGCAGCACGGGCCTGGGTGCCAGCACATTACTGTCATTGCCAACTTTTCTGTAAACGATGGGCAGGAGTTCCTTGGGATAAGTAAAGGGCGCCAGCCGGCTCCCTTGGCCGGCCGCCGGGATCACACCGATGAGCCTCCGGCGAGGCGTTTCCTGTTTATGCTCAGCCATATGCGCGCGATAATACGATGTTCTAAGGTATATCGCCGGTCAACCAAGGTCAAGGATGATTTCGATCGCTCCCCTATCCATGAAAAGAGAGCGGCGAACAACGAAGAAATCGCTCACCGAGAGGCTAGCAGCCCCGTGAACCTGAGTCACAAAAAAGGCCCCCAAAAGCATCGTTTTTCACCCGATTTCGACGTGAATTTTGCACATCCGATGTTGGTCACCGGGGCCCAAAATAACGGCAATGCACTGAAACTAATCGAGATAAATTGAAAACGGCAGAAAACAGCCTTTCCCGAAGGTTAAGTCCTTTTGAATCATAAACTCATCGGCATAGGGAATTTTGTCGCTTTTCAAGTAGGTTTGTTTTCAGCAACTCATCGGGTTCTTTCACTGTTTTTTTGTTTTTTCCGGCTGGCGGGACAAAATAGCGGACAATCTGGCGGCCCCACCTCGATGCCACGAGGCTAGGCCCGCTTCGGGCGGGGCAATCGCCACACGTTGCCGTCGCGGCGCCATGGCGAGTTGAATTCCAGTCTTCCACATCATTAGCCACCGAATGTAGACTATCATACTCAAGGCCGTTTGTCAAGCGAAAAATGCAAAGTGCCTTCGCTCGGGAATTTGTCGCGGCGAGTGTGTCCAGCAAGTATCTTCCGGCAAAGCCGGAGGCTTTACGGCTGCTGGCCCCTCAAAGGGGCCTGACCGCAGCCGGTAAAAAGACCCCTCACCCGCCCGATGGATCGGGTCGGCCTCTCCCCACGGGAGAGGCTGTTGGTTTTTCTTCGGCGCGGTCGCGCCCCAAGTAGCCTCAACAACCTCTCCCGAGGGGCTGGCGCTTGGACACACTTGACACTGAGGCTGGCTGATGTTAAAGATGGTGCATGCGGGTTTGCGGTCGGGAAGTCAGTGCGGCAACGATGGGGGGGATAAAAGAGCTTTTGAGTGGTGATCCCTCATTGTCGCGGCGCGGTCTGTCGCGGCGGGTGTGCGCATGGCTGGGGTGGCGAGCTGCCAACGGCAAGCTGCAGGAGGTAAGCTGCCGAAAGGCCCTTCTGGAGCTTCATCGCCAGGGGCTCATTGTCCTGCCGGCGGCGGACCCGTCCTGTTTCCGGCGCGCCCGGTGCGAGCCGCCGGCGGATCGACCCAGCGCGGCACCGGAGCTTGGCTGTACGCTGGAGGAACTGGGGGAGATTCGCATCCTCCCCGTCTCCAGCCGCTACAGCCAAGCTTCGCGGACTTGGAACGCCCTGCTGCAACAGTGGCATTATCTGGGCAAGGGGCCGCTGTGCGGGGCGCAGATTCGCTACTTGGTGGAAAGTTCGCGGCACGGATGGGTAGGAGCACTGGCTTTCAGCGCGGCGCAATGGCGGATGAAAGAACGCGACAAGTACATCGGCTGGAGCGAGGCGGCGCGCCGTGCCCATCTGCATCGGGTGGTGGGTAATAGCCGGTTTCTGATTCTGCCGTGGGTGCACGTGCGGAATTTGGCTTCGCGGGTGCTGAGCCGGTGCCTGACGCGGCTGGGGAAGGACTGGACGGATCGTTATGGCTATGCGCCGGTACTGGCCGAGACGTTTGTGGACCCGCGGCGTTTCGCCGGCACCTGCTATCGCGCGGCCAATTGGCGGCAGGTCGGGCAGACGGCCGCCCGGCCCACGGCGTATCCGAACGGCAAGGTGGCGGAAGGTCCCAAGGACATCTATTTGTATGCGCTCAGCGAGCATTGGCAAGAGGTGCTGTGCGCGGAACCGGAGGTGGCCCTGGGCAGCACGCCGCCGGCGGAGGCTCCTGCCGACTGGACGGAAGAGGAGTTCGGGCGAGCACCGTTCTTCGATGCCCGGCTCCAACAGCGGTTGTTCACTCTGGCCGCCGACTTCTTTGCCCAGCCGGGCGCACTGATCCCGCAGGCTTCCCAGGGCTCGGCGGCGAAGACCAAGGCGGCCTACCGGTTTTTCCGGAATCCCCAGGTGGATATGCCGAAACTACTGCGACCCCACCTCGAGTCAACCCTGGAGCGGGTCCGCTCGCACCCCGTGATCCTGGCCGTGCAGGACACCACCACCCTGAATTATACGGCCCATCCCCCGCAGGGAGTGGGTCCCATCAACACCACGCAAGACCGCGCGGTGGGGTTGGTGCTGCACGACACGATGGCCTTCACCCCCGAGGGTACGCCGCTGGGGTTGCTCAACGTGCAATGCTGGGCGCGCGATCCGGCGCAGGCGGGCAAGAGGCATCGCCGCCACCAACTGCCCATCGAAGAGAAGGAAAGCCGCAAGTGGCTGGTGAGCTATCGCGCCGTCGCCCAGGTGCAGAAGCTTTGTCCGCATACCCGGCTGATTAGCGTCGGGGACCGGGAAGCCGACCTTTATGAATTGTTCCAGGAAGCGGCGCAAGAGGCGCCGGGACCGGGGTTGCTGGTGCGCGCCGAACGCAGCCGCCAGCGCCAGGTCGAGCACGAGGACGAGGCGGCAGGACTGTGGGCGCGGATGGCGGCCGAGACGATGGCGGGCACGCTGTCGGTGGCCGTCCCCCGTCGCGGTTCACGCCCGGCTCGTAGCGCCAAGCTGGAAGTGCGTTTGGCCCCGGTGGTGCTCCGGCCCCCGGCAAGAAGTAAACATTCCCCCTTGCGCGTCTGGGCGGTGTACGCGCGGGAAGTGGACTACCCGGCAGAGGTGAAAGAACCGATCGATTGGATGCTGCTGACGACGGTAAAGACCGAAAGCTTTGGGGATGCCTGCCAGCGGCTGGACTGGTATAGCCGACGCTGGGGGATCGAGGTGTATCACCGCACGCTCAAGAGCGGGTGCCGCATCGAGGATCGGCGTTTGGAGGACCGGGAGAGCCTGGAGGCGTGCCTGGCCCTTGATCTGGTGGTGGCTTGGCGAGTTTACTGGCTGGCCCGGGTGGGTCGCGAGGAGCCCCACACGGCTTGCGACCAAATTTTGAAAGAGGAAGAGTGGCGGGTCTTGAGCGCTTGGGCCCACGGCACGATGGCCGAGACCGCTCCCACGCTCCAGGAGGCGACGCGCTGGATCGGCAAGATGGGCGGTTGGCTGGCGAGAGGGAAACATGACCATCCCGGCACCACCTGCATCTGGCGCGGCCTAGTGCGCTTGCCGACCCTGGTACAGGGCTACCTCTTGGCTCTGCGTATCCATGGCATCCGCGCCGGCCCCTGACCCTCAGTCTTAAATGTGGGATACAGCCAGCCCCTGGGGAGAGGCTGTTGTTCCGTATTGGGCGCGACCGGCGCCCAGAAGAATCAACAACCTCTCCTGAGGGGCTGGCGCTTGGACACACTTCGACACTGAGGCTGGCTGATGTTAAAGATGGTGCATGCGGGTTTGCGGTCGGGAAGTCAGTGCGGCAACGATGGGGGGGATAAAAGAGCTTTTGAGTGGTGATCCCTCATTGTCGCGGCGCGGTCTGTCGCGGCGGGTGTGCGCATGGCTGGGGTGGCGAGCTGCCAACGGCAAGCTGCAGGAGGTAAGCTGCCGAAAGGCCCTTCTGGAGCTTCATCGCCAGGGGCTCATTGTCCTGCCGGCGGCGGACCCGTCCTGTTTCCGGCGCGCCCGGTGCGAGCCGCCGGCGGATCGACCCAGCGCGGCACCGGAGCTTGGCTGTACGCTGGAGGAACTGGGGGAGATTCGCATCCTCCCCGTCTCCAGCCGCTACAGCCAAGCTTCGCGGACTTGGAACGCCCTGCTGCAACAGTGGCATTATCTGGGCAAGGGGCCGCTGTGCGGGGCGCAGATTCGCTACTTGGTGGAAAGTTCGCGGCACGGATGGGTAGGAGCACTGGCTTTCAGCGCGGCGCAATGGCGGATGAAAGAACGCGACAAGTACATCGGCTGGAGCGAGGCGGCGCGCCGTGCCCATCTGCATCGGGTGGTGGGTAATAGCCGGTTTCTGATTCTGCCGTGGGTGCACGTGCGGAATTTGGCTTCGCGGGTGCTGAGCCGGTGCCTGACGCGGCTGGGGAAGGACTGGACGGATCGTTATGGCTATGCGCCGGTACTGGCCGAGACGTTTGTGGACCCGCGGCGTTTCGCCGGCACCTGCTATCGCGCGGCCAATTGGCGGCAGGTCGGGCAGACGGCCGCCCGGCCCACGGCGTATCCGAACGGCAAGGTGGCGGAAGGTCCCAAGGACATCTATTTGTATGCGCTCAGCGAGCATTGGCAAGAGGTGCTGTGCGCGGAACCGGAGGTGGCCCTGGGCAGCACGCCGCCGGCGGAGGCTCCTGCCGACTGGACGGAAGAGGAGTTCGGGCGAGCACCGTTCTTCGATGCCCGGCTCCAACAGCGGTTGTTCACTCTGGCCGCCGACTTCTTTGCCCAGCCGGGCGCACTGATCCCGCAGGCTTCCCAGGGCTCGGCGGCGAAGACCAAGGCGGCCTACCGGTTTTTCCGGAATCCCCAGGTGGATATGCCGAAACTACTGCGACCTCACCTCGAGTCAACCCTGGAGCGGGTCCGCTCGCACCCCGGATCTTGGCCGTGCAGGACACCACCACCCTGAATTATACGGCCCATCCCCCGCAGGGAGCGGGTCCCATCAACACCACGCAAACCGCGCGGTGGGGTTGGTGCTGCACGACACGATGGCCTTCACCCCCGAGGGTACGCCGCTGGGGTTGCTCAACGTGCAATGCCGGGCGCGCGATCCGGCGCAGGCGGGCAAGAGGCATCGCCGCCACCAACTGCCCATCGAAGAGAAGGAAAGCCGCAAGTGGCTGGTGAGCTATCGCGCCGTCGCCGAGGCGCAGAAGCTTTGTCCGCATACCCGGCGATCAGCGTCGGGGACCGGGAAGCCGACCTTTATGAATTGTTCCAGGAAGCGGCGCAAGAGCCGCGGGACCGGGGTTGCTGGTGCGCGCCGAACGCAGCCGCCAGCGCCAGGTCGAGCACGAGGACGAGGCGGCAGGACTGTGGGCGCGGATGGCGGCCGAGACGATGGCGGGCACGCTGTCGGTGGCCGTCCCCCGTCGCGGTTCACGCCCGGCTCGTAGCGCCAAGCTGGAAGTGCGTTTTGCCCCGGTGGTGCTCCGGCCCCCGGCAAGAATTAAACTTCCCCCTTGCGCGTCTGGGCAGTCTACGCTCGGGAAGTGGGCGACCGGGCAGGGTGAAAGAACCCCCCGATCGGATGCTTCTGACGATGGGCAGACTGAAAGCTTCTGGGGATGCCTGCGCAGCGGCTGGACCTGGGGGGCACAGCTGATGCGCTGGGGGATCGAGGTGATCATCCGCACGCTCAAGAGCGGGCGCCGCATCCAGCACTTAATTTTGGAGGACCGGGAGAGCCTGCAGGTGGTGCCCGGCCCTTGATCCTGGTGGGCGGCTTGGCGAGTTCGACCTGCTGGCCGGGTGGGTCCTGAGGCAGCCCACACGGCTCTGCGACGACCTTTTGAAGAGGAAGAGTGGCGGGCTCGGAGCGCTTGGGCCTCATGGCACTATGGCCTGAGACCGCTCCCACGCTCCAGGAGGCGCATGCGCTGGATCGGCAAGATGGGCGGTTGGCTGGCGAGAGGGAAACATGACGATCCCGGCACGACTTCACTGGCGCGGCCTAGCGCGCTTGCCTGCAACCGGGCAACAGGGCCTACCTCTTGGCTCTGCGCATCCATGGCACCGCTGGCCCCGACCCTCAGCTTAAATGTGGCAGAACAGCCAGCC
>CAVRBF010000020.1:0-10394 GCA_963719115.1 uncultured Acidobacteriota bacterium | reverse complement strand
CTCGTCCACGTCTTCCTCCGCCTCCATCGCCAGGAACTCCGCCCAACCGGCGTCGGTTGTCGCCTCGGGAGGAGCGTGGCGGCGGGCGCCGGCAGATGCTCGGGCGCGCGCAGGCGGTGCAGCAGGTCCAGAATCGCCTCCAGGCGCGACTGCATCTCGCCCGCAAAGGCCTGCTGGAACCGCGCGATGCAGCCGGGGGTGGCGTAGAAATCGGGGCGCAGAGCGTAGCTGTAGGCCAGCGACAGCCAACAGGTCTGGTCCTGGTTGTGGTAGCGCAACTGCAGGGTCTTTTCCCGCCGGTCGGCGGCCACCTTTTCCAGGTGCCGGGCCTGGAGGTTTTCCTCGCGGCGGGCGGCGCGCCGCTTGCACCACTGCGCCTGCGCCATCTGCTCCACCAGATCGCACTCCTGGCGGTTGGTGGGGTCCCACTGCTGGTAGCAACCGGCAATCAGGTCGGCCAGATCGGCCGGGTCCTCGCCCAGCGCCAGCAATGCCTGTTCTTTTTCCTTCGAATACAGGCCGTGCTGGAGGTTCGCCGCACGGCTACGCTCCTTGCCTTCGGGGGTCACGGCGCCGCGCGACCGGCCGCCGTTGCGCCGCCGCGCCGCCCGGCCCTCCTCCGTCAAAGTGTGGGGATTGATCAGGGACATGGTTTCCTCCGTCAAAATGTACTAGCCCACCGCCCTGCCGGGTGCGTCTTTCCACCCGCCCACGGCGGTGCGGCGGTTATTCCGAGCAACTTGACGCGCCAAAACGGCGGGGGAGGCTAGCAAATTCCTACCGGTAGGAATTTGGGCAAAAAATATTTTGGGGGACGGCGCGCGCGGGGAGGAAAACTACTGATCATTACTTATGAGGTGACGAACGAACCCCCTCACCCGTCGCTGCGCGCCACCCTCTCCCCGAGGGGGCGAGGGAGTGAATTCAATCTACCTCTCCCCTCGCCCCTTTGGGGGAGGGGGACGGGGGCGAGGGGGTCATGTCACTTCATTGGGTAGTGCTCACTAGACTCATGGTCCGCCGGCGCGCAGTGCTTTGGAATTTCCACATTTGAGGAAGGAGGTTTTGGTTGCCATTCGCGGGAATCGTAGCGCCGATGCACACTCAGAGCGCTGTCATCCTGGCAGGGCCCTCCCCCCCGAGCTCCGCTTTTCAGAGCGAAGGACCCTTGTCATTGGCACGTAGGAAGCACGGCGCGCCGGCGCCGTGTCACTGCACCGCCGGCCGCGGTGCGCGTGGGTAAGACGAAATACCGGGGTCCTTCGTCCTGAAAAGCGGACTCAGGATGACAGTTGGGTTCGTTGGTAGTGCAATTGGCAGCTCAGGATGACAGGGTGTTCGGTGGGTGGATAAAACCAGGAATGGTCGATTCCGGCGCGTGCGGACAAGGTGTCTCTTGTACGCTGATTCGAGCGGCGGTACTCTAGGCCCGCCATGAGTACGCAAAAACTCACTCCCCATCTACAGTGCTTGCACGGATTGCGGCGCCGGTCGAGCGGTCTGGCGCGGCCCGCGGCAATGTTGGCCTTGCTCTGCCTGGCAATTGCTCCGTCACTGTGGGCAGACACGATCTCGGGCACCGTCAAAGACCCCTCCGGTGGGCTGGTGGCTGACGCACGTGTGGAAATTACCGGCGGCGCGCTGACCTCACCGATGCTCCTTTCGACAGACAGCACCGGCCGGTTCACCGCTCTGCGTCTCGACCCCGGTCAATACTCCGTTCGCGTCACCAAGGACGGCTTTGAGGCCCTGGTCACCTCCGTGGACCTGCACGGCACGGCCGACCTCCAGCTTGTGCTCAAGCTCGCCGCGCAGCAGACCAACGTCAGCGTCAGCGGGAAAGGGCGGGAATTTGCAAATACCGACTCGGTATACCGCCAACTCCGCGACATTGGCCTGGCGGAGACGCACCGCTGCGACAACTTCACGATGAATATGGACGTCGGATCGTTCACGTTCACCTCCGGTACCATGACCCTGCTCAACCCGGTCAACCGATTTGTCACCGGAGCCATTTTCGTCGGCAAGGGGCACTTTACGCTCAAGCCCGTCGTCATGCTCGACCGCAGCGAGATGATACGGCGCGCCGGAAATGAGACCATCGAGGAGGATTTCACCGAGGCCGTCTTCCGCTTCAGTCCCAGCCAGTTTCCGACATTCGCTCAGGCCCTCGCGGACGCGGTGGCCACGCCCCCGGAGGCGGCCTCCGCCTATCATGCCTGGCAGGAAAAGGTCCGGCATCGGCACGAGCTTCCCGAGGGGTTCACTCAGGCCATCCTGGAAGACGAGACGATTGACAATGTGGACGCTGACGTTCTGGCGGCGATTTACAACCCAAAACATCCCACGTTTTTCAACGCCTACCTGCACGGCGCGCCGCACAAGGACCTGCGCTTTTTTTTGCGCGAGCGCGTGGGAGCCATCCCGCAACTCGATTCTCCCGAGGAGGTGGCGCTGATCAACTGCAATGGCGGTGATTTGGACGACGGCATCTGGTATTCCCAGCACCTGATAACGGAATTGAACGCCCGCACCGCGAGTTCACGCGAGGACCGGCGGCTGTTTGCCACCCATCGCTACAACATTGAAACCGCTATCGCCAGAAACGGCCACCTTTTCAGCCGCGCCAAAATTACCTTTGCGCCGCTGGCGCCCGGCGAGCGCGTGATGAAGTTCGGCTTGCTCCCTTCTCTGCGCGTTTCGCGCGTCACCGACCAGGACGGCCACGACCTCCACTACATCCAGGAGGATCGAAAGCAGGACGGGTCGTTCTACGCCATTCTGGACGCCCCCCTGGAAGTAGGGCAGGAGCATGCGATCACCATCGAGTACGCCGGCGATAAAGTCCTATTTAATGCCGGCAACGGGAGCTACTACGTGGGCGCGCGCACGTCGTGGTATCCCAACCTGAACGGCTTTGGGGAAAAGGCGCTCTACGACCTCACCTTCAAAGTGCCGCGCCACAACGTTGTGATCAGCGTGGGCAAGCTCCAGGGAGAATCCAGCGAAGATGAATTCGCCGTTTCCCACTGGGTCACGCCCGTACCGGTGGCCGTGGCGGGCTTCAATTACGGTCAGTACAAGATGATGGAGTGGCCCGACACCGTCACTCACTACGACATCTCGGGGTTCTACCTGCCCGATCTGCCCAGCAGCCTGATGCCGTACCAATCCGGCGCTCTGGGCAGCATGGCTCCGGGCGCGATGACCAAGTACGCCCTTGACCAGGCGCGCGCGCAGATGCAGGTCTGTACGCTCTATTTCGGCCGATCGCCGTATGATAACGTCGCCATTACCGAGCAGCCCGACTTCAACTTCGGACAATCATGGCCCAACCTGGTGTACCTGCCCATTTCCGCTTACATTGATTCCACCCAGCGCTGGATGCTGTTTGGCCATATCGATACCAATTTCACGGGCTTTGTGCAGGAAGTGACGCCGCACGAGGTGGCGCACCAGTGGTTCGGCCACGCCGTGGGCTGGGCGTCTTATCACGATCAGTGGCTCTCCGAGGGATTTGCCGAGTTTGCCGCAGGATTGTTCTTGCAACAAGCCATGGGGCCGAAGTGGCAAAAGGATTACATTGCCTTCTGGGAACGCCAGCGGAAGCGCATCCTGGAACAGAATAACTTCGGCGTTTCACCGAACGACGCCGGCCCGCTGTGGCTGGGACTGCGGCTCATTTCTCCGCGCTCCCGCTCCGCTTATCAGGGCGACACCTATTCCAAGGGGGCGTACATTCTGCTGATGCTGCGGTCAATGATGTATGAAGATCAAGGCGCCGGCAACCGCGACCAGGCCTTTATCGACATGATGCACGACTTTGTGGAGAGTCACCGCGAGGCGCCCGCTTCCACGGAATCGTTCAAGGCCATCGTGGACAAACACCTGCCGAAGCAGTTGGACCTTCAGCAGAACGGGCGGCTCGATTGGTTCTTCCGCGAATGGGTTTTCGGCACGCAGGTCCCGCGCTATCAGTTCAAATACGACGTGCAGCGCCAGAGCGGAGGCAAAGTCCGCGTGGAGGCGGAGATTACCCAGAGCGAAGTGGACGGCAACTTCGCTATGTTCGTGCCGATCTTCGCCGATTTTGGCAATGGCATGGTGCGGCTGAATCAGGTGGCGGTGATCGGCAATTCCACCCGCAAGATCGCCATTCTTCTCGACCGCGAACCCAAGAAGGTGGCTCTGAACTACTACAAGGACGTTCTTGAGCGCTAAGGCTTCACAGACTCGCCGCCGCCTGGGGCATGGCCGCTTCCGGGGCCGCCTTGGCAGGTTTCGATAACGGCTCTTCCGGCATGGCGATCCAGGCAATGATGTAGCCGATCACTCCCCAGCCGCCCACGAACGCCAACATCAGCCAAAGAATGCGCACCAGGGTGACGTCCAAATCAAGATAGTCGGCAAATCCCCCGCACACACCCGCGATTTTATGGTCGGTCCGCGATCGAGCGAGCTTCTTCGCCGGCCTGGTGCTGCTCGTCACCAGGGCCGCGCCGCATTGGCAGCAGAAATTGACCCGTTGGGTATATTCTTTTCCGCACTCGTGGCAAAACATGCTGAGTCCTCCGTGTTGTCAACTGCCGTTATCTCAGAATACGAATTGCCGGGGGGAAAAGTTCCATCGCCTGCTGGAGAGACATTTGCGGACAACCAACGTAGCAACGTAGCCACGGTCAGTACCTTCCTGACCGTGGGCTTCTCCGCTGCGCAGCGGGCGAGTGGTTGGCATGAGAAGAACCCACGGTCAGGAAGGTACTGACCGTGGCTACGTGGTTGGTGAGTGGGCGGCAGAGAACCGGAGGACACCCCTCGCCATCGATGCATCGAATTCGCCCCTTGCCGGGAAGATTTTGGAGTAAGATTCCGCCGTCAGCCATGAGGTATATTGTGCGACATAAATTGTAGCGTCGATCTCCGATCGACGCCGGCGGTCGGAGACCGCCGCTACAACCCCATGCGCAGACATTAATGTCGCCGTGTATAGTTGAAGTGAAGTTGCTGCTTCTGTCCGGCGGAGACACTGACTTATGCCATGGCGTTCGCGGCGATCGTTCAGGGTTCTGCTGCAAGGCTTCTCGCTTCGCCGCCGAGTGGCGATGAGCCTGGGCCTGGTACGCCTGATCCTGGTGCCGGTCATTTTCCTGGCCGTCTATTACCTGTTCGCCATGGGCTCGATCGTGGACCGCATTGTGAACGTCGATGCCCCCGTGGCCACCAATGCCGAGCGCGCTTCCATCCAGATGCTGGACGCCCGCCGCGCCGAAACCAATTACTTCCTTCTGCATGACCCCGATGACATCGCGCGCAATCGGGAAGCTCTGGCCCAGCTCGAAAAGACCATCCAGACCTGCCGGGCGCTGCAGCCGGAGGAAACGGCCGCCTTCGACAATCTGGAGGAGCAGATCACCATCTACCGACTTGAACTTCAACCGCGCCGTGGACCGGTTGGGGCGCACCAACGTGCCTCCCATCCAAAGCCTGCGGCAGGTGGTGCGCAACTATCAGAGGGACCTGGACCAGGTTCTGAACAAGTCCAGCCGCGAAAGCCGCTCCGTCTTGATCGAGATGCTGCGCGCCCGCGTGGAGTCCTTTGACGCGGAAGTAGCGGCAAAAATGGAGCAGAACGATCCGCAAATCCGCCAAATCTCACTCGACCTGGCGGCGGCAAGCCAGGAAATCATCAACCAGTCCACGGCGCTGGAAGGCCGCAGTTGGCAGCGCGTGCAAAGGGATCACGCCCGGGCACGCGCCCTGCTGATTCACGCTGAGGTGATCGGTGGAATCCTGTCCGTGATTACGCTCATCGTCAGCATCTGGGTCAGCTTCCTGCTGCCGCGCCAGGTGGTGAAGCCCCTGACGGACCTGAGAGAGGCCGTTGACCACGCGGCGGCGGGAAACTATGAAATCGAGTTCGAAGTGAAAGGCCATGGCGAAGTGGTGGCACTGGCCGACAGCGTCCGCAACCTGATCGCCCACGTGCGGGAAAAGCGCAATGGCGAGGGGAAGAGCTGAAGGGCGGCGACCGTGGGAGCGGGTCCTGTCGCGGTCGGGGTCGGAGCGCCGGCTTCCAGCCGGTACAGGAGCAGGCTGGAAACTGGCATCTGGAGTTTCTTCAGTTCAAGAGAAAGTTTTCGTTGCCATTCCCGGGAATCGTCGTGTAGATGCCTACTGATGGCACTGTCATCCTGAGTCCGTACTTCAGGGCGAAGGACCCTTTTCATTGCTTACAGGTAGCAGGGCGCGCGAGCGCCACGCTGCCCGCCACGTCCCCTCGGCGCTCATGGATAGTACGAAATACGGGGGTCCTTCGGCCTGAAGCACGGCCTCAGGATGACAGTTCGGTTCGCTGGTAGTGCAAATTGAAGAGGGTGGTAGTTCTCGGAAAGCGGTGTTTCCCCGTTCCGTGGCCCCAAATTGTAGAACCTCCTGATGCCGGCTGGAAGCCGGCGTCACGACGTCAATCATAGCGGTGTCCAGGCGCGCATTCCCCTTGACGAACGCTGTTTTTCCATCTATCTCTTGTATCTTGCCCGACGAAGAGAATTTGCATCCAAAGGAGTCAACATGAAAGGCAAAGCGGAAGTCATTGAGGTCTTGGCCAAAATGCTGAAGGAGGAACTTGGGGCCATCAGCCAGTACTTCATCCACGCGGAAATGTGCGAGAACTGGGGCTACAAAAAGCTGGCTGATCACACCAAGAAAGAATCCATCAACGAGATGAAGCACGCGGAAAAACTCATCGAGCGAATTCTCTTCCTGGAAGGCACGCCGAATCTGAATGACATGCCCAAACTCGTCGTGGGCAAGGACGTAAAAGCACAGTTCCAGAACGATTTGGCGCTGGAAAAGAACGCCGTGGCGGAATACAACGAGGGCATCGCCGCCTGCCGCAAAGCCGGTGACAACGCCTCCGCCGACCTGCTCCAGGTGATCCTGACCGACGAAGAAGAGCACGTGGAATTTCTGGAAGATCAACTTTCCATCATCGAGGGCATCGGGATTCAGAATTATCTGGCGCAGCAGGTGTAAGACATTGACGATTGCCGATTGACGATTTTCGGGCTTAGGGGTGGCGGGGGGAGAGCACGACTTTATTCAGGGTACGCTTTCGGCGACGCTTTGGTATGGAGGACAACCAAATGTCATCCCAGCTCTCCTGGGGCCAGACTTCGGCTGCCATCTTCTCGCCAACCTTGCCCACAGCAGGGTCCTCGGGCTTGCGACGATAGCCCTTCTCGTGCTGCCTTTCGAGCGCTTCCAAGGAACGATTGCGGTCTGCCACGGTCTTCCTCCAAGCCCGGCGCCAGCTAGTTTCCGTGGGCCAATACGAGGCGAGCGATTTTGGGCCGTCGCCGACGGGAAGCTTCCCACAATTCAAACTGCGCTTGCATCCCCGTCCATAGCTCGGGGCTGGTATTGAGAGCGTCTGATAGTCGTAGTGCCATATCGGCGGAAATACCCGTGGCTCCGTTGAGGACACGCGATAGCGCTGTCCGCGTGATCCCCAGATGCCGAGCAGCATCGGTGACAGACACCGGCCCCAGATACTCCCGCAGAACGCTCCCGGGATGCGGTGGATGGTGCATGCGCATAAACAGGTTCCTCCGTTGTAGTCTTGACACAGAAGCGAAAAAGAAAAGCGCAGAGTTGGTCCCCAATCCCGAATCCCGTGTCCCGTGCCCCGAATCCCTATCCTTTAATCACTCCCATCGGCTTCAGTCGCGCCACGCGGCGGGCAAGGCCGGCGTTGTGGACCACGTCGATGACCGCGTCCACATCCTTATAGGCTTCGGGAATCTCTTCCGTAATGCCGTCGCGCGAGTCGGCACGCACGATGATGCCCAGATCCTCCAGTCGCTGCTTGGCATCCTGGGCGAAGCGCGATTTCTTGGCGGCGGTGCGGCTCATCACGCGGCCGGCGCCATGGCAGGTGGTGCCAAAGCTCTCCTCCATGGCGCCCTCCGCCCCCACCAGCACATAGGACGCAGTTCCCATCGATCCCGGAATCAGCACGGGCTGGCCCACGTGTTCGTAGACCTGCGGGACGTCGCGATGGCCGGGCGGAAACGCGCGAGTGGCGCCCTTGCGGTGCACCATCACCTCGCGCTCGAGGCCGTCAACCCGGTGACGCTCAAGCTTGGCGATGTTGTGGCACACGTCGTAGATGACGCGCAGTTCCTCCTGCTCGCCAAAAATGCGTTTGAATGCCTGGCGGGTTAAGTGCGTAATACCCTGGCGGTTGGCCCAGGCAAAATTCGCCGAGGCCCGCATGGCGCCGATGTAGGCCTGCCCTTCCGGCGAGTTGACCGGCACGCAGGCCAGTTGGCGGTCCGGCAGGTCAATACCGTAGCGGCGCATTGCCGGACCGATTTCGCGCAAATAATCCGTGCAAACCTGGTGGCCCAGTCCGCGCGAGCCGGAGTGAATCAGCACCACGACTTCACCCGCGTATAAGCCCAGCGCCTCGGCACGGCTCGGGTCAAACACGCGCTCCACGTACTGCACTTCCAGGAAATGATTGCCGGAGCCCAGCGTGCCGACCTGGGAAATGCCGCGCTTTTTCGCGTGGTCGCTCACGGCTGCCGGGTCGGCGCCTTCGATGGCTCCGTTCTCCTCGCAGTGGGTCAGGTCTTCTCCGCGGCCGTACCCGTGCTCGGCCATCCACCCGGAGCCCGCTTGTAGCAGATGATCCAGTTCGGGATAGGAAATCCGGACGTTCCCGCCGTGCCCCGCACCCGAGGGAATATCGCGGAACAACTGGTTCACCAGCTCGCGGATCTTGGTGTTCACCTCCCCGCGCGTCAGCGAACTGCCGAGCAGTCGTACGCCGCAATTGATGTCAAACCCCACGCCGCCGGGCGAGATTACGCCGTCGTGGTGCGGATCGGTGGCTGCCACGCCGCCAATGGGAAATCCGTATCCCTGGTGGATGTCGGGCATGGCCAGCGCCGGCCCCACGATGCCGGGCAACATCGTCATGTTGACGGCCTGCTCAAGCGAGAGGTCCTTCAGCAGGTCCTGCAACAGCCGCTCGTCCGTGAAGATGAGCGCGTCCGTCAACATTCCCGGCTTGGTTCCGCGCGGGATCAGAAACCGATAGTCGTCCAGCTTCTTCAGTTGGTGCAGTTCCATAAACTCAAATATAGCACCCCTGGACCTTCAGAGCGGGCCATTGACGCTGGTCTGAGGCGGCTGTAGTATCGACTCAGTTCACCGCTCTTGATCGTGGGCGAGGAGGTCTGGCCATGAAAAGGCGCGCATTTTTGCAGGGCTCGGCAGCAGGAATCAGTAGCCTGGCTACCGGCTTGGGCATCGAGAGTTCAAAGCCCACTTTGGCGGTCGAGCAAACGGGTCCGCCCGCCGGAGCCGGCGTCGATCAGATCGGGCGGCCGGTGCGCGTGGTCAGCATCGGGTTCCCTCCGCACCTTCCCCTGGAACAAATCGCGGCGATGGTGGATGCGGAAGGGGCCAGGGGCGCCGACCTGATTGCCATTCCGGAAACCTGCCGCGGGCAGAATGACGCGAGCACGGAAACGCTGGATGGCCCCACCGTCAGCGCCATGGCTCAACTGGCGCGGAAGCATCGGACTTACGTTGTCTGCCCGATCGACCGCAAAGACGGCGCGCGGCGTTTCAATTCCGCTGTTCTGCTTGACCGCGACGGCCGGGTGGTTTCCATCTACAACAAGCTCTACCCTGTTTGGAAAGCGGAATGTCTGCAAACCAATCCGGTGCTGCCGGGCGATGCGGCGCTCGTTTACCACGCGGACTTCGGCAGAGTGGGCATGGCGATCTGCTTCGATGTGAACTGGGGCGCGCTGTGGCAACGGTTTGCGAACCTGGGAGCCGAGCTTATCATCTGGCCCAGCGCCTATTCCGCCGGACGGTCGCTCCAGGCTCAGGCCATCAATTACCACTATTACATCGTGAGCGCCACGCACGTGCCGGATTGCCTGGTATTCGATATCGATGGTGAGCAACTGGTCCACGACCACAACAATCGAGGTGACCGAACCAATGTTACGCGGGTCACTTTGGACCTCGATCGTTGCATCTTTCACCAGGACCTGAACATCCCGGAGAAGCGCGACAAGCTGCTCAAGGAGCATGGCGAAGACGTGGCCCAGGAGAAGTGGCTGGCCATGGAAGGCTGGTTTGTGCTCAAGGCCCGGCGGCCCGGCGTGAGCGCTCGCGAACTGGCTCGGCAGTACGATTTGGAAGAGCTACGCCACTACCTTAACCGCAGCCAGTGCGAAATCGACAAGTGCCGGGGCTTTGAGTTTGCCTGATCCGTTGGGAGCTCGTCCGGATCGGCCGGGTGGCAGTGGGAGGTTGATAGTTCCCGCATTTGAAGCTTGGGACGTGCCCCCTCACCCGCCCGTCCGGTG
>CAVRBF010000019.1:0-207346 GCA_963719115.1 uncultured Acidobacteriota bacterium | reverse complement strand
TCCGCATCCTTCAGGCCGTGTGTGTCCGGCCGGAAGCTGAAATGCACTTCGCTGGCGGATAGAGTCTTCTTCTCCGGTTTCTTGCCTACCGCCGTTTTTGCCGGATGTTCAGCACCGGCTGCGATTCCAGGCTGATGATGACGTTGCCCGACGCCACACCCTGGAGGGGTTGCGGGTGCTTGCCGCCCAGATCGATGTCCACTCGCTGGGCGGTCAATGGCTTGTGCTTGTTTTGCCGCGGGACTGTCCCGTCACGTTGTTCTCCGCCCTCACGTGCCGCAACTGTCCGGTGACAGGGTCAAAGTCTCCGTGCACGCGCTCCGCTTGGAGTTCGACGCCGCGCACGGGATCGAGGGCCTGAGCGTGGCCTTGCAGATTGACCAGTGACACGTGGTTGTCCTCGTCAAGCTTGATCTCGGCACCGTCCGCGACGCCGCGCCGCTGGGCTTGGGTGACCTCCACCGGACCTGTGAGCGTCACCTGCCCCCCATCTTTTCTTGTAGCGAAGCGCCGACGCCCTGAGGTGGATCGGCGGCTGCGGAGTCTTTGCTGTCCCTTGGGCCAGATTCACGACCACGTCACTCTTTAACTCCAGCCAACCCTCCATCGTGGCGTAGATCATACCCACGGCGGTGCCAGAGGCGGGGCCCATGTGGAACGTCACCGGCTCGTCGGTCTCCGCCAGTTTATCGTCCTGCTGAAAGCTGACCTTGGAAGTCTCCAGAGAGATCCGATGCCTTCCTCTTAAGCCCGCGCCGGGGACGTCGCTTGAATGCGCGCTCAGCTCAATGGCCACCGGCCCATCGCTAACCAGATCGCCCGTCAACGTGTTGTACTCGCAGCTCTGCGTCCGCAGGATATCATCGCGATCACCGGTGCGGCCGAAGACTTGCACCGTCACATCTTCCAAGGTCGTGGCCTTGCTTTGCTGGTATGACACAGCGCGGGCGGCATGAACGGTGAAGACGGCGCGGCCCTTATCCGACCGCGTGAACGTGAACCCCGCGCTCTGCTTTTGCACGTCTGGAGCAGGACTGGGCAAGACTCTGGCCGGCGCGCTCTGATGGCTGTTCGACTTCCAGTAGGTCACACCCACGGCCAGCGCGGTGACGGAAATGCCCGCCACCACCAGCGCGGTCAGCCACCTTTGCCGCCGGTTTCGTCCCAGCCCTATCGCTCGGGTTCCCACGAATTCCTCTTTTTTAATCTGGCGGTGCCGTCCGGGCGCCGGGAAGCACCTTGGTTATTCCGCTGTCTCCCACTAGAGCGCGCCGCTCGACGCCACCAGGTCCTTAACCACAAGTTGCAGACGGGCCATGTCTTGGTAGTTGTTCTGCTCGACGGTGAACGCCAAATCGACTTTTTGTCCTGCGGTCAATAACGGCGCGCGTGTGGCCCAGTTCCAGCCCAGAGCGTCGAGCATCCGTGCTCCCTCGCCCACTCTTACTTTTAGATGCTTTTCCTGGAGGACGCGTGGCGGAGCCAGCAGGCGGACGCCGCGCGCCCCGAACACCGGCGTGGGGTTGCCCATGCCGAAGGGTTCGAGCCGCGTGATGTCTTCCAAGAGCGGCCAGTCCACGTCGGCCAAATCCAGCTCGGCGTCAACGCGCTGGACGGGTTCGAGATCACCGGGCTTCAGGACGCCGCGCGCGTGCTCTTCGAAGCGCCGCGCCAAGTCGGGAATTTGGCCGGTCTCGAGCGCGAATCCCGCCGCCTGAGCATGTCCGCCGAAGCGCTGGAAGAGGTCGCCCACGGTGGTGAGCGCATCCAGCAGGTGGAACCCCTTGATGGACCGTCCCGAGCCTACTCCGACGCCGTTTTCCACGCCGATCACCAGGGCGGGACGATGATACCGCTCCACAACCCGTTGCGCCACAATGCCGATGACGCCGCGGTGCCAGCCCTCGCCGGACAGGACCAGCGAATACTGCTGGGCTAGATCGGTGCGTGCCTCGAGTTGCTCCAGGATGCGCACGCAGAATCTCCTCCTCCACCCGTTGCCGCTCGCGGTTCAGGCCCTCCAGGCGTTCGGCGATGGAGCGGGTGCGGACCGGGTCCGCCAGCGTAAAGAGGTCGATGACGTCGCGGGCGTCTTCCATGCGGCCGGCGGCGTTCAGGCGCGGCGCCAGCCGAAAAGCCACGTCCCCGGCGCTGATCTCTTTGCCCGCCAGGCCGGAAAGCTCAATCAAGGCGGCCAGGCCCGACTGCGAGGGCTGCTTCAGGGCCGCGAGTCCGAACCGGGCGATGACGCGGTTTTCACCCAAAAGGGGCACAACGTCGGCAATGGTCCCGATGGAGACGACTTTGAGGAACGACTGGAGCAGTTTTGGCGACATCCTGTCTGCCAGAAGCGCCTGCGCCAGCTTGAATGCCACGCCCACGCCCGCCAGCGACTTTTCGGGGTAATCGCAATCCGGCCGCCGCGGGTTCAGGATGGCGCAGGCGGGGGGCAGGTGGCCGTCGGGCAGGTGGTGGTCGGTCACGATGCAGTCCACGCCCAAGTCGCGCGCGCGCTCCAGCACGGCGTGCTCGCGAATGCCGGTGTCCACGCTGATCACCAGGCGGAAGCCCCGGGCCGCCGCCTCCTCAATCACCGGCACGCGCATGCCGTAACCATCGGTCAGGCGGTGGGGAACGTGAGTTTCGACTTCCGCCCCCAACATGCGCAGGGCGGTGAGCAGCACCACCACGGCCATGGTGCCATCCACGTCGTAGTCGCCGTAGATCAGGACTTTCTCGCGCTGTTCGACGGCCCGGCGCAGGCGCGCCACCGCCTCGCGCATCCCCGCCATCCGTTCCGGCGGGTGAAGCTGATCGAGACTGGGACAAAGAAACGCCTGCGCGGCGGCGGGGTCGGCCATCCCTCGCTGCACCAGCAGGCGCGCGACCAGCGGGGAGATGTCAAGTTCGCGGGCCAGGGACCGGGCGGTTGCTTCGTCAATCGGTGAGTCGAGCCACTTCATGGAGCCTTAGAGTGACACAGGCACTCATGCCTGTGCCGATCTTTCTTTTCCTTCGATGCAAACGCGGCACGCGGCGACGCGTCCTGAACAAAAAACCTACACGTCCAGTGAACCCGTGGTGTCTTTAGTTTCCAAGAAACGAACTCTCCACGGGGAGAAGTTGGCGGTTTCTCCGGTGCGTGGGCGCCGACAAAGGCAAACAACCTCTCCGCAGGGGAGAGGTCGCCCCGATCCTTCGGGGAGGGGGCCCCACGTTCTGCTTGTCGTGGGGGTGAGGGGTCTCGCCCGCGACGCCACGCGTGCACCGCCAAGAGTGGCGGTGCCACAAAATTAAGTTTCATGGTGCCAGAGGAAGGCAGGGCTTGCAAGTCCGGGCGCCTAAAAGCGTTTCACACAGAGGTCGCAGAGAAAAGCTCGCACGGAGAACGCAGAGAAAGCAGGCAGTTCGCTGTGCCCTCTGTGCGAACCTCTGTGGCCTCGGTGTGAAACGCACTTAAGCAGCGGCAGGGGGGAAAATCAGGCGGGGTGGTGGCCGTTACCGTCAAGCCCCGCGATGAAGCGGTCAAGGCGCTGAGCAAGGCTGGTCATGGCAACACGCATTTCCTGCTGGCTGGTTTCCGCCTTCTCCATCCGCTCCGCCCAGCGGGTTTCGATGCCCTTCTGGTGTTCGGCCAATCGGCTCTCAGCGTTCTTCAGGTGTTCAGCCCAGTGACTCTCCGCGCTCTCCAGTCGCTCTGACCAGCGGCTCTCCGCGCTCTCCAGTCGCTCTGACCAGCGGCTCTCCAGGCTCTCGACGTGCCGATTGAGGCGGATTTCGCCCTGCGCCAACAAACCCAGCAGATCGGTCAGCGACCCTATTTGCTGATCGTGCTTGTGAACTTGCTCGCCAATCTGGGCAAACCGCTCGGCGGTCTGGGCGAGTTGCTCCTCGATCCTGGCCAACCGCTCGTCGTGCTTTTGCGCGGACGCGGTAAGTTGCGCCTGCTGCTCGACAATAAACTGCATCGTCCGTTCCAGATCCATGACCCTCAGTATAGCCCAATCGGCGAAGAAGGCAACCACGGTGAAAGGGAGGGGGTAGGCCGCGGGATCAATGGGATTTCAAGGGCGATTTAGGTTCAGCGGCCCATGACCTTGCGACAAACCGGAGACGTGGTCCGTGTCCCAGCCCACAGCAGTTCACACCGGAATGAAGCTCCGCGACGATGATAAGGCGAGAAGGCTCGGGAACCCGTCTATCGCCAAACCCGCGAGCCGCCGGGCTGACGACTGCCTCGCGTAACTCTTGTGCTGCTCGGCGCGCCATTACAGAGAGCCCGGCACCCCATTATTTTTTGCCTTTGTTTAACGGTCTGACGACAAATTGGAAGATCTTGTAGCCGTTGGTGAAGAGCTCGGTTTCGAAATGCCAATTACCCTTGTCCGCTTTCTCGACGACGAGTTCCGTCCCCGTGACGTTCGCAACGTCTCTGGCGGCGTGCACCTTGAAAATGTCATCACCTTTGGCGAAAGGCTCCTTGCTCTCGACCGCGGAGAAATACTGTTTGCGAAATGGGGAGGACGCAATCGTGTACTGGATCTTATACTGTGCATCCTCAACATCAGTTTCCTCTGAGTCGCAGCGCATCCTATCGTACACAATAACTGCGCAAGGGAGGACGTGCCGCGGGCTGGCGCAGGGCGAGCGCAGCCCTGCGTCCCGAAACTTGATCAAGGCAGCGGGGGCTCGAAATGACGCGCGTCGGTGTCCACATAGAAAGTGTCCGCGTGCGCGGCGAGGGCCGCGGGTCGCATGGCTGTGCTCGCCATGCGCCAGCCAGCCCGGCTCTCGGTATCTGCGACGGTGGCTTTCTGCCTCCAAGGCGGTAAATGGTAGGCCGTAGGTGGTAGATGGGGAAACACCAAGTTGGCGCGCTGGTGTGCGCCGAAGATACCCCTCACCCCCACGACAAGCAGAACGTGGGGCCCCCTCCCGTCAGCAGACGGGTCAACCTCTCCCCCTGGCGAGGTGGTGAATCAACATGGCGCGCGTGCGCGCCAAGAAAAACCGACAGCCTCTCCGAGGGGAGAGGCCGTCCCGATCCATCGGGGCGGGTGAGGGGTCACGTGCGCACTGCGGCGCATGCACCGCCAAGAGTGGCGGTGCCACCAAATTAAGTCTCATGGCGCCAGAGGAAGGCCAGGCTTGCAAGTGCGCGGCGCCCAAAAGCGTTTCACGCCGGGTTCACAACGCGGCAGAGCGGCAACCCAAACAAAGGCTTCACCACAGAGACCACAGAGACACTGAGAAAAAGGGCAGAAAAGCCTTCTCTGTGACTCTCTGCGGCCTCTGTGGTGAAGCTTTGTTCTCGCCGCCCAAACTGCGGACGTCTACTCTGCTCTCCTCGCGTTTCGTTCCCAGATTTCATCGGTGTTGGCGAAGGTTCTGACCCATTGGTAGTGGGTCCGCACGTAATCGCGTAAAGGGCTGGGATGCTGCGGAGGGGTGGGACGGACCGGGTCAGGTCCGAGAACCTGGGTCAGCCACAGGATATACCGGACCTGGTGTTGCTCAAGGCCGCGAATAACCTCGTTCACCTGCTCGGGAGTGTTGTAGCCCGAGTCGGAAAGAAACGTCACGGGCGACGGGTTGCGAAGATCAAGATTGAAGTAAACCATGGTGGCGCTGCTGAGGAAATAATCGCCGGGCCAGGTGTGATCGCGAATCCAGCGATACTCTTCCTCGATGCTGGAATCCGCAATCGCCAACTCGCCATGGGCGGTGGGTAAGGCCACCCAGGGCTGGCGTTGGGAAACGAACACCGCCGCGGGCGCGATCAGCAGCACGGCGCCGGCAAGCGCGGCGCAAAGCTTGCGCCCGGCCCTGGGCAGCGAGCCGGCAAACCAGACCAGAAGAACCGTGCCCGGCAGGGAGCTCGCCGCCACTCGCGTCGCCATGGGGGCAGGTACGACGCCGAGCAGCAGGAAGATCCCCACGAACGCCAGCAGCATCAGCCGAGCCCACTGCCCTTCGGGGAGTGAGCGCGGACGCTTCCAGTACCATACGAGAACGAGAAGGTTGGCCACGGGGACGCAGACGTAGATGAAAAACCAGTAGAGCAGGGTTCCCGGCGCCGATGACAGCATGGAAGGGATCAGGGGAATCGCGTCGGTAACCACCCGCAGGCTGTTGTGCTCGGCATCTTGGGGGTAATACCTGGCGCCAAATATCGCGGTGCACCAGAGAAACCTTGCCAATCCTGCCTTCCAGGCAAAATAGGCGTTGGCCGTGATCAGAGTGGTAACGAAGCCGGTGGCCAACAAAACCTGGTTCCGAAGCAACTCTCGCCAGCGCGTTCCAGCGCGCCGGGATTCCCAGCACAAGAACACTCCCATACCCACGCCAGCGCATAGTCCTCGCGACTGCGTGAAGCACGCGGCCAGCCCGGCCAGCGCGCCGGCGGTGAGAATCCACGCGGGCGTTCTCCGCTCCATCAGCACCGCCAGGGCTCCGGCGCAGGCCAGCAAACTCAGCCAGTGGTGAGTGGGGTCGAGTTCGTTCTGATAAATCGCCACGAGGAAGAGGGCGCTGGGCAGCAAGGCAAGGCCGGGCCGCAAGACCTTTTTCGCTATGGCGACGCCAACCCACGCCAAACCCAGACCTGCCGCCAGCAGCAGAAGATTGGGAAGCCATAGGCGCGGCCCGAATGTGCGGATCAGAACCGCGTACAAAGCGGAAGTCCCCGGCGTGGAGAATTGAAAAAAGTCCCGATACAGGACTTCCCCCGCACACATGCGTCGGCCATCAAGGGCATAAATCAGCCCGTCAACATCCGCAACAAATCCGACCGGGACAAAAGGGGGGACAAATAGTAAGGCATAGAGAAAGGCTCCCGCAGCCAACAAAAACGTCAGGGTGGGAGTATGGAGCGAGCGGGAAGCCACGGTGGCGGCGGGAACCGGGTTGCTGCATCGCGTGACCCGTGGCGACTCCTGGACGGCGGCAGGGGCCACGGACGGTAGCGGTGGTGGAGGAGAGGCGATCACAGGTTGAAATCTACATAGATAGATATAGAATGTCAAGGCGATAATCCGGCTGAAAAAAGCAAGGGAGCGCGGACCTGATTTTGAGGTCCGCGGTTTCATTTTTGGGGGGGAAGAGCCGCGGACCTTGGACGGCAGGACCGCGCTACTTGCTCCACCCCATGAACCACCAAGACACCAAGGCGCAAAGAATGAAAATCTTCTCGCTCTCAGAAATTTCCACTTGGTGTCTTTGTGCCTTGGTGGTGAAAAACCCAAGGTCGGCGCTACAGGCACCGGGCGACGACCAGGGTGATGTCATCCGCCTGTTCATGGCCGCCAAACTTCTGGACGGCGGCCACTACGGTTTCGAGCAGGGATTCAACACGCAGATTGCGGTGAGCGCGCAGGGTTTCAACCAGGTGGGATTCGCCGAACTCCTGTTCTTCGAGGTTCGCGGCTTCCGTGACCCCGTCGGTGTAAAGAACCAGAAGGTCGCCGGCGGCAAGCTGGGCCTCCGCCACCGAGCATTCCCACTTGGGGAATAATCCCAGCACGGTGTTGGTCGCGGACAATCGTTCCAGTTGCCCATCCGCGCGCAGCAGCAAGGGCGGCAAGTGCCCGCAGTTCATGTAGCGCAGCCGGCGGGTGGAGTCGTCGTAATCGGCAAAGAACAGCGTGGCGTAACTGCTGTCGCTGCTGTTTTCATAGAACAATTGATTCACGGATTTGAGCAGCCGCGGCAGGTCGTCCAAAGCCACCGCATACTGGCTGCGCAGGTTGGCCTGGAGATTGGCCATCAAGAGAGCACCGGAAATCCCCTTGCCGGCGATGTCTGCCAGCACCAGCGCCAGCCGTCCGGGTGCCAATTCGAGGAAGTCGTAGTAGTCCCCACCCACCTGGCGGGCCTGGATGCAGCGGCCGGCGTATTCGAGCGTCTTCACGGACGGGCGCTTCTGCGGGAACAAGCGGGCCTGGACTTGTTTGGCGTACTCCATCTCCTGGGCCATGCGGCGCTCCGCCTCGATGCGCTCGGCAATCTGCTCGCCCATGCAAATGCTCTCCAGCGCGATGCCCGCCTGGCTGGCGACGGAGGTTAGCAGACGCTTGTCGTCGCTCGAATAGGGCTCCTCCGAGAGGCGGGCACCCAATATCAGTAAACCCACCAGCCGGCTATCGCGTCCCAGTACGGGCACCAGGCAATCGGGCTGAAAAATGTCGAGAAGAAGAGATTCCATCGAGCCGCTCGCGCTCTCGGCGGCAACCTCCCAGGCGGCAGGAATGCCCGGAAAGCGATCCAACCGCCCACGTCGAGCCACCTCCGCGATAAATTCCGGCGTGGCGGCGAGAGTTTGGAGGTGAGCCGGAATACTGCCGCGGAAGGAAGAGATGTGACGGTCGCGGGTTTCCAGATAGACCACGAGAGATCTCGGTTGCAGCGCTCGATTCAGATGGTAGTCGAGCAGCGTCGCCAGCTCTTGCCGATCGGTGGCCGTGCGCGTCTTTTCCGCCAAGTCCTGGAGGATCACGCGAGCGTCGTAGGCACGGCGGAAAAAAGCCTGATCAATGCTTGCACCGACGCGCTTATGGACTCCAGTTCCGGTGTAGAGCAAGAGTGATCCGAACGCCGATCCCAAGGCAAGACCACCGGGTAAGGCGGCGCGGGTGAGCGGTTCGAGATAATGCGCAAAAGAGAGGGCAAATATCCATACCACGCCGAGGCTGAGCAGGGCCAGCAGGATGGTGAAGCCGCGCTGAACCAGCAGGTAACGAGCGCTCATCCTCAGCAGAACCGGGATCTCCAGCACCCGATGTTTAACCACGGCATAGGCAAAGGACAGGGGAAAAAGCCACGACAAAACCACCAGCAGGACCACCAACAACGGCGGCGCATGAAAGTCCACAAAGTCGTTGGCCCCAAGTACCAGCGTGGCCGGTCCGAAGCCCACCAGTGTCCCCCACAGGATCACTCGAATCTTGCGGCGCGCCTCCGGAGTGGCGGCGGTAAAGGCATTCCCAATCAGCGAGACAAAGCCCAAAACAATGAGCCCATAGAGGAAAACCAACATGTAGACGGGCCGTCCCCCGGCGGGCAGTCCGGCGTGCGCAGGCGGAGTCGAAATCACCATCACCCCAACGGCGAGCCACTTCAACCAGGGAATACGGCGATCAAGCGGCGAGCGCGTGGGGAAGACCGCGAAAAAGAAATAAAACAGCGGCGCCAGCAGGTTGTCGAAGAGTGTCCTGTAGCCCAGTGCGAACCACCGCAGGGAGACGGGCAGGCTGGCAAACGAATTCCCGCTGTTGGGGATGGCAATAAACCCCGCGAACATCAAAGCGAGAAGCCAGGCGTTGCGGTCTTTGAGGCGTAAAAACAGCACCGTCAGGCCCACCACGAGAAACGCGACGGGATAGGTGTTGGCGATGGCCTGGCCCACGTCCACCGCTACACTTCCCTCCTGGGTAGATAAAAGTGGGGCCCGGAATACCGCCTTGATTGCAATCGGCGCAGAAACGTTGGGGCGCTCGATCGTCAGAGTGACCGTATCACCCGGGTGGTGCTTGGACCAGAAATTGGTGATGGAGAAGGCGTCCTCAATGTGGCGCCCGTTGATCTCAGTGATTCGGTCGCCCGTCCGCAAGCCGGCGCTTTCCGCGGGGCTGTCCCTGTTGACATTCTTAACCAACTCGTCAATGCTCAGCGGCAAGGTACTCATTGTCAAAGCCCAATTCCACCGGAATCGGCCGGTAGTTGCTGTACATCCAAAGAACAGTGTAAAGAACGGTGGCAGCGGCGAAGAGCGTTGCCAAGGTGGCCAGCAGCGGTTGCGAAAACGATGAGCGGTGCATGGTTTGACGGGCCAGCTCTGGGGAATCTGCACTCGCGAAGACCCAGACGAAGCTTAAGGCTTGGCTCCACGCCCGTCAAGAACCAGCGAGAGGGCAGGGATTCGGAGACGTCCAGCTCGTTTCCTACTTGCTTCTGCTGTGTTTTGACCTTTATAAACGAAATCCCGTAGATGTGAGAAAAGCCAGGGCCTCTTCCACGAATCCGGTGCAACACCGGTGCAACCCGCATTTGTTCGCGATGCGGAAGAAGCATATAATGCGCACCAAAACGAGTGAAGGAACGACGATGGAAACACCTGCTTTTGATCAACGCGTTTTGGGCCGCACCGGGTTGCAAGTGGGACGGTTGGGAATCAGCGCCAGTTACGGCGTTCCCGCGGAAGCTGTGGAGCGGGCGTTTGAGCGCGGCGTCAACTACCTTTACTGGGGAAGCCGCCGGACGGCTGCATTCGGGGAAGCGCTCAAGCGCCTGCGCCCAAAGCGCGACAAGTTTGTGCTGGTCATTCAATCCTATACGCGCGCCGCCGGGCTGATGGCCTGGAGCTTGGAGCGCGCGTTGCGGTCATTGAACTTTGACCACGCGGACGTTCTGTTGCTGGGCATGTGGAACAAGCCGGTGGCGCCCAAGATTCTCGACGCCGCCCGCCAATTGAAGCAGCGCGGGTTGGTACGGTTCCTGGGAGTGTCCACGCACCACCGGCCGCTGGTTCCGAAGATTGCCGCCGCGAACGATTTCGACATCGTCCATTTCCGCTACAACGCTGCGCATCCGGGGGCGGAAAAGGACATCTTTCCGGACCTCCCCGCAGCCAACCGCCCCGGCATGGTGGCGTTCACGCCCACAAGCTGGGGCCAGCTTCTCGGCTCGGCCCCGTTCTACATGCGGGCGCACCCGCTTCCCAAGGGCGAGCGAGCGCCGACCGCCACGGATTGTTATCGCTTCGTGCTGAGCCGGCCGGAGGTAGACGTTTGCATGACCGGCCCTTCCAACGCCGCGCGCATGGAGGAAGCGTTTGAAGCCCTTCGGCGCGGCCCGATGACGGAAGCGGAGTTGGAGTGGATGCGGCGGGTCGGCCGCGCCGTGGCGGGTAAATGAGCGAACGCCCAATCGTGATCGGCATCGACGTCGGAACCAGCGGGGTTCGTGCCATGGCGGCGACCGCGGAAGGTGAGGTTTGGGTGGAAGCACGCGCGCCGCTCGTCGATCTGCCCACGCCGGCTCCAGCCCACGAACAGGACGCCCACACCTGGTGGCGGGCGCTCTGCCAAACCCTTGGCGAACTCTGCGAGAGCCTGAAATCCGGCCAAAACTGGAATGCCATCGCCGGGATCGCGGTCACCTCAACCTCCGGCTCGCTGGTGCTGGCCGATTCCGACGGCGAACCTGTCCGCCCGGCGATACTGTATGATGACGGGCGCGCCGCGGCCGTGGCCGACGAGCTTAATGCGCGGCTTCCCGCCGGCGAGGCGAAAGTCAATGCATCATTCTCCCTCGCCAAGGCCCTTTGGGTGCGCCGGCATGAACCTGCCGTCTGGGGTCGCGCCCGTTACATCCTGCACCCTGCCGATTGGCTCGCGGCCAAGCTCACCGGCGAGTGAGGATTCAGCGACTACTCCGACGCGCTCAAGCTCGGTTATGACCAGGAGAAGAACCACTGGAGCGCGGCCGTCGCCCTTGCTGATATTCCCGCTGCCATGCTCCCGCGCGTGGTTGCGCCGGGCGAGCAACTCGGGACCGTTTGCGCGCGCGCTGCTTCTGAGACGGGATTGGCCGCCGGCTCGCCAGTGCTTGCGGGAGCCACTGACGGCCTCGCGAGCCTGATCGGCTCCGGCGCTCATGAACCGGGCCATGCCAACACGACGCTGGGGACGACCTTGGTCTGGAAAGTTCTGAGTCCCGCCAAGCCCCGCCTGGGACCGGGAATGTACTGCCACTATCTGCCGAGCAAATTGTGGGCTCCCGGCGCGGCAAGCAACACGGGACCCGGCAGCATTCAACTCGATGAATCGGGAATCGACCCCGAGGAGAGGGATCGGCGCGCTGCGGCGCATCTGCCCACGCTGATTCAATGCTATCCGCTCGCGGGGCGCGGCGAACGCTTTCCCTTTCTCAATCCTCAGGCCAGGGCATTTTGGGAGGGAACTCCCGCATCACCCGATGAACGCCATGCCGCGCAATTGCAGGCGCTGGCGTGCGTGGAGCGATGGGGTTACGAGCGGCTGGCAGATTGCGGCGTGACTGTAGGCGGTGAAGTGTTCTCAGCCGGAAGCGCCGCGGTCAGTCCGATTTTTTCGCAACTGCGCGCGAATGTTCTGAACCGCGCCGTGGTGCGTTGCGCGAATCCCTCCGCCGCGTTTGGAGCAGCAATTCTGGCCGCAGGAACAACGATCTTTGGCGGCGACCTGACCGCGGCGATCCGTAGCATGACGCGCGTCGTCAAAACCCACGCTACGGAGCCTGCGAGGGTGGAAGCGTTCGAAACGGCGTACCAGCATTTCCGCGCCGCGTGCCGCCGCCACGGCTATCAGTGATTCCCCGGTCCGAGCACTCATATTCTCGGAGCTAATTAAACGGGATCCACTTCCCTCGCCCCCTTGGGGGAGAGGGTGGCCCGCAGCCGGCGTTTTCACCAGCCGGGGCGGGACGGGTGAGGGGGTCCAAACCAGGCGAATGAAGACGGCTCACTCTCAAAGATTCTGCCCCTCGTTCACTTTAGCTCTTTGAGCTTGATGTTCCTGAACTCAATCCAATACCCTTCCGCTTCCAATCCCCAATAACCCTTAAGAACTTCCGGCGTGGCGAATTCACCGGTCAGGTCACCATTGACCCAAAGGGTGATCTTCGGGCCGTCGCAGCGAATCTCGTAGGTGTTCCACTCGCCGACGGGATGGAGAGGATCGATGGCTGGATCAGGCGTCTTGGTCGTACGCGAAAGCTTCCCATCCATCAACGTCTGGCCGAAGATGTACGCGTGCGTTCCCACCTGGGCCTGATGCCAAACGCGGCCCGTCAGGTCGTTGCGCACAAAGACTCCGCTGTTGTAACCCTTCGCGCCTTCCTTGGGGGCGAAGCGCCATTCCACATGGAGAAGGAAGTTGGCGTACTCGTGGTTGTAGCGGAGCCACTCGTGTCCGTGATTGCCCTCGCAGATGATGGTGCCGTGCGCTTTGTCGAGCTTCCATTGACTTACGGGGTCCAGAGGTTTCCCCGGAGGGACGGGCATGCGCGTCCAGTGCTTAAAGGACTTCGGCATCATGTTGATCCAGCCGGATGGGTCAGACCCCAGGAAATCCGCCTTCTGCGGTGTCTGTTCTTCCGCGGGCGAGGCTGATTCTGCCGCATAGGTGGTGGAGAAGATCAGATTTCGGACCCGGTAAGCCGCGGCGGTGTGGTTTTGCCCATAGGTCCAAAGAGCGGGCCAGAGCATCAGAAGTGCAAGAAAGCCGATTACGCTCGCGCAAATCCGTTGTCGCTTATTCATTCCAGGCACCTCCTGAGTTCGACGAGAACTCCTCCGCGGGAAAACAGTACCACCACCGAACGCGCAGAGAACACAGAAAAGATGCTCCCGCGCGTTCGTGCTTGCCCACTGGGAAGGTTGTCAATCCGATTGTGGACGTGGAGATGTCTGTGGCGTTATCATTCCATCCGGGGCAGAGAAGACCCAGAATGAAAGAGCCAGTTCCTGAATCCGGTTTGTAGCGAAGCTCAAATCTCACAAACGGGGTGGATCTATGCGGCGCAGAACATTCTTTGCAGCATCCGCGGCGGCGGGACTCACGGCATACGCTCGCGGTGGGGATGAGAGCCGGCCCGGTACAGGCGAAATTCCCAAAAGGGTACTCGGCAAAACGGGCGTGCGGCTGACCATCATCGGCCAGGCGGGCGGCCGATTCCCTCTGTGCAGCTTCGAGGACGCAAAGGCCATCACGCTGCGCGCCTACGAACTGGGCGTCAACTACTTTGACAATGCGCGGCTCTACTGGGGAGGAAGATCGGAAGAGGTCTACGGAGCGGTGCTGCCGCCCTTCCGCAAGCACATCTTTCTGACCACCAAATCCCCGGAGCGAAGCCGCCAGGGAGCCGAGGCCGACCTTGAAAAATCCCTGCGCGCGCTCAAAACCGATCACGTCGACCTATGGCAGATTCACCAGGTTTCGACCATGGACGAGGTGCAGCAAATCTTCGCACCCGGCGGCGCCATCGAAGCGTTTGAAGCCGCGAAGAAGGCGGGCAAATGCCGCTTCATCGGCTTTACCGGTCACCACGACCCGGACGTTCACCTGGCGATGCTGAAGAACTACGACAAGTACGACACGATCCTGATGCCGCTCAACCCTGCCGATCCCGCGTACCTGAGCTTTGAGAAGAATGTCCTGCCCGTCGCCGTCTCGCGCGGCATGGGCATCCAGGCGATGAAGAGCACCGCCAACGCCAAGTTGCTTCAAGCGATCTCCTTGAAAGACTGCTTGTCGTACGTCCTCAGCCTGCCCATCCACTGCCTGGCGCTGGGATGCACCACCCTGGGGCAGATTGAAGATGACGTCCGCATTGCCAAGAGTTTCAAACCTCTGGCGGAAGATCAGATCGCGCAAATCCGCGACATGGGTGCGAAGCTCAAAGGCCCGCTGACGGAAGACTGGAAGAAGGACATCGAGAACAAGGCGGGGACTTCTTCTCAAAGCTGGGTTCAACACGGGTGAGCGCGGATCCTGGCAATTCAAGGGCTTACGTGCGTTTCGCACAGAGGTCACAGGGGTGTTCACGGAGGGCACAGAGAAGAGCCTTTCTCCGTGCCCTCTGTGCATTTTTTCTCTGTGCTCTCTGTGTGAAACGTCCTTAGGAAACGCGCCTAATCAACCAGTTCCCACCCAAATCCCGGCCGATCCGAGGGCCGCGTGTAAATGCCCTCGGGTCCGCGCGTGACGTTATTCTCCTTTTCAAACTGTCGGTAGACCTCCGGCGGACCGCCGGGCGGCGGAAGGAACATTTCACACCACGGGCTGTTGGTCGTGGCGAGAATGAAATGCGAGCCGCCGTGCGACCAACCGGCGTGGGGAATCACCGGAATGTTGTAGGCAGCGGCGAGCGCGCCGATGTGGCGCAGTTCGCGTCAGCCCTCCGCACCAGGTGATGTCCGGCTGCCAGATGTCCAGCGCGTTATAGTCCAGCAGCAGCCGGAAACCGTAGCGAGTGTACTCGTGCTCGCCCGCCGCCATGCGGGTTGAGCGGATTCGCTCGTGGATCCTTTTGAAGCCGCGGTAGTCATCGGGCGGAAGGCACTCTTCCATCCAATACACGCGGTAAGGCTCCACCGCCGCGGCCAGCTCAATAGAATAATCTTCCGTCAGCGCCATCCAGCAGTCGAGCATGATGTCGCCGTCGGGACCCAGTGCTTCGCGGGTCTTGCGAACCAGTTCGGCGTTTTTCTTCAGTCCCTCGCGGCCGTCCGCAGGTCCGTAGGGCACGGCCAGCTTGATTCGCTTAAAACCGAATTCGATATGCTGGTCCACGTCATTGCCGGTGCAGTAAGCGGGAATGCGCGGCTTGGTTTCCCCGCCGAGCAACTGGTAGACGGGCATCTCCAGCGCCTTGCCGATGATGTCCCATAGCGCCAGATCAACCGCGCTGATGGCGTGGATCACCAAGCCTTTGCGGCCGTAATACAGGGTGGATCGCCACATGATGTCCCACAGTTCTTCCACCTTGAACGGGTCTTCGCCCAGGAGCAACTTGGTCAGGTGCTTCTCAATCACGAAGCCGCAACCCGGCCCGCCAAAACCGATTCCCTTGATCCCCTTGTCGGTCGTGATCTCCACCGCATCCGGACCCAGGTCGTCGGCCATGAACAGCGACCGTTGAGGCTTGTACTTGGGATAGATGGACATCGGGTTGGCCACCAGCGCGCCGCCGGTGGACCACGATCCGGGTGCAGGTTGATAGGTCGGCAGCGGCTTCTTCGGCACCGGGCGAACCATCCTTACGCCGGTAATGGTCAGCTTGCTTTCCTGGTCGTGGAATGGAAGCGCGGGCGGTTGAGGCAGCGGTGACGCTAAGCCCTCCTCCAGCTTTCCTGAACTTCCGATGACACCCACTGACAGCGCTGCGCCGGCTCCCATGAATCTTCTGCGGTTCATTTCGAGGTCCTCCACCGGTCAAGTTGAATGAAGCCAAAGACTCGCGAACTTTATCACACTGTGTTGATCGGAGGGGAGAGCCATGACGGTTTCAGGTGCGCAGGCACAGGGCTGTGCTCGCCCTGCGATTTTGATGCGGTGAGATGCCGTGCGGCCTGGCGCGGAACGAGAATTTGTAGCGCGGTGATGCTTCCAATGTCCGCGGCTTTGGGCTTCGGCGCGGTCGTGCCGCCGCCAGTCGGATCGCGCCTTGTCGCCCCTGTGGAGGCGGCGTAAGAAAGAGCCGCGGGCATTGAACACCATGACCGCGCTACCTGCTGGAAAAACGCCGTCCGTAATCCCTTTCGCCGCCCACCCAAACAGCAGCTCACGGTGCGCTTGGACGCCGACGTGGTGGCTTGGCTCCGGCGCCAAGGAGCAGACTATCAGTCGAGACTGAATGGTTTGCTGCGCAAAGCGATGCAGGAAGAAGTCCCCCGCTAGGGGCAAACACGTCTCGGTATCGTCTTGGAAGCACGTCGCGGTGAAGCCGCCGGCCAGAATCTCGACGTTTTTCTGCAACCAGCCAACGTGGAAATCGTCCCCGTGGACGGCGAACAGGCAGCGATTGCGCGGAGAACCCGTTTACCCAATGGGCGCATCGGTGCTTGATTTAAACTGACTTACGGGCCATCATAGGGGCGATATGAACGCCATTGAAAGAACCGGGATTGTGGATGCCGAGCATCAGTTGCGGCTGGACGAGCCTCTGCCCATTCCGGGGCAAAGTCGCGTTCGCGTGATCGTGCTGGTGCCGGAGGCGGAGGACATTTCGGAGGAGGCGTGGTCAAAAGCGGCGTCGGCCAGCCCGGCCTTCGATTTCCTTAAAGACGCGGCTGAGGACGTTTACACCGCCGCCGATGGCAAGCCCTTCCATGACCAAGGGTAAAATCGTTCTTGTTCCGTTTCCGTTTGATGATCTGACCGCCGAGAAAGTCCGGCCCGCCCTTTGTTTGACTGACCCCATTGGACCCCATCGCCATCGGATCGTGGCCTTCATCAGCAGCCAGATGCCAACCTCCGTCTCTGCCACGGACATCGTGCTCGATTCACGCCAGAAGGATTTTGCGGCAACGGGATTGCGCGTTCCCTCGGTTCTTCGCTTGCATCGGCTGGTCACGTTGACGAGCACCTTGATACGGCGGGAGTTGGGCCAGTTGTCCCTGCGTTTGCAGCGTGATGTGGATCGAAAATTGGTCGCTCTGTTTGGGCTGAAAGCAGGGTAGCCCCAAGGCCGCGTAGCGACGAGGTGCGCGTTCCTCAGCGCTCCTCGGCTGCTCTTCATCTGCCATTTAAGCATTCGAAATGTCGCCTGGATCCGCCCCGTCCACAATCCCCGCCATGCCGCGCCGGCGTCCGCTGTGCGACTAACCCCAAATTTCTTGTCGGCGTGCGAAGATTTTTGCTCGTCACTCGTCACTTGTCACTTGCCGCCAATCTGGTTGCGGTCAAAGGCTGCGCTATGACCCGTGCGCAGGAATTTGAGAAGATGCAGACATGGGAGAATGGCGAATGGCAAAGCCGCTGAGGAGTCCGTCAACCGACGGACACCTCATCGCTACCCCAAAACGACGTCCGGGGTACGCGGTGTGCTCCATTGCGGCCACTACCCAATTCCCTGCGGGTTCGCGGGTTCATGCGGGCGTGCTCGGGTGGTGATTGGCCATTACCGATTGAAGTGTCGCGGAGGGGACTGGCATGTCCCTATTTTCCATACCCGGATGACAGCGTCACGTGACGGCGCAGTTGGTAGCGCAAAGTCTGTGCATTGCAGACTCTGCGGTTCTTTATATGATAAACATCCAATTGTTGTTAATGCCTGACTGGTGGGCTTGACGCTGTATTCGTGCAAAAGCCGCAGAGTCTCTGCAAAGCGAGACTCTGCGCTACCGGCTGATTTGCTTCGTAGAGGGCGATGACAAAAGCGTAGGTCTGCTCAGCGTCTGCCGTGAGGCGGGCGCCGTTGATCGCGAAAAAGCTATAGGTGGCGGCGAAAGCCGTCCGCTTGTTGCCGTCGATGACAGAAACGGTTCCAGGTACCTTTTCTCGCCCCTGGGTTTAGGTGCTACTACTTGGGCGGTGGCTCGACCCTACCGAAAGCCTCGTCGGTGGCCAGTTCGAGTTCAGCCGTTTCCTCTTCGGTTAAGTCGCGAATGTTTTTCTGGAGGGCGGACTGGGGAATTGCACGAGGGAAACGGTGTCACATACCGTTTAGAGGGCCACTCCCGTTTCCCTCTAACACGGTCAAAGCGCCACTGGCAACGGCGCAGCAAGGCGGCGCACCTGAATTTTTCCGCTTCGCGCCTGGATCTGCGCCAGATCATAGTTGAGTTGAAGCCGCAGCCAAAAGCCCGCCGAACTCCCGAGCGCCTTTTCAAGACGCACGGCCATTTCCGGGGATACGCCGGCCTTGCCATTCAGTATGCGCGAAAGCGTCGCACGCGTCACACCGAGCGCCTTGGCACCGTCCGTAACATTGATCTTCAGCTCATCAAGACAATCCCGGATAAGATCGCCGGGATGGTTGGGTTTTTTCATCGGCATGTTCTCTCCTCCGTTAATGATAATCCTCTAAATCCACGTCGCAAGCAGCTCCTTGCCGAAAGCTGAACGTAACGCGCCAATTGGCCTTAACCGTGACGGAGTACGTGCCGCGCCGGTTTCCCGTCAGCGGATGAAACCGGAACAGGGGCAGGACCATATCGCCAGGGCCTTCCGCTGCTTCCAAAGCGGACAGAATTTTCTGCACCTTGTCCACCAGATCGGACCGGATGCCGCTGCGGTCGTTTTTCTCATAGAGCCGCTTAAGACCTTTGTGCTTTATGCTCTCGATCACGCTCCGCCCTTTCCAGTGTATGGCGTATCGTTACACTATACAAGCAGAATTCTGCTGTCAAGAAAAACCCAGGGAGTGGGAGTTACTCTCCGTCTCCCAGAATTGCGGCCATCAGGCGCGGGCTGCGGCGTCGGTGCATAAAAACGGACGGGGACTGGCACGAATGTCCCCAGGTTTCCAGTTCCTCACAATAGCGGTGTGTCGATGGTAGCAATGAACTGAATTCCCGGCACGATCTTTCCCAGCAATTGCCGGTCATTGGTCAAAAAGAGGTCCGTACCGGCCTGAGCGGCCGACGCGAGGTGTATGGCGTCGGCCGGGCTAACACCCAGGGTTCCACGGATCCGGGCGTAAAGGTCCGCAGTTTCGAGCGTGAAAGGGATAATCTCCGCAACGGCGTTTCGCAACCGGCGGCGTGTATCATCCAGCAGCCTTGCTGAGGCAGCCTTTCGGTAGGGGCCGGCGAGCACTTCGCCCACGGTAAAGGCGCCGGTAATTAATTGGTCGCGCCGCTCTTCCATCCGCTGGTGAATCTCGTCCACTCTTTGGGCAAAAGCCGGATGTTCTTCCAGCCAATAGATGAAGAGCATGGTATCCCAATAGACTCGGCTCACTCACCCTCCTTCTTCGAGTAAAATGCGCCCCGTTCGGCCCGAAGATACGCCTCGCCTCCACCCAGCTCGGCAAAGACATCCTTCAACGTCCCACGAAGCTGGTTCCAAGAATCGTCCTGCTCAGGGGATGAACGGTTGACCTCAAGAAACTCATACGTGTAAGTAACCGTCGTGCTCTGTCCGGACGGTGGGCCATCGGCGGCAACAACACGAAGACCGTTGCTCCTGAGAAATTCGCGGGTACCCAGCGCCTGGCAAACCGCCGGCACCCGGCGTGTCAGCTTGAGTTCGCGGACAACATCCCCTGCGTTGATCGAGAATTGTTTTTGATTCCGTTGCCGCGCGGGCAAGACGTACTTCTCTGTGGCATACACTCGAATTTGATCGGCATGACTCATCGCTTCGTTCCTCCTCACGTTTTCGTCAGCAGCTTGGAAGATAGCGTAGCATAGCATAGAATGAAATGAAAGCCTTTTTCTAGGCGGGCGCTGAGGTTAAGCAGGTAGCAGACCGTCGCCTCTGCGGTCCGCGTCTCTTTTCCTGAAGGTGGGGCTGGGGACTCCCAAGGACAGAAGTCCGATGCGCCAGCCGGGAAACGAAATGGCCGGTCGCGATGGCTCTCTGTTGTATTATTAAGTTATCGAGGTCGGGAGCGGTGCGGTGGGATATACATTTGAATGGGACCCCGAGAAAGGGACGCGAACTTCCAGAAGCACGGCGTCAGCTTCGACGAAGCGTTCAACAGTTTTCGGGGACCCGCTCTCACTTCTGATGCCGGACCCTGACCATTCTGCCGATGAGGAGCGCTACCTTGTGCTGGGAATGTCCGCCCATCAAAAGCTCCTGGCGGTAGCATTCGCGGAGCGGCCGCCGAACACTCGGCTGATTTCTGCACGGCGGGCAACGCGGGCCGAAAGGAGGCGGTATGAAGAAGAAACCTAGTCGGCGAAGTCGGGATCGCGACACGATGCGGCCGGAATATGATTTCAGCCGAGCGGTGCGAGGCGCCACTGCGGCAAGATACCGGGAGGGCGCTAACATCGTGGTCATCGACCCATCTGTGCTGGACGTTTTCCCCGACGGCCGGCGCGTAAACCAGGCGCTTCGCGCGCTCGCCCCCGTGCTCCGCGAGCAACGCCAGACAAGGTAGAGCGGCAACGGTCCAAGGATGGGTAAGGATGGGGACTGGCACGCGTGTCCCCAGGTTTCCGATTCAGGTTTCCGGTTGACCTCGAACTGATTCACCTGGGGACAGGCGGAATCTCCCTTGACCCGTTTCCCACCGGCCAAGGCAAGAGACCATTAGCGTTGAATTCGCTTGCGCTTCTTCCTTTTGAGAAGAGGTTTTTGGGATTTTCGCCCGGGCTCTTTTGGAGCGTAGACGGCCGCTTTTTGGATCTGCTTGACGTCGAGAATATCCTGTTCCCTGCCCGCAGCCAGTTTGTTCCTGATCAGGTTTTCCCGTGAGATAACATAAGTCGGAGTGTCAGCGCCCAGCATGGCGTTAACACGGTCTTTCCATGCTTCGTCGAACGTCACACCGCTGATCTGTTGAAGGATATCGATTCGATTGGGAGGCACGCCGATCTGAAGCCCGGTTTTTGCGTCCCGGAAATCTTTAGCGGTAAGTCCGTGAAGGGGCGCGCCATATTGGCAAAGGGCCCTAAATACGGCATTGCTATTCCTGGCATCGGCCCGGATGAACAGGTCGAGGTCTTTGGTTGCGCGCGGCTGGGCGTGGACACCGAACGCGTATCCTCCAACCAGCAAATACTCAACGCCCTGTTCGTTGAACGCGCGGATGAGTTCTTTCATGTCCCTGGTTAGCATTCTGCCCGATCTCCCGAATCGCGTATGCGGCCTCGGTAAGTTCGCATACGGCTACGAGTCTCGCCCCGACGGGGATACTCTGCCAATAGCGGTAGTTCTCCGCCTCTTGTTCTTCCACGTTCGGGACCCTGCGAACAACCCGGCGGGGATTGAGCTTCATTCCCTTTACAGCCGGCTTTGCACACTGCGGGAGATGCTGGCGTAATTCGCGGGCGCCGAAGGGTTCGCCGCATTTAGGGCACTGGCGGAGCACCTTGGCGCGTGGGGAGCGAACCTGGCGCGCACGCAACCGGCGCCCACTCTCTTGCAGCAATACGTCATCGGGAATCGTCGTGACGTCGAAATGCGGGGTCCAGCCGGGCACTTGATGGCTCTTCACGCGTCAGTTCAACCTCAAGCGCAGTTTAGCACATTGCGGCAATGTGCATTTGACAAATTGGACTGGCACGCCCGCCCCTACTTTCCCTTCGCGGATGACAGCGTCACGTGACGGCGGAGCCACGGGACCAGCTTGTCGAAGGTGAACTGGTTGGCTTCATAGAGGGCGATGACAAAAGCGTAGGTCTTTTCAGCGTCCGCCGTGAGACGTGCGCCGTTGATAGCGAGAAAGGCGTAGGTGGCGGCGAAAGCCGTCCGCTTGTTGCCGTCGAAGAAGGGAGGGTTTTGCGCCAGGCTCTCCCACAGCGCGGCGGCTTGCTCAATCAGACCGGCATAATAGCCGGTCTGTGGCCGGCAGCGGGCGGCCTCCAGCAGCCCTTGGTCCCTGACGCCCGGCGCGCCGCCATAGCGTTCGATCTGGTCGGCATGCATGGCCAGCACCTCGGCCACGGCGGGGGAAAACGGCGCCAGACATCGCTTACGGGCATTCAGAATTCAGAATTCATAATTCCCCCTCCTAGCCTCACTTTACGCTTGACAAAAGCCTAGTTATGTGAGTATACTCATTCTGGTGATTCGCGCGGGGACGAAAGGTCCCGGCGGATGCCGAACATGGAAGTTGCCCTCACCTGCCGCGCGCGACCCGTTTCAGATCATCCCCCAACAGAACAAGGTGTCAGGTGCGAGGTGTCAGGGTTCTCGTCTCGACTCAGAAGCCCAGGCAGGCGGAATAGCCCGCATTTCTCGCCAACTTCCGGATTGCGGACAGAAAGTGACAAGCCCCGAAGGGGCGAACTAACAAAGCCCAGGCCAACGGCCTGGGTTGAGTAGAGGCGTTAACACCAAGCCCTGTAAGGGCGAAATACATCCGCCGCAACGAGCCGGGCAAATGAGGCCGTCATGATTCACCTTTCGACAACGGTCGGATGTGGAGAGCCAGACTGTTATGACGCCCCTTCAGGGCTGGGCGGGCATCGACGACCGGCACGCCTTGACCCAGGCTGTTGGCCTAGGCTTCGTTAGTTCGCCCCGTCGGGGCTGAAAACGCCCACTGCATCACAGATTTTCGGCAGCCTGGCGAGCAATGCGGACTAGGAACGGTGCGGAGCGAAAAAACTACGTTCCAAGCCGGAATGTGTATGAAAACACTCAGCAACGAAGGTGCATCCGGAGATGTTGATGAAAACAAAGGACGGCGGCAAGCGCTCCGAGGCTAAACCTACGATGTGCATGAAAACAAGCAGCTTATGATTTTTGACCTACGACGTTTATGAAAACACATGTACTTAGCGATTTCTTACCCTATCAAAGTTCGCGGCGACCTGGGGAGGGATTCAACAACGACGTGGGTGCCGCCCACGGGCGAAGCTCGATCCACGAGCATAAGGAAGAGTCGCTTCATAACGTCGGGTCAACTTTGCGCGGCGCGTTCGAGTGCCGCAATGTCAAGTTTCTTCATTTCCAGCATGGCCAGCATGGCCTTGGGGTTTTTGATGAGATCGGGGAGTTTGGCGGGCACGATTTGCCACGACAGTCCAAACCTGTCTTTGAGCCAGCCGCACTGGCTCTCGCTGCCGCCGGCGGAGAGCTTCGACCAGTACTCATCAACTTCCTCCTGCGAGTCGCAGCGCACGACGAAGGAAACCGCCTCGTTGAACTTAAAGTAGGGGCCGCCGTTGAGGGCTGTCATGGCTTGACCCTCGAGTTCGAAGGCGATCGTGAGGATGCCGCCTTGGGAACCGCCCTCGACCGCGCGGCGCTCCTCACCAAGACGACGCGAATTCTTGAAGACGCTGAGATAGAAGTCCACGGCCTCTTCGGCGTTGGCGTCAAACCAGAGAAACGGCGTGATGCGGGGAAAGTCTTCGAGAACACTCATGGGGGTCACCTCGTCGTCCATTATATCCACGGGTAGCTTGCAAAATGCAAGTGAGACGTGTAACGTTGCCGCATGGCATCCAAATCCACAAGCAAGCAGCGCTCCGGCTGCCCGGTGAGCATCTCGCTGGAAATCTTCGGCGATCGCTGGTCGCTGATCATTGTCCGCGATCTGATGGTGCGAGGTTACCGGACCTTCAGTGAGTTCCAACAGAACGGCGAGGGAATTGCGTCAAATATCCTCTCGAACCGGCTGCACAAGTTGGAAACTGCCGGCATCCTTACAACGGAACCCGCGGAGCACGACGGCCGCAGCATGCATTACCGTCTGACGCCCAAGGGTATCGCGCTGGCCCCGGTTCTGCTGGAAATGCTCATCTGGGCCGGACATTACGAGGACACTGCGGCCCCCGGCAATTTCATTGAGCACCTCGTGCAGAACCGCGAAGCCATATTGGCCGAGACCTATCGCCGTTGGGAACAGCATGACCACCGGCCACTGATCCCGCCGTTCTCCCCTCCGGCCACGCCGGAGAAAGGAAAAAGAGCACGATGAAGCTGCGCACCCAACTCAACTACGGCGGCAATTGCGCGGAGGCGTTCCGATTCCATTTTGGCGGACGGCGGGCAGATCTTCATGCCCATGGCGGAGACGCTTTTCGCGCTTCGTTTCAGCATGTTCCGGGACAAATTCGGCACCTTGTGGATGATCATCAAAGAAAAGACCGATTGAATGTCTTGGCAGAAGCAGGTAAAATAGGGGTTTGCTCTTGACCCAAGAAGGAGTTCTATGAAGGACAAGATTCACCCGGACTATCATGAGGTCACTGTTGTCTGCGCTTGCGGCAGCACTTTCAAGACGCGCTCGACTTACAAAAGCGACATCCTGCACATGGAAATCTGTTCCAAGTGCCATCCGTTCTTTACCGGCAAGCAGAAGTTGGTGGACAGCGCCGGCCGCGTCGAACGCTTCAACCGGAAGTATGCCGGGTTCAAGAAGGCTGCACCGGCTGCCGAAAAGGCCGCGACCAAGTAGCAAGGCAACACACTTTGGCTTCCCGGGAGCCTGATGGCCACAGTTCCACCTGTTGATCCGTACGTCTCCAAGCCCAAAGTATATTTGGTGGGGCGCCAGCACGTCGCTGACGACGAGGTGGCGCGCTTCCTTGCCGACGAGGGCATGGAGTTCACCACCGACGCCCCGGCGGCCGCTGAGGCGCTGGCGGAAATTGCCGGGCGCGTGTGCTACATGTCGTTCGGCAAGGGTCGAAAAAGCAATCGCGAGTATTTGGACAACATCCTCTCCTCGAAACATGGAAGCGTCTTGGAGCACGCCGTGTGGTGCGTGCTGATCACCGGCGTCAGCCGGGCGCTGACCCACGAACTGGTTCGCCACCGTGCCGGCTTCGGCTATTCGCAACTTTCCCAGCGCTATGTGGACGAAAGCGACGCGCGCTACGTGGTGCCGCCGCTCTACCAGGAGAACCCGGAGCTGCGGGAAAAGTGGCAGCAGGCCATTGAATCGGTCCGCAAGGCCTACGTGGAACTTGCTGACGCCACCGTGCAGTACGTTCAGCAAAAGCATCCGGACATGACTCCGCGCGACCGGCGCAAGTGGGCGCGGCAGGCGGCCCGCTCCATTCTTCCCAACGCCACCGAGACCAAGATTTTCGTGACGGGAAACTCCCGCGCTTGGCGGCACTTTCTGGAATTGCGCGGCAGCGTCCACGCCGATACGGAAATTCGCCTGCTGGCCGTCGAGGTCTATCGCGTTTTCAAGAAGGAATCCCCGAATATTTTTCAGGACATCGAGTTGGTGGATGAGCCTGATGGCATGCCTTCCGTCCGCGTCGTTCATTCCAAAGTCTAGCGAGGGCCGCGCATGAGCGTTGAAGCTCCTGATGGGCGGCCTGCCGTTGCCGGCTTTGCCATCGTTCTGGCCGGCGCCATCCTGACGTTCTTCGTTTTGATTGTGGCCATCGCGGAAGCCGGATGGCTGCTGCGCGTGCCCATTCGCGCGTTTGTGCTACCCCTGGCCTTTGTCGGTTCTTGCCTCACAACCGCGTGGGGTGGCCGGGCCTACTTCCGCCGCCCCCTGCAAGTCACATTGGCGGTGGCTGCGATTCTGGCCCTGCTCGTGGTTGCTTCCGCCCGCATCAGCCTGGCGTTCTACGACGTCTCCTTTGACGGCCAAGCATACCAACAGGAAGGCGTTTACCAGCTTGCGCATGGCTGGAACCCGCTGTTCACTCCATACATAGGCCCCATCTCGATTGAACAGGACGCCAAGCTGATTCACTACCCCAAGGGGCCGTGGGTCATTGCCGCGGCCATGTACCGATTGACGGGCCATATCGAAAGCGGCAAGTTCGCGAACATCCCACTGATCGTCGCCGCATTCCTTCTGGCGCTCGCGGCTTTTGCCCGATTGGGGAAGAAGCTGAGTGCGTGGTCCGCGGCGATGGCCCTGCTGGTGGCGGCAAATCCCGTGGCGCTTTGCCAGATTCTCACGTTTTATGTGGACGGCCAGATGGCGTCGCTGCTTGCGTGCCTTGCCGCGCTGTGCTTCTTGAGCGTCACGGACGGCGGGCCCTGGGTAGACCTGCTGATGTTTGAAGCGGCCGTCCTGCTGATCCTGCTGAAGTTCACCGGTCTGGTGTACGTCATCATGATTTTCGCGGGATTCTTTCTCCTGCTGTTATGGCAGAAGCGACCTTGGCGGCAGTTCGCCCTGGTGGCCTTCCTGGCCGTGGGTCTGGGGACGTTCGTCCTGGGGAGAAACCCGTACGTGATGAACACCTTCGAAAACGGCCACCCGTTTTACCCCTTTCTGGGGCGGGGAGATTTTCCCATCGTCACGATGGATTCGACAACACCGCCGGAATTCCAGGGCGTCAATCGCGCCATAAACCTTCTGGCTTCGATTTCCTCCCGCTCGACGTCCTGGCCGCCGGAATCGACGCTCAAAACTCCCTGGCAAGTTGATCGCAGCGAATGGGACGCCTTCGAAGAACCGGATGTGCTGATGGGAGGATTTGGACCGCTCTTCCCCGCGGCGCTCGTACTGTCACTGGCAATTTTGGCCGTCGGCGTATGGCGAGGTGGCATGCAGCCACGACTGGCGTGTGCGGCGATCCTAGTTATGATCGCCTCAGTGCTGCCGGTCTCGGCCAGTTGGTGGGCACGCTACGCCCCACAAGTGTGGCTGGTTCCCTTGTTGGCACTCACGCCCTTCGCGGACGTTGGTGCGAAGAAGACCCTGCGGTGGGCTTCCTGGCTCGTGGTGCTCATTCTCGCTGTCAATGTTGCTGGCATCGCGCGGGCCAATTTTCGCGCCAACGTGAAGGCCACCTGCGATGTTGCCGACAGTCTTGAGGATCTTCGCTCCCACGCGCCCTTCAAAGTGACGTTTGGGCTCTTCCACTCCAACCGATTTCGCCTTCAGGAAGCGGGAATCCCATTTACCCAGGTCAACGGCCATCTGCGCTGTGACCCGCAAGTGGAGCAAAACGACGATCTCTGCATTGAGCGGTAGGGTAGGCTGGGAACGCCTCCGCATTGCTCAGCCCCATTCGTAGTCCACCGATCTGGAAGTCTCAGCGCCCCGTGACTAACCCGCAAGAATCTCTGCGATTGTAACCGACTTCATTCAGAGATCGTTTCAAGGCTATCAACGACCAATCGTCCTTTTATTGACTGCAACGCGACAGCGTGAAACGTGTCCGCAAGTCCGGTCTTGCGGAATACCGGCCGGGAAGGCTGAGTCTGAGCGGCGTGCAGATCTACGGTTGCGATCTTCGCGTCATCCAATACGACCTCCGCGGTTCCGTAATCCGGCCCCTTGGGACTCCAAAGCGCGAATCCCGAGCCCATAAAGTTCCATTTCACGCGGCCGCCGCCGTCCGGACCGAGCGCGCCCAGCCCAAAGCGAAAGCTCGCGTCCTTTCGCTCGATCCAATTTTTGTGGCTTTCGCCTGCGCCCAGCAAGCCCTCCGTATAGAGGAAAGAAATCGTTCCCGCCTGCGCTTCGCCTTCGATGGCAAAGCGGTCCACGGAAAGATGGCTATGGGAATCCACCCACAATCCCACCGCCCCGCAGCCCGGGGTGGTCATCCCACTCCATACTTGCAGGCCATCCACCCCCAACGCCAGTGTGAGCGCGCCGCTGGCCTCGCGCCTCAACGTGATGTGCCAACCGTCCTCGTGTGGCACCGATCCCGAGGCCCGAACGGCCAGGTTGCCTTGCGTGTCAGCGCTGAGAATTCTCCAGCCCTTCGGCCCCAACTCAGTTCCTTGGTGGCGCGTCAGCGAGAGCGGATGCAGGGCGGCGTCACTGGTGGGCTTGTCTGGACCCAGCGGCGCCTGATAACTCCAAAGAATCCGCGCGGTACCGCGCACGCGCAGCGATGCGTTGAGCGTGAAATCCGCATAGTTCCGCCGCAACAGCGTGAGGCTTGGTGCGCCGTGGCCGCTGAGGTGAAAGCCCCGCTGCCGCAAAGGTTGCGCCCACGGTCGCGCGGCCAGGTTGATGGTTCCAAAGCCGGCTTCATTGCGCGACGGGAATAGCACTCGCAGGCGCCTTTCCGCATCCACCCATCCCGAAAACGTCTGGCCCCAGATTCCATAAGCTTCGTTAGGAACGTCTTCGCTGTGCCACACCGATCCATGGCGATAAATCTCCCAAGCCGTGGGATCAGTGGCGTTCTCCAAAGGAGCGCGGAAGATGACCTGAAAGTTGCGATTGCGGGCCACCGAGGTCGCGGGTGCATAGACCCACCCGCCATCGGCGAACGCCGGGTAGAACTCCATGAGCGGAGGATGGAAATAGCCGGACTCCACGTTGCGCACCAGGGTCCGCTCCGAGTAAGGGCCTTGCGGCTGTGGCGCGGTCATGGCAAACAGCGCCCAACTGTGCGGCGCGCTGTCCATCATCGCCAGGATCAGCCAGTCCTGCCGGCGGCGCAGCAGCGTGGCGGCATAGGTGCGTTGATATTTGTTCAGAAGCGGCGTCAGAGTGGAATTGCGGGTGATGGCCTGCGCGTCCCGGTGCCAGGGACCTTCGGGCTTGTCTGCCCAAGCGTAAGCCAGCCCACCGTCTTTGTTATAGTTCAGGGTCCCCCAGTCGTAGACCATGTGATAGCGGCCGTCGGCATACACCACGCTGACGTCCGGCGTGCAGCCGTCTTTGTCGAACATCTGCGCGTCGCCATGAAGGACGACGCCGAGATTCTCCCATGCGTCGCCGCGGTCTTTCGAACGGTAAAGGATGCAGCGACTCGGCGGCGGCCCGACGTAGCCCGTCGCATAATCACCGATGTAAAGGTAGCAGTTGCCGCTAACAGGATCGGGAAAAAAGAAACCATTCACCGGCCAGCCATAGGGTAGGGCGCCGGTGTGAATGGGATTGCCGGGCACACGTTCGAAGGCGTCGAAAGAAGGGTCGCCCAGCACGGGGTGCCGCAGCCATACGTCCACGTATCGCGACTCAGCGTAATCGATGTCCGGCAGCGTCGCGGCGCGGAGGTCAATCCCTCGCAACGCGCCCGCGAACGCACCGGCCAATGGTGCGGCGGTCTTCAGAAAGGAGCGGCGGGGTAAGGTGTTTCGGCGTTTCACGCGCTTCTAAGGAATTCCCATGTCACCGGCGCGTGCGGAACGCTAATCGAGATCCGATGGCGCAACGGTGCGAGCTTCTGGGCGAGGAGTCGCAGGGCCGGGAGTTCAGCTTCTGTCCCCTCGGCCACCACCACCTTGAGCTGCGCGTCGTTGTTGTGCAGGTGCGCGCGGATGCCGGCGGCCAAGAGCCTGGCGCTGGCGCGGTCAAGCGCCCCCTCGATCGTAACCATGGTGCTGTGCAGGGCGCGCTCCATGCTGACGCGCAGGGAGCCCAGTTCACCCGGACGCAGCGTCCACGCCGTGGTGCGATACGCATGCCGAACCAGTTTGGGGTGTTGATGCAAATCGTGGCGCAAGGTGAACGCTGTCCAGGCGGCGGCCGCAGGCGCCAGCCACGAGCGCACACGGGCGCTTGGCGTGGGCGGGCCGAGCGCCTCGCGAACCTCACTCTCCAGCCGTGCCGCGATCTCCGGCGCCGGCCCGGAGCGCTTGGCCACGCGGAACATCGGCCACGCGTTTTTGATCTCCGCAGCCCAGCGCTGCGCCTTGGCGCGCAGGTAGGGAGAATCGGAATCGTGGTAGCGTTTCCAGCCTTGGAACCAGACTTCGACTGAGCGCAGGATAGAAGGGCCATTGACACGGAAGTCCGTGTCGAAGCACTCGCGCTGCAAGGCCTCAATTTCGGCAGCTTTCATCGTGGGATGGACCACCATGCAGGTAAAGCCGTCGCAGTGGTGGTAATAGCGTTCGGGGTCCGCAGTCATCTCCGGGCGGAAGCGCCCCTCCTTCTTGATGCGGTCGAAGAAAGGAGTGCCGGGCGTGGGTCCATAGATCAGAAATTGGCCGTACGTTGGCCGCAATCCTACGAATTCCCTCATCTCCTCCCGAATGATTTCCGGAGTGTGATAGTCGAACCCCAAGATCATGGAGGAGAGCACGGTGATGCCGTGTGAGCGCAGTTCTGGAATCAATTCTTCGATGGCCTTTCCCTCTTGTTTGGAGTAGCCGGAGCGTTTCCCTTCGAAACCCACCCAAACACCATCGACGCCCGTCTCGAGCAATTCCTGGGGAGTGAAGCGGCTCAGGGCTTTTACCGACGCGAAGGCGAAAATCGAAAGTGGCGTCCCGCGGGCCAGCACCAGTTCGCGCATGCGGCTGGCGCGGTCTTTGGCCAGCAGGAAATCCTCGTCGAGAATCGCCATGCTCATTGTCGGATCGAGTTCGAGGTAGCGCTCAACCACGCGAAAAATATCGTCGCCGGTGGGAAGCAGCCGAATGTGTCGTCGCCGGAAGTAATGCGACGTGCAGCAGAAATCGCAGCCGTTGGGGCAACCGAGCCCGGCAAAGATGACCCCGGTGCGGTCCATGGGAATGGAGAAAACCTTCAGGTTCAGGGTGACCAGGGGATGATCGTACGGCATGGCCCGGGGAGGCTCATTCAGCAGGTTGCGAAAGAAGGCCACGCCCTCGCCACGGCAAATGTAATCGCCATAAGGGGCCAGCGCGGCGTCATCCAGCACGGTTCCGTAACCACCCAAAACCACCTTGGCGCGCGGCGCGTGTTTGCGCACCAGCGCCACCACTTCCTTCATGTGTTGAAACAGCACCAGGTTGAAGGAGATGCCGACGTAATCCGGTCCCTTCTTCAGCTCGCGAATGAGCTCGCGCTGCGACGGATATTGCAACGCCACGGCCGGCGCATCGATGTTCGCGGCAATGTAATCAAGGCCGTACGTGAAATTCACAGAGCGGGGGCTGAAGATTCCCTGGGCGCGGGTCACTTGCCCGTGCAGTACTTCATAGCCAACGCTGGGAGCATCTCCATGCGCAGGGCCGATGGGGCGACACACACTGGTCAGCAGAACCTTGACTTGCCGCGAGGGGCTTGCCGCTAACTTCGCGCTCGATTGCGGTTCTTCCGCGAGCACACACGGTCCAGCCCCCAATTGGGTTTCCATCCTTGCCTCATTTGCGAGGGCACCTGAGGTCTCCAGTTACTGTAACATGCGGCTGGCATGGGGCACCAAACAAAAATCGGGTCAGCGGGTCATTGAGTCATGGGGCCATTGAGTAATCGGCACATTCCGTCATCGAACTATCGAACGGGCCAACTGGTGCGCTGGGCGTGCAAGGCACAAGGTGCTACTCACCCAGTGGCCCGATGACCAAAAGACCCGATGACCCGATCTCTTCACTCAAATTCCGAGCACGACATGAAGTAACCACATTGGCGGCAGATCATCTTGCAGCGGTGCGATTCAAGACGGGTCGAGCAGACCGGACAGAACTGGTTGGCGAACTCCGGCGCTGACTCGGTGTTCGCGGTGATGGATTGAGTGTGCTCATTGACCTGGTCAGGATTCGCCGGGGCGGAATCGGTAGACTTGTTGACTTCATCCGGCATGATGGCGATACCCTCAGGCGTAATGTTCCGCGATGAAGTCGCGCAGACCCGCATAGGCACGAGTGAGCGTGGCCTCATCGGGAAGAAAAACGATGCGTACGTGCCTGGTTCCGGGAGCCTGGCCGAACCCGGTACCATGGACCATGAGAACGTGCTTCTCCACCAACAGCTTCTTCACGAATTGTTCGTCGCTATCGGGAATTTCAAGCTTCGGAAACGCGTAAAACGCGCCGCGCGGCGCGACGCAGCTCATGTGGCGAATCGCATTGCAGGCTTCCATCGTCAAATCGCGGCGGACGCGCAGCTTGTCACGAACTTCCACCAGATGATCCTGCGGCCCTTCCAGCGCGGGGCGCACCGCAAACTGTTGCGGATGGTTTGAGCACAGCCGCGCGCGCAGCAACTGGTGGATCCCTTCCAGGTAGGGTTTGACGGCCTCCGCATCGCCGCTGACAATTCCCCAGCCCACCCGCCAACCCGGAACCAGATAGCCTTTCGAGAGCCCGTTGAACGTCACGGTCGGAACATCCGGCGCCAGTGCCGCGAGCGAAGGTTGCGGGTCTCCGTCCAAGATCAGCTTGTCGTAGATTTCGTCGGCAAAGATCACCAGGTTGTGCCGCCGAGCGAGTTCCGCAATGGTCTCCAGAGTGCCGCGCGAGTAAACTCCGCCCGTGGGATTGTTCGGGTTGCCCACCACGATGGCGCGCGTTTTGTCATTGATCTTGCGCGAAATGTCCAGAACGTCCGGCTGCCACTCGTTCTGCTCATCGAGCAGGTAGGGATTGGATTGCGCGCCCACCTTGGCAAGCACCGCCGAGTACAACGGGTACTCGGGGCTGGGCGTGAGCACGTTCTCCCCGGGATTCACCAGCGCGGTCAGGCACACATCCAAGGCCTCACTCACGCCGGCGGTCAGAAACGCACTCTGCACGTTGTGGATGCCTTTGCGCTCCGCCTCCGCGCGAATAGCCTGAATAGCTTCAGGAATGCCCAGCGAGGGTGCGTAGCCGTTCTTGCCGTCACGCATGGCTTTCTCCACAGCGGCAATCAAGTGGGGAGGAGTGCAAAAGTCAAAGTTCAGCGGATCGCCAATATTCAGTGGCAGGATGGTCTTGCCTTCCCGCTCCAGTTGCTCGGCCAGCACCGCCATATCGCGAATCGCGTAACGGACGTTCGCCAGCCGCACGGCGGCGGGCACTGATTTTGAATTGGAGACAGTCTGCATTTACACCCCCGACTTTGCACGAAAGAAGACCGATTGGTGGCACACTGTAAGCTGCTTGGCGTCAACATGTGTTCAAGGGTAGAGTTTGACCCCCGCAAGCGTTGCGGCACGACTTAGCCTGGCATCTAGCGTCCAGAACTGACAGTTGGACAGCAAGGCGGAAGCGAGAAGGTGTGCATCGACCCAACCGATACCAAGGCCGAAAAGCTTACGCCCCTCGATCAGTCGCATCACCTCCAAGTGGATAGGTGAAATGGCAAAAGGAAGCGCATCAAGGTCACTCAGTATGCCGACTCGATTTCTCAGGTTCCCGCAGGCAAGTTCGCCGACCACAAACGGGTGCACCATAACCGCTGCTTGGTTCAGCAACTTAGGGAGGTTCGAAGCCCCTCCTCGGAAATGGGCCACCCAAACCGAAGTATCGACCAGAATCATCGCAACGCACCGGGCCGACGTCTCGGAGCGACCCGCAGACCAGGCTCTGAAGCCCCCAGAGCAGCCAACCGCCGGGCGGCTTCGCGTGCGATTAATGCCTCCAAACCGGCACGCACCAAGGCCGTTTTCTCCCGAATGCCTGTCAGTTGCCTGGCGCGTTCGAGCAAATCTTGATCAATAATGAGTGTCGTTCTCATATGTAGAATTATGCATAATCGCTGCATATCGATCAAGTGCTTCGAAACGGCGGAGCCACGCCCAAGGCTCTACTGCGATTTCTTCTTCTTAAACATCCCGGCGATGCCCTTTACCGTATTCACTTCCTGCTTGACCTCGTTGGCGGGTGCGGTGGCGGGTCCGCCGCTGGCGACCTTGAGGGAGAACTTTGGTTTCGCGAATGTCCCCGCGACAGCAAAGGGGAATTTCAACTTGCCGTTCTCCATCTTGGCGCCCGCAAAGCCTCCCAAAACCGAGGCTAAGGGATTGTTCGCGCTGGAGGCCAGACTGGCGTCGCCTTGGTAATCAAGCGAACCCTCGCCCGCCATGCTCATGACGCCGGAGCCGTCCACCTCCATGCCATTGCCCACCAGGCTGATCTTATTGCTGGAAAGCTTGCCGTCCGCGATGTGGAAATCGGCGGAAAGGGAGGAGAACGACGACGGGTCGCCATTGGCCGGGCCGACCCCGCCCAGCTTCGCCATCGTGCGCAGGTTGCTGCCGAGTTGCAAGCTGGGCATTTTGCCATCTTGAATGGCCGCCTGGCCGGAGCCGGTGATCCCGGCCAGGGGGTCGGATGAGTTCGTCACCGTGCCGTTCATCTTGGCGGCGCCCCCAAGAGTTCCCGTCATCATACCCTTGGCCTGCGGAAAGGCATTCAGAAGCTCCCCGACGTTGATTCCCTTAAGCTTGGCGTCAACGCCGTAGCTCAGGTTAGCGCCTCCGAAATTGAGCGAAACGTTCCCTGCCACGCTGCCGCCGTAGCATTTCAAATCCAGGTCGTCGGCAAACACCTGTTTGGGATAGAGACGAATTTTGCTGCTCACCTTAGTCACGTCTAGATCGCCAAAATGCACCGCGTCGGCCTTGAACGTTCCTTGGGCCACCGCCGGCCCCGGAGCATTATCCGCATATACCGTCGTGTTGAGAGAAGCTGCGAGCGCGGCGAATTCGCTGCGCGGAGATGCAGGTTCCCGCCGGGCCGCGGTGGCGAAGGCGCTCAGATTCACGTCGCGCAGATCAATTGAGGCTCCATGAACTTCCACCAGAGAGGGGCCCCGCGCACCCGACGGCAGCAGGCTCGCCGCCGTAAATTGCCCGCGCGTGACCGTCACCTTGGAGATCACCCCGAGCGTAAACGACGGGCCGCTGCTGCCGCCTGCGGGAGCAGGTGGTGGTCCAACTTTTGGCGGGGGACTCTCAAAGTTCCATTTTCCCTGAGTGTCTTCCAGCATGTTGAGCGTCAGGTCGTCCAGTTCGAGGGAATTGATTACGACCTGGTGATGCATCAGAGCCGAGGCATCGACCACCGTGTATATTTTCTTGGCGGCCACAAAATCGCCCGCCGGGAAGCCCGCCGGATTCTCCAAAGCGAAATCATCCACGCGGATGGCGACTTGCGGAAACACGGTCAAACCCAGATGTCCGATCTTTGCCGGCTTCCCGGTCGCCTCCTGAATCTGCGCCGCCACTTGCGACCGGTAGCGATCGACATCGACCAGCATGGGAATGGCGATAGCCAAAACCACAACAATCAGAACCAGTGCGATGACTGCAATGAGCACAATCTTCTTTAGTTTGGACATGGGCGAACTCCCGAAGTGACTCTTGCGGACGACTCCCTGCGGCCGCTTACGGCCCTAGGGGAACGGCGGGCGCTGAGAACCGCCGGCTGAAATATTACACCCTTTTCCTCTCCGACGCTCGTTTCCGAGCAGTCAAGAGTAAACTCACGCTATGGACTTGGCCAATCACTTGACCTGCACCGGATCATCAACCCTCTTCCCGCCTCTTCTTGAAACCGTCAAGCCGGCAGCGCCTCGAAAGTGGCGGTATCGAGTTCGAAGCTCCCGTCCTCGGCGATGGCAAAGTAGCGCCGGGTTTCCGCTGACACTTGCCGCTGCACGGCGCGAATCGCCTCAGCCTGCACCGCCGGAGTGTTCATGCGTTCGATCCAGGGCCTGAAAGCAATGGGGATGCGGCGCGGCGTCACGGCGGCGACGGCGAAGCCTGCGGCCGCCAGGGCGGCACGAAATTCCCTTTCAGAATAATTTCGAACATGGGAGGGGTCACGGAACAGCTCGAAGGCCTGCAAAAAGCTGTCAAGCGCCGGATGGGCGGGCGCCACCGTGTCAATAAAAACGCCGCGGCCCTCACCCCTCACCACTCGCCGGGCCTCACGCAGTCCCGCGCCCAAGTCGCTCCAGTGGTGCATGCTGAAGCGTGTAATCACCGCGTCAAATTCGCCGTCGGCGAAGGGTAGTTTTTCCACCTCTCCCTGCCGCGCGACCACATTCCCAAGGCCGCGCCGCTGTGCTTCCACAGCCACCGCGTTCAACATCTCCGGCGAGAGGTCGTACGCCACCACTTCCTTTACGTTCGGCGCCACGGCGAACGCGGCATGGCCGCCGCCGCAGCCCAGATCCAACACGCGGGCCTGCCCCCATTCCGCCGCCAGCAACCCCAGTTGCTGCAAGTCCTCACCCTGACGATGGGTAGCGCTTTCCACGTACGCGGCCGCGCGCGGCCCAAACTGCGCCACGACCACTGCATCCTGATTCGTCTCAGCCATTTACTTCTCCGAAAAGGGGTTCAACGGTAACCTGTCCGGGGGGACCGGATGCGTCTGCACTGTTGCCGGAATGCTTTTCGCCCCAGCGTAAATTCTACCATGCCGCATCGGTAAAGCTGGGTGGGTCGATATCGGCTGTGAGATAGGACGATGGTGGTTCGCCGACACCGTTTTCTCTCTGAAACCCTTTTCTCTCCTAACGTTTCGTCTTCCGTGTCCGCCTGCAGGCGGTGTCAGAACAGGCGGCGCGACCATACCATTCCGTGGTAGTGTTGGGATCCATGCCGACAAGCCACCACCGGGCCAAATGGGCAATCATACTCGTGATCTTAGCGGCGGCAGGAGTGGTCGCTTCCCGTCTGCACACCTCGTTGTTGCTAGCCCGAATCAGAAGCGCTGATAGCTGCGGAAGTTCCGTGAGCGCCACCAGTGCCGGCGGCGCGCCGGATTGCGTTTTACCCAGGCTCAGAATTCGCCAGGACAACCGCCACTTGATAGAGGGCGAAAACGGAAAGCCGTTTTTCATGGCGGGCGTCTGTCCCCAGAGCATCCTTCATTGGAACACTCCTGCGCAGATGGATACCTATTTTTCCGACCGGCAGAAACGGCATTTCAATTTTGCCTGGGTGGTCATCAACGCCTTTGACTCAGATGGAAAGGCCTCGCTTACGAATCCCACCGACGCCCGAGGGAATTCAATGTTGCTGCACGGCACGAGCTGGAACCCGGAGAATCTAAACCCGGCTTACGTCGCCTCGGTTGACGCCATGGTCAAGTCGGCGGAAAAGCATGGAATCTACCTGTTTCTGGATCCGTTTAGTTCCGGCTACGAGCCGGGGCGCGACGGGTTCGATCCTTCCCAGCATTCCAATGAAGAAATGCGCCAATGGGGCGAATTCTGGGGCAACCGGTATAAAGACTATTCCCACGTCAACTTCGCGTTGGGAAATGATCGTTTGGTTTGGCCCCAGGTTGACAGTGTGGTGAGCGGTCTCCAGAAATACATGCCTGACCGGCTGATGACCACCGACTGGGAAAACGGGCCGCCGGATTGGACTAGCGATGGGACCGGCCCTCACGAGTTCTATAATGCCGGTCATCGGTGGGTTAATCTCGACGCCTGGTATGAATACCACGCTCCGCAATGGGCTACCTGGTATCACTACCACCTGGTTAACCCGGTCATGCCGACGTGCATTTTCGAGACTCTCTACGAAGGCTTGGCGGCGGGGAGCCCGAAACATATCCCCACCCCGCCTCAGATGATGCGGGAACAGGAGTGGGGAACGGTGTTGAACGGCGGCTCCGGTTTCGGCATTCTTGGCGCTCCCGACTGCACCGAGGATCCCATGCGCTGGCTGGGGAAAACGCCCGGCGTAAACCAGGCGGAATACTGCACGAGTCTTTTGACCGCCCGACGATGGTACAAACTTATCCCGGATTGGTCCCACACTTTCCTTACGAGCCAGTCCGGAACGCCCGGGAAGGACGATTACACCTACGTCTCCGCGGCGCTGACCGGCGACGGCTCCCTGGGCATATGCTATTACCCAGGCGAAAGCGGCAGAGCGTTCCCTTTCACCATCGACATGTCAAAAATGGGTGGGGGCAGAGGGTACTCGCGGGTGCGCTGGTACGATCCCACCAACGGGACATACACAACCAACGGGCAGGTGGCAAACTCCGGCTCGCACACCTTCACCACACCCCGCGCGAACAGCCAGGGAAGCCCTGACTGGGTTCTGGTCCTGGAAAAGGATTGAGGTTCGGTCGCCATCTAATAGCCGAGTCTCACCATAATGATGGGCGGCGCGCGGAGGCCGGCCAGTTCGGCGTCTGGCGTCCCCCCTCGCCAGCGTGATCCGCGCGGAGGGGGAATGACGGCCATCGAAAGACACCCCGGCTTGATCAGGCCCCAATATTACTTAGGAGCGACTGAGGCCGGCGCTCCGGGCTTAAAGCCAGCCAACTCCATGCCGCGCCGGGGTTCGGGGTTCTGCATAAAGGTCTTCCAAACGAATTCCGTCCTCAGGTTCTCGGCCATGAGCATGGTAATGCCAGTATCGATGCCGATAACGTCAGGATCATACCATTTCCGGAGGGGATTAAAGGCGTTGACCAGACCGTACTGGCTCCAGGCATCAAAACCGTATTGAGCGCGCATGTTGCGAAGAACGCGCAGCGTCGCTTCGGGCTGGAAGGGCAGTGAACCGCCGGCCGCACAAGGCACCACGGTTCCGTCGATGGGTCCGATGGCGGGCGGGCCTCCCCAAACCACATAACCGTTTGCCGAGTCGGAAGCAGTGATGCCCCAAAGATCGTCACGGTAGTCGGGGAACTGCTTTCCCAATTCCAGGCAAAAGCGCCGATGCACCTCGGTGGCGATGCAGGAGTTTTGAAAATAGTTCGCATAGCCGTCGTGCTTGTCGCGGAAATCGAACCACGCCTGCGAATATTGATGCACGAACAGCGGAGCAAAAGAGCCAATATAACGCAGGCCGTCATACTCAAAGGTAATACGGCTCCATGCCGTCCAGGTGTCCGGCTTTAAGGCGTTGTGGGACGACCCCATTCCCAGCAAATACATCATCATCAGCTCGCTATAGTCCTGCCAGCGGTAGGGTAGAAAGCCCAATTCCGGCATCCAGCCCATGGAAAGGAGGCGAGTGTCCTCCGCCAGCCAGTTCCATTCCACGCGGTTGAAGATGCCCTGGGCAAGCTCGCGGATTTCCGTGGTCAGGAAATGCTGGCGGCAGGTCAGAACTCCGCACAGCAGAATCGCCGTGTCGATGGAGGAGACCTCGGAATCCCACAGGCGGGCTCCGGTATTCACATCGGCAAAATGAAAGAAGAAGCCCCGGTGGTTGGTCAATTTGTTCCAGAGAAAGCGTAGCGTAGTCAGCACGCGTTCGCGCGCCTTGTAGGTGGAAATCCAACGGCGCTCGTCCGCAATGCAGATTGCGGTAAGGCCAAACCCCGTGGCGGCAATGCTAGCCACCGTGGTCTTGTCATTGCCATGAACGTTGCACCGGTCCTTGACGAGACCGGTTTGAGGGCTGGCCTGGTCCCAAAAAAACTGGAAACTCGCTCGCTCAAGCTCCTCGAGGAAGAGATCATCCTCAGGCGAAAGAGGAGTCCGTCCGCCGCCTCGTCCTGCTGCGGGAACCGTAGGCTGCGGATCGGGGGTAGAACAGATCGCCCGTGGGGCGGCGAATGCCAGAGCCGGGGCGCATCGGGCCAACCGTGCCAGCCATTGCCGTCGCGACTCCAACCCCTTACTCATTCTCCCAACCATCCTTATGCCTTAGATGGCACAACCACGGATTGGGGTGAACTTTCGTTCATGCAGCCCGAGGCCCGCGTGCGCAACTCGCGCCAAAGGCTGCCTCGAACCTATTGGGTGGTTAACGGCATCACACCAAGAGATGCGACTTCGCCCCGCCGCGGGATGGGAGGATGTTGAGCAGTGAGTCGCGTGTGGAAGGCCGTAACCGTTCTACTGGCAATCATGCTGGTTGGCGGCGCCATCTCAGTCCTGGTGAAGCGATATTTCGCCCTGCGATACGTCACGCTGGAGGGCGCGGTCCTGGCGCGCAGTGACGACGTTAACAGGCAGGTTCCCGTTCCCGGCGTCGAAGTGAGCGTGGGGGAAGGTGCGGCCCGGCGCGTCACTTGGTCGGGGCCAACGGGCCTATTCAGTTTGACTCTGGCCAGAAACCCGCGAGGGAGTGGGCCCTTGATCCTCCGGTTTCGACACCCGCAGTACTACCCCCTCGACCTTCCCGCGCTGGCCGGCGATCGGCTCTTCGTAGCCCGCATGGCGCCAATCGAAGAGTCAGGCGACACGGCCTCGCCCCCTCCGCAAACCCGCATTTCGCACATCACCGTAAAATACTCCGTCAATACCACGTCCCTGGTAAACGCCGGCAGCAGCGTAAAGACGTTTCGCGTGGTCAACATCGGCAATGTTCCCTGCAACGGCCACAACCCCTGCTCGCCGGACGGAAAGTGGAAAGCCGCGATCGGCACTTCCAGCCTTGACGCTCCCCGCGGAAACATCTTTCTAAACGCGCGCGTCGCGTGCATCGCCGGTCCCTGCCCTTTCACCCGCATCAACGCCGACGGATTTTCACACGGCGGCCCCACGCTCCACGTGGCGGTTCTGGATTGGTCAGACACAACTGTCTTCCTCTTCGAAGCCGAACTGTTCCGACTGATGTCAACCGGCAGCACGCGTATATCCTACCCGGTGGTGTTCGGGCAAACGATGCACTTCACCGTGCCCGGCGACGCCGAAGGCGTCTACATCGAGGCGGATGTTAACCGTGATTCCATTGTGTTTCCGCTCGGGCCGGAAGTCGAACTCAGTTGGGCTGACTGCAGCGAAAGCGTGACTTCCGACCACACCAAGGCCTACCAATGCAGACTCAAGCCGGGTTACGCCTTCACGAATTGAAGGGGCGGCGATCGACACTCAGATGTTTCCAACCGCACTTGCCCAGTCCCCCGTGTCACCTGGAAATCTCCACCAGCCCGAGGCCGTGCGAAGGAAGACTCAAGGAGAGGAATGCGGGATCGCCGGAGGGAATCTGGCGAACCTCCGGCGTTGGAAGACTCCCCGCCTCTCGCAGAAGTGCCCATTGTTGGCGGGTCGGGAAGGCGGGACTCCCCATCGCCTGCCATGCCGCTAGCGCCGAACCGTGGCGTTCATCCACCTCCCACACCATCGCTTGTCGCCGGTCGCCAAGATTCTTGAGCGACAAGCGGAACTCTTTCGCGGGCGCGCATTCGCCAGGCGGTGAGTAGTTCCAAAGCGCGATGATGAGCGCTCCATCCTCGTCCTCCGTCGCCAATACGGATTGCGAATCTACCGCGATGCGCCTGGTGCCGAGCCTGTGCAACAATGCAAAGGCGTTATAAGCGGCTTTGGGGATGTTGTCCTCCGCCATCAATCCGTAGCCGCCGTAAAACGGGCGCTTCACCACTCCCTGCTCTTCGAAAACATCGGAAAAATCCCAGTACGCGAGCATATTAACCAGGCCATCGCAGCGGCTGATCGTGTAAGCGAGCCACGGGCCCATAAACGCGGCATCGGTTGTGTTCGTTTCATTCATGTAACTGGCGTTATATTCGCTGAAGACGACGGGGAGCTCCGGCCGGGGCGAGGCCTTGACCTCATCGTGCACTTTCTTCACTGCACGCGGAACCATCTCGAGGCGGGAAATCTTCTCGTGTGTGCCAAACACATCCTCCGCGGTGTCATTGGCGTAAACATGTGTGGAAACGAAGTCCACGGGGACTCCTTGATCAACGCAATGGCGGATGAAGGCGCTGATCCAAGCGGCCTGGGCGGTGGCGGGGCCGCCCACTCGCAGTCGTACGCTCACACTCTTGAGGGCGCGCGCTGTGGCGTCGTAAAGAGTGAAATAAGTATCCTGCTTGGGTTCGCCCGCCCAGAAGTCAATGTTCGGTTCGTTCCACACTTCGAAATACCACTGCGAAACCTCGTCGATTCCATAACGCGCCACCAGGTGATTGGCAAAATTGCGAATCAGGTCGTCCCAAAGTTTCCAGTCCCTGGGAGGCGAAACGTAGGGGTGATACCAAAAGGCCTGCTGGTGCGGCGACGAGGACAGCGCTTTGGGCATGAAGCTGAGTTCGACAAACGGCCGCACCCCGTTCGCCAGCAGCCCGTCATAGATTTGGTCAACGTAGGAAAAGTTGTAAACAGGAGTTCCGCTCGAGTCGGTGCTATAGAGGCCGACGTCATCGTTGAGAATTCCGTGGAAGCGAATGAATTCGAAGTCGGTGGCGCGTTTGACCGCCCTCAAATCGTCCCGATAACTTTCACGCAGGGAAAGGATGGCCCGCCCCGAGCCGAACATTCGCTCCCAGTAATGAGGAAAGGGATGCGAGGGGGCGTGCGCATCAATCGTGACCGGCTCCTCTTCGAGATCGGCCGCGGAGACCCCGGCAGGTACAGATTGGCGGTCGTTGAAATAAAGATAAGAAGTCAGAAGCCAGAATACCGCAGCCCAAGCAAGTCGAGGGTGGGTTTTCTTCTGACTCCTGAATTTCGGCTTCTGACTTCTCTTTCTCTGCACTTTCGAAGTCCGCATTGATTAGAAGCTGAGCCTCCCCTGGAACTCCACGACGCGGCCAGCCAAGCCGGCGGTGGCAAGCCCAAAGTTCGCAGTGTTGTTCAGCGACGTGCTCGCCGAGTTGAAGGTGAACGGTGCCAGATTCAGGGTGTTAAAGATGTTGAAGAAGTTTGCGCGCACTTCAATATTCGCCGACTCCCCCAGGCGGAGCGCCATCGGCAGCCGGAAGCTCTTTGCTATGCTCAGGTCCGCATCCCGATAGTGGGGACCGCGGAAGGAATTGCGTCCGATTCCGGGCGGCCCGCTGGTGGCGAAATCAAAATAGGCGCTGGGGCCCTGTGGGAAGTCCCCACCGGGACGGATGAACGCCGAGTTCGAGGTGTCGTGAATGGCGTTGTTGTTATAGGCCACCGGGCGCGTGGGTGCGAGCGTCGCGCCGCTGGGAGTCTGGACCGATTGTCCGCTGACGGGGGTCCAGGGGAATCCGGAATGGTAGGTCAACATCGGGTTGACACTCCACCCGCCGAGCACTTTTCCCACCCAGTCATTGCGATGGCGCAGAAATGGCAGGTCGTAAACCGCCGCGCCCGTCAGATCATGCGTCACATCAAAGTCGGAGGGGCCTCGCTCGGCAAGCAGGCTCTGCGGGTAGGTTTCGTTGGTGCAGGCGCAGGGGCCTTCCCATGAGCTTTCATCAATGCTCTTGCTGAAGCGATAGTTGATGGTCGCGTAGAGGCCGCGGCCGAACCGGTGGTTCAGACTCGTCGTTAAAGCGTCGTAGGCCGAGTTTACGTCCGGGATCAACGCGAAGGCCCCGCCGGAGAAGGGGTTGTAGCAGTCGGCTTGTGTGGTCGCGCAGTTGGCGCCGGGAAACGTGGGCAGCGGAAAGTACGGCTGGGCGTACAGGTAGTTGAGGTTTACCAACCGGTCGATCTTGTGGCCGGCACTCCCTTCGTAATTCGTATCCCAATACCAATTCTTGCCAATGTTGTACTCATATCCGACGGACCACTCTTCCACATACGGTGTGGGTGTGTTGGCGAGGGCGCCGTAGATTTGCACGCCGCTGCCGGCAAGGCCGCCCGTGTTCGGGTCAAGCCCCGCGGCCCAGTTGGGATTGGCGGGGTAGCTGGCAGGAGAATGACTCGCACCGAGTGTGTAGTAAAGCAGGCCGTTGTCGTTCGGGGCGCTGGCGGTGCCACAGCAATCTGAAATCAAAGCCGTGAACGGCGGATCCTGACGGATGTTGTCAAACACCTGCTCCGGCAAACGGTTGAAAAACACTCCGAACCCGCCCCTCACCACGAGGCGGGTATGAAACATCTTTGGGCTGTAAGCAAAGCCAAAGCGCGGTCCGAAGCCGTGATTGTCCGGGTTGTAGAGGGAGTTGGTCGCCACGACCTTGCCCGGGGCGTCGCCGGGAACGTTAAAGACAAAGTTGCTGATCTCGCCGCGCGTTTCGTTGAGCGGCGTAAAGTCTTCCCAGCGCACTCCCAGGTTCAGGGTGAAATTGGGCCGCAGCTTCCAATCGTACTGGAAGAAAAGCGCGTAGTCGCTCGTGCGAAAGTATCGCTGGCCGGTGGTGGGCAATCCCGTCGTGGGGCTTGCTTCAATTTCCTCGAAGATGGGGGCATCGTTGGCAAAATCCCAAGGGTATTCAAACACCACATCGGGCCGCGCTCCGCCAATCAGGTTGTTGTTGCTCTGCTCCTTGACGATGTCCACACCGTATTTGAAAGTTTTGTTGCCGCGCACCTGACTCAAGGTATCTCCGATAGCAAAGGTGTTCTCGGCCTGGATTCCCGGCGTATTGGGCGACCACTGCGGACCGATTTCAATCCGGCCAAAGGGCAATCCCTGGATTTCAACGCGCGGAATCCCGAACTGCGCCTGGGGGTTGGAAAGAACCTGGTTGAAGGCGTACCGGGTGACGTTTGCCCGCGCCTGGTTGAGGATCGATGGCGAGAACGTGTGGTTCCACAATACGGTAGTGACAGAATTCGTGGGCTGGATGTTCAGGTCCGCCATGGGCTCGCTGCCGGTGGTGTTGTCAGCTCCAGTGTTGTTAAAGAGGGTTACATAGGTGCTGCCGGAAATCGTGTCGCGCGTCGTCGGACTGAAATCCATCCGGTAATTGAATTGATTGCCGCTCACGGTGCTGGGAACCCCCACGTAGGCATATGCAACATCCGGAACGCCGTCAAAACCGCCGCCGGTGGAGCCGCTAAAATCGTCGACATAGGCGGCGGGATTGCCGTAGGGCGATCCTGGACTAAAGGAGTTCTGCGCCCCGGTGATGGACCCAAGGTCGAGTCCTCCCGCCACCACATTGCAGCTCCCGGGGGCGAAGCCCACGTTGCACGACTGGGGAAGCAGCGAAATCACGCGCGGGGCGTAACCGGAGTTCTGGAGAATTGCCGCGCTCACTCCGCTGGGACGCATGGTGATGACCTGCTGCACGAATGCCGGCGCCAGAACGTACTCGTCCGCAAAGTTGCCCACGTTTTCGCGCATGCCTTCGTAAGAAAAGAAGTAGAACAGCTTGTCCTTTTTGATGGGCCCGCCGAGGCTTCCGCCGAATTGGCGAGTGGCATCGTTGATTCGCATTGTCGGGTTTCCGAGGCCGTTGTAATCGTTGTAAGCATTCAGCCCGGGATCGTCGTATTTGAAGAATCCGCTGCCGTGAAGGCGATTGGTGCCGTTCTGAGAAACCACCTGAACGACCGCGCCCGAGTTGCGCCCATACTCAGCAGAATAGCCGTTGGTCACCACCTGCATCTCTTTCACCGATTCCTGGTTGGGCGTCACCACGGCCGTACCGCCCCACGTCAAGCTGTTCGCACTCACGCCGTCGAGCAGAAAGTTGTTGTCGGAAACTCGCTGGCCGGCGGAAGAAATCTGCACCATGTTCTCCGTCTGGAAGATCGAGTAATTTGATCCGCCCGGCCCTGCGGTGTTGGGCAAGCCATTGGAATTGCCGTTCGCCGCCCGCGAGGAATCCCCCAAAACTCCGGGTGTGAGGCGCAACAATTCATAAGGGTCGCGCCCGTATTGCGGCAGCTCTTGCACTTCCTGCGAATTGATGGTGCCGGAAAGAACTCCGTTCTCAGTTTGCAGCGAAGAGCTTTGTGCGGTGACCACGATTTGCTGCTGTTCCTTCGCCGGATGCAAAGTGATGTTGAGGCCGGTGGTGTTTTCCGCGTTGATTCGGACATTGTTGTAGACGGCGGGAGCGAACCCGGTGAATTCGACCCTGACGGTATAGATTCCCGGGGGAAGGGCGGACACATTGTAGAAGCCCTCTTTGCTCGTGATCACTTGCTGCTTCACCTGGGTTTCGTCGTTTGAGACCAGAACTTTGGCGCCGGCCACGAGAGCCCCAGACTCGTCGATGACCGTGCCCTGGATGGACGCGCTGTATTGCCCGACGGCGTCGGCCGCCGGGTAGATACCCACAAGCAATCCCAGCACAAGAATTCGCAAGGTAAAGGGGGAATGGGTCTGCCGCATGACGATCGCCTCCTTGATCTCCGGCCGAAGATGGATGATTGGGATGGGTGACAGGGCGAGGTGCGTCGTGCCTCAAACGACAGCGTGCATTCTCGCCCTGCCGCGAAAGTTTTCCTTCAGCTTCCGCCCCGACGCTCAGAGGAATCTTGCAGTGTTAGTCGAACCATGACCGCTTGACCGATCGCGAACCACCGGCGTGGCACCTTGCCATTCGCGAGCCGCGTACCCCACAAGGGAATCAACGCTCCCGTCCGTTCACCGTCCGGAGCTTGGCGCTCGCCTGGTGCACACGCATCATGCCTATTCTTCGGCCGGGACGAACACTGAGACAATCGGGTGATAACCTGAAATGCCCATCAGGCAAATACCTGTAGTCTTCCATCTTCGTCTTCGCCGGCCCGGATTGAGCCTCTACCGGTCGTGGGCTCTATGCCGCCGGTCGCTCCGCAACGAGCCTGCGGTCAGGCAAGAATGTCGCTGGGAAGAAACCAATTACGATAAATGTGGGCTTACGTTCCGGGGTCAATGGAGGGCGGGTAAACGCTGGAAACGGTGTCAGAGTCTGGAACGGTGTGAGGCACCGCTGCTTACGCTCGGCCTTCATAGATGGTCATTTCGGCGGAGGCGCGGGCGCGGGCGCGGGGGGTGGGGACGTCTTGGGAGGTGGGACGCGCGTGAGTTTGGCGGCGTAATAGTCAAAGAATGCCTTGCCGGGCGGAGCCGCCTGCACGGTCTCCGTCAGTTCGTCGGGGCCGGTGCGCGCCCAAGTCAGGCGAAAGAGCCATCCCGGCGGTGGCGAGTCGCCGCCTTCCGGGCTGAGTTCAAGTTCCGGTTCGTTCACCGTCAAGCGGTAGCGAGTGATGAACCCGGTGCTGGAGAACTTCCGCAAGATGAATCCGCTTCCATCAGGGCCGGCGCTCAGGATTCCCAGCCAGGACTCCTTCGTCGCCGGCACGGTCGACGTGGCCGCCAGAGACAGCGTGCCGCGAAAGACCAGGAAGCGCTTGTTGAGGTCGGAGCTAACCGAAATTTCCTCTTCGCCCGGCGGACTATTGGCTATAGTTTTCCCCGCCCACTGACCTTGCAGCCAGTCGAACGCGGAATAATCCGGCGGCGAAGGGATAGTGATTTGATACTGGACGGGCGGCTTGTCTTTGGCGGGTGCGGCGACGATGCCAAGGGCACAAATCAAGGTCATCATCAGTGCTCGCACCCGTGCGCCGTAGGAGTTTTTCATGGGATCGGTGGGCGCCGGCCCCCTCAGGTCACGGATTCCGGCGGGATGAAGCCGTTTTGTCGCAGCAGTTGGAGCAGCACATTCAGCATGTCCGTGGTCGTGACCATGCCCTTCAACACGCCATGCTCCGTCACCGGCAGGCACCCGATGCGACGGTCATAAAGCAGTTGCGCAGCTTCGTAAACGGTTTTGTCAGGCTCGATAGTGACGGGGTTGCGCGTCATGATCTTGCAGAGCGGAGTGCTCTCCATCAGCCGGTTGTACTCTTCCGCAGGGATTCCGGAGAGGATCGAGGGGGTGTAATGTTTCACGTCCGTCGAGGTAACGATCCCCACCAATTGGTCGCCGTTCATAATCGGAATGTGCCGCAAACCGGCGCGCGCCAGGACCAGGGTGGCGTCAAGCAGCACCTCATCCTCACGCAGAGTGGTGAGGTCCGTGGTCATCACGTCACGTACTAACAGAGGAGAATCTTGGGCACCGTCGGACACACAACCTCCCGCATCAAGCTTTGGGGGAAGAGGTCACCGCTTTTCCCGACCACCTATCCTCGGGGAATTTTATGTCCCAAAATCCCGGAGGTTCCAGCAGTTCGAAACCGACTTCGTAAGTGCGGAGGCGGGGCGCAAGTGCCGTCCACACCACCCTGCCGCGCGTGAAGCGCTGCTCGTTGCGCATGCGTATTTCCAAGGTGGTGCCGACAGGATATTCCTGGCGGCTTCGGATCATGCCTCCGTGCAGGCTGATGACGAGCGTCTCCACCGGTTCCCATTCGGCGGTCGCGGGTGCGCCCGCCGGACTGACGTAAAGAGGAACCCGCATCACGATACGCAGGCTTCGTCGCCGTGTTAGCCGCTCTGCGGAAACCGATTCCATGGATGCCACTCGAGACGTTGTACGCTAGATATCTTAAGCCGCTTTTCCACAGCCATCATAGCACAAGGTATCAACCATGCAAGAGTACGACAGTGCTATCGGCCCCCCCGGTGGGGTACCCGTCAAAGTGGGCGCCACGAAGGTCGAGGTTGGACGGTATATCCTTTCCCATCTTTGTGCTAAGATGAAGTTTCCCAAGGCACATCGACATGGCACAAGACGACGGGCAACTGGTCATGGCTGCCATCCTCGGCTTTGGCGGGGGATTATATGCCTTTGCCAAGGGATTCCGCGAGTTCCGCAAATCTCGGGTAGTTGCGGATACGCCGGAAACCCGCATCCGCAGCATCCCCATGGGGTTCGTGCAGATTCGCGGCGAGGCGCGCGGCGGGCAGACTCTGCTCAGCCCCGTCACCCGCACCCCTTGTCACCTCTTCAAGGTTGAAATTGAAGAGTGGCATTCGGAGTCGGAAGGCGGAGGCGAGTGGAAGCGTGTTGCGACGGACCTGCAGAGCGTGAAGTTCGACCTTCAGGATGCTTCGGGGAACGTGCTGGTGGACCCCACGAATGCCGAGCTCGACCTGCCGCCCAGCCCCGTGCGGGAGATCCGCGGTCATGGGTCAGCCGGTTCCCAAGCTTCGCCGCCGGGGGCGGCCATGCCCGCCGGCACACCCGCCACGGATGGAGAGATGCTTCAGTACATCGAGCAGGCACGCGTGCGGCACCTTGGCCAAATGGTGGGAAAAGGCATCAGCCTGATTGCGCGTGCCGCCAGCCCGACTCAGCAAGTGCCCCAGCAGCCTTCCTTGCTCAGCATGCTGGCGAATCCAGCCGGCATTGGGGCGGCGGACTTCAAGAGCCAGATGATCAAAATGATGGTGGCCCGCAAGGACCCCACCGGCCAGAACACCCGTCTGGCACTTGAAATCTGGAAGTATCCCCAGGGCTCGCCGGAGTATCAATCCGCCGTCGTGAGGTTCGGCCAGGCATACACCCGCACAATGAATCCGAGCATGCCGATGCCGAATGCCGCCACCGTGCTGATGTACGTGGGCCAGCACCCGGAGCTGGTGGGCATGGTGGCGACGCTGGCGGCTTCCGCTGATCCGCAAGCCGATCCGGAACTGGAGAAGGCCCGGCAAGCTGCCCTGGCCTTTCAGCGGAACAACCCAACGGGAGCGGCCCGCGCTCGAACTCTGCAAGCCAGCGGACACTTCCGCCTCACTGAGTACTGTCTGCGGCCCGGCCAGGTTTACGACATCAGCGGTACGTGCGCCGAAAACCCTCAGCCACGCGACGAGTTTGACCGCAACATCATTCTGAAGGGCACGAACGAACCCACCTTCCTGATCTCTTCCAAGGGCGAGAGGAAAGCCGTCGCGTCCGGGCTTAGAAAAAAGGCCGCCTGGATGATCTTGGGCGGCGCGGCCGTTGCCGTGGTCTGCCTCGCCATTTTGCTGGGAAAAATGGGCCTGCTGTGACGGATCTTCAAGTTGAGTGCGGGGAATTATAACCTGACCCAATCGATGTCAAACGTTTTCATGAGCGTCTCCCAGGGAAACGCTCATGATGCGCAGGAACTTTGTTGGGATCAAGGGGAAAAACTGTTAATTGGCCTCCGCGCCGGCTTGAGAGATACGGACCAGCTCGATGACCGTCTTGTCGCCATTCGCCTTCAATTTCACCGCTTTTTCCAGCTTGCCTTCTTTGATTTCGAAGACGGTGTCCCCTTCTTCATCCTTATCCCGGAACTTGGTGATTTGATCGCCAAGGTGATCGTGGTAAAAGGCGCGAACTTTTTCGAGTGAGTCCGGCGTCTCAAACTTCCCCGCCAGCACCCGGAAATTGGCTTGGTCTCCAATGTCAAAGTTGAGATTCACCGAGTCATGTTCCGTAAGGCGGGTAGCGCCCGGGTAGATGGGCAGGCCCAGGCTGGCTTCATTCAGCTCATGGTTGACTTCCAGAGAGCCCAGGGAGTCTTGATGGAGACCTCTTTGTTGGCGCCGTCAGCGACATTCACATGGACGGCGCTGGAAAGCACGCGCAGGCCGAGCCAGACGGCCATGCCGCCCATCACCACAATCAGCGCCAGAATGAGCAGGGCGATCACCGCAAAATTGCTGCCGCTCCCCGGGGCCTGCGGGGGCGCGGGCGGACGCGGCGGCTGAGGGTAAGTGTCCATGACGGGAAGCTCCTTTTCTGTTCCACTGGCTATACTTACGTTTTCCCGGGCGAGCAGAGTTCCCATATCTTTGAGGGCGGGGACGAGACCCCTCGACCGCGTCAGGCCGGCAGAGAACGTCCCTTCGGGATCGCCCCGATCCATCGAGGCGCGAGACCACGGCATTGTAACGTTGCAATCACCCTGAAAATGCCTGTTTTTAGCCGACTTTCTCATGGATGAGGCTTCCAAGAATGCCGGCAACCATCATCTTTTCATTGTGTTGCAAAGATTTTGCGGGTTATTCCGATAAGTCCTTTATTTTCATAAACTCATCGGGTTCGGACGAAATTGCAATTTCCCGGCCCTTTGGTTTCATAGAGATTCCGGCTTCGGACGTCGCCGGACATTTTTTTGCGGCCTTCCGGCCTCGCCGCCCGCGCACGTCTCGTGCTCGGTGATGATGCGATTGGCGGCTAAAAGCGCGGAACTTAAGGTGAGTGACTTGCGCAGGGACACGCGGAACCTCCGATTCTGCTGCCATTATAACATATACTAGCCCAGTTGTCAAGCTAAATAACATAGGGTGAGAGGCTACAATTTGTCCCTGAAGGCGCGAGGCGCCGGCCCCACGACGGTCCCATCTCTGGGTGGCGCAGACATCGCCTTTGATGTCTGTGTCACTTCGGCAGCTCGCAGCGGGAGGTTCGAGTCGCATACATACAGTGCGATGTATGCGGCACCCGCGAGCGGGCAACCGCTCCCCTGATCCCGATCGCTTTCGCCGCGATGGAAATCTAGTATATCGTTTCGTTAAAAGGTGTTCACATCGGCCTGCTTTCCTGTTATGCTTCGCGGCATGGCAGGAAAATCGAGGCGTGCAAAGTTGGTGTTGACCCCCGAGGAAGTCAACCGACTGGAACGGTTGCGTCGTTCGCAAACGGCGCCACGGCGCGAGGTACAGCGAGCTGAGATTCTGTGGGATTATTATGCCGGCGAAACCATCACGGCGATTGCTCGTAAGGTTTCCATGACGCGGACCAGCGTGGCCAAGTGGGTCGGAAAGGCCCTGAAGGTCGGCTTGGCGGCCGGCTTGAAAGACGCCTACCATCGGTCGCGGGAGCCGGTGATCACCGAGATGGCCAAGGCTTGGGTGGTGCATTTGGCCTGCTCGAAGCCCAAGGAATACGGGTACGCGGCGGAATTGTGGACGCGGCAGTCGCTGGCGCAGCACGTGCGCCGACAGGCGGTCGCGGCCGGGCACCCGGCGTTGGCGCGGGCGGCCAAGGCGACCGTGCAGCGGATCTTGACCCAACAAGCCTTGCGCCCCGACAAGGTGACGTATTATCTGGAGCGGCGCGATCCGGCTTTCGAGACCAAAATGCGCGAAGTGCTGCTGGTCTATCAAGAAGTGATGCTGCAGAGCCAAAGCCGCGGGGCTCCCGAGGCCCCGCCCAGCGTGATTACCGTTTCCGTCGATGAGAAGCCGGGCCTGCAGGCCTTGGCGAATACGGCTCCCGATCTGCCGCCGATCGCGGGCCAGCACCCCACCGTGGCGCGCGATCACGAATATAAGCGGTTGGGTACGGCATCGATTCTGGCCGCGCTCGATCTGCAGACGGGACATGTCACGGCGCGGGTCGAGCATCGCCACCGGAGTCGCGAGTTCATTGCCCTGCTGCGGGACTTGGATCGCTACTATCCGCCCGAGTGCACACTCCGTCTGGTGCTGGACAATCACTCGGCACATCTTTCCAAAGAGACGCAGGCCTACCTGGCCACCCGTCCCAATCGGTTCAAGTACGTGCTGACGCCCACCCATGGTTCCTGGCTGAATATCGTGGAGACGCTTTTCGGCAAAATGGCACGAACCTTCTTGCGGCACATTCGCGTGCAATCGTGGGAGGAGTTGCGGGATCGAATCCTGCTCGGGGTTTCGGAGATCAACGCCGCACCCGTGGTTCATCGCTGGAAGAAGTTCGACGCTTTGTTGACGTGATGTGAACATGTTTTAATGAAACCCTATACTAGTTATTGATCGGGGGGCCGTAAAATCGAAGGTGGGTGAATGAGACGCCAGTAGCTTTTCCTCCAGAGCCAGGCCAGCGGAACTATGTTCGATAAGAAACAAGCAGCGGGTAGCCACAGTCAGTGCAGTTCTGACTGTGGGCTCTTATCACACGTGCATCGTCACTTCAAAGGGCCTAATCCTCGCCGGAAGTTACGGTTTTTGCAACGAAGAACCCGCGGTCAGGAAGGCGCTGACCGCGGCTACCAACTCTTTGCCGGGCGATGAAAAGGTCGGGAGGGCAGTGGTTGGCGGTTAGTGGATAGTGGCGAGAGACGCAGGGGTTGGGGACGCGGGACTGGAATTGCAGCGCACGGCAAGCGCGATGGAAGATTCCAGATTCAAGATTCAAGATTGGAGAGGCCAGCTCGCCGCTGCGGCCCGGGCCGCAACGACAATTGCCCTCGACGCAACTTGCAACGCGGGTAGGTTTCCCGTATTCTGGGGGCGGAGAAAGCGAAAGGGAGAACCGGCCATGCAATTAAACGTTCCACCCGACCTTGAGACGCTTATCAACAAACGTCTTTCCAGCGGTGGCTATAAAAACGTTGAAGACGTCCTGCGCCGCGCTCTGGAAGCCCAGGACGCCGAGGAAAGCTGGACCGACGAGGAACGCCGTGCACTCGCCGCTCATCTTGAGGAAGGCTATCTCCAGGCCGAGCGTGGCGAACTTCTTGACGGCGCTCAGGCCCGCCGTGAGATTCAAGCGATGAAGGACGACTGGCGTTTGTCCAGGCCATGAGCGTTTATGCTCTCACGCCACTTGCCAAAGGGGATATTTTTGACATCTGGTGTTACCTTGCGAATGAAAGCGAAGACGCCGCCGACCGCGTAGAACAAGCGATCTACGATGCTTGCGCGTTTGTTGCCGAAGCCCCCCGGCGCGGCCACTCCCGCCCCGACCTCACGCCTCGTCCACTGCGCTTCTGGACTCTGACCCGTTATCCCAACTACTCCATTGTCTACCGGCCCGGGACATCGCCCCTCCAGATCGTCGCCGTTCTCCACGGAAAACGCCAGATCCGGCGCATCCTGAAGCAGCGCCCGTGACAGCGAAGAACAATGACAAGTGGGGCAGGACATCCTGAAGGAAAAACGGGCCGGGTATGGGGAACAGATTGTGTCCGCACTGAGTGCACAATTGGAGCGAGAGTGCGGGCGGGGGTTCGGCAAGAAGAACCTGCGCCGGATGATCCAGTTCGCGGAGGCTTACCCGGACCGGGAAATTGTCGTATCGCTGCTACGAGAATTAGGCTGGACACACTTCCTGCGGCTTATACCTTCAATGTACGCCCAAGATTCGCTTGACCCCGCCGCCAGACCCATGGTTTATTCTGCTGGTTCCAGGCGCATCTTAAAGGACCATACGCTTACTCTTAAGAAGCACCGCTTGGGGAAGGGAAATCCCCGTGAAACGTGCAACTTACGCACTCGCAATGCTGCTGGCCGTCGCCGGGCTCTGGCGGGTTGAGGCGCGGGCGCAGGGCGCGCCGCAAGACGCCGAGATCACTTCCGAGCAACGGCTCCAGTGGTTCCGTCACGACAAATTCGGAATGTTCATCCACTTTGGCCCGTACTCGGCCCTGGCCGGCGAATGGCAGGGGCACCAGATCCCCGTCGGCTCGGAAGCGGAATGGATCATGCAGCGGTTCAACATCCCGGTGAACGATTACCGCGAGATGGCCCACCACTTCAATCCCGCCAAATTCAACGCTGATGAGTGGGTGGCCCTGGCCAAGGCGGCGGGCATGAAGTACATGGTCTTCACGGCCAAGCACCACGACGGCTTTTCCATGTATCGCTCGCAAATCACCGACTACAACATTGTCGATTGGACGCCGTTCAAGCACGACATACTAAGAGCGCTGGCCATCGCCTGCCAAAAGCAGGGTATGCGCCTGGGCATCTACTATTCGCAGCGCGAAGACTGGGACGACCCGGATGGCTACGGCAACAACTGGGACTACGACCGCTCCAAGAAGAACTTCGATCGCTACCTGGAAATGAAATCCAAGCCGCAGGTTCGCGAACTACTGACGCGCTATGGGCCCATCGCGCTCATCTGGTTTGACCGCGGACTGGAAACCCGCGAGCAGGGCCAGGACTTTGTGGATATCGTCCGTGAGCTGCAACCGCGCTGCCTCATCAACGGCCGCCTTGGACCCTACGGGTCAGACCTGCTGGGCGACTACCAGGACATGAACGACCGTGGCATGCCGGTGGGGGGAATCGACGAAGCTTGGGAGACGCCGCAGATCCTCAACGGCACCTGGGGCTACAGCAAATTTGACCTGGATTGGAAGCCGCCCGCCGAGGTCATCCACCTGCTGGTGGAAACGGTCAGCAAGGGAGGCAACTACCTGCTGAATGTCGGCCCCGGACCGGACGGCGCCATGCCGCCGGCGGCCGTGACCATTCTTCGCAGGGTCGGAGCGTGGATGCAGCAAAACGGCGACAGCATCTACGGCACCACCGCCAGCCCCTTACCCGAGTATCCGTGGGGCCGTACGACGGTGAAAGGCGACAAAGTGTACCTGCACGTGTTCAATTGGCCGGCCGACGGCGTCCTGCGTGTTTCCCGCCTGGACAACAACGTCGTGAAATCCGCCCACCTGTTGGTTCGTCCGGCGGAGAGTTTGCCCGTGAGTCATAGCTACGGGGTGGTTCTGGTCTCATTGCCGCCGCGCATCCCGGATCTCAGTGACACCGTGGTGGTGTTGCAGATGGCGGGGCCGCTCAAGGTCGAGCCGGCAATCGTGACTGCGGCAACGGACATGCCGATGCATCTCGATAGCATGAACAGCGCCACAGCCGGGAAGGCCATCAAGCGCTTTAATCGCAAAGGTAACTTCTTCATTTCCAAGTGGATGGCCCCGGGCGATTCGGCCACCTGGCGCCTGCTGGTCAGCCAGACAGGAAATTACAAGGTGCAGATCAGGTACGCGGCCCGCGCCGAATGGAAAGGGGGCAAGTACTCCATAAGCATTGGAACGCAGACCCTTAACGGCAAAGTTGAGGACACTGGAGGGGACTTCAACTACAAGACTTTCGATATAGGGACAATAAGTCTGCCCCAGGCGGGTACGATTACGGTGCGTATCCAACCGGCCGCGAGCTCCGAGCACGACTTGATGCAGTTTCAGTCGTTGGATCTTAGTCCGGTCTATCCGGCCCCTTAGCGGAATAACCAAGGTTCTTCCCGGGCCGCTTCAAACATCGTTACTACGTTTTCCGGCGGGACGTTGGCCAGGATGTTATGGACCTGCTGGAAGACAAAGCCTCCACCGGGCGCCAGCGTTCGCACGCGCTCGCGGACGTGCTCCCTGAGCGCCTCCGGAGTGTCCGAAGCAAGAGCGGTTTGGGTATCGCAGCCGCCGCCCCAAAAGACGAGGTCGCGTCCAAACTCCGTCTTCAGCGCGGCAGGGTCCATTCCCTGGCAGGACGTTTGAACGGGATTAACGCCATCCAACCCTGCTTCAATCAGGTCGGGCAACAACTCGCGGATTCCTCCGCAGCTATGCAGGGTTACTTTGACATCGGCCAGTTGCTTGGACCGCCTCCACAGGATGCTGTGGCGCGGCTTGAAAAACTCGCGGTACATTTTGGGAGAGATGAACGGGCCGGTTTGCATGCCCAGATCGTCGCCGAACACGATGACATCAATGTAGTCCCCGACCGCCCCCAGAAAGCGGGCGAGGTCGGCCAGGTGAATTTCCATGAGCCCGTCGAGGAAGTCGTGAACCTGCGTGGGTTCGGCCGCCAGCAGCATCATAAAATTGTCGTTGCGGTAGAAGTACTGGCCCATCTCGAAGAGGTTGCCGCCAAACAGGCCCACGATGGCGCGATCGGTGCTCGCTCGCAAGGCGCGGGCGCCGGCGGCCAATCGGCGCAGTCCTTCCGGACCAGCAGCGAGGGGCCCCGGTGGGCTGGGGACGGCGGTCCACATACACTCGCCCATGGCTGCGGTGATGGTTCTCGGCCCGCCGTCTTCGATAAAGGGAAAATAGCACTGTTCGAAGTACAGCGCGCCGTCGGGCATGCGGGCCAGGGCCTTGCCGGTGGCGGAGCGGAGAACCCACTCGTTGTTTACGCGCTCGGGCAGCGCCCAGACGGGCATCTGGCAGGGAGTGCCGTCGGGCAATTCCCAATCCACCCAGGAGGTGTTGTCAATCGCGAACGCCCGCCCGAGTTCAATGGTATCGACGCCGAAGACGTCCAGCACGTCATTGTCAACGATCGCCAATTGCTGCACGGGATCATAGACGCGCACCGTCTTGGGTGCCAGCCCCAGGTGCTTTCGCAGCTTGGAGTAGGCAATCGCCGCAATTCCGGACGATCGGTGCCCGGAAAAATCAATCGGAATCCGGTCCGCTTCCCGGTGCTCAAACGCCGCCAGCACGCGTTCGCGGGACGTCATCCGCGGCTTCTTGGTTGGCGTTGGTACTTGAACCGAGTTGGGCTATTCAATTTCCATAGCCTGAATTGTCTTTGACTGTTGGCCCGTGCCAGTCTAGCGCAAGTCTGGAGAGTTCGACAGGGGAACGCGGGCGGGAGTTCTTTGATCACGTCCGGAAGAGGTTACAGCCCGATGACACGCTCTGCGCCAGGTCAAATTCATTTCACAGGAGATTAACCGCAAATCCTTGAGTGCGTTCCCTCCCGATGCTATGCTCATTGATTCTTAGTTGCTCCTCACTCCACAAAAGAGGTTGGCCATGCGGTTCAGCAAACTGGGTCAAAGCCCGCTGAAGATTTCGGTCCTTGGACTGGGCTGCATGGGCATGTCCGAATTCTACAACTCCCAGTCGGAAGAGGAATCGGTCGCGACCATTCACCGCGCGCTTGATCTGGGTTTGAACTTTCTGGATACTGCTGACATGTACGGACGCGGCGCCAACGAAGAGTTGGTCGGCCGAGCGCTTCAGGGCCGCCGCGATCAGGCGGTGCTGGCGACGAAATTCGGCAATGTCCGCGATGAGGAGGGCCGCTTCACCGGCGTGAGCGGCCATCCCAAGTATGTGCGCCAGGCGTGCGAAGCCAGTCTGCGCCGGTTGCAGGTGGAGACCATCGACGTCTACTACCAGCATCGCGTGGACCGCGACGTGCCGATTGAGGAGACCGTGGGCGCCATGTCACGGCTGATCGAGGAGGGCAAAGTCCGCTTTCTGGGGCTGTCGGAAGCCGCGCCCGCCACCCTCCGCAAGGCGCACGCCACGTACCCCATCAGCGCATTGCAGACGGAATACTCGCTGTGGTCGCGCGAACCGGAGGAACAGATCATACCGGTATGCCAGGAGTTGGGAATCACCTTTGTTGCTTACAGCCCGCTGGGCCGCGGCTTCTTGACCGGCCGGTTCAAAAAGTTCGAGGACCTGCCTCCGGACGACTGGCGACGCAGCCAGCCCCGCTTTCAAGGAGAGAATTTCGCCCGCAATCTGGAATTGGTCAATCGCGTCGAACAAATTGCGACGAAGAAGGGTTGGAAGCCTGCACAACTGGCGCTGGCATGGGTGTTGGCACAAAGCGAAGGGATAGTTCCCATTCCCGGCACCACCAACCGGTCGCATCTGGAAGAAAACTTGGCGGCCATGGAACTCCCGTTAACACTGCACGAACTCGCACAACTGAATCAGGCGGCGCCCCCCGGAGCGGCGGCGGGCGAGCGTTACACGGAAGCGGCCATGAAGACCGTCAACGGCTGAGGTGGCCGAGTGATGACGTACAATTTTCGCCGCTGCCGGAGCCGGTCAGGTTATGATGTTAACCTCCTGAAAGTAAACTTGGGAGCAGTTTGCAGCCCCGCTTGAAAGCGTCTACAGTCGTCCAGTTGCAGTTGATTGATATAAGGAGCGGCAATGGCTGAATACGACTATGACATCGTGGTCATTGGATCGGGACCCGCGGGGCAGCGGGCCGCCATCCAGTCGGCCAAACTCGACAAGCGCGTTGCCCTCATTGAGCGCAAGGCAGTGATTGGTGGTGTCTGCATCAATTCCGGCACGATCCCCAGCAAAACTTTGCGCGAAGCGGTTATTTACCTTTCCGGATATCGACTGCGGAGCATTTACGGAGAGTCTTACACGGTGAAGCAGAACATCACCATGGAAGACCTTCTTTTCCGCACGGAACACGTGATTCGCCATGAAATCGATGTGACCCGCCACCAGTTGCAGCGCAACGGCGTGGAGGTCATCAATGCCGAGGCGGCGTTCGTGGACCCTCACTCGCTGCGGCTGACCATGGTGGATCGCTCCGGCGAACGCACCGTGACCACCGCCAACGTCCTGATCGCGGTTGGCACCGAAGCTACGGGCGACCCCAAGATTCCCTTCGACGGCCAGAATATTTTCGTCAGCGATGACATTCTGGGAATGAAGAAATTGCCGCGCACCCTGGCGGTCATCGGCGCCGGAGTGGTGGGCTGCGAATATGCCAGTATTTTCGCCGCGCTGGGCGTCCGGGTGACATTGGTCGATCGTTCCCGGCGGCTGCTCCCCTTTGTTGATGCCGAAGTTGTTGAGGCGCTTGACTACCACCTGCGCCAGAGCCGCATGACGCTGCGCTTCTGCGAAACCGTCAGCGGCATCGAACTCGCCCAGACAGGAGCGGATACGCGCGTCAAAATTCACTTGGCCAGTGGGAAGGAAATCGTGGCTGAAAAGGCCTTATACAGCATCGGGCGCACCGGGGCCACCAGCAAGCTCAACCTGGACCTCGCGGGGCTAAAAGCCGACGATCGCGGGCGTTTGAAAGTGAACGAACATTACCAGACGGAAGTCCCCCACATCTACGCCGCGGGTGACGTGATCGGCTTCCCCAGTCTGGCCTCGACTTCGCTGGAGCAGGGACGCCTGGCCGCCTGCCATGCCTTCGGGGTCGAAGCCAAAAGCACGCCGGCGCTGTTCCCCTACGGCATTTACACCATTCCTGAGATTTCGTACGTGGGCAAGAATGAGGAAGAACTGACGCAGGCGAACGTCCCCTACGAAATGGGCAAGGCCGGGTACCGTGAAATTGCGCGCGGCCAGATCATCGGCGACAACATCGGCATGCTCAAGATCCTTTTCCACCGCGAGACCCGTGCCCTGCTGGGCGTCCACATCATCGGCGAAAGCGCCAGCGAGCTGATCCACATCGGCCAGGCCGTACTGGCCTTGGGCGGAACCATCGACTACTTTGTCAACAACGTCTTCAATTACCCCACCCTCGCCGAGTGTTACAAAAACGCCGCGTTCGACGGCGTGAACAGGCTGAACGGGTGAAACCATTGTCGATTGTTGATTGACGATTTTCGATTGAAAAGCGGGCAGCCTCGTATCTAGTGTACCGTCACCTTAGTCGATTGTTTACAGCAGCCTTCCACGTGACATATACTTGAAATATAAGGGGTGCCCCATGGCTACGCCGACGACGATCTACCTCAATGATCAACAGAAAAAACGGCTATTCCAGCGTGCCCGGCGGCGAAAATCCACTTTCTCAGAAGAACTCCGCGAGGCGCTTGATCTCTACCTGGATTTACCGCCCGACTTCGACAGGGAGAGCTTGGCAGCGTTGGCCAGGGAGGCCAATGCTTCCTTGGACCGGAGCATCGCCATGTTGGATGCAATGTCTGACCGGGTGAGGACGACAGCAAAAAAACTAGCCGAAATCGACCGAAGGCTCGATGAGCTTACCTAAAACCATTTATGACGTACTCAAGGCAGTAATGACGACCGAAAGCAGGCTTGCTCACCTCGATCAGCAGTTGGCGGGTCTGAGCGCAAAGGTCGAGGCGAATGCTTCCCGGTTTGCTTCCGTGATGGAAAACCACGCCGAACGCCTTGCCCGCCTGGAGGGAAAATTCGAACTCCTGGAGCACACTCTTTCCCGTCCCCGTCGAAGGTTGCCAGAAAAATCTTCTTAGCTCAAGCCGGAACAGGTTATCACGATCACTGCAACCAACTTCAATCGACAATCATCAATCGAAAATCGACAATCACCTATACGCCGGCATTCCGGTCACGCGTTCACCGATAATCAGCGAGTGGATGTTGTGGGTTCCTTCGTAAGTAAAGACGGATTCCAGGTTGCACATGTGCCGGAAGATGGGGTATTCATCGGCGACGCCGTTGGCGCCCAGAATGTCGCGAGCGGCGCGCGCCGTGTCGAGCGCCATCTTCACGTTATTGCGCTTCAGCATGGAGACGTGGGCGAAGTCGGCGCGGCCCTGGTCTTTCAGGCGGCCCACCTGAAGCGCCAGCAACTGCGCTTTGGTGATTTCCGTAATCATGTCGGCCAGTTTGGCCTGCACGAGCTGGTGCATGGCGATGGGTTTGTCGTCAAACTGTTTGCGCACCTTGGCATATTCCAGCGACTCGTTATAGCAGGCCATGGCAGCGCCGATGACCCCCCAGCCGATGCCGTAGCGGGCCTGCGTCAGGCAGCTCAAGGGGGCCTTCATTCCCTGCGCTTTGGGAAGCATGCTGCTCGTCGGCACGCGAACGTCCTGCAAAGCCAGCGTGGACGTTACCGACGCGCGCAGCGACCATTTGCCTTTGATGTCCTTGGCGGAGTAGCCCGGCGTGCCTTTTTCCACCAGGAAATCCGCGGACGCCTTCGTCGGTGCGCGCCCAGACCACCGCCACATCGGCGATCGTGCCCGAGGTGATCCAGGCTTTTTCGCCATTCAAGACGTAGTGGTCGCCATCCTTCACCGCGCGGGTTCGCATGCCAGCGGGATTGGAGCCAAAATCCGGCTCCGTCAATCCAAAGCAGCCGATGGCCTTGCCTTGTTGCAGGGCGGGCAGCCAGCGGTCCTTCTGCTCGTCGGAACCGTACTCATGGATCGGGTACATCACCAGGGCGCCTTGCACGCTCACAAAGCTGCGCAAGCCGCTGTCACCGCGTTCGAGTTCCTGCATCATCAGCCCATACTGCACGTTTGACATGCCGGCGCATCCGTAGCCTTCCAGGTTGGCGCCGTAGAAGCCCAATTCCGCCATCAGCGGAACCAAGTGCAGCGGGAACTTCCCCTCGCGGTTCCATTCTTCGATGTGGGGAAGGATTTCCTTGTTGACGAACTCCCGAACCATCTGGCGCACCAACTTTTCGTCGTCGCTCAGCAGGGAATCGATTTCCAGGTAATCCACTCCGTGAAATGCAAACATGGGCCACCCCCTTTCAAAATCACGCCCGCATTTTAGTTTAGTGCGCTACAAATCGCGATACATTTGCGTTCTCTTCCATCTTTTGTAGCGGCGACCTTACGTTTCCATAACTCTCAGCGTTGCAACGCCGGGGTGGCGGGGTAAACCCGCCGCTACGGGTTCCACAGCGCCGGCGTTTCGGGCCTGCCCTGCGCACGGCGAAGGGTCTGCAGGTGCCGGGCTCAAGCCTGGCGCTACAGTCAAACTACGACGATGCCCCCGGACAGGCCCGGCTTGCGGAAGCTTCGGTGAGGTTGTACACTGACTTTTCAGGGGAAATTCACTGGCAAGTTGAGAGAGTGAGGTTTCTTTATGTCGTCTTCGATTCGCGCCCCGTGGGTAGAGAAGCGCACAGGCCCCGTTGTGACGCAGATGCATTACGCGCGGCAGGGAATCATTACGGAAGAAATGGAATACATCGCCAAGCGTGAGAGTCTGCCGGCCGAAACCGTACGGGACGAAGTCGCGCTGGGCCGCATGATTATTCCCGCCAACATCCGCCACGTCGAGCTTGAACCCATGGCGATCGGCGTCGCCGGCAAGTGCAAGATCAACTCCAACATCGGCAATTCCTCAACCTCTTCCAACATTGACCAGGAGCTGGAAAAGCTGCACACCTCGGTGCACTACGGCGCCGACACGGTGATGGACCTCTCCACCGGGGGCGACATTCACCAGATCCGCGAAGCCATTCTGCGCGCCAGCCCGGTACCGATCGGCACGGTGCCGATTTATGAGGCTCTGGCGCGTGTTACCAAGGTGCGCGAACTCACCCCGGAGATCATGCTGGAAGTGATCGAGGAGCAGGCGGCGCAGGGCGTGGATTACATGACCATTCACGCCGGTGTGCTGCGAGAGCACATTCCCCTGACGCGCAAGCGCATTACCGGCATCGTCAGCCGCGGCGGCGCCATCATGGCGCAGTGGAGCGTGGAGAATAATCAGGAGAATTTTCTTTACACGCACTTCGAAGACATCTGCCGGATCTTCCAGAAGTATGACGTCTCCTTCTCTCTCGGCGACGGCCTGCGTCCCGGTTGCCTGGCAGACGCCAGCGACGAAGCGCAATTCGCGGAACTTAAAACCCTGGGCGAGCTGACGAAGAAGGCGTGGGAATACGATGTGCAGGTCATGATCGAGGGTCCCGGCCATATCCCTCTCGACCAGATCAAGCTCCAGGTGGACAAGGAAAAGGAGCTTTGCTACGAAGCGCCCTTCTACACACTGGGTCCGCTCGTGACGGACATCGCTCCGGGCTACGACCACATCACTTCCGCCATCGGCGCCGCTATGATTGGCTGGCACGGAGCGGCCATGCTCTGCTATGTAACCCCGAAGGAACACCTGGGCCTGCCCAATAAAGATGATGTGCGCCAGGGCATCATTGCTTACAAGATTGCCGCGCATGCCGCCGATGTGGCCCGGCACCGCCCCGGCGCCCGCGATCGCGACGACGCGCTGAGCTATGCCCGCTTCCTGTTCGACTGGAACAAGCAGTTTGATCTGTCACTCGATCCGGAAACCGCGCGCTCCATGCACGACGAAACGCTGCATGACGATTATTACAAGGGCGCAGCGTTCTGCTCCATGTGCGGTCCCAAGTTCTGCTCCATGAACACCACGCAGGTCATGGAAAAGCATCTCGGGCTTAACCAGAACGATCGCGAGCAGAAGTTCGTGGAATTGTTGACGAAAGTGCAAGGCTGAAGCAGGCAACTACCCATGGGCTTGTTTGAGGCTCGATTGCATGATGCTGAAACAAGTTCGTTATGCAAGTGATTTAAAATGCCCTACTGCTGCCTCATGTTGACTCTCTTTAGTGCGACGGCCGGCCTCGCTGGTCAGGCTCCACGATCCCCAAGTCATCAAAGGTTGGTGATCGCAGGCACCTTGGTTACAATTCACCGCGACTCTATTTCCATCAAGAGCGATCATGGAACATTTGTTGTTCGTGTGAATAGTGACACAAAGATTTGGCGCGGCGGTCCGGTGGACTTGCACGATCTTCGCTTAGGCGACGATGTGTACGTTGCGTACCACGCTCAGGAGGGGAACGGAGAGATGGTCGCGGTGGATATAACGGCCAACATCGCGAATTGGCATGGGACGATTACCAAAATCGGTCCGGACGGAATTTCGATTGCGACGGAAGACGAGCAGGGCAACCCGTCGGGCCGTGCGACGATCTTCATTGATGGTCACACGACCTATTATGGCGGTTCGCCTAAAGATCTCCAGGTGGGTGGATGGTTACGAGCCCTTGGCTTAGACTTGGGCAACGACCGTATGCGGGCGACAAGAGTTTGGCTTAGACTTGGAAAATGATCAAATGAGATACTCATTGACTATCGAAGCAACCGAGGACCCCAACTTCTTTGGGTTTTATTCACCCGATCTTGAGGGCTTTACCGGAGTGGGGAATTCAATTGAAGATTGCCTCAACAAGGCACGCTGGGGAATGGCAGAGCACGTTTCATTACTTCGCGAACAGGGCTTGCCAGTCCCACCCGATTCAAAAGATCCAAAGGTAACGATCCAGAACACGCCGGCCGTCCCGGCGTGAGCTGTTTATTGTCGTAACTATCAGTCAGGGCTTGATTGAAAAAACAACCGATTTGCCTGGATTCACGCCGAGCACCTTTGTGTGCCTAAGGAGGATTTTCCGATGAGCCAGCCCTCAGCACCCGATTATGTCGAGAAGCAGCAAGCGGAAGCCATGGCAGCGGCTGCTGCACCAGCAGCGATGCCCAACCCCGGCCGGCTGTTCCAAACCTTCAACGCCTACCAGCAGACCGCCGCCATGCGCTCGGCCATCGAACTCGATGTCTTCACCGCCATCGCCGACCGGCACACCACGGCGGAGGAGATCTCGCAGCACGTTGGCGCCGCCGAGCGCGGCATTCGCATCCTATGCGATTTTCTGACGGTCATGGGTTATCTGACCAAAAAAGAGGCTCACTACGGGTTGGCTCCGGACGCGGCACTGTTTCTGGATCGCCGTTCGCCCGCCTACATGGGCACGGTCGGCCGCTTTCTGGACAACTCCGAGATGCTCACGGCTTTCGACAAACTCACCGACGCGGTGCGCAAAGGCGGCACGATGATGGGGGAAGAAGGGACGCTGGGCGTGGAGAATCCCCTTTGGGTGGAATTCGCCCGCTCCATGGCGCCCATGATGATGATGCCGGCGGAGGCCATCGCCAAAATCGTGGGAGCGGAAAAGGGCGGGCCGTGCCGGGTGCTCGATATCGCCGCCGGCCACGGACTGTTCGGAATCAACATTGCCCGCCACAACCCGCAGGCGCAGATCGTGGCGCTCGACTGGGCCAACGTGCTGGAAGTGGCCAAGGAGAACGCGCGCAAGGCCGGCGTGGACTCGCGCTACTCCACCCTTCCCGGCAGCGCCTTTAACGTTGATTTCGGCCAAGGCTACGATCTGGTGTTGCTCACCAACTTCCTGCACCATTTCGACGTTCCCACTTGCGAGGAACTGTTGCGCAAGGTTCACGCCGCCCTGGTGCCCGGCGGACGCGTGGTGACGCTGGAATTTGTCCCCAACGACGATCGCGTGACTCCGCCCGATGCCGCCACGTTCAGCATGATCATGCTGGGGTCAACGCCCCACGGCGATGCTTACACGTTTGCGGAATTCGACCGCATGTTCTCGAACGCCGGCTTCAAGCGCAGCGAGCACATTCGCCAACCGCCCATGCCCGAGTCGGTGATAGTCTCTTATCGGTAACACCCATGGCCACTTCGGACAATGTCGGACAGGAACTTCTTCGCCAAGAATTCAATCGCTGGGCAGAAGCGGGGCACGGCGAGGAGATGGAACTCAGCCATCTCCCCATTGTTGAGCCCACGCTGGCGCTCATGGATTTGCAACCCGCCGACCACATCCTGGATTTAGGCTGCGGCAGCGGATGGCTGGTGCGGCGGCTCGCCGCGCGCGTGCCTGACGGGTTTGTAACGGGCATCGACGTTGCCGACGAAATGGTTCGGCGTGCGCAACTCGCCAGCACCGCAGTTCCCAACGTTTGCTTTCTGCATGGCACCGCCGAGGAGATTCCGGCTGCCGACGCCTCCTTCAGCAAGGTCGTTACCGTGGAATCGGCGTACTACTGGAATGATCCGGCCCGCGGAGTCCGCGAAATCTTCCGAGTACTCCGGCCCGGAGGTTCAGCGTGGATTTTGATCAACTATTACCTCGACAATCCCCACTGCTATCAATGGAAAGCCCACTATAAGACTCCCACTCATCTGCTCTCCGCCAATGAGTGGCAGCAACACTTTACGGCGGCGGGATTCCTTGATGCGACACATCGCCGCATACCCGACCTCTCACCCACCCCCGAGGTTTATACCGGCCGATGGTTCCGCGACGCCGAGCAGATGCGGCAAATGAAAGCCGAGGGCGCATTGCTGGTCTCCGGCCAGAAACCTCTCGAGGTTTAGTGCCCGCACAGGACGGCATGAATTGTGGCGCCGATCCCCGACTCGTCGCCCGAAGGCTTTGGGCCGCAGGGCGATCAACGGCGGCGCTCGGAAACCGTCCGAGGTCTCTGCTTTCCTCGCGGGGCTTCATTCCGTGATTAGGCGGCTATACGTCCACTCACAAGATGTGCGAATTAACGTCAACGGCTAATAAGCCGCACTTGAGTGGTCTCTGCCTCAAGATAAAAATAATCAGGCTCTCGGGCTATGGCTTGGTTTGCTGGTTTGGCGTCAGGCGAGTGGTAAAACCTGAGGGTGCCAGTCGCTGCGACGAGTTTGCCCTCCATTTCAGAGTAGGGTTCTCCCCATGTAAACGACCCTCTGGGAACGAGATAGACTACCTGCTGATTGCTGAGCAAGACATACGGGCCGACCACGCCGCGTAATGAAAATGTCCCGCGAATGGTGACCTGCTTTCCGATCAGTGTGCGCGATATCTCATAGGAGGCTGCAGTCGCATCTTTTGTCGTCGAGCGCGGATGCTCACAGCCTCCAGCTAGAACAACGAGGGCAACCGACAAGAAAGAAGCCGCGCGCAAGCCCTTCGAGAGACGACCAGTCACAGATTCTCCTCCACGGCCTCATTATATACAGGGCGACATAAATTTTTGCGCACTCGGTTGTAGCGGCAGTCTCCGACGTCTGGCGTCCATCGGGGATCGACGCCAGGAGTTTCTACATTCAAAAGAAGGTTTTTATTGCCATTCGCGGTAATCGTACTGTCGACGCACACTCGTTGGGCTGTCATCCTGAGGCCGCACTTCAGGGCGAAGGACCCCTTTCATTGTACATAGGAAATGCAGGGCGGGAACGCCCCGTGCTTGCACGCCGCGTTCCCGCGGCGCACTTGGGTAAGACGAAATACGGGGGTCCTTCGCCCTGAAGTGCGGGCTCAGAATGACAGTTAGGTACGTTGGGGGTGCAAATTGAAATGGTGGTCATTTCATGGAAAGCAGTGTCTCCGCTTTCTGTGGCCCCAAAAATGTAGAATCTCCCGTCGATCGGAGATCGACGCTACAATTTATGTCGCTCAGTATAGACTCTTTTGTGCGAGACGACACCCTAGAGCCTCCAGTCAAGTCCCGGCCAGCTCGCCGGCAAACTCCAAACGGCGATCGAGGGCCGCCACTGAAGATGGAGGTGCGCGCACATTGCCGCCGACCTGCACAGTACGTTTGGTGCATTGCCCTTTGGTCGCATGTGGCTATAATGGCGCTGGATTTTTCAGTGGCCTAGCGGGGCGGGGTGGGCATTCCCAGATCGAGCCCAGCACGGGTCAAGCACCCACTCGAGGTTAACTCTTGTTTGAACGGTGGAACCAACTTCTTCGTGAACATCGGCGCCTGGCTGGGGCCGTGCTGTTTCTTACCACCTACGTGGTCTTCTGCGGCACGCTATCGAATCTTCTGGTCCACGATGATATTCCCCAGATTCTCGAGAATCCTTACTTGAGAAACAAGGGGCTTTGGACCCGCATCTTCACAGGCTCGGTCTGGTCGTTCCGCGGGCCTGCGCAGCGTGACAACATGTATCGGCCGCTGCAATTCATGGTCTATTGGCTCCTGTACCGGATTAAGGGGCCCAATCCCGCCATTTTCCACCTGGCGATGCTGCTGTTCTACGCGGCCGTGGTTTGGCTGGTTTTCCGCCTGGCGTGCGAACTGGCGCCGAACACGCTGGTGGCTTTTGTGGGAGCCTTGCTCTGGGCCCTGCACCCCTTGCACGTGGAAACCGTCGCGTGGATTTCCGCGCTTCCCGACATGGGTGCGGCATTCTTCTATTTGCTGGCGTTCCTGCTTTTCCTTCGCGCCGAACGATCCGTTGACGGATCCCTATACCGCTATGCCGTTGCCGCTCTTGCCTTCTTCCCCGCACTCTTCTTCAAGGAGATGGCGCTGACCTTTCCGCTGCTGATCCTGGTCTACTGGTTTTTCTTTCCCGGCAAGAGTTCATGGAAGAGCAAGGTTCTTGAGTGGGCGATGTTCGTCGCGCCCGTGGTGTTTTATCTCATGGCTCGCATCTCGGTGCTGAGCCGATTTTCGGAAGCACCGAACTTATTCACTCCCACCTGGCGCATGGCGGGCGTGGCATTCGGTTTGATCGGGCAGCACGCCAAGCTCTTTTTCTGGCCCCGGTACTTATCCCTGTTCCGCACGTTTGATTTGGCGACCAGCCTGCATTCGCCATGGCCCGTCCTTGCCTTTGTGACTCTAATCGCCGCTCTCTTCCTTCGCCGGCGCGCGCCCATGTTCGGCTTTCTGATCGTCTGGTGGGCAGTGACGTTGCTGCCGTGCCTGGATGTTCGCCAGGTGAATCTGCCCGTGGCCGACCGTTTTTCGTTTCTGCCCACCGTAGGCCCGTGTTTGGCGCTGGCGTGGTTCGCAGTGGACTGGCTGCCGCGCCGTTGGCCTCGGAAACAGACGGCTCCTGCCCTGGCAGCGGTTCTGGCCATCGTGATGGTTTTGTGGACTGTTCAAGACGTGCGTTCGGTGGCGCGCTGGCACGATAATGTTTCGCTGTGGGATCAGGCCTACCTGGCCTCACCCAAGTCCGCGCTTGCGCACATGCTGCGGGGGGTGACTTTGCAGCAGAGGGACGGGAAACTGGATGCGGCCGCGGAGGAGTATCGGCTTGCCATCAAGCTCAATCTGGCGAGTGAAAAGCCGCTGCCGGGTGTGACCGCCGACTGTTACATGATGCTCGGCCAGGTGGCCAACATCCAGGGTCGCATGCAAGAGGCCATCGACGACTACTACCAGGCGCTGCGGGTGGTGCCGGGTCACGCCCTTGTTTACAAGGCCCTGGGCATCGTCTATTTCCCGCGTGGGGACTATGCCAAGGCGAGTGAGTATTTCCAGAGGGCGGTGGAACTGGATCCGCAGGAAGAGGAGTCGCGTTTTTTCCTGGGCACATGCTATTTGAAGCTTGGCGAGCCCCTGAAGGCGGCGGAGCAATTTCACGCCGCCCGCGAGGTGGACGCAACTTATATTGAAGCGTTCCAGGCGGAAGCTCGTGCGCTCGACGCCGCGGGAGACCATGAAGGGGCGACAGCGCGTCCGGGCGCTGATGGCCAAGCATTAATGTCCGGCCCGTTTATTGCCGGTTTTTGTAGTGAGTTGTGAGGGGAAAATGCTAACCCGCCTGAACGATCTCATCAAGAAGCATCAAGCCCTGAGCACCTGGGTGCTGATCCTCCTGGCCGTCATCGTTTACCAGGGCGTTTTGGCGTGCGGGTTCGTACTTGACGACGTTTCCTTGATCTTGCAAAACCCCTACATCAAGAACCCGCACTTATGGAGGCAGATCTTTCTGGCCCCGATGTGGGCGTTTCTCGGGCATGGAGCAGAAAGTAGTTTTTACCGTCCTCTGGGCATGCTCTCCATTTGGCTGGTCTGTCGCGTGGCGGGGCTTAATCCTGTTGGCTACCACGTCCTTCAGCTTGCTCTCTATATACTCGGCATCTGGATGGTTTTTAAGATTGGCCGCAAGCTGCTCGGCAACGAGTTGGCAGCGTTCGCCGGAGCATTGATCTGGACCTTGCACCCTGCGCACGTGGAAGCGGTCGCGTGGCCATCGGCCATTCCCGATATCGGATGTGGGTTCTTCTGTTTGCTGGGCTTCTGGTTTTTCCTGCGAGCGGAGGCGCAGTCGCCACCGGCTCTTCGCCACTACGCATTGGCCGCCGCGATGTTCTTTCCGGCGCTCTTCTTCAAGGAACTGGCCTTTACTTTCCCGCTTCTCATCCTGGTCTACTGGTTCTGCTTTTCCTCGGGAGCATCGTGGAGGCAGCGGCTGGTTTATTGGCTTCCCTACGTGGCGGCGGGAGTCATCTGCGCAATTCTCCGCGTGGCCATCATGGGTCACTTTTCTCAAAACTCGCTCTTTCGCGGATTCCGGCCCAAGGTGGCCTGGGTAGCTATAGCGTTGCTGGGCGAACACGCCAAGGTTCTCATGTGGCCCGTCAACCTCAGCGAATTTCGCGAGTTTCAACTCGCTCCCAGCCTTCACTCACCGTGGCCGTGGATGACGATGGCAGTTCTTGCCGCGGCGGTCGTTTGGCGAAAGCGTGATCCCCTTCTGAGCTTCCTGCTGCTGTGGTGGGTGGTTTTGCTTCTGCCCTGCTTCGACTACCGCCAGCTCAGTTTTCCGCTGGTTGAAGATCAATTTTCGTATCTGCCCTCGGTGGGACCTTGCCTTGCCCTCGCCTACCTTATTTTTGATTGGGCGCCGAAGCGCTTTCCGAATCTTGTGCCCACGCGGGTTGCCGCCGCCGCGATGGCCGTGGTGGCGATGCTGTGGGGCGTCGAATGTGTACACGCCATTCCCCGCTGGCGGGACAATGACGCGCTTTTTGATTACGGCCTGCGGGTTTCGCCCAACACGGCGATGGTCCGCGTCTCGCACGGAGTGGTCTTGCAGTTCCGCAATGACCTGCCGGGTGCTGTCCGGGAGTATCGGACCGCGCTGAAGTTGAACGCGGAGAGCCTTCGGCCCCTTCCGCCTTTGGATTACGACGCGTATATCGGCCTGGGACAGATCGCCCTGATTCAAGGCCGCGAACCCGAGGCACTCGACTACTTCAACAAGGCGGTTCATCTGCTGCCGCATTTTAGCTTCGGTTACGAGGTTCTGGGCGCTGTCTATTTTCCCCACGGAGACTACGCGCGGGCGGCGGAGTATTTTCGCAAGGCGGTCAATGCCAGCCCGTTGGACACCAGCGCGCGGTTCTACCTCGGAACCTGCCTGGTGAAGCTGGGCCAGCCGGCGCAGGCGGCGGAACAGTTCCACGCCGCGCGGGAAGCGGATCCAACTTATCTCCAAGCCTACGGGGCGGAAGCGGCGGCGCTCGAAGCCGCCGGCGACCACGCCCAGGCCGTTCGCATCCGCAGCGAAATGTCTTCAATAAAGGACAGTAATGAATAAGGCTGGGGCCACACACTTGTCACTTGTCGCTCGGCACTTGCTTTTCGATTTCCATCAACTGTGCTGCGGCTGATTCTTCTGTGGGGTAGTTCTCCAGTTCTCGCTTGAACTCTCGCAACGCACCAGGAAGGTCACCTTGCGTCTTCAGCATCACGCCCAGAGCAAAATGGTAGGCATACCCGTTGGGCCGGATGGCGATAGCCTGCCGCACGGCGGCAATCGCCTCGCGTGTCTGGCCGGATTTGAATTGCGCCATGCCGAGGTAAAAATACTGATCGGGCTTGTTGGGATTCGTGCGAATGGCCTGAGCAAAGTACTCTTCCGCTTCCGGCAACCGTCCCATTTTGTAGTAAGTGAAGCCCAGGTTGTAAATCGCCGTCCAATAGTCCGGGTAGCGCTGCACCACGTCAGCAAATTTCTCGAGAGCCGGCCCGTACATGCCACTCTCCGCCAGAACGGTGGCGTAGTTCGACTCAGCGTCGCGATTGTGCGGCGCCTTGGTGAGGTTATAGGCGTAGAAAGTGAGATTGTCGCGGAAGTAGGAACTCTCCGTGATCGTTCCATAGGCCATCGCGACGGTAAGGCACGCGCTCACAGCCAGCAGTGAGGCAGGCATGCCGATCCATTGCGGCGGCCCGGTGCAGATTTTGCTCAGGAGCATCGCAGCGAGGACGGCAAAACCCACGGATGGGAGATACAGATATCGGTCATGGGCGAAGTCATCGGCAACAAATACACGAAGATTAAGGAGAGGGACGAGGGGCAGCGCCATCCAAACCGCGAAAAAGGCGACGGAGCGGGAACTGCGGGCACATACGATCAACAGCGCTCCCACGCACAAATCGAAGATCGCGGGTAAAACGAAATTCTTCATTGTGGGATGGACCACCGCGGGAAAATCGTAGAAGGTGCTTAGGCCGGCCGGCCAAACCAGGTGGCGAATCCAGAACGCGATCAGTGAAGGCCACGTGAAGACCAGTTGCGCGGTGCTCAGCGCCGTGATGGGATGACTGAAGCCCTTCAGAGCGTGGATGCGGACGGGAACATAAAGGACGATCAAGGCGAAATAAGGCCAGATTTTCCGCAGCGCACCTCCACACCATGAGAGAAATATTCTTCTACGACTTGGCAGTTCGCCTTCCGCCCAGAACCATTCATAGACGAGCAGCAACCCGGGTAGAATCAGGGCGGTTTCTTTCTCCAGCATGGCGAGGGCAAACAAACCCAGGGAAATGCTCTTCCATTTCAGACTGTCCGATGCTTCGGTCCGCGACTGAACATAGGCGAGAAAGGAGGCGATCAGAAGGATACCCAGCAGCGGCTCCGTGACGCCGGAAATCCAGGCAACGGCCTCAATGTGGGCGGGATGAAGGCCGAAGATCAATGCTGCCACAAGTGCGACGTTGCGGCCTGTTCCCAGGCGCAGTGCGAGAAGATAGACGAGAAGCGTGGTCAGAAGGTGAGCCAGAATGGTGGTGAGATGCCAGCCCCAGGCGTGGTTTCCGAACACCGCGTCATTGACCCGTAGCCACAGGAGAAAGAGGGGCCGGTAGTAGTTTCCCAACTCCTCCGGCATGACGGCGGCCCACACGTGAGAGGTGAAATACGAAGGAACCGCATGCCACGAATGCACCGCGGGGTTCTCGACGATCTGCCCCCGGTCGTCGTGGACGAACTGGTATCGAAGCGTCGGGGCATACACCGCAAACGTGAGGAGAAGAACGAGGGCAACTCCCCACAGGGCCGGCCTCAGGAATTGGCCCGCGTCCGTCGGTTTGGGCGAAGGCGCCTCCGCGTTGTTGGGGAATTGGTCAGCCATTCGTTCCAGCCGTTCTCCAAGAGCGTGCCACCGTGTGTGGACCCGCCCGCAGACGCGGCGTCAGCGCCACGGCCACCGCGATCTCGAGGCGTGTCGCCGCGGCGGTGCACGCTGTCAATGTATCACTCTCGCGCTTTTCCGCCGCCAGGAAATGTTGCGAAGCACCAGCAGCATCAGGGTATAATGACGTTCTGCCGCCGGGCGGGCAACAGCATCGCAGGGCTCGCAGTATACAAGAGGTTGGTGTATGGGTTTCATTGAGAATCGCTACGAGAAAAACGTCGTCATCACGTCTGTGGACTACGTCTTCAACTGGGCGCGCAAGTCCTCCCTTTGGCCGCTGACCTTTGGCCTGGCGTGCTGTGCCATTGAGATGATCGCCTCCACAACTTCGCGATTTGACATGGCCCGCTTTGGCGCCGAGGTCTTTCGTCCCAGCCCGCGTCAGGCTGACTTGATGATTGTCTCTGGCACGGTGACCCTGAAAATGGCACCCGTGGTCAAGCGCATTTGGGAGCAGATGCCGGACCCCAAGTGGTGCATCTCCATGGGCGCGTGCTCCAGCGTGGGCGGACCTTTCAATACCTACGCTGTCTTGCAGGGTGTCGATAAGATCGTGCCGGTGGATGTCTACGTGGTGGGCTGCCCGCCGCGTCCGGAAAATCTGTTCTATGCCTTGCTGAAATTACAAGAGAAGATCGATAACATGACGCTGGGCAAGGCGCCCACCGACGTTCGGCTGGACCCGAGTATGGTGGAAGATTTCAAGAAATCGGTTCGCATCGGCAAGGCGGGCACTCCAGAACTAGTTCACATTGGCTAAGCCGTATTCCGGATTTTGGATTTTGGATTGGGCCGCCTTGGGCACTGCCGCCCCTGACAATCCAAACCACACCGGCCCGACGAATGATCGCACCGATTCCTGGTATTACCAGCCGGCGACGGCTGGTTTGAATCCAAAATCCAAAATCTAAAATCGAGTTGGTCGGAGGAGGCACCCATGCCTAACTTTGTGAAGGTGGCAAGCACGACCGATCTGAAGCCAGGGTCGGCAATGAGCGTCGCTGTGAACGGCGTCGACATTGCCCTCTACAACGTGGGCGGCAAGATTTATGCCACCAGCAACACGTGTGTTCATCAGGGTGGCCCCCTCGGCGAGGGCGTCCTGGACGGCGAAGTGATAAGCTGCCCCTGGCACATGTGGGAATACAACGTCTGCACGGGTGAAAAGGTCGGCAACAGTGCGATCAAGCTGCCTAGCTACCCCGTGGAAATCGAAGGCACGGACATCAAGGTTAGTGTGTAAGCAGTCGGCGCACGGGTACGGGATTATTTGTGATTTGCGATTGGTGATCGGTGATTGCCTTCCCAATTCCCGACTTCCTAATCCCAACTCCCAATCATTGAGCCATGCCGGAGCTTCCTGAAGTTGAAACCGTAGCGCAAGGACTTCGTCGGCGCGCGCTGGGGCGCCGGATCTCCGCTGTCGAAGTCCGCCACGCGTCGATCATCGTGGGGTCGGCGGAGGAATTTGTTTCCACCGTCGAGGGCCGAACGCTCGCCGTTGTGTCACGCAAGGGTAAAGCGATTGCCGTTGAGCTCGCGGGGGGAGATGGCTCAGAGGCGCGCTATCTGCTGGTTCGCCTCGGAATGACAGGCCAGCTTACGGTCGCCCCCCACGACGCCCCGGTTGAACCTCACACGCACGTCTTCATGACGCTGGACGACGGCCGCGAAGAATTACGTTTCCGCGACGCGCGCCGCTTCGGCCGATTGCGCTCCCTGACCAAAACTGAACTGGAAACGGTCTTGGGAGCGATCGGTCCCGATGCTCAACGGGTGACCGAGCCCCAGTTTCTGGCCGCCATGAACGGCCGCAAGGGCGCCATCAAAAGCTGGTTGATGAATCAGAACCTCGTGGCGGGCTTGGGGAACATCTATGCTGACGAGGCCCTGTTTGAAGCGCGCATCCATCCCCTCGCCCAGCCGGGCCGCGTGTCATTGGCAAAGGCGCATGAGCTGTACAAGGCTGTCCGCAAGGTTCTCGATCGCGCGGTGCGGCTGGGAGGCACGACCTTCAGCGACTACCTCGATATCGAGGGGCGGCCGGGTGCGTTCCTGAAAAAGCTGAAGGTCTACCAGCACACAGGCGATCCCTGCCGGCGATGTGGTGAACCGATTCGACGGATAGTGATCGGCGGACGCAGCAGCCATTTCTGCCGACGGTGCCAACCGCGGCCGCACGCCGTCGCCAAGATGCGCGGTCCACGCCTGTCCGGCGCCCAGCCTCAGGGATAAACGGATAAACGAAGGAAGAATGTCGCCCATGGGCACGCCTCGCCGAGCCCCCCTCAAACTCGCGCTGATCTGTTGCCTGGTTCTGCTTTCGTCCTGGCCAGAGGCAGGAACCCCGCAATCCGCAGGCGTGGTGGCTGCGCCGACGAACGCCGCGCAGCTTCTCGCCGAACGCGAGCGCGGATCCACTCCCCTCCTCGACGATTTGCGCGACCTCTGTGACGGCATCGGTGGACGGCCAACGGGCTCGAAGGCCTGTGACCGCGCCGTGGACTGGACCGTTGCCCACTTCCGCGCCGCGGGCGTGGATTCAACCTGGACCGAGTCCTATACAATCCCCCAGTCGTGGGCGGGAGGCGCCGACCACGCCGAGTGCCTTGCGCCAGTTCAGTTCGCCATCCGTCTCGCCGCCGCTCCGTATTCCGCTCCTACTCCTGGAGGGCAGGCTCTGGAGGCGCCGCTGGTGAATGCGGGCGACGGCAGCCTGGAATCGTTTGCCCGGCTGGGCGATAAGGCGCGCGGCGCCATTGCCCTGGTGCTCGCGCCGGAGATGAAGACGGAGGCCGACCTGTTTGCCGAATACGGGCGCGACGGGCCGATGCTAAGGGGCGCTCGCGAGGCCGGGGTAGCCGCGCTGCTGGTGCAATCCAGCCAACCCGGAGTGACGCTCTATCGCCACATTCTGGGATTCGCCGACGCGCGCTACGCCCTGCCCGCCGCCATCGTCGCGCGAATTCATGCGGCACGCCTGGCGCGTCTTTCCGAAACGGGCGAGGTTCGGGTAAGGCTGGACCTCCCCAGCCGTGAGGGTGGTCCCTACGAAGCTCGAAACGTGGTAGCGGAGATCCGCGGGCGCGAGCATCCGGAGCAGATCGTCGTGATTGGCGCGCACCTCGACTCCTGGGACCTGGGTACCGGCGCCGAGGACAATGGCGTGAACGCAGCGACAGTCATTGATATCGCGCGCAGCTTCAAGGCGCTGGGCATCGTGCCCCGGCGCACCGTCCGGTTCGTGCTGTTCACCGGGGAAGAACAAGGCATGTTCGGTTCGAAGGCCTACGTGTTACAGCATGCCGCGGAAATGGCCAGGCACGTGGCGATGATCACCTTTGACACCGGCTCGGGGCACACTACCGGCTTCTACTTGAATGGCCGTCCGGAGTTGCGCGAGGCCATCGACCGGGCACTGGCAGCCGTGCCCGGCGTGGAAGCGAGTGACGATTCCCTGGAGGCCATCGACGGCACGGATAACTTTGACTTCCTGATCTCCGGTGTTCCCAATCTGATCGCCCGGCAGGAATGGGCGCCCTACCTCCCGAATTATCATGCCGAAACCGATGTCTATGACGCCGTCAATCCCCAGGAAGCGCGGAACAATGCCGCCCTCGCCGCGGCGCTGGTCTGGGGACTTGCTGAAAACCCCAATCCTCCCGCTTCGCACCAGACGCGCGCCGAGGTCGAGAAGCTTTTGCACGACACCCGGCTGGATGAACAAATGAAAGGCCTGGGCCAATGGTCCGACTGGAAAGCCAGGCGGCGCGGGGCGAATAACTGACTTCGTGCGACAGGGCCTAAAACTACCAGCCACAGGGTCTTTCGGCATATGCCCCAAGATCTTGTGGTCAAGTCTTGAATGTGCACAATGTCTTGTATATTCGGCGGAACTATTTGCGTCCCCTCCCTTGACCGCGCCTCAGCCTGACCGTATGATCGTCAACAATTAAGTGGGGCGTGAGTGACGCCCCCGAACGAAGTGGCTTCGTGACGAAGCGATTTCGTGAATCGTGCCAATCTCGATAGGAACAGTGGTTAAGTTCCTGCGGCGATTGTAAGCTCCGGCCAGTCCCCACACGACACCGGCCGGAGTAACCGATCGATCCCACCGCAGGGCTTGGTCCTGGGCAAGTTTCCGAGGTGCAGGTGGGCGGGGCGAGAGCAAGCTGAGGGGCTCCTCTCCCCCGCTCACGGTACCCGGAAAGATGACAGCAATACTGGCGGGGGTCTCCCACAAGGAGACCCCTTTTTTTTGTGTGCTCAGCGACGTCTTGCGCCACTCTCAAGCTTGAGGTATACTGCGTTTTCGATGTCCACGACCTACGCCAGCTCGTTTTGGTACTTTACTTACCGGTATTGGGGCTTCGCTCCAAGCCGGTAGAGTGGCGTTGGTCTGAAATAAAAAAGCAGCGTTGCAAGACCAGCCCACTCGTCGCGAGTGGGCTTTTTTGTTTTCAGGAGGAAGAAAGCGATGATCATTTCCATGAAGCCCAATGCCACGCAGGCACAAATCGACCACGTGATTGACCGCATACAGGAGTTCGGGTACAAGGTGCACTCCATTCAGGGTGAAGAGCGGGTGGTGATCGGGGTGATCGGGATGGGCGACGTGAGCGCCTGCCTGGAAGCAATAGAGGTTGCTCCGGGCGTCGCCAGCGCAGTGCGCATCTCCTCGCCGTACAAGTTCGTGAGCCGGGAGTTCAAGCGGGAGCGCACGCAAATCCCCATCAATGGCGTCTCCGTTGGCGGCGACCAGTTCGTGGTGATGGCCGGGCCGTGCTCGGTGGAGAGCGAAAAGCAGATTATGGAAGCCGCGGAGTTTGTGGCGTCGGTGGGCGGCAAGATCTTGCGCGGCGGCGCCTTCAAACCCCGCACTTCCCCCTACGATTTTCAGGGCATGGAAGTGGAAGGACTGAAGTTGCTGGCCAAGGCGCGCGCCGCCACGGGTTTGGCCATCGTCACCGAGGTCATGAGCGAGCAGGATGTGTCCCTGATCTCGGAGTACGCCGACATTTTACAGGTTGGCGCGCGCAACATGCAGAACTTTGCCCTGCTCAAGACGCTGGGTCGAATCTCCCGCCCAGTGCTGCTGAAGCGCGGCATGAGTTCCACCATCAAGGAATTGCTGATGTCGGCGGAATACATCACGGCGCACGGCAATCCCAATGTCATTCTGTGCGAGCGCGGCATCCGCACCTTTGAGACCGCCACCCGCAACACCTGCGACATCTCGGCCGTGCCGGTGCTGAACGAACTGACTCACCTGCCGGTGATCGTGGACCCGAGCCACGCCGCCGGTAGACAAAGCCTGGTGCCCGCCCTCAGCCGCGCGGCCGTTGCCATCGGGGCGGACGGCTTGATTGTGGAGGTGCATCCCAATCCGGAAAAGGCCATGAGCGACGGCGCGCAGTCGCTCAATTTTTCCCAGTTTAGTGCCATGATGCAGGAGCTCAAGCCCTTCATCGAAATCTGGAAGGAAACGCGCAGCCAGCAGAAACTCGCTGCGCAAGCGGCGGGGTAGGAATGAAGTTTGTCGGCGAAGCCGGCCTTGGAGTGCGGTAGCAGCGGCTACCGCCTTCCGTCAGCGACTTTTACGGGCAGCGGGGGAAACTCTGGGGAAGAAAGGCGGTAGCTGCTGCTACCGCAGTCCAAGGCGCTTCGCGCCAGCTCTCAGCACTGGCCGCGTTCTTTCCGCATCCCCTAATGAATCAGGAACTGCACCACAAACAGCGCTGCGAACACGTAGGTCAGCGGCGGGCACTCGCGCCAACGGCCCGTGGCCAACTTGGCGATCGAGTAGGAAATGAGCCCGAACGCTATGCCGTTGGCGATGCTGAAGGTGAGCGGAATCCCCACCAGCACCAGGAACGCCGGCAGGTACTCCGTGGGATCGTCCCAGCGGAGTTCCCGCAGGGGTTTAAGCATCATGGAGCCCACGACAATCAGCGCCGGAGCCAGGGTGGGGTAAAGAACGGAGTCGCCCACCTTCACGCCGCCGCCAATCATCGCCGCCAGAGGGCTGAAGAACAGGGAGGCGGCCAGCAGCATGGCGGTCACGACGCTGGCCAGGCCCGTGCGTGCCCCGTCGGAAACGCCCGCAGCGGATTCAATGTAGCAGGTGATGGTAGACGTTCCGAGCGCGGCCCCCACAGTGGTTCCCACGGCGTCGGCAAACAGCGCTCGGTCCACCCGCGGCAATTTACCGTCGCGCACCAGCCCCGCTTGATGACCCACACCGACAAGCGTTCCCACCGTATCGAAGAGCGCCAGATAGAACAGCACAAAGATGGCGGCGATAAGGCGCGCCGGTGAGACTTTCATCAGACCTGCCAGATCAAACTTCCCGAGCGTCGGCGCCAGATGCAGTTGCACCGAGACCAGTCCCTGGAAGTGCACCAGCCCCAGTAGCGCGCAAATCACCGTGCTGGAGAGAATTCCCAGCAGAATCGCCCCGCGCACGCGGAAGCTCAGGAACACGACAATCAGCAGAAGGCCCACGACCGTGGCCAGCACCGGGGGTTGGCGCAGGTCGCCCATGCGCACCAGCGTTCCGGGCGACGCCGCCACCAGTCCGCCGTATTCGAGGCCGATGAACGTGATGAACAGGCCGATTCCCGCCGCGATGCTGCATTGCAGGGAGTGGGGAATCGAGTTCACAATCTTCGCCCGCAGTCCGGTGAGGGTGATGGCGATGAAAAAAACTCCAGCCAGCAGTACCGCCGCCAGCGCTTGCTGCCACGTCAGGCCGAATCCCAGCGGCACCGCGCCGCAGAGGGTGTAAGCGAAGAAGAAGTTCTCACCCATGCCCGGCGCCAGCGCCACGGGGTAGTTGGCGGCAAGGCCCATCAGCAGCGTGCCGGCGGCTGCCGCCAGGCAAGTGGCTGTCAGCACGGCCTGAAAGTTCATCCCCGCCACCGACAGCACTCCCGGCTGCACAAAGATGATGTAAGACATCGCCAGGAACGTGGTGATGCCGCCCAGGATTTCGCGTTGGATGGTCGTGCCGTGCTCTTGCAGCTTGAAGAAGTTGGCGATCGAGTGCATGGAGGTCTTTAGTCGTCAGGCAGTGGTTCGTAGCTGCGAGTTTACCTCGCCACAAGGCCGCGTGACGCGGCCTTTAGGTCGTTCTGCGACTCTACTCGAAGATTTCTGTTAGCGCCAATTGTGCGCAGCAGCCTGGAGTGCGGCGGCTCGACGCTAACTTCGAACAACTCCCCCGTCGCACGCCATCAAGGAACGCAATCGAGCTTAGCTTTATGGGAGGAGAAAGGCAAAGGCGGCGTCAAGCCGCCGCACTCCAAGGCGCTGCGCACAGTATTGTTCAAGGGTTGGACTGGCTTCTAAACCTGACGAAACAAGATCTCCAGGGCATCTCGTTGTCCGGGGTTTTTTTGCAGCATGATTCTCCGCAGGCGGCGAAATTCGTCAGCGTCGATGGGTTGCACGGTGCCGCGGCCGCGGCGAGGGCTGAAGGCCAGAATGTGATCCAAATCCGGCTTGCGTGTGAGGGCATTTTGCAGGCGCACGGCCTGATGCGGCGCGCAGAAATCCACCAGCGATCCCATGCCCCTGTCCCGACCGTCAGAGGCCGCGCGAGCGACCCCTACGATCTGTTTTCGATCCACCTCGTAGCACAGGAACAGGTCGCCGCGCTTCACCTCTTCCCGCAAATAGCGCAGGCTGGACGCGCTGCGGATCCAGCCTTCATCGCCCAGCGGAAAAACTCCGCGCGTGCGCGAGCGGAAGTATTGATCAAACTCCCACCCGCGTTTGGTGTTGATCTTGAAGACCCAGACCCGCATGGTTACAGTCCCCGCTTTTTTTGCGGAGTGATTAGCCGCGGCAAGAGACTCCTCACCAGTCCTTCCCCGACTGCCAAAAACGCCGACTCCCACCCCAGCAACTATCGGTTGTTCCCCGGCTTGCGCCCGCCGTTCCAAGTGTCGGTCTTGGGCGTGTCCGAAGGCCAGTATCCGTTTGGATCCTCTTTCCAGCGCTTTCCGCACAGCCCCGAAATAACCTCCCACTCCGGCGCGCCCAGGTCCGGGTCGGGGTGGTATACAAAGCGCCGGAGGCCGGCATGTTGCGCGGCTAATAGAATGGAATTCAAATCGGTACTCGGCATGGGATCTCCGGCATGCGGGTGGCGACCCGTCGAGACCCAACCCACCAATTTCTCGTCGTCCTCCATCGCCGCCAGAGCGCGTCTGACTTGCGCGTAAACGACCTGCGAAAAGAACTCCGGCGGGTATCCCACCGAATCCATGTCCGCGAGCGAATGAATGCCCGGCAGTTCGATCCCCAACCAGGACTTCACCACCGCGAAGCAGTCGCCTTCACTCAATTCCGGATTCCATTCCAGAATCTTCTCCACCCAGCGAGCGATGGTTCCGTACATCCCATCGAAGCCGCGGTTCCAGAAGTAGAGTTTGGGGAAAACGTAGTCGAGGTAGGGGTGAATCTTCTGATAGTCCTGCGAGGTGAGAAGGGAGAAGGTGGATGTGCGTACAATCCCGCCCCATTTGACCTTGCGGTTCATGCGGTCGAATTGTTGACGAGTCGCTGCCATGTAGCGGAGCGAGATTTCCTGCCGCGATCTAAGCCAATAAAGCGTGTCTTCATCGAGGTCGAACAGGGACAAGCCCCCGAGCGTTCCCCCCGACGAATAGTAGCGGACCATGGCAGGAGTCAGATGATGGAACCGCTCGCGCAGATGCGAGATGCCGCGTTCCATGCGGGCGACATCGAAACCCAGTTGCGCAAGGCGCGGCTTGTCGACATCGGAAATGGCAAACGCTTCTCCGCCGTGGTGGAAAGCCAACTCGTAAGAGTGCTCACCCGGGCCGTCCACCACCATGCCGCTCGCCTGGGGGAAGGCATTCATCGTATCCTGGACGCCGGCGGCAAAGCCCACGGCGTTAAACGGATCTTCGTTTGCTGGCAGCGCTCCCCCACTTTGTCCGGAGCCGAAAAAGAGAATCTCCCAACCGCGTGCGGCAGCGTTGTCCAGCATGGCCTGCAACAGCTTTTCCTTCTGCGGATCCCTTGGCTCTTCCCTCGGAGGGGCGACTCCATAGGACTTATACACTTTCGGATCGGGCGCGAAAGTGGGGTATATCGCTCCGGCATACTGGTATTGGTACGACATCTCGTAGGGCGGAACGTTTTGAAAGAACCGCAAGGGCCCAACCACAATTCCGCGTACTCCGCCGTCGGCCCAGGCGGAGAAGGTGCGCTGATAGTCGGACATCCAATGTTCCAGCGCACTGTGCACGTACATCCAGGGAACCAAGGGCCGGCCCGAGGGTTTTTCGCCAACCGTGTCCGGCTCCTCGCTGCCCATGGGTTTTCCCGAAGCAATCGGGGCAAGAGCGGCGGCCAGAGACTGCCCCACAGCGCCCAGCATCGTCCCCATCATAAAATTCCTGCGCCTAATCTGCCCTTCACCGCTGCGTCGAGTGCGCATAAGCGCCTCCTTGCGAGATCACGACAAGCGTAGAGGATACTGCGAAGGAATCTGAACAGCAATGGCGCGTACTGGCTGCCGCCGTGAGTGCTTTTCTGAGCGCGGGTTCTCTTTCGCCCACACCTTAATTGGCCACCGTTATCGCCCACGCCTATGGCCAGTTCTGCGCGCCATGCAGAATGCGCAAAATTTCGATGACTTCGTTGCGGGTGCGATAGATGGCCAGGAATGGCAGGCCTAGGATGACCAGTTCGCGGGTGTTTCGCATCCGACCGGGACGGCCGCGACGAGGAAACCGAACGAGGGATGTTACGCTTTCATAAATCGCGAGCGCCACACGCCGAGCGGCTGCGGGAGCGTCATGGTCTCGGATGTGATCACAGATTCGGGTGAGGTCGCGAGCGGCGGGTTCCGTCCAGCGAATGCGCATCAGCCTGGATACTGACGATCGATGAGCTTGCCGATTCCCTCGTGGTCAATGAGTTCGCCCCGGTCAGCGGCGGCCAAGCCTCTCTCAACTTCCCGCATAAACCACTCGTGGTAATTGACGAAGCGTTCCACCGCCTCTCGTACGAGTGCCCGGGTATCCCGGCCGTGCTCAGCGGCAAGGCGGATCAGTTTAGCTTCCACGTCGGGAGTGAAATCCACTTCCATGATTCCCCCATCGTAGAGTTAGGAATCCCGCGTGTCAAGCTGATTGCCGGCGGCGCTCAGCACTCTTCCTGCCGCGGGTTTTCCTCTGCCCATGACCTTCTTCCCCACTTCCTGTTCCCCGCCGCCCGCCGTTTACCATCTACCGTCTACCGCTCACACTTCCACCACTCTCGCCGTTTTTACGGCGGGGATGACGCGGATTTCCTGAAGGGCTTCCTCGGGAACCTTGTCGTCAACGTTGACCAGCGCGATGGCCTGCTGGGTCTGCGCATCGCGCCCGAGAGTGAAAGTGGCAATATTGATTTTGCGGTCGCCCAGAATGGTGCCCACCCGGCCGATGACGCCGGGGACATCCTGGTTGCGAATGTAGATGATGATGCCGCGCAGGGGGGCTTCAATGTCAATATCGTTGACGCCCAGGAGCCGCAGCGCCCCCCGAACGCCCACCATACCCACGCCGCTTGCCGATTCGCCCTCCGTAAATATCCCGATACCCAGGGAGTTGGAAAAGTTCGCGCGACGGGCGCTGCGCAACTCGCCCACTTCCACGCCACGCTTTTTCGCCACGGCCCCGGCGTTGATCAGATTGACCTGCTCGGACAGCGCGTGCGTCAGCACTCCCTTCAGCACGGCGTTCCGCACCAGGTGGGTGTTCAGTTCCGCCAGACCTCCGTCGTAGCTGATCTTGACCTCGCGGATTCTCTCGCCCGCGATCTGGGCCAGAAAGCCCCCCAGTTTTTCGCCGAGCTGGATATAAGGCTCGAGCTTTTTGTACTCGTCGGCGGAAATCGCCGGCATGTTGACGGCACTGCGCGCCACGCCCGTGACCAGAAAGTCGCGGACCTGCTCCGCAATGCGAATGCCCACGATTTCCTGCGCCTCTTCCGTGGATCCCGCGATGTGCGGCGTGGCGATGACGCTGGGATGGCTGACCAGTTTCGAATCGACGGGCGGCTCCTTTTCGAAAACGTCGAGCGCGGCGCCCGCCACGAGTCCGCATTCCAGTCCCGCCAGCAAGTCCGCTTCGTTCACCAGTTCACCGCGCGCGCAATTCACAATGCGAATGCCGGGCTGCGCAAGCGCCAACGTTCGGGCATTCACCAGGTGGCGCGTCTCGGGCGTGAGGGAGCAGTGCAGGCTGATAAAATCCGACGACTTGAATACTTCCTCAATCGAGGCCAGCTTCACATCCAGTTCGTCCGCGAGAAGCGAGGAAACGTACGGGTCGTAAGCGACGATCTTCATTTCGAAGGCCTTGGCCAACCGCGCCACTTCCGATCCGATCTGGCCCAGTCCGATCAAGCCCAGAGTCTTGCCGCGCAGTTCCGTGCCTTCCAGTTTCTTCTTTTCCCATCGGCCCTGCTTCATCAAGGCGTCGGCCTGGGGAATGCGGCGGGCCAGTCCCAAAAGCAGCGCCAACGCGTGCTCCGCCACGCTGACGGCGTTGCCGCCGGGCGTGTTCATGACCACCACGCCTTTCTGCGTGGCAGCATCCAGGTCCACGTTGTCCACACCGGTGCCGGCGCGGCCAATCACGCGCAGGCGCTCAGCCGCGGCAAGCAATTCGGCCGTGACCTTGGTGGCGCTCCGAACCACCAGCGCGTCGGCGTCACGGATCTCGTCCGCCACCTTCGCCCCCGCCTTCTTGGGCAGGAAAACCACATCCCATCCCTGCTGCTCGCGCAGGATGTCTACCGCACGTTCGGAAACGCTGTCAGCAACCAGAATTTTCATAAGGCAGTGGTTAAAGGTCAGTGGTCAGTGGTTAGTGGTTAGTGGCCCGACCGCTGGCTGACCTGGTCCTTGCTCCTCGTGGTTTTTTCCTTCTGAAGGGGTACCGCAACCAAAACTAGGCTGCTCAACTCCGGCTGACCCCTCAATCACCATTCACCATTCACAAATCACCATACACCACAATCAACCCGCATGCTTCAGGTAAACGTCCTGCACGGCTCTCACGCCGGTCCCGAGTTCCACTTTCTGGCCCAATTTCAACAGCACGATTTCCAGCGCCGCGAAGACCGCGAACAGGTCGGCGATGTCGTAATAACCCAGATGCGCCAGGCGGAAAATCTGGCCCTTCATGCTGCCCTGGCCGTTGGCGATGATCGCGCCAAAGCGCGTGCGCAGTTCCTTGACGATGGCGCCGGAATCCAGTCCCGCGGGAGAGCACACGGCGGTGGCGGCATTGGCCGGCGACGATTCGGCAAAAAGCTTCAGGCCCAGTGCCTGCGCGGCGGCGCGCGAGGCTTCCGCCAGCAGCGCGGCGTTGGCGATCAGGTTTTCGCGCCCCAACTTCTTGATGTATTCCAGCGCCGTGTGCAGCTCGATGACCAGCGTGGTGGCGGGCGTATAGGCCGTCTCGCCCTTCGCCTGGTTCTTCCGTTCCTTGGCGAAATCAAAATAGAAGCGCGGCAGCTTGGCCTTGGCGATCAAGCCCCAGGCCTTCTCGCTGACACTGGCAAACGCCAGGCCGGGCGGAATCATCACCGCCTTCTGCGAGCCGCCAATCACGATGTCGAGTCCCCACTCGTCGATGCGCAAGTCCGAGGTCCCGAGCCCGGTGATGGCGTCAACCACCAGAGCGGTTTCGGGATAATTCTTCACCGCCTCGGCGAGCGCGCGCACGTCGTTCATCACCGCCGTCGAAGTTTCCGTGGCTTGAATGAACACGGCGCGGAACGGCCCGTCGCTGGCCAGCTTTTGCTTCATCGCGTCGATGTTGACCGGCTGGCCGTAGGGAGTCTCCACCTTCACCGCTTCGATTCCATAGGCCTGCGCCAGTCCGAACCAGCGCTCGCCGAATTTTCCCGCCGTGCCCACCAGCATGCGCTCGCCAGGCGAGAGAAGATTGGACACCGAGCCTTCCATGGCGCCGCTGCCGGAGCTGGCAAAAATCAACACGTCGTTCTGCGTGTCGTAGTAGTACTTCAACAGCGCCAGCGTTTCCGTCATGATCTTGCGAAACGCTTCCGTGCGGTGGTGAATGTTACCGATCGCCAGCGCGCGCGCCTGCGCTTCCAGCAGCAGCGGCGTGGGGCCAGGAGTGAAGAGTCGCTCTTTGATGAGTCCGGGCATCAGCAGTTTCCTTTAGCGAGATTAAGATGGCTTCGGAAGAACCAAAGCGGAAATTACGAGGATCTGCCGTGAGTTCTATGCAGTTGAGCCGAAGCACTTCAGGATAGAAAACCGGCAGAGAAATTGTCAAATCAATTTCCCAGCGTAAACAGCCCGCCGGTGGGCAAGTCATGACCGTGGGACCCGTGGCTCGGCGGCCATATGGCCTTCCCCGAAAGCAGTGGCAGAATTCACCGAACCGCCCGCTAAGAGGCTAGTTCGACCGCGCCACGAACGGTCGAAAAGGCCTCTCAAAATCATCGTTTTTAGCCTGATTTCAGGGCGAAAACCGTGGATTGCAAGTTGGTCGGCGGCGCCAGAATTTCAGGTAATACCATGAAATTAAATGAGATGATCTCAAAGCAGGGGAAAACACGCTCTCGCGGCAATTAAGTCCTTTTGAATCACAAACTCATCGGCATCGGGCATTTTGCCTGATATTAAGTGACTTGTTTTCAGTAACTCATCGGGTTCTTTCACTGGATTTTTGTTTTTTGGGGATAGCGGCGCGGAATCGCAGACAATTTGGCGGGTTGCTTTTCCTAGCGCGAGGCTACACATCCTTCGATCCCAAACCCTCGCCGGACATCGAAGGCTGAGTATCGCGGCGAGCTGAAATCCACTCCCTGAAGCCGTTAGCCACGGAAACTAGACTATCATATTCGAGGCTGTTTGTCAAGCGAAAAGTGCGCAGCGGCACAGGCCGGTGCCACGGCGGCTGACCCGTGGATTAGCGCCGTGACCCTGTCATCGCCGGCGGCGAGGGGATGATAACCTCAAGGTCATCGCTACGCTTGGCGGCGCGAGCGCGCGGCCTTCGCCGTGCCCACCCACCACTCGCTGCGCTCCCCGCCGAGTTAAGGCTGCACGTTGCGCCAGCCCACAAGGCTGCCTTTGGGCAACTCCGCTTGGAGTGCGGTAGCAGCAGCTACCGCCTTCTCATCGCCTTCAACAATACAAGTTTTAGGACCCGAAGGATGCGTCCCACAGGCCCGCCGCCGTCACCTGGAACAGAAGGCGGGAGCTGCTGCTCCCGCAGTCCAAGATCAGGCGGCGTCGGACGACCATTCCACTTCGTACTCGTCGGGGATTTTCAGGCGATCGATGCCGAACTGCATAATTGTTTTGTAGAACGACGTGGTCGCTCCCCGCTGAAACCACCCCGCTGAGCACCAGGGATAGAGCGACGGCTCGCGCACCAACCGGTGATGGACCGCATTACGATGCACATAGCTCAATCGCGCATAGTATGACCGCTGGAAGGTGAGCTGGGTTTCCCAGTATTGGTACCACACTTGACTGCCTTGAACTCCGTCCCATTGATTGGCCGCAAAAGCCGTGTCCGAATGGAATGTGCGAATGAGGCTCACCAGCGGTCGCGATTCCGGCAAGATCAGCGCCACAAAATGGTAGTGATTGGGAAAGACCGCCCATGCCTGGAGGTCCCACCGGCAATCCGCGGCGAGATGCAATAGGTAATCGCAGAGGTAGCGCAGTCGGTCGCTGCCGCGGAAGCGGTGCAACTTCCCATACGTTCCGCAGGTAACCATGTACGCCCCGGCGCCCGTAAACCGGTGCATCGGGCTGTGAGGCCAATCACTCATCGGAAACCCCTTTGGGAGTGCGGTGGCAGCAGCTACCGCCTTTCGCGGTGAGCTTATACTCCAATCGCGCACAAATCTCAACGAGAATGGTCGGGGTTGTCGTTAGCTAAGGACACGAGGATGCTCGGGTTACCGTCATCGGCAAAGAAGGCGGGAGCTGCGGCTCCCGCACTCCCAAAGGGGAACGGCGAGCAGTCAAGCTCCGCTGTCGAAGCTTAATCTGACATGCGGCACCTTCGCCGCGTACCAACCGGTACGTGGCTTCGCGGCCGTAGTCCAAGGCGGGCGGCGCGCCGTCGCGCGCTCTCCCCCAGTGCCGGCTGGATGCCGGCGGTGCGTGCCATTGTGCCATGGCCATCCTGGCCATGCCCGGGCACCGCCAGGAGTGGCTGTGCCACGGCTCTCCCACGGCTATGCCACACTCGCCCCCTCGCAGGTCCCCCGACACTCCTCCGTATCGTTATCGGCAGTTCGGAGGATAGCATGAGAAAGTTTGCGGCGAGGGCCCGTCGGGCTCGCTACAAGTTGGCCATTGGACTCAGAACTTCCGTGTTCGATTGGCCCGAGTGGAGTTGGAAGGTTGTATCGGCCCACGGCGCGAGCGCGCCGAGTCTCCACCGGTCGTTCGGTCTTAGCCCCACTCAGTTCCTTCCGAACGTCATTCATCAAGTCTTGTTGACAGGGCTCGCGCGGGTAATCGACCCGCTGGCGCAGGCAGCCCTCCACCGCGTCGGGCTTGCGCCGTTTCCGGTCTCTGAGCCAGGCCTCGCATTCATCCGTTGTGTAAAATCGCATGCTGCCTCGCAAATGTCGGTGGGTAACGTCGGGCCAAACGGACACGCTTCGGTCAGGACGGTAGGGAGCGTTCGGCCCGGGCCCGGCGCTGCCGGGCCCTACAAATGTGGCCGCGGCTCAGCGGCCAGGATCGCCATCGCGGCGATGGATGCCCGAGCGTCGATTCCCGATTCCGGATACCGAAATCGCGCCCAGCGCCGCGGCCCTGCAAAAGCAAATTCCGGATCGCGGATGCCGGATCCCGAAGCCAAGCCTCGCGCGGAATGACATTCTGCGCCAGCCAACCCCCCCGAGCGTCATTTCCGACTCACGACTTGCCACTATCTGCCGTTGGTGAATCGAAAATTGGCAATCGACGATGCCTTTCCCGTATCCCGTGTCCCGAATCCCGTATCCCGCGCTTTTACACCTTCTCCAGCGCCAATTCCAGGTCCCGAATGATATCGCGCCAGTCTTCCAGGCCGATGGAGAGGCGGATGCCTTCCGGGTGCATGCCGAAGGCGCACTTCTGCTCGTCGGGCAGGGCCGAGTGGGTCATGGAGAAGGGATGCTCAATGAGGGTCTTGATCTGCCCCAGGCTGACAGCCAGGGTGACGCAGTAGGCGTGCTCGGCGAGGTAATCCACCATCTTCTCCGCGCGCGTTTGCTTGGCGCCGGTGCCCTTCAGCACAAAGTAGAGCATGCTGCCGGGGGAGAACTTGCTGTCGGAATTAACCATTTGTCGCTTGGCCAAAGCCTTTTGCGCAAACCCCTTGGCGCCGGGATAACTGACGCTGGCCACTTTGGGATGCTCGGTCAGGAATTCGGCCACGCGCAACGCCGTCTTTTGCATATTGATCATGCGCGTGGCCAGCGTGGGCAGGCCGTAAACCAGCACTCCCCAGGCGCTTTGCGGCGAAAGCACTCCGCCAAAGTCCTTGCGAAACAGCATGATGAGGTTGTACCACTCTTTGGAGGCGATCACCGCTCCGCCCATGTCGGTACCGAAGCCGCCGATGCCTTTGGTCAGGCTCTCCACCACCAAGTCGGCGCCCAAGTGCAACGGTTTCTGGCAGTAAGGCGTGGCGAAGGTGTTGTCAACAATCACCAGCAGGCGATCCTTCTCGTCGCGCCCGGCGTTGGCCTTGTCCGCCACGCGGCGAACGGCGGCAATGTCAATCAGTTCGAGCGTGGGGTTGATCGGCGTCTCGAAATACAGCACGCGTGTGGCGGGAGTGATGACAGCAGACAGCGAGTCAGGCTGGAGAAAGTCGGCAAAACGCACGTTCATGCCAAAACGGGGCAGCCAGTTGGTCATCAGGCTGTAAGTGCAGCCGTAAACAATGCGATGCGATATCACCTCCTGCCCATGGCGCAGCACCGCACCCAGCCCCCCCGTGATGGCGGCCATGCCCGTGGCGAAGGTCACGCAAATCTCGCCACCCTCGGCATAGGCAAGGTTCTCCTCCAGCATCGAACGTGTGGGCTCTTCCAGCCGGTCGTAAATGTAAATGGGTACGTGGCCGCTTAAGTGTTCGTCGGCGGAGGCAAATTGCCCGAACCCCCGCGCGCCCCGCCCTAACGAACTCAGCCGGAAAGCCGTGGTGTGCGAAACCGGCGGCACCACGTGATGATCATAGTCCCACTTCTTGCTGTCAAAATTGCCGTGGATCATGTGCGTGCGGACCCTGTAGTCTTCCTTCTTGCGATGGTGCTTGCGAGTTTCCATGGAAGCGCCCCCTGTCTCCGGGTTTTCACATCTTGAAAATTGATAGCACAGTCGGATGACGGGTGAAAGGAGTTTTCAGCCGTCCAGACGATTTGTCCGAGGCAGTGGCAAGCCGGTTTCGATGTACGTCACACCTTTGCGCCCAGTAGCGGAATAACCAAGGTGCAGATGGGGCCGCCAGCGGCTTCCAGGAACGTAACGAAGTCACACGCTGACCCCCCTCAAGAACTCAGGGAGAACTGCCGATGAAAGCACGAGGAGGCGTAAGTGTGCGCTTGCGTCATCCACTGACCTGCGGCTGAAGTACCCGAGAGAGGAGGGTTCCATGCGACGAGTACTCTTCGTTGACGACGAGCCCAAGTATCTGGAGTCGCTACAACGCACACTGCGCTCCCACCAACACGATTGGGAGATCGCCTGTGCGCCCAGCGGCGAAAGTGCCTTAGCGCTGATGGAAGCCTCGCCCTTCGACGCGGTGGTGTGCGACATCCACTTGCCGGGAATGGGCGGAGCCGCCTTACTGGACCGCGTGCGCGAAGAGCATCCCCATGTCGTTCGCATTGCCCTCTCGGGTCCGGGCGAAATGGCCACGGCTTTGCGAATGGTTCCCGTGGCGCACCAGTTTCTGGCCAAGCCCTGTGACGCCCAAACGGTACGCGTCGCCGTCGAGAGGGCCTGCCACTTGAAGGCCCTGCTCCACGATGACTCGATTCGGAGCACGGTAGGCGCGCTGACGGACCTTCCCTCGTTGCCCCGCACCTATCACGCTTTGACGCTGGCTCTGGCGGACCCCGATGTTACCGCGAACAAGATCGCACGCATCATCGAGTTTGACGTGGGCATTTCCGCCAAGATTCTCCAGATGGTCAACTCCGCGTTCTTTGGCCTGACGTACTCGGTGACCAGCGTTCAGCACGCCATCACTTACCTCGGGGTCAGCACGGTGAAGAGCCTGGTGCTTTCCGTGGAGGTGTTCCGCGCGTTCGCTCCCAAGGCGCCGATCGAGGGACTCTCACTTGACGATCTTCAGCGCCACGCCCGATTCACCTCCTGCATTGCAGCTCGCCTGCCCGTTCCCAAGCACCTTCTCGATATCGCCACAGTGGCAGGAGTGCTCCATGACGTGGGGAAACTCGTCATGGCCTGGAAACTGCCGGAGCGGTTCAAGAAGCTGACGGCAGAAGCGCGGAAGGAGCAATGTCCCCTCTACAAGGTGGAAGAGAGGGAATTCGGCTTCAGCCACGCCGAGATTGGAGCATATCTGCTGGGACTCTGGGGCTTGCCTTACGCGGTCGTGGAGGCCATCGCGCTTCACCACGCTCCGCAACGGGTGCCGCACCAGAGCTTTGACGCGGCCTCCGCGGTCTACATCGCGAATCTCCTCGCGGAAGAACTGGACTCCACCACTGCCATCCAGGGCGACAGCGACTTGCCCGGTGACCAGGAGTATCTGGTCTCCCTGGGCGTTCCAGATGATCTTCCCGCTTGGCGCGCGATGGCCGCGAAAGTGCCGTCAATGCTGGCAGCGGCATAGTCAACAAAGTCCCCCGCGGCGGTCGGGACTCGTAAAGGGCTGGCTGGCTTCCGTCGGCAATCGCAGGGAAGTGGGAGCTGCACGAACAGCTCTGGCCGCCCCCCAGCCTTCCACATATTTCTAGCCTCGCTTGACAAGAGGTACCCTTTTTCCTTAGACTTAGGCCCCAGTAGGGTTAGCTCGTGGTTGGCGGCTTCACTGGGGGGTGAACCGCCTGCGCCAGTCGCTGAGGTAAAAGGAGGAAACTCGTGCGTCGAATAGCGTTCGTCATTGGTGTAGTATTCTTCGGCGTGTCGGCCCTGATCGCGCAAGCGCAAGAGTCTGGAGCTGCCGCGCCCGTAACTGCTCCTCTCGCCACCCACACGCAATCAGCCTGCACTGGGTTCATTGCCAATCCTTCCATTCCACGTGACATATTCGTTCTCGGCGGAGGGGACGACGATTTCCACTCTGTGGTCCGTCTTTTCGTCGAGGGCGATTCGATCTTCATCTCCGGCAAGAGTCAAGATATCGCGGTGGGCGCTGATTTCAGCATCGTTCGTCCCGCCAACGAGTTGTTCCGCACCATGCGCTACTCGGGTGAACGCTGGGACATCCACGGATTGGGCAAGCCCTTTGAGGACGTTGCACAGGTCAAGGTGACCCATGTGAATCCTGACGGTGTCGTGGCCAAAGTCACCTTCTCGTGTGAACCGATTATGCCGGGCGACACGGTGGTGCCTTTCCAACCTCGTTCCATTCCGGAATATACAGTCTCCGCACCACTTGATCACTTCACTCCGATCGATGACAAGACAAAGCAGGGACGGATCACTGCGAGCCGCAACAACTACGGCTTTCTTGGCGACCAGACGGTTGTCTACCTGAACATCGGTCAGGGTGACGGCGCCAAGCCTGGGCAGCGGTTCCGCATTTACAAGGTCCTTCCTCCGCATCCGACGGGATTCCTGGCGTGGGAAAAGACCCCGCCCGAAACCATTGGCGAAGCGGTGGTGCTTTCCGTGCAGTTGACATCGTGCGTAGCGATGGTGGTTTCAAGTTACCGCGAGATCTCGGCCGGCGATTACGTGAAACAGGAATGACACGGGTCTACGCCGCGGGATGAGACGACCGGGCGGGGTGAGCCTCTTCGAATACCTGCGCCGTGAAGGCTTGGATCCTGGCGTCGTGCCGCCAGGCGCCGAAAGGCAGTCCGGCCTTGCGACAGGTTTCTTCCAGGAACTGTTCCCTGCCCCATTTCCGCTCGCCTGCCACTTGGGGCAGCAGCAGGCCGCGCGTGGCTCCGCGCGAAATAAGCAGGCCGTGCTTGCCGACCTCAACTTCTTCCGGCGCGATATCGAAAAGAGGTGAGAGGACGGAGATCTCAATGTTCAGCCCCGCCACTTCCCCTTTCATCACCTGGGGAAAGCGCGGGTCACTGGTGCCGGCCCATACGGCGCATTGACGAACCGTCTGGTAGAGCGGGGCGCTGGCCTCAATGACGCCGATGCAACCCCGCAGGTTTTTTCCCCTTCGCAGAGTCACAAACGCACCGCAATTCTGCCGCAGGGATTCCCCGGGCTCCTCGATGGTGGGGATCTTGCCGGAACTGGTGTAATCCACGAGCGCTGCCCGGGCCATCTGCAGCAACGTTTCCTGATCGCTTTCAGTGAGCGGCGACATCTTTTTCTTCCGGCTCTTTCTCTTCGAATTCCTTCTCTTCCGCCTCAAGCATCCTCATCCTCCGCCGGGAAGCGCGGCGTTTGACACGTTCATCCAGATGCTTCCAAAAGCTCCAAAAGTACTGGAGGGCGGAAATTACGGCCGATACCACGACCATCCACAGCAACACGAGGCCCAGCGTGTGCAATCCCCGATAGCGGTGACCCTCCAGAATAATCACCGTCACGGCCACGACCTGAAATACCATTTTGGTCTTGCCGAGCTCCGACGGTTCCAGCACGTAGCCTTCTGCCGATGCGATGGAACGCAATCCGGAGACAGCGAACTCTCTTCCCACGATGATGACCACCATCCACGCGGGCACCAAATGAAGTTCCACAAGGGAGATGAACGCGGCGGAGATGAGCAACTTGTCGGCAATGGGATCGAGCAAGGTTCCCAAGGTGGTGATCTGGCCGCGCTTGCGGGCCAGGTATCCGTCCAGCAGGTCGGTGACGGCGGCAAGCAGGAAAACGCCCACCGCCCACAAGTCCATGTTCCCGCCCTTGGGAAGCAGCAACACGACGATAAGGGGGACGAAGAATATGCGGAGAAGGGTTAGCGTAATGGGAAGATTCATGAGCCTTCGATCCCACCCTTCACCAGGGATGAACGGCGGCGGCCAGGCAATCGCGCGTGCGGGGAGCCAGAGGGAGGGGTGCTCCAGCGCCCCCGTTTCACTATAATGGACCCCTCTGAGGGTGTCAACGAAAGTCCCAAGTGTAACAGCCTCGCTTCCATTTTAGCCGCGCACGGGGGAAAGGCGCCACGAATATCCCCCGCTACCATGCCCAGTCCTAACTGTTTGACCCGCCGGCCAGGCCGCGCGCGGACTTGTCAAGCACGAGGGTGCGAGTCGGAAACGGCATTTCAATTCCCGCTTCCTTAAACTTCTTCACAATGCGCTTTCGCAGGTCGCTCTGCACGGAATACTGGTCCGTGAACTGCCGAACCTGCACGTTCAGCGAGAAATCCATGGAGGAATCTCCGAAGCCCGGGCTGAAGGAGACGGACGGCGCCGGCTGCGCCAGTAATCCCTCCAGCCCGGCCCGAATGGCTTCTTGCGCGGCGTCCAGCAGCGCTTTCTCAACCTTGTCGAGATCTGTTCCGTACGCCACGCTGACGGGCAGGCTGTACCCCATGCGCGTCTCCGGGGCGGAGAAGTTGGTGATAGTCGCCTTCGCCAGAGTGGAGTTGGGGATCACCACGTAGTTGTTGCCGAGCGTTCGCAGCACCGTGGAGCGCCATCCGATCCGCAGCACGTACCCTTCGGTGGTGGAATCCAGCCGGATGTAATCGTTCGGTCCGACGGGCCGATCCGCGAGCAGGTAGAGGCCGGAGAAGAAGTTGCTCAAGGTCTCTTGCAGGGCCAGGGCGACCGCGACGCTGCCCACGCCCAGTGTTGTCCAGACCGCCGTCAGCGTCACGCCCATGTTATCGAGAAAGATGATGGTGCCCAGCAGGGCGAAGAGCGTCTGAACCACGAAGGTGGCGGGTTGGGTGACCCGCAGCATGTGCGGATCGCGCTGGCCCGCCCGGCGCAAGGCGAACACGATGACGCGGGCGGGAAAGTACATCATGATCAGAATCACCAGCGCGAACAGCAACTGGGAACAGATGTGTTCAACTTTCGGTGGCAGCGGAAGCGATTCCAAGCCCAGATAAAGGCTTCCCAACAACAAAAGGGGCACCGGCAGCCCCGCCAGAAAGCTGAGCAGGATCTTCCCCCCTTCCGTTGGGACCTTCTTGGAGTAATATTGCAAGGTGCGGTTCAGGGCAAACCCCAGCACCAGCGAGGTAATGATAAAGGTGCCGAATAGGAGCGTGTAGAAGACGACGGTGCTCATGTGGAGTGCGTGCGCCAATCTCGGAACCATGCTGTTCTCTCCGGGGGAAGGTCAGGGTTCAAGATACCCTGTTCCGCCTTGGTCGGGCAACCGGCTTTCGAGCGTCTCTTCCGGCCATCTCCGCATCTAATGAAACGGCGGGACCGCTGTGCGGCGAATGAAAACAACGTTCAAGCTGTGTGATACCCGCCCGCGTCCCAAGCCTCAGGTGAGGACTAGCGACGCGCTACAGTGGCGTGATAGAGTGTCACGACTTAACCCGGGACGCCCTTGGCGTCCAGAGGATTGAGGACCAATTTTATGCCCTCCAAACAAAAAACACCGATCGATTTCAACAACCTTCCCATTCTTCCCGTGCGCGACACGGTGTTGTTTCCCAACGCCATTCTGCCGTTGACCGTGGGGCGCGACAGCTCGCTGAAGCTGATCAATGACCTGAAAGAGGAAGAGAAGTATGTGGGAGTGATCTCCCAGCGCGATCCGCGCGTGGATAATCCGCAGCCCGTCAACCTCTTTCAAATCGGCACGGTGGCGTTTGTCCACAAGGTCATCAAGCTGCCCAGCCAGAGTCTGTTTATCTTCGTTGAGGGCCTGCAGCGGATTGCCATTGAGGAAGTCACCCAGACCGAGCCCTTCCTGCGCGCCCGCGTGAAGCCTTTGGTGGATGCCATTCCGGGCGCGAAGGAATCGGACTTTGACGCGCTGGTCCGCAGCGTCACGACCATGTTCCAGCAGGTGGTGCAGCTTTCGCCCACGCTGTCGGACGACTTGCAAACGGTGGTCATGAACATTGACGACCCCAGCCGCCTCTCGGACTTCATCGCGGCCAATCTCCCTTCGCTCTCCAGCCTGGAAAAGCAGGAACTGCTCGAAAGCCTTGACCTGAAAATCCGGCTGGAACGCTTGAACCGCCAACTGGCGCGCGAAGTGGAGGTGCTGCAGCTTCGCTCGAAGATTCAATCCGATGTGCAGGACCAGGTAACCCAGAGCCAGCGTGAGTATTACCTGCGCGAGCAGATGAAGGCCATTCAAAAGGAACTGGGCGAGGCCGACGAACAACAGGAAATCGAAGAACTCCGCAAGAAGATCGACGCCGCGGGAATGAGCGAAGAGGCCAGGAAGGAAGCTCACCGCGAACTGGGGCGGTTGGCCAAGATGTCGCCGGCGGCGGCCGATTACCACGTGACGCGCACTTACCTTGAGTGGCTGGTGGCGCTGCCCTGGAACAAAATCACCGATGCCAAGGTGGACATCAACAAAGCCAAGCAGGTCCTGGATGAAGACCACTGGGATCTGGAGAAGATCAAGGAGCGCATTCTTGATTATCTGGCCGTCTTGCAGTTGAAGCCCCAGCTTAAGGGTCCCATCCTGTGCTTTGTGGGGCCGCCGGGAGTGGGAAAAACTTCCCTGGGAAAATCGATTGCTCGTTCCCTCGATCGCAAATTCGTGCGCATGTCGCTGGGCGGTATTCACGACGAAGCGGAGATTCGCGGCCATCGGCGGACCTACATTGGCGCGCTGCCGGGCCAGGTGATTCAAGGCATCCGCCGGGCGGAAACGCGCGACCCCGTCTTCATGCTGGACGAAGTCGACAAGATCGGGCGCGACTTTCGCGGTGATCCTTCCTCCGCCTTGCTGGAGGTTCTGGACCCCGAGCAGAACGCGAACTTCCGCGACAACTACCTGGACGTTCAATTCGACCTTTCGCGGGTGCTTTTCATCTGCACGGCAAACGTGCTGGACACCATCCCTCCGCCGCTGCTGGACCGCATGGAACTGCTGGAACTTCAGGGATACAGCGAGGAGGAGAAAATCCAGATCGCCATTCGCCACCTGATTCCCAAACAGACGGAAGAGCACGGGGTGACGTCTCCCGACCAGATTGAATTCACCGCCGACGCGCTGGCGCATATGATCCGGCATTACACGCGCGAGGCGGGCGTGCGCAGCCTGGAGAGGGAAATCGCCACGGTTTGCCGCAAGCAGGCGCGCCGCATCGCGGAAGGCAAACCCGAAAAGCTGACGGTGACTCCCGATAATCTGCGCGACTTCCTGGGAATTCCGCGCTACCGGCTGGATACGGAAATCGTGGAGCGCACCCGCCAGCCCGGAGTGATGGTCGGTCTTGCCTGGACTCCCACGGGCGGCGACGTGCTCTACGTCGAAGCCAACGCCATGAAGGGCAGCAAGGGCTTTACCATGACCGGGCACGTGGGCCAGGTGATGCAGGAATCCATGCAGGCGGCGCTGGCCTGGGTTCGCTCCCACGCAGCGGAGTACGATATCGACCCCGAGTTCTTTCAGTCCAAGGATATTCACATTCACGTTCCCTCCGGGGCCATTCCCAAGGACGGACCCTCGGCGGGAGTTACCATGGTTTCCGCCCTGGTCTCCGCCCTCACGCGGCGGCCCTGCAAGCAGCGCCTTGCCATGACGGGCGAGATCACGCTGAGCGGACAAGTGCTGCCCGTGGGCGGCATCAAGGAGAAGGTCCTGGCGGCCAAACGCGCGGGCGTAACGGACGTGATCCTTCCCGCCGACAACGAACCGAACGTCCACGAGGACCTGAATCCGGAAATGCTCGCGGGCTTGACCCTCCATTTCGTGAAGACCATCCAGGAGGTCGTGGAACAGGGTTTGGAAAAAGACCCTGTACCAGTGGAGACAAGCCGTCTGGCTCGCGAGGCGGCACTGGCACCGGCCGCGGCCGGGTCGCCGAACTGAAGGGATCGGGCCATTGGGTCATTGAGCCATCTGGTCATTTGTAAAGCAGGAGTCGGAAGTCAGGAGTCAGAACCCGCACCCCACGCATTTCAGGTAATGGAGTGCGGGTTTCTTTCCATCGTAACGCCTCGAATTATTAACCCTCTTTGTTTTCATAAATATCTCCGGATGCACCTTCATTTCTTCAAGTGCAGAAGGCAGGAGCGAGGAGTCAGGAGCCAGAATCGGAGGGCCAGACGCCCGCGTTCTGGATTTCGAAGCTCGAACTTCGTTCCTTTCTCTTCCTTGCACCTAACACTTCGCACCGTGTTTCAACTATTCATTTGTTTTCAATAACATCTCCGGTTGCACCTTCATTTTTTGCAGCGCCGAGACAGGAGTCAGGAGCTGGAATCAATGGCGCGCTTTAGGTGCTGATCTTCGGGACATTCTCTCGCTCGCCACTCGCCACTTGTCACTTGTCACTGCTCTTTTGTTTTCATACACATTCCGGCTTGGAACGTCGAAGATTTTATTTGTGGCGCTGGGTGGGCAGCGAAAGTCGCTTGGGATATGGGGGAATAGCTCGCGAGCGCCCGGGCGGGGCGGCTGATTGAACCTTGCATGCTCGGCAACCGCCAGGGCCTTTCGCCCCGAAAGCGAATCACCAAAATGAGTATACTCACATAACTAGGCTTTTGTCAACCACAATCTGAGGCTAGGCTGAGCAATTCTGAATGCGGAATTATGAATGCTGGATTGAAACCGGATCGGCTCGGACGCGTTCGGTGGGGCCGCCCAACAACATCCGAGATTTGCGACAGAGCGCGGCCGAACCGCAACCGATGACGTACCACGGCCTTCCAGGCCGTGCCCCGGCACGGGCAGGAGAACGTGTGAGAAAATAAACAATCTCACGCAAAGGCGCGAAGGCGCAAAGACGCGCAACGATAACCGCCTTGTTTTCTTTGCGGGCTTTGCGTCTTTGCGCCTTTGCGTGAAATGCTTTTGCTTTCTCCCGATTTTTTCACAGGTTCGGGTGCCCGTGGTACGAAAACTCTGCGGCCCGCAGATGGGTCATTTAGGGTTCGGGGACAAGTGCGGCCGCATCCTTTACAACGCTCAAAATGTTCTTCGGTCAACATTTCGGGAACACGCAGCTTGGGCCGGTGTCTAACACTTTGCAGGAAGAGTCGTCCGGCGTATAGTAGCGGCGGGTTTACCCCGCCATACCTGCCGTCGCCTCAGCGGCGGATGGCGGCGAAGAGCGGCAGGGCCGCAACGAGAATGTAGGGCCGAGCAGCGCTCGGCCCGGGCCGAACGCTGTTCGGCCCTACATTCGTCAGCCTGCGGAAAAGATTATGAAGTCCCTCAGCCGCAAAAAGAAGATTTTGGGATTCGTGGCCCTCGCCGTATTAGTCCTCCTCCTCGCGCCCTTCGTAGCCGTGCAAATTCAGGAGCGCATCTTTCGCCATCGCGCCGAGCAACTGCTGGCCGATATGCGGTCGCTGATGATGCACAAGGCCAGCTTGGCGGAAATACAAGCTGTGCTCAGGAGATGGAATCCGGATGAGGTCCCGTGTAGCGAGAATGGATGCTGGTTCGAGACGTACCTATCGTACACAGTCTTTGAGGGGGTCAACCAATGTGCAGACGAACCGGGTTGGCGCCACCAATGGCTGCGCCTCTTCAGATGGTATGGCGGCCGTTTGGCTGGGGTTCGTGCTCGTGCCCTCGTGGAACACGGCGTGGTGAGGAACGCCATGTTCGAGATCGGCATGGAGAATTTCGTTGGCCCGCAAGGCGCATACAATCTCTACTGCACGAAGAGGCCTGCGGATTTCGAGGGGTGGTTCTCCGGACTAACCGCCATCGCCTCGCATTTTTCCGTGCGGAGTGATTGGCGAGGCTTGGCCCTCCATCCAGATTACTTCGTTGAAGTCAGGGCCCCGAGGGCAACAGATGTACCTCCTCCTACGATAGAGGTGCTTTTTGGCCCGCATGCTGACCCCTCGGACGTCGCGCGTTTGGCGAACTTTGATCTTTCCTACCTAACACGATTAAACCCGTCTCGCGAACCCGGCGACCTGATGCCAGCGGCCGCGGCGCAATACGCAAGAGAGGAACCGCTACTTGCGCAAGCGCGTAAAGAACACGCGTGCGGCCCGAAAATTGTCGGTTTGATGGCCCGGGACGCCGAGTACGAGAGCGTGGTCGAGATGACCGCCAATTGGCATGGCTACGTTCCGGGATTGGGTAATGTTCCCGGCGCGAGAGTCAGGGTGATTGAGAACCTTGGGTTGGCGGGCGGCTGGAAACCAGGCGAAATACATCCACTGGAAATCTTCGATGCAACTACTGATCGGCCGGCCACCACTCTTCCCGCTGAGCTTCGCGCGGGGAATCAGTTCATCGTCCTCGCCCAGGGCGGGTGGAACCCTCTCGCGGCGAGAGCAGAACGCTGCGGCATCGTGCCGCTCAATCCCGCGAATCTGGAAGTAAATATCCTCCGGCAAAGCCGGAGGCTTTAAAAACAGTGAGCCGCTCAAAGCGGCTGCGGGGACGCTATCGCGGCCCCGCAAAACCATTTCGGAGGGATGGTTCTGGATTTCGTGAAACTCATTACGGCAGCTTCCAATCCGAACCCTTGCCGCCGGCTTCGGCAGTTTCGCAGAACCCAACTGCGCACATCGTAACGGGTTTACCGGACTATCGCATTCGACGCCCCGCAGCATGGTAAATTTACGTGCCACGTACTGCGGGAGCTGTCAAACTTTTGCTGCCTCCCCGGCAGAGCCGGGGGTCTCTCAACGGACTAGTGAAGCAGGGCATGGCCGGCAAACTGCCATCCGCAAAGCCCTGATACACCTCTTTCCACAACTGACACTTGCCTTGGTGGCTTCCCCAACGCTGATGAACATGTGCAAAGCACCTTGGAGTGCGGCGGCTCGACGCCGCCTTTGCGCTCCTCGCCAAACGCATCTCGGTTGGATTCAATCATTACACTTGGATACAGGTCTGAAGTCATTCCAAGGCGGCGTCGAGCCGCCGCACTCCAAGGTGCTTCGCACAGTGGTTGTTCCGGAAACCGTATGCTTGCCCGGCAAGGATAGGACCCCCGGGTAACCGGCGCCGAGCAGTCGCCGGTCCTTTCATCAAAATGTCACCCTAAAGTCCGGCAGTTTTGTGCTATAACGCTGGGGGCTGATGATGGGCGACGGCAAGGCATATTGTCGCTGTGCAGCGCGCGAGAAGCGATCAGTCGCGCGACGCAAGAGCCAAAGGTCGTGGAAGATAGCAACGACATCGGTCAGTCGATGGTGCGGGCGGTCGATCGAACTGGAAACTTGTAACCCCCGCCGTGATCATTAATGGGGAGTGCGGCCCGCGAGCCGACGGACTGTTGCTTTTAGGGGCCGTGGGCTTGCTCGCGGTCCTGGGCGGCGCCAGCTAACTGGCCCAGGGCGAAGCGGCAGTTCGTCGGCTGACGGACCGCGCTCCATTATCCGCAAGGCAGATTAGGTCCCGCAACGCAGGCTCGGCCTGGGGTAAACCCGCCGCCGTTGTCTTATCCCGCACTCGGTCGCGACCCTCGTCTGCGCGTATAATATGAGGAGCTAAATTCTGGAGGAATACTCATGGAGTCATTGAAAGTCGGGTTTTATGGTCATGTTCGGCAGTACCACAATTTGAAGAGTGAGATTGACAACGCGATCCACGAAGTTCTGGAGAGCGGCAGTTACGTGATGGGCCCCAAGTTGAAGCAGTTTGAGTCCGACCTGGCAGCGTTCTGCCACACCCAGGAAGCGGTGGGAGTGAACTCCGGCACGGACGCGCTGTGGCTGGTTTTTATGGCGCTGGGAATCGGGCCCGGTGATGAAGTCATCACGAACGCGAACACCTTCTTCGCCACGGCGGAAGCCATCTGGGTGGCCGGCGCCACGGCGGTCTTGGTGGATTGCGATCCCAAGACCTGCAATATCGACGTCAACCTGATCGAGGCGGCCATCACGCCCAAGACCAAGGCCATTGTGCCCGTGCACCTCTACGGCCAGCCGGCGGAAATGCGCAAGGTGGCGGAAATCGCCAAAAAGCACAAGCTTTTCGTCATTGAGGACAACGCCCAGGCGCTCGGCGCCAGCGGTCCGGACTTCAAGTTGGGCGAGCTTTCCGATGCCATGTGCACCAGTTTCATCATCCAGAAGAACCTGGGCTGCTTTGGTGATGGCGGCGCGGTGGTGACCAACCGTAGCGACATCGCCGAGGGCGTGCGCAGGCTGCGCAATCACGGCTCAGTGAAGCGCTCCGTGCACAGCATGGGTTACAACAGCCGCCTGGACGATCTGCACGCGGCCGTGCTGAGCGTCAAATTGAAGCAACTCGACAAGTGGAACGATTTAAGGCGCGGCTTCGCGAAGCAATACGATGAAGGCCTGAAGGGCACATCGCTGACGCTGCCCACGGCGCTGCCCGGCTATCGGCACATCTATCACCTCTACGTGGTCGAGACCCCGGAGCGCGACGCCTTGCAGGATTACCTGAAGCAGCGCGGCATCACCGCCCTCACCCACTACCCCATTGCCATTCACCAGCAGGAAGGCTACCCGTGGGGCAAGGACGCTCGCATCGTCGGCTCGCTGAAGAATGCGGAAGCCTCCGCGGCGCACGTGCTCTCCCTGCCGATGTTCCCCGAACTGACCGGCCAGGAAGTGCAGGCCGTTATTGACAACGTCGTGGCGTGGGACAAAACGCGCACGGGAAACGGGGACACGGGTCACGGGACACGGGGCCTAGCCTTCGCGGCGTGGGAAAGAGATCTAAATAGTAAATGGTGAATAGTCAATGGTGAATTGGGGCAGACTCACCGGGTCTCGTCATTGAGTACTACGCGCGGCTCAATGAATTGTTAAATAACAAGCGGGCAGGCGACCTTCACTATTCACCATTCACTATTCACTATTCCCCGAGTCCCGTTTCCCGATCCCCGAGGAGATCATCCATGAGTTCAAATCCAACCTACACCGTCGTCGTCGCCGGCATGGGCAAGCGCGGAACGCACCATGCCGACGCATTTCAGAAGAATGGCCGCTTCAAGCTGGTGGGCCTTTGCGATATCGATGCCGGGCGCGTGGAAGCCGCGGCGAAGAAATTCGGCGTCAGTGAAACCAGTGCCGACGCAGGCGCGCTGCTGGCAAAAACTCGGCCCGATATTTTCTGCTTCTGCACGCTGCCCGACCTGCGCCTGCCCTTGATTCGCGCCGGAGTGGAAGCGGGCGCGAAGCTGATTGCCTACGAAAAGCCCACGGCGCTCTCCACCAACGAAGCATTGGAAATGATGAAGCTCACCCGCGCAGCGGGCGTCAAGACCGTCGTGAGCCACCAGCATCGCTACGGCGAGCACTACAAGAAGGTGAAGGAGATCATCGCCAGCGGCGCCATCGGCCGCGTACACACCGTTTACGGCACCGCCACCGGCTGGATGACGCACATGCTCTCGCACCTGATCGACTACGCCCGCTGGTTCAACGACTACGCCGAGGCGGAATGGGTAGTGGGGCAGGCGCACGGCAAGTCGAAGTTCGCCGATAATCACCCCTCGCCCGACTACATCGCAGGATTCATTCAGTTTGCCAACGGCGTGCGCGGCATCGTGGAATCGGGCGATGGCGCTCCCGACGTGCCGGAAGTGGATTACTGGTGGCGCAAGTGCCGCATGGGCGCGCAGGGCAGCGAGGGCTTTGCCGAAGTCCTGACGGGCGGCGGCTGGCGGGCCGTCACGAAAAACGGCACCGCCTCCGGCCCCGGCAGCATGGACTACGAGCACGACATGGGTCCGTACGTACAGGAAATGGCCGACTGGCTGGACGACGAAAGCAAAGTGCATCCGTGCAATGGCGAAAGCGCGTTCAAAGATCTGGAAATCGCCATGGCCCTCTGCCGCTCTGTGGTGCAGCGGGGCAAAGTAAAACTGCCGCTGGGGCCGGGGGAACCGGAACTGGAAGCGCTGAAACGCGTGCTGCCCGAGTAAATAACCTTCGGCAAAGGTAGAGGCTTTTCGGCGGTAGCCCTCAAAAGGGCGTACCGCAGCCGGGAAAAGACCCCTCACCCGTCCCGATGGATCGGGCCGACCTCTCCCCAGGAGAGAGGTTGTTGGTTTCCCTTATCGCACTTGCGACAACCAGCGCCCCGACCTCTCCAGGGGAGAGATTGTTGATTTCTCTTCAGGCGCTCCCGCGCCCAGTTGATTCACAACCTCGCCCCAGGGGAGAGGTCGGCCGTCTCCGGACGGCCGGGTGAGGGGTCTCGTCCCCGCCTTCAAGTCCCGTAACTGAAACACTCATCCTGCCAACAGAGCGGAGGTATCTCCCGACGGAGTAGCACGCCCAGCCCCGGCAACTCCATGACGGTTGCGCTGGGCGGCGCTCTCGCAGATAATGCCGTGTCTCGTGAAATGGGCATTCATCAACTTTGACGGAAGGATTCCATGAACCGACGCGTGATGGGTACATTGCTGCTGGCGTTGTTCTGGTCAGGGAGCCTGGCCTGGGCGGAAGAACACTATGAAGTTATCGTGGAGCGCAACGTTCCCGCGACGATGCGCGATGGCACGGTGCTGCGTGCGGATATTTACCGCCCCAAGGCCGACGGCAAGTTTCCGGTCCTGCTGACCCGCACTCCTTACGACCGGCGGAGCGAGATCGACTTTGGCCCCATGGCCGCAGCGCGCGGATACGTGGTGGTGGCACAGGATGTGCGCGGCCGCTTCGGTTCGGGAGGCGAATGGTACACCTTCAAGTACGAGTCACAGGACGGCTACGACACGGTGGAATGGGCAGCCGCGTTGCCTTATTCCAACGGCAAAGTCGCGATGTACAGCGGCTCCTACGTGGGCGCGACGCAAATGCTGGCAGCCATTGCCTCGCCTCCCCACCTGGTGGCCATGTTCCCCCAGATCACGGCGTCGAACTATCACGAGGGCTGGACCTACCAGGGAGGGGCATTCGCCCTGTGGTTCAGCCAGTCCTGGACCAGCGGACTGGCGCTCAACACCCTCGAGCGGCGCGTGGGGGGCGAATCCAAGGCCTCGCGCTGGGACATGGATTTGCCGCTTGCCGCCTACCCGGTGCTGGACGTGGGTACCTCGGAGGGCGTGGCGAAGTACTATTCCGATTGGGTCGCGCACCCCGACTACGACGAGTACTGGAAAGAACTCTGCATCGACGATCACGACGCGAACATCAAGGTTCCCGCCTTTCACCAGGGCGGATGGTACGACCTCTTCCTGGGTGGAACGCTGCGCAACTACATGCACATCAAAGCGCGTGGCGGCAGTGAAGCCGCTCGCCACGGGCAGCGGCTGATCGTCGGTCCGTGGTTCCATGGGCCATTCAACGGCAAAACCGGCGAGATTGACTTTGGCCCCAATGCGCGCGCCGGCAAGGATCTATATCCGATGGAAGACTTGCGCCTGCGATGGTTCGATTACGTGTTGAAGGGCATCGACAACGGCATGGCGCAGGAAAAACCGGTAAAGATTTTCGTGATGGGCCGTAATGTGTGGCGCGATGAGGATGATTGGCCCCTGGCTCGCGCTCGGGAGACGCGCTACTACCTGCACTCGCAGGGGAAAGCCAACACCCTGAGCGGCAACGGCGAGTTGAGCGCCGCCGCTCCCGCTGCTGAGCCCGCCGACAAATACACCTACGACCCGGCGGACCCCACGCCCACGCGGGGCGGCGGCTTGTGCTGCGACAACAACCACGAGCCCTCAGGAGCGTTCGATCAGCGGCCTGTGGAAGCCCGCACCGACGTGCTGGTTTATTCCGCGCCGCCGTTCAAAGAAGATACCGAGGTCACCGGCCCCGTCAGCGTCGAGTTGTACGCCAGTTCCTCGGCCGTGGATACCGACTTCACCGGCAAGCTGGTGGATGTCTGGCCCAACGGCTACGCGCAGAACCTGACCGACGGAATCCAGCGCGCACGCTACCGTGTAACTCCTGAAAAGGCCGAGTTCATGAATCCCGGCGAAGTCTACAAATTCACCATCGACCTCGTGGCCACTTCCAACGTGTTCTTGAAGGGCCACCAGTTGCGCGTGGAAATCTCCAGCAGCAATTTCCCCCACTACGATCGCAACCTCAATACCGGTGGCGATCAGGGACACTCAACCCGGATGGTGAAGGCCATCAACAGCGTTTACCACGATCATGAACATCCCTCCGCGCTGATCGTGGCGGTGGTGCCGCAGTAAGGTGCTGCGAGGCGAGATTGGACAGCACCGCCAATTGACACGCCTCCACCGGCGCGCGGATAATGGGGGCTCCCGAAACTAAGTCCCGTCAACGAGAGGACACCAACAGAGTCATGGAAGCTTACTACGACCCCGATGCCGGTCTGGACATTCTCCGGCAGAAGACCCTGGGAATCATTGGTTACGGAAATCAAGGGCGTGCCCAGGCGCTGAACCTTCGCGATTCGGGCCTCAACGTAATTGTCGGCAGCCTGCGCGACGAGTCGGCGGGACGGGCGGAGAAAGACGGCTTTGTGGTCCGCTCGGTGGCGGAGGTCGCCGAGCGCGCGGACGTCATGGCCCTGCTGATTCCCGATGAAGTGCAGCGTGATGTCTATAACGACGTGCTGAGCACGCGCCTCGGCGCCGGACAGACCTTGGACTTTGCCCACGGTTACAACATCCACTTCGGCCTGATCGCGCCGCCCAATGATGTGGACGTCATCATGGTGGCGCCGCGCATGATCGGGACGGAGGTGCGCGAGTCATTTGTCGCGGGTCGCGGCGCCCCGGCGTTCGTGGCCGTGGCCCATGACGCCTCCGGCCACGCCATGGAAACCGCGCTGGCCTGGGCGCGAGGCATTGGCGCCACGCGGGCCGGCGCCTTCAAGACCACTTTTGCGGAAGAGACGGAGCTCGACCTGTTTCAGGAACAGGCCGTGTGGCCACTTCTCTTTCGCACGTGGACCGAGGCGTTTGAAGTCCTCGTCAAGCGCGGCTTCCCGCCGGAGATGGTGGCTCTGGAAATGTACGGCTCCGGCGAGGCGGCGGAAATTTTCCGCGAGATGGCGCGCGTGGGCTTCTACAGGCAGGCCCGGTTCCACTCTCAAACCAGCCAGTACGGAACACTCTCGCGAGCGAGCACCGTTCCCTTCGCCAAGGATATCGACGACTTTATGGAGAAAGCCCTCGCCGGAATTCGCGACGGCAGCTTCGACAAGGAATGGCGCGGTGAACAGGCCGCGGGCTACCCGCTGTTCAAAAAGCTCCGCAACGCCGCGGATATCCATCCCATCAATCAGGCGGAAGAGGAGATGCGCCGCCTGCTGCGAATCAAGTCGGAGTGAAAGAACATGGATGAACAGGATTCACAGGATACCGGGCCGAAGTACGCGCCGATTACCGAAGCGGTAATCGCCTGCAGTATGGCAATGAGCGAAGGGCAACCTCTTCGTTTGATGAGAAAGACCAACCCGTGTTATTCCTTTTCACATCCTGTACATCCTGTTCATCCATGTGAATGAGGGAGAGCCTATGCCCGATCAATTTTATAATTACATCGCCGGCCGATGGGTGGCGTGCAAGTCCGGAAAGACCTTCCCCAACACCAATCCCGCGAACACCAACGAAGTCATAGGAGATTTCCAGGCGTCCGGTACGGAAGACGTGCTGGCGGCGTGTGACGCCGCAGCCAAGGCACAGTCCGCCTGGGCCGCGACGCCCGCGCCGCGCAGGGGAGAGTATCTCTTCAAGGCGGCGGAGTTGGTCGAAAGCCGGCTCGCCAAGATCGGCGAGGAGATGACGCGCGAGGAAGGCAAGACGCTGCCCGAAGCCAAGGGCGAGGTGAAGCGCGCCATCAACATTCTGCGCTATTTCGGCGCTGAGGGCGCGCGGCTGTTCAGCTACCAGATTCCTTCCGAGCGCGACAACGTCTTCTGTTACACCATGCGCAAGCCCCTGGGAGTGGCGGCGCTCATCACCCCCTGGAACTTCCCCATCGCCATTCCCGTATGGAAACTGGCCCCGGCGCTGGTGGCCGGAAACACCGTGGTCATCAAGCCGGCGTCGCTGGCGCCGCTCAGTTCTTATCGCGTCGTCGAGGCACTGCACGAGGCCGGGATTCCCGCCGGCGTGCTCAACTACGTGACCGGCTCAGGCGGCGCCGTGGGCAACGCCCTGGTGGAGCACGCTGCCATTCGCGCCGTCTCGTTCACCGGCTCGTGCCAGGTGGGCAATGCCCTCTACGATAAAGTGACCAAGCGAAAGATTCGCGTGCAGACGGAAATGGGCGGCAAGAACCCGACGATCGTGCTGAAAGACGCGGACCTGGATTACGCCGTCGATGTGCTGGTCAACGGCGCGTTTTTTTCCACCGGCCAGAAGTGCACCGCGTGCAGCCGCGCCATTATTGAAAAGTCCATCTATGAACCCCTCTTGGAAAAGCTCATCGCCAAGACAAAGAAACTCAAGGTTGGCAATGGCCTCGAAGCAGGCATCGATATCGGGCCGGCGGTGGACGCCACTCAACTTGAGACCGATTTGCAATACATCAAGATCGCTCAGGACGAAGGAGCCAAGCTGCTCTGCGGCGGCAAGCGCTTGACGGGCGGCAACTACGATTTGGGTTACTTCGTTGAGCCGACCCTCTTCACCGGCGTCACCCCGCAGATGCGCATCGCCCAGGAGGAAGTCTTTGGGCCCGTCCTCGGATTGATGGTGGCTGACGATTTCGACCACGCCATGCGCCTGGCCAATGGCGTGAAGTTCGGGCTTTCGGCGTCCATCGTCTCGCGCGACCTGACGCGTGTGCACCAGTTTATCAACGGCATTGAAGCCGGGCTGATCACTGTGAATCTGCCCACGGCGGGCGTGGAATACCAGCTTCCCTTCGGTGGCACCAAGGAATCCAGCTTCGGCATGCGCGAACAGGGACCCGCCGCGCTGGAGTTCTACACCGAGACTAGAACCGTCTATCTGAAGTATACGCAGTAGTTAGTCGTCCGTTGTCAGTGGTCAGTCGTCAGTGACCTGAACTGGACATGGCCGTGAAATCTCGCGGTTTCGAATGCGTAGCTCGTGCCGATGCTCGCGTGCTCATTCTGGGCTCGCTGCCCGGCCAGGTCTCCCTCCGGCGGGGAGAATATTACGCTCAGCCGCGAAACGCGTTCTGGCGCATCATGGGGGAACTCACCGGAGCCTCACCGGACCTCTCCTACGGAGCCCGTCTGCGATTGCTCAATGAACACGGCATCGCGCTTTGGGACGTTTGCGCCGCAGGGCACCGGGCCGGCAGTCTGGACTCCGCAATTCGGCTCTCGTCCGCAGAGCCCAACGACTTCACGGAGTTTCTCCGCACGCACAGTGGCATTGCGTTGATCTGCTTCAACGGCCAAAAGGCGAGGGAGATCTTTGACCGCAAAGTGCCTCAGACTCCAGCACACCTCTTCGAACGAGTCCGTTATGAGGTGCTTCCGTCCACCAGCCCGGCCCACGCCGGGATGCCCTTTGAGCAGAAGCTGTGCCTCTGGCGCGCCGCTCTGGGCCAAGCCGGCTGTTCTCTGGCAGCAAGCTACAAGGCCTTGCAGCCGCCGATTGAATTCAAAACTCACCCATCTTTTCGTGGAGGTCGCCTATGAAAAAGACCAAGCAGTTTCTCGCCAAGCTCAATCTGCCCTTCGAAGATAACCACGCGTTAAAGCCCAGCGCGAAGCTCTTCAAGGACGGTGGGCAATATCGCATCGAGATTCCCAGCGTGGAGGGGCCGCGGGTTTTTCGCGAAGTGTTGGCAGCGGCCAAAGCGCATAAGGTGCCGATTCATCGCGTCAGTCAGGGAAGCGGTGTGATGATGCTAGCGAAGGACGAAATCCGCGAGATGGCGCGCATTGGACATGATGAAGGCATCGAAGTGTGTCTGTTCGTCGGCCCGCGGGCCACGTTTGAGACGGGCGCGCAGACAGCATCCGCAGCGGGCAAAGTCATCGGCCTTCAGCATCGCGGTGCCGATCAACTGGTCTACGCCATTGAGGACATCCGGCACGCCTGCGACCTGGGCATTCGCAGCATTCTTCCCGCCGACCTCGGCCTCATCTGGGTGATCAGCGCCATGAAGCAGAAGGGCGAACTGCCGGCGAACCTGGTCGTCAAGAGCTCCGTCACGCTGCCCGCCGCCAACCCCGCCACGGCGGTGATCTTCGAGCAGTGCGGCGTGTCGACCATGAACATACCCACCGACTTGAGCCCCGCGCAAATGGGCGCCATCCGCCAGGCGGTCGACATCCCCATCGATCTTTACATTGAAGTGCCGGATAACTTCGGCGGGTTCGTCCGTTACTACGAAATGCCCACGATCATTCAAGTCGCCGCGCCGGTTTACTTCAAATTCGGACTGCGCAACGCGCCGGACATCTATCCTTCGGGCAGGCACATCGAGGACCTGGCCGTGAAGATGGGCCTGGAGCGCGTGCACCGCGCCCGCATCGCGCTGGACCTTCTGGCGGAATACGCGCCGGAAGCGAAGATGTCGCCACTGGGATCGAAGGATCTGGGGATACCGGAAGTGAAGTGACTCTACCAGAAGATCCACTGGAGCAGGACGAAAATGGCGAAGGAAATTGCCGCCCAGAAGATGGGACGCTTCAGCAGCGGCAGGTGGCCTTCGCTGGGGATCTCGGTGCAACCGTAAACCAGGCCCGTCAATTCCTCCTCTGGCTTGGGCCGCGTAAGAAGGCTGACGACCACGATGACGATCACAGCGATAATGCCGGACCACAGCAATCGGTACATATTCTCCGCCATGGGCTTGGCCTGCTTGGAAAGGGCGATCCAGGCGAGCTTCGAGGGATCGCGGTTAACCAGCAGCCACATGCCCAGGGAGGAGAGCGTCCCCACCAGCAAGCCCCAGAATCCGCCCGCAGGGGTGGCGCGCTTCCACATCATGCCGATAAAGACCGTGGCAAACAGCGGGGTGATAAAGAAGCTGAAGACGGCCTGTGCGTAATCCATGATGCTGGCGAATTGCATCACCAGGTATGCCGTGCCGATGCTGATGACCACTCCCAGAATCGTGCACCAGCGGCCCATGGAAACGTAGTGGGCGTCGGTGGCGGTCTTGCGAAGGAACGGCCGGTAAAGATCGTACGTCCACACGGTGGCAAACGCGCTGACGTTGCCCGCCATGCCCGACATGAACCCGGCGATCAGCGCCGTGATGCCCAGCCCCAGCAAGCCCGGCCCGCAATAGCGCGCCAGCATGAGCGGCAGCACTTCGTTGTAACTGTGCTGGCCGGGGCCCGACAGCGCTTTCCGGCACCAACTTGAATGGCAACACGCCGAGCGCGAGCAGTCCGGGCAGGACCACGATGAGCGGCACGGCCATCTTGAAGTACGAGCCAATGATCGGCGCAAGCTTGGCGGAACGGAGGTCCTTGGCGGCGAGCGCTCGCTGGACCACGAGGAAGTCGGTGGTCCAATAGCCGAGCGACCCCATCAATAATCCAAACACGATGCCCGTCCAATGAATGCCCATGGGGTTGTCCGCAAAGTGGGCCATGGGTCGCCACAGATGGGTGTAATCACCTTGCGGAAAGTTCTGGTGAATGCGCGCCACCAGCTTCGACCAGCCGCCGGCTTCCACCATACCGAGAATCGGAATCATCAGCGCGCCCAGCCAAATCAGGAAGAACTGCAAGACCTCATTGAAGATGGCGGAAACCAACCCGCCCATAGCCACATAGACAGCGACGGTGATGGAAGAAATCCAAATGCTGAGGTGAATGTCCCAACCCAACATCACCTTCATGACCACAGCCATCGCGTACATGTTGATGCCCGACATCAGGATGGTCAGGAAGACGAACGACAGCGCGCCCACCAGGCGGGTCGGTTCGCCGAAGCGGAGTTGCAGATAGCCCGGCACCGAATGGGTCTTGCAGATGTAATAGAAGGGCATCATGACGACGCCCAGGAAAAGCATGGCGGGAATCGCCCCGCACCAGTAGTAATGCGCGGCCAGGATTCCGTACTGGTACGCCGACGCCGCCCAGCCCATCAGTTCCAGCGCGCCCAGATTGGCGCAGATGAAGCTGAGGCCCGCGACCCAGGCGGTCATCTCGCGGCCCGCCATGAAGAAGTCTTCGCTGCTCGTGGTGTAGCGCTTCAGGTAGAAACCGATGGCGAGCACGACGACGAAGTAGACGCCGATAATGACGAAGTCCACCGCGTGCATCGAGAGGACGGTCTGGGCGCCGGATGCATCGGCGAAGAGCAAGGCGAGGGGAAAGGTCATGTATTCAGGACCTGCCGGGAAAGTAAAGATAGACATAAAGTCCGCCGATCACCGTCAGCAGGGCGCCCCACCACACTGCCGGGTGAGTCTTGGCCAGCACCGTGGGCGGCGGACTGGAATACTCGTAAATGCCTGTACACAATATGATTATCCCGTAAATCAGCAGGATGACGCCGACGAAGAACCAGACGGGAACCATGTGGTGATCGCGCGGCTTTGCGTCCTCGACGCCGGCGGCCACGTGCCTGCCATCGCCATCGCCCCCGGAGCCATCCGCTTGCGGTTTCTCTTCCATACTCACCCCCTACCAGAAGATCCATTGCAGGATCAGGAACAGGACGGCGGATATTACCGCCCAGAAAATCGGCCGTTTCCACAGCGGCAGATGCCCTTCGCCGGGCAATTCCGTGCACCCGTAGACGAGGCCGGTCAGTTCCTCGACGGGCTTGGGCTTGGTGAAGTAGCTGACCACCACCGTCACGATCACGCAGATCAGCCACGACCACAGCGCGCGGTACATGTTTTCCGCCATGTCCTTGGCGTCGCTTGAGAGCGCGATGTAGGCCAGCATGTTGTGGTTGAACTTCACCAGCAGGAACATGCCGACGGACGAAACGCTGCCCGCGAGCAAACCCCAGAAGCCGCCGGCGGGCGTCATGCGCTTCCACATCATGCCCAGCAGCACGGTGCCGAACAGCGGCGCGATGAAGAAGCTGAAGAGCGCCTGCACGTAGTCCATGATGCTGCCGAAGTGCATCACCAGGTACGCCGTGCCGATGGAGATGAGCACGCCCAGAATGGTGCACCAGCGTCCCATGCTCACGTAGTGCTCGTCGGACGCGTCGCTTGCGGATGAACGGCCGGTAAAGGTCGTAGGTCCACACCGTGGCAAAGGCGCTGACGTTCCCCGCCATTCCCGACATGAACCCGGCGATGAGCGCGGTGATGCCGAGTCCCAGCAGGCCGGGGCCGCAGTAGCGCGCCAGCATGAGCGGCAGCACCTCGTTGTAGCTGTGCTGGCCGGCGGTGACGGCGCTTTCCGGCACCAGTTTGAACGGCAGCAGCGCCAGGCCCAGCAGTCCCGGCAGGATGACGATGAACGGCACGGCCATCTTGAAATACGACCCGATAATGGGCGCCATCTTGGCGGCGCGAATATCCTTGGCGGCAAAGATGCGCTGCACCACCAGGAAGTCGGTGTTCCAGTAGCCGAAGGAGATGACCCAGCCGAGGCCGAGCACGATGCCGGTCCAGTGAATGCCCATGGGATTGTCGGTGAAGTGGCCCATGCCGCGCCACAGGTGCGTGTAGTCGCCCTGGGGAAAGTTCTGGTGGATGCGCGCCACCAAACCGTTCCAGCCGCCCGTCTCCATCAGGCCCAGAATGGGAATCAGCAGCGCCCCCAGCCAGATCAGGAAGAACTGCAGCACCTCGTTGAAAATGGCGGAGAACAGCCCGCCCAGCGCCACGTAAACTCCCACCGTGATGGACGACACCCAGATGCTGAAGTGAATGTTCCAGCCCAGCACCACCTTCATCACCAGGGCCATGGCGTACATGTTGATGCCCGACATCAGCACGGTCATGAAAGCGAAAGAGACGGCGCTGAGCCCGCGCGTCGCCTCGCCATAGCGCAGTTGCAGGTATCCGGGGACGGAATGGGTCTTGGAGATGTAGTAGAACGGCATCATCACGAGGCCGAGAAACAGCATGGCGGGAATGGCGCCGATCCAGTACCAGTGCGTGGCCAGGATGCCGTATTGGTAGCTCGCCGCCGCCCAGCCCATCAACTCCAGCGCGCCGAGGTTGGCGGAGATAAAGCTCAGCCCCGCCACCCAGGCCGTCATCTCGCGGCCGGCCAGAAAGAAGTCCTCGCCACTCTTCGTGTAGCGCTTCAGGTAGAAGCCGATTCCCAGCACCATGGCGAAATAGATGGCGATAATCGCCATGTCCACGGGACTCAGGCGGATGAGGTGCTCGCCGGAACTGCCGGAATCGGAGCCGGCGAACCACAGCAAAGCCGGCGGAAATATGAGAGAAAACATGATCGGTTATCCCTCTACTGGGAAAGTGCGACCCTCTCCGGGTACGCCACGTCACCCACTAATGCGGTGAAACACCGTTATCGTTCCGCAAATCAGCCCGTGGAGCGGGCGACATATTGTAGCCCACGGCGCAAGCCGCGGGTACCGGTGCCCCGCTCTTTTGGTCAACTCCCGATGGCTGAAATCCCTGCCACAACGGCAACCGGTAAGGCCAAGGCCCGAACGCCCCCGGTCGAACACGGGGCCTATTATTACTCATCTTTGGGGTTTTGTGTTTGGGGTGAGAGGGTTTATTTTTTCAGGCCTTCGCCGGGCATTTCTCGGGTTTCCTCGCTAGCCAAGCCACCGCCCTTTACCTGCGAAAAGTCTGGGCCGAGCGTCGCAGAACGAGTTGCCCAGCGCCGGCGCGAAGGCGTTTTACTCACTACGTTTAACGATTGAGATCGCCTGACCAGGTGCCGGGATTGGCAGTTCCGGTAATCCCCGTGCTTTTCGCAATAAGTTCACCATTATCCCTTGTTTCTCGAGGAGAATGTATTCGGCCTGCGCAAGGGTCATGCGGTATACCGCAGTGACCCGGGTGTCCACAGCAGTGGCGATTAGATCTAGCTCCGTGGCGAACTGGAGAAGATCATCCTTAAAAGCTTCGCGCGCGGCGGTCAAGACCGTAAAGAACAAAATCACGAGGATCAGGATACTGCAACCTCCTTCGCAGTAACACACAAACGCAGCGGCAGCTTTGCACGGTACGATTGGAGATACGTTCGCCGGCGTCAGATGTCCGAGGCTGAATCCAAGAAACTGCCAGAACCCAGCAGCACTGGCAGACAGAAACTCGCGGGAATCCAGTTTACTTATTGCCAAGTATTCGAAGGCGAATACGACAGCTGTCAGTCCAACCGTGTACATCCAACTGGCTATAAGATAAAGGTCATACGAGCGGCCTCTTACGAGAGATACGATCTTCGAATGAACAATGTCTGCAATGGATCGAAGCATATATAAGCTGGAGGGGTCTGCGGCGACAGGCTGAGCCCCTGTTCCGGAGTCGTGTTTTTGAGGCGCAGTCTGTGGGCTGTCGAAGGTACCGCGCTCCACTGAATCCCTCAGCTTTGTCATTAGCGTTGAAACTGCCCTGAACACGCTGCTGCTGTACGCCTTACGAAAACTACGGTACAGGTGCGACACTAGGAATCCAGCCAGCCCCGCCGTCGCCGCTAGTGACAGTGGCTTGCTTGAGCCAGTCACAATGACGATTGAGCAAATGCTTGCAACAGCATATAGCTCGTAGGTGGTGCGGAACGTCGAAATGGCGCGGTAAATACCCGGAGCAAACGCAATGAACAGGGGCCATCTTCGAAAGGCAAGTTTGGGCACTCTCCAGAAAAGTACGATGAGCGGATAGGCGACAATGTAAAGGAGCGCGTGCGGAAGTCGCCGGCGTCCAATTACCAACCAAGCGACAGCGATCAGCCCAATGAGAATGAAGGCTTTCACATTCACTAGCCAAACAAATTTAGGGGCGAACCGCTCGAGTAAGTAGATGTCAACAGCAAAGATGAAAAGCTTCACCAAGACGTACGCCCACAGCAGTGCTGCGACACATTCGCGCATCGCTCGGGCGAGACGAGTGGTTGAACCATCCGTGGGCTGCATTTCCGTCATGTCATCCACACTTCAGTGCTCAATGGCGTTTTGCCGGCTTGATCAATCTATAAGCAGGCAGTAGAAACGAACAGAGGCGGACCAACTCCGGCACAAGCAATCGGCGCAGGTTCGAGTTTCTATCCTTGGGTTCCCGACGAAGCTTGCAGAGGAAGGCTAACGGTGGCTACCTTTGCGCCGCCCCGTCACCGTGCAGTACGTGAAGTCACCCAGTTTCGCAAGGGCTCAAGCTTTGTTGGCTGCGAGGCCCGATTCGTATAAAGCTAAATTCTTGAGAAACTGGTCCCACTCTCGGATGGACTGGGGAGCGGTGGCACCGTCGGCAACGACTCGCAACGCTCCAACTTGCTCCTCGCTTACGTGAACGTCACGGAGATATAGATTGAGCGCCTCCCAAGCAAGTGCCCTGTCTAGGGAACCGTTATACGCATAGCTGCCCGACAGAAAATCCAAGGAAACATCTAGCGCTCGCGCGATTCGCTGAATTGTATCCAATCTCGGACTGCGCTTGGTTCCAGATTCAATCTGGCTGATTTCGGATTGGTTCAGCCCGGTCATGCGCGCCAAGTCACTGCCTGTCAGATTCTTATGCTCGCGAATCGCCTTTACTCTATCGTTTATGATGAGACCGAGAGGCATTAGCATATATTACATTAAGGAAGTTTTCCTTCACAATCGTTATCTTTAACTTGACAATCGTAATGAATTCTATTACGATTGTACTGCCCAAATTACGACCCCAACGTTTGTGCCGGTCATAGCTGACCCGATGCTGCAACAAACCTTCATCCACATTCCGGGAATAGGTAAACAGACCGAGATGGAGATGTGGGAGCACGGAATCCATTCTTGGGACGATGCGGAGAAGTTCGAGAAGCGGTTTGGAGCGCTGGGCGCCCGCCTTCAGCAGAAACTGGACGAGTACATCCCCCTGTCGCGTGACGCCGTCCGGCGAAAAGATGCGGCGTTCTTCAGCCGGCTTTCCGACGTGGGGGAGGCTTGGCGTGTCTTTCCTGAATTCGCCGATCAGTGTGTCTTCGTCGACATCGAGACGACGGGGCTCTCTTCGGTGTTCGACAGCGTGACGGTCGTCGGAATGTACGACGGGCGGAGCTACAAGGCATTCGTCGAGGGCGACAACCTGCAAGATTTCCCTGCGCAGTTGCAGAAATACTCTGTGATCGTCACCTTCAACGGAGCCGGATTCGACCTCCGATTTTTGAAGCTGGCGTTTCCGGATATCACGTTCCCACCCATCCACATCGACTTGCGCTGGACCACTCGCCGGTTGGGTATGCGGGGCGGTCTTAAATCGATCGAGGCAGAGCTGGGGCTGAAGCGAGCCGACGCGGTTGAAGACGTCGGCGGGTACGAAGCCACTGTCCTTTGGTCAAAGTTCCTCCGCGGCGACAAGGAAGCTCTGGGGCAACTGATCCAGTACAACACCGAAGATGTCGTTCACCTGAAGCCGATCATGGAAATTACGTATGACCGGCTGTCGAAGACCAGGGCACCGTTCCTTGAGGGCACAAGTGGCCGCGTATTCTCCGATGTCGTGGACCTTCCCAAATCGAACAAGAACGCGCTGCTGAAGCGCGCATCGAGCCAGTCTGATTCGCCGGGCCTCGTGTCGCGCCTGTTAACTCGGACCACGGAAAAGCGCCCATGCATCGTGGGAATTGACCTGACGGGCAGCGAGAAAAGGGCCACCGGTTGGGCTCTCATGAAGGGTGCGAACGTCACGACCAAGTCCATCCGCACGGATGTCGGGTTGATCGAAGAAACCCTGGCCGCAAAGCCGGATCTTGTTTCGATCGATTCCCCCCTCTCATTGCCTGAGGCGTACGGTACGGTGGGAGCGCCCATTTACCGGAAATGCGAGCTCGCCCTGAAGAGAATGGGGATTTCAGTCTTCTGGTGCCTCCTACCCAGCATGGAGATGCTCACGCGTCGCGGTATCTGGCTGGCAGGCGAATTGCGCAAGGCTGGCTGCACGGTGATCGAGAGCTATCCCGGCGCGGCCCAGGACATTTTGGGGATTCCGCGTAAGAAGACAAGCTTGGAGGAGTTGAAGTGGGGGCTTTCGCGAGCGGGCATCATTGGCGATTACCTAACCACCAGCGTCACACACGATGAAGTGGATGCCATCACCTCAGCGCTGGTTGGGCTCTTCTATCTCGCCGACGACTATATCGCGCTCGGTACTCCTAAAGAGGACTACCTGATCGTCCCACGCTCGGCGAAATTCAACTACGATAAGCTTGCCCAGATCATCGCCGCGACTGAGCTCGACGCAGTGTCGAGAAACGGCGGAACTGAGGTAGAATCCTTGGTTCATGCCGAGCCATCCCCAGACATCACCGGATAAGCGGCTTGTAATCGGCATCACGGGCCGCATCGGCGCCGGAAAGACATCCGCCGGGATCTATCTCAAGTCACGGCTCGGCTTCCAGTACCTGCGCTATAGCCTGGTGCTGTCGGAATGGCTGGCAAGGGACCCCGAAAGCAAATCCCGCCTTCAGGAAATTGGCTGGAATGTGATGGCAAAGGGCATGCAGGCCGAGCTCAACCAGCGACTGATCGAGCAGATCACGCCGGGTAACGACGTGGCAGTGGACGGTCTGCGGCACCCTCTCGATTTTAAAAGCCTCAAGGATTCCTTCGGCCGCTCATTTCACCTGATATTTATTGAGAGCCCAGCAGAAGTACGCTGGAAAAGAAAGATGAGTGAAGGCCGCTATGTAAATTTAGAGTCGTTTGAGGGGGCGGACTCGCACCCAGTGGAGCAGCAGATTGAATTCCTCCGATCAAAGGCCGCAATCATATTGCCTAATGAGGGTTCGCTGCATGACTTCCACAAAGCGCTGGAGGAGGCGCTGGTAAGTTTTCGGCCGGGAGGGCAGATATGAGTTTGTGGGTTGTGGTTGGCGGCCAGTTCGGCTCCGAAGGCAAGGGTAAGGTCTCCGCGTTCATCACGCTCAAAGAAGACATCGATATCTGTGTTCGTTGCGGCGGGCCGAATTCCGGCCACAGCTTTGTCGATGAGAACGGCAAGAACAGAGTCCTACGGCAACTACCGACGGGATACTTGAATCCTCGGACTCGCCTCCTAATTCCTGCCGGTGCTTTGATAGACCCGACGATCGTGAAGAGCGAAATGGATTCCTTCGGCATTGATCCTTCCCGGGTCGGCATCGACGAGAAATGCTTCGTGATCACTGAACGAGATCGGGAAACGGAGAGGAACTTGCACCTTCGGGAAAGGCTCAGCTCCACCCTGTGTGGCGTGGGCGCCGCCGCATCCAGAAGGATCCTTCGTGGTGAAGATGCGAAGTTGGCGAGAGACGTGACCGACGAATACCCCTGGCTTCGGCGGTTGCTCACGGATGTGAGTGCAGAGGTCAACGAAGCAATCGACGAAGGAAAGAAAGCGTTGATCGAGGGCACCCAGGGGTTCGGGCTATCTCTCTATCACTCTCCATACTACCCGCGAACGACGTCACGTGACACAAGTGCCGCCGGATTCATCAGCGAGGTCGGAGTGAGTCCACGGCTCGTTTCCGAAATTGTTCTGGTATTTCGCACATTCCCCATTAGAGTATCCGGTTCCCAAGCAGGACCATTGAAGGATGAGATCACGTGGGAAAGGGTCGGAACGGAGAGCGGGTATCCCTGCGAAATCACTGAAATGACAAGTGTCACGCAGAAGATCCGTCGCGTAGGCCGTTTTGACTGGGAGATGGCGAAACGTGCGGTAACGACTAACCGCCCCACTAGATTAGCGGTGAATGGGCTGGACTACCTGCGTTACGTGAACCGGGGCGTAACCGACTGGCGGTCGACTTCGGAAGCCGCAAGAGAGTTCGTGGAGCGCCTTGAGATGGACGCGGCGACACCCGTTAGTTACCTAGGATCGGGCCCTTCGTTGCGCGACACTTTTCAACTCGAATTCGAAGAGCGAACACGCTGTCATCCTGTAACTTCAGCACTAAGTTAGAGCCCGCTCGATGCCTTGCAAGACAGATGATTCATTGTCAAGCAAGCACAAAGTGATTTAGGGAAGTGCTATGGAAAATGAAGAGGACAAAGAGAGAAGACGACTGGAAGGTTATTGGTGTCCCGAGCGCGATGAGAGAGAACCGAAAGCTGTCGGGGTTCTTCTTAGCGACGAGATTGAGTACTATGTGAACTTGTGCAGGATGATTGACCCGTTTGAACCCAACAATCTTCTTTCAGCTGCGGGGTACGAGTTGACGGTGGGAGACGAGTACTCGCTCGGCGGCGAATCTAAGAAACTCTCGGAGGGCGAAGAAATAAGAATCGATGCGTTCCAGGTCGCGATTATCAAAACGCGAGAAACCCTTAACTTGCCTCGTTTCATCATCGCGCGCTGGAACATTCGTGTACGGTGGGCCTACAAAGGCCTTTTGTGGGTGGGCGGTCCGCAGGTCGATCCAGGATGGGTAGGACGACTATGCTGCCCAATTTACAATCTATCTGACAAACCGGTGACGATCAGGTACGGCGACCCTATAGCTCGAATGGATTTCGTTACCACAACATCCTTCAATAAAGCGAGTGCCAAGCACGAATATAAGCGACCGCCTAAGCGAATCCTGTTCGAGGATTACAAGCCAGAAGAGTTGAAAAGCGCCCTATATACGGAGGCTAAAGAGAGAATCAATAAGATCGAGCAGCGGACCGAAAAAAGAATCGAGACCATCGAGACTCAAGTCAACACCTTTGTCGGCGTAACCATCACCGTCTTCACCGTTCTATTCGCCGTGCTCGCATTGTTCGTTTCGCCCACCGAAAAAGCGGTCCCCTGGTGGTCATTTGCCAGTGCGGCTCTGTCAGTCTTTGCACTGATTGTCTCGGTATACGTATTCTTCAGCACGAAAGCTACCAGGCAAAAATAGCAACGTAGCGCGAACCCCCGGGGTTCAGATTCCCGCCAAGTGCCGCAGACCCCTGCCTTCTCGAGTCCGCGCTTTCGAAGGAACTTCGCTTCCGCACCGACCAACCCGTGTCGTCGCCCGAGCCCGTCTGCCTGGGCGAAGGATCTGCCTGGGCTTTTACCCGCCGCAAATGCAATGCAGATCCTTCGTCCCCACCCACAGCGTCGGTCCTCAGGATGACGGTCAGGGAATGGCGGTGGACGAGAAACTCAGAATGACGTTCCTCCATCACGCAGCGTGCGCAGACAACGGAGGGCTTGACGCGCAGGGCGCTTGACTGTGGGAGGAAATAGGACTAGGCTCTTTGACCGCCTAAATAGATTCCTTTTATCGCCGAACTTTGCGCGTGCTTTTTTACGAGTGAACTGCCAATTGATCTTGACCCGATGCCGATTGACCTGGCGGTTCCAGGCGCGCGACTCCCGTCGCAAGATGCTCAAGGTGGGAATTCTGCGCTGGCCCAGGCATTGCCGGGAAAACAGGCTGATCTCGATTTCTGCCTGGTTCAGCCAACTCCCGTGCTTGGGCGTGTAATGGACGGTAAGGCGGTTCCAGATTGCCCCGCCTCGTTCCTCTCCGAAATAGTCGGTGAGAGATTTCCGGCCATGGATGTTCAGGTTATCCATCACCACGTGAATCGTTCGCGCCCCGGGGTAGCTGCTCACCACCGTCTCCAGCGCCTGGGCAAATTCTGGCGCGGAGCGGTTGGGGGTGGCCAGGGTGAAATGCCGACCCGCTTTCGGTTCCACGACACAGAAGACATTGGCGGTGCCGCAGCGCTTATATTCGTTGTCCCGTTTTGCCATCCGGCCGGGGGCAGCGGGAATCGGCGGTCGAATGTCCGCATGCAACGTCACCGGTTTCTCGTCCAGGCAGATCACCGGTTCCACCGCCGCGTGGGGCTTTTCATAGGTGGCCAGCACGTCTTCCATCTTTTGGATGTACTCCTGATTCAGTTCCGCCACGCACCACATTTTTTTCCCGCCACGGCTTGAGGTCGTGGCTGAGCAATAAGATCCGCGCCGTCTCCCGGCCCACTTGGGGCACCAGTTTGCGTTTGACGGCCTGTTCGGCGACCAAACGGACGGTCCAACGGGCGTAACCTTCCGGCGGCTGGCTACAAACCATGGCCACGATCCGCTGCTTCTGCGGTTCGTCCAACAGTTGCTCGGCACCCCGCCCTTGCCGCTCGTAAAGCGCAGCCGGCAACCCGCCGCGCTTATACCGATGGCCGATCCGCCGCACCGCTTGCGGGGTCAGATGTACCATCTTGGCCACCGCCGGCGCGGTCAAGCCTCCCGACAATTGTTCCAAGGCAAGGGCGCGCAGGACCACCCGCACCTGCTGAATCCCAGCTCGCAAAAGTTGCCGAAGCTGCTTCTGATCTTCGGCCGATACTTTCACCTCAAGGGGGCGTCGCGACATGCCCCAGTATAGGCCCAAAGATTCCCTAAAAACAAGACATTATGGAATCTATTCATGCGGTCAAAGACCTAGTATCCGCACCAAGCTGGTCTCGCTCTCGGGAAGAGGCAGTCTTTGTGGTCTGCCGGGAGTTGTGTTCGCCCGCGCGAGTTGAGGACCGGTCTTGCCGAAAATTGCGGAGTCTCGATGGACATCTTCCGAGATTCTGAGGAAGCGAAAGTGCAACGACGGCCGGGTGTGTCCCCAACACTCGCACTGTCCGTCATGCTCTCCGTGATTTATGACCATTCGCCAAGCCTCTCCTAACTCTTTGCGGAGTTGAACCCGAAAAAGGCCACGACCAGCTCGGTGTAGCTGTCATCGCAGGGGGTAAGACGCATCGCGCGTCCTCCGATCGAGAAACTGCTGGTGCAGGTTCGGAGATTGCCTGGCAGGGTCGCGCAAACCCGGTTCTCTGGGAGCTGACGGGCAGCCCGAACCCATCGATACGGGCACGCTCTGCCGCCAACTGTCACCCCAACCGGGGACGCTCTGTACCTCACGAGTTCAGCACGCCAGCGAAAAATTGTCGCCTGCGCACCATCTTGGCCCCGTGCGGCCCTCTCCCCCGTTCCTCCGGCAGGGAAACCTTGGCCGCAATGTCAAGAAGTTGCAAGTGTTCCTCAACTCGAGAATGGATCTGCGCACTCCGCTAGTCGTCGATGGGATTTTCGGACCCAAGACCCTCGCGGCCGTCATTGAATTCCAAACGAGCCGATCGATTCATGTGGACGGCGAGGTGGGAAGAAAGACGTGGTACCACCTGATTTCGAGTGCCCCCGCTCACCCGGAAACGGCAGACGGCGGAACCCTTCTGGGCGAGCTTGATTTTCCCGCTTCGCCGGCGCCAACGGATAGTGTGCTGGGTTATTCCTTCCACAGGAAACTCGGGTACCTCGTGGACAAGGCCCGCCATAAGCTATCGGGTCCGATCCGGATGCAGTTCGGAATGGCACACGCTCAGTCCCTGGCAACCAAGTTGGAGGCCATGGCGGACTCCGAATTGTTCGATGTCCGCCCACTTCCCGGGCATCACCAACTCGCGATGCTGGGCGCCGAGGCCGTCCGCGCACTGGCACCGCCCACGCTCCTCGCCGCTTTGGCGACGACCTTCCACGAATTGGATGATGCGGCGGTAAGCCTGGCAGCGGTAATTGCCGCGACCGGGGGTACTGAGTTGCTGGGCGCGCTGACAAAAAGCAAGCTCGTCCAGGGCGGACGGACGATGGCCAAGCTGCCGAGTCCGCAGAAGCAAGCTCCCGCGAAGGGGCCCGTGGCTCCTAAAGCCCCGCCGCCTCCGCTGGCTTTTGATCCTCCCAAACACTGGATTGGCGTCAAGGTTGTGGACGAAGACGGAAAGGCGGTTACGGACGTCACTGTGCAGTGCAGCATGGACGACGGCTTCGGCTTTCCCGTCGATCTGTCAAAAGCCAAGTTGGAAGCGGACGGGAGCTGCAAAACTGCCAAGGTGCTCGAAGGAGCAAATTGCAGTTTCACGTTCCCCTCCCTGTTCGATGTGGAATGGTGGCCGCAGGGCGGTTCAGCGGGCCCGGCCGCTTCCGTATCTCCGGCACCCGCGGCCGACGATGGGGATTGCCTCATCAGCATTGCCGACCACCTCGGGTTCCGGAGTTACCATTCCATCTGGGACCAGGCGCAGAACAACGCGCTGAAGAAGGACCGGCCCAACCCCGACATGCTGGTCACGGGCGACGTCTTGAATGCTCCCGACCAGAAGAGCCAGGTCGTGAAGAAACCTTTGGACCAAACCTGGACGTTTGTCGTCAAGAACCGGAAGCCTTTCAAGCTCAGCCTGGTGTTGATTGACAAGGATGACAAGCCGCTGAGCGGCAAGGCGTGGGAGCTGAAGACGCCAGTTTTGCAAAAAGACACGACGGGCGGAGGCGGACTGGTGGAAATCACGGGCCTCAAACCGGGTGATAGGGCGGCAACGCTCGAAGTCGTGATGGAAGCTGCGAGAACTCCGCCCAACAAGACCCCTCCCGCCGCCCCCGCCGCCGGTCCCCCACCGTATCCTCCCGTTATTGCGGCGGAGGGCTTCAAGGATAAAATGCCCAACCCGGATTACAGCGCGCAAGTTGTGCAGTGGAAATTGGCCATGGGCGGGATGCCGTCGTTCAACGTCAAGACAGGAGTCCTGGCGCGGTTGCACAATTTGGGGTTCGGCTGCGATGTTGACGCTGATGACGAAACGGCCACGCGGGCCGTCAAGGCGTATCAAAATCTCTATCTGAATGATAAGAACGGCTCGGGCGTTCCGGCCGATATTCAGGCGGACATTCGAGACCGCCACGATAAACCCTGATGGCGAATAGGAAACGCGATGCGCGCGCGGCGCGCACCGCTTATGACCTCACCCACGTCAACAAGCTGCGCGCGCCGCGGTTCACCATCCTTAGCTTATGTCTCACGGTGGGCGGTAAGTCCAGCAAAACGTATTTCCCGCCGGATGCGACCGCGGCGGCGCCGGGCGGCGGCTCGGACGATTTTCACTTTGCGCCCGAAAAGGAAACACCTCAAGTCTCCTACGAGCTCGATGACGCTTTTGCCCTCATCAAGACCGCCAAGCTGGAATTGTTCCGCCGCTTCAGTGAGCCGGCGTTGTGGACGCTGGACCTCACCAAGCTCGGCCCCGATTCCTACCTGCACGGGAAGCACTTGCTGCAATGGGATGGCCGCGTGATCAAGGATCCCGACGCCCCGCAAGCCGGCACCAACAGCAATCAAGGCATGGGTAACGATCTCACCGCGCTCCATCCGGAGCTTACCGTTCAGCCCGATTTTCCCGACGGTTATGTCACGCTGGAGCACACGCCCTACAAACTGCGGCTTACAGTAACCGATGGTGGGCGAGACGGCGATTGCGCCATTGCCTGGACCTACTTCCATATTCTGGTCAAGAAAATTGAGTTGGAGTTGGGACCCAAGGAGACGCTCCCCGACCCCGGGGAAGACGAACCGGACCTGGATCTGCAAGTTTACGAGGACGATGATGCGGAGGCGCTGAACGGAAGTTTGCCCGCCGCCAGCGGGCCGAAAAAGTCAAAGAAAATATTTCTCACAAGTAATATCTTTAAGAACACCAATGCACAGATGCACAACCGCAGCGATTTCACCGCCTATGAGGACTTGTGGGGCGACGGGCCGAACATTCCGATCGTGGCGAAAGTCACCATTCGCGATTCGGGCGACAACCCGGTGGACGCGCCCAAAGCCATCGGCAAAGTCCGTTTTCTATGGGACGCGGTAGACGTGGAAGAGAGCCAGGGCAGCGTCTACAGCAGCCACCACGCCGCAGCGAAAGCGTTTCTCGACGATTCGGTGAATTACTACAAGGACACCGCGCGGCCCAAGGGTGACAATTGTCACGAAGATCGCGGCGGCAAGCGCGGCGTTGACACGACGTCGCTGTTTCCCGACCAGGACGGATATGGACACGGGTTTGGTGGGGAGTTTGATAGCGATCCCCAGCAGAACGACCTGAAGGACCGTGAGTTTCCGTTTAGGGTCGAGGCGTGCGACCCGCGGAAATGGTCCGCTTACAGCTATGCCTGGACCAAGGGGAAGGTGGCGGGAAAAACTGGAGTGCTCTTCCAACCCTCGCGCATGGCAGGCGATGCTTACAAGGTGACGGTATATCTGGCCTGGGACAAGACCTACGCCCATGACGAGGAAAGCATCGTGCTGGATACGGATGACCCCCTGAAGAAAGTGGACGCCGCAATCCAGGCCACCACCGGCACGTTTGAAGTTTGGCGGCGGCTGAACTTTGTCCAGTACCTGAAGAAAAAAAGCGCCATCACCCCGAATTTCGACATGGCGACGTTTCAAGATTACTATAAGCAGGCCTTCGTGCAGGTCAAAGACACCTCGGGCGGCGCGACGGAGATGGACAAGGACGACTACGATGCCAAGGTGACCGCGGCCGTGACGGCCCAACCCTGGTACGTGAAGCTGATGGTTTCTACCGTCGCCAGCCAGTATGACGCCGGCAACCATGGTGTGGACTTCCGCTCTTACAATGACTTCAAGGCTGCCGCCATGGCGGAACAGGGATGGAATAATGCCCAATTGAACGGCTGGCTGGCCCCCAATTTGGACACCAACATCAAATACAACGGATACTGCAGCTCTGTGGCAGAATCAATCCTGACCAACGTTTGCGAGCAGTACATGGATCCCGACGATGGGATTAATTTGTTCCAGTTCATTGAGCATTACAACCTCGGTAGCCTGCCGGGCGGGGAGAGACTTAATGGATTCGCTCCAGGTACTGCCGTGGGACCGAAGAAAGACGAAACGACCAATACCCAATGCTTATTCGTGCTGTGTGCGAGCCCCGGTGCTTACACGCCAACTCCAACTAACAAGAACACTCCCGAGCAGACTGTGACTCATGAGATCGGCCACTGTCTTTTCATGGCGCACGCACCCTCACCCGACCTAGTGGGTGTTACCGATGAAGCCAATAAGCCGGATCCTGACGTGCACGACAAAGACTTCAACCATTGCACCATGAGCTACAACTTCGATGCCGAACGGAAGTGGTGCGGCTTCTGCATCCTGCGCCTGCGCGGCTGGGATAGGGCGCAACTGAAGAACGATCACACCCAGAACAAGAAGCCATGACCCGAAACTGCTCGCATCATCGCTGGCTCGGGGCAGTAGTACTCCTACTTTGCAGCGTGCTGCTGCCGGCCGGCATTTCCGGCCCGCAATCAGACAGGAACAGGGGGTCTCGAGTGGAAATTAAACTCAAATTCGACAAAGCGAAGTTTCTGATTGCGGAAGACATCAATCTCACGGTGTCGCTCACGAACCATAGGTCGGAACCGGTTGAGATCCCCACTCCCTTTCACTCGGACAACTGGCAACCGGTTTACACGGTAACGGGGCCGGGCATATCCCGCACGTTCAGCTTTCGCTCGATTGCGCTGAAGGATACCCGGACCGAACCTGAAGGCATTGAGCCGGTGCTGGTGAAGTTGGCTCCAGGGCAAACGCTGGAAGACCAAGTCCCGCTTCAGAGCTGGCTGCATCTGGCAGAGCCGGGCGAGTACACCATCGTGGCCAAGCTCGATTGGAAGGGAATATCCGTCCAATCCGAGCCCGTCGGGTTCGCGTTGGTGAAGGCGGTGCCGGTTTCTCTTTCCGTGGGAGTGGATGTCAATGTCGCTCGGACGATGGGCGAGTGGGTGGAGTGGCTAGTACCCTCTGGAACGGGCAGGCAGGTCTACACCGCGCTGTTCCAGCGGGCGCATGTGGGTGTCTCTGGCTACGAACCGTTCAGCGTGACCGGATTGGCGATGGCTGGCGCAACCGCCACAGATATGCTGTCGCCCTGGACGAATTACAATCGGCAGGAGGAGCTAACGAAATGGCGCGCATGGCGCGAAGGGGCGGAACTTCTGGCGCTGGCAAACGGCTTCAGCACGCCGCAGCGGCTCGACCTGGGTGTGACACCGCGGGCCCTCGTGCGTCCTGCGCTGATGACCTCCGATGGTCTGCTGGATGTTTTTGCCCTGAGCGGGTCGGGAAGCGAGCTCTTGTTGGCTCGTTTTCCCGCTCCCAATTGGAGTGGCGAGCCCGACCCGCCGCGCATTATGTGGCGAACACCACTGCCGAAAGGCGTGGTAGCGGCACGCTGCGCCCTGGGCTCACAAGCGGCAGGAAACCCCAAGCGGGTGGTGGTTGTCAGCCAGGACGGCAGCGAGCTGGTACTGAGCCACCTCGACACGGGCGAGGGCTCTCATCCTGGCGCGTGGGCCTCCGTGAAGGTCCCCGGGTTTGCCATGCCCAACACCGAGCCGGGAGTTCGCATCGATGATCAAGGCGTGACGCACGTGGCGGTGGTCTTCGAAGTCGATCGGGCACGACGCGAACTCGGGATCGTGGACGCCAGCTTCGCGGCGGGCGGCGGCATTATGCGCGCGCCGGATATTAAGCTGATAGGGACGCTGGAAAGCGCGCCGAAAGCGTCCGTGGCCAGCTACACGATCGCCGCGGGCGCCGCCATTCGCCGCGATTGGGCGGTGCTCGAAGAAAACGGGCTGGTCTTGCACAGCCAGGGTTCTGGGAGGCTGCTGCGTCCGCGGAATACGCTCGCCATCCCACTGGAGATGGTGTGCCTGACGAGCGCGAGCTATCTGCTGAGCACCGATGCCAACGGCTCCCCCGTCTTCACCCTGCTCGACTGAACCAGCGGCTCGCGTCGTCAGCGCCGACGTGACCCTCTCCGCGCGACTCCAACGCGACGCGGCGGTGGAAAGAGCGGTAGGCATGACCTTCGAAGTCCGCGCTGCCTGTGCCACCTTCGTCGTTGGGCTGTTTAGAACAGTTTGAAGTTCACCACGACGGAGACGCGCACGGCCACGGGGATGCCGTTGCGCAAAGCGGGCTGGAACTTCCAGGTTCGGACGGTTGTAATGGCCTGCTGATCAAGACCCTTATCCAGCCCGTCGGTCACCTGGCAATCCGTCACATCTCCCTGAGCATCGATGGTGATCGCGAGAGTGACGACGCCTTCAATTTTGGCCTTGCGGGCTTCTTGCGTGTAAGGAGGGTCGGGCTTGTAAGTGGGGACCGGTGGCGTCACCACTCCAGCCTGAAGCCCGGGGCCGTTACTCACCTGAGGATTTCCTGCTTCTGCCAGTCCGGTGCTTGCGGCGCCATCCGCGAGTGAAAAGTTGACGTCGATCTCCGTGGCCACTTCCACCGGTTCGCCATTCAAAAACGTAGGCTGGTACTGCCAGTGCTGCACCGCATTCAAAGCGGCTTTTACCAGCAACGGGTGGCCGGAGATCACCTTCAGGTCCTCGATCGTCCCGTCCTTGCCAATAATGGCGTCCAGGCGCACGACGCCCTGCACACGGGCCGTCCTGGCGAGAGGCGGATAGTCGGGCTTGGGCTGGGAAATCAACTTTGCCGACTCCACCAGGCCGCCCACGCGGATGCGCATGGGAGCGGTGTTACCGGGCAGGGGCGGCGACGTGGGAGCGTCGCCGGCCGCGGCACTCAGAACACCTCCGATCGTTCCTCCCGGAACTCCACCGGGTACGCCACCCAACACCGGGAAGTTGGAGGGTGGCCGCAAGTGTGCCGAAAGCGGCGAGGGAAAGATGGGGCGGCTCAACGCGGTGATGGATAGCTCTCGGGACTGCGTGGCTTGTTTCTGCAGCTCCAAAGCCCTCTGACTCCGCTCCGCGGCATTCTTCAAATCCTCGGCGCGCCGATCCGCGTCCCCGCACTCCAAGTCAGCCTTCTCTCGCCAAAGCAGGTTGTAATAGGTCTCGGCGCCCACTAAGTTGGGACTGAGTTTCAACACCTCGTCCAGCATGCGCATTCCTTCGTCAACCCGCTTCGCATTCAGAGCTTTCAGGTCCTGGCACGCGGCTGGGTCGGCGATGGGTTCGGTGAAATTCTCTCCCGGCTTGTTTCTCACCGCCATGCGGTGCTCGAAACTCTGCCTCCAGTCCAGAAGTGCGATGGCGTAGTAGGGTTGGGCGCCGCCCGGATCGAGCTTGATGGCGGCCAGGTAGTATGGGCGGGCCAAGTCGGGTTCTTTGGTGGCGGCATAAAGATACGCCAGCGCCGTCACGCTCTTCAAATCTTGGGGATTCAGTTGGACGCGCCGCAGGTATTCGGCAATCGCGGACTGCGCAACCTGCTGGTTTTCCGCGGTCGTTTTCCAGGGCAAGTAAAGCCGGTCGGGGTCGTCGGTATCTTTCACGTAGGCGTCATGACGATCTTTGCTGACCAGCAATACCCGGCCGTCGATGATGGCGAGAGCAAAATTCTTGGACGCGGCTTTGAGCGGGGCCGCGGCCTCCGTCGAATCACTCAAACTGAAATCTGTCCAATCGACATGCACTTCCGCGCCGTCGCGCGTATAACGACCGGCGAGGGAAAAGGCCGAGTTGATGGTCACGGCGCCATCGGGACTGATCTTCCATTCCGTGCCCTGTCCCACCAGCAATCCGTAGCCGATGTTCTTCTTCTCCGAATCGAACCCGGTTTTGACATCGCAAGATACCGGTTTCCAAGTGCCCACCAACGGGTCGGAGGTCGAAAGCTCTTCCGGGTCACGACGAAGGGCACAGTTCGGCGATGCCGCAAGTAACTCCGGGATGGCGAGTTGGAGAGACGTTGAGTCGTTGCCGATGGCAAGGGCGAGTGGCACCGGCTTGGGGAAGGGGATTGTAACTGCAAGCACGTTTCCGGTGCGTTGATACCTGGCGGCGAAATGAAACGAAAACGTTTGTTCGCACTTTCCGTCACGGCCGAATGAGAACTTCAGGCCCGCCATCGGCAGTTCAAGAAAGTGATTCCACACCCCTGCAATTTCGACGTCGTTCCCGGAGTTGCCGAAGCCGGCGGATGAGGATTCACTCGGGCGCGCCGCCGGAGCGGCCCCCGATGGCTCGTTGCTATCGGCAGTCTTGGGGGCTTGCGCAGCGCGGCAGACCTGTGCCAGCACTGCCACCATGAACACCGCGACCATCGCGGCGCGGAAATTTAGCACTTCTTTTTGGCAGCCCATAAGTCCCCACGGGACCCAGGATCGATAGGTTGCCGCCAATTATAGCACGCCAGGGCGGCGTATCTGTCACCTGTGGACAGGCGGGTAGCGTGTCAGTTTGAATTCGTAGCGGCGGCTTTACGCCGCCACTTGGCGAGGTAAACTCGCCGCTACAAATTCCAACTGAGACATTGCCGACGGGCGGCTTTGACGTGCCGCGGAGGAAGGCAAACTGCGCCTGCCTCTGCGTTACCCCGCTCAAGATTTGGTAGTGGTGCGCCTTGGCTTTTTTTGTAGCGTCGATCTCCGATCGACGGCGGCGGTCGGAGACCGCCGCTACAGCAAACCGCGCGACTACCCAAGATTGGCCGCGCTCGGCGGCACGAAAGCTGCGAACGGGCGTTCGAGCGCATTGGCTACGCCGGCTTGACAATATAGATTATTGGTAATAATTGTTGATCGTCGGTCGTCGCCGCAAGGAGACCAGGGAGAGGGCATTGCGCGCCTTTGCACGGACAGCGTTTCTCGGCTGCCTCACGGCCGCGACGGCCTTGGGGCAACAACCAGCCTTCGACGCGGCATCTGTAAAGGTTGTGAAACTCGCATCGCATCCGGTTTTCGGAAATCATGGCGGGCCGGGGACAAGCGACCCAAGCAGAATTCATCTTTGCTGTGTGGGAATGTTCTCGCTGCTGATGCGAGCTTACGATGTTGAGCTCGACCGAATCGTCGGCCCTTCCTGGATTATGGAGAATATGGGGCCGAACCTTTATCAGGTTGAACGCCACCATGTCCCCCAATACCACGAAGCCGCAATACCAGTTCATGATGCAACAATTGCTGCAAGAGCGGTTTCATTTGAAAATTCACCGTGAAAAGCGCAACTTCCTGGGCTATGAACTGGTGATCGCCAAGGGAGGCCCCAAGCTGAAGGAGTCGAGGCCGGATCCGGACGCCGCCGCACCCGATACCTCCCCATTACCGAAGGGAAACGCCGAAGGCATGTCGCTCCTCCCGGCGGGGCCACAAATGTTAACGTCGTTCGGCTGGGGCGTGATTACCGTCCAAGCGCAGCAGAAACCCCTCCGCGATCTGGTGAAGGTTATGGGACGGATGATCAATCAGTCGCTGGGCGAAGACCCCAATGATTTCGCTTCGCCCAAGGCTCGCGTCCTCGACAGGACGGGCCTGACCGGCACCTACGACTTCTCTCTGCGGTTTTCCTGCGAACTTTGCCAGTTTGCCGTGACCAACGGAGCAATGGCGCTCCCATCGCCGCCTCCAGCCGACTCACCCGGCGGTGAACCGAGCATATTTGCGGCGCTCCCGAAGCAACTCGGCCTGAAACTCAACAAGGTCAAAGACCTTCCCCTTGACGTGATTGTGGTTGATCACGTGGAGAAAACTCCTACTGCCAATTAAGTGTAGTGGTTCCGAAGTTGGTAGCCATGTTGGTGACGGGCATTTCCGTGGGAAGAGACGCGGAGGAGTCCGTCAGCCGACGGACGCACCTCCTCGCCACCACTTGTAGGTCGCCGGTTGTGAGGGATCGGTCGTTGGCGGAAACCCACGAACCGCCAGGCGCTCTCTGGCAATGGGAGAACGGATTCCTATTTTAATTAACAGGCAGTGTGTGTCGTATTTTTGTTGATGTATTAATAAATCTTGAACGGACTTGCCGACCTTCCCCGGTGTCACGGCCTCGGTATTTTCTACATGCCCCAGGGGAAACCGATGCTCGATTGATCCTGCAGCCCTCATCCCACAGTTCTTGTAATCGACTGATTTGACTCAAATTAAAAGCTCAACCCGGCAAGTGGCGAGGCGCGTGCACAGTCAGGGGTGAAAAGAGACGGGGCGATTTATGGGGCAATTTGAGCGCGGTTTAACATTTGTATGGGTTCTTTGTGGCGTGCTGATTCTTCTGGGTTACCCGGCGGGTGGAATCCCCAAAGCAACACCCGCCAAGTCTGTAGCGCGTACTTGACGCCACTCAACCTCTATCGACTTGCGCGAAAAAATGATGTGGGCGCACGTGCGGGTCGGGCGCCCGGAATGGGAGGAAACATGCTTTACTACGCGTTGGTATTTTTCGTCGTCGCGATAATTGCCGGGCTCCTGGGGTTCGGGGCTATTGCTTTTGCCGCGGCCGGTGTTGCCAAGATTTTGTTCTTCGTTTTCCTGGTTCTGTTCCTGCTCAGTCTGATCGGCCACGCCGGGAGGGGCCGGTGGGTCTGAACCGCACGGCGTCTTCGCAAGGCAAGGGGAGTTCATTCTCATACCCAAGAGGAGGGCACGCACATGAATTGGGATCAACTCGCGGGCAAGTGGTCGCAGGTGAAGGGTGACATCCGCCAGAAGTGGGGCCATCTCACCGACGACGATCTGGAAGTCATCGCCGGAAGCAAGGATAAGCTCGTCGGCAGAATTCAGGAGCGCTACGGCATCGCCAAGGAGAATGCCGAGCGCCAGGTGAACGAGTGGCTCAACTCCACTCTTCCCGCCGAGCCGCGCTCACGCCGCCAGGGATTATAGAAGAATCGCCATCACCCGGGGTGGCGGTAGGCTTAATCAGATTGGGAGTGCCTGAACGCGAAGCCGATAGTTACCAGGCCCGTCTCAAAGACGGCGCAGCGCTGATCTTTGTCTTCTCGGATGATCCTTAGCGGAGATGATTCATGGGCGGTGCAAGAAATGGCGTAGGTTGGGCGCCGAGGAGGGCATGCACCGCCCACAAAAACCTTAGGGCTGTCTGACCTTCGATTGCCGTTCGCGCCACCGGCCCGAATCGGCCTCCATACTGGACGACATAAATGTCTGCGCATCGGGCTGTAGCGGCGGTCTCCGACCGCCGGCGTCGATCAGAGATCGACGCTACAATTTATGTCGCATCGTATAGCGCCGTTCGGGTTCCTGTCATCGTCGCGATCCGGCCCCTTCTTGAGAATCGGCGAAACCAGCCCTGAAAGAACTAGACTAACGCCCGGTCGAGCCGCTCACAATCAGGTGATTCGCGGGTTTCGTTTGGGGAAAATGCCGGACATGCGGCTAGGCGTAAGTCCTGACGAGCAAGCCGGGCGCGTAGCCATAGAGTGATGCTGAGCTTGGCCGTAAACTGATGGCGAGCGGCAGAAGAGCGGGTCCTGTGCCGACCGTGGCCCGCGATTGCGGGCGCGACCAGGGCGGTTTGCGAACCGCCCCCACTTCCCGTTTAACGATGGTGCACCATGCTCAATTTCTCGCGCCCACCCGTGGCACGGTCGTCCAGCAGGTAGCGCTGAGGTATTTGGCTCCGAGACAAATTCCTCAGCGGCGTTTTCTCATTGCCTTGCAATGACCAGATAAAGATTGCAATTTCAAGTCTCGCGGAGAAAGGCAAACTGCGCCTGCCTCCGCGCTACCCCGCTTTCCGCACGCACCGGCACGATCATCGATTTTTCGCGCAAACCCCGCTCCCTGTCATCCTGAGTCCCGCCTTTCAGGACGAAGGACCCCTGTATTTCGTTCTGCCGATCGCGCCGCGATGCGGAGAGACACTCGGAGGCGCTGCCGCGCCGCGCTTCCTACGAGCAATGAAAAGGGTCCTTCACCCTGAACGGCGGGTTCAGGATGACAGTTTGGTGGGTGAGTTCTTGGAATTTCGGACGGGGCGCGAGGGCGCAGGTTGGGGGCTGCAAGTCCATCACTCATGAATTCTGTCATGGATCCCTCCTTTAGCGCCTCGGGTGCTGTTTTCATATGTCTCATGTGAAAAGAACCAGCGGCTCGAACGCGGCGAAGTGGCCGCCCTTCTTTAGCTCGTTTTCGCCTCGGCGGCACGCTTTCGGGCTGCTTCATAAGGGTCGGTCAGAATCTCGACCCACTGCGGGTCAGGCGAGGCCGCGGCGGCGTAGTTGTCGTGCCAGTCCCACCACTTGTAGGGCGGGGCTTGGGGGTAACCCTCAGGCGAGTCCTCCCAAGTCTCCTGACGGCCGAGCGGCGTGATGTCAAGGTAGCTCCAGACGCTCCCCATCGCCTCGTCGCCGCGGTTGTTGACGAAGTAGGTGCGGAACACCCGCTCGCCGTCGCGGAAGAACACGTTGTGGCCGTGCCATTGATCGACGCCGAAGTCCGCGTCGAAGCTGTCGGTAATGGTGTACCAGGGCATCTCCCAGCCCATCCGCGCCTTCAGTTGCGCGATGTTGACCTGCGGCGCGCGGGAGGCGTAGGCCAGGGTGGTGTCGCGGGCGTTCAGATGGGCCAGGTGGCCGACCTGATCGGCGCCCAGGGAGCAGCCGCGACAGGCGTGATCGGGCCAGCCGAACACCCCTGGGTCAAAGAAGGCGCGATAGAGGATCAACTGACGCCGGCCCTCGAACAAATCGAGCAGGCTCACCTTGCCCTGGGGTCCGTCGAACTCGTACTTCTTCTCCACCGCCAGCCACGGCATCCGTCGACGTTCGGCGGCCAGCGCGTCACGGGAGCGGGTAAAGGCCTTCTCCTTTGCCAGGAGCTGCTGGCGTGCCGCCTCCCACTCCTGCGGCGACACGACCGCGGGTGTCTTCATCGCGAGATGCCCATTCCCGGGTTCACTGTCTCTCTCGTTGCTGGTTGCCATCTTATTGCTCCTTTCTCGTTGGATTTGAATTGGGAACAACTTCCCCGTTCTTTTTGCGAGATGCTTTTACCGCCAATGCCGCCAGACCGCTAGTCGAAGCCGCACCGGCAACGATCATTCCCATGGTCGCCAAACAGAATGGACACATCGTATACCTCCTGAGGTTGCCCAGCTTGGCCTTAGATGTCTGACCGCTAAGCCGCCTCTATAGGGACGACGTGTGAAGAGGAGTGATTTCGACAGGGCAAAATGGAAAAAATCATCCGCGACTTTGGGGCCTACACCGCGAGCTTGGCTGCCAGGATGTCAACCTTCTCGATGACGGGGGGTTGCGCGAGAAGCTCCGATGCCTTCGCCATCAGAGCGGCGGCGATGGGGCCGGAAAGATGGGCTTGCCGGCCCGAGTCGTCAGGGAAGACGTCGAAGATGCCGAACGTTGAGGGTCCGAGCTGTAGGGCAAACCATGCCGTCGTTGCCGGTTCCTGCTGCGCCAAGGGCAGGCCTTGCTTGAGGAAGGCTTCAACGTCAGCCTCTTTTCCCGGCTTTGCTTGTAATCGAACCAGTAATCCGACCTTCACCATGATTTGTGCTCCCTCGCGGAAAATCTTCCTTCCGGTATCTGCCATAAGCGTAGTGCCGGCTGAACCCGCTGTCAATCGGGGAATCCCTGACGAGGGAGTCTTCCCAGATGGTCTGGTAAACACCGAGCCACAAGTGGCGATTTCACGCAAACCCAAATCCGGACGTTAAGGCCACGCTCTGCATGGGCTGTGCAGCCACAATAGCTCCGACTATACCGAATGCGGCGCCGGAACCGGCTTGGCTGCTGCCGGCGGGCGGTTGAGTTCACTCTTCTTATGATTTGATCCTGCTGGTACAATCGCGGGCTGTCTGTTCGTGCCCGCGCGGGGGAATGAACGTGCCACGGCCATCCCTTCGGCAAGCTCAGGGCAGGCTCTGGCCGTGCATGTTGACGGGCGACCGCCCGTCGGCAGGAGCACGGGCTGGAAGCCCGTGGCACGAAATAAGTGCGGGCGGGCGAAGCGCCATCATGACGAGGAGAGTACTGTGAGTGATCAGTCGGAAGACTTTGCCGCGATGTTCGAGGCTTCGACCCAGGCCAAGCGCCTCGACCAGGGCGAACTGGTTGAGGGCAGGATCGTCTCCATCGGTCCGGAGGTGGCGTTAGTCGACGTGGGTCGCAAGGGTGAGGCGGTCATCGCTATCGCCGAACTGAAGGACGCCGACGGCAAACTCGAAGTAAAGCTGGGCGATATCATTCAGGCGATGGTGGTATCGACGTCAGGTGGGCTGACGCTCTCCCGCCGGCTGGCGGGAGCGGCAGCGAGCGATCAGCAACTCGAAGTCGCCTTCGAAAGCGGCCTGCCAGTGGAAGGCAAGGTCGAACGGGCAGTCAAGGGCGGCTACGAGGTGCGCATCGGCCGGCGCCGCGCGTTCTGCCCGATTTCCCAGATCGACCTCCGCGGGGCGGAGGAGGCGGCGCACGAAGGGCATGTCTACCAATACCGCATCATCGAGTACAAGGAAGGCGGCGCGAACATTGTGGTCTCGCGGCGCGCGCTCCTCGAGGAAGAGCAGCAGGCGAACGCCGCCAAGCTCCGCGACAAGATTGTTCCCGGCGCCGTCATGACCGGGCGTGTCGCCTCCGTCCGCGAGTTCGGCGCGTTCGTCGATCTTGGCGCCGGCGTCCAGGGGTTGCTCCACGTGTCCGAAATGGCGTGGTCCCGCGTGTCGAACCCGGCGGAGATGCTCAAAGCGGGCGATGAGATCACGGTCAAAGTCCTGCGCGTGGACGGGGATAAGCAGAAGATCTCACTGGGGTTGAAGCAGCTCTCCGCCGACCCCTGGTCGAGGGTGGCCGAGACATACAAAGTGGGCCAACGGCTGCCGGGCCGCGTCACGCGCGTGGCCCAGTTCGGCGCCTTTGTGGAGCTCGAGCCCGGCGTCGAGGGGCTGGCCCATGCTTCCACGTTCGAGCCCACTGGACGATCGGGAGGCTGGTCGGGTCAGGTCTCTGCCGGCATGACGGGCACCTTCGAGATTCTAACCATCGACCTCGAGAAGAAACGGATCGGCGTGGCGCTGGTTCCGGAAGCCTGGGCGCGGCCCGAGGGAGCTGCGCCGGCCCGGCCGGGCATCGTCCCGGGCGCGCGCCTGACGGGAAAAGTCGAGCGGCACGAGAACTTCGGCGTGTTCGTCTTCCTGGCCCCCGGGCGTACCGGCGTCATTCCCTTGAGCGAAACCGGCATCCCGAAGGAAGCCGATGTCCGGCGAGCCCTTCCGGTCGGGGCGGACGTCGAGGTGATCGTGCTGGAAGCCGATCCAGCCGGCCGGCGCATCCGCCTGAGCGCGAAGGCCGTGGCGGAAGCACGCGAGGCTGAGGAAGTGCGCGAGTGGACGGAGCAGAATGCCGCTCCCGCCTCCGAGGGCTCCGGCACACTCGCCGACAAGCTGCGCTCGGCGTTCAAGTCGCTGGAGAAGTGACACTGTCACTGTCCCGCCTCTCGGGGCGTCCGCCCGCACGAATTAACGCTTGCTGCCTCCCGGGCAATGCCAGGGGAGATCCCTTTGGGTTAGCCCCGCCACGCTGTGAACTTTGTCAGAAATGCCCTTAAGGCTCTTCACTCATCGCTCTTCACTGATCACTCTTCTTGCCCGGCTGGCCGTACCAGGTGTGGTAGCGTGTCCACCACTTTTTCACTTCTTCCGGAGGCAGGGACTTGGGCTTGCCGAGCAACAGGGCAAGGTGAACGGTCTTGCAGACGTCTTCCAGCATCACGGCGGCCTTCAGCGCGGCGCGGGGCGTGGGTCCCCAGGCAAACGTCCCGTGATGCGCCAGGATGATGGCCGGCGCCTTCTTTTTGTACTTTAATATCGCCTCGCCGATGTGGCTCCCCTGGTTATCCACGTACGGCACGCAGGGAATGACGTCACCAAACTCGTCGGCAATGGCGGTCAGGTATGCGGGGATTGACTTGCCCAGCAAGCCCATGGCAGTGGCGTAATTCGAGTGGGTGTGAATGACGCCGCCCACTTCCGGACAGTGCTGGTAAATGTAGAGGTGCTCGGAGAGATCCACCGAGGGGTTCCACTTGCCCTTCAGCTTGCGCCCCTCGAGGTCGGTCACCACCATGTCGGCGGGCCGCATGAGGTGGTAATCCATGCCGCTGGGCTTGATGAGCACAATGCCGCGCTGGCGGTCAATGCCGCTGGCATTGCCGCTGTGCATGGTCACCAGGCCCCCGCGCCAAATGCCAATGTTGGCCTCGAAAACGTCGCGCCGCAATTGTTCGAGTGTAGGCATAGATATTGATGATTTGTGAATGGTGATTTGTCATTGGTGATTTCTGATTGGCGGTCGTTTCAGGCTCTGCCGCCATGCGGGCATTCTCTGGCAATCACGCTTCACGATGGGTCAGTCGCGATTCACCAATCACAATTCACCAATCATCAATGACAAATCACCAATCACAAATCCAAATTATCCTGCCGAGATCTCCCTCCTAAGGTTCTTGAGCCGTTTCATCACGTCGTTCCCGCCGCGACCGAAGTAGTCGTGCAGGGTGTGGTAATCGGCGTAAAGCCTGTCGTAGACGGCGTGACGGTCGGAATTGGGCTTGTAAGTAAGCTTCTGCACGCGCGCCATCTTTTTCGCGGCGTCCACAATGGTCGCGTAGCCGCCGGCTTCCCTGCCAGCCGCCACCGCGCCGTGCATGGCGGCGCCCAGTGCCGAGCAGGTTTGCAGCGGATCGGCCAGCTTGATTTCGCGGCCGGTGACGTCGGAATAAATCTGCATCAGCAGGCGATTCTTTTCCGGCAGGCCGCCGCAGGCCACCAATTCGTTTACGGTGATGCCTTTGGATTCAAACGCCTCGATAATGGTGCGTGTGCCGAAGGCCGTGGCCTCAATAAGGGCGCGATAAATCTCCTCCGCGCGCGTAGCCAGCGTCATGCCCACCAGCACGCCGGTCAAGTCCACATCCACCAGCACGGAGCGGTTGCCGTTCCACCAATCGAGCGCCAGCAGGCCCGACTCGCCGGGCTTCAGCGCCGCGGCGCGCTTTTCCAGCACCTCCTGGAACGGTGCCTTCAGTTTACGGGCTTCGGCATGGATGTAATCCGGCACGCAGCGCTCAAAGAACCAGGCGAAAATATCGCCCACGGCCGATTGGCCCGCTTCATAACCCCACAGGCCCGGAACGATGCCGTCCTCAACCGTGCCGCACATGCCTTCCACCATCTGCTTTTCCGTGCCCATGAGCATGTGACATATCGACGTGCCCATGATCATCACGAGCGAGCCAGGTTGCGTCACCGTGCAGGCCGGCACCGCCACGTGCGCGTCCACATTGCCGGTGGCGACAGGAGTGCCTTCCTTCAGGCCCATCTTCTTGGCCCAGTGCGCGGTCAGTCCGCCGGCCTTGGCGCCCAGCGGGAAGTAGTTTTCACCGACCTTTTCCTCAATCACGTTCACCAGACGCGGATTGAGGGCGCCGAAGAAGTCGGGGGAGGGGAATCCCTGGCCCTTAATCCACATGGCTTTGTAACCGGCTGTACAGGTGTTGCGCTTCTCTTCGCCGGTCAGTTGCCACACCAGCCAGTCGCCGGCCTCAATGAAGCGGTCCATGGCGTCGTAAACGGCCGGGGCTTCGTCCACCACTTGCAGCAGCTTGGAGAAGAACCACTCGGAGGAGTACTTGCCGCCATAAATGCGGATGAACTCTTCGTTGCGGTCGCGCCCGACTTCGTTGATCCGGTTCGCTTCCGGCTGCGCGGCGTGGTGCTTCCACAGCTTGACGTAGGCATGGGGAGTCTTGCGATATTTCGGAATGGCGGAGAGCGCCGTGCCGTCGGCCTTGCAGGGCATGGGACTGGAGGCGGTGAAGTCCGTGCCGATGCCGATCACATCTTCCGCCTTCACCTTGGCTTCCTTCAGGGCCTTGGGCACGGCCTTTTCCAGTACGTACAGATAATCGAGAGGGTTTTGCAGCGCCCAGTCGGGCTCCAGCTTGGGCCCTCCGGGCAGGCGCTCGTCAATCACGCCGTCCGGGTAGGGGACCACGGCCGATGAGAGCACCTTACCATCGCGCACACGCACCACCACCGCGCGCCCCGATTCCGTTCCATAATCAATTCCCAGCACGAACTTTTCTTTCGACATAGAGCCCCCCGGGACAAAGAAAGTAGGCAGTAAGCAGTTGGCGGTGGGCAGAAGGCAGCGGGCAGCTCATCTTTCGCCCGCCAGCATTGCTCGAAGGCGCTGCTCTGCAACTGCCGCTCAGTCCACGACCGCTGGTGATACTAGCACATCAGTCCGCCGGGCGAACATCATCCCCGAGAGCGCTCCGGCGCGCAAGGGAAAACGATGGAAATTTCACCCATTCATCGTAGCGGTTCCATTACAATGGAGTTCACGCTCCTCGTCCATCGCGGGAGCGCATCAGGGGTTGGAGATCAAGCGCCGAGAGGGTGAACCGATGCCAGGAAAGATCCAGGTGACGATTGTCATCAATGGCGAGAAGAGGGAAATTCTCTGCCAGCCTTACCAAACGCTGCTGGAAGTCCTGCGTGATGAATTGAAGCTGACAGGAACGAAAGAGGGATGCAGCAACGGCAATTGCGGAGCGTGCAGCGTGATCCTGAATGGTGCGCTGGTGAACTCGTGCATCGTGCTGGCTGCGGAAGCTGACGGCAGGACCGTGGAAACCATCGAGGGGCTAAGCACTCCCGCGGGGCTGCACCCCATCCAGAAAGCATTTCTGGAGAACGCCGCGCTGCAATGCGGAATCTGCACGCCGGGTTACATTCTCTCGGCCAAGGCTCTGCTGGACAAGAAGCCGGATGCCACGGAGGCTGACATCCGGCATTGGTGCGCCGGGAATCTCTGCCGCTGCACGGGCTACGACAAGATCGTGCGAGCCATCCTGGAAGCTGAACGCCAAATGGCTCTCAAGTAGCGCCGGGCTTTGAAGGGTGCGGAAAACTCGTCATTGACGATGTAGCGGCGGGTTTACCCCGCCACCAGGACGTTGCGACGCCCGGTGTGATGGTGCTGCTGCAAGGAGGAATCGTATGGGTACGATCACCGCAAGTGAAACGAAGTACAAAGTGATTGGCACGCGCCCCATCCGTCACGACGGAGAGGACAAGGTGACGGGCCGCGCCGTATATGGTGCGGACGTGCAACTGCCGGGAATGCTCTACGGCCGGGTGTTGCGCAGCCCCCACGCGCACGCTCGCATCAAGTCCATCCGCACAGAGCGCGCCGAGGCGCTGGAAGGCGTGAAGGCCGTGGTTACAGCCGCCGACCTGCCTGATCCCGGCGGCAGTTCCGCCAACCTCGGAGAACTCGGCCTGGTTCCCTTGAAGCATCTCAGCCACAATGTTCTGGCATCGGGCAAAGTGTTGTACCACGGCCATGCCATCGCCGCGGTCGCTGCGGTAACCGCACAAATCGCGGATCAGGCGCTGAAGCTGATCGAGGTTGACTACGAAGTTCTGCCGCCGGTGATGGATGTGCTTCAGTCCATGCGCGGTGAGCCGGCCCTGCTGCACGACGACCTCTTCATGGACGAGATGGGGAAGAAGAGCTCCAAGCCCGGCAACGTCGCCTCGCACCAGCAATTTCGCAAGGGTGATTTGGCCAAAGGTTTCGCCGCGGCCGACCATATTCTGGAAAGGGAATACCGCTGCGCGACCGTTCATCAGGGTTACATTGAGCCGCACGCCGCCACCGCCATGTGGAATGCCGACGGGCAGGTCACGCTGTGGTGCACCACGCAGGGAGCCTTCAGCATGCGCGGCGCCACACACCAGATTCTGGGAATTCCGGTTTCCCGACTGAAGGTCATTCCCACCGAGATCGGCGGCGGGTTTGGCGGCAAGATTCCCACTTACGGCGAACCCGTGGCGGCGCTGCTCTCACGCAAGTCGCGGCGCCCGGTAAAGGTGGTGATGAATCGCACGGAAGTCTTTTTGGCTACCGGTCCCACCTCCGGCTCCCACGTCAAACTGAAAATGGGGGTCACCAAGGAAGGACGAATCACCGCCGCTGAGGGCACGTTGATTTACGAGGCGGGGGCTTTTCCCGGATCGATGGTGGGCGCGGGCGGCGTGTGCATGTTTGCGCCCTATAACATCGAGAACAGCACCGTTGACATGTACGACGTGGTGGTGAACAAGCCCAAGACGGCGGCGTACCGTGCTCCCGGCGCGCCCAACTCCGAGTTCGCGACGGAATGCATGATCGATGAATTCTGCGAAATGCTGAAGATGGATCCGCTGGAGTTCCGCCTGAAAAACGCCGCGAAAGAGGGCGATTTGCAGTCGCACGGAATCCCGCATGCGAAAATCGGCTACATCGAAACCCTGCAGGCGGCGCGCGATTCCGGGCATTATAAGTCGAAGCTTTCCGGCCCCAACCGCGGACGGGGAGTCGCCTCCGGTTATTGGATGAACGCCGGCCTGAGTTCCAGTGCCATGGCGCGGCTGAATGGCGATGGCACGGTGACTCTGATCGAAGGTTCGGTGGACATCGGCGGCAGCCGCACCTCCATTGCCATGCAACTGGCGGAAACGCTGGGAATCTCCGCCCAGGATGTGATTCCCTCCGTCGGCGATACCGATTCCATCGGCTATACGGAGGTCACGGGCGGAAGCCGCGTAACGTTCGCCACCGGCTGGGCCGCTTACGAAGCAGGACAGGCAATCAAGCGGAAATTGATCGAGCAGGCCGCAGAGATGTGGAAGGTGGCGCCGGACGCCGTCACCTACCAGGACGCGTCCATGCATGTGGCAGGCGATGAGTCGAAGAAAGTCACCCTTAAGGAACTGGCGAAGATTCTCTACGACAAAGGCGTGGATGTGGGCGCGCGTGTGACCGTCACTCCGCAGGGAGCAGGCGGCGCCTTCGGAACGCACATCGCCGACGTGGAGGTTGACCCGGAAACCGGCAAAGTCACCGTGCTGCGCTACACGGTCGTGCAGGACGTGGGCCGGGCCATTCACCCCAGTTACGTTGAGGGGCAGATGCAAGGCGGCGCCGTCCAGGGCATCGGCTGGGCATTGAACGAAGAGTACATCTACAACGACAAAGGGCAGATGCTGAATGCCAGCTTTTTGGATTACCGCATGCCCACCAGCCTGGATCTGCCGATGATTGAAACCATCATCGTCGAGGTGCCGAATCCCAAACACCCTTACGGAGTCCGCGGGGTGGGCGAGGTTCCCATCGTTCCGCCGCAGGCCGCCATGGCCAATGCCATCTATCATGCGGTGGGGGTGCGCCTGCGCGATCTGCCTATGTCTCCGCCGCGCGTCGCGAAGGCGCTGGAAGCAAAAGTGTAGCGAAAGGTAATCCTGAGAAGCGATGGCGGTCGTTCACATTCCGGGATTGTTGCTCTCACTCACCGCTGGGGCGCAGGAAGCTGAAGTCACGGGTTCGACTGTCGGTGAACTCATCGAGCAACTTGACGAGCGCTATCCCGGAATCAAACAGCGATTGATTGAAGGTGGTCAGCTTCGGGCAGGCCTGAGTGTGTTTGTGGACGGCGCCATTCGCCGTGAAGGACTGGAATGTGAACTGTCGCCCCAAAGCGACGTGCACTTCATTCCCGCGATCGCGGGGGGTCAATAGACAATTCAAACCGCCTTGGCGCGCTCGACGGCTTTGCGCAGCGCTCGCCGCGTCAATACGCCGACGAGGTGGCGTCGATATTCCGCCGTGCCGCGCATATCCGTAATGGGCCGAGAGGCAGCCTGAGCGGCGATTGCTGTCTTGTTGATCGCATCCTCGGTGACCGCCTGGCCCACCAATCCCGCAGCGTTTTCCACCAGCAGCGGCGTGGGGGCAACGGCGCCCAGAGCCACGCGCGCCTGCGCAAACGTGCTGTGATCCGCGCTGAGTTGCACGGAAGCTCCGCACCCCACCACGGCAATGTCCATCTCATTGCGAGGAATGAAGCGGAGATAGCTGGCGCCAAAATTCTGGGGTGGCGGTGGAAAGTGGAGAGACACCAGAATCTCATTCGGCCGCAGCACATTTTTGCCGGGAGCCGTGCAGAAATTCTCCACAGGAATTTCCCGCGTACCGCCGGGGCCCATGATCCGGCAGGTGGCAGAATAGGCAATCATGGCGGGAATGGAATCCGCCGCCGGCGAGGAGTTGCAGAGGTTCCCGCCAAACGAGGCGCGATTCTGAATTTGCGTCCCGCCGATCAGCTCCGCGGAATCGATCAAACCCGGGTAGGCCTTGCGGATCGCCGGGTCGTCATACATGCGCTGGCAAGCGACGGCGGCGCCAAGCGTTAATCCCGTCGCCGGGTCGTACGCAAGTTCCGTCATCTCCGGGATGTGCTTGGCGTCGATCATCAAATCGAGATCGCGCCGGTCCTCGCGAACCTGCACAATCAGGTCCGTGCCGCCGCTCAACACGCGTGCCCGCTCGCCCCACTGCTCGAGCAGAGCTACCGCTTCCGTCAAGGTCTTCGGTGCTGCGTAATCGAATGCGCGCAATTGAGTAGGGCTCCCTTCCACAGTGTCCCCATGCTCCGTGGGGAGAGATTATATCAAACACACCCTCAAATATGACGGGAAAGCTCGGTCGACCGGCAAGTCCGGTCGTAGCCCCTGTTGATCAGGACCTTCGCCTGAGCCACTCGCGGAACGAAAGCAGTCGGGGCAACGACTCGCGATCCTTCTGCCTATTCGCGGCTTGTTTGCTTGCGATGATGTCATCCATGCTCGCAATGGGAAAGCCGTGCCTTTCTACCCGGCGCTTCCACGCGTCGTCAAACTTCTCAATGCCATCCGGCGCAAAGATTAGATCGACATCGAAGGGGCCGTTTCGCAACTGAATGAAATCCTTGCCGCTCCGAATCTCCGCCTGTTCCTGCTCGGAGAGTGAAAAGCCCAACTCCCGGAGAGCGGCAACGGCCTTCTCACAGTTCTCTCGCTGCTTGTCCAGAAAGAGATCCACGTCCTGAGTGGTGTCCGCATAACCGAGTAGAATTGCGCCGGACTTTCCAAAGAAAAGGTATTTGATTTCGTGGCGCTCGAACACCTGGCCCAGCTCTTGCGCGCTCCTGAATTCGAAAGCTGGCATAGCGGATCAATCCCTGCTGAACCCGAGCCAATCGGGCAGGTTTTCCTTGCACCACCGCCGGTACTCTTCCATCGAGTTAAACGAACGGAAATTGGCGTCGTCCAGAACTGGTTTATAGGTATGCACAAACGAGTTACGGATATGCTGGTCAAAGGGCCGTTTTGCCACAGCTTCAAAGTCTTCCCACTCAATCGGCTCGTTTTCGGCCTTCGCCATAGGATGTCCTAACTTCCAACCAGTGAACCACTCCTCCACGAAGTTATCCTGGCAGCCAGTTTTCATCACTCAGAATTCTTAACCTATCGATTATACTTTGGCGTAACGCCGCGCAGGCGCTTCCACACTGCGTCGCAGTGGTCGAAAGTGGATTTATCCAACGTCGCATTTTGTGCCGCTTTCAGGTTTTCCTGGAGTTGCTCCAGCCGCGAAGCCCCCAGAATAATCGAATCGACAATCGGCTGGGCCAGCAGCCACTGAAACGCCAGTTCGACCAAGCTTTTTCCCGCATCCGCGGCGACGGAGCGCAACTCTTCCACGGCTGCAAAGTCATCCTGATGCCAGTAGCGGTCCTGATACATCTTGTTGCCGTCAAAGCGGGTGCCGGATATCGGTCCGGCTCCGCGGGAGTGTTTGCCGGTCAGCAACCCTCCCGCCAGCGGATTGTAGGGAACCACCGCAACCCCAAAACGCCGGCAAAACGGCAAGTATTCATCTTCAATTCCGCGAGCGATCAGGTTGTACATGGGCTGCGAAATCAGGTACGGATGGTAGCCGCGTTTTTCGCAGATGCAAAGGATCTCCGCCACCTGCCACGCGGCGTAGTTGGAAATCGCGGGAAAACGCACCTTGCCAACCTTTACCAATTCTTCCATGGTTTCGAGCGTTTCTTCAATAGGAGTGGCATAGTCGGGCAGGTGCAGATAATAGAGGTCGACGTAGTCCGTTCCCAGGCGCTGAAGGCTGGCGTCGATGGCTTTGCGCATGGCGGCGCGCGACAGGCCCTCGTCATCGGGCGCGTCGCCCACCTTATTGCAGACCTTGGTGGCCAAGATCACCTTGTCGCGCCGGCCCTTGAGCGTCTTGCCGGTAATCGTTTCCGCCGCACCGTGATTGTAGACGTTCGCCGTGTCAATGAAATTGATGCCCGCGTCAAGGCAGCAGTCAACCATGGCTTGTGCGGTGGCCTCGTCGGCTTGGGCGCCAAAGGTCATGGTGCCAAACGAGAGGCGCGAGACCTTGAAGCCGGTCTTGGCAAGCGTGCGAAATTCCATATCCTTCCTCCCACGATCTGCATCTAAGTCTGAGTGTAGGCTTGCTTGGGTTCTTCTGTCGAACCGGCCCCTGCGAGTCAATCAAAAAGACGGCATCCTTTTCAGTCTCACATCGCCCGCTCTATATTACAATAGGTGTTGGGGGCACAAGCGCCGGCCTTACAAAATGTTCAGCACCTCGATGGGCAGGGAAAGGTCAGATCGGTATATCGCGGAGGTGGCCCATCAACTCTTCCGGTAGAGAGAGATGAGACCACACATCTTGCGTCCCAGGAAAATCGAAGGAGATTGCGCAAAATGGACGAAGCTCAGTTGACGAAACAATTGCAGGACGAAGGTTTTGACGATGTTTACGTATGGGAGGACGGTCCCGATATGCACTACCCTCCCCATCAGCACCCCGACGTCTCCGCCCACATTATCCTGGCCGGTGAGATGACCGTTACACTGGATGGAGCAACCCGCACGTACAAACCCGGTGACCGCTTCGATATCCCCGGCAAGACTCCCCACTCCGCCCACATGGGACCGGAAGGCTGCAAGTACCTGGTGGGAGAGAAGTGATGAGTGACGAGTGATGAGTAGGAAGTCTTTTGTGGGGTTCTTTGCTCGTCACTCATCACTCGACGCCGCTTTTCTAACCTTTCCGCCATTCTTCCCAGTCTTTGCGCACCGCGTCTCCGATCTTTTTCGCCGCTTCGTGAAGCCATCCCGGTTTGCGCTTGGTAAGGTCACGACGCACATTCTTGATGGCCCCCTTGCTGCCGAGGTGGATATTGGCGGTTTCAAATCCCATGGAGTGAAGCAGGCGTTCCTCATCGCGCTTCTTGGGAATGGCGCCCAACTCAATGCGCGAACAATGGGGCGCCAGGCGGCGCACGATCCATCGGCCACACAGATGCACGTAGGGATCGACTGCGCGCGCCGCTGTGGTGATGATTTCCTCGTAGTAGATCTTTTTCGAGCCCTCGTCGTTCTTGGCCCAGACGCAGGCTGAAGGCAACAACGCCTTGGCTTCGCGCGCCACGCGGCCTCCCTCCCAATCGGCAATCGCCACGTAGCGCTCGCGCCCCAGACTGCCCAATCCCGCGACGCGGTGCGCGACCCGGTAGACCAGGCCGCGCGTGGGCAGAAGATCTTCCAAGGCCTTCCGCGCGCTCTTGGCAACCTCGCCGCGAACGGAGGGAAGCGCGTTCATTTTTCCCCAGAAGTGAACCGGGTCGCGCAATTCACCGGTTGCCGCCTCGCGCAGCCACTTGTTGTCCTCTTCGAGCACAAACGGCTTGCCGCCGGCCTCCAACCCTTCCCGATACCCCGCCAGGATGGCCGCACAGGCATCCTCATGGGTTACGGCGAGATGGTTCCCGGTGATGGCCATGTGGGCGCTCACTGCCAAACGCACCAAGTCGATGGTGTACGGCAAGGGGTACGCTTCGTCAAAATCATTCACCCCCCAAATCAGCCGGCCCTCTTTGTCGCGCCACGTGCCGAAATTCTCCACGTGCAGGTCGCCCACGGCCAGCACCCGCGGAGCCCGCGCCAGATCGGGACAGACTTTGTCCCACAACTGCATCCAACGGTAGAAAGTGGCGCGCAGGAACTGAAAGGAATCCTCGGCCATGCGCGTGTGCTTCAGCGCCAGATCGGCAGAGACAATACTGATGTGTTTGGCCAGCCACCCCTCGTATTTCTTCGTTGCCTTTTTTATTCGCATAGGACCTCATCACTTTTCCGGATGTAAGTTCAAGCGGAGAAAATGCTCCTCTACCCTGTGCAGGTCTTCTTCCGTGTCCACGCCAATCGTATCGTGGAGAGTTTCCATTACTGCGATGCCAATGCCATTTTCGAGGAAACGCAACTGCTCGAGCTTTTCCAGTTTTTCCAGCGGGGTAGGCGGTAAACGATGAAAAGTGTCGAGCGCCGCAGCGCGGAAGGCGTAGAATCCCTGGTGCTTGAAGTATTGCGCCTGCCCTGTTGCGTCGCGCTCGAAGGGAATGCGCGCACGGGAGAAATAGAGCGCCCGCCCGGCAAGGTCCGTCACCACTTTCACGACATTGCGATCCAGAGCAGTCTCCGCGTCAATCGCCACCTTGAGGGTTGACACTTGGGTGGCGGGAGCCTCGCGAAATGGTTTCAGCAATCGCTCCAGGTGATCAGGGGTGATCATCGGCTCGTCACCTTGAATGTTGACGTAAATCGCGGCCGGTTCCTTTGCCATAACCTCCGCCAGGCGATCCGTTCCCGATTTGTGTTGGCGCGAAGTCATCATGACGGCGATGCCTGCCTGTCGGCAGTAGGATTCGACTTCCGGGGAGTCCGTCGCGACCAGCAGATGATCGAGGCAGGCCGCCTGACGCGCGTTTTCGTATACCCAGGCGATCATCGGACGCCCGCAAATTTTCCGCAGCGGCTTGCCCGGCAGCCGTGTGGATTCCAGTCGCGCTGGTATCACTCCCAATACCTGATGCATCAAAGGGAACCGAGAAAAGAATATCCTTAGAAGTCATCATTGGCAAGCGATAGGTGGGAGGGTTGGAATCAAACCTTCAGAGGCGCAGTTTAGGCCATGGTTCGCACCGCTGCTGGCCAGGGAACCTCAGCGGAGCTATACTCGCGGGGCGATGGGTACCGCTGAGACTCTTCCTATTGGCAAATTGCCGCCCGCTGTCTTCCGCGCCTTGCTGCGCACGTGCCAGGCCCCTGTCTCCGCCGGCGTGGTCATCGGTCCGCGCTACGGGGAAGACGCCGCGGTGATCGACCTGGGAACGAAGTACCTTATTGCCAAAACTGACCCCATCACTTTCACCGAAGAGCGCATTGGCTGGTACGCCGTCCATGTCAACGCCAACGATGTCTCCACGCTCGGCGCCCGACCTCGCTGGTTCCTCGCCACAGTGCTGCTGCCGGAAGGCCGTACAACCGCGCAGACGGCGCGGCAGATCCTGCGGGAAATCCTCCAAACCTGCAAAGCCCTGGGGATCACGCTCTGCGGAGGGCATACGGAAATCACCTCCGGTTTGCAGCGGCCCATCGTTGTTGGCCAAATGCTGGGGGAGGTGAATAAGGCGGAATTGATTCGAAAGGAGAGCCAGCGCGCCGGCGACCTCGTTATTCTGACGCGCGGCGTCGCCATCGAAGGGACCGCGATTCTGGCTCGGGCAAGAGAAGCTGAACTACAGCGCAAAGTGGGCCCGGAAGCGGTCAGCCGGGCGAAGCGCTGGCTGTCTGATCCCGGCATCAGTGTGCTTGCGGCGGCCCAAACTGCCGTCCGGTTCGGAGATGTTCATGCGATGCACGACCCCACGGAAGGCGGTCTGCTCTCCGGACTGGCGGAACTTGCTTACGCGGGCGGCGTGGGGCTGCGCGTTTGGAAGGACAAGATCCCGATTCTGCCGGAAACCCTCGCGTTCAGCCGTGCACTAGGCTTCGATCCGCTAGCCCTGATCGCCTCCGGCGCGTTGCTGGTCGTCGCCGCCCCAAAGTCAGTTCCGCGCCTGCTGCGGGAATACTCGGGAGGCGGAATTCCCGCCAGCGTCATCGGCGAGATCCGTCCCAGAAAGGAAGGGCTTCGCATCATGGACGGTGACCGGGAGATGCAATTGCGCGTCCCCCAGCGTGATGAGATCGCCCGCCTGCTGGAGAATCGTGCTGGAAGCCAACAATAAACCGCGGTTGTCCACAAGTTTAGGTGCGTCCAACCGCGGCGTGGCAAAATTATTAGTAGTGAGCAGTAGCGGCTCGTGAACGGGGTTTCATCCCGTTGTCACTCAGATGAAAATCTTCACCTTTTTCTTGCCATCAGGAAGTCGCAGATTGCAAAGGTGTTTCCTCGCGCGGAGCCGCTATTTTCAAGGGTGCGGCGCGGTTGGAATTACCTCGAATTCATGGTATATTAGGACGGTGAAACAAATCACCTCTGACAAGGCTTTTTGCCCTCTTCGGAGTGTCTCAATTCCAAAAGAATGGGAAGTATTCGTGCACTGTTAGCAGCGATTAAGGCGCCTTTGTGACGCCAAGCCCTGTGAGTTCGCAGCAAAGCTTAGCTTTGAACCGGCAACGCTCCTACCCATCGGAGCCAGCAACTTGTATTCCCTCTGAAACCACCATGAACGCGTGGCAAGAAATTCTGGGCTATTTGAAGTCGAAGGTGAACACACAGAGTTACCAAACCTGGCTTCGCCCCACCCGCTTCAGCCACGTCATCCCGGAGGGACTGGTCGTGCGGGTTCCGAACCGCGAGTTCCAAGATTGGATTCAGGAGCACTACGGATCTTTGATCAACGAGGCTCTTGGCCATATCAACTCCGACGTGCGTAAGGTGCAGTACGTGGTGGAGGAAGATACGGAAAAGAAATCCCTGGAAGCGAGAGAGAGCCAGGCATTGCAAACGAAGCTGGACTTCGACTCGGTTGATCACCAGTTGAACCCGCGCTATACGTTCGACACGTTCGTTGTGGGAAATTGCAATCAATTCGCCCACGCGGCGGCGCAGGCCGTGGCGGAAACTCCCGCCAAGGCCTATAATCCACTGTTTCTCTACGGCGGTGTGGGGCTCGGCAAGACCCACCTGATGCAGGCCGTTGGACATCTGGTCAAAGGCAAGTGGAAGGAGATGCGGCTGGCTTACGTCAGTTCGGAAGGGTTCACCAACGACGTCATCAATTCCCTTCGCTACGACCGCATGGTATCGTTCCGGGATAAATACCGCAACGTCAACATCCTGCTGATGGACGATATTCAGTTCATCGCCGGAAAGGAACGAACCCAGGAAGAATTCTTTCACACTTTCAATGCCTTGTACGAAGCGCAGAAGCAGGTAGTGATTTCCAGCGATTGCCCGCCAAAGGAAATTCCTGGGTTGGAAGAGCGACTGCGCTCGCGCTTTGCCTGGGGTTTGACGGCTGACTTGCAGGCACCCGACCTTGAAACCAAGAGGGCGATCCTGGCCAAGAAGAGCGAAACCCAGGGAGTATCGCTACCCGACGATGTCAGTGAATTTGTTGCCCGGAAGATCAAGTCGAGTATTCGCGACTTGGAGGGCGCTCTGACACGCCTACTGGCTTACTCTTCCTTGACCGGCGCTACTGTAAGCCTTTCGATGGCACAACAGGTGCTCAAAAGCCTGGTCGATCAGGATGAACGACGTGTTTCCATTGAGAACATCCAGCGCGCGGTGTGCCGGGAATTTGGCATCAGCCTGCCCCAGTTGAAAGCAAAAGACAACAGCCGTGGAATCTCCTACCCGCGGCAGATCGCCATGTTTCTGGCGAAGGAGTTGACTCCCGCCTCCCTGCCCCAGATCGGCAGAGAGTTCGGCGGCAAGCACCACACGACGGTGCTGCACTCGATCAATAAAATTGCCGAAATGCGCGAGAAAGATAGAGATTTAAACAGACTTATCAACAAGCTACGTGATAGTCTTAATTAGATTTACCGGAAATATGCAATATGGCTTGAGTGGGAGACTTGTGAAATTTAGTGGAGCGAGCAAGAACCGGGGGGCTTTCCACAATTTGCAGTACGTCATCAACAGTCGAAATGCCTGTAAGCTATTGGTTCTGGGAGAGCTTTCCACTTTTTCCACAAAACTCACAGAACTACTACTAAATACTATTCTCTGAGAGATAATTTCTATGGAGATTTCTACCAGTAAAGCCGAGCTCCTCAAGGAATTGACCCTTACGCAGGGTGTAGTGGAAAGAAAGACCACAATTCCGATTCTTTCCAACCTATTGTTCGAGGTTGACGAATCTACGCTGCGCATAAGCGCGACCGACCTCGACCTCGGCATTCGGTGTGGATGTCCCGCCAAGGTGAAGGAGGGCGGCTCGGGAACGATTCCCGCCAAGCGCCTTTTTGAAATTGTCCGCTCGTTGCCCGATGCGGAAGTGCGCTTTAAACTTCTGGAAAATCACTGGGTGCAGGTGAACTGCGAGCGCTCATCTTTCAAACTTGTGGGCATGGCGAGGGACAACTTCCCGGCCTTACCTGATATTCCCAAGGCGCTGGCTTCTCTGCCCGCCAACGTTTGCAGTGGAATGATTCAGAAGACCATTTTCGCGATTTCCAATGAGGAATCGCGCTACACCTTGAACGGCGCGCTGCTGGTTCTGAAGCCTGACAGTGCCAGCATGGTGGCCACAGACGGTCATCGCTTGGCGATTGTCGAGCGCGACGTGCCCGTGCAGGGCCTGAAGAATGAACTTCGCCTGCTGGTGCCAAAAAAGGCCATGGGTGAACTCCTGCGGCTGCTGGCGGAAGTGGAGGAAGAGACGCCAGTTGATATTTCCAAAGACGACAGCCACCTATTCTTTCAGATCGGCAGCCGCGTGCTGATTTCACGAATGCTGACCGGTCAATTCCCGAACTATGAGGCGGTGCTGCCGCGCGAGAATACCAAGATCGTGGAGATGGACAAGGACAAGACAGCCGCGGCCATTCGCCGTGTCGCTCTCTTGGCAGACGAACGCTCGCACGCCATCCGCATGCAGGTTGACAAGGATCGCGTGGAGGTCTTTTCCTCTAGTGGTGAGTACGGCGAGGCGCACGAAGTGCTGGACGCGACTTACGACAAGGACGCGATGCAGATCGGATTCAATTATCAGTACCTCCTCGATTTTATGAGTGTGGTCGGGGATGGGGGAAAGATCCGTTTGGAATTGAAGGACGAGCAAAGCGCCGGACAATTGCGGCCGGCGGAGCAGGACGCTTACCGGTATCGCTACGTGGTAATGCCGATGCGGATCTGAGGATCGCCACGCGAAGCCATTCGGTCGGTCGGCGGCCTGCGAACAAAGCCAAAAGGAAGTGGTCATACTGAAACTACCCTACCCGTTCTCGCTGTATTGCCGCACTATCGGCCGACAGGGAGTTTGCTTCTCTGTCGGCCTTTCTGTTTTGGAATGATCGTAGCGCTGATGGGATATCCGCGTCGGCGGGGGGAGAACGCCGCCATAGCAGCACGAATCAATCAGGAGGTTGTGCAGTCACGTGAGTAAGCCGAAAGAAGAAGAGAACGACAACCAGAGCAAGCCTAAGAAGGGCGAAGAGAATGGCAACGGGGGGAAACCGAAAGCGCCCGAGGCCAATAGTGCCCAAGCCTATGACGCCGACAGCATTAAGGTGTTGGGTGGTTTGGAGGCAGTGCGCAAGCGCCCGGCCATGTACATTGGTTCCACGGGACCGGTGGGATTGCACCACTTGGTTTGGGAAGTGGTCGATAACGCGGTGGACGAAGCGCTGGCGGGTTTCTGCGATATGGTCACCGTGGTCGTCCATGGCGACAACTCGGTGACCGTCACCGACAATGGCCGCGGAATTCCCGTGGACATGCACAAGGAAGAGGGCAGGTCGGCCGCGGAAGTGGTCATGACCGTCCTGCACGCAGGCGGGAAATTCGACTCCAAAAGCTACAAGGTTTCCGGCGGCTTGCACGGTGTGGGCGTCTCAGTGGTCAATGCCCTTTCAGAATGGCTGGAGTTGGAAATCTGGCGCGATGGTTATACGTGGGAGCAGTCGTACGAGCGTGGCAAGCCTTTGGCGCCTCTCAAACGAGCGGGAAAAACCGAGAAGCGCGGGACCAAGGTCACTTTTTTCCCCGACACGCAGATATTTGAGTCGATTGAGTTCAACTACGACACGTTGGCGCAGCGCCTGCGCGAGCTTTCCTTCCTGAACAAGGGCTTGACGATCCGGCTAAAGGACGAGCGCAGCAACAAGAACAGTGAGTTTCATTACAACGGCGGAATCGCCGAATTTATCAAGCACCTGAATAAGAACAAAGACGTGCTGCACGCCACACCCATCTATGCGGAAATCGACCGCCCAGTGGGTGAAGATAACATTCACATGGAGTTCGCGCTTCAATACAACGACGGGTATGCGGAGAATGTCTTTTCGTTTGCCAACAACATCAACACCGTCGATGGTGGCACGCACCTTTCCGGATTTCGCTCGGCGCTGACGAGGGCCATCAATCAGTTTGGGCAGAACCAGGGCCTCTTCAAGGACGTCAAAGAGAACCTCCAGGGCGAGGATGTGCGCGAAGGCTTAGTGGCCGTGGTCAGCGTCCAAGTGCCACAACCGCAGTTTGAGGGGCAGACCAAGGGGAAACTGAACAGCGATATTCAGAGCACCATGGCCAGCTTCGTTTACGAGAAGCTGATGGAGTATTTCGAGAAGAATCCGACGGTGGGCCGCAAGATCTGCGCCAAGGCCATTGACGCTTCACGCGCCCGCGAGGCCGCCCGAAAGGCGCGCGAACTGACGCGGCGCAAGGGGGCGCTGGATTCCGGGGGCTTGCCGGGCAAGCTCTCCGACTGCCAGGAGCGCGACCCCGACCGTTGCGAACTTTTCCTGGTGGAGGGCGACTCCGCCGGCGGCTCGGCCAAGCAGGGCCGTGACCGCCGCTACCAAGCCATTCTGCCGCTGCGCGGCAAGATACTGAACGTGGAGAAGGCGCGCTTTGACAAGATGCTGGGGCACGAGGAAATTCGAGCCCTCATCACCGCACTGGGCACGGGCATCGGCAAGGACGATTTTGATCTCGCCAAGCTGCGCTACGGAAAAGTCATCATCATGACCGACGCAGACGTGGACGGCTCGCACATCCGCACGCTGCTGCTCACGTTCTTTTACCGCCAAATGCCCCTCTTGGTGGAGCATGGCAACGTCTACATTGCCCAACCGCCGCTCTACTTGATCAAGAAAGGGAAGAAGTCCCAGTACATCCACGACGAAAAGGAATTCCGCCGTGAGGTGCTGCGCCGCGCGACGGAGGATCACGCCGTGGAATTCGGCGAAGGCACCACGAGGCCGAAGTTGGAAGGTGGCAAACTCACCGACTTCCTGATGGCCTTTGGCGAGTACATTGACCTTTACGCCAAGCTGGAAAAGCGCATTGGTGATGGGCGCCCCATTGACGCTTTGCTGCGCGCGGAGCTTTGCAAGAAGGCCGAGCTCGAGAGTCAGGACAAGTTGGGAAAGGTCGCAAAGGACCTGCGAGCTGAGGGCTTCAAAACCGAAATCAAGCTCGACGAAGAGCACAACATCCATTTCCTGGAGTTCCACAGCGAAACCCAGCCTGAGCGCACGCTCGATTGGGAACTGCTCTCCAGCCCCGAATACCGGCGTCTATTCGATCTGCACAAACGCGTGCGCGAATACGACCGCCCACCCTTCACGATCACCTCGAACGGCAGCAGTGTGACCGTCGAGGACCGCAAGGAACTGGTTGAACACGTGATGTCCGTGGGAAAGAAATCCTTCACCGTCCAGCGCTTCAAGGGCCTGGGCGAGATGAATCCCCAGCAATTGTGGGAGACCACCATGGACGCCGACCAGCGCACCATGCTTCAGGTCAAGGTCGAGGATCAGGTGGAAGCCGACTCGATTTTTACCGTTCTTATGGGCGACGTCGTTGAACCCCGCCGGCAGTTCATCGAAGACAACGCCCTGGACGTGAAGAATCTGGATATTTAGGACGTTTCGTAGCCACCATCAATTAGCAGAGCTACGCCGACTGTGAAAAGGGAAACAGCGGCAGCAGGCAGTCCTTTACGGGCTGGTAGGTTTTGCGGTGCTCGGCGCAGGGCCCGAAGCGCGCCAGCGCCGACAGGTGATCGCGCGTGCCGTAGCCTTTGTTGTGGACCAGGCCGTACAGAGGAAACTCGGCATCGAGTTTGACTAGGTGCTCGTCACGAGCCACCTTGGCCAGAATCGAGGCAGCGGCAATCGAAACCGATTGCGCGTCGCCGTGAATGATGGCGCGATGAGGAACGGCGAACTCGCCGTCCGCCTCGCGCAGCGGCATGGCGTCAGTGAGCACGTAATCGGGTGCCGGATCCAAAGCCTTCAGCGCCCGTAGCATGCCTTGCCGAGACGCCTCGTAGACATTCAGCGCATCCACTTCCTCAGCGGTTATCGCCACCACCTGCCAGGCCACAGCATGCGCGCGAATCTCCTTCGCCAGCGTTTCGCGCCGGGCAGCCGTGAGCTTCTTGGAGTCGTCGATTCCCGGGATTGGAACCTCCAAGTTGAGGATCACCGCGGCGGCATAAAGAGGCCCCAGCAGCGCCCCGCGCCCCGCTTCGTCGCAGCCCGCTACCAGGCGCCAACCCTGCCGCAACGCCGCCGACTCAAGTTGGCGCGTGCAGCGGAACTTCGAGGTATCGTGCGGACGAGGCATGACGGGATTTAGTTTTATCCGCGACCGGGAACAAAGGCAAGCGGGAATTAGGCGCGCGTACGATCCTGCGTTCGCCTCCCGAGTCCGGCAGTGCTCCACACTATCGATTCTGCAAGGCCTCTTCAATGCGGCGGAGCATCATCACGTCTTCCTCGTTGTAAGCGAGCACTTCCCTCTTCAGGGCTTCGTCGCGGGTCGCTTCGTATTTCTTCCACATATCGTCGGCCCATTTGCCATCCTTGCCGGGAAGTTTGCGCTTAAGCCCCAGCACTTGCTCCACTGATTTCTGTCCACCCCAAAGGCCTTTCCTCCAGCATTCCGGGCACAAATCGACATGCGGGAATTCCTTGTCCAGCACCACGCCCAGTTGCGCCGCGATCACCGGGAAATCGAAGCCCGTGTAGCCTTTCACCTTGTCGGGAATTGACCGTCCGTTGTAGGTCACCAGGCGCTCCACGCCTTTCAGCATCAGCATTAGATTGTCCCGCGTCACGTCGTTTCCGAGCAACTGGATGAACGCATCGGCCTCCCCGTCCACGACTCTCACGCCGATCACCGTGATGCGGTGATTCTTGCAGTCCCTGAACAGACGCTGGTCGGTGAAGTTCCCGACGTAGTTCGTTTCGATATCGAGGTAGGCGGTTTTCATGGGTTCCTTTCCCTGGATTCCAGCTCAGGTGTGCCCGCTGGGGCTTCCGGTTTAGGCTAGCACGGAATGAGGAATCTAAAGTGGCATTTTAGATTTCTCACTACCTCACTGCGGCTTTAGTTCTCCCGCCCGAGGAACTCCCGGCGCTTGCGGGGTTTGGGCTGCTTGCCCGTCTCGACGGAGCGCGCCAGTTGCACGGCATCAAAGCCGAACTTCTCGCGCAGCCTGTCTGCCGCCTGCAGCACTTTATCCAGCTTCTCGTGCTGCGCCGCGTCAATCAGGCTGCGTTGGAACACCGCGCGTTCCAGATTGGACGTGCGGACGCCTACCAGTCGAATTTTCTGTTTGCCGTCCCAGGCGTTGAGCAACAGCCGCAGCACGTTGGCGAAGATGACGGAATCCAGATTGGTGGGCTCGTCAACGGTTATGTCTCGGGTGAGGGTCTTGAACGGTGCAAAACGCAGCTTCAGGCCGACCGTGCGCGCAAAGAGTCCATGATCGCGCAACCGCCGCGCCACGAGCTGCGCCAGGTAAGAGAGCATTCGCTCGACTTCGTCCACGTCAGTGATGTCAGTGTCGAAAGTGGTTTCGTGGCTGATGGATTTGGGCTCTTCGTCGTACTGGTACGCTTCGATGTCCAGGCCGCACGACTTGGTATAGAGCCACTCGCCAAATGTCCCGAATTGCTGCCGCAGCTTCTCGCGCCCCGTCTGCTGAAGGTCGCCGATGGTGACGATTCCCAGCGAGCGCAATTCCGGCTCCGTCACTTTTCCGATGCCGGGCATGCGGCGGATGGGCAGCGGCGCCAGGAATCGGGCTTCGCGACCGGGGAGAACGTAAAGCAATCCGTGGGGTTTGGCTTGATCCGAGGCGATCTTGGAAACCAGGTGGGAGGTTGACAGGCCGATGGAACAATTCAAGTCCGTCCGATCCTTGATGGTCCGAATCAGGCGGTCCGCGCCGCGGAACGCCGAGCCATGCAGCCGCTCGCACCCGGTGAAATCCAGGTAAGCTTCGTCGATGGAGACCATCTCCACCACGGGCGTGAACTCTTCAAAGATGTGGTGGATCCGGCGTGAATACTCGCTGTACTTGCGGTGCTGGCCGCGCAGGAAAATGGCGTGAGGGCAGAGCTTCTTTGCTGTGCCGATCGGCATCGCGGAATGCACGCCGAACTTGCGCGCTTCGTAGCTGGCCGCCGCCACCACTCCACGGCCGTCGGGATCGGCGCCCACGATGACCGCTTTACCCTTCAGCGAAGGGTTTTCCAGCTCCTCAACGGAGACGAAGAAGGCGTCCATGTCGACGTGGAGGATTTGGCGCAACATCATGCAGGAATGATACAGGGACTCGGGGCTGGGGGCTAGGCCTGAACAAAGAGCTTCGCTGGCTCAGTTCACTTCAGAGACCTGTGTATCAGAAAGGCGAGCGCCCCAAGCAAAAGAAAGCAGAGGAGCGCTATACCTAGCTTCTTCGGACTGCTTTTGCTCATTCCGAACATTCCTCACTTTAATTTCCTAGCGCTGATGATTCTCGGAATTCCCGCCAAATCCGGCGTGACTTGAACATCGTCCCACGCGTCACCCAGCAATGCTACCACGCGCTCGCGCATGTTGTAGCCGATTTCCACCGCCACGTACCCGCCCGGCTTGAGTACCTGAAGCGCTTGGGGGAACAGGCGTTCGTAGATTTCTTCTCCCCGTTCCAAGTCCCCGCCCCAGGCGAGCCGCGGCTCGAATTCGCGAACTTCCCGCTGCAGTTTATCAACGTCATTCTTGCCGACATAAGGAGGATTAGATACGACGAAGTCAAAAGTTCCCACCAGGTCAGCCGCGAACAACTGTTCCAATAGATCGCTTTCCAAGAACCTGACGCGCTCCGGCATGCCGAGGCGCTCAGCATTGCGCGAAGCCACGGCCAATGCGGCGCGAGAGATATCCAGACCGAACAAAATCGCGCGCCGGAATTCTGAAGCCAGGGCCAGAGAGATGCATCCTGATCCCGTACCGACGTCCACGATGCGCAATGGGGAGTCTTTGGCGAAACTCTGGCGGCGGGCAATCCCCAGCACGCATTCCACGACGTGCTCCGTCTCCGGCCGCGGAATCAGCACGTCCGGAGTAACCTCAAAATCGAGGCCCCAGAATTCCTGATGCCCCGTGATGTACTGGGTAGGTCTGCCGGTCATTCGTTCCGCGATCAGTTGGCTATACCGTTCCACGATCGCCGGCTGCACTTCCTCCTCGGGGTGTGCGTGAAGGTAGGTCCTGTCGCGTCCCAGAGCGTGCATCAGCAACAGCTCCGCGGCGAGTTGCGCGGACGGGACCTGATGAGAGAGTAGGGTCTGGAGTCCTTCCCGAAGTGTGGCGCGAAGCGAAGACATTGGCGATTGCCGATTTTAGATTGTCGATTTTCGATGGGTCATCGTCAGTTTTCAGGAATTTCCGGTCAGAAAGGGTAGCCGTTTAAGCCCGACGACTGATGACTGACAACTTGTGTCTCAATCGACAATCGTCAATCGCCAATGACCTTACCCGGCGAGTGCGGAGGGCGCGTCTTCCGCGCCCTTTTGCGGCCGCGGTGGCTGCTTTAACTTCTCTGCCTGGTAGTAGGCGATCAGGGCGTCGATGATGTCGCCGATTTTGCCGTCGATAATCCGGTCGAGTTGGTGCAGCGTGAGCCCGATGCGATGATCGGTCACACGATTCTGGGGATAGTTGTAGGTGCGGATTTTTTCGCTGCGATCGCCCGAGCCGATCATCGAGCGGCGCTCCTCGATAATCTGTTTCTGCTGGTTCTGTAATTCCATCTCATAAAGACGCGAACGCAGAACCCGCAAGGCCTTGGCACGATTCTTGATCTGCGACTTCTCGTCCTGGCAGGACACGATCATTCCCGTTGGCAGGTGCGTGATGCGGACGGCGGAATAAGTGGTATTCACCGACTGCCCGCCGGGCCCCGAGGAGCAGAACGTGTCGATGCGGAGATCCTTGGGATCAATCTGGATTTCCACCTCATCCGCTTCCGGCAGCACTGCCACGGTGATCGCCGACGTGTGGATGCGTCCCTGCTGCTCGGTTTCCGGAACGCGCTGCACGCGGTGGACGCCGCTTTCGTACTTGAGCTTGCTGTAAACCTTCTGACCCTCCACCAGGGCGATGACTTCTTTCAGCCCGCCCACTCCCGACAAACTGGTGGAGAGCACTTCCACGCGCCAGTGTTGCGACTCCGCGTAACGGGTGTACATGCGAAAAATGTCCTGGGCAAACAGCGAGGCTTCGTCGCCACCGGTGCCGGCGCGGATTTCCAGCACCACGTTCTTCTCATCGTTGGGATCCCGGGGCAAAAGAAGAACGTTGAGTTCCTGCTCAAACTTTTCCTGGCGGCTCTCCAGTGCCATCAGTTCTTCGTGCGCCATGGCCTTCATTTCCGGGTCGGAAGCGGACTCATCCAAGAGTGCTCTTGTGTCCTCAACCGACTTGCTGATCGACTTCCACTCTCGGAATTTATCGACGATCTCGGTCAGGTCGGAACGAGCCTTGGCGGTTTTCTGATATAGGGCGTTGTCCGCCAACACCTCGGGTTTGCCGAGTTGCTCTGTCAGCGCTTCGTGCTTGGCTTCGATTTCTGCGAGCTTGTCTAAGTAATGCATAGCGTAAAGGGCCGGGAATAGGGATTCGGGAGTAGCGAGTAGGGGGCCATTTGCGTCCCTATTCCCGACTCCCATCTCATGCCACAATCATTTCCCCCCCACGATTCTGCTCCAGCGCCATGGCTGTTTCCAAGGCTTTGATGGCGGTTTCGAGTTGGCTGTCGTCGGGCTCGCGAGTGGTGACGCGCTGAAGCCAGAGGCCGGGTTGCGACGCCGCCTTCCACAAGCTTCCCTTCGACTTCGCGGCAAAGCGGATGAATTCGTAGGAAACACCGGCAATCACCGGCAGCAGAACCACTCGCCCCAGGAATCGTAGCCAAAAGGTATGGAACGGCAGGAACATGTAGAGCACCATGGATATGCCCATCACCACCAGTAGAAAACTGGTGCCGCAGCGGGGTGGAAGCGCGTGCAAGTACGCGCCGTGGCCACATCAATTGGGCCACGTTTCTCAAATGCCCACACCACTTTGTGCTCGGCACCATGGTATTCAAACACGCGTTGAATTTCCTTCCACTGTGAGATCAGGATCAGGAAACCCACAAACAACGCGATCCGAATGGTTCCGTCCAACAAGTTTACGGTGAAATTATCGTTAGTGTGGGTGTAGCGATGGGTTAGGGCCGTAGCCAGGTACAGCGGCACCAACTTGTACATGACAATGAAAAAAGCGAGAGAGAAAGCGATGTTCGCCGCCAGCATCCACCCCGTCAACTCTTTTGACTTCTTCGGTTTGGGGGACTCGGATGCGGCTGGTTTCGGGTTCTTCCAGCGCTTGTTCGGCGGAGTATCGCAACGCCCGCATGCCCAGCACGAGGGCCTGTCCCAATACGCCCAAGCCGCGCAGGATGGGCAATTTGAGCCACGGATAGCGTTCCGAGGGCCGGTCAAGGTACGCCTGCGTCACTGCCAGCGCGCCGCTGGGTTGCCGCACCGCCACCGCGTAGGAGTGCGGTGAACGCATCATGACGCCTTCAATAACCGCCTGCCCGCCCATGAGAGCCTCTTCCGGGGCCTGAAGAAGCGGCAGCGCGATGAGGCGAATTGCTCGCCGGATCGTCGTTTTTAAGACCGTTACTGGGAAAGTCATGGCCAAAGAGTTTTGCTTAGCCGCTCGGAGGTGGGAATCACACCGATGTCAATTCCAGGGCTGTAGCCCCGCGTTTTAGCCGGGATCAACCCCCGGCACCATCTCCCAAGGCTACTGTTCAGGATAACTGCATTCTCGGGGGGGTGTCAAATTGCACCCGCCGGTGTTGTTTTCGCGGCGCTCGCGCTATAATGACCGGGCTTGCTAATCCGTCAAAGGAATGAGGAACAACTGAGGACCGCCCATGACCGCTTCCGTGCCACGACTGGGTGATGAAATTGACGACTACTGCCCGCGCTGCAAGCTGCTGCTGAATCATGCAGTGGCCAGCATGATGGGAAGCGAAGTTGTGAAAGTGGTCTGCCAGACTTGCCACACCGAGCATCCCTACAAAAACGCCGTCGTTCCACCCAAAAAAAAGTCCGGCCCTCGCGCCACGTTGATGGACCAAGTGCTGGCGAAGGTTGCACCCAGCGCGCCTGAACCCGTGGTCGAGGAAGTTCCGCCCGGGCCGGAAGCCGTCCCGGAGCCTACCAAGAAAAAACGGGTGGCGGCTCCCGCCCGCTATATCACGCGGCACGCCACGCGGCCACCGCGCGGAAAGCATTAAGCACGGTTCCAGCCGCTCCGCCGCAGCACGCGGACTTTATCCTGAGAAATCAACTCGTATTCCGTCCCTCGCCACTCCATGCGCCGGGTCAAACCGGCGGCGATAAGGTTTCCCAGCGTGATCCAGGGAACCAGGGGCGTCAGTTGCCAATAGCAGCCCCCCCCATTTCCCAACTCCGTGGGAAACAGTTGGCGTGCCACTATGGAGCGAATGTAGCCTTTGCCCATACCGAGTAAGAGAATCGCAGCCAGAGTGGCAGCTACCGCAATCCGCGGGTTGGCCTCGGTCGCCAACGCCACTACGGTTAACCCCCAAATGATGGTAGCGCAGTAGAGTGTGGAGCTGACGAGCCCCACCTTCCACACGTTTGCAGCATAAACTCGCGTAAGGATGAGCTGGCGCGTTGACCAGCGAAGAAATTCGCGCAGTCCGGATTCCTCCCGTGAGGTCACCAGGCAGCGGGGAACAAAGGCGATTCTGCCGCCGGCATCCCGCACCGCGCGCGTGACGGCATAGTCATCGCTGACAGTGTTCTGCCAGTACTTTTCCATGATTCCAAGCCGACGAAAATCGGCGGCGCGTATCGCCATTGACCCGCCCCAGGCGAAATTGCGATCGTGTTCACCCAGCATCGTGGCAATGGATGTATCCCAGGCGGCGCGCAGCCGTGACGCAAAGCCCTTGCCGGGGAGATACCACCGGAATCCGGTACTGACCGTGAATTCAGGGTTCGCCAGCGGCGCCACCAGCGACCGCAGCCAGTCCGTGGAGGGTGCCGCATCGATGTCCGCAAAGACGTACACTTGCACCGCCTCATGGATGGCGCCCACAGCGTGTATGAGGTTGTTGACCTTTTCCCCGCGCTCTTCTGATAAGCCGGCTACCACCAACGAAGTCTGGGGATTTACGGCCACGCCGGACGCGCCTCGTCTCGCCAGGCGTTCTTGCAGACGTTGATAGGCTTCATCCTCAACGGTGGCGACGGCGAAAACAACCTGGTAGTCCGGATAGTCCTGGCTTAGGAACCGTTCCAAGTTCGCTTCGAACCCCGCGTCCATCCCCTTGCAAGGGATGACCACGGCGGCAAAGGGGGTGTACGTTCCGGCCGGCGTGTTTCGGCTTCTCCGTAACAACCGCAGAAAGCGAAACCCGTCCAGCAGCGACCAGATGCACTGCAACAGGAGCAGCGTTCCGAGAACGTAAAAGACTTTCACGGCCCAAAACAAGAGCGAACTCCCGCCGCGCGGCGATGTAAAGATCGAAGGCCCGACCGTGGGCGAGTGTACCACAGCGTCGCTGTTCCCAGTCGCACGGCACGGCCCCGCTGCGTCTGCCATGCGGCGAGTTCTGCTAAGATAGCGTGGGCGTGATTGCCCGAGGGGCAGCATTATGTTCGCGCGCCACAATCGGTTGATTGGCGTTTGTTTCCTTCTCAGCGACGTTCTGTTGGCGCTGGCAAGCATTGGATTGGCTCACGCAATCCGCTCTCACCTGGAGAGCCTGCGACCTCTATTCTCACTGGCGAATTACCCCGGTCTTATTCCCCTTGCCGCCATCATCGTGGCGGGCGTCGGGCTATCGACGGGAATTTACCGGGAGGTTCCTCTGGAGGACCTGCGCCGCGCTTTCGCGGATCCCCTGAAGGTTGCCCTCATCTCCGCCATCCTGCTCTTTGCCGTGACTTTCGCCCTGAATTTGGAATTCGTCAGCCGACTCCTCCTGGGCATTTACGTGGTCATTGACTTCGCGCTGATGGTCATGCTCCGCCTGGTGGCCTGGCGTTTTGCCGAACCGCTGCGGCGAAGCGCCGGCGGCTATCGCAACTTCCTGGTGGTCGGCGACGGTCCTGAGTTGGGGGAGGTTGCACGCACGCTGGAAGCAAATGAGTCGCGTGGGATCCGGTTATTTGGCTTCGTTCGCATTCAAGCTTCCACCGGCGACGCGCCGCCTTCCGGCATGGCGCGCTCCTATCCAGCCTTCGCACTGATCGAGCTTCCGGAGTTATTGCGCCGCCAGGTGATTGACGAAGTGGTTTTCGTGGTGGCCAAGGAAGACCTGGAAAAGCTCGGAGATACTTTCCTGCTCTGTGAAGAAGAGGGAGTCAAGACGCGAGTCCTGCTCAGCTTCTTCCCCCAGACCATTTCCAAGGTTTATCTTGAACGCCTGGGCACAAAACCTCTGCTGACTTTTTCTGCCACGCCTGAGGATGAGTCTCTGCTGCTTAAACGGGCGTTCGATTTTACCGCGTCGCTGGTGGCACTTGTGGCGCTTTCTCCGCTTCTCCTGATTCTTGCGATTCTCGTCAAACTCACCTCGCGCGGGCCCGTACTGTATGCGCAAACACGCTGCGGCCTGGGCGGACGCCGGTTCACCCTCTACAAATTTCGTTCGATGCGTGCGGACGCTGATCTGCTTCGCGAAGAGCTGGAAGCCTTGAATGAAGTGGACGGTCCGGTGTTCAAGATCCGCAACGACCCGCGCTGCACCGCTGTGGGCCGCTTCATGCGGAAGTTCAGCCTGGATGAACTACCACAACTCATTAATATCGTTATGGGTGATATGTCCTTTGTAGGTCCTCGCCCGCCCCTGCCCGAAGAAGTGGACAAATACGAGCGCTGGCAGCGTCGCCGTCTGCGCATGCATCCCGGCCTGACCTGCTTGTGGGCGCTGGAGGGCCGCAGCAAACTGAGCTTCCGGCGCTGGATGGAGCTGGATTTGGAGTACATTGACCACTGGTCCATGATGCTCGACTGGAAAATCCTGCTGAAGACGATCCCGATTGTGCTGGTCGGCCGCGGGGCGAGTTAGCGTTTCAGGGCCGTCGCATAAGCCGCCAGCAGGGCAGCTTCTTCATGGTGCCAATTCAAGACTTCCTCGACGCGCTTTCGCCCCCGCGCCCCCAGTTCCTTTCGCAGGCTCTCCGACTCCAGCAGCGTCCTGACTTTTTGGGCAAAGTCTTCCGGGTCGTCACGGCGTGCGTACAACGCGGCGTCCTCGGCTGAGCGCCGCCCTTCCGTCAGGTCATAGAGCACCACGGGCAGGCCAAACGCCATATATTCCATGATCTTGTTCATGGTTGACTTGTCATTCATGGGCGTTGCCCGGTCGGGAGCAACACCGAGTTCTGCGGTTGAAAAGTACGCGGCAACGTCTTCATCCGGCAGCCGGCCGGTGAACTTAACCAGTCCGCCCAGGCCCTTTTGACGGGCCAACGTTTTCAGTTGCGATTGTTCGGGGCCGGTGCCAATGAGGACAAACAACGTGTCGTCGCAGTTCCGCAGCCTGGTGAGAATCGCAATCGACTCAAGCAGCAAGTCCAGCCCATCCTGGCGCGCCATCACCCCCAGATAGACCACCAAGTGTTGACGTCCCTCTTTCAGCTCAGGATTTGGGGGAAGCTTTTGCACTCGCGTCAGGTCCGGGCAGCTCCGCACCATGAAGGTGCGCTCCCGTGCCATGCCGCCGCGGCTCAGGGCCACTTCCCGGTAAGATTCGTTCGTGGCGATGGACACATCGGCGGTTCGGAAAGTCAGCCGCTCCGCCCAGCACACCAGCTTGTAACCCAGATCACGGCGCTGGAACTTGGTCTCGTAGAGTTCGGGGTTCAGGTCGTGGTGGTCGAAGATGAATCGCACGCCGAAAAGCTTGAAAAAGAGTGCGACCAGGAAGATGGTGTCGGGCGGATTGCACGCTTGGATGACACGGAATCGAGTGCGCAAGTAGGCACGCAGGCAAAGGTGGAATTGGCCTACGAATGCCAGAGAGTATTCCAGCAGATAACCGAGCGGACCGGAGGCTTCCCACAGCCAGTAGCGGTAGATTTCGATGCCTTCCAACGTCTCGCGGCTTTTGCGGAACCCGGAGCCTTTGGGGCAGACGACGGAAACACGATATCCGGCGTCGCGCAGAGTGCGCGCCTCCTGCCACACCCGCCGGTCAATGGGAACCGGCAAGTTTTCGATGATGATGCAGACCCCGGGGCGTTCATTCGGCATGCTGGCACCAGAATGAAGCTAGTGGCCAGTTGCAAGCATAGCTGGCTTCGGCGGCACGCTGCTTGTCACTCGTCACTGGTCACTTGTCACTTTCTTTTCAAATCCGTTCCCGCACGCCGGATAAAGCAGGTGAAACAGCGTCATGGCCTGGGGACGGGGGTAAGACCGGCCGTCGCGGAGGAATGCCGTAATCGCCCGTTGTGTAAGCAAAACTTCCGTCGGGCCGCTGCCGCTCGAGAAGGCGGGCGTAACACCGCTCGCTCGCTTCCTTTGCTGATGGCCGGTGGTTGCCCGAGATCGGCAAACTGTCGCCGGCCTTTAGCCCTTGCTGCGCCTCCCACATCGCCGCCGCCAGCACGGCGGTATAATAATCCGTTTCGGGCTTCACATGAGTGCAGTCGGTGGCGCTTGCCCCGGCAGGGGTAATGCCTTTCGCCAGAAAGCCGGCCAGGGGCGCCAGCATCGTCTTTACCCTGGCATCAGCGCGCAAGGAGTCTGCCCACGCAAGTTTCAAGAATTGAAAGGCGTTGTACTGGAAGCAGAGGTAGTGAACCCGGCCTTTCTCCTGCGGGCCATCGACAACGTAGGGCAATTCTCCGGTCGGAAGTTGCGCGCTCACCAGAAAATCCAACATGGCGTCCACATGCTGGAGATAGCGAGGGTCCCCCGTGGCCTTCCACAGCCGCAAAAAGAGCCAAACGGCTTCCACCGAATTGTTGGGGATCTTTCCGCGTGGCTTGTCAAAGTAGTTAATCGACTCTCCCGGCGTGTGCGATTGAAAGCCAATCGTCCGCACCAGGTAATCGTACCAGCCAACCGCCGCTTGCAGAAATTCCTTCCGCGGTTCGCGCTGGCAGGTGGCCAGCAGACCGATCGCCCCCCAGTCTCCTTCCACCGTGGCAATCAGGTGTTTTCGCTCGGGCAACGGATAGAGCCAAAATCCTCCCGGCTGTTGCAAGCTGAGAGCTGCTTCCGTGCTTTTCAACGCGAGCGTGCGATACCTCGCTTCCCCTGTCGCTTCATGCAGCATCCAATTGGCAAGAATCCAATAGCCTTGCGACTGCATGAAGACATAGTCGTCGTGCCAGGGGATGAAATCCAGCGCGGCTTTGAAGAACCGCCAAAGACGCAGTTGGAACCGAACCCCCGCGTCAGGTCCATGCACCAGGCCTTGCGAGTAATGACGTTTCAGCAGGTGCGCGTGCAATCGCTCCGCGGCGTGGGTCAGATCTTCGTTAGTGGGGATTGCTTTCAGCGGCATTTGCGGTCATTCAGCTTAAGCCACATGCTATACCATGCAGCGTGAATTGTAGCGTCGATCTCTGATCGACGGCCTGGAGTTTCTACGTCTCGCGCCCTGCCGATGGGGGCCGATCGTGAGTTTTCAATAACATCTCCGGTTGCACCTTCATTCTTTGAAGTGCGGAGTCAGGAGACAGGGCATTGGCGAATGGCGATTTGTGATGAGTGATTGGGTTTTGGCGTACCTTTGTTTTCAGCATGTTCCCAGGATATCCCGTCACCGGCGCAGGCGCGCCCTGCTGCACGGGGGGGCCAGCGTTCCTTGGAGGGCACAAACTGGAATCTACTCGCCCCGTGTCCCGCGTTCCCGTGTCCCGTGTTGCCGATCGTGTGTTTTCAACAACATCTCCGGTTGCACCTTCATTTTCTTGAAGTGCAGGAGGCGGGAGACAGGAGCGAGGAGCCAGAATGCCACTCTGGGACGAAGCTCCAACTGAATCGCCCGGAATCAGCACGTCTCGGCGCTTGTGCATTCTCCCGATCCTTTGTTTTCATACATATCTCCGGTTGCACCTGCATTTTTTGAAGTGCCGGGGTCGAGAGACAGGAGCGAGGAGCCAGAATGCCGCTCTGGGACAAAGCTCCAACTGAACCGCACGGAATCAACATGTGTCGGCGCATGTTCATTTTGCCGATCCTTTGTTTTCATACATATCTCCGGTTGCACCTTCATTTCTTGAAGTGCCGAGCCAGGAGCCAGGAGTCAGGAGCCGGAATCATTGGCGCGGTTTAGGTGCTGACCTTCGGACATTCTCTCGCTCGCCACTCGCCACTTGTCACTTGTCACTGCTCTTTTGTTTTCATACACATTCCGGGTTGGAACGTCATTTTTCTTGCGTCTGGAGATGGTAGCGCAGTCCTGTCCGTGGGCTTTTCTCACTCGTGATAACCCAAGGGCGATCTTACGCAACCGATCTGAATGGGGCATGCCGTCACCGTTGTCTTGCCCAAAGCCAAATTGTTGTAGCCGGTCGCCGCAACAAGAACCCACTACCAGCTCCTGCCTCCAGCCTACCGCCTCCTGCCTACCGCCTCTGCCTACCGCCTTTCGTCGCCTACCATCATCAGCTATCTGTGTAGCACAAAATTGCCGTAATGTCAAGTAAAATAATGCTAGTGCGGGTAATTTGGGAGACGTTGTTGCGGTCAAAATGTCATGGGATGAGCATCCGTAAAAACTCCTGGCCCGTTGCCAACTTCGGCTGCTCCCGGAAGGCTCGCATTTGAATGCTTGCACTCGACGTCAAAAGTGCGGCAAGGCGACCTATCGTCAAATTGACCCGAGGACACGGAAAATCAGAGGTTTCCTGGCCTGCGAATGCGTCGCCTTATGCCCGTGTGTCCCTTGTCCAGACCGCCCAGGCACGCTCGGGTAGCGGTAATGATTGCCATCCAAAAAATCGCGCTTGGATTTGGACCCGAGATAAGCTCGCGGTGAAGAAAGAGATCGCGACAACTAAGACGCGCCTGAGTTACTGCTGAGCCAAGCCGTCCTTGTAGCAACCTACAGCAAGCCGTGGTAGGCTTCCGGGCGGAGATGAAACCGATGGCACCAGCCACAACGCTTCGAGAAGCATTCCAAGCCGCCAACCCGCAGCAGTCGCTGCCGAGCGGTGATCCGTACTACGTTGACTTCACTGGGGCACGGAATTCGCGCGCTACCGACTACCTTAAACAGATGATTGAAAACTGCGACGACGGCCAACACTCGCCCATTGCGTTCAGCGGCCATCGCGGTTCCGGTAAATCGACCGAATTGCGCCAATTGGAACAGGCTCTGTGCGGTTCCTGCTTTATGCTCTACCTGGACGTTGTTGATTTCCTGGATCCCTTGGATGTCGATTACACCGACCTTTTTCTGGTTGTCTGCCGCCAAGTCTTGGAATCCTTGCGCGAGCGTAAAGTCTCACTAAGCGCGAGCCTGCTTCGCGACGTTGAGAAGTGGTTTATGGACGTGACCAAAGAGACGGAAGAATCCGTCGAGCTTTCCGCCGGAATCAGTACGGAAGCGAAGGCCGGAGCAGAGATTCCGTTCATCGCGCGTATGTTCGCCAAGCTGACGGCGGACGCCAAGGCCGGTTCTTCGCGCGTGACCACCACGCGGCAGGAGTTCGACCGGCAGTTCCGGGGCCTCGCAAGCAGCACCAACGTTCTGCTGACTGCCGCATCAAAAGCCCTGCGCGATGCGAACAAGCCGCACGAACTCCTGATTGTGTTCGACAATCTTGACCGACTGCCGCCCGATAAGAGTGAGGCTTTATTCTTCGCCCACGGCTCGCAGCTTCAAGAAATGCGCTGTCATGCCGTATACACGGTGTCGATTGACACGTATTACTCCCGCCGCCATTTGGCCAATGTGTTCCCCAACCACGTGATTCTTCCCAATATCAAGCTCCGGGCAGGAAAATCGTCGGCCGACACGTTCGAGCCCGGCATGGAGGCGCTCCTTCAGGTGATTGGAAAGCGACTTGATGTTGAAGCGCTTCTGCGCCCGCCGACCCTGGCGAAGGAATTCGTGCGGCGCAGCGGCGGGTCGATTCGCCAGCTCATCCGCCTGCTTCGTGAAGCCGTACAGAGTGCGCAGGCAAGGGGGCTGGAGGTCCTCGACGCGGAGGCCTTGGACGATGCCGCGCGCTCGATCCAGCAGGACTATGAGCGCATGTTAGAGCCTGCCGATTACCAGCTACTTGCCCGAACGTGGGCCACAAAGACCATCGAGAAAAGTCCGGAGTATATGCAACTGCTCTCGAACCTGGCCATCCTGGAGTACAATGGAAAGGAGCTTTGGTACGACGTCAACCCGGTGATTGAGCCTATCAATGCCTTCCAAGCCATCGTCGGAAAATCTCGCCCCAAACGGCGTCGTCGATGAGACGGAGAAGTCCTATCGGAGGCTTTTCGCCTTTCTCGACCTCGCTTCCGGGTCGACCTTTGCCGTCGCCCGCTGCAACCTGCCTTCACTGCGAAAGGAAGTCATTCAGCGCGCCACCACGGATGCCGCCCGTCTGGGCGTGACGGTGAAGGAAGTCGATATTTCCACATCTTATTCCGGCAACTTTGCCGCGGCTGTGAAGGCAGGACTCAATGGGTCGATCAACGTCAGCCGCTTGGCTGTGATGGTTACGGGGATTGATGGCTTAATTTACCAATCGGCCAGTGCGGAGAACCTCGCTGGGCAGGGTCGCACCCCATTTATCGCCAGCTTAAACTTTAATCGCGAATACATTTCCTCCGAGCTTCCATTCCCTGTCATTCTTTGGCTCGAAAGCGAATCATTCACCCTTTTGCTTAAACAGGCCCCCGACTTCACCCAGTGGATCAGTGGGCATTTCCAATTCGGCGGAGAGGCCGCTGAGGCGAAGGCGCTGGACCAATTGATGGAGAGTTACAAAGCATTCCCCAGCCAGCCCGTGACCGAAACCCGCAAACAGCTTGAAGAGTTCAGTGGCTTGCTACAGGAACTGAATGAGACTCAAGGACGGCGAGATGCCGTCACTCTCCGCAAGCGCCTCGCCGTGCTAAGCGCCCTCGGTGAGAGGTACTATCGGCTCTCAGACTTTCGCATGGCCCAAAAATACTGCACCGAAGCGTTGGAGATTTCTAAGATGCTGAACGACCGGCGCGGCCACGGTGCCGCGCTGGTCAACCTGGGCTTGACCTGCTCGGCCTTGGGCGAGACCCCCCGCGCCATCGAGCTTTACGAGCAAGCCCTGGCGATTCACCGCGAGATTGGCGACCGCTGGGGCGAGGGTGCCGCGTTGGGCAATCTGGGCTTGGCCTATGCTCGCTCGGGCGAGACCTCCCGCGCCATCGAATTTTTCGCGCAAGCTCTGGCCATCGACCGCGAGATTGGTGACAGGCGGGGCGAGGGCGGCGCGCTGGGCAACCTGGGCCTGGCCTATGCTCGCTTAGGCGAGCCCCGCCGCGCCGTCGAGTATCACGAGTTGGCCTTGGCGATTCACCACGAGATGGGTGATCGCCGGGGCGAGGGCGCCGCATTGCGCAACCTGGGCAATGCGTACCTCGACCTTGGTGAGCCCCGCCGCGCCATCGAGCTTTACGAACAGGGTCTCGTTATCGCCCGCGAGATTGGTGACCTTCAGGGCGAGGGCGGCGCCCTGTGTAGCCTGGGCTTGGCCCACGCGGCCTTGGGCGAGCCGCGCCACGCCATCGAATACTACGAGCAAGCTCTGGCCATCCACCGCGAGATTGGCGATCGCCAGGGAGAGGGCAATGTCTTGGGCAACCTGGGAATTGCCTACTCCGCTTTGGGTGAGCCCCGCCGCGCCCTCGGGTTCCACGAGAAAGCGCTCGAGATCGACCGCGAGATTTCCGACCGCCGAGGCGAAGGGGCCGACCTAGGCAACTTGGGCATTACCTACGCAGCCTTGGGGGAGCCCCGCCTCGCGATCGATTATTACAAACAAGACCTCGCCATTGCCCGCGAGATTGGCGACCGCCGAGGCGAGGGCAGGACCCTCTTCAACATGGGCTTGGCGCTCAGCAAGCTCGCCGAGCGCGCCCAAGCCATCGCCAACGCCCATGCGGCGCTCAAGATTTACGAAGAGATCGAAGACCCCAATGCCGACAAGGTCCGTCAGCAGCTTGCTGAATGGAAGGGTGAATCACCAACGGCTGATTCACCCGCGATGCCGCGGACATAGAGAGCGCCAGAAATCCTCATAGGACAACCGCTGTTCGTGGTTGGCCCTCCAGTGTGCGTCGATTCCGTCCCAGCCGTTGCCTCGAAACTCATGACCGCACTCCGGACAAACCCGCGGAAGCTCGAAGCGGATTCCCGCCTTGCAACAGAGACATGATGGTTGTGAGTCTGTCATGTTGAAGCAACTATGCGATGTAGCAAGGTAGCGCGGACCTGTCCTCTAGGTCCGCGGCACTTGGATGTCATTTCAGGACGAACCGCGGGCCTACAAAGCATGCCCGCGCTGCTCCCTTGCTTCTCAAAGATTGAGCGCGGGTTATTTCCGGACGCGAATCTCGATTTGATCAAGCACCACTCCCGGGTCGGGCGTCCATATTTTTACCGTGCGCGAATTCCGGCCATTGGCGCTGAATGGGAACTCAACGGTAACCCGATTTGCCATCTCCGTCTGGTCGCGATTGCCGGTCTTGTTGTTGTCGCTGCAGCGACTGTCGGGCACCTCCAGCAATTGCGGCACGCCCTGATCCAGGCTTGCCGCCACCCGCAACGGCACCGACGGATTGAGCTGAAAGGTAGGCAGGAGGTGCACGCGGACACGGAAGTCCGAAGTCGCGTCATCGATGCGGATATCGTATTCCAGCCGGGGAGCGCGCCCCAGATCGCCGGGCGCCTCCCAGCGGTTAGCCGCAACCATCTTCTCCCACGCCATAGCCCGGCCGCTCCAACCCAAGCCTTCAATCGCCTGCCAGCGCACGGGGGGGACATCGAACTTTCTGGAAAACTGTGCCGCTCCCAAAACCTTGCCCGTGGGAAACTCGGCGGCGGCGCTCCACTTTGTCTGCTCCGCTACGGTAGCAGTGGGTATCTGCTCGGCGGCGGTGCTGTCGATATTCGGAAGTTTGTACAAGGCGCAAAAGCCGGAGTCGCCGCCGCCGACGGTCATCATATGTTTCCACTTTCCCCCTTCAAGTCGATTGTTGTAATCGTCGGTATTTTCAACAATCATCCGGTTCCACCGTTTGACCGCGTCCGCATACTCACGGGACTTGGTCGGGTCGGCCGAGCTGTGGAGATAGCGTTCGTAGTTGATGAAAGTTGAGCCACTCGCGCTTAGCATCCTGACCGGGTACAGAACCAGCTCAAAATATGCGGCGCGCGCTCCCTCGGGAAGTTCCAGCGCGAGCTTTTCCGCGCGGTCCAGCACGGATTGATACTGGCGCAGCAAAAGATCGGCAAATTCCGATGGCAACGCGGCCGCCCAGACGCTGCGTATGATGTGGGGCCGAGTGACACATAAGGCGCTGCCCATGGTGTCGGGTTTGCGGATGAAACATAATCGGAAGAACTCCGCCAGGATGGACGAGATCTCATCGGCGTTTTCCTGGCCACACGACTCCTCGGCAAACTTCTTCAGAAAAACGGGCTGTGATTCCGGCCCGAATTCGTCGATGTTCCAGCCGAGCCGCGCCCAGAAATCCGTATCAATTACCTGTGACTTGAAACCGCCAACGTTCACTACCCAGAGGGTCCTGGCGCCGTTGTCCCAGGCCTTGCGCATTTCCATCCAGATTTTGGACGGCGGAGTCGCGCTGAACCAGCAATGGTCATGGGGCTGACCACTGTAGTCGACATGGTAATAGACGCCACTCCCGCCTGTTCGTTCTTGCTGCGCAGCATCCGGCAATTGGCGAATGTAACCCCAGTTGTCATCCGGCCACACCAGGGTAACGTCCGGGGGAACCTTCAACCCGTCGTCAAGAAAGATCTAATACTTCGTTGTACATCACAAAGTCCTGAGCAATCTTTCCGTCGCCCGCCGGAACAACATACTTCCGCAGCAACTCTCGCTGGTCCCTGAATACCTCCTCGAGGATCGCGATCTTAGCGGCCTGCGTTTGGGCGCCTATCATCGGGCTGTCGCCGTTCCCCCGCAGCCCGACTGTCCATACTGCTTCATATTGGCCTCGCGCTTGCGCCCCTTCTTTCCAGAATGTCAACATCTTCGCGCGGTTCGTCGCATAGTTCCAAGGCCCCTGCGTCGCGACGTTCCAGGAAGCGGGGCCCCCCAGTATAGGCGTGGCATGTGAGGATCCCATCACCACGGCCCACTGATCGGCCAAGGCGCAATTGCCGGGCACCGCGCCAAACGCATGCTCCCCACCCGTCCCGGGCCAAAGATAATTGAGCCGTAACCGCAGCATGAGTTCAAAAACCTTTCGGTACATCTTTGGCCCCATGTCGGGGCCCGGGTCAAACGTTTCCGTGGCCCAAGGTAGAAGCCCCCACTCCTCATCATTGATGAAAATGCCCCGATACCTGACCGAAGGGGAAGCCGAGATTTGCGCGTCGCCCCCACCGAGGATCAGGTTTCGCCGTTTCCGGACAGGTACATCCGCCCACCAGTACCAAGGCGAGACGCCCATGCGGCGGCTGATCTCCATGACTCCATAAGCTGTTCCACGCCGGTCGCTGCCCGCGATCACCAGCGCTTGCGCGACCCCGGCCAGCGGCTTGTGGACGAGCTTGATTCCGTACCCCTCCCAGCGCCCCTGGATGCGGCTGGAATCAAGCTGTCCCGCGGCGGCAATTCCATCGATGAGCCGGGATTTTCCGAGCGTCCCGACGATGACGGCATTCGGTCCGAGCTGGGTGGCATCGGATTTTAGGGCTGGACGCTTCCCGGTAACTCGTTCGATGTCGTCCGCCATGAGGCCGGCCGCAATCTTGACCACCTCGAAGTCGGCGGGGTCAACGTAAATGTCCGACGTCTGGCCGCCCGCTACCAGCGCCAACTCGCCGGCCTTTGCCTCTTCGCGATCTTCCACCCACAACTGCGAACGGGCGGGGATTCCCGCTGCTAAGGGCCAACCGCTCAGCGCGTTGCTTACCTTCATCGCGGCCGGAGCGAAGATGAATTTCAATGCGGTTCTTCTTTTCATGCTTGTCCTCAATGATGGTTTAGGTCGCGCTTCGGGGGTGGCGCATACATCGCACTGTATGTATGCGACCCGAACCTCGCGCTGCGAGCTGCCGAAGTGACGCAGACATAGAAGGCGATGTCTGCGCCACCCAGATTCTGTTCGATTCCCGCACAAGTTCGGTCAGTTGACGGTGGGTCGGCATATGCGACTCTGACGTCTGACCTACGTTATCAAGCACCGACGTGCCGTGAAAATGTAGAAATTCCAGAGCGTCGATCTCTGAGTCGACGGCGGCGGGCGGAGACCGCCGCTACAACCGAATGCGCAGACATTTAAGTCACCGAGTATAGCGCCTCAGTGTCGTGGCGTAGACATCCACGATTTGTTGCGCGACGGCTTCGATGGAAAGTTTGCGCATCCGGTCGCGGCCGTTCGTGCGCCCGCCGCGGCGGCAGACTTCGACAATCTTATCCGCCATCGCCGACGCCTCGCGCTTGACCACGTAGCAGCCCTCCGTGGGCCCGATGAGCTCCCTGGCATCGCCCACGTCAACGGTTATGACCGGCAGGTTGGTAGCCATCGCTTCCTTGACGGCATTGGGTGAGCCTTCGAACGTCGAGGCCATCACCATGACGTCGGCCGCGTTCATGTAGAGCGGAATTGTTCCTGCGGCTTTCCGCGTGGACCATGAGAATTTCCAGATTGGGAATCTCCTCGCGCGCCAGGGACACGGCGGCCTGAATCAAGTCGAAGCGCTTGCGGGCCTCGTGCGGATTATAAGGAAAAAGCACGAATTTCTTCCCGGCATTCAAGGCCCAGAATCTTGCGCGCTTCCGACTGGCTCTCGGGGCTGGAATAGATTCAGATCCACCCCGTTGGGAATAACCCGCGCGGAAGGCAGGCGCAGCTTGGCGGCCATTTGTGGCGATTTCACGATGACGGCACTGACCCACCGCGCCAGAATGAATCCCGAAATGCGCAGAAAGTGCCCGAGCAAAGTTTGGCGCCCGGTGCGGTCAGGCTTCCCCAGCACATCGTCGCCCATGAACGACACGACCAGCGGCACACGCCATTGCCAGCGGGCCACCCACCCGGACAGTCCAAAGTGCGCGTGAATCAGGTCGTAGCGCTTCGCCCGCAGTTGCCGGCGAACCTGACCGCTGCCCCGGAAATAATTCCAGATGGATTCCCGGCCGTTAATGAAGAGGACGTCATACTCCACGCCCAGCGGCCGCAACGAGTCCATTTGCGCCTTCACAAAGCTTCCGAAGCCCGGATCAGCTTCCGTGGGCCAAAGGTTGGCGACCACCAGGACGGTATAAGAGGCCATCGAGTACCCGGACCATCAACACGGGTCGGGCGCTTCACACCCGCGCGACCCGACTCTATTCTGTGCGTGGTTCATGCATTCCCTTCCCGCCGCAAGAGGATGGAGAAGTCCGCCTTCCGGATCGCTCCCGACAGCGCCATGGTGGCCAGGAACACCAGGCCGCCGGTTGAGCACATGACGCACAGATAAATGAAATTTGCGACGTTGGTCGCCGGGTGCCCGTAGAGGGCCCGCAACCCCACCATTTCGGCTGCTGCCAGCACGCTTCCGGCCAGCGCCTTACCCGTGAAGATGACGAGTGTATGGTCCACAATCAGGCGGAAGTTGGCGAGGTTGCGCCAGTAAGCCAGCGCGCAGGTGGCGGCGAGGCTGGTGAAAAACCCCAGGGGAATTCCTTTCGCGCCACAGTGAAAGACGAAGACGTAGAGCAAATCAAACACCACGTTCAGGCCATATTGGAAGAGCGCCAAGCGGATATAAGTTCCCGGCTCGAAGCGCGCGAACAGGTAAAAACTCAAGAGACGCACCAGGGCAAAGAAGATCAGGCTGAGACTGTAGTAGAAGAACACGGACGACATTAAATCCGTGGCGGCAGGAGTAAAATTGCCCCGTTGGAATGCCAGACGAATGATGTTGTGGCCCAGCGTCAAACAGAAAACCGCCATGGGGGCGAGCAGCAGCAGGCTGATTTCCAGCGTGTCTCGAAAGGTTTTGTATTCACCCTCCTGGTCGCCCGTGGCGACGGCACGGGAAAGAACGGGCAGTGCCGCGGTCCCCACGCTGCCTCCCAGCAGTTCGGAGATGGAGCCGAGAATCCGGAAACCGTAGTTCAACGCGGTGAGTGTACCGGCGGGGAGGAACGAGGCGATAATGCGCTCCAAGACCACCACACCCTGCCAGCCCAGCGCGCCCCCGAACTGCGCCGAACCCGCTCGGAGCAAGTTGCTGAACGATTTGCCGCTGCCGGTAAGGATCAAGGTGTAACGAGGCCGAAACGATACCAACACTTGTGTTCCCAGAATCGCCACTTGCAGCAAATACCCGCCGATGTATCCCAGGAAGATGCTTTGCGGCCCATAGCGATGGAATCCCACGATAATCACTATCACCGAGAACACGTTGCGGATGAAACTTGCCGCCGAGGAGAGCGCAAAGTAGTGCCGGCTGAGCAGAAAGGATCGCAGCACTTCTCCAATCCCTGCGGGAATGATGATCAGGAACAGCCAGCGAGCCAATTGCGTGGCCAGAACATCCTGCTGGCGGGTAAATCCCGGGGCGATGCCGTGAATGATCCAAGGCGCGGCCAATACCCCAATCGCGGCAATCCCCCCCAGTCCCAGGAACAGAATGTTGTTCACGTAACTGAAGCCCCGCCACAATTCCTTTTCGTCCTGGTTCGTCTCCAGCATAGAGAAGAACGGCACCAGAGAAAACTGGCTGGTCGCCGTCAGCAAGTTGGCAATGATATAGGGAATGGTGTAGGCGACATAAAACGCGTCGGAGCGCTGCGAAAGGCCCAGGTTGGCCGCGATGCTGGTTTCCACCAGAATTCCGCTCAACCCGCCCAGCAGGTTGAAGAACGCCACAATCACCGAACTCCGCACCATCTGCTGCTTAGGGTTCATGGAGATAGATCACAGGCATCTGGAGGATGCAATCTTCCGGGTGCTCCGCTGCCCAAGCCGCGCCCGGACGCGGGCAGCGGTCGAAGGGACCTTACGCGTCGGAATGCGGGTCTCGGGAAATTGACTTCGGGATTCCGGCCTCGCGCGCTTCGCACTCCGCCGCGATGAACGGTGTGCCGGTAACAAATAGAAATACCATGAGAACCGGCGAGGTGCCAAAGTTGAATTCGAAGACGCCTTCCGCCAGGAACGCCAGCCACACAGCCAGCGATGCGTCGGCGATCCACCTTTGTGTGGAAAGTTGCCGGCGAGCCTTCCAGGTATACCAGCCCAGCGCTCCCATCAGCCACAGCCAAGCCGCCAGGCAGGGCAATCCGCGCTCCGCTGCAAATTGCAGATAGTCATCGTGAAAATGATTGTGGTAACCCAGTTCGGGCGTTTTCCCCTTGGGAAGGTAAAGGTCGTAGAGTTCCTCGATGTTGTTCGGCCCGACCCCCACCCAGGGATGAGCGCGAATCATTTTGAGCGCGACCCCCCACATCTCCAGGCGAATCGAGAGCGCCGGTTCCTGCCGCGGATGCATCGCCAGGTGGAAGCGTTCGCGCACCAGCGGCGGCGCCGCCACATAGCCCAAAGCCAGCAGCACCGGAAACGCCAAAAGCAGCTTGGGCCTCCAGCGAGCCACCAGGTAAATCCCCGCCAGGAAGCATCCCAGCCAGACCCCTCGGGTGAAGTTCAAAATGATGGAAACCACCACGACGGCGAACAGGAACCACCAGAAGAGCGAGGCTCGAAAATCGAAACTCGAAGATTGTGAGCCGTCGCCTGAGTTTCGACTTTCGACTTTCGAATTTCGGCCGCCCGCCAGGAGCAGAAACGCCAGCAGAAACACGAACACCATCATCTGCTGTCCGCCAAAATGCATCCAGTGCCCCATAAATCCGTGAATCCGCCCCGACGTGAGCTGATGGTAAACCTGGCCGGGATAATGCGCACGCACGTATCGGTACTGGATAATGAATTGCCCGATGGCGACCACGCTGGTCAGCAAGGAAACCAGGAACATGCCCTGCAACAGCCGGCGCAGATGCGTGGCGCTGAGGACCAGATTCATCCCCAGCAGCCAAATGAGGAAGAGGACGAATTTTCTTACCGCAAACCATCCCGCCCCGGGGTTTACCGACCCCAGTACGGAAACGACGGACAATCCGCAAAAGAACAGGAGGGGAAGCTTGACCGGCAAAAAGCGCACCCGCGGCCGCTCCCGCAACAGGTGAACCGCGTAGAGAATGCCCGCTCCCGCCAGGAAAACCTGACACGCGGCAATCGAGATCTGAAGCGTTAGAACGAAGAGCGTGAAGAAGATGGCTGCCCAGCGCAAGATAGGAGGGCTCGGGAGTTCACCGCACCAACGTTCCAGGATGTTTTCGCTGCTACCCACAGAACCTTTTTCAAATCGAGAATAGAGCGTCGCGGACCAGCATGGCTGTCAGCAGTGGCCCCGTCCCAATCACGTTATTCGACAGTACATCGTCAAACCTCGTCATACGGTTGGTGCGACCTGCGCACGGGTACTTATATTGTCTCACGGGACAAATGTAAATGGATTTGATAAGGTGAGGGTTGGCATGCAAACCCTTTATATCATCACCACCGGCGGGACCATCGAAAAGGTCTACTCGGAGCCCACCGGCGCCGTCGCCAATGTCGACACCAAGATCGACGAATACCTTGGCATGCTCCGGCTCCCCGGCCTGCGGATCAAGACCACCCACCTGATGAACAAAGACAGCCTGGAGATGACCGATGCCGACCGCGAGCGGGTGCTGCAAACGGTGGCGAGAAAGCTGAAGCAACCCGCTCCCGTGGTGATTACCCACGGCACGGACACGCTGGTGAAAACGGGCCTGCTGCTTCAACGGCGCCTGCAAGACCTTAAGTTCCCCATCGTCCTTACCGGCGCCATGACGCCCCTGGGATTCGAGAAGAGCGATGGCCTGCAAAACCTGACGGAAAGTTTACTGGCCGCTCGCCTGCTGCCACCCGGCGTTTACCTCGTCATCCACAGTCAGGTATTTCCCATCGACCGCGTGCGCAAGGATCGGAAGCAGGCGAGGTTTGTTAGTCTGTAACCGTCACATCAATCGGCGCGGTCAGCGCCAGCGTTCCCCATGCCACGCTCAGGGTCACTTTGCGGTCGTTGTCCTTGGGGTAGGACAGCTCCAGGGTGAGCTTTTCCGGCTTGCCCGTGGCCTGCGCAACGGCCATGGGAACTTCGAAGGAAACCGGGGCTTTGTCAACATTGAAGGCGTCAATGCGCGCGGCCCGCACTTTCGCCGGATCGATGAACGCGAGGCTCCAATGCGCCCCGTCCGCCGAACGGTGCAGCGCCAGATAGTAGTAGCCGACGGGAATGCTTCTGCCGGAAATTTTGAGCGGAAGGCAAGTGTCCAGCGTCGTCCAGAAGTTGCTCCCCATCCGCCAGACCTTCCCCTTGGTCATCTGATCGAATTTCGCTGGGTCCTCGTAAACGCTCTTCCACACCGGGCGTCCGTAATCGAACGCAAACTGCCCGGCCGCTCCGTGCTTCGTCGAATTCCAGTAAAGAACGCGGGCCGAGGCGCGATCGTCAGGCGAGCCTCCCTCCGCCGAGATGGCCGGCTTGGGTTGCTGCGCGTGCACAGGAATGAACGACAACAAGACAAACGCCGCGAGGGCGATGTGGATTTTCATCGTGAGTCTCCATCGAAAGAAAGATTTACCGGGTAAGCGCGCTATTGTAGCACGGTGTGGGGAGCCGAGCGCGAAAGCTCAGGAATGAAAATGCAAGTCAAAAGGCAAAGCACAAAAGTCGAAACGCAAAGTTGAGATGCCTCCGATCAGTTGCCGGTTGTGTTCCACATCGCTTGTTGGATGCCAGTGGCGGCACCAGGCGGATGCTCGTGAGCAGGGTGATGACTCGTGTAGTCTTGCGCAATTTCGACCTAGCCAGCGTGGTGCGCGGATCTTGCCCGACGTACCACGGCCATCCGGGCCGTGCCCCGGCACGGGCAGGATGCCCGTGGCACGAGGAGCCCGATGACCCGATGACTAAATGACCCGACGGCTCGATGAAAACAATGTCCCGATGCTTTGACTCTGCCCCGCCGCTGTGTGAAGATATCGCGCGGGAGTAACCCCATGGACAAAAATCGCCGTCTCCGCATCGTTGTTGGACTGGTCTTGTTTCTCGTGATTTTCATGCCGCTGATCTCGAACGGCGTGAACATGCTGGTGGACTGGTTGTGGTTCAACCAGGAAGGCTACCGCGAGATCTACCTGACGATCCTGAAGTCGCAGATCGACTTGAGTGGGATTGCCGGTATGGGATTCATCATCGTGGTGGGCTTGAATCTGCTGCTTGCGTACAGCCTGGCGCACAAGCACGGATTCCAGGTTTACAGCGAGCACACGGAATTCGCGCCGCTCGAACGCTTCGGGTCGCTGTTGCGCTGGCTGATCTGGGGCGGCGTGCTGTTTGCCGGCTACCTGGTGAGCCAATGGGGAATGACCCACTGGCTTGTATATCTCCGTGCGCGCCAGATTCCGTGGATGGGCATTGCCGACCCGCTCTTCGGCCGCGACCTGGGCTTTTACCTCTTTCAACTGCCCTTCACGTGGTTTCTCTATCACCTGGCGCTGCTGACGTTGATCTGCTGCGTGCTGAGCGCGACCTTCCTGTACATGGTGGAGGGAGGCGTGTGGATCACCCCGCGCGGCCCGGTGATCGCACGCACGGCTCGCGCGCACTTGATGGCGCTGGGCGGCATTCTGTTCCTGCTCATCGCCTACCGCATTCGCCTGGGGATGTACGACCTGCTCTACTCGCCGCGCGGCATGGTTTTTGGCGCGGGATACACGGACGTTCACGCCACGCTGCCCGTGCTGTGGGCGCTGCTGGCGATTTCCGTCCTCACGGCGGGCATCTTCTTCCTGCGCGCCCGCTCGGGAGACATCCGCACTCCCCTTTTCGCCATCGGCACCCTGCTGGTGGTGGGCATTCTGGGCGGGTCGTTTTACCCCGAGATCGTGCAGCGCTTTGTGGTGGCGCCGAACGAGATCGACAAAGAGCGGCCCTACATTGCCAACACCATTGAGTTCACCCGCAAGGCCTACGGGCTCGATCGATTTGAAGAGCGCAGCTTCTCCGCCGTCGAGGACTTGACGCTCAATGACATTAACCAGAACCAGTCCACGTTCCGCAACGTCCGCCTGTGGGACCACGGCCCGCTGCTCACCACCTTCGCGCAGTTGCAGGAAATCCGCACCTATTACAATTTCGTGCACATTGATAACGACCGCTATTGGATTGACGGCACCTATCGCCAGGTTTCGCTTTCGCCGCGCGAATTGGATCCCGACAGACTGCCGGGACGGAACTGGATCAACGAATACCTGACTTACACCCACGGCTACGGTTTGTGCCTGGGGCCGGTGAACGAATTCACCAGCGAAGGCCTGCCGGTGCTCTTCATCAAGGATCTTCCGCCGGTTTCCAGCGTTTCGCTAAAGGTGACCCGGCCGGAGATCTACTTTGGCGAGCAGGGCAGCGACTATTGCTTTGTCAAAACCCACGCCAAGGAATTCGATTACCCGCAGGGCGACCAGGACGTTTACACCAGCTACCAGGGCACGGGCGGCATTCCCGTCAAAGACTTTCTGCGGCGGGTGCTTTTCGCGCTGGCGTTTGGCGAGAAGAACATCCTGTTCTCTTCCGACATTCAACCGGACAGCCGCCTGATGATCTACCGGCAGATTCTGAACCGCGTCGGGCGCCTGACGCCGTTCATCCATTACGACCACGATCCCTACATGGTGATTGCGGACGACGGCGCGCTCTACTGGATCCTCGACGGCTATACCAGTTCGACGCGCTATCCTTACTCTGAGCCCGCACCCTACGGCGACAATTACATTCGAAATTCCGTAAAGGCCACCGTGAATGCCTATACCGGCGAGGTGCGGTTTTACATCAGCGACGCCGACGATCCGTTCATCCAGACCTACGCACGCCTCTTTCCCGGCGTCTTCCATCCGCTGGCGGACATGCCCAAGGATCTGCGCGCCCACATCCGTTACCCGGAGGAGTTGTTCTCCGTGCAGGCCAACATGTATGCCTTGTTTCACATGACCGATCCGCAGGTCTTCTACAACAAGGAGGACTTGTGGCGCGTGGCCCAGAGCAACGCCGGCGGTCCCGGCACGGCCATGAAGCCCTACTACACCATCATGAAGCTGGCGGAAGTGGGTAAGCGCGAGGAATTCATCCTGATGGCGCCGTTCACGCCCGCCCGCAAGGACAACATGATTGCCTGGATGGCGGCGCGCTGCGACGATCCCAACTACGGCAAGGTGCTGGTGTTTACCTTCCCCAAGCAGAAACTGATTTACGGCCCGCAGCAGATTGAATCGCGCATCGATCAGGACCCGATAATTTCGCAACAACTCACGCTGTGGGGACAGGGCGGGTCGAAAGTGATTCGCGGCACGCTGCTGGTGACCCCGGTGCTGAACTCCGTGCTCTACGTCGAACCCCTCTACCTCGCCGCGCAGGCCGGCGGCGCGCTGCCGCAGTTGCAGCGCGTCATCGTGGCCTATTCCGACCACGTGGTAATGGAAGACACCCTGGATGCCGCGCTGACCAAGATCTTCGGCGGCAATGTGAGCACCACGGAAGCGCCACCCGCCCCCGGCCAGCCTGCTTCTACTCCCGGGGCCGCCGTTGCTAAACCCGCTCCCACCGCACCGGACACCCAGGCGCTGATCCACGAGGCCAACGATCATTACAACCGCGCGCTGCAACTCGAGCGCCAGGGAGATTGGGCGGGGTATGGGGATGAGATCAAGAAGCTTGGCGCGGTCTTGAACAAGCTGGCAGCAGGCGGGAAGCAGTAGGCGAAAGGCAGAAAGCAGTCGGCAGTAGGCAGAACGCAGTAGGCTGTCTGCGGTGGACAGTAGACGGGAGCTGGGAAAATGGTGCGGTGCCGAGCGATTGTAGCTCGGACCTGATTTGTAGGTCCGCGGCTTTTCGGTGGTGTTTGAGCGTGTCCCCGGATTTGTAACCAGCCCCGGAGGGGCGAAAGGGCGTAGCCCATAGCGTCAGCTATGGGTTGAGACGTCACACGAAGTCCGGCCAGCCCCGGAGGGGCGTAAGACCATGGCTCGCACCTATACCAACCTGCTTTCAAGGATCTTCTGCACCGGAAGATTTCAACAGATTCCTTTTCCTCTGATGAGCGCTACACCAGGTCGTGATCTCTTTCGCCCCCTCCGGGGCTCCTGTCGCGAAGCGCGACCCGATCCCATGGCTTGCGCCATGGGCTACGATGTTGCGCCCGCTTGGCGGGCTGAGTCCATGATCACAGGGTGAGAGGCAAATGCGAAAAGTCCTGGCCATTCCGCTTCAAGAAGTTCGCGAGCACTTTGCGCTGAACGCGCGGCAGGACGTGAAGATCGTCGCGCCGGAAATGCTGACCGGCGAACTGATCGCCAAGCTCACCGCCGCCGGCCGCGCGCTGAAAGCCGAAAAACCGCTCGATGGAATTGAGTGGCGGCACTCCGGCGGCGACGCTCCCAACGCGCTGTGCGAGTCGCGCGATTTCGCTTCGGGATTAGCCGGTCAAAACCTCGGTCCCTTCGCCCTCTGCTTCGCCAACGAAAAAGGCGCGCAGGATTCCCACTACCACCCGCATCACGTCGAAGTCTACTTCTCCGAACACCCGCTCGAGGTCGAGTACCGCCTTGATGCGGAATCCCCTGTTGAACACGTCAAGCTCACACACGGAGGTGTGTTGGTCTTTGCCGCCGGCGTAGTCCACCGCGCCCGCCTCGGCGGCATGACCGTCGTGATTGAAATCCCCGCGATGAAGGACGATAAGGTGATTGCAGCGTTGTAGGGCCGAACAGCGTTCGGCCTCCGGAGGTTCTACATTTCAAACGAAGGTATTCTGTCGCCCTTCGCGTTAATCTTGATGTCGATGCACACTTATGGCGCTGTCATCCTGAGCATTTATGGCCACTTTGGCCACCCATTGGGTGCAGAAAGATGGCGCCGCCCGCGGGGGTCGATTTAGTGAAAATACAGGAGTTGCGCGCCATCTTTCTGCAGAGGCCGCTTTTCAGGGCGAAGGACCCTTTTCATTGTACGTGGCAAACGCAGCGCGGGAGCCCCCGCGCTTGCACGCCGCGTTCCCGCGGCGCACTTGGGTAAGACGAAATGCGGGGGTCCTTCGCCCTGAAAAGCGGTGCTCAGGATGACAGTTAGGTTCGTTGGTCGTGCAAATTGAAGACGGCGGTCACTTCATGGAAAGCAGTGCCTCCGCGTTGCGTGGCTCCCAAAATGTAGAACCTCCAGGGGCCGAACAGCGTTCGGCCCGGGCCAGCATCGCTGGGCGTTGCCGCAGGCGGTGCGTCGCGCCGCGACTTCGGCTGCCTACTGCCTACTGCCTTCTCGGTAGTTCGCACGCTTGCACCGCGCCGGAAGGATTGATGGCGTCGCCACCCTCTTCGATGTGGCGAATGATGCCGTCCGGGTCGATCACGAAGGTGACGCGGTTGGCAAAGAGGCGGGTCAAGTTCAGGACGCCGTAGGCCTTGGCCACGTGCTTGTCGGTGTCGCTGAGCAGCGGGAAAGTGGCGCCGGTTTCCTCGGCGAATTTGCGGTTGCGCTCCTGGCTGTCGAGGCTGATCCCCAGCACCTGCGCGCCCGCGGCTTCAATCCTGGCGATATCACCCTGATACGCCTTGATCTCTTTCGTTCATCCCGGCGTTGACGCGCGGATGTAAAAGGCCAGGATCACGGATTTCCTGCCGCGGAAATCCGCCAGCTTCACGACCTTGCCATGCTGATCGGGCAGGGCAAAATCCGGCGCGTGGTCGCCGACCTTCAACGTCTCAGACGTTCCGAATAAGGGCATAAGCAATATGCTCAACAGCACAACCACCCCGAGAATGACTCTTGCGCGCGGGGTGGTTGTGTGCTCGTCACTCGTCACGGGTTACTCGTCACTGCTTCTGCGTTTCTTTCTGGTGCTCCAGACGACTGCACGCCGCGCCGGCGCCGCTGGGATCCAGCGCGTCCTTCTCGCGGTCGATGTGCTGAATCACGCCGTCCTTGTCGATGACGAACGTGGTTCGATGCGCTACCGGGAACTTGTCGTTCAGGATTCCGTACTGGGTGGTTACTTCGCGGGTAAAGTCGCTCAGCAGGGGGAAGGTCACGCCGATCTGCTGCGCGTAGGCTTTGTTGGCAAACTGGCTGTCAACACTGACTCCCATCACCTCGGTTCCCGTATTCTCAAACTTGGCGATATCAGCCTGATACGCCTTCAGCTCCTTCGTTCAACCACCGGTGAAGGCGAGCACATAAAACGCCAGCACCACGTTCTTCTTCCCCAGGAATTGACTGAGCGAAACCTTGTTGCCGTTTTGGTCGGGCAGAGTGAAGTCCGGCGCCTTGTCGCCAACCGCCAGCGGCGCGGCCTGCGCCACCATCGTGCTCGCCAGCGCCAACAGTGCTGCGCCCGCGGCCACGCGAAGCCGAGTCTGCGTCATAGAACCTCCTGCATGAATGTCGTGATCCCGAAAGCCTCTGCGATTATACCTTGGAACGCCCGTCGCGCCATATCGAAAGCTGTTGAGTCGAGCCGGGAACGCACGACCACAGCGGAACTACAACCCAACCTGGTCGGGTCGATTCTCGGCGCTGATTCGACGGAAGGCCCAATTGGGATCTGCTGTCGCAGCGTACCGGCCCAAGAGAACTGTGGTTATTCCGCTGCCTGTCGCTACTACGCAGCAAAGATCCGAGCGGGCTTAAAGCCCGGGAAAGGTACAAGGCGAAATCAGACCGTCAAGAAAATGTCTGCAAGCAATTGAAAATAATAGTAAAAAAATACTTGACATATACACGCTCATATTTTATTATCGTCTTGCACTTAAGATAGTGCGAGATCACTAGATGGAGGATCACTACCATGGCGATTGTTCGATGGGAACCTTTCCGAGACATGCTGACTGCGCAGCGTGAGTTTGACCGCTTGTTCCGCGGGGCCTTCAGGCCGGCCGCGGTGGGTGAGGAGGAGGCTTCCACCCGGACTTGGGCGCCGCCCGTGGACATTTTTGAAAACGGCGACAATCTGGTGCTGAAGGCGGAACTGCCCGGCATCAATCCTGACGACGTGGAAGTTCGCGTTGAGGACAACACCCTGTATCTGAAGGGTGAGCGCAAGTTCGAAAAGGAAGTCAAGGAGCAGAGCTACCACCGCGTTGAACGTTCTTATGGAACGTTTACGCGCACCTTCTCGCTGCCCAACAGCGTTGACTCCGACAAAGTCGGCGCGGAGTACAAGGACGGCGTCTTGACGCTGACGATGCCCAAGAAGGAAGAGGCAAAACCGAAGACGATCAAGATCAACGTCAACAAGAACTAAGACGGCTGCCACGGGCGGAGGGCCGGGCGCAAACCGGCCCCTCGCACGGGGATTTTTCGGCCGCGCCGCGAGTCTTAGGAAAGACAAGACTTCCGGCGCGGCTTTTGTTTATATAAGCAACTTGAGTGTGGAACACTCACTATATCTTCAGCATCCAATGTTCTGACGTTTGCAAAGGCATATCCTACTGCCAACGCCCCGCAAAGGGCTCGTGGGCGAAAAGCAAGGAAGAAGGTTGGTATGGCGACGAGATTTGACAAGTATACAGTAAAAGCCCAGGAAGCGTTGCAGTCGATGCAGGAGATTGCCGACCGCAACGGCAACCAGCAGATGGAGCCGGTGCACCTGCTGCTGGCGCTGGTGGAACAGCCGGAAGGCGTAGTTCCCGGAGTGCTTCAGCGTCTGGGCAAAACCCCGGCGGCGCTGAGCCAGGAAGCCAACCGGGTGATTGAAGGGCTGCCCAAAGTGGGCGGCAGCACCGACCACTACATTTCACCCGCTTTGAAGGAAGTGTTTGACCAGGCGTTCAAGGAGACCGAGCAGTTCAAGGACGAATTCGTTTCCACCGAGCACCTGCTGCTGGCTTTGTCGAACAAGAAGAGCGACGCGGCGGGGCGCATTCTGAACCGGCTGGGGATTACGCACGACGCCATTCTCCAGGCGCTGGTGGCGGTGCGCGGAACGCAGCGCGTGACCGACCAGAATCCGGAAGGGAAGTACCAGGCGCTGGAAAAGTATGCGCGCGACCTGACGGAACTAGCCCGCCGCGGCAAGCTGGACCCGGTGATTGGCCGCGATGAGGAAGTTCGCCGCGTCATCCAAGTGCTTTCGCGGCGCACCAAGAACAATCCGGTACTGATTGGCGAGCCGGGCGTGGGCAAGACGGCCATTGTGGAAGGCATTGCCCAGCGCATCATTGCCGGCGACGTGCCGGAATCGCTGAAGTCGAAGCGCATCGTGGCGCTTGACCTGGGCGCGATGGTGGCGGGCTCGAAGTTCCGTGGCGAGTTTGAAGACCGCTTGAAGGCGGTGCTGAAGGAAATCGGCGAAGCGAACGGCCAGATCATTCTCTTCATCGACGAGTTGCACACGCTGGTGGGAGCGGGCGCGGCGGAGGGCTCGATTGACGCTTCCAACATGCTCAAGCCGGCGCTGGCGCGCGGCGAGTTGCGCTGCATCGGCGCCACCACGCTGAACGAATACAAAAAGTATATCGAGAAGGACGCGGCCCTGGAGCGGCGCTTCCAGCCCGTGCAGGTGGGCGAACCCTCGGTGGAAGACACCATCGCCATTCTGCGCGGCTTGAAGGAGCGCTACGAAACTCACCACAAGGTGACGATCAAAGACTCGGCCATTGTGGCGGCGGCGGTGCTCTCCAACCGTTACATCTCCGACCGTTTTCTGCCCGACAAGGCCATCGACCTGATTGACGAAGCGGCGTCGGGCCTGCGCATCGAGATTGACTCCATGCCAGCGGAGATCGACCAGATTGAGCGGCGCGTCACGCAGCTTGAAATCGAGAAGCAGGCGCTGCGCAAGGAAGACGACGCGGCCTCCCGCGAGCGCTTGCAGGCGCTGGAAAAGGAACTGGCCGGGCTCAAGGAGAAATCCTCTCAGTTGAAGCTGCGCTGGAAGTCGGAGAAAGAGGTTATCGCCAACATCGGCAAGCTGAAGGAAGCCATTGAGCAGGCGAAGATCGACGAGGCCAAAGCGACCCGCGAAGGCGACCTGAACAAAGCGGCGGAAATCCGCTACGGCAAGCTGGTCAGCCTGCAAAAGGAACTGGATGCCGCCAACGCCAAGATTGAGAGCATCGACAAGACCGGCCGCATGCTCAAGCAGGTGGTGGATGAAGAGGACGTGGCCAAGGTGGTTTCACGCTGGACGCACATCCCCGTGACCAAGATGCTGGAAGGCGAAGTGGCCAAGCTGGTGAAGATGGAGGAACGCCTGCGCATGCGCGTGGTGGGCCAGGAAGACGGCCTGCGCCTGGTGGCCAACGCCGTGCGCCGCAGCCGGGCCGGCCTTTCCGATCCGCACCGGCCCATCGGGTCGTTCCTGTTCCTCGGTCCTACGGGTGTGGGCAAGACGGAACTGGCGCGCGCGCTGGCGGAATTCCTGTTTGACGACGAGAAGGCCATGCTCCGCGTCGATATGTCGGAGTATATGGAGAAACACGCCGTGGCCCGGCTGATCGGCGCGCCGCCCGGATACGTGGGATATGACGAAGGCGGCCAGTTGACCGAACTGGTCCGGCGCCGGCCCTATTCCGTCTTGCTCTTCGACGAAATTGAGAAGGCGCATCCCGACGTCTTCAATATCTTCCTGCAGATTCTTGAAGACGGTCGCCTGACCGACGGCAAGGGCCGCACGGTGGATTTTAAGAACACCGTGATCATCATGACCTCGAACATCGGCAGCCAACTGATTCACGAGGCCATGAATGGCAAGGATCACGCCATCGGCATGACCACGAAAAAGGGAGCCGCGGTGGGTGAAGCGGGCGTGCTGAGCGACGCTTTGAAGAAGCAGATTCAAGACCTGCTGCTCCAGCACTTCCGGCCGGAGTTCCTGAACCGCATCGACGAAATCGTGATCTTCAACGCCCTGGGCAAGGCGGAAATTGAGAAGATTATCGACCTCCAGCTTCAGAACCTGCGGCGGCTGCTCTCCGAGCGCAAGATTGAGATCACGCTCACGGACAAGGCCCGCGAATTGCTGTTCCAGCAAGGCTACGACCCGCAGTTCGGCGCCCGGCCGCTGAAGCGGGCAATTCAACGCCTCATTCAAGACCCGCTGGCCATGAAGCTGCTCGACGGCGAAATCACTCCCGGCGACGCGCTCACGATTGATGCCGATGTGAAGAAGGGCGAGATGACGTTTAAGCCCGCCAAGACCAAGGTGGCAAAGCAGGCGTGAACGGAAGCTAACGCGGACCCCGGCTTTTTGGGGTCCGCGGCTGTCTTGGTGCAAAAGCCGGACATCGGGTTTTCCTTGGCGCACACTCGTGACACTGTCATCCTGACACCTGTTCTTCAGGGCGAAGGACCCCCGTATTTCGTCTTATCCAGGACGCCGCTGTGCGGCCAAGCGCGGCGTGCCGCAGAGCGAACAAGGCGCGCTTGCGCCTCGCTTCCAACGGACAATGAAAAGGGTCCTTCGTCCCGACAGAAACCGTCGGTCCTCAGGATGACAGTTTGGTTAGTTTGGTGATGTAAATCAAAGATGGCGCGCAGCTCGCGGGAAACGTGGGAAGGTAGCCAGGGGCAAAGGCGCTTACCAAACGCCGCACGGCGTTCGCTATCGGCCCGCGAAAGAACCCTGCCGAGTTTTTTGCCCCGCATGTCGGGAGCTCTGCTGAGGCAAGCGCACCGCTTCCGTCAGCCTCAGGAGGGCGCGCAGGGCGCCGTTGACAGCGGCCTCGTTGGGAAAGGCCTTGGCCAGTTCAGGATCGAGGAGAATGAGGTTGGTGCCCGCGCGATATCGCTTCGCGTACTTGCCGCGGACTCCACCCTTCATCGAGGCGAAATCGTACTCCGGGCGCATGTCGTTTACGGTTTTTCGATTAGCCTTCTTCATAGAATAATCTTTCGTGTCGCGTAGCTCGCCGGGCGCTGATGATCCGGATCAATTCGTCTTCCTCGGTGTGAGCGACCACTAGAACACGGTCGCGATGCGATACACCGATGGTCAGGAATCACTGCTCAAGGTCCGAATGGTCGTCGTCCGGGTAGGTACTCGCAAGAGTGTCGTCCAGTACGGTCACAGCTTCGCGGAAGTCAATCCCATGCTTCTTCAGATTTGCCGCGGCCTTCTTTGGATCCCATGAGAAAACCACACTACCAGTATACGCTTTATCGGGGCAGTTGTGCAGAAGGGGGTGATCGACGCCGATGTGAAGAAGGGCGAGATGACCTTTAAGCCCACTAAGGCCAAGGTGGCAAAGCAGGCATGAACGGAAGCTAACGCGGACCCCGGCTTTTTGGGGTCCGCGGCGATATAGGAAAAGTGCTCAGTGCGCGGAGAGAGGCGTCGCGGCACACCCGTGTGCGGACACCGAATTTCTCCTCGCCCACTCGTGGCACTGTCATCCTGAACCCGTCGTTCAGGGCGAAGGACCCCCGTATTTCGTCTTATCCAGGACCCTGCGGTGCGGCCAAGAGCGGCGTGCTGCCGAGTGAGCAGGGCGCTCACACGTCGCCTCCCACGAGCAATGAAAAGGGTCCTTCACCCTGAACGACGGGTTCAGGATGACAGTTTGGTGAGTCTGGTAATGTAAATTAAAGATGGTGCTCAGCGCATCAAGGCGAAATCGTACTCCGGGCGCGTGTCCTTCGAGGCTTTGTGATTAGCCTTCTTCATATTACTTCGGGTAATCGCCCAACCACTCCGCGAGTCGCCCATCCAGCTTCGTCTCCGTGCGTAACATCCACCTGAACGCTACTGGCCGCAATTGCATTACAATAAACAGAAGGGGAGCACCATGTGACCGACCCCAAAATGACAGCACTCCGGGCAGGGCCCAATATGAAAATGCCCGTTCTTTTCGTCGGCCATGGATCGCCGATGAACGCCATCGAGCGGAACCGTTTTACGGAAACGCTGACGGAACTCTCACCGCGGTTGCCGCGGCCGAAGGCCATTTGCGTGATATCGGCACACTGGGTGACTCCCGGCACGGAAGTGCTGACGGTCGCCAAGCCGCGCACCATTCATGACTTTTACGGCTTCCCTCCGCCGCTCTATGAAGTCGAGTATCCCGCTCCCGGCGCGCCCGATGAGGCTGAGCGCGTGGCCAAAGACCTGGAGGTTCGCCCGGACGACACTTGGGGATTCGACCACGGCGCGTGGAGCGTCTTGCGCCATCTCTATCCCGAGGCCGACGTGCCGGTTTTCCAGGTCAGCCTGGACGAAACCCGCAGCCTGCCGCGCCACGTGGAACTGGGAGCCGAACTTGCCGCGCTGCGCGACCGCGGAGTGCTGATCTTGGGCAGCGGCAACATTGTGCACAACCTGCGCCGCCTCGAAGGCGACAAGGACGCGCAGCCTTTCCCCTGGACCGTCGAGTTTGACGCGAAGGTCAAGAAGGCCATCGAGACACGCGACGTCAAATCACTGGCCGCCCCCGACGCCTGGGGCAAGCCGCTCGCTGCCCTCGCCCACCCCACGCTGGAACACTACGTTCCCCTGCTCTACTGCATGGGAAGCACCACCGAACACGACCCCATGACCTACCCTTACGAGGGCTTTGAGTACGGCAGCCTCTCGATGCGGATGGTGCTGTTCGGGCGAGCAATAGCTTGAACTTGCTGCGATCCGGTCTTCGCGATTTAGGGCAATGCTATCATGGTGTGGATGCACGACTTCCCGGACGCCCGGCAGCGGCGCGACGGGCGCACGTAAGTGCGCCGTGTGCGGCAGGCGGAGCATCTAATAGGGGCAGGGAATTTAAGGAGTAAGACATCATGTGGAATAATCTGAAAACAACGATCTTGCTTGCCGCCATGACCGGCCTGGTCATGGTCATCGGCGAGGCGTGGGGCGGCCAGAACGGCTTGATTCTCGCCCTGGTCATCGCGGCGGTGATGAATCTGGGCACCTATTTCTTTTCCGACAAGATCGCCATCGCCTCCGCCGGCGCGCAGCCCATTTCGCGGGAGGAAAACCCGCGCATTTATCAGATTGTCGAGCGCCTGGCCGCCAAGGCCAACATTCCGGTTCCGAAGATCTACTTCATCCCCATCGATTCGCCCAACGCTTTCGCCACGGGACGCAATCCCAGCCACGCTTCGGTGGCGGTGACGCGCGGCATTCTGGAAATCTGCGACGACGAGGAAATTGAAGGTGTGCTGGCGCACGAACTCGGGCACGTGAAGAATCGTGACATCCTTACCAGCGCTGTCGTGGCCACGTTGGCCGGCGCCATTACCCTGATCGGCCGCATGCTGTTCTATGCGGAAATGTTCGGAGGCTTTGGCGGTGGCGGCAGCAGCGACGACCGGCGGGGCGGAGCGCTCTCCATGCTGGCCATGATGATTCTGGCGCCGCTGGCAGCCACGCTGATTCAGCTTGCCATTTCCCGCTCGCGCGAATATGAGGCCGACCACACCGGGGCGGAGATTACCGGGAATCCCCGCGGCTTGGCCAGCGCCCTGGATAAGATCGACAAGTGGGCGAAGCGCGTGCCCATGCAGGTGGCACCTTCCATGGCGCACCTCTACATCTACCAGCCTCTCATCTCGGGTCAGATGTTTTCCAGTCTCTTTTCCACTCACCCGCCCATTAAGAAGCGCATCGAGCGCCTGATTGGCCGGGACTTTGTCTGAGGACTCGAGTTCACCACCAAGGCACCAAGACACCAAGAGGAACAACTAGTCCGTTGAGAGACCCCCCGGCTCTGCCGGGGAGGCAGCAAAAGTTTGACAGCTCCCGCAGTACGTGGCACGTAAATTTACCATGCTGCGGGGCGTCGAATGCGATAGTCCGGTAAACCCGTTACGATGTGCGCAGTTGGGTTCTGCGAAACTGCCGAAGCCGGCGGCAAGGGTTCGGATTGGAAGCTGCCGTAATGAGTTTCACGAAATCCAGAACCATCCCTCCGAAATGGTTTTGCGGGGCCGCGATAGCGTCCCCGCAGCCGCTTTGAGCGGCTCACTGTTTTTAAAGCCTCCGGCTTTGCCGGAGGATATTTACTAAAAAAAACGGAAAGGACGCGGTTGGCCGCGTTATCTTTTGAGTCCTCAGTCTTACTTGGTGCCTTGGTGGTTCGCTTGCCTGAGCGCAGGGAATCAGGCTACGATGAGGTTGTGTTGTCAGGGCAAGGTAAAGGTGGGGCCTAACAAGCTTTCCGCCGGGTGGGCCGCCCAGGCTGAACTCGTTAAGTGCCGGGTGTGGTGGAACCATGCTGCGCGATAAATTCGGGCGCGATATACACGACCTGCGCATTTCGGTGACGGACCGCTGCAACTTCAGTTGCGTCTACTGCAAGTCTGCCGACCCCAAGAACTACTTTCCCCACCGCGACCTGCTGACCTGGGAGGAATTCCTGCGCCTCAGCCGCGTGCTGGCAGGGCTGGGAATCCGCAAGATTCGCGTAACGGGTGGCGAACCCCTGCTGCGCGAAGGCGTGGTGGACTTCATCGCAGGCCTCCGCCGGATCGAGGGCTTGGATGACATTGCGCTGACTACCAACGGATACCTGCTGCCGGAGATGGCCAAAAAGTTGGCGGCGGCCGGGGCTCCCCGCGTGACCGTCAGCCTGGATTCGACTGACCCGGAAAAATCCGCTCGCATCACGCGCACGCCTCACTCCTACGAGAAAGTTATGGCCGGCATGGATGCGGCGCTGGAAGCGGGCTTGCGTCCGGTGAAGGTGAACATCGTTCTGGTCCGTGGCTTCAATGACGATGAGATTGTGGATTTTGCGCGGCTGGCTCGGCGCCGCGACATTGTGGTTCGCTTCATTGAGTTCATGCCGCTCGATGCCGATCACAACTGGAAGCGCGAACTGGTGGTGACGGCGAAGGAAATTGTCGACGCCATTCAGCCGGTGTTTCCGCTGGAGGAAATTCCCCGCCACTCCCCCAGCGAGACGTCGCTTCGCTATCGTTTTGTAGACGGTCAGGGCGAGCTCGGCATCATCGCCCCGGTGTCCATCCCCTTTTGCGGGCAGTGCAGCCGCATTCGCCTGACGGCAGACGGCAAACTGCGCACCTGCCTGTTTTCACTGCGCGAACACGACGTGCGCCACCTGCTCCGCAACGGCGCCGCGGACCAGGACATTGCCCACTTTATCGAGAAGGTCGTAAATCAAAAGGAGCCCGGCCACCGGATCAACGAAGCCGATTTCGTTCAGCCCTCGCGTACGATGGTTTATATCGGAGGGTGAAGACAATTATGAATTATGAATTCTGAATTATGAATGCAAGGCGTCGGACACCGAATGAACACGAGTCGATCATACGAGAGGTGGGAATCAGAGGAGTGATAATTCATAACTCAGCATTCAGAATTCATAATTGCCTCGCTCCCATGTCCCGTCACCCGATTCTGTTAGAATAGACGTAGGTGTTTATGGGTACCGTAACAACTGAAATGTCCCTCTCGGCATACGTTGACTTGCCGGCGCCGGAGCTGGACGAGCGCATTACGCGCGCCAAGCGCGAACTCGGGCCGCGCCTGGTGATTCTGGGACACCATTATCAGCGCGACGAAGTGGTGAAGTTTGCCGATTACCGCGGCGACTCATTGCGACTTTCTCAACTCGCTGCCGGGCGTCGCGAGGCGGAGTACATCGTTTTCTGCGGCGTGCACTTCATGGCGGAGAGCGCCGACATCCTGAGCGGCGATCACCAGATGGTGATTCTTCCCGATCTGCACGCGGGCTGTTCCATGGCCGACATGGCGAACCTCGAGCAGGTTGAGGTCTGCTGGGAAACGCTGACCAGCGTGAACGGCGGCACCACGATGACGCCGGTCACGTACATCAACTCCACCGCGGCCATCAAGGCTTTTGTGGGCGAGCACGGCGGGGCCGTCTGCACATCGTCGAACGCCCGCAAGGTGATGGAGTGGGCTCTGGCGCGCGGGCGGAAGGCGCTGTTCCTGCCCGACGAGCATCTGGGCCGCAATACGGGATATCGGATGGGCATTCCGCTGGAAAAGATGGCGGTGTGGAATCCGGCAGAAGAAAATGGCGGCCTCACTGACAGGGAAATCGCCGCTGCACAGATCTACCTGTGGAAAGGCCACTGCTCGGTGCACCAGCGCTTTCGTCCCGAGCACGTGGAGCGCGCCCGCACGAGCCATCCGGGCATTCGCGTGATCGCCCACCCCGAATGTTCATGGGAAGTGTGCCAGGCGGCCGATGAGGTGGGCTCGACGGAATACATCATCAAACGGATCGTGGAAGCTCCCCCAGGAAGTGCCTGGGCGGTGGGAACCGAAATCCACATGATTCGCCGGCTTGCCCAGGAACACCCGGACCGGTTGGTAGTTTCGCTCGACGACTGCCTTTGCATGTGCAGTACAATGTTTCGGATTTCGCCCCAGCACCTTTGCTGGACGCTCGAAAGCCTTTGCTCGGGCCAGGTGGTCAATCGCGTCAGCGTTGATCGTGAAACCAAGACTTGGGCGCTGGCCGCGCTGAATCGCATGTTGGAGATCAGGTAAGGGAAAGCTTACAGCCTACAGCTAACAGCCGACAGTCAGGTTGAGACTCTTGTGCGTGGGCAGTAGCCACGAAGATACAACAGCGGAGACGGTGAAATTGCTCACGGCGTTCCTAAACGGTTAGCTGTGGGCTGTGAGCTGTCAGCTCATATGGCCGACAAATACTTTGATCGCCAGGAAGCCGAGGAACTTCTGCCCACCATAACGCCGTGGCTGGAAGAAGCTCGCACCCAGAAGGAAAAGATCGAGGCGTTCAAAAACGAATTGGCGCAGGTCGCTTCCCGCATCATGGTCATGGGTGGAATCTTCCCGCCGGTGGCCGATCTGCTGCGCAAAAAATCCGAACACGATGAGACGGCGGAGGCCCTGGTCGAGGTGATCAACCGCATACAGGAGACCGGCGTGCTGGTAAAAGACCTCGACATCGGGCTGGTGGATTTTCCCAGCCTGTTGGAAGGGGAAGAGATTTACCTCTGCTGGAAACTGGGCGAAGACCACATCGCTTTCTGGCACGGCGTGGACGAAGGTTACTCCGGCCGCAAGCCCATCGACGATCCCGGGCACGAACCGACGCCTCCGCAGGGACCAAGGTTGCAGTAAGGCAGTAGGCGGAAGGCAGTAGGCAGCCAGCCACCGGCACAGCCGGCATATGCCTCAGCGACACGTTCACGCTATGGCGCGATTATGAAAACACTTCTCTCCACCGACGAATTGGAAAAACTCCCCAGGCCCGAGCAGGGCGGCGGCTACGAGCTGGATGAAGGAGAACCCGTCTACGTGTCCCCCAACAGCGTCGAACAGAGTACGATCATATATCGCATCTACGCCCTACTGAACGAATGGGCAAGGCGCGGAAATCTCGGCTTGGTCGCCGCTGATAGCTGGATCGAGCTCGCGCCCGGTATCGTGCGTGCGCCGGACGTTGCCTATATCCCCCGCGAACGACTCTCCAATGTCGATCCCAAGCACGCGTTGAAAGTCGTCCCGGCATTGGCAGTGGAGGTTCTCTCCGCTTACAGCACGGCCCGCGAAATGAGCCGGAAGATTCAACAGTACCGCGACGCCGGCATCGAGTTGATTTGGGTGGTTGATCCGGATAAGTGCGAAGTTGACATTCACAGTTCACTTCCCCTCAAGACCCTGCGCAAGGACGGCACTCTGAGCGACGACAAAATCCTTCCAGGTCTTTCGATTCCTATCAATACGCTGTTTGAGCCGGTGCTATGAGCGACATCAGCCATTCCAACGAACTGGCAAATGCCGCCAGCTCCTATCTGCGGTCTGCCGCGCACCAACCCGTGCAGTGGCGCGAGTGGAACGCGGCCGCATTCGAGCGTGCCCAGGAGCAGGACAAGCCCATTCTGCTCGACATTGGCGCCGTCTGGTGCCACTGGTGCCACGTGATGGACCGCGAGAGCTACGAGAACGCGGAAGTGGCGCAGGTCATCAACGACTCCTTCATCCCTGTCAAAGTGGATCGCGACGAGCGGCCGGATATTGACACGCGTTACCAGGTGGCAGTGAGCGCGCTCACCGGCCAGGGTGGTTGGCCGCTGACCGCTTTTCTTACTCCTGACGGCCGACCGTTTTTTGGCGGAACCTATTTCCCTCCCGATGACCGCGGCGGCCGCCCCGGCATGAAGCGCCTGCTGGAGGTCATCGCGCTCAACTACCGCACGCATCGCGACCAGATCCACGACAGCGCCGCGAAAATCGCCGAGGCCCTCACCCAGGTGGAACAGTTCAAAGAAGGTGAGGAAGCGGTCAACGAGACCATCGTGAAGTCCATCGTGGAAAATATCGGCAACATGTTCGATGCGCAGAACGGCGGGTTCGGCAGCGCGCCCAAGTTTCCCCATCCCGGCGCCATCGACCTGCTCCTCGAAGTTTATCTGGAAGCCCGGCAGGAGTGGCCGCTGAGCATGGTGACCACTACCCTGGAGCACATGGGGCGGGGCGGCGTCTATGACCAGGTCGGCGGCGGATTCCACCGCTACTCGGTGGACGAGCATTGGTTCGTTCCTCACTTCGAGAAGATGTCCTACGACAACGCCGGCCTGCTGGGAAATTACCTGCGCGCCTATCAAGTCACGGGAAACAACTTTTTCCGCGAAGTGGCGCTGGGAATTCTGGCCTTCCTTGAGAACGTGCTCGCGCATCCGGAGGCCGGGTTTTATGCCAGCCAGGATGCGGACATCAATCTCGATGACGATGGCGACTACTTTACATGGACCCTGGACGAGTTGAACGCCGTGCTCGATGAACCGGAAGCGAGAGTTGCGGCGCTTTACTATCACGTCGAGCCCAACGGCGAGATGCATCACAATCCCGCCAAGAATGTGCTCTTTATCGACCAGCCACTGAACGCCATTGCCGCGCGGATGCAGATTGAGGAAACAAAGGTTGCGGAACTGCTTGCCAGTGCCCGCCGCAAAATGGCCGAAGCGCGCGCCAAGCGGCAAACACCGTTCGTCGATAAGTCCGTTTATACGAGCTGGAACGGCATGCTGATCTCCGCCTTGCTCGAGGCGTATCGCGTTTTGGGAACAACGGCCGTGCGTGACCGTGCGCTGGCCACGCTTGACCTGCTGATCGGCAAGGCCTACGACCGCGAAAAGGGCATGTACCACAGCCTGGTGGACGGCTCGCCCCGCATCGAGGGCTTGCTGGACGATCAGGTGTTCATCATCGCCGCCCTTCTTGATGCTTACGAGATCACGGGAACGCGCCTCTATTTTGATCGCGCCCTGGAGTTGATGGAAACTACCGTCCGCCGCTTTTGGGACGAGAAGGCGGGTGGATTCTTCGACACCGCCAAGGACCTGACCGACCGCCTGGGCAGCCTGACCACGGAACGCAAGCCTTTTCAGGATTCGCCCACTCCCGCGGGGAATTCGGTGGCCGCCATGGTGCTCGACCGGCTGGACGTGCTCGCCGACCGCGAGGATTTTGGCGAAAAGGCGGCGGCCACTCTGGCGTTATTCGCTCCCAAGGCGGGACAGTACGGATTGTTCGCGGCCACGTACGGCCTGGCGCTGCTCAATCACCTGCGATCGCCCCTGGACGTGGTGGTGGTCGGGCGCGCCGGTGATAACGCTACGGCGGAACTGCTCCGCACCGCGTACGAAACCCCGCATGCGGGCAAACGCGTTTTTGCTTTCGAACCCGACGTCGTGAAGGCTCGCGACCTGCCTGCCGGGTTGGCCGCCACCCTGCCGCAACTGCCGTTCGACGGCATCCCTGTCGCCCTGGTTTGCGAAGGCTCCGCCTGCCACGCCCCGGTGCAATCCGCTTCCGCTGTGCGCGATCTGCTGAACCCCAAACGGGACTGAAGAATGAGTTGAATGACCACCCGTGCTCCTCGTCGGACGAAGCACTTTAGTGGAGCTTGGCTGCTCGCGGTGCCCCTTTGGGACTGCGGGAGCAGCAACTCCAGCCTGTTGTTCCGGGTGACAGCGGCGGGCCTGCGGGACTCATCCTTCGGCTCCTAAAGCTTGTATTGTTGATGGCGATGGGAAGGCGGTAGCTGCTGCTACCGCACTCGATCGGTTTCTGGCGCTGAGCGATGCTCTGCGTTTTCGTTTGCGGTGCGGTCACCCGGCAAGACAAAGGTGAATTGCAGATCTGGACTCGCTCTGGGCCGGCATTGTGGCACCGCCACTCGTGACGGTGCAGGCACAGGCAGGAGTGCCTGTGCCACTTTCTGGTGAGGCGCAGGAGCGGCCCTCCGTCACGGCGCCGGCTGGTAGGGCTCGTTGCAGCAGAGCAGGGCCTTATCGCCGATTTCGTTCACGATCTGCACGCCGTGCACGCCGTTGTTCTCACCGATGATGGCGTGTTCCGTGCCCTTCCGCAGGACGATGTTCGTATGCGCGGAGCCGAACGTACACCCGCGCACCTGCAAGCGCCCGCCGTCGCATTCCACCAGCGCTTGGCCGGGGATTTGTTCGTCCGAAGAATGGCCCGAGATCTCCAGGTAGCAGTCGGACAGGGAGACGAATCCGCTGCTGTGAGACACCACGCATTTGCGCGCCGGACCCCAGAAGGCGCAATTCACCAGGCGTACCGATCCGGTGCAGGTCGGTTCCACCACCACTTGCACGCGGTCGGGTCCGTGCATGGCAACAAACTCACCATTGGTAATTTGCAGCCCCATGCGCTGGATGTGCTCAACGGAAACGCACCTTTGCGCCTCATCGGCCCCAATGCCGCTGAACTGCCCGTTGCAGTCGCCGTGTTCCGTTTTGATGAAGCGATAGCCGACCTTCACCGGGTACACGAAGGTATTGGTAACGTATTCCCAGTCGGTGCGGCCGAAAGTAAAGGCCTCAAGGTTCTGCCACATGTAGTCGTGGACGGGCTGCCACGCTCCATTGACGTTTTTGGCGGACCACCAATGGCAGTGCCACTGCACGTTCTCAATGCGGCCAATGTCCGTGGTGTTGTCGAGCCAGATGCCGCGGCGCAGCACGGTTCCGCACACGCTGCGAATGCGGTGGCGGCAGTTGTTCTCCGGTCCAATGCGAATGCCGTTGTAGCTGTTAATCAGCGTGACGTTTTCGATGGTGTGGTCGATCCCCTGGAGGTGGAAAGTCCAGGAATAGCGATGAATATCCGTGACCACCTGCTGCGGATAGAAGACGGTCAGGCCGCCCACGTAGGCCGAGTTTCCCATCTCAAACAGCGCGGGAGCGTCTTCCTGATCGCGGCCGCCCGTCGCCAGAATCACGGTGCCGGTGAGCGGCTCGGACCATTGCGGGGATTCCAGTACGCCCTTCAGTGCAACACCTGGCGCGATGCGCAGGCTGCCGCCCACCAAATAACGTCCGGCAGGCAGGACAAGCGCTCCGCCCATGCGCTCCGTGGCGTCAATCGCCTTTTGAATGGCCCGCGTGTCGTCGGTTTTGCCGTCCCCTGCTATGCCAAAGGCCGCCACATCAACCGTCGTGTGCGACAGCGTTTGCGGCGCGGCGTCAGGCATGCCTGCCCAGGGCGTTGCCCCTGCGGCTAATAGTTGGAAATAAGATCTGCGTGTCATGTTTCTCCGCCTCCTTGCTCATCGATTGCGGATAACTGCGATTCAAATTGGGCCCCCATCTTAGCCCAAAGCGAGTGGCGCGGTCCGGCTTCTCAAGGTCAACGCGACGATCCGAAACAAACGACGCGGGCGCCCAAATGGCGCCCCACGGCGGGGGTATTCAAAGAATCCCGTCCAACCCGCGAACTTTTTACCCCATCTCAGGCAATAACAGAATAGAGTGGCGCCGATGGCGAATGACCAGACGCTGTGGCAGGGGATCGTGAAGGGTGAGCGCGCCGCGTTCGAAGCGTTGTTTCGGTTGTACAGCGCGCCGCTTCGCCTCTTTCTGAGGCGTTACACCAGTTGTCCCGATGCCGCCGATGACGTGGCGCAGGAGACCTTCCTCCAATTGTGGCGGCGGCACAACGGGTTCGACCCGGCGCGCGGGACGCTGAAGCAATACCTGTTCGGCATCGCCCGCAAGCAGGCCGCGCATTCCCGCCGCGACGAGACGCCAGCGGAAGCCGAGGTTGAGCCGGCGGGATTCGGCGAAACGCGGAGCGGCGCTCTGCGCGAGCCCAGCGGGACTGTAGCGGCCGAGGACCGGACGGCGGACTTGAACGAAGCACTGGCGCGCCTGGAACCGGAGGAGCGCTCGCTGCTCTGGCTGCGGGAAGTGGAAGGTTATAGCTACGCGGAGATGGCGGACATTCTGGGTGTGCCGCTGGGGACGGTGAAATCCAAGCTGTTTTCCGCGCGCGCGGCGTTGCGCCACATCTGGTGCAACGGGAAGGCGAAGTAGAGGTTGCCTATGGACTGCGTAACTGCGGAACCGTTTGTCTCAATGCTGTATGACGGTGAGGAAGCGCCGGAAGAAGCGGTGCAGCACATCACCGCCTGTCCTGTGTGCCGGGCTCGCCTGCGCGAGTATGCCGCCATGGCCAGTGAAATCCGCGTGCTGGCGGCGGCAGAAACGCAGAACCTGCAACCGATGGTGGCGCCGGCGGACCTGCCCTCGCGGCGGCGTTGGCGATTCACGCTGGGCAGTCCGGTGCGCGTGCCGCGCTTTGCCCTGGTGATGGGAATCGCCATCATCGCCGGCCTCTCCGTCGCTTTGGGATACGTCGAGAAGAAGCAAAGACGACAGGACCTCTGGTTCGCCTGCGATTTCCGCTTGCCGCAGTCGCAGTTTTCGGGGCCCATTCACCCGGCCAACAAGCCACAACTGGTGTGGGGCTTCGCGCCGCCGGAAAGGCTGCTGGGTCCCCGGCCGTTTTTCCTGGTGGGACCGGAAACTCAGCTCGGCGCGGTGGCGGGAATCATCGACATTGAGGATATTGGCAGCGACCGGGTGGAATTTGCCCTTCGTGCCAAGCATCTTGACGCCGGCGGCCAGAGCCTGAAGGCGATGATCGAAAAGCAACAGGCCGCTGGACCCTTTCGCATCGATGAACTGGGGGAAATCCTTTCCGGCGCTCCAATGCACCATTACAGCTACGAACCGGGCACGCTGCTGCGCGTTCCCATCGAGGGCGGCGGCACGCTGATCTTTCACGGCGAACTGGGAGATAAATTCTCCGAACTCGCGTGGCAGGAGTTTCCCCTGGAACCGGCGCCGGACGAAATCGTTCTCGACCAACCGGCGCTGGTGGTGGAGAAGTCGCTGATCCTGCGGCCAGGCGGCGGGATGGTGAAGGTTTCCGGCTCGAGGGCCTGCGCTTACATGTACCTTCCGGGAAAAGGATTGCTGGTTCTGGCGTTGCACCCCTTTGCCGGAGCGCAGGAGGCGGCCGTGGACCGGAGCGACGCGATGTTTGAACTCAATCACGAGTGGTACTACCTGTTTGCCCACACCCCCATCGCGGGCGGCGACCGGGCAAAATCCATCTGGGTCTACCTGGCGAAGGACTATGAGCCCTCGCAGTCGGGGCTGAAGTGGAACCCGCAAAGTCCCTTCGTGGGATCCGCACAAGACGTCAGACAGGTGCTGGCACAGCTTAAACAGTAAAGAAAAGGTAACAAGCGCGGGACGGTGCGTCCGACGCGGGAGGTCGAAGTGTGCGCGCGATACGGGGCAGTGCGCTTGTTAATCGTAGTGTCGATGCACACTCGTTGGGCTGTCATCCTGAGCAGAGCCCGGATTTCAGGGCGAAGGACCCTTTTCATTGTACGCAGGAAACGCGGGGCGGGAGCGCCCCGTACTTGCACGCCGCGTTCCCGCGGCGCACTTGGGTAAGACGAAATGCGGGGGTCCTTCGCCCTGAAATCCGGGCTCAGGATGACAGTTAGGTTCGATTGTGGGGGGCAAATTGAAGACGGTGGTCATTTCACGGAAAGCCGTGTCTCCGCCTTCCGTGGCCCCCAAACGTAGAAACTCCAAAGCGCTGCGCGCAGACCGAACGACGAAGCGTTTTTAACGGACCGGAGAAAACAAACCAGACTGAAGGAGGAGGTATTCACCATGCAGACGAAAAAACAGACGCGTACGAAACTCATTGCCATTCTTGGATTGTTTTTGTGGGCCGGTGCTTGCAAACCGGTGAAGCCGGTGGCGCCGGTAACCCCGGAAAAAGCGGCGCTGCCGCCACCTGCGGCACCCACGGTGACGCTGACGGCGGAACCCAGCAACATTCAATCCGGCAGCGCGACGACGCTGAATTGGACCTCTGAAAACGCTACGGACCTCGACCTAAGTCCGACAGTGGGCAAGGTGCAAGCGGCCGGTTCAACGTCCGTCACGCTACAGGACTCGACGACCTTTACCATTACGGCCACGGGGCCTGGTGGAACTGAGACGGCCACTGCGCGCGTCACGGTGATGCCGCTACCCGTTCCAACGCCGGCAAAGCCCGTAGTAGGGGTGGACATGACGAGCGATCGCGTCAAAGACGCCTACTTTGATTTTGACAAGGCAACGATCCGCTCGGACGCGGAACAGGCTCTGGGCGTCGATGCCGGGCTTTTCAAAGATCACCCCGGCATCAAATTCACGCTGGAAGGCTATTGCGACGAGCGCGGCAGCGAAGAGTATAACCTTGCCCTCGGCGACCGCCGCGCCAACGCGGCAAAGGATTTCTTGGTGAATGCCGGAGTCTCTCCTGATCGGATCAACACCATCTCTTACGGCAAGAGCAAACCCGTCTGCACGGATCAAACGGAAGAATGCTGGCAGAAGAACCGTCGCGCGCATTTTCACCTCGACGAGGCGTCGCAATAGCGGCCAGAGCATGACGAAGACATCGCTCAGCGATCTCGGAGAGAAGACAAACGGCGGTTGAGAGGATCGCGATGAGCAAGTGCTTCGGCGCCACGCAGAGAGTTCCTCTGTCTCGTGAGGAACTCCCCGCGCTCAAACAGGCTTCGCCGCGGCAGTAGCTTTGTCGGAAATGACTCGATAGGGGCCTTTGATGAGAAGGCGAGCCAATTAAAGGAACTCATCACGAGGAGTCCAATCCATAGCACCCGGAATAGCAATTTCACCATCCCGGCGAGATTTTGCGCTGGAAAAATGTGCAACATCGGGTGTTCAACCTCGAAGGTTGGCGCTACCTCGTCGGCCGCATGAGGCGTCGCATCGAACTGGGGGAGAACCGACGCGCAAACGCGGCGGGTCCCCTGCGGCCAAGTCGCGAAGCCCGACGGTCATATGACGTCCTGCGGCAAGTACTTGTGAAAATCCTTGAAGATCAAACCGGCCATCACCGGTGATGGAGGTAGTGGTGGCCAACGCCTGGCTGGGATCCTGCAACTGCGAATGCACATTAAGGGAACCCGCAATCCTTTGATACAATCCACTCCTCACCACAGCTACACGACTTCGCATCCGGGATGCCGGGAAAGGTTTGCCCATGAGACAAGCTACGGGGACCGCAGGCCGACAATTCGCGAGCAAATGTCAAAGCGCCTATGTCTTGACGGTTACTGTCGCCTTTATCCTGATCGCGTCGTGGACTCTTCACGCCGCGGATGACCCCGCCATCAAACCGTTCGCGCTGGAGGTTGAACCCCCCGAGGTGATCCAGACGGGAGCGATGTTCCCGTATCTCTGGTTGCTGCGGGACGGTTCGGCGCTGCTGGAGGTTTCGAAAGGCAACCGCTTGCTGCGGCGCCCGGGTTTTGAGTATCAGCAGCAGGATCCCTTGTTTCTGGTGTCGCGCGACGGCCTGAAGACCTGGCAGCCTTGGACGGAGGCCGGAAGCGTGGCCGAGTTACCCTGGTTCGAAGGCTCCGCATTGCAACTGCGTGACGGCTCCGTGCTGATGTTCGAGTACATCGCCTACAAGGTGGCCAGCGGCAAATATGAAGGGCGCGCGTGGAAATCGGATGCCGGTTGGCGCACATTCGAGGGGCCGTCCACCTTCAGTTTGTCGGTGCCGAATTATGAGGAGGGCGGGCAAAGTGACCAGGGCAAGCCGCTCCTGGCGGTTCCGTGGCACCGCTCGGTGATCGAAATGCCAGATGGGTCGCTGCTCGCTGCCATCTACGGCCGGTTCCAGGGTGATCGCACGCCGTCGGAGTATGAGCCTTTGATGTTTCGGATGCGTGCCTTTACGGTCGTTTCCCACGATCAGGGGAAAACCTGGTCATACCTCGCCACCATCGCCTCCGCCCCGGTCGAGCAGGAGGGCTTTGATGAACCTTCGATGATTCGCCTCAGCCAAGGCGAGCACAAGGGGCGACTGATCTGCCTGATGCGAACCGGCCGCCTGAATGCCATCTATCAATCGGAGTCCGATGATGACGGAAAAAGTTGGACTCCTGCCCACCCCTTGAGCTGGATGTACTCCAAGTTTGGGCATTGGCGCGCCATCGTGGGCACGGATCCTGATCTGATCGAAATGCATGACGGCACGCTGGCCGTTTCCTTCGGCCACAAGCCCGATTTCGAGGACGATGGTGATTTTGTTGCTTTCAGCTCCAACCAGGGGATTTCGTGGACGCAAGTCACACGCCTTTCCATGGAGCGCACCTGCGCCTACACGTCTCTCGTGGAGATTGAGCCCGGCGTTCTCTTCGTGACCTACTCCGCCGGGGGATTGGGCGCCAATCCCCTGCCCGCCCATACGGATCGCACTCCCCACTACAGAGTCCTCGGCCAGCGCATCCACGTTGGCCGGCAATGAACGAGTTGCCCC
>CAVRBF010000018.1:0-112011 GCA_963719115.1 uncultured Acidobacteriota bacterium | reverse complement strand
GTCCGCGTCCACAATCCACTCCCGGCCGCTCTCGAATCTCCTTCCACACTTTGCGCAAGGCATCCTTCGTCGATCGCCCTCGCCGATAGCCGAAGTTAGCATCATCGAATACCGGCTCGAAGATCGGTTCCAGCCGATTGAGCAACGCTTGCTGGCATACCCGATCGTAAATCGTCGGGATTCCCAGCGTCCGCAACTCTCCCGGCTTCCCCGCCTTCGGAATCTGCACCTGCCGCACCGGTTGAGGCTGATAGGCTTCCTCTTTCAGCTCCGTCTGCAACCGATTCAGTTCTGAACCGAGTTGCTGACCAAAGGCCTCCAGGCTCTGCCCATCCACACCTCCACTACCCCGGTTGGCTTCGACGCGATCCCAGGCCATCTCCAGGTTCTTCCGCTTGTACACCTTGTCGATTAATGAATGGACCTTCTTGGCACCTGTGGGGTTGATCCAGTCGGCCAGTCTCCTCGGTCGGGGATGTACGGGTTTTTCACTCATGGAACTGATCCTCCTCCCCGCCCTTGCTCATCTGGCTTCCTCTCTCTTTCCCACCATCTTCGCCGGCTGCCTTCCCCGACCCACTTCCGTCGCCGATCTCTCGGTCACGCGGTTTTGGCCGCGCTTCAGGTACTACTCAGCCGTCCGTCAACTGGCCGAGCTTCGCTCGCCCTTTCGCTTCCGCTTATAGGTCTGCTTACTCCGGTGCCACCCGGAGACTCTGCCAGTCCTCCTGAGGTCACGCGCTGTTCTTCTGTACCGTGCCATCCGCAAACACCTTGGTGCGGTGGGTGAATGAGAACGCCTTCGCCTCCATAGTGCAGGCTCGACCTTGCCCCACCTTTGGCCGACCGGTTCATCGTTGGGGTAGCCCCCATTGATTACGGCCCGGTACTTCTCCTCATGCCCTTCGGATTCCACCTCGCGATGGACACCCTGCCCTCCGGAGTCCTACCGACTGCTCTCCGGCCAGCGAGGCATTACCCCCGCTTTCGGATATGGCGCCCCTCATCCGGGCGCCAGAGGGACTTCAACCCTCCTGAACAACGTGCTGCTCAGCACACACTATGCCCTCTGCTGACTTCTGCCGCAGGGTCAGGATCGACTTGCGTCACCCTCAGTCACGGATTCCGCGACCACGAGCAGATCTCCCGAGGTAAGTTCGACCGCCTTCCGTGCACCGCCGCCGAATCTACGCTCTGCGCCCTTGATGGAAATGGGCTTCGCGATCACCTGCCCGCTCGCCCAACGCTCACGCCTCCTATTCGGTTTTTGTCCATCGGCTCGCACGTTTGCTCCACGCTTCCTTCCGACCCCGCCTCACGACGACGCCGTTGCGCTTCGCTAACCCTTCACCTCCATCAGGTTGGGTAGAGGACTTTCACCTCCAAGCTGTCGAACATGCTCGGCACACCTGACTGGCGCAGAGCCGGGTTTCAAGCTCTGCGGCTTGCGGTTCTGTTAGGCCCGAGGGAGGCGGGCATACAAAACCGGACCGCGTTCCGCCCGCTCGTGTCGCGCCCATGAAATGCGGCCTTCGCCCAGACGCTATGCGTGGGTTTCGGCTGGGGCATATCGTTTGATGGAGATGTCCCGGGCGTGCTCCCGCGTTTTCGCCACGTCATAGGCAAGCTGCATACGGAGAAGGTGATCCATGTCCGGGCCGAACGCCTTTTCGATGCGCAGTGCCATTTCCGGCGTCAGCGCCGCCTTGCCGCGCAGAAGATCGGAGAGGGTGGCGCGGCGCACCCGCATAATCTCCGCTGCCTTCGACACGCTAAGGCCCAGGGCTTCGATGACTTCGGTTCTGATCAGATCGCCCGGATGGGGCGGCTTCTTCATGGGCATTTCGGCCTCCTAGGTCTTTGACCGCCTAAATAGATTCCTTTTATAGCCGAACTTTGCGCGTGCCCTCTTGCGGGTGAACTGCCAATTGATCTTGACCCGATGCCGATTGACCTGGCGGTTCCAGGCGCGGGACTCCCGTCGCAAGATGCTCAAGGTGGGAATTCTGCGCTTGCCCAGGCATTGCCGGGAAAACAGGCTGATCTCGATTTCTGCCTGGTTCAGCCAGCTCCCATGCTTGGGCGTGTAATGGACGGTGAGGCGGTTCCAGATTGCCCCGCCCCGTTCCTCTCCGAAATAGTCGGTGAGGGATTTCCGGCCATGGATGTTCAGGTTATCCATCACCACGTGAATCGTTCGCGCCCCGGGATAGCTGCTCACCACCGTCTCCAGCGCCTGGGCAAATTCTGGCGCGGAGCGGTTGGGGGTGGGCAGGGTGAAATGCCGACCCGCTTTCGGTTCCACGACACAGAAGACATTGGCGGTGCCGCAGCGTTTATATTCGTTGTCCCGTTTCGCCATCCGGCCCGGGGCAGCGGGAATCGGCGGTCGAATGTCCGCATGCAACGTCACCGGTTTCTCGTCCAGGCAGATCACCGGTTCCAGCCGCCGCGTGGGGCTTTTCATAGGTGGCCAGCACGTCTTCCATCTTTTGGATGTACTCCTGATTCAGTTCCGCCACGCACCACATTTTTTTCCCGCCACGGCTTGAGGTCGTGGCTGAGCAATAAGATCCGCGCCGTCTCCCGGCCCACTTGGGGCACCAGTTTGCGTTTGACGGCCTGTTCGGCGACCAAACGGACGGTCCAACGGGCGTAACCTTCCGGCGGCTGGCTACAAACCATGGCCACGATCCGCTGCTTCTGCGGTTCGTCCAACAGTTGCTCGGCACCCCGCCCTTGCCGCTCGTAAAGCGCACCCGGCAACCCGCCGCGCTTATACCGATGGCCGATCCGCCGCACCGCTTGCGGGGTCAGATGTACCATCTTGGCCACCGCCGGCGCGGTCAAGCCTGCCGACAACTGTTCCAAGGCAAGGGCCCGCAGGACCACCCGCACCTGCTGAATGCCGGCTCGCAAAAGTTGCCGAAGCTGCTTCTGATCTTCGGCCGATACTTTCATCTCCAGGGGGCGTCGCGACATGCCCCAGTATAGGCCCAAAGATTCCCCAAAAACAAGACATTATGGAATCTATTCATGCGGTCAAAGACCTAGTGGTAATCGATCAAGTCAATCTCGCTGGCGGTGTTGGTCGGTTCGTCGTAGCGGAAAATCAACCGCCAGTTTCCCGTGACCGTCAGACTCCGGAGTCCTTTCAGGTCGCCTTTAAGAAGGTGCAAGTTCCAGCCGGGAAACCGGCCAAGTTGCTCCAGCGTGTCGGCGGTATCAAGGGCAAACAGAAGCTTGCGTAGCTTGTCCGCCATGGCGGACGGCACGCCTTTGGCGTTTCCGTCCTCGTGGAGCTGCCTTAGCCCTTTGTGGCGAAAGCGGACAAGTTGCATGCTACCCTTTCACTCTTCCAGTATGTACGGTTTTACCGTACGGGTCAAGCGACCGATAGGTGGAGAAACCGTAGTGGGAGAAAAAGTGTCGGGGATTCCAGCATGGGTAGCAGGCGAGACGATGTCGGCTGCAGGCGGGGGAATTGATCTGGCGGAAGACGGTTTGACGCCGTTCCCCCCTCGTCAGCGAAGGCCCGGACACCCTGATTGAGTCGCACAGCTACAACTAGCAGAACCGCGGCCTGACCTCGCCGCGAGCCTACAGCCCCGATAGCTCGCCGCTGACGTACTGACCCATCGGGCGCAGGCAACCCGAACTGCGCATTCAGAATTCAGCATTCAGAATTCATAATTCTCTCGCCTAGCCTCACCTTTGACTTGACAAAAGCCTAGTTATGTGAGTATACTCATCTTGGTGATCCGCACGGGGACGAAAGGTCCCGGCGGATGCCGAACATGGAAGCTGCCCTCACCTGCCCCACCCGGCCCGTTTTAGACCATCCCCACATCGACCCGTCAGAAATCGGCAGTGGATGCTGTCCAAATTGGGGCGTAGCGCCGTCATTCCTTCGCTTCGCTCAGGACAAGCTTTGGCGGCTCCGGTGCCGGCTGGAAGCCGGCGTTACGACCCAAATCAGGACAGTACCCGGCGATGAAACTGCGAGGAAATTGAAATTTCATAGGTTCCGAGCCGGAATGTGTATGAAAAGAAAGGCCCGGAGTCCGGGGTCCGGAGTCGAAAGGCCTTTGCGGCGGGTGCGCCTGTTCTGACTCCTGACTCCTTGCTCCTGACTTCTGCTCTTCAAGAAATGAAGGTGCGTCCGGAGATGTTAATGAAAACAAACGAGCCGGAACACGGGACACGGGAATACGGGACACGGGGCGTGCAGATTCCGGCTTCTGCTCTCCAAGAAACGCTGGCCCCCTGTGGAGCGGGGCGCGCATGCGCCTGTGACGGGATATTCTGGGAACGTGCTGAAAACAAAGGTACGCCAGAGCCCAATCACCCATCACAAATCGCTAATCGCCAATGCCACGGCTCGTTACTCCTGACTCCAGCCCCTCAAGAAATGAAGGTGCATCCGGAGATGTTGATGAAAACAAACGGCCGGAAACACGGGGCACGGTTATATGGGACACGGGGCGCGCAGATTCTGGCTTCTGGTCTCCAAGAAACGCTGGCCCCCTGTGGAGCGGCGCGCGCATACGCCTGTGACGGGATATTCTGGGAACATGCTGAAAACAAAGGTGCGTCCGAACCCAATCGCCCATCACAAATCGCTATTCGCCAATGCCCTGGCTCCTTACTCCTGACTTGTGTTCTTGAAGAAATGCAGGTGCAACCGGATTAGTACGTTTTAGGTAATTGAGGACAGCATGGAAGAGCAAGAGACACTGATCTTGAATGGGATAGTTGGTACGCCTGGAGGGATTCGAACCCCCGACCTGTTGCTCCGGAGGCAACCGCTCTATCCATCTGAGCTACAGGCGCACTCGAGGCACGAGTTTAACTCCATCTGGAACCTGCGGTCAAGGCTGCATTCGAGATCGCCAGGTCAACGTGGCCTGGGCTTGGACCATCTCACGAGGTGACACTTTCCAGAGAGCACCGGGGCCGCCAGCCTGGCAGCGTTGCGGTCAAATTGGGCGGCCCGCGTCAAGGTTTCCAAACGGCCCGCAGCGGTGTAAACTTCTACGTTGCCCGGAGACTGACGAGATGCGCTCCGAGGCAAAAACATAACCTCATAAATCAAGGAGCAATCATGGCGGCAAAACGCATTGGGATTCTCACCGGCGGCGGCGACGTTCCGGGCTTGAATTCCGTCATCAAAACGGTGGTTTACCGGGCCAGCGACGCGGGCTGCGAGGTCGTCGGCATTCGGCGCGGATGGGAAGGTCTGACGCACGTCGACCTGAACGATCCGGCCAGCCGCGAGCGCTACATTCTTCCCCTCGATCGCGAGAACACGCGCACGGTGGATCGCACGGGCGGCACATTCCTGCACACTTCGCGCACCAATCCCCAAAAGATGAAGAAACTGCCGCCGGTTTGTGCGGGCGGCGATTTCCCCAAAGTGGAAAGCACCAAGAAGGGCGTGACCTCGCAGGTTTATGACATCACCAGCCAGGTGCTGAGGAATGTTGACAGGCTGGGCCTTGAATACCTGGTGGCCATCGGCGGCGACGATACGCTGAGCTATGCCGCGCGCCTGGACAAAGAAGGCGTGAAGGTGATCGCCATCCCCAAGACCATGGACAACGACGTTCGCAACACGGAGTACTGCATCGGCTTCTCCACCGCCATCACCCGCGCCATGGACGCCATCGACCGTCAGCGCACCACGGTGGGTTCGCATGAGCGCATCGGCGTGTTTCGCGTCTTCGGCCGCGATGCCGGTTACACGTCACTCTATACCGCTTATGTGTGCGGAATTCGCTGCGGCATTCCCGAGTACAAATTCGACCTGAAAAAGATGATCGACCTGCTTGTCCAGGACAAGAAGGACAATCCCGCCAACTACTCGATCGTGGTTCTTTCCGAGGGCGCCGAGTGGGAAGGCTATGCGGTTCGCGAATACGGGGAAGCCGACGCCTTCGGCCATCGTAAAAAGGCTAACGTGGGCGAAGACCTGAGCGACGAAATTAAGAAGGCCAGCGGAAACGAAACCGTGGTTAGCGACCTTACCTACGAACTGCGCAGCGGCAGCCCGGACTTCATCGATAAGCTCGTGGCCACCACCTTCGGTAGCATGGCCGTGGACTGCATCGCCAAGGGCGAACACGGACAGATGACCGCCATCAACCACGGCTGCTTCGCCATGGAACCCATTCCCGACCCTAAACTGGGGCCGCGCCATGTGGACGTAGCCAGCATGTACGACACCGAAAAGTGCATGCCGAAGTACGACGGCAAGCTGGGACTGCCGATCTTCCTCACCAAGCCGTAGGAAGGGCAGTAGGCAGTAGGCGGTAGGCGGTAGGCAGAAAGCAGTCGGGGCAGGCCTTGTGCCTATTGGCGCGAACGTAAAGGTCGGAGATGGTAGCCACGGACAGTGCATTCCTGTCCGTGGGCTTTCTATACGCGATATCACCGGGGCGACCCTGCGTCGGCAATCGGGAGCAAGGACGCCGCCGATGATATAAGTAAGTCATGTGTTCATGAAAGAACCCACGGACAGGAATGCACTGTCCGTGGCTACCATCTACTTTCTCTTAGGGCAAGACTCGTTCGAAGCGGTAGGATACGCATCATGAGCAAGGTGAGATCTCCTGTTGAGAAGAAACGCAATTCGTTACTGAAAGACCACCGGAACGTTTACGATGAGGGGCCAGCCTGGAGCCGAAAGCATGTCCGGCGGCGCAAGCAGAAAAGCCACAAGGCTGTGCGTCGAGCGGCGGAGGAGGAACTTCGCCTCGTGAGAGGCGCATCGAGTGTAGTTGACGGGGATTTTGTGGAAGAACGCGCGAGAGACCGACTGATCGAGCAAAAGCGTGCCTCATTCAAAAAGATGCCTGACGAGCCACTTGCGGTTGTTATCGACAGAAAGCTAAAGGAACGAGGACAAAGGCAAGAGGAAGAAGACCCAATGGTTCCGTTTGTTGGGTTGCACGCGCAACGGCGTGAAGAGGAACGAATGATGCGCCAAATTAGGCGGAAGTAGCGGGAAAACGCGTGCCGCTAACCCCCAATCTAGAATCCGCGAGTTCCGCCACTTTGCTAGAGCTGCTACGTCGCATTTTCGGCTTCAACTCATTTCTCCCCAATCAGGAAGCGGTGTGCAAGGCCGTGGTTGAAGGCCGCGACGTACTGCTGGTCATGCCGACGGGCTCGGGAAAATCGTTGTGCTACCAATTGCCCGCCATTGCGCGCGGCGGCACCACGCTGGTCATCAGCCCGTTAATCGCCCTCATGGAAGACCAGGTGGCCAAGCTCCAAGTGCTGGGCCTGGCGGTTGAGCGCATTCACTCCGGCCGCCGCCGCATGGATTCGCGCCAAGCCTGCCGCGAATACCTGGCCGGCAAACTGCAATTCCTGTTCATCGCGCCGGAGCGCCTGCGCGTGGAAGGCTTTCCGGAGATGCTGGCCAAACGCCCGGTTTCGCTGATCGTGGTGGATGAAGCGCATTGCATCTCGCAATGGGGACACGACTTTCGTCCTGACTATCGGCGCCTGGGCCAGCACATTCCCTCTTTGCGACCGGCGCCGGTGATCGCGCTCACGGCCACTGCCACGAAGCCGGTGCAGAATGACATCGTGCTGCAACTGGCACTGGCGCAACCCGCGCGCTTTATTCACGGCTTTCGGAGATCTAACATCGCGATTGAAGTGGTGGAAGTGCCGCCCTCCGAGCGTTTTCAGCTTGCGCGCGAACTGCTGGCAGACCCGCAACGCCGCCCGTCGATTGTCTACACGCCCACGCGCAAGCAAACCGAAGCCCTCGCCAATGAACTTTGCGCCCACCACAAGGCCGCTGCCTATCATGCCGGCCTCGACGCCGAAACCCGCAGGCAGGTGCAAGAGGATTTCCTCGCCGGCAAGTTGGAGATCATCGTCGCCACGATTGCGTTTGGCATGGGGATCGATAAGCCGAACATTCGCACCGTCATCCACACTGCTCTGCCCGGAAGCGTGGAAGGCTACTATCAGGAGATTGGCCGCGCCGGTCGCGACGGCCAGCCCAGCCGTGCGCTGCTAATGCATTCCTACGCCGACCGCCGCACGCACGATTTCTTCTTCGAGAAGAATTATCCCGAGGTTGCGGTTCTGGAGAGCGTCTTCGCCGCGCTCCCGCTGAAACCGTGTGACAAGCGGGAACTGCAACAGCAACTGCTTATGGAGCAGGAACTATTCGATCGGGCGATGGAAAAGCTCTGGACGCAAGGCGGCGCGGTGGTGGACTATGCCGACAACGTCAGCCGCGGCCGCAACGATTGGCGCGAGGCCTACTTGGCCCAGCGCGAGCACAAACGCGAGCAGATTGAGAACATGATCCGCTACGCGGAGAGCAACGAGTGCCGCATGACCACAGTGGTGCGCCACTTCGGCGACCTTGCCGACAGCCAGAAGCCCTGTGGGATTTGCGACCATTGCGCGCCCGCCACCTGTGTGGCGCAACGCTTCCGCAGCGCCACGGAGCGCGAACACCAAACCGTACTGCGTGTCTGCTCCGAGTTGCGCGCGTCCGGCACCAAGACTACCGGCAAGCTCTACGCCGAGTTGTTTCCCCGCCAGGAGATGACCCGCGACGATTTTGAGAATCTGCTCGGAGGCCTGACGCGCGCGGGAATTGTGTCTTTGGAAGAAGCCATCTTCGAGAAGGACGGCCGCCAGATTCCCTACCGCAAGGCCCGATTGACGCCCGAAGGCTGGGAAGTGGACGCGCGAACGCCGTTGAATCTGGTGATGAAGGAGTATGAACCGGCGTCAGCTCCCCGCAAACAAAAGAAGAGGGCAGGAACCAGCCCTGGGATGTACTCCGGTCAGCCCTCCTCGCACATCCCGGGCCTTCCGCCCTCGATAGATTTGCTTGAGGGGACAACGCACCCGACGAATCCGAAAGGCGGACGCAGATTGAATACCGGATCTCGATCGCCGGACGTCGGCTCTCGGCCGAACGCAGGTCGCCCAAACGCTTCAACTTCGGACATGGCTCAAGCGGCGGGTTCGAAAAGGAAAACAGCTCGACCCCCGAATGCATTACCCGACGCGCAAGCGGAAGAAGCGCTGCGGCGGTGGCGGATGGCGGAAGCGCGTCGCCAGCGCGTGCCGCCCTTCCTGGTCTTCTCTGACCGGGCGCTGAAGGGACTGGTTGAGTTCCGGCCCAGCACCACCGCTGAAATGCTCTCTGTCCCCGGCATCGGCCTTCGCATCGCCGAGAAGTACGGTCCTGACATTCGGCGCATCCTGCATGGCAGTTCGTAGGCCTTAGCCATGGTCGGTGACTTCCTGAACGCGGGTGTTTCTGCGACCTCACCAACCAGACCCGCACGCCCCGGGGACCATGGTTATTCCGCGCCACACCCGCAGGAGTGCGTACGACAAAATGTCATTCACAGGGTAGCGTCCATCCGAGAGCGCCGGAACCGTGCTTCAACATAGCGGGGGCCGCCAACCGCCTCCGCAACGTGCATCTTTTCACAGGTTTAAGGCGACAATTGGCTGCCGAAAACTCTTTGCGCACCGTCAAATGTGAGCGAGAATGGTTACTTCACACGCGCAGCTCAAACGATGCTGTGGCGCCCTGTGGAGCGACCTGATTTGACGAGAGGCAATCCATGTCAACCGCTGGCCAACGTCGCACAGATCGTGTATCAATTGCGATGCCGATTTCGGTTTCGGGAACGGACCCCACAGGGAAACCCTTTTCCGAAGATGCTTCCACGGTCACGGTCTCGCAGTATGGAGCGGCCATTGCCTTAAAACGGGAAATTTCTCCGGGCCGGGACATCACCATCCGCCGTCTCCGCACACCCACACCCCGCGAGGCGGAGTGCCACGTGATTGGAAAAATCGGATCGCAAGCTGACCTACACGTCTTCAGTATCACATTTCTGCAACCGAGCGTGGGCTTCTGGGATATCTATTTTCCCGCGTTGCCCGCCGACATTGAGACTGCCGGGCGGATATTCGTCATGTGCCAGGGTTGCGGCACGCGCCGGATTGTGCATCTCAACACGCAGCAGTTGACCGCCTATCAATCTAGCCGTCGTATTTCGTACCCTTGCGAAAACTGCGGGAAGTCCACGGTTTGGGTGGAGCCCAAGCAGGAGGGGGCGAAGTCACCGGCAATAAGGCTCACCAACCCGACGCGGCTGGCGCCGACTCCAGAGCCTGCCAACCGCGAGAATCGACGGAAGCACCCCCGGCTGACGGCACAGATGCCCGTTTGCATACGTCAAGCCGGCACCGATGATGAAATCGCGACCACCCTGGACATCTCCCGTGGCGGGCTATGTTTCACCAGCAGTCGGGCCTATCCTGCCGGGTCTTACATTCAAGTCGCAATTCCCTACTCGCCGACGGCGGTGAACATTTTCGTCGAGGCCCGAGTGGTGCATACCGGCAAATCGCCCTCCTCGGATCTTTACCGGCACGGGGTCATGTATCTTGCTGAACACGCCCCCTCGTCCTGACACCTGAAGGCGGCGGCCCGGCAATTCTTCGGGTTGATTCACTCGGGAAATCTCCCCTCCGTTTCAGCAGTAGGAGTTTGACTGTTGCGGAATTCGAGGCTACGGACGACACCCCTCACCCGCCGTCCGCAGACGGTCGACCTCTCCCCTTGGGCGAGATTGTGAATCAGCTTGGAGCGGGAGCGCTCAAAGAAGAACCATCAACCTCTTCACTGGGGAGAGGTCGGCCCGATCCATCGGGACGGGTGAGGGGTCTTTTGCCGGCTGCGGTCAGGCCCTGTTAAGGGGCCAGCAGCCAGAAAGTCTCTGGCCCTGCTGGAGGATACTTACTTTTCGCCTGGATCCGCATCGCCGACAACTACGGCAACGAAGTCCAGCTTGTCCTTCGCAATAGCTGATGCGCTTTCACTGCGTGTTTCGAACTCGATAGAGTCCCGCGCCGTGAGGCGGGACTCGCGGAACAAACGAGCCGTTGTTCACGCCCAAATCCTTCCATGCCCAGAGATCGCGCACCGCACATTTTGATGGCAAACCTAAATCCCGGGTCGGCACTTTGACCTCGGCTGTAGCCTGGTCATCCAGATTGAATACGGCAAGGTAGATGGAGCCTGCGGATCCATCCGCGGCCCAAACCACCTGATTGTCGTGAGCGAAAACCTAGCGGTTGTGCGGAACTCTCTTGATCCACCGCCAAAACTTCGCGGTTGGTCAAGAGCGCCAGGGTTGCGGCATCCAAAGTGGGCAGTTCGCCGCCCATCATCAGCGGTGAACGAAAGATGACCCAAAGGGTCAGCAGCGTTTGCACCTCATCGGGAGTCAGCCGTGACCACCGTCCCGGGTCCGCAAATCCCTGGACGCGAATCCGGCCGATGGGCAGCATATCGGCGTCCGGCCAATGATCCGGACCAATGTAAGGAGCCCAAGCCCGGCAGAGGGCAAAGTGCTCGCGCAGGGCCGGCCAGTTGTCCCAGAAGTCGGAGGAGATGCGCCACAACTGCGCGTTCTTCTCGAGATCGGCAGCCGCGTTCAGGGGAGCAGCGCCCGAGAGGCTCAGCACCATGGCGCGGCCCGACTTGACAATGGCGCGGTGCAAGGCGGCGACTTCCGGCGCGTGGTAATAGAGTTGCCCGGACTTCACCCCGCCGCACATATCGTCGGCCTTGATGAAGTCCACACCCCACTGGGCATACAGCGCGACAATGGAATCATAGTAAGCCTGCCCCGCGGGCTTGCTGACGTCCACGCCGTACATGGCGGAGGACCACGCGGCGACGTCCGAGGTGATGGCCACATCGCGCGCGTGCGCGGCGGTTCCCATAATCGGCAGGTTCTGCCAAACGGCAGCGCGAGGGATTCCGCGCATGATGTGAATTCCAAATTTCAGTCCCTTGCTGTGAACGTAGTCGGCCAGCGGTTTGAACCCGGCGCCACCCGCCGCCGAAGGAAAACGGTTAGGCGCGGGAATCAACCGGCCGAACTTGTCCATGTGGTATTCCCATTTTTCCTGCTGCGTGTTGGGTTCCGTGTGGGTGAAGTACCAATAGTAGTCGATCACGGCATAGTTCCAGCCGAAAGGCGCGAGGTGCTGCGCGAGGAAATCGACGTTGGCCCGGAACTCCTGCTCGGTCACGCTGCCGCGATAGGCGTCATAGCTGTTCCATCCCATCGGAGGCGCCGGCGCAAGGTCTGTGCGCACGGACGAGATGTGCCGGCGCGCGCCCAGTCAATCCCGCGCCTGCCGCCAGCGCAAGAGCCAAAGCGCTCAACCCAACAAGTGCACGCAAACTCCATCGCATGGAATGCTTCCCTTCCCATCTCTCGAATCGACACCTCGAACGTCGCCCATCAAACTACACGGCCACGCCGAAAGCAAGCTGATATGCCGGTGCAATGGCAGAATTTCCGACCGCCTGCAGCACCCAGCACGCGTTCTCCAGAATCGACGAAGATCGTAGTGGGCCTTTCTTGTACCTGACACAGGCCTACCCTTCCCGATTGTCCGCGGCTCCTTTGAGCAACTGACGCGTTTAGGCTTGAAACCCGATTTTGGGGAGTGTAATCTGTGGGCCTGGGGTAAAAATCAAAAAACTGTCGCGGCGTGACGCCGGTGCGGGGGAATCGTACGGGCCGGCATCCGCAGCAAGGAGGAACACTCGACATGAAGAAGTTCAGTCTGGTTTCAAAGGCTGATCTGGACAAGATCAACGGCAACAATATTAAACCCCTGGGCCCCGAGCGGCAGGTTAAAGCCATAAGAACCTGGACCGACCAGAACATCAAAAAGTACGGCGCTGCGGGCGGTAAAGACACCGACGAGGAAATGCAGGAGTTCATCAAGGAAACGGGTGAACACTTTGGTCTCTTTGTGGATAATCTGGATTTTCAAAGGGCGCTGAAACTGCAAAAGGGCTGGGCCAACGAATGGAAGGCCAAAGTGATCGACAAGAACGGCGCCGACGTCGACTTCACGCACCCAAGCCTGAGAGACGCCACGCTGCAAGGCGTTCTCAAGAAGATTGTTGAAGACGCCGGCAAAGGACACCATGGCAATGTGACCATGGCCGGCTCGAACGGCAGTTGCCTGCACTGGGTGAGCGGCAGCAACCGGATCTTCGGGTCCTGGGCCAACGGCAAGCTGACCCTGGTCGGCGTGGGTTTGCACGCCGGCACCAACAGCACTTACAACGTGACTCTCTACCTGGGCGGCAGCACCACGGCACGGACATAATAGACTTCACGCCTGAAATTGTTTCTTCAGGTACTCGTTCGGGGCCTTGGCGTCGTCGGCGTAGACGGTGGGGTTCTCGTCAAGCTTCAGCTTGGCAAGGTCAACGGCGGTGGGGCCGCTGATGACCTTGGCCGTCGTCGTGTCTGTAAACGCGATGCCGTCGGGCCGGCTGCCGTAGGGGCGCGGCGCGGAAGGCTGGGTTCCCTGAACCTTCTGGAATATGCCCAGAATCGTCCTTTAGCGCCGCCTCAATCACTTCGCGGTTGCGGTCAATGGGGTTGCCATCGTACTTGTAGAGTGCCGGGCAGCCTCCTTGTTGATGCGGTCCGCTAATCAGGCCGTCCCTCCCGGTGAAAACGCTCTTTCGATCGTTTCTTCGGTCCCGTCCAACGGTGATTCCTCCCGGTCGCTGGTGAAATCGGCGGGCGAATCGGACAAGCCGCTCAGGCGGCCCCGGAAGGGCTTGCACCCCTGTTCTCGAACAATTCCGAGTTTGCGCATCTTGTAGACCAGGGTGGTCCGCGGCATTCCCAGCCGCGCGGCGGCGCCATGGTCTCCCCCCAGCACCCACCGCGTGTCACGCAGGACTTCCACAATGTGGTCTCTCTCGGCCTCCGCCAGGGTTCGCTTCGCTGCCGGTGAGGTTTGACCGGGCTGGCGTTTAAATTCACTGAGCAGCGGCCGAAGGGCTGGCCCCGTGGACATGATGACGGCGCGTTTGATGATGTTCTCCATCTCGCGGATATTGCCCGGCCAATCATGCAGTTTCAAGACCTCCATCACTTCTTGGGGGATCGTCTCAATTCTCTTCCCCATCTCCCGCGAGAACCTGTGCACGAAATGCTCGACCAACGCCGGAATGTCCTCGGCCCTCGCACGCAGGGGCGGAAGGGTGATGGGGAACACGTTTAATCGATAATAAAGGTCGGGTCGAAACCTCCGCTCCTCCACCATTCGAGCCAGATCCTGGTTGGTGGCGGCGACAATTCGGACGTCGATGTGAATGGTGCGCGTGCTGCCAAGCTTTTCCACCATTTGGTCCTGGAGCACGCGCAACAACTTGGGTTGCAGTTCCAGGGGCAGTTCGCCGATTTCATCCAGAAACAGCGTGCCCTTGTCGGCAAGCTGGAACCGGCCGAGGCGAGTGGAAACCGCCCCCGTGAAGGCTCCCCGGTCATGACCAAAGAGCTCGCTTTCGAGTAGACCCGCGGGAATGGCCGCACAGTTCAATTTCACAAACGGACCGCTCCGCCGCGGACTGCTATCGTGGATGGCTTGCGCGATCAATTCCTTTCCCGTGCCCGTCTCACCCTGAATCAGGACCGTGGAAGACGTCGGCGCCACCGTCCACACCTGCTGAAGAACCCACTTTAAGGATGAGCTGGAACCAATGATCTCGTTGCGATGAGCCCATTCATTCGAGAGAAGACCTGGGGAGGGGGTTTCTGCACATTCCAAGTACTCGGTTGCTCTCATGATACACCTCCATAGAGTAGGCCCGTTCCGGGAGTCGATGCGACTCCAACGCTTCCAAGGCGAGCGGGTTGCAAGCCTTGTGGCCTAGCGTTATGGTCAATTGACGAATTCTCCGCCCTGTCGTCGGTGGTTCGCTGTGCCCGGAGGATGATAGTGGTAATTTGCTATCCGGGGTCGCGCAACTTAAGCTGCTCGGCAACGAATCCCGAGCAATTTACAACGCTTACCTGGCGGGCGCTGAGGCGATGGAACAGAGCTACCCCATTACGGTCTATGAATGAGATACCCGCCAGATCCAGGGTGAGGCGCCGACCCTTGGCAAGAACCTGCTCACAAGACGAATTGACTTCATCGACCGCATCGCCGATGACCTTGCCTTCCAAGAGCAGCGTCACGGCGCTTTCGGTCGAGTCCACGACCGAGATTCTCACCATCATGTGGGCGCCTCAAGCCCGCAACTCTTCTGGTGCAACTCAACGACCAAGCCTCGTAAAGGGCTTGAATTATTCCTATCCTATTGGAAATGCGGAAGGTTTAGGCGCTGCTGGGATTAAACTGGGTTTGAACTTCTCACGCTATTCCGTGAGCAGAGCACGGTGGGCCGGGAGCGCTTACGGGGTTTCGTTAGTCGCTCTGGCAATTCCCAGGAGGAATAGAGGATACGCCTTTTGGAGCAATGGTCAGGTCAACCGAAGCATCATTCACGGCTCACCGCCTGCCCAACAACTCTTTCACAACCGCGACGACCCGATCCGGTTCGAACCCGAATTTGCGCTGAAGTTCTTTCAAAGGGGCGGAAGCTCCGAAAGTCTTCATGCCGATGACACGCCCGGAGTCGCCCACGTATCGCTCCCAGCCGAACGTCGAGGCCTCTTCGACCGCGACGCGCGCTTTCACGGTTGGGGGCAGCACACTGTCCCGATAGTTCTGGGTCTGATCTTCAAAGATGTCCCAGGAGGGCATCGATACCACGCGCGAGCGAATGCCCTCGGCACGCAGCGCCTCGTGGGCGTTCACGACAAGGCTGACTTCACTGCCCGAGGCGATCAGGATAATTTCGGGGTTGCCGCCCGGAGCGTCTGCCAGCACATACGCCCCACGCGCTACACCGGACGCCGGCGCATACTTTGTCCGGTCGAAAGTGGGCAACGCCTGGCGCGATAAGGCCAACAGGGCAGGCTTGTGGCGCAGTTGCATGACATAACGATAGGCTTCGACGACTTCGTTGGCGTCAGCGGGCCGCAGGGTCACGAGGCCGGGAACGGCACGGAACGACGCCAACTGTTCCACGGGTTGGTGGGTCGGGCCGTCTTCGCCATCTCCCATGGCATCGTGAGTGAAGACAAAAAGTGTGGGCAGTTCCATGAGCGCCGAGAGGCGGATAGCGGGGCGCGCGTAATCGCTAAAGATGAAGTACGTGGCGCCGAAAGGCCGTAGTTTCGCGAGCGAGAGTCCGTTCACGATCGCGACCATGGAGTGCTCGCGGATACCGAAGTGCATGTTCTTCGCCCCGGGGCTTTCCGGCTGGAGATCGCCTGCACCAGCGTACTTCAGCAGTGTCCGGGTCGACGGACCCACGTCGGCCGCGCCCCCGATGAACCAGGGAATATTCTCGGCGAGGACGTTTAGAACCTTGCCGGAGGCGTCTCGCCCCGCGATGCCCTTCGGATCAGCAGGAAAGGTGGGTAGGTTACGGTCCCACCCGGCGGGAAGTTCACGCCGCTGCATCTGGTCGATTTCGGCCGCGAGGGCTGGGAAGGCGGCCTTATAACCGTCGAAAAGCTTCAACCACTCCTGCCGGGCCCTGGCGCCACGTTCGCCAATTCCTGCTTCAAATTGCTGATAGACGCCGTCAGGCACCAGGAACTTTGCATCCTCAGGCCAGCCGTAGAAGCGCTTAGTAAGGCAAACTTCCTCCTCGCCGAGGGGATCGCCGTGCGCCTCGGGGGTGTCGTGTTTGTGCGGCGAACCGTACCCGATGTGGCTGTCCAAAATGATCAGCGTAGGCCGGCCCTTGGTCTGGCGGAAGACTTCCAGGGCGTTCTGAATGCGATCGGTGTCATTGGCATCGGCAACCCGCAGCAGATTCCAACCGTAGCCCATGAACCGGGTGGCGACGTCCTCCGTAAAGGTGATGCGGGTGTTTCCCTCGATGGTGATGTGGTTGTTGTCGTAAATCCAGCACAGATTGTCGAGGTTCAGATGGGCGGCAAGCGACGCTGCTTCCGAGGAGACACCCTCCATCATGCATCCGTCTCCACAGACGGCATAAATGTTGTAGTCGAAGACGGCAAAATCAGGCCGGTTATAACGGGCGGCGAGCCACTTTTGGGCGATCGCCATGCCCACGCTCGTCGCAAGCCCCTGGCCGAGGGGGCCGGTGGTGGCCTCGACCCCCGAGGTCCAGTGATACTCAGGGTGACCGGGCGCTTTGCTATTAAGTTGACGAAAATGCCGGATATCGTCGAGCGTCACCGAAGGCTGTCCCAGCGTCTCGTAGTCAGCATTCACCGCCATCGTTTTGGTAAGGTGAAGCACCGACCAGAGCAGCATTGAGGCATGGCCATTCGAGAGCACAAAACGATCGCGGTTGGGCCAGATGGGGTCCTTCGGATCAAAACGCATGACCCGGTTCCATAGGGTGTAGACCAGCGGGGCCAACGCCATGGGGGTGCCGGGATGGCCGGAATTAGCCTGCTGCACGGCGTCTATCGAGAGCGTGCGAATCGTGTTGATGCACAATTGATCGACTTGCTTGCCGGCCAGTGGCTGGACGGTTTGCGTAGCACCCATGGGTTCCTCCCTTTTCCAATCCGGCGATTTTCACTCAACTTTTTCACCCATCATTCCATCCTGCCCGGACCAATTACTCCCAGTTGCACAGCTAACTCCCTGGCTGAAATCATTGCTCGCCTCGTGGCCGCCAGTCGCGCGTGGGTTCCATGGTGCCACGCCCCTCTCTCAGTGGAAGCTCAAGAGGTGCGGGCCTTGGCCCGTCCAGCTTCAAAAACGTTGACAAATTCCCGGTAGCGGCGGGCGATTTCGGCCACGGCGGCTTCCCGTGTTGTCTTGTTGGCCCGGTAATTGACGAGTGGCTGCCAAAAGTCCGTTCGTCCCACCGCGAAGCCGATGAACCCTGGAACTCCGGCCGCCGTGGTCAGCCATTCGTGTACCTTTTCGTCACTCTCGCCGCGGCCCAGGACGATGCAGCCAACCTTGTCGCGGCCATCCCGCCGCGCCACCGCCACCATTTTCTCGCAGTCCTCGCGGCGATCGAGCCCCTCGATCTTCCAGATGTCGGGCTCCACCCCAGAGTCTTGAAGTTCATGAATAGCCTGCACCATCAGGGGGGGCCGCACCTCCAGGTCGTAGGCTTTCTTATCGCCCTTGAGCTGGTCGAGTTGCGCCTTCTCTGGCGGCACCAGGAGCTCAAACATAAACAGGCTGCGATTTTTGCTGATCAGGTAGTCCGAAAGCCGCTGCAGTTTGGCCGATTGACGGCGGTTCAGGGCCGCGTCGCCTTCCGGGTTATAGCGCACCAGCACCTTGCAGAAGGTCAGGTGGAAGGCCTCGATGTGTTGGGCGAAGTCCTCGCCGTACTCGAACTCGAACTCCTCCTGCCCGCTCTTCTCCGCCGCACACGCGGTCGTATAGCCTTGCGCTGCCGCGTCGCGAAGGATGGCGGCGCCGAACTGCTCGTCCACCAGGATGCCCGCTTTCTCTTTCGGCACCCCGGCGGCAACCGCCGCCTTAAAGCCTTCGTAAATCACCTCTTTGGCAGCGGCGATCTGCGCCGTTTGCTCGGGAGTCAGTGCACCCTTCCACCCAAACATTCCCGTTTCGAACGAACCGCGGTGGTCGAAGGGTTGGATGTACAAAGGCCTGTCATAGCCACGATTTAACATGATGCCCCCTTGAGCTTCCGGTAGCCCTGAATGCGATTCGACCGTTCCGTCAGGTCGCGCAGCCGTTCGAAACACAAGTCGGACAGCATATTGTCCTGCACGCGCCAGCGCCAATTTCCTTCGGCACGACCGGGGACGTTCATTCGGGCTTCTTTCCCCAGGTTCAGCAAGTCCTGCAGCGGCGCGATCGCCAACGCCGCCCGGGAGGACCAAGCTAGTTCCGTCAGGGCCGGCGCCACCTCGCTGCTTTCACCGGGCGGCCGCTTGAGGTATTCCCATAGGTTCTGTTGTCGGTCAGTCGGTAGTTCCTCAAACCATTCGCGAGTCGGAGGATTGTCGTGCGTGCCGGTGTAGACCACCGTGTTGGTCACAAAGTTTTGAGGCAGATACGGGTTATCAGAGTGGCCGTCGAAGGCGAACTGGAGGACGCGCATCCCCGGCAGTTGGAACTGGTCGCGCAGGGCGTAGACATCCGGGGTGATTACTCCCAAGTCCTCCGCAATAAATGGCAGGGCGCCCAAGCTGTTCTCCGCCGCGTGGAAGAACTCTGCGCCGGGACCCGGCACCCACCTTCCGGACTGTGCGGTGGTAGCGCCGGCGGGTACGTACCACGCCGCGGAGAAGCCCCGAAAATGGTCCAGGCGGATTACGTCAACGTGCGCCAGCAGTGTGCGCAGCCGGGATATGCTCCAATTGAAGCCGGACTCGCGAAGGGACTTCCAGTTGTACACAGGGTTCCCCCAAAGCTGTCCCTGGGAACTGAAATAGTCAGGCGGGACGCCGGAGACGAACCTCGGGCGGCGGTGGTCGTCCAGCAGAAAAAGTTCCGGGCTGGCCCACACGTCGCTCGAATCAGAGGAGACGTAGAAGGGCGCGTCGCCGATGAGCCGAACTCCTTTCAGATGGGCATAGGCCTTCAAACGCTCGGCTTGGCGGAACACCAGAAATTGAGCAAAGCACACCTCGCCCATCTCATCCGCCAATTCCCGCGTGGCCTGCGCAAGCGCTGCGGCGTCGCGCCGGACCAGATCTACGGGCCACTCGAGGTAATCGGCGCCGCTAAACTTATTCTTCAGCGCCTGGAAGAGCGCGTAGTCCTCCAGCCAGTGCGCCTGCTCGTTTCGAAATTGTTCATACGCGGTCCGAAGGTCAGGGCGCCCGCCGGCCTTCAAGTTCGACCACGCCTTCTCAAGCAGCCGATGTTTGAAAGGGATAACGGCGTCGTAATCGATTTCGCCCGGTGGCGGTGAAGAGATCTGAGCGTCGCTCGCCCCTGCAAGTCCGTCTTCGATCAGCCAGTCGGGACTGATCAGCCAGTCGTTACCGGCAAACGAGGATAACGGTTCGTAGGGTGAGTTGCCGTAACCCGTGGGACCGAGCGGCAGCGACTGCCACCAGCTTTGGCCTGCGTCAGCAAGCCGGTCGATCCAGGCAAGTGCCGCCGGTCCCATATCACCAATGCCGTAAGGCGCAGGGAGCGAGGTGACATGCAGCAACACCCCTGACGCACGGTAGTCCGCAGGGAACGGCGGCACATTGGAGCTCTGGCGCGTCATGCTTGCTCCGTCGAGGAATTCAGGGCGTTCTTCACCATGCTCTCGGCCTCCGCGAGGATGGCATTCAAGTGTGACTGGTCCTGAAAGCTTTCGGCGTAGACCTTATAAATATCTTCTGTGCCGGAAGGCCGGGCGGCGAACCAACCAGTGGCCGCCACAATCTTCAGGCCTTCGATCGGAGCGTTGTTACCAGGGGCGCGGGTGAGTTTGGCGATGATTCGCTCGCCTGCGAGGGTCGACTCACGGATCGATTCAGGCGAAAGCTCCCGTAGACGCGCCTTCTGTTCGGGTGTGGCCGGGGAGTCAATGCGCGTGTAATAGGAGGTACCGAACTCCGCTTCCAGGTCGCGATAGTGCTCCCCCGGGTCCTTCCCAGTTTTAGCGGTGATTTCGGCCGCGAGAAGACTCATGATGACCCCGTCCTTGTCGGTCGTCCAGACACTGCCATCGTGCCGCAGGAAGCTTGCCCCCGCGCTTTCTTCGCCACCGAAGCAGCACGAGCCGTCGAACAACCCCGGGACGAACCACTTGAAGCCCACGGGGACTTCCCAGAGGCGGCGACCCGACTTTTCCACGACTCGATCGATCATGCTGCTACTCACCAGCGTCTTACCGACCACGGTGTGCGCCGGCCAGGCGGGCCGATGCGTGAGCAGGTAGCGGATGGCCACCGCCAGGTAGTGATTGGGGGGTATCAGCCCCGCCGAGGGCGACACAATGCCATGGCGATCGGCATCCGGGTCGGTGGCGAAGGCCAAGCGAAATTTGTCCTTAAGTCCGACCAGCCGGGCCATCGCATACGGGCTGGAGCAATCCATGCGGATTACCCCATCGTGATCGACCGTCATGAATCCAAACGTGGGGTCGAGCGCCGGATTTACGACCTTGATATCCAGTTGATAAATGGAGTTAATCGGCCCCCAGTAGGGCAGCGTCGCGCCGCCCAGCGGATCCACCCCCAACTTGAGGCCGGCGGCCCGGATGGCATCCATGTCAATAACGTTGCGTAAGTCGCGGATGTAATCGAGAGCAAAATCGACCTGGTGAGTGCTCGCTGCCTTTATCGCGGTGGCGAAGGCCACCCGCTTCACCCCGGCGTTGCCCCCCCGCAGAAGTTCGTTGGCCCGGTCCTCGACCCACTGGGTCACATCCGTGTCCGCGGGGCCCCCGTACGTTGGATCGTACTTAAAGCCCCCGTACTCGGGCGGGTTGTGCGAGGGCGTAATGACAATGCCATCGGCCAGGCTCGCCTTGCGATCGCGGTTGTAGACGAGGATGGCACGGGAGATCACCGGCGTCGGCGTGATGCCGTTGTCGCGCTGAATCCAGGTGTCCACACCGTTGGCCGCCATGACTTCGAGTGCGGTGCGCTGAGCCGGAGCGGAGACAGCGTGCGTGTCCTTGCCCATGAATAGCGGGCCGTCGGTACCCGAGTGGCGGCGGTAATCACATATCGCCTGCGTGATCGCCAGGATGTGCGCTTCCGTGAACGTGCCGTGCAGCGGAGAACCGCGGTGTCCGCTGGTCCCGAAAATGACCATCTGCTGCGGGTCATTAACGTCAGGCCGCTGCTCAAAGTACTTGCGTTGCAGTTCCGCCACATCGATCAGCAGTTCCTTCGGGGCAGGCAGGCCCGCCAGCGGCGAGATGCCGGAGCGTAGTTGCGTCCCTATGGCACTGGACACGGCTTCACCTCCCAGATATCGTTGGCGTATTCCCGGATCGTACGGTCACTGGAAAACTTGCCTGAGCCCGCCACATTCAGGATGGTCTTGCGCGCCCACGCACGCTGGTCGAGATATAGCTCAACCAAGCGCTGATCGGCCTCGAGATAGGACTTCAGATCCGCAAGGTGCATGTAGTAATCCCCATGGGTCATCAGCGTGTCGTACAGGGGGGCGAAGATGCCCGGTTCATTACGGCTGAAATGATTGGAAGAAATCAGGTCCAAAGCCGCCCGAGTCTCCGGCTCGTGGTCATAGTGCCAGTGCGGGTTATACCAACTCCGGCTGTCACGTACCTGCTGCGCCGTCAATCCAAACAGAAAGAAGTTTTCCTCCCCAGCCTCCTGCGCCATCTCGATGGTTGCCCCGTCGCGCGTCCCGATGGTCAGGGCGCCGTTCATCATGAATTTCATGTTGCTTGTGCCGCTGGCTTCATAACCCGCCGTCGAGATCTGGTTTGACACATCGCTCGCAGGAATCAGGCGCTCCGCCAACGAGACGTCGTATTCCGGAAGAAACAGAATTCTGATCCGACCTTGCACCGACGGATCGCCATCGACGGTGTCGGCCAGATTCTCTATGAACTTGATGATGAGCTTCGCCAGTTGGTAGGCCGGCGCTGCCTTGCCGGCGAAAAGGAACGTCCGCGGCGCCATCGCGGCTCTGGGATCCTTTCGCAGCCGGTCATAGAGCACCACAATGCGCAGCGCATTGAGAAGTTGCCGCTTGTATTCGTGTATGCGTTTGATGTGGCAATCAAAGATGGTGTCCGGGTCTACCACCTGGCCGGAAGATGACTTGAGCCAACTGGCAAACCGACTTTTGGCCTGGCGCTTGGCTTTTATTAGCCGATCGCGAAACCCTTGATCGTCAGCTAGCGGTTTAAGTTTGCTCAATTCGCTGAGGTCGGTTATCCACCCGTCGCCAATCGCCTGGGAAATCGTGCGGGCAAGCTCCGGGTTGGCCAGCAACAACCAGCGCCGAGGAGTGACGCCGTTGGTCTTGTTGTTAAACCGTTCGGGGAACACCTCGGCAAGGTCCCTCACAGTAGTCGTCCGCAGCAACTCGGAGTGGATCTCCGCTACACCATTCGTGCTGTGCGAGCCGACGATGGCCAGGTTTGCCATGCGCACGTGTTTGGTGGGGCCCTCCTCAATAAGGCTCGCGCGCACCACACGTCCCTCGTCGCCCGGGAACCGGGTTCGAACCAAATCCAAAAGCCGTTGGTTGATTTCGTAAATGATTTCGAGATGGCGCGGCAGCAGTGCCTCAAACCACGCAAGGGGCCATTTCTCCAGCGCTTCGGGCAGCAGGGTGTGGTTCGTGTAACCCAGCGTTCGGCAGGTGATGTCCCACGCTTTGCCCCACGCCAGGTGCACATCGTCAAGCAAAATGCGCATTAATTCCGAGACCGTTAACGCCGGGTGGGTATCGTTGAGTTGAATGGCGGCTTTCTCCGGAAGTGCCGTCCAGTCGGCGTTACTGCTCCGGAAGCGCCGTATGATATCGGCCAGAGAGCACGCCACCAGAAAGTATTCCTGTACGAAGCGCAGGCCCTGCCCCACGCCGGTCGAATCATCCGGGTAGAGTACGCGGGTAAGCGATTCAGCGTCGAGAGTCTCAGCCACTGCCGCTACCAAGTCACCGTGGCTGAATGCCTGAAAGTCAAAGTAATCAGGTGCGCACGCGGCCCATAGGCGAAGCGTGTTGATGGTTTTGCCGCCGTAACCCACAACCGGCCGGTCAAAGGGGATGCCGATCAGGCTGCATGTCTTGCCGAGGACCGCGCGCAGGCTCCCGTCGCGCCTCTCGAACGAACAGTTGAACTTGACCTCAACCCTCTCATCCAGGCGTGCAATCTCCCAAGGGTCGGGACGACGCAACCAATTATCCGGCCGCTCCACTTGCCAGCCGTCGCGGATCGTCTGCCTGAACATGCCATATTCGTAACGCAGGCCATACCCTATGGCCGGGAGTTGCATCGTCGCCATCGAGTCAAGAAAGCAAGCCGCCAGCCGTCCGAGTCCACCATTGCCGAGCCCAGCGTCGGGTTCCTGTTCCAGCAGGCTGGCCCAATCAAGATCTTCCATCTCGATGGCTTTTCCGATGATGGGATCCAGCAAGAGATTCCTGACATTGTTGGCAAGAGAGCGGCCAATGAGATACTCGATCGACAGATAGTAGGCGCGCTTCGGATTCGCCTTGGTGTAAGTGCTCTCAGTCTTAATCCAGCGCTGGGAGAGCATATCCCGCACCGATCGCGCGAGTGCCTCAAATCGCTCCCTGGCGCCGGCCGCGGCTACGTCGACCACGTGGTCAAACATGAGGTGGCGTTCGTAGAGTGCGTTCGGCGTTCCCGCGAAATCAAGCAGACTATAGCCGTAGCGACTGCGGAGCTTTGACGCCGCCTCGGTTTCCTGCGAATTCGAGGGCTCCATCGTGCTTCCCGTTGCCATTGTTTCCTCTTTTCGCAATTTCCAGTTCGCTGACTTTCAAAGGGCCCTGGGCGTACGCTCTCCATGATATCAAGGGCCCACTACACCTGGCGATTGACCTCCGGGCGAGCCCTCGCGGAACAGTTGTCAGTCAGCTCTTTCGGCCCAGATCTCGCGCGCCGCGCCACAACATTGTCAAGCGCACTCCGCACCACGTATGCGAGATCGCCGGCGACAAAAGGTGGCGCCAGAAAATCAAACGCGCCGGTCTCTATCGCCTCTACGTAAAAACGCGTGTCCACCACGCGTGCCACAACGATCACATTTACGGGCTGAGCAGCCCTCTCGGCCTCGGCCAGGATGTCGGCCCACGTGCCATCGGGCAATTCCGTGTCCGTGAAGACCAGCGGCGCCGGGTTCTGTCCAGCCAGCATTCGAATGGCTTGGGCTCGCGATTCGGCTTGGACGATGCACATGCCTTGCCGCTCCAGGGCGCATTTCAGGCTGACCAGCGTTTCGGAGTTTTGGTGGACCACCAGGGCTGTGTTCCTTTCCTTCATAAGCGCTCCCCTCACCGTATGCTCTTTTAACGCCGGTTTCCGCGACGTCCCATCCTTGGATATGGCGGGGCCGCGGGAAGCTCGTCGGAGCCTCCCGCAGTACGGCAGGTCGGTCGAAGCGGGCGTTTAGCGATTACCATTTGCCCAAGTGTGCACCGCCGTTGACGTGCAGAATCTCCCCGGTCACCTGACGGGCTTCCGTCAGATAGATGATCGCGTCCACGATGTCCTTCGCCTCGGAAATTCCGCCCATGGGTTGCAGCGCCTTAAGAGCATCCTTCTGACTATCCTTGTGCATAGGCGTATCCACAACGCCCGGCGCGACAGCGTTCACGCGTATCCCCTGTTTTGCATATTCCATCGCCAGGCTCCGAGTAGCGGTCTGCAGTCCCCCTTTCGTGATCATCGGAATCGCAGAGTTCACTCCAGCGATGGGGTGATCCACCTGCGCCGCCGTGATATTGACGATGCTGCCGCCGGTCTTTTGCGCCAACATCTGCTTAATTACGCGCTGGGTAGTGAAAACAAAGCCTTCGATGTTGACGGAAATGAACGAACGCAGATCGTCAATCGTGTAATCAGTGAAGTGCTTGGAGAAGTATATGCCGGCGTTGTTGACGAGCGCGTCGATCCGGCCGAATCGGTTTACGGCCGTGTCCACGATCTTGGCGGCCGTGTCCGGGTTACTGATGTCTCCATCCACCAGTGCAAGGTCCGGAGACGGCGGGAATGGATTTGCCTTGGTAATGTTTCGTGAGTTCGCAACCACCCTATAGCCGCGTTTCAAAAACGCCTCTACGGCGCCTGCGCCGATTCCCTGTGAGGCGCCGGTAATGACTGCTGTTTTCTGTGTATTCGCCATGTTTCACTTCTCTCCGAAGCAAGCCGCGGGTGCGTTCGCCGCCCCTACTTCATGAATTCGCGGACGAACTGTGCAATCTGATCCGCTGCGGTATCGAGCGCGAAATGACCTCCATCGACAATGTGCACTTCTGCGTTGGGCACGTCGCGGCGGTAGGCCTCCGGCTCAGAGGGGTCGAACGAGAGTTCATACCTGCCCCAGATCACCAGCAGGCGCGGCTGCTTCTCGCGCATCCAGGCCTGCCACTTGGGGTAGGCGTCAACGTTGGTGCGGTAGTCGTAGAAGAGGTCGCTTTGAATGTCGGCCTGGATGGGCTGACTGAGAAAGGCAAATTCATCGGTCCACAGGTCCGGGTCATAGCGCTCGACGTTGGGATCGTCACCGACGTGGCGGGTCCGTGTGGCTGCCATTGACAGGAGATTGGTGCGGAGAGCGCTCTCGTAGGCAGCGCGGTCCGCCCAAAAGGCCCGCCGGGTTTTCCAATTCGCCCCCAGGCCTTCGTTGTGCGCCACAGCGTCCTGGACGATCAGGGCTTCGATCCTCTCCGGGTGGGCCAAGGCCATCCTGAAACCCACGGGGCCGCCGTAATCCTGCATATACAGCGTGTAGTGCGCGAGGCCCAGTGCTTCGGCAAAGTGGTTCATGATCTCGGCGATGTGATCGAACGTGTAGGCGAATTGCTTCGGGTCCGGCCAGTCGCTATGGCCAAAGCCCGGGTAGTCGGGCGCGATGAGGTGATAGCGATCGGCAAGCCGGGCGAAGAGAGGCTCGAACATCCGCGAGGAAGAAGGAAGTCCGTGCAACAGCAGAAGCGTTGGCGCGTCCTTCGGCCCGGCCTCCCGGTAAAAGATCGAGAGACCGTCGATCTGTTTCGTGCGATAGACAGTTTGGTTATCCATGGAATGTTCCCTTCCCTGGGCTCGAGCCCGCGGTTGCAACGATACGAGCATCATGCAACCCACCGTCGCCAGAAGGGCTACCTCTCCGCACCGGGCGCAAAGGGAAGCACTGGTGCGACGCATGCATGGGTGCTGCTGCGACTCTCGCTGTTGCCATAAATGCTCCATTGAAGTTTCAGACCTTGTTGAAACGCACGCAATGCTGCCGACCGGGCGACCAAACGCCGCTCGCCGCGTCCCTATCCCGCCACTTCGAAAATGACTTCCAACTCGACCGGCGTGCCGAGCGGGAGGCTTGCCACGCCATACACCAGGCGGCAAGGGTTCTTGTTCTTTCCGAAAACGTCTTGCAGCAACTCGGAAGCGCCGTCCGCCACTTTCGGCTGGTTGCGGACGTCTCCCGCAGTGGCCACCGACACACCGAGCCGGACGACCCGCGTCACCCTATCGAGCGAACCCAAATGCTGCCTGGCGACAGCGAGGGCGTTGAGCGCCGCGAGGTAAGCCGCCTGACGCCCCGCTTCCACATCGAGTTCCGCGCCGACCCGCCCAATGAATTTGGCCCCGCGGCCCTCCGTGGGAAGCATCCCGGTGAGAAAAAGCAGATTGCACATCTGCACCGCTTCCGCATAGATGCCGAACGGCTCCGGCGGCGCAGGCAGCTTGATGCCCAGGTCTTTCAACCGCTGCTCAGCGCTGGCCGGGCGAGAGCTATGGGTGCCGCTGATCATAGTTTTCATTTCCGTCCTCGCTATACTCGTCGCCATATGTCACCTTTTCCATCCCCCTCCGACGATTCGTGTTCTTAAGGTGCGTAACGGGTGAAGACAAGATCGCGAGCTTTTTCCTGCGCGTGGCAGGGAAAGCAGGATTTCATCTTCGCCGCGTCGAACAGGCTTGCCATCTATACCGAACCCTCCTCTTTCTTGTTTGCATCCATGCCAGGCCTTTCCTTCTTGTTGGCCTGCAGGCCCTCGCGATAGTCGGGGAGAACCACTGAACACCACGCAGAGTTTTCGGATAGACCGCGGTGGTTCTGGTTAAACAGAAAATTGTTGTCGTAGGTCCGCGATCGGCCCTGCTCGTACGATTCATATGCGCTCTGGAAAGTGCACGTGCCATACCAACGCCAAACACAAGCTGAGTGGAACTATCCCTCTTCTCCTCAAACGTTTGAGCCCTCGTCCCGGCGCCCGACGAAACCTTGGTGGTGACGAAAGTCCATTTTCAACGACCGCGGGCCGACATTGATCGAGGGCATCCTTATTTTTCCAGCGAGGGCGAAAGCGCAGGCAGGAGTGCCTGCGCCACTTGTCGCACAGCCACTCTTGGCTGTGCTCCGAAGAACATCGGCGGTCGCGATGCGCCATTGGGGAAACTCCAGGCATCCGAGGCTGAGCCCGCGGCGCGGGCTTGCCCTCGTTCCCGACCGTTCAACCGGTCGGACTGGGCTATTTCCGGACATCTTTTCCGAATCTTTAGGGCAAGTCATGTCGATTTTACATTCTAGCCTCCAGTTTTTGCTTGACAACGGCCGCATTTTATGTATACTATACTACGAGCCCAGCGTCCGGCGGGGAGCACGGCCGCGGCCCCATCCATCGGGTCAGCGTACACCATGGGAATCAGGGATCCAGGATCAAGGATTCAGGATCAGTTCTTCCCGTCCCCAGCCCCCAGTTCCCGGTCCCTAACCCCTACCCCCCTGATCCCCAACGGAGGTTTCACGATGTCCATTCGCCAAAAACGCACGATGACCCGGAAGAGTCTGGAAGCGCATCGCCGCAATGCGCGGCGGTCGCGCGGTCCGGTGACGGAAAAGGGAAAAAAGCATTCGCGCGACGCCAACATTTGCCACGGATTCTATTCCCAGGACGGCGGAACCGCCCTGGAGGTGCTGGGCGAAGATCCCGGGGAATATCAGTCCCTGGCCGAGGCGGTAGCGAAGAAATGGCAGCCCGCCGACGCTTATGAGGAGCAACTGGGCACGCGGCTGGTGCGCGCCTTGTGGCGCTCGCAGCGTTCCGACCGCATGCAGGAAGGCCTGGCGCTGCGCCTGGCGCAGGAAGCCGGCCGCTGGCGCCAGGACAACCTGCACGCCCGCTTGACCAAGCTATGCCTCAACGCCCAATGTTTGCTGTCCCTGGCCAAGGAGGTGGGGCAGCGGGGTTACGTGACCACACCCAGCGACATGGAAATGCTGCGGTCGTTCCAGGCAGATGGAGTGTTGAAGGACATGGGCGGGGTCATCATGGACCTGCTCATCGTGCTTCAGCACCCGGAAGATCCCTCCTCCGTCCCGGTTGGGGGGGCTCCCGATGCCGCGGCGCCCGCGCAGGCCGCCGAGCCGCCAATCCCCGGCGTGGCCCAGGCGCCGGAGTCTGCCCCGGACGAAGAGGGCGCTGGTCGCCGGGACTGGCGCCTGGCCCTGCAAAACATCCTGCACCGGCAAGCGGAACTGCTGGAGGAACAGCGCACCGCCTGTTTGCAGGAGTTCATCACCGGGCCGTCACCCTTTGAGCGGGCTGCCGAGTTTTCCTCCGCTTACAGCGAGATGAAGCTGCTGCAGCGCGTCGAGGATTCCAACTTCCGCCAGGTTTGGCGCATCACCGACCTCTTTATGAAGCTGAAGGGAGGAGCGCCGGAGCAAAAAAAGGCCGGCCGGAAGATGCCGCCGCAGGGTTCTGATACCCCTTCCGCCCCGGCCATGGCAGTGGAGCAACCCGAAATGGCGCCGGAGACGCCCCCCATGACGCTTCCCCTTTCCCCGCCGCCCGGCGCCCCGGAACGCGATCCGGAACCACCTCCCTCCCCTGCTACCGCGATCGAGCCGGGCGAACCAGGCGAAAATGAAGGTGCATCCGGAAAAGTCCCATCGAATCAATAGGGGGATTCAATGTGCACCTCTGCGCCTGGATTATTCATGAAAAAGACTGGGTGGTTGCGGCTTTGCCGCGCTGCTCCGCGGAAAGCCTGTGGCTTTCCGCGCGCCCCAACCCACTTGCTCACCCACACGCCGCGCGGCTGAGCCGCGCGGCGTATCAAATATCCGGTTTGGGTCGGCGTCCGGAAAGGCCGAGCCTTTCCGCGGAGCAGAGCGGCAAAGCCGCAATATGGGTTCGTCCTTCATGAATAATTCGGGCTACGGGCTGGAAGAGCTGCGCGACACAGGCTAGCAACGCCGTGTCCGGCGGAACATGGGGGAAAGACCCACTCATGCAGGAGGGGAGTCGGTTAACTCGTTTTGATGGATTGGATTACGCAACCCGATACCGGCCGCAACGAGGAAGTGGCCGATAAGGGTGACTGAAACAATGTTCTGCCATTTGGTGTTTTTGTTGCCGACAGTGCAACCTCGACAGTTTGACGTTCGTCATACAGATGGGGCAGTGTAAATCATATCCAAGAATGCACATTGAGGAGGCTGAAGCCCGGGGATGGGTTTCTTCTTAATGGAACCAAATCAGGTTTGCCGAAGAATCGCGGGAGGAATAGACCATGAAGAGAGCCGCGGCGCCCATATCCTTTGCCGGCTATCAGCTTGGCGACGTACGCCATGTCTGCGCGTTTTTCAATAGCGACGAGGAAGAGTATCGCGTGTTGCTGCCGTTCATTAAAGAGGGATTCGAGCGTGGCGACAAGGCGGTTCACGTCGTTAATCCGGGTCAGCATCACGACCATCTGCAACGGTTGACGGCGGTAGGGATCGACCCGGCGGCCGCCCAACAAAGCGGGCAATTCGAGCTTCGCACCAACACCGAGACCTACCTTCGGGACGGCCGTTTCGACCAGGACCGGATGTTGGAAGTGTTCGAACAGGCGGCCAGCGGCAACGCCCCGGGAGGATTTCCGCTTAGCCGCATTGTCTGCCGTATGGACTGGGCGGCCGAGGGTGGATCGCACATCGATAATCTCGTTGAATTCGAGTCGCGTGTGAATGATGTGTGGCGGCGCCACGACGACGCGGTGATCTGCACGTACCATCTCCGGCAATTCGGCGGAGACACGGTGATTGACATCATGCGGACGCATCCGCTGGTCATCATCGGCGGGATTCTGCAAGAAAACCCCTTCTTCGTGCCGCCGGAACAGTTTCTGCCGGAGGTTCGCGCCCGGCGGGCCCGGCAAACGACCTCATCCCCGACGCCGGTCTAACATGCAAGCGCAACCTGAACATTCCGCGGAGGAGATCAAGCGCCTTCAACGCTGCATTAACGATCTCATTAGCGTCCTTACCCTTCCTGCTATCTGGACTGGCGGCGAACCGTCGCAAATAGTCAACACCTTGTTTGAAGCGCTCCTGAACGTGCTCTCCCTGGATCTCCTCTATGTACGCTTGAAAGACCCCGCAGGCGCGGCGCCCATCGAGATGGTCCGGGTTGCTCAACCCCGAGAACCGATGCCCCGGGCGCAGGAGATCGGCGAGGTGTTCAAGTCCTGGTTGGGAGTTGACCCGCAGATATGGCCCCCGCGCGTAGGGAACCCTATGGGAGAGGGCGACATTTCCATCGTGCCTTTGCGCCTGGGACTCCAGGGCGAAATCGGAATGATTGTCGCCGGCGCCAAGCGAGCGGACTTCCCGGAGCAAACCGAACGACTTATTCTGAGCGTAGCGGCGAATCAGGCGGCGGTCGGACTGCAAGAGGCGCGACTCCTGAGCGAACAGAGGCGAGTGGCGAAGGAACTGGATCAGAGGATCGAGCAACGGACCGGAGAGCTTGCCGCAGCCAACGAGGAGCTAAGAAGAGAGATGACTGAACGCCAACGCGCGGAGGCCGCCCGCCGCGGCAGCGAGGAACATATCCGCAAGGTGGTGGACACTGCCACCGACGGGGTTATCAGCATCGACGAAACTGGCCAGATCCTTTACCTTAATCCGGCGATGACCAGGATTTTCGGCTACTCGAGTGATGAGTTGATTGGCCACCCTCTGACGATTTTGATGCCAGACTATTTGCGCGGGATCCACCAAGCGGGCTTCGAGCGCTATCTGAAAACCGGGCAGCGACACCTTAACTGGCAGGGAGTGGAACTAACCGCGCTACGTAAAAGTGGCGAGGAATTTCCCGTCGAGATCTCCTTCGGTGAGGTCACCAACGATAGCCGGCGCCTCTTTACCGGCTTCATCCGCGACATCACCGAGCGCAAAGAAGCGGAGGAATTACGTTCGGCGCGGGCGAGGCAGTCCGCGATTTGCGCCGATGTTAGCAATGCCTTCGCCGGAGAAGGAGATCTGCGAGTAATCCTCCAGCAATGCGCGGAGGCTCTGGTTCGGCACCTCGATGTGGCCTTTGCCCGGATCTGGACTCACCTTGAAGATGCGAAAATGCTGGAGATGCAAGCCAGCGCCGGCATGTATACCCATATTAATGGCCCCCACAGCCGCATCCCGGTGGGTGAGCTCAAGATAGGCCTCATTGCCAAGGAAAAAAGACCTCATCTCACCAACGACGTCATCAACGATCCCCGCATCGATGATAAGACATGGGCCAGGAAAGAAGGGATGGTGGCTTTTGCCGGCTACCCTCTGGTCGTTGATGATCGGATGGTGGGAGTGCTGGCGCTTTTCTCCCGCGCGCCGCTTGCCGGTACCCTTCTTGACACCCTGGCCTCCGCGGCGGATTCCATAGCGCAAAACATCGAAAGGAAAAGGGCGGAAGAATCGCTGCGGAGGAGCGAAGAGCGGTTTCGTTTGCTCGTGGAAGGCGTGCATGACTACGCCATCTTTATGCTCGACCCGGAAGGGCGGGTGGTGACGTGGAACGAAGGGGCTGAGCGCACCAAGGGTTACCGTGCCGGGGAGATTCTGGGCCAGAAGTTTTCACGATTCTACGAAAAGGACGACATCAAGCTGGGTAAGCCGGAGCGGGAACTGAAAGAGGCGGAGGCCGCGGGTCGCTCCACCGTTGAGGGCTGGCGGGTCCGTAAGGATGGGTCGCGATACTGGGCGGAAGTCATTACGACGTCCATCAGAGAAAAAGACGGAAGACTGGTTGGCTTCGCAAAAATCATCCGTGACCTGACCGAGCGAAAGCGGTTCGAACGAGACCTTCAGCACGAGCGCGACCGGCTGCGGGTATTGTTGGATTTGAATAACCGCATCGCATCAAACCTGGATCTCCGTCAGCTCTTTCAAGCCCTTCTGGAAGAGCTCAAGCAGATTATGGAGTGCGAGTTCGTTGGGCTGGCGCTTCCGGAGAGCAAAGGGGAACTGCTGCGCGTCGATGTGCTCGAGTGCCTTGAGCCCAAGTGCTCAATGCGCGAAGGAATGCTCATTCCTGTTCAGGGATCACCGTCCGGCCAGGCATTCCGTACCGCGAAGCCCATTGTCATCGGAAGCGCCGGACAGCGCGGCACGGATCGTGATCTCTATAAGGGGCCGAAAGGCGAGGCGTATGAACAGGCGGTAGCCGGCGAAGGGCTGAAGACCAGTTGCTTGCTTCCTCTCATCCAACGCGATCACGCACTCGGGATTCTCCATCTGGCATGGCGGAGAGAGCGCCGCCTTGCCCAGGAAGACGTCGATTTCCTCAGGCAGATCGCGAGCCAAATCTCCCTTGCCGTTGACAACGCCTTGAATTACCGGCAAGTGACGAACTCGCGAGTGCGCTTAGCCGCAGAGAAACAGTACCTCGAGGAAGAGATCCGAAGAGAGTACAACCCCGACGAAATCGTCGGAGATAGCCCCAGTCTGCTGAAACTTTTGCAATTGGTGGAGCAAGTCGCGCCCGCTGATTCGAACGTCCTGATAACCGGGGAGACAGGTACGGGCAAGGAGTTAATTGCGCGGGCCGTCCACAGCCGCAGTACGCGCAAAGATCGACCCCTGGTCAAGGTCAACTGCGGCGCGATTCCCGCTGGCCTGGTGGAAAGCGAGCTTTTCGGCCACGTCAAAGGCGCCTTTACCGGTGCCACCACCGACCGCACGGGCCGGTTCGAGCTGGCCGATGGCGGCACGCTTTTCCTTGACGAAGTCGGCGAACTGCCTTTAGACACGCAAGTGAAGCTGCTGCGTGTTCTTCAGGAACAGGAATTTGAAGCGGTGGGAAGCAGCCGCACGATTCATGTTGACGTGCGAATCATTGCCGCCAGCAATCGCAATTTGGCCGAGGCCATACGGGCGGGATCGTTCCGCTCCGATTTGTTCTATCGCCTGAATGTAGTTCAACTCCACGTACCGGCGCTGCGTGAGCGTCAAGCGGATATCCCCCAGATCCTGGTGTTTTTTCTTATCCTCTACTCACGAAAAATGGGGAAGAGGATCGACCGTGTTTCACCGGAGACGATGGAACGCTTGGTGAATTACGCCTGGCCTGGGAATATTCGGGAACTCCGGAACGTCATCGAGCGTGCGGTCGTGCTGTCCCCGGTTTCAGCCCTGACCTTGGGGCCTGACCTTCTGCCCCCCGAAATTGCCTACCTCGACTCGGTCCCCGCCGCGACTTCCGCTCGCGCCCGCGCGTGTGGACAGTGAAGCCCATGAACCTGGACGGGAACAATCACCTGCCGATGCTCCTTCACTTGAGGAGGTCGAACGCCGACATATTCTGAATGTGCTGGAGCAGAGCGGATGGAAAATAAGCGGCCTCAAAGGCGCGGCCGCCGTTCTTAAGATTCACCCCAATACGCTGCGAGACCGCATCAACAAGCTGGGAATTACCAGGCCGACGAACGAAAACCCGTAAGCTTTTCCGGCCCATCGTTCTCTGCTCATGAAATGGCGTGCGAAACCCAAACCCAACCCGACCACGAGAGTGCCCAGATCTTACGTCTTGCCGATAGGATCGGAAATATTCAAGATCAGAGTGGAAGTACCAAGACCAAGTGTTGCTACAACCGCAAATGCACAATAGGGCGGCGGTAGAGGAGTTTTGAATTGCTGAGGTTGTTTACAGCCATACGGCCGGTAAAACGGGCAGGAGTGAAGAACGATACGATCGCCGGCGTGACCTTGGCGGCCATGAGTATTCCGCAGGTGCTGGGATACGCCCGGATCGCGGGAATGCCTGTTGTCACCGGCCTCTATAGCTTGTTGCTGCCGCTGCTGGCTTTTGCGGCTCTTGGCTCCTCCCGTTATCTTGTCGTCGCCGCCGATTCGGCAACTGCCGCCATTCTTGCCAGTGGTCTTGCCGGCATGGCGCCGGTCGCCGGCCCAAAATACGTTGCGTTGGGCGGCGTCGTGGCATTGCTGACGGCGGCGCTGTTGCTCCTCGGGCGACTGCTCCGGCTGGGCTTTATTGCGGACTTCTTTTCGCAGACCGTGCTGACCGGATTTCTGACCGGAGTGGGGCTTCAGGTTGGTATCTCCGTTTTGGGCGAAATGCTGGGCACGCAGGTGCATTCCGGTCGTGCGGCCGTTCAGTTGATCGAAGTTTGCCGCCGCTTGCCTGCCGTGCACATTCCCACCGTACTGGTCTCCGGGTCGGTTTTGGCTTTCGTGTTAGCGCTGCACTTCTGCACTCCCCGCATACCCGGGTCGTTGCTGGCGGTTGTGGCAACCGCGGCAGCAAGTGCCTTCTGGAACTTTGCCGGGCACGGCATTGCGACCATCGGCGCGGTGGCCGGCGGACTGCCGCATCCCGGGCTGCAGGGAATGCACTGGGGAGAAATCGCCTCGCTGCTTCCCGTGGCGGGATCGTGCGCAATCGTGATCGTTACTCAGAGTGCTGCCACATCACGAGTGTACGCGGCGCGTCATGGTCAAAACCTGGACGAGAATCGGGATCTGGTTGGACTGGCAGCGGCCAACGCCGCGGCGGCATTGAGCGGAGCCTTTGTCGTCAACGGCAGCCCTACCCAGACATCGATTGTGGAAAGCGCTGGGGGGCGCAGCCAGATCGCTCAGCTCACGACGGCAGGTCTGGTCGGCGTAGTTCTGCTGTTTCTTACCAAACCGCTGCAATACCTTCCGCAATGTGTGCTCGGTACTTTGGTGTTTATGGTCGCCATCCGGCTGATTGACCTGCGTGGTTTGCTGAACATGCGCCGCGAGAGCCCTGGGGAGTATGCCCTGGCTTTGACCGCGGCCGCTGTGGTGGTGGCGGCGGGCGTGGAACAAGGCATTCTGCTGGCAATGGCGATGTCGCTCCTGCGCATCGTCCGCCACAGTTATCGCCCCCATACCGGCGTCATGGTTCAAGACTCCCACAAAACGTGGAAACTCGTTCCGGCGACTCGAGGTGTAACGACCGAGCCGGGGCTGGTGCTGTATAGTTTTGGGGCGGCGCTCTTTTACGCAAACGCCAACCGTTTCTCCGAGGAGATTCTTACCCTGGTGGGCCCGGCGCCTTCGGACGTACGGTGGCTTATCGTTGATGCCGAGGCGATAACCAACGTTGACTACAGTGCGGCGCGCGTCGTGCGCGATTTGGAGAAGATTCTCGCCGCTACAGGAGTTCTGTTGGGGTTTGCGCGGCTGCCCGCGGATACCAAGGCGGACTTCGTTCGCCACCATCTAACCGAAGACATCGGCCCGTCAAGAATGTTCGACCGTTTGCATGATGCACTGGAGGCATTCGAGAAGCGCGAAGGTCCCCGATGAGGGGGCACCCGCTGACAGAGAGCCTGATCGTCAATGGAACGAAACAAAACGGCTTGTCGATGGACCGGAAGATTTGGTTCAAACAATGCTCCACCAAAAACCCTTGAGCGCAGGTTCGAGCAAGCCCGCTCACTGCTATAGTGTCGGGGACCGATCGGGACGCCGGCACGCTCGACGATTTTCGCGGCCTCTTCTGGCGGGCACCCGGCCTCGGCGTGGTCTTTACCCTCATGCTCCTCTCGCTGGCGGGAATTCCCCTGACGGCGGGATTCATCGGCAAGTTCTATATCATCGCGGCGGGAGCGTCATCGGCGACTTGGGGATTGATTATCGCCTTGGTGCTGACCAGCGTGCTGGGCCTCTTCTACTACTTGCGGGTCATCGTGGCAATCTATGATCGCGTTCCCTCCGTCGCGACGGGAATCAGCCCGCTCCGAAGACCCTTGTTGAGCGAAAGATATGTCCTGGCGGCTTTGACGGTGACACTGCTCTGGGCCGGAGTGTACCCGGCGCCGATTTTGAAGCTCGTCGCAGCCGCGGTAAAAAGCCTCGCCTGACTCGTTTGATGGTTGGTTAGATGCCGGCTCGGGAATGAAACCATGACGCCGATACCCAAGATTCTATTCCCCGTGGATTTCTCACCATCGTGCGTTGCCATGGCGCCGTTCGTGCAAAGGGCAGCGGCCATGCTCGCGGCTAACGTGACCCTCTTGTATGTTCTTGAGCCCTCCAAGTCGGGGTTCGAGCTGCTGGCGCGACCGGCGCCCGATATGGCGAGGATCGCAAAGAGGCCGCCCGCGCGATGCTCGACGATTACCTCACCTCGGCGTTTCCCCCGGCAGCTTTATCGTTCCCAGTTCCTGAGTGACGGAAAACGAAATGCGGACATCACCTTTCGTCATTCGCGGCGCACAGCAGTTGAGCGGCACCGTGGTGGGCGCGCTAATGCCCTTGGAACATTAGGGTTAGGTCGGCGTTCAGGGTGCCTCTGGGATTGGAATACGAGATGCTCAAACCGCTCGTGCGAATCGATCTGGCTTGGGCTCGGACTATGGTTGCGCGGAATACTAGACGAAAAGGTAGCGGCCCCTCCCGCGCGGCTGTCGATTCCTCGGAAGGCATTCACCCGCTGTTGGCGCAACGGGCAGAGCGGACCACAACGGTTCTTTAGCGAGCAAAGGAAGCCGCAACGAGATGTTTGCAGGTTTCGATCTTGCCAATCTTCCTCCCCCATACCTCCTCTCCTGCTGCGGCGGGAGAGGGCCCGCCCGAACATCGTAGTGGCGGGATAGCGAGTTTGCTCCCCCAGAAGCCGCAAAAGGCCTTTGGCTGGCCCAGGATTGAGTCCCCATGGGCTCATGCCTCTGCGGTGGGAGCCAATCTGCACCGCTTATTCCCCGGGGTAATATGGGGTCAGCTCGAAAAGAATTAGAAATTGGACTCCTGCTCCAACCGGTGGGTGAGAGGCAAAAAAGGGAGGTTTAAGCAATGGGAGCGTCAGTTGCGATCAACAATGGCATTACAAGCGATGCCAACGGCAGAGAGGTTCTTTCCGACGCCCTGGTATTCTTCGGCGCGACTGGAGATCTTGCCTATAAGAAAATCTTCCCGGCATTACAGCAGATGATCCGCCGCGGGACTTTGAAGGTGCCCGTAATCGGCGTCGCCAGAACCGGGTGGACGATCGAGAGACTAAGGGCGCGCGCCAGAGAGAGCCTCACCCAGTACGGTGGAGGCGTGGTCGAGTCCGCCTTTAGTGAACTGGTCCGATTGCTCCGATACGTTGGCGGCGACTACCAGGACCCGGCAACGTTTCAGCGGTTGCGCACGGCGCTAGGTGGCGCCACGCATCCCCTCCATTATCTGGCCATCCCTGCGAGTCTGTTTGGAACGGTAGTCGAGGAGTTGGGACAATCGGGGTGCGCACGGGAGGCGCGGGTCGTTGTTGAAAAACCATTTGGGCGGGACCTTGCTTCAGCGCAGCGCTTGAACATCATTCTGCATTCCGTCTTTCCAGAATCGAGCATCTTTCGCATTGACCATTACCTGGGCAAGCACGCGGTGGAGAATTTGCTCATCTTTCGCTTCTCCAACACCTTCCTGGAGCCGATCTGGAACCGTAACTACGTCCACAGCGTGCAGATTACCATGGCCGAGGATTTTGGAGTGTCGGGCCGAGGCCGATTCTATGACGAAACCGGAGCCATCCGTGACGTCATCCAGAATCACATGCTCCAAGTGGTCTCGCTGCTGGCCATGGAACCGCCTACCGACATGTACTTCGAGTCTCTGCGGGACGAAACGGTGAAAGTGTTGCGCATGATTCCGCCGCTTGACCCTGGGCGGATCGTGCGCGGGCAGTTCCGCGGTTATCGTCAGGAACCGGGGGTAGCCCCCGATTCCGAGGTTGAAACCTTTGCTGCCTTACGGCTAACCGTGGATTCGTGGAGATGGGCGGGTGTCCCATTTTTGATCCGAGCCGGCAAAGCGCTACCGGTAACCGCAACGGAAATTCTGGTGAAACTAAAAGAGCCGCCTCTCGGCAAGCTAGCTCCTGGTAGTAACTATCTGCGTTTTCGACTCGGGCCAACGCTTTCATTGAGCCTCGGAGCGCAAATAATGGGTCCAGGGGCGGGAATGAACTCTTGCCTCACCGAGCTGAAAGCAATCGATGGGCAGCAAAGTGAGGAACTCGGCCCGTACGAGAGGCTGCTGGGCGACGCGATGCACGGTGACGCAATGCTTTTCGTGCGCCAGGATGGTGTGGAAGCCGCTTGGTCCATCGTCGATCCCATACTCGGCAACGTCACTCCCCTGCACACATACGAACCGGGCAGTTGGGGGCCGGCCGAGGCTGATCGGCTCACGAGTGATATGGGAAGCTGGCATAACCCGGCAAAGGAATCATAACCGAAGCTGCCTTTCAGGAGGGGTTGTAAACCGCAGATAATTACGCTCTCAAACGCCCCGATGACGGGGAAAGAGTAATCGGTGAAAGAGGAGTGAGTAAGAAACCTGCGGGGGATAATCCTTGGCCACTGCTGAAATGCTTCCGCGCCGATACGAATTCAAGATTGAGAAGCTTGGAATGCGGTTTCATAGGGTCTTTCCCTCTCAGAATCCATTGCCGGGCGAGAAGCTTCTGCCACTCTACGTTGCGCCCACCACATTTTGTTTTAAGTGCCGCCCAGAAGGCTGGCGATAGCACGATCGATGGAAAAGGCGCCGGCACCCTGAATCATCAGCATCACCGTCATTGCCAAGACCAGCAGATTGTATTCAAAACCCTCCCCCTTCTGCTGGCCCGATCAGTTCGCAAAGAAGCCATTCGGCAGGTGCACGGCAAAAATCGCCACAAGCATATCGACATTGATACTAAAGGCGGCAATGCGGGTCAGCAGCCCGAAGATTATTCCCAGCCCCCCGAAAAACTCGACGGCGATCGCCAGAAAGGCGAACACCGCCGGGATACGCATGGTCTGAGTAAAGAATGGCATTGTCCCCTTGAAGCCATCTCCGCCAAACCAGCCCAACATTTTCTGCGAGCCATGCGCGAAGAAAATTACGCCGAGCACCAATCGTATGAGGGCCACAACGTTGTCATCGGGGGTATGGAACAATTCCCTCAACGTGTCACCCTCCTTAAATTTGATGATCTTTGCCATCTTGGCGGGATCACCAGGCGAAAGGCGGGACGAATATCGAGTTCTTTTAACCACCAGATGCCGTCGTTCGTGCTTTTCCAAGAAAGTTCACCAACTCCGCGTTCACTTCGTCCGCGTGTGTCCAGATGATGCAGTGCGGCCCTTCCTTCACCACGGATAGGCGCGCTCCCTTGATCAGCTTGGCCGTCCGCAGACCAGAGGCAGTGATCGGCAGAATCCTGTCTGCGTCGCCTTGAATGACCAGAGTCGGCACATCGATTTTGTCCAGATCTTTTCGGAAGTCTTCATGCCAGGCTGGCACGCAGACCAGACTGGCGGTGGCGGAGGAACCGGCTGCCACGTTCCAACTTGCCTGCACCGCCTGTTCGCTAACACGCTTGTTCAGGAAGATGTCGGTGTTGTAGAAATCCTTGAAAAACCCCGTGAAAAAAGCGTAACGATCTGCCACCACAGCTTTCTCGATGCCCTCGAACACGCTGCCGTCGACCCCTTCCGGATTCTCTGGCGTTTTCAAAAGGAATGGCGGGACTCCTGAAACGATCACCGCTTTGCTGACGCCCTTTGATCCGTAATTTCCCAAGTAGCGCGCCACTTCGCCGCCACCCATGGAGAAACCAACCAGCGCGAACTGATTCAGTTCGAGCTCGATTATCAGTTTGTGCAGATCAGCGGCAAAGGTGTCGTAGTTGTAGCCCGTTGTGGGCTGGCTCGATTTGCCGAATCCTCTGCGGTCATAGGTAATGACGCGGTGCCCGGTGCCCAAAAGTGCCGGCACCTGTTTTTCCCATGAGGCGCCGTCCAGCGGGTATCCGTGAATCAGGATAACGGGTTGACCAGAGCCGTGGTCCTCATAGTAGAGATCGATTTTGCTCGAGTTTTCCTTCCCGACCGTAACGTATGACATTCGAGATTCTCCTTTTTATCTGCGTTGGCTGTGTTCCTTACAGTAGTGCGAGAAATGGACGCGTCTCCCAAGTAAACGAGCGGAAGTTCAGGCGCGCGGCAGGCGCTCAATCTTCGAAGCCGACGCTGACGCCTTGAAAAGCCCGGCTTGCCCGCTACAGGATCCATTTGATGGCTCGCGCCGAGTCATAGCAGTAGGCAAGGTCGTGGTTCAAAGTTGGGAAGCAGTGCGTCTGGCACGCCTTGTTCATGTTATCGAGTTGCTGCGCTTCGAACTTATGAATTCCGATCGTCCCCCAGTCGATGGAGCGCTCGGCGGTACCCTCGGTCATGCCCTTCACACTGTAGGCAAAGGCCCGGCAAGAACGTTTTTCCAGTGGGCAAACGTGCTGCCATACGGAGGTGCATAGAATTGCCCCGAATTCCGCGGGTGCTCCGGCGGGTACCAGATTGAAGCTATTACGCTTTTGGGCCCTGACGAAAGGTTAGAGGCGACTTTATGAGGTCCCTTAATCCAACCATTGGCGAAAGACCGACTCTGACTCTGGTCATTCGTCATGGCGGCGGTGTAAGACTCGATTTGATCCGCAGGTTTGAGTTCCCGATCGCCGAATGCCCGAGAGTCTGGCTGACGCGTGATGCCGCAACCGAGGTCGTACGATTTGACAGAAAGGGCGAATCCGACCCTACCTCCACTGTGGTTATTCCGCGAATCCTGGAAGACGACCGCGCGTGCCCGAACCTGGAGCTTGACGGCAAAATGTCGCGTTTCCAGCCACTTGGGGAGATTCTTGATATCCCGGCGGCTCTGCTCACCAACCGGGCAGGGCTATTCAGGGATTTCGGGCGTGTTTGCTATTACATAGGTCACACGAAGGCAACGTAGGAGCTCCATGGCACAACGGTCAACCGGGTCTTCGACCCTTGCTCTGGTCGAAAAGCGAACCCATATTACGCGTATGCCAGGCTCGATTACACTTCCCGAAGGCCAGCTTAGCAGGCGCGATAAGTTTCGCGCCTACATGCAAGCGTTCAACCCCACCGCGCCGGCGCGTGCTTTGATCGAGGCCGGTTTAGTTTACGAAGACCTGCACCAATCTCTTTACCGCAATTTAGCTGCCCGCGCTGATTTAGAGCAGGGGAGCCGTCAACTATTGGTGGGGGGCGTTGGATCGGGAAAAACAACGGAACTCATCCTTCCCGAGCGGTGGCTGTCGAATCAAGGCCATGTTCTGCCCATATATGTCGATACGTCGGCTGAAACTGATTTATCTGTACTCAACCCTGGGGCGTTGGTTGCCAGTTTTGGAACCAGCCTATGCATTGCGCTGGGTGTCGGCGCGGGAGCCCGCTCGTACGTGAGAGAGGACAAAGAAGGATTTGTTCAAACTCTTACAAGGTTATTTGAATTCGCATACGGAAAGCGCGATCCCCGCACCATCGACCCGGCCAGCTTCGAGAACGCAAGCGAAGGGCTACAATTACAAGCCAGCGTTGGAATCCCGGGAAAACTGAAGCCACCGCTACCTCCTCTCAATCGCGATATTGAAGAGGTTCGCGGCCCGCTCGGACAATTGCTGGCCATACCCAGACGGGGCCGAAAAGAGGTAATTGTTGTTTTCGATGGACTCGATCGATTGCTCGATGCCACGAAGTTTTGGTCCGTTGTTGATCAAGATCTACGGCTACTCCGCGAGCTTGGAGTATCTGTCATCGCGACCGCCCCGCTATCAGTCCTACTCGGAACGGGCGTCGGACAGTCAATTTCGGATCACTTCGAGAGAGTTCATCACCTTACCGCGATTGCTTCCGACCCGATGAATAGTCCTCTCATGTGCTTCGTCCTGGAGAAACGCAGCATCGGTAGTCTGCTGTGCGCTGGCCTAGCGACCACAATCTGGAATTATTCCGGAGGGGTACTCCGCGACCTGATCTCCCTGGCGCGCGACGCTGGAGAAGAGGCCTACGTCTCCGACCATGACTTCATTTCCGTTGCTGATATCGAAAAGGTGGCACGTCAACTGGGCACCGGCTATCTGCGGGGATTAGGACGGGAGGCAATCGAAACCCTGCTTCACCTGGAAAGAACGAAATCGTTTGACGTCAGCAAACCCGAGAATGTTGAACTGCTCTTGACCCGGCGGGTTTTGGAGTATTCATCCACCGACTTCCGCGTTCACCCTGCACTGCTTTCCGTTATTCCCCGGCGGAGCCCTCGCGTGCCTGATTTCGAAACCCAGCCCTTTTTCCAAATCGCCCGCCGATTGGACATACGCGGCGGAACCGGGTGGCTAGTTGTCCTGAATCCCGCAGGTGATTCGGCCACTGGGTTGGGTGAACTACAGACCAAGTTGCAATCCGTTCTGCAAAAACCCGTGAGTTTGGTCAAGCTTGAACCTTCCACATTCGAGCATCTGCGGGAGGCTTTGCACCAACCGGGCGACGACGCGGTGTGCTTTCCGGCGGAGCGGGATTGGCGCCGGAAAAATGGCCCTCCCTCGACATCATGCGGAGTGCCATGGAACGCAGCGGCCCGGTGATTTTATGGCTGGCACCGTCCGATGTTGCGAACCTCGCGAATTTCGCCCCGAACATTCGCAGCCTCATCGGTTCCGAGTACTTCCTCGCCGGTCCCGACGGCGGCATCATGACGGAGGCCGAGCGCCAGGAACGCCTGAAACAGCTTAGCGAACACTTTGGGTTCACGGGTGAAGAAGCGGTGAGGAAAGCCGAAGCCAGTGAACTCCCCCACGACCCCGAGCTTGTCGAATGGCTGGTCCTTCTTAATCGAGGAGATTTAGTGTGACGCTGGAGAGTGCCCGCCAGCGGGCCGTAGCGCTGGACTCGAAGACCGACCAGCAACTCTCCGATCACCCGCTTGGCCCCACCAAGGATGCCTTCAAGGAAGTTCGTGCCTACCTTCTTCGGCGTTCCGAGGAAACCAATGAGCCGAACAACCCCTACGGGTTGTTGAAGTTCTACCCCTCGAAGGGCGCCGCCCAAATTGACCTGGGTCCAACCATCGATAAAGGGCAGACGGAAGACCATTTTCGCTTCGATTCGGGCGCGCGCCTTTGCTTCGGGCTGACTTTGCGCGAGGCGGCGGGAGGCTCGAGGCTTGTCGCCTTCCGGTACCAGTACACGTTTCCGGATGGTCACTCCGTAAAATTCCTGCGCTTCGATTTGAACGATGAAGTACACCCCGATCCACTCGCTGAACCGCGCTGCCACCTGCATCCCGGAACTGAAGACGTGCGCTTGCCGTTTGCAATCCACAACCCCGGGGCGGAGCAATCCTTTTCAATCCCAAACGTGCTGCTCACCGTAGGCAATTCGATGCGCGTTAAGCAGATTCCGGAAATCCTTTAGAAAGCTGCCCACCCGGCGATGGGTTTCTTGGTGTGTGATGTAGGTAAAACTGCGAAAGCGATTACGGAATGGCGGTACCCGTGCTAGAGTTTGCTCAGGGGCAAAAGGAATTCACGCTACAACATCTCAAGAAGAGTGGTTCGCATCGAATGGAGGATTTTATGGCTGAGATTTTAACCCCCGGAACTCCGGCTCCCGAGTTCACGCTTCACGTCACTCCGGATCAAAGCCTTGCTCTCAGCGAATTGCGTGGCAGGCCCGTCATCCTGGCTTTTTATCCGGCGGATTGGAGTCCGGTTTGCGGCGATCAGATGGCCGTGTACAACGAAATTCTTTCCGAGTTCCAGAAATATGAGGCAGAGCTGTTGGGAATTTCGGTCGACGGCGTATGGTGCCATGCCGCATTTGCAAAAGACCGGCGCTTGCATTTTCCTCTGCTGGCGGATTTCGAGCCCAAGGGCGCCGTCGCCCAGATGTACGGGGTTTATCGAAAAGCCGATGGCGTTTCCGAACGAGCGTTGTTTGTCATCGACAAGAATGGGGTCATTACCTGGAGCTACGTGTCGCCGATCACAGTGAATCCCGGCGCCGACGGGATACTTCAGGCGCTGGAGAACTTGCCAAGATAGGAGCGTTTCATGAGCACTCTCAAAGTGGCGGTCAGCCCCGCGGATCACATCCAGGGGGACGAACACGCCGGCTGTACGCTGGTCGAGTATGGGGATTATGAGTGCCCCCATTGCGGGCACGCTTATCCCATCGTCAAGCTGATCCAGAAGCACTTCGGGAAGCGCCTGCGCTTTGTCTTCCGGAATTTCCCTTTGAATGAAAGTCATCCTCACGCTGAGTCCGCCGCGGAGTCGGCGGAGTTCACGGGCGCCCACGGGAAGTTCTGGGAAATGCACGATCTGCTCTTTGAAAACCAGGATCGCTTGAGCGGTGACCTGTATCTGGAACTTGCCCAGCAACTGCAACTTGCCCCGGAGGATTTGCAGCGCGCGCTGGAAGAAGGAAAATATCGGGCAAGGGTGCGCGCGGACTTCACCGGCGGAGTCCGCAGCGGCGTCAACGGCACACCGACATTCTTTATTAATGGCCAGCGTCATGACGGTCCATTTGAATATGAAGATCTGATGGGAGCTATCGAGGAAGCCCTCGCCTGAGGAGGATTCTCCATGAGCGCTTCCGGTGGATGCGAAGTGCTCCGCGGCGGGCCTCTTGACACGAGGTCGCCCTATCGGACTTACCAGTTGACCGCGATGATTGAGTAGGTCTTGATGGGGACGGTGAGATTGATCCCCTGTGGGGTACGAATCCCTGCCAACTCCTGCGGACCTTCGGAGTCAGGTGAATAGAGCACGCACTGCTTCACGTCCTGGCCGTCGGGCAGTCGGAGCGTCACGTGCACGGGATCCAGTGACTCTTGTTTTCGTGGATTGTAGTTGACCAGGTGGAGCATGACGCGCCGGTTTCCGGGTTGCTCGACCAGGTTTGACGCCAGGCCGTCCGGCCCCGCGACCTCAACGGGAATTCGGTCCCGAGCGGCCCAGCGCACCGACTCCACAATTTCCGCAGCGTTCCGCGGCGCTTTCCAAAACCGGGCATCCACTGAGAAGAAACCCGCGAACTGCGGCAGTGCTCCGTCAAAGTCTACGCTGGGAAGATAGACCACCCGGCCCTTCTTGAAATCACAGCGTTCCGGAACTCCCACCGCCGTGAGCGCCGCCACCCGTTCCTCATAGGCGCGGGCCGGGAATTGCTTTTCCACCATCCCCCGCAGCCCCGGCTCGGTGCGCACCCTCCGGCACTGGTCGTAGAGGCCCGCCGTCCCCGTGGCCACAAGTCCTCCGCCCTCCGCCACAAATTTGCGGATGGAATCGAGCTGGGCATCACTCAGGCATTCGGTGTCGGGCAGCGCCAGCACCCGGTACTTCGCAAGGTCGGCCAGGTGTTCGTCAAAGATCAGACCGAAAGGAATGTGTGCCTGAATCAGCGCCTGCTCCACCAGGATGGTGCTGAGCTGTACCCTCGGCTGATTGTAGGTGATGGAGGGGAAAGACCGCAGCACGGCCACGGTGGCCACGTCGCGCGCACCCACGAACAACTCGCGATGCTCACGGTAGAAATCCACATAGCGCTGGGTCACCGGCGCGAGCGGAGAACTTCCCACGAAACCCAGCGTCTGGTTGAACGCCAGGCTTTCGGCCATGGCGATGGGATCACCGGCAATATACGTCATCAGGATGTTCTGGTAGCGGCGCGCAAGTTTATAGCTGCGGATCCGCCCGTGCACTTGACCGTCCGAGTATCCCGGCTGGGGATCGGTCTCGGTCCAGAATGCGTCGGTCCATTTGAGGATGCGGGAGTGGTCAATGGCGGCTTCCCAGGCGCGGTTCCCGCCGGTAATGCCGTGCGGGTTTACCTCGATCGCGACATCCGGATTCAGGGATTTGGCGTACTGCGACATCTGCCGAAGTGCGTCGGCCATGACCTGGCAGCGGTAGTCGATCCATTCCTGAATGATCGGATCAAAAATGATTTTCATCGACCCCGGCGGGTTGGAATCATTCCACACGGGGGGATTCACGTAGTCGACGTTTTCAAAACCGAACCTTTCCCGCCGCTGTCCGGGGCTATACTTCTCGCGCAGGAATTTCCGGAACCCCAGAGCACACATCTGATCATGACAGGACTCGGGTTCGGGGTTGAGATCGAAGTTGTCGAAGTGGATGAAGTCCGTTCTGACCTCCTCCACGGCATACCTCACGATCTTCTTCAAATAATCCAGATACTCCTGGTTGGCGAAGCAGGGCCGGTAACGAAACGACTGTTGGAAGCCGTAGCGGAGCAGAATGGGCTGGCCGTGAGCATCTCGTTGAATCCAGCTTTGCGCGCGGGGCTCCTCCGCAAAGAAGGTTTCGTACATCAGGGTGTCCCACTGGATGTACGTGTCCACCTTGAGCCCCAGCCGATGGGCGATCGCCGCCACGCGCTTGGTTTCCTCCATCTCCGGCTTCTCGGCCGCCATGCCAAAGCCCTTGTAGAGGTGGGTGTGGTAGACCTCCACGCCGTCGGCTTTCAGCTTGCGCAGCGTCTCTTCGCTTTGCGCCTGCTCGATCTGCTCCCGCGCGTCCAGGCGCTGACCGCCGCGACGGACGACAAAGAGGTAAGTCTCGTGACTGCCACCCGCGTCAATCAGGCCGTTTTCAAGCCACCGTGCCCGGGGCAAGGAGGCCGGCAGAGGAGGTGCGTTTGCTCCCCCGGCGCTGGCCATCTTCGTCGCCGCCGCACTCGCGACGATTGTCCCCATAAAATCTCGTCGGTTCATTGCCCACCCCCATTTCGAAGCCACCCTCGCAGGGTCTGTCCATCCAGTGATTGAGCAGGGGCGTACCGTAGCCAATTACCACCCACGGCGGTCACTTGGCGAAATCGCGCGACGAGAGCCTCCGTCCCTTGCACGCCCGCATCACGCGCCTGGCAGAAGAGCACTTTGCGCGGAGCCAGGAGAGCCACCAAATCCGGCACGTCCACGGTCAACAACGCGGACGGTATCACCGACCCGAGATCGATTTCGTACTCCGGCGTTTTGAGTATTCCCTTGAGTTGAGCATCGTTCCATCCCGGAGCGGGGTCGTTCCCGGGGGGCGTCATAGGCCGCATTTGCGAAATGAAACTATGAAAGTACCCCGACATCACCACCGACTGAATGCGCGTATCCACTGCGGCGGCGAGGAGCGCGGGGAGGGCGTCGTCCCCTAGCCCGACTACGGCAAGGCCCTCGGAAGCAAGATCCTGTCGGGAGTTCAGGTAGTCGACGGTGCGCAGCAGGTCGAACGCGCGCCTGCCCGGAAGCGCTTGGCCGAATTCTACCTGGTTGGCGACCAGGCGGAAGTTGGTGTCCCAATCGGGGCTTATGTGCCCGAGCGTCTCGCCTCTACCTCGCAGGTCGACGGCCAATACCGCCATGCCGTCGTCAAGCAGAGGCCGCACCAAATCCGACTGCGCCACCACCTGCTTTCCCCTGGAATCCGCAATGATGACTGTTCGGGCAGGTGCCGTGCGGTGCAATGGCAACCAGAGCAGGCCCAGAATCGGTTCCCCGTCTTCACTGACAAAGGAGATTTTCTCCAGCACGCCGCCTGGGACGGGCGCTGGCTTTCCGGCGTGGGGAGCAAGGTAGTCGGGTGGGGAAATATGCTGTACGACGCCCTCCTGTGCCCAGTTTTGGAGCGTTATACGCCTTTTATCCGAAATATCTACGGGCATTTTGGCGATCAGATCCATCGCCTCTCGCCGTGCTAGTTGGATCACGGTGGGCGAGTGCGACATTATGCCGCCCCCCGGATCGCAGAGGAGCCGGGCGTCCTTTTCATCGAGGGGGCGTACGTCTCCTTCCGCGATCGGCTCGTCGTTGCCCTGGCCTAGCAGGTGTGTCGCCATCCAACCGTACATCGCTTCCCGATACGGACGCGAGTAGGCGTGCGGCTGGCCGGCCAGCTCGGTAAAGCGCGCCTGGCTGGCATGTCCCGTCAATGCATAGATAGCCTCGGTGTTATGCCCGGCGCGCCGGGCGCCGCTGATGGGAAAGATGCCGTCGTGGTCGCCTTGCAACATCATCAGCGCCCGCGGCGCAATCAACCCGGCGATCTCAAACCACTCCATCCCGCGGAACATTCCCGGCAGGTGGGTGCAGGTGCAATGGGTGCCACCATACTTCAGCCAGTTGTTGAACTCGAAGGTGAAGCCCACTACGACGGCCGCGCGCACCCGCTCATCCAGCGCCGCCGTGAACAGCGTATTCAGGCCGCCGCCGGAGTTGCCGGTCACGCCGATGCGCTCCGGGTCCACGTCGGGTTGCGTGAGCAGGTAATCGATAGCGCGCATGCTGTCCCACACCATCCAGCCGGCAATGGTCTGGCCCAGGGGCAGCAACGCATAACCGGCGGCGTGGTGGACGTTGCCGGGGAAGTTGCGTTCACCCTGCCCAATGGCGTCGTAGGTGAGAACCACAAAGCCCATGCGCGCCAGCTTGATGCACCGGGCTTGCACGTCGGCGGCGCTTTTCCCCTCCCGGATATAGTGGCCAATGGGGCAGAGGATCGCGGGCCGTTTGCCCGTGGCAGCGCCCTTCGGACGGTATAGGTTGGCGGTCACCAGGAATCCGGGACGGCTCTCGAAAATGACGTTTTCCAGGGTGTAATCGCCCATGTCGTGACGCGCCGTGATGCGCGCATGGAGCGGTGTACGGTCGGGCAGCACTTCCAGGCCGATGGCCTGGCGAAAGGCTCGCTCCACTTCCGGAAGGCGCCGCCGCCACGTTTCGAGATCACCCGGAACCTTCCAGCGCAGGACATACTCAGCGGCGTCGCCTAACGATTTGATCAACGCCGGCGCATTGGGAACAGTGTTCGGCTGGTCCCACACCTGTCCGCCCGCCGCCACCTTCCATGCGCCATTCTGCGCAGGCGCCTGGGCGAGCAACGGCAGCGCCACGCAGGGCAGAACGGCTACCATAGTCAAGAGCTTGCTGCGCATAAAGACTCCATAGTCACCGGGCCCCGGCCGCCGTCTTGAAGCTGAAGACGGTCCCCCACTCGCCAATGTCCCCGCGGCCATTCCGCGCACGGACCTTCCAGTAATACGTCGTTCCCGGATTCAAGAAGCCGGATGGAACCTTCCATTCCGTCCTGGCCGAGCCCACATTCTGTTGCAGCGTGGTGGAAAGCGGCCAGCGACAATCGGGCCGGAGGCTTACCATCACCTGGTAGTCAACCACCTCGTTCGAGCCTTCTACTTTTCCGGCGGGCGCCCAGGCGAGAATCGGCGCGAGCGATGCCACTTCGCTACCGTTGCCCGGTTTCACGGCTGCCACGACTTCGCCGGGCGGCCGGGGGCCGTTGATTTCCCGCCAGCGGTAGGTGATGCGCACCTTGGCGTTCGACTCCTGGCGGAAGCGAATGGTATTGGTCCCAAGCGACAGAGCCGGCAGGCTCTCCGGCGAGACTTGGAGGTCCGTTTCGGAACGGAAGGCGTCAAGACCCGTCTGCGTAGCCGGATGATTATCCGCGTTCGCGCCAATGATGAAGCCGATGGAGTAACCGTAGTTCGAGTGGGATCGCAGGAGCTTGGAATCGAGATCGAGGGCGACGTGCTGGATGCCGCTGCCCCACCGGTATTCATACAGATCGCCGGAGCTCCACCACTGCGGCTCGCCGAAGGAGATGGCAGCACTATCGCGGCTCGAGCCGCCTTCCTTCACCAACATACAAGTGAAGCGACCGCCCACGATGGGATAAGGGCTCTGGAGGGGAATGGCAAACGTGGCCGGATTGGGGTACAGGGAGTCCTGCTTGTCGCCGACATGAACGGCGGGGTTCTGGCCGTCCTGGGCACGGGTGGCGATGTTGGGAAAGTGGTGCTCCGGCACCCAAAGGTAGGGCCGAATATCGACGCGCTTCAGGTCCGGCTCCCAGATGAGCTGCCCGTTGGCGTAAATCTGCGGCACTTCCGCCCGCGCGGCGCGCCCTTCGAACTTGCCCAGCTTGGGCGTCCACCAACGCACCAGTTTCTCGCCGGGCTTGAGCGTCATCGCCATGTTGTAGTCTTTGGAAATTATCCAGTCGTAGCTGTGATCTTCGTAGTTATCCTTGTAGGAGGTAATGTATTGAACGAATTCCTCGTTCCGTTCGGGCGTATCCGGGCCGATGAACCAGGGCTGCATCTCGCGCGGATGGATGGTGCGCTCGATCAGGCTCTTGTCGTGCTCCACCGTAGCCAGGCTCGCGATGGTCCGGTTGTCATGGTCGAGGTAGAAGACCTTGACGTTGCCATCCAACTCGTGCCACGCGCCGTTGTAGTAGGCTTCCGAGACCGTGTGGCCGGCAAGCTCATCGACGCGCCCCTTCACGCCCGCGGCGGCCCACAGGCATTTCATCCAGGCGGCCACATGGCCGCAGATGCCGTAGCCGTAGCCATTCAGGCCTCGCACCACGTTGGTCGCGGACTCATCGTCTTGCGGCGACCGCTGATAAGTCCGGTACCGAATCCACGACCAGATGGCCAGCGCCTTCTCCTCGTCCGTATTGCAGCCGTGCGTGATCTCGGCGGCCAGGGATTTCGCGTCGTACCAGTCATAGAGCCCATTCACCGAGACGCGGGGATTGACCACTGGGGTGTCTCCCAGGTTCTCGATAGTGATTTCGAGGTTCTCGGGGTCCATCGTGCCGCCCACGTTGATGGTGTATTCGCTGTCAGGGCGATCAATGACAATAGAGGATTCTTTCGCGCCCTGCTGTCCCGCTGCCGCCCTAGCCAGCAGCAAGATGCTCAATGCGGGGAGTGCCACATACCTTGTTATGTTCATAAGCATTCGCCGGTTGCGGACCGCGATGCGTCCGCAGGCCCGTCAGGGCCGACAGATTGTGGCCCACGGCGACAGCCGTGGGGATCGCGAAGAACTCTCAATTGCCTTTCGAGCCCCGGCTGGGGCGACAGAGCCGTCGCGTCAAAACACATAACGTGGGTCAAATTCGACTCCATGTTTTTTGAGCAGCGCCACGACCTCTTCTTGGTACGTCAACTTGTGGTGATGCTCCTCTTGACCGGAAATGTACGCCTTGACATCCTCGAGCTTGGACTGGCTGACACTGAACGCCGTGTACCCTGTCTGCCACGAAAACGCACGTCTCGGCGATACTTCGTTGGCCCATTTCGATGAGTTGGCCTTGAGTTTCTCCATGAAGTCCGCCAGCGAAAGGGTGGCTGGAAGAATAAAGAGCAGATGGACGTGGTCTTTGGGGCCGTTGATCAGCACCGGCTTGCCCCTAAGGTTAGTGATGATGCCACCCATGTATGCGTAAAGGTCGGACTTCATCTCGGGGCGAATTAGCGGCCGGCGGTCCTTCGTGCTGAACAGGGCGTGGGTTAGGAGATTGGTGTAGGTGTGAGCCATTTCTGTCGCCCCTCCGGGGCTTGTTCGTCCTCTTGCGCATTTTTCCCATGGCTGTCGCCATGGGCCACATTCTTTCGCCGCTACGCGGCTATGGGGATGCGCCAAATTCTTTCGCTTCTCCGCGGCTGCCGCGATCATCAGTTGGCTTTCGCGGCGCTGAGAGTACATGTCCCGTCTCTCAACCCCGGCGAGGAGACGATTACCGTAATGTTCCCGGTCGCGGGCTTCGACATCACATTGATCGCCGCCATGCCCCACACCGCGTCGAGCACTGGCGTGCCGAGCAGACGTCCTGGCCCTTGCACGTGAAAATAGAGCCAGGGCATGGCGTTGGGCACAGGCACGCCGTCTTTATCCGTGATCACCGCCACAATACGCACGGCATCGCGGCCGTCCGACGCAATGGATTCGCGGTCCGGCCGGAGATCAAGCTGGTACGGGTCGCCCGCGGTCTTCCGCTCATCGACATACTGCTTGCCATTCTTGGTGCCGACGGCGCGCAAAGTTCCCGCGGCGTAAGGAATGTTCTTCCAAATGAACGGCCCGTGCCGGAGGTGGGTTCCCGGCGGCAGGCCGGGCCATCGCTCCCACAGGCCGTCGCTCTTCCACTCCGCCACCAGGCTCTCCGTCGATTCCGGCCGCCGCTTGCCGAGCGACTTCCCATTGAGGAAGAGCTCAACTTCGTCGCAGGTGGAGTAGACGCGAATCATCTTGGGCTTCCCCTCCTGCCCCGGCCAACTCCAGTGGCCCACGATTTGAACGAACGGATCTTCCGTCCACTGCGCTTTCACAAACCAGTAACTGGCCTTGGGGATGCGCCACAAATCGCTCAAGCCGCGATAGTCGCCGGCGTTGAAGCGCGTTCCCCAGGGGCGAAGTTCGGGTGGGCCGTAGTAGTCGAAAATGCCTTTCGTGCTCTGGCAGGCGCCGCACCCGGCATCGAACATTTCCCATTTGGCGGACGCCATCCAGGGCATGGCCTCAAACTTGATCCAGCTTGCCTCCTGCGCGATCGCACCGATCAATTCCGAGGGCATGGTGCTGCGGCGATATTCGGAAACGATGCCGACACCGTTTTCAGGCCGGTCGTTCCCCTGCGGCTCGACAATCAGGCCACGCTCGTTCTTGAAAGCACCCCATTCGTTCCAGAGCCACATCCAATCCGGATGATCGAGGGACAGTTTCTGAAAGTCGTAGTAGGAAGGGTTGGTGGGATCGCGCACGTCGGTCAGAGTGGGGTTCACTCGACCGGCAACCCAACGCGTGGGATCAAGCCGATGCGCTTTCTCCACCATTTCCCGATGATCCTGAATATAGGGGTAACCGGTATTGTCGTCGGCGATGCCCCAAATGATGATCGAAGGGTGATTGCGGTCGCGCCGGATCATCTCACCCATCGCCGTCAGGCAATTGTCAATGTATTGGCGCGTGTACCGGGAATCACCCAATTCGGTCATGGGACCCGGGGTGTAGTCGTAGATCTTGATGTTGGGGATTTCTTCCCAGACCAGCAAGCCAAGCTCATCGGCCGCCGCCAGAATGCTCTTGTCCTGAATGTAGTGCGCCGTGCGGATCATGTTGGCGCCAAGCTGCTTGATGATCTCCATGTCACGGCGACTAAGCGCATCGGGTAGAGCATCGCCCAGGTATCCATAGTCCTGGCGGCGGTCCACGCCGTGAATGTTAATGAACTCACCGTTAATCGTGTACCCTTTCCCCGGCACGTAACCCATAACCCGGATGCCGAAGGGGGTGGAAATTTCGTCGGCCGCCACCCCATCGCGGTACACACGGCTGCGCAGGGTGTAGACGCGGGGATGATCCGGGCTCCACAATTCCGCACTGGTTACGGTCAGCATGGCCGGCTCGAATTGCACGGTGGAGTTGGCAGCTATTTGCTTCTCTTGTTCGGCGGTGGCGACGACCTTGCCACTTCGCGAGACCACTTCGGAAGTAACCTTGACGTTCGCAACCAAGTGCAGCGAATTCCTGACCTCCGTCGTCACACCGATCGTAGACTGCGCCGCGCTAACCGTCGGAGTGGTGATGGATACACCTCCATCGGGAATCAAGACAGGGGCGGTGATGTGCATCCAGACGTCGCGGTACAGGCCGCCGTAGATGGCGATGTTGGTCTCATTCGCCGGCGGTATGTCCGGATTGTTCGAGTCGTCTAGCCTGACCGCCAGCAAGTTCTGTTCACCCGGCTTGACCAGATCGGTGACATCGAAAACGAATCCGGTGTAACCGCCTACGTGTTCCCCGGCGGGAAGGCCGTTCACCCACACTTTCGCCACCTGCATCGCGCCCTCAAATTCCAGAAAGACCCGTTGCCCGGCGGAGAGCGTGGGGACCTCGAACTGCTTCCGATACCAGCCCATCCCGCGCCAATGATTCTGCACAACCCACGGAAGGTGGGCTGTCTGGTCCCAGGAGTGGGGGAGGAAGATTTTCGACCACCCGGAAGCGTCGTAGTCCGGCTTCCAGGCATCGCGGAACTGCCATTCAATCGCGGAACCGGGGTTGACTTGGCGCTCGAATTGCCAGTCTTCATTGAGGCTCACGGTCTGACGAAGAGGCGGCGCGGCCCAGGTGGTGGAGCAAAGCAGGAGCGTCAGGACGAGTTGCAGAAGATGCTTCACGGAGTTTCCCTCGGATGAGCCAATGGCGGATTGACGGTGGTTCACGGAGTTTCCCTATGAGGTGATGGCAGATACGGATGGTTCTCTGGGGTTTCCTTAAGAACAGGCGGCGGACCGAAGTCCGCCGCCGCACATCAAAATGCCCTACATTGCCCTAGAAATCGAGGCGGACTCCCAGCCTGACTTGTCTCATACCGCTGTTATTGGATGACGAACCCAATCCGCCGGCATTGGTGAGAGAGGTGATTGCACCGACTTGAGACGAGCTGATGTCGGTATTCGGATTGCCAAGGTTCGGATGATTGAGGGCGTTCATCGACGTCATCCGAAACGTCAGCTTCACATTCTCACGAATCGGGATGGACTTGGCCAGCCCGAAGTCCAGGTTCACCAAGCCCGGCCCCACGATGGACCCCGGCGAAACGTTTCCGAATGTGCCCGGTACCGTGTCCGGAGTGTAGGCACCGGGATTGAACCACATATTAGCGGTGGGGTTGCTGATCGTCGATTTCTTGAGCTGATTCACGTTGACACGGCTGGAACTGCGCGTGTTCGAGATGTCAACGCAGCCGCTGCACGCTACATCGTTGAAGTAGCCGCTGCGCATCGTCAGGACATACGACGTCCGCCAACCGCCGACGACTTGCTCGAGTGCCTTGGGAAGCGTGGAGCCAAATCGCTGACCTTTGCCGACCGGCAGGTCCCAAATCCCGCTGCCCACAAACCGATCGCGCACCAGCCCCCCGTCGGGGCCCAGGTCGAGCCTCCGGTTCCAGGAGTAGGTGGGGTTGCCGAAAATATCGCTGTCCCCGAGATAGGTTGCACCATACGAACGCACGTCCTCGGTCAGTAGGGTGTGAGTAAAGCCGAGATTGAAGGTCAGGCCCTTTCCGTACCTCCGCTCAAGTTTAAAATCGAACAGGTTGCCGAATTCCGAGCCACCATTCACCCCGTACTGGACCTGCCAGTATTGTTGATAGTTCAACTGCTCCCATTCGTTCGCGCCGGTGTTGGGGGTTGGTTGGTTCAGATCCGGATTGTAGATGGTCTCGATGAGGTGATGACCACGATAGTCGGCCGAGACCAGCGTGTTCTGCCCGAATTGCTTTTCCAGGGTGAAGTTATATTGCTCGGTTAAAGGCGTGCGAAGGTAGTTTTTGTTGGTGGCAATATTAAAGCCGCCGTTTTGGCAAACCGTCCCACAGGCCCCACTCCCATTGACACCCGAAAACGGATTCGGGAGTGCGAACGAGGTCTGGCCGGACGTGCCGATGATATTGGTGAAGGATTGCGCCCAGGCAAACGGTCCTCCCTGGTAGGGGTTGATCACGCCGGAGTCGAGAAGAGGCGAGTAAAATAGACCGGCTCCGACTCGAACTACCATCTTGTAGGGCAACCGGTACGCAAACCCCAGTCGCGGTCCAAAGTCCTGGTCGGTGGAAAGCAATGAGCGCCCTGTGTTCCAGCCTGCCTGGGCCACCGTCTCGATCGGGAGACTCGACGGCCACAGCGGGCTCACATGGGTGAGGGCCATCTTCGACGGCACCACAATGTCGCCGTTGGCGGGGTTGAAGCTGTAGCGCATGTCATTCTGGTCGACCGGGGCGGGAGTGTGTTCCCATCGCAGGCCAAAGTTGACGGTCAGCTTGTCGCTGACCCGCCAGTCGTCTTGAATATAGGCCGCATAGGTGCCGTAGCGAACGACGCTGTTGGGCCCCGGGACATCGATGCCGCTGCTTGAGGGAAGGCCCAGCAGAAAACTGGCAAAGTCAAATCCACCTGCCGGTGTGTTGGTTCCATAGGGGGTCTGGCTCTGCGTGCCGAAAGCCGAATAGGACGTGTAGCCAAAGTAGTTTTGCGTTTCGTTGATGGTTTCATTGACTAGGTATCGGATGTCCGAGAAACCCATCTTCAGGGTGTGCTTGCCGCGAGTGTACGTGACATTGTCCGTGTATTCGTGGGTGTTTTGCGCCCAACCCGTATTGGAATTCCCCTCCAAGTTCGTGAAATTCGAAAAATAGACCCCTGGGAAACCCTGCATACCATTGAGGCCGCTGAGGTTAGGGACGTTGAGGCCCCAATCCTGTGCAATGGGGGTGCCCTTCGTGTTGGCAAAGTAAACGGATTCATCGCGGCTGAAGCCGATGCGGGCCTCATTGACGATGTGCGGCGAGAAGGAATGCGTCTCGGAGATGTAGGCGTTGGTTGTGTCCCGGTTCTGAGTGTTGGCGTATTCCGGTCCCAGTCCATTGGAGTTCCCATCCTCGTTCTGGCGACGGTACTGCCAGCGCCCGGTGATGGCGTCCTTGCCCTCCCGGAAATTGTGATCGATCCGGATCGTGGGGTAGTAGTCGGGATGTGCGTTGGGGAGATAGGTGACGTAGTTGTTCTCGTAAGGAACCCCTGTGGGGTTGGTGTAATTGGGCAGTGGCATGTAAGTCGCACTTGCAATCCTGGCCGCCACACCATTGATCCTGCCGCTGGGAATTTTGTTGTCCGGAAATGCGCTGAAGCTGTTGGTCGCGGCATTGTAAGTGGTTGGGTCGTAAATGATTTGGGGTGTCGACAGCGTCAGGAGTTGGGAGAAATCGCCCTCGCGGAAGGCCGCCGTGGGCACCGACCCCTGGCTGACATACCCGCCCGGCTGCATGAAATCCTCCAACTGCGCGAAAAAAAAAGTCCGATTCTTTCCGTTGTAAAGGTGAGGAATCACCAGCGGGCCGCTGATGGTGCCGCCGAAGTATTGGTAGTAAGGACCGTGCCCTTTCGTATGTTCGAAGTAGTCGCTGGCATCAAGGGCGTAATTATCCGTGTCCCAGTACCCGCTGCCATGAAGGTTGTTGGTACCGGAGCGCGTGGAGACGATGATATGGGCGACGTCGCCGTATTCGGCCGAGGGCGTGGCGGAAACCACGGTGATTTCTTGAATCGAGTCCATCGACATCGATAACATCGGGCCGCTCCAGGCCCCCCAAGCCGGGGCCATGGCGCTGACGCCATCCACCGAATATGTGCCGGAGTTACTGCGTTGGCCGGACAGGTAACCGCCATCCTGGTTGGAGGAATCCAGATAGCGAAAGTCCATCGGACTTTTTGACATCGGGAGATCAGAGATCGCCGTTCGCGTCACTACGGATGAAATCTCCGCATTTTCGGTGTTAAGAGTAGCGGCCTGAGCCGTCACTTCCACCTTCGATGATACTTCTCCGACCTCCAGTGCCGCATCGAAGCGGACGGTCACTTGCGTGCCCAGCGTGATATCGCTACTGACCGTTTCGCGAAATCCCGCCTTCGTCACGCTAACCTTATAGATTCCGGCGGGAACATCGTCGAACGTGTAGTTCCCTGTGGTGTTGGACACGGTTTCGCGCGTCACGAGCGTCTGTGTGTTGGTCAGCACGACTTTGGCTTCCGGCACCACAGCGCCGCTCGTGTCCGTGACCAGTCCGACGACGGAGCCGAGGAACATCTGCCCCATTAGGACGGTTGCACTTAAAAGGGATAAAATAAAGAGAGCCGCAATGACCACTGCGGCCCTGCGACCGCTGCGATGAGTTGCTTGAAGCATTTGCTGGTCCTTCCTTTCCAGGATCTTGGGGAAGCCCTGTGGTGGGCCTTTTCTTTTCTTTCGAAGGCTTCCTATTTGTTTTCGGTGTGCAATTTGTCAACCAATCTCAATTGCAAGGAGGTCAATCTGTCGCTGAGTCCCTTCCGGGTTCGCGATCCTGAACTGAGATTTCCCAATCAATTCATGAGGGTCGGTAACTTCTCAGCCATTACAGCTAGTCCGTAACCTAACGCGTAAGGAGGTTGGTCGGTACCGGTCAAGCGGTCGCCCAGCCCCCATGTTACGTCGAGGTAACGTAGGGATTAAGCGCCTAATCGTCGGGAGGGCCACCCCATGCTGCGAAAATTCGCGCAGATCAGGAGAGGTCACATCCCACTGGGCCCCGCGATGGGGTGGCAAAGGCTTGACACAACGGGTCTGAGGCGCGGTATAGTTCGGCTGACGCCCGTCGGGATGGAGGGCGCACGGAGGGCAGGACGGAAGAGCGAGCCGGACAGTCCGCCACTGATTCACGAACCTCGGGAGAGGGTCTGGTACCCAAGGCTGCCGCGCGGGCGGAACTGGACCGCGTCCTTGCCAGCCCGGGTTTTCGCTATTCCGAAAGACTTCGGCGTTTCCTCAACTTCGTCACCGAAGAGCACTGGGCTGGCAACGCGGACCGGATTAAAGAATCCGTGCTGGCGATGGAGATATTTGATCGCGACTCGGCCTACGATTCCCGCGTCGATTCCATCGTTCGTGTCGAAGCTCGCCGGCTTCGCGACAAGCTAACCGCCTACTATTCTGCTGAGGGACGGGACAACCCCGTCATCATCGAACTTCCCAAGGGCGCCTACGTCCCTACGTTTAGATTCCGCCACGCGCCTGAGACCACCATTGAGCCCGGGCCAAGGCCGGTGTTTGTCCCCGCCGGGAGGAAGGCGCCGGTCATCACCATCATCGTTGCTGGTATTGCCTGCGTGCTGGCGGTGATCGCGCTTACGCTTTGGCTCGGCTCGCGCTCGCGCGGGCTGGCACTGCCATTGCGGAGGCTTACTTCGGACGTGGGCCTCACCTTCGAACCCTCCATCTCCAGGAGCGGCAAGTTGCTGGCATACTGTTCCGACCGGGGCGGCCGGGGTGACCTGGATATCTGGGTACAGCAGGTGTCCGGGGGAACTCCCTTGCGCCTCACCGACAACCCGGCGGATGACATCGATCCGACATTTTCGCCCGACGGCGAAACCATCGCCTACCGGGCAGAAGGCGCGGAGGATGGAATCTACCTGGTGCCCGCGCTCGGCGGCCGCCGCACCCTGCTGGCCCCCGGGGGGTACCGGCCGCGCTTCTCTCCGGACGGCACGCATATAGCCTATTGGACCGGCGAACGGATGTTTCGCGCGGCCAGAATTTTCATCGTGCCGACGTCGGGCGGCAGCCCCGTTCCCTTTGTTTCCGATTTCCCCTACGCGGCTTACCCGCTCTGGTCGCCCGATGGGCGTTACATTGCTTTCGTCGGAAGCCGAAGCCAGCAAGTGAGAGAGGAGTCTAACACCGATGATTGGGATTGGTGGACGGCCCCCGTCGCGGGTGGTCCGGCCAAGCGCCTGATGGCGAACCAGACGTTTGCGCAGCAAGGATTGGTACCGCCGGAGACGGGAGCTTCGCACCACCGCATCGTCCCCGATGACTGGACGGACTCCGGGTATATCCTCTGTTCGGCGCGCCGGGGAGATCAGACCAACATCTGGAGGTTGCGAGTCTCCACCCGGACCGGACAAATCAGCGGACCGGCGGAACAGATCAGCTTCGGAGTCGGCCGGGAAGACCATCCCAGCGTGTCGGCGGATGGAGCGCTGGTCTTCTCCGTCCTGACCCATCGGTCCGATGTGTGGGCGCTGCCCATCAATGCCGACACCGCGCAAGCACGTGGACCGATTGCCCGGCTCACCGTCGGCGAAGGAAACTCCAGCCGCCCCATGATTTCACAGCGCGGCGACCAGTTGGTATTCCTTTCGGATCGCAGCGGTAACCAGGATGTGTGGGTGAAGGACTTGAAAACCGGCACGGAGAATGCCCTGACGGCGACGGCGCAGGATGAGGCATCTCCCCTTCTTTCCCCCGATGGCTCCGAAGTAGCGTTCGGATACGCTCCCCCTCTGCGGGAATCCATATGGCTGGTTCCAGTCCGCGGCGGCAGCGCCCGGCAGATCTGTGCGGACTGCGGAGAGCCCCGCGCCTGGCTCCCGGATGGGACCAGCCTGTTATTTCAGAAGCTGTCGCAGCGTGAATCTGTTATCGCTCTGGTGGACCGGACCGGCCACACCGCGCCGCTTCTGGAGTCCTCGGTAAGTTCCCTCTTCTCGCCCTCTGTTTCGCGCGATGGCAAGTGGTTGGCTCTCGTGGTCCGTACTCCTCCCAACGACCATCGGATCACCATCGTCCCTTTACATGGCCGGACGGCCGCCGCCCGGCCGGAATGGATTTCTGTGACCGAATCGGGACCGTGGGTCAATAAACCACGCTGGTCCCCGAACGGCAATTTGCTCTATTACATCTCTGACCGCGATGGCTTTACCTGCATCTGGGTGAACCGCCTCGATCCGGTCAGCAAGCAGCCCGTGGGGGCGCCGAAAGCCGTCATCCACTTTCACACCGGCGCCAACTCGCTCGATACAGCCTACGGATTGGAACTCTCGGTCGCCGATGACAAGCTCGTGGTTGACATCGGCGAGAGTTCCGGAAACATCTGGCTTGCCCCGGTAGCGAGACCGTAGAAGCTAGCGCCGGGGTCGACATCTAGCCCCGCGGGCTAACAGTTGCGAGATCCCCACATCACGGGTCAACCCTCTCATTGGGCTCGGATCCTGTTGATTCGGCGGTGGGGAAGAGCATCACTTTGAACGGAACCCCGTACTGTCCAAAGACACAACTGGGCCACAGCCGCTTACCTCCGCGATGCGAGGGCGACCCGCGATTCTCTCCCCCGCGGCAATCGATCACCTGAAAATCATGGGGGGATCGGGGCTGATCGACTGGTATCGCCAACGCCAAATCCGGCTCGTAGGATATGAGCGCTAACCAATTGTACTCAAGCCGCTTAGTGTAAATCTTGGAATTCCGGCCCCGTGGTTGGGTACCATGTGTCAACTCGATCGTGCAAAACATGTTCAAGTTATTTGGAATCAGAATGTTAGTTGGTGGACCTGGGGAGGATCGAACTCCCGACCCCATGGTTGCAAAACATGTTTGGCAAGGCAATCTCGTTGATTTTGCGGCACGGTTGGCAACGCTAAATCACCGAAAAAGCACGTTCGGAACGCTCAAGTTGTACCGGTTTTGTACTCGAAAGATTAACTCCCTGAACTGGTGTGCCCACATCGCGTTCATTCGAGGTCGCAGTCGAATCTGCCCATCCGGAACCCTTCGCCTCTGGATTCGAGGGCTCTTCAGTTTGGCGGCACTGACTCGACGATCAGTGCCGCGAGTCGTGCGGGGCGCGCGTTTCGTTGCGCTTGCCGCCAGACGGGGCGACATTTGTCTACAGGTTGTGTGCCGTCGAGTATCGGCAGGGGTATGCGTGACCCGGAACATCCCGCGCAATCTCGGACCGCAGGAGGCGCAGTGCCGTGCTTTGAGCGCATCCGGAGTCGGATCACCACCGGTCGCATGGTGCAGTTGCAACCCCGTAACTCACGTGATGGGTACCTGCCCTAGACGTGTACCAGCGATTCTGCTCTTCCCGCTTCGCGCCAGAAGGAGCAGAGCCAATTGTGTGCCTCGTCGGTGTTTTATTCCGGCATGCTAGGCCATCAGGTACTTGAAGGTCTTCAGTACTGACGGGTCTGTGATCATCAGCAAGGATGGATTCGCATCCATGGTTCGCTCACTTAAATACACCATTACATTTGAGGCACGGCCTGTTCGGAAGCGTCCCCGCGTCATTCCGATGCCGTCCACCCGAACTGAACAGCACGAACTCCCGCTCCCGATTCCGCCGGGTCAAAGGGGGTCTACATTGCCCCCGCCGCTATGAATGGAGTTCGATAGGAAAGCCATGAGTCGGGATTCGCCAATTTCTTCGGCCATGGTTTTCGCTTGCGGCAATCGAGTTTTTGGTATGAACAGCCGCACAGAGTGCAGAGCGTTTCGGGCCGACAGGGTTGCGTACTTCTTTCCGGCGGTCACATCCGTCGGCCCTGGCTACCGCCTCCGCGGTGCCTGACGCTTCGTCTCGCCCTAACTTTTATGGTTTGCCGTTGCCCTTGATATTTCTCGTCAGACGCTTCGTCACGAACTCACGCATGACCCCCTCACCAGCACGCCCAGCAACCCCGATCGCGAAATTGGTAAGAACCAGGCCCGCCCCCCTATCCGCGCGTGGATAGTACAGATTTGATAGTGCTCCCGCCGTCAAATCGCCGAGCAAATAGGAATAGTTAGGCATCGAGTGTCCCGGTGTCACTGCGCACGATCACCGCCCAGCTCAAAGCGTGGATGAGGCGGGATTTGACGGAGCCCGACCCCTGGTAGAAATAACGCGGGTCTTGATGGAAGATCGAGGGGAACACTGCTTCGCTGGCGAAGCCGGTAATAAGGCGATTGCCCAACCCAGCCGCAAAGCGCTTTCCATAGCCCGCGGCACCCTGTCCGTATCCGGCAAAGCTATTGTTGGCCTGCTCGATGCCAGCAGCCACACCAACCCCGAGTAAATAGCCGGGATCGAAGATATCGTGCCTTGTGAGCGAGAATTTCTGCTTGGTGTTCAGCGGGGCCGCATCCCAGACATAGCTGGTGTAGAAATTGGGCAGAACCCCTACTAGACGTTGCTTCTCTTCCGCTTTCACTTGCATTTGGGCGATCACCTCGGTTGGACGGACTGTTATCGCCTGCATTTGTGGCGCGATTGAGAGCTGAATGCTGGGCATTTCATAGACCTGCCCGGTCGATATTGTGAACTCCGCTAGACGTATAAGTCCGAAGCCTTTCGCATCGACAGTAACGGAGTAGGTCCCAGGAGGAACCCCGGTAAAGGTGAATTCACCCCTCTCTCCTGATAGCCCGGTGTAGTGTTGCAGAGTGCTGAAATTAGTGAGTGTGATCTGCGCAGCCGGAACACCGTCTCCTTCTACATCCAGCACGGTGGCAAGGATGCTGCTGCCTGATCCTGCCGCGGCCGGGGATTGGATAGGGGAACCCTGTCGAACCAATGGTGCAAACGGTGCCTCACCGACTACACCTCCAATCGCCACTTCCATTAGATTCTGTTGCTGGGCCTCCGGGAAAGCGCCCAGTGATTGCATCTGGTTCTTGGATACGCCTCGGGAGCCTTTGGTGGAGTCGAATTCCAAGGCTTGACGCGAAATCATCAGTGAGCCGTGCACCCGCCGCTGAACATCATCGGAGGTGCTCAGATGAAATGCGTCCTTGACCGTAGTGTTGTTGAGGACACGGCTCTCAACGGGTGACGAGATCTTTGTCTTGGGCGCGAAGTGCGACCGCGGCGAGAATTGTGACGGAACCAATCGAGGCTAAGGCCATTGCACAACGACAGCCAGCGCCGATTGAACCTCTGCCTGCGCCCATATAAAGACAGGCAACGCGGCATATCCGAGACGGTTCAAAGTGGTTGCCATTGTCCTCTCCGGATCTCGTTAAGGCATCGATTCGTGCCATATATCACCGACGTTCCGCATGCAAGTTTAGAGACTGGCTGCCGTGTTGCGAACCCGCTGTTCGATTGGGTAAGAAAGACCGCTCCTACGGAGTCTCACCTATAGCTTTTCAGGTACAACGAACGGGGGACGATAACCCCGGTCTTGGTCCTGCAAGAGAGCGTTGGCTTCATCGTCGCCGATGACTTGCTCGGTCACGGGATCAAAACGCAGGCTTCGGCCCAGCCGGTACGACGCGTTGGCGAGATGCACCAGGGCACATGAGATGTGGCCCTCCTCGATGGGGGCATTCAAGTCTTCCTTCTTCCGGCTCCGCACACAGTCAATGAAGTTCGCAAAGTGATCTCCGCCGCCATGACCGTGAGGTCCCGACTTCTCGTCCTTGCCCAGCCAAGTCTCATAGCTGGACGGCGTCTTCGTCTCCGGTGGCGAGGTATCCATTCGCGCCATAAAAGATGTTGCCGATCGTGTTGTGGTGGCCGAAAAAGCGCTTCTTGCCGGCCACCAGGTTCCCCGTCCGATCCCCGCCTCGTTGTTGGTGATCCAGTGCCGGACCTCAAACTCCATCATCTTGCGCTTGCCGTCCGGCAGATCGAATTCAAAAGCACAATTCAGGGTATTGGGCGTCTGCTGATCATCGTCAAACATGAAATGGCCGCCCACGGCGGAGATACGATTGGGAAACTTGAGGCCCAGTCCCCACCGGGCGACGTCCACCTGGTGGATGCCCTGATTGCCCAGATCCCCGTTGCCGGTATCCCAGATCCAGTGCCAGTTGTAATGAAAACGATTGCGAGTGAAGGGCTTCAGGGGAGCGGGGCCGGTCCACAGGTCATAGTCAACGCCTGCTGGGACCGGTTCCTCGGGCGCGTGTCCAATCGTGTCGCGCCACTTGAAGCACAAGCCGCGGGCCAGATAGACTTCGCCAATGGCGCCTTCGTGAAGACCTTTGATGGCCTCCTGGATCGCCGGGCGCGGAGCGGATTTGGGTGCCGTGCTGGACGATGCGGTTGTACTTCTCCGCTGCGCGCACGAGTTGGCGTCCCTCCCAGAATTGTGCGAGCAGGGCTTTTCGACGTATACGTCCTTGCCTGCCTGGCATGCCCAAATGGCCATCAGCGTGTGCCAGTGGTTGGGCGTGGCAATCGAGACGCATCGATCGTTTTATCCTCCAGCAGCTTGCGGATGTCGACATAGGTTTGCGGGTTTCCCCCGACTTCCCCGAGTCGTTTCCGCAACACGTTTTCGTCAACGTCACAAAGCGCGGCGATCTCCACATTCGAGAGGTGAGAATAAGCTGACAGATGGTCTTTCCCCGCCCGTGAAGGCCGCAGACCGCCACCCGCACGCGATCGTTTGCGCCAAAAACCCTCTCCGGATGAGCCAGAAAACTAATCCCACTGAGTGCCCTAAGGCCCGCTGTAGTTTTTGCCGCGCTTTTAAGAAATCCTCGACGAGTGATGTCCGATTCCATATCTTCTCCCTATTCCCCTGCTGCGTACTGTCTGTATGCTTCCCCCACCCTTGCCTGTTGGAAATCCCCCTGATGGATGAATACCCGGTAGTGAAATGTAACGACTCGCCCGCCGCAATCGTGTAGCTTCCGTCCTGATGGCGGTCGTGCGTGAATTCTCTCAGTCCCAAAAGCATTGGCGGCAAGAAGGCCATAATGCGGGCGTGCCAATAGGTCGGATGGCGGAAATTCATCGGGTTGTCAAAGACCGCGATGCCCACTTCTTCTTTCCCGACGTTTCCGAATAGTCCACCCAGTCCGCTCGTTTGCCCCAAGTGGCTTTCTCGCCGACTGCGCCGCTCGAATTCACCATCCGGCCCGGGGGCGAATCCAGAGCCTTGACCAGCCGGATCGCAAATGTTCCTTCCTTGGTGTCACCGATCCTCACCGCGCCATAGTCCGCGCGAAGGGTGAATTCGCAATCGACGATCCTCGATTCGTTCATCCCCCCTGAAAACGAAGCCTGAACCTCGGACGGCGATCGCGCTTCCCCTCTGCCGTCACAAGATCGAACTCTGCCCTCAACTCACCGGATTCGGACCTCCCTGCATTTCGTCAAGCTTGCGAAACACCGTGCGACTAAACTTCGAGGCAGGGTGATGGCTCCAGCGCGGAAACGCCGCCTCACCCCAGAAGTCGAAGCCATTGATATCGCCATGAGCGAAGTACATGGCGCGCTGGTGAGGCTCATCGTGATCTTCGCCCGGAATGTCCGGGACCATCGGAAAGCCGCGGCTGACGATTGTCCCTTGCGCGCTTCGCAGAGGAAAGAGATACGGCTTCGCGACGGAAGCACCAAAGTAGTAACTTGTAAACGGACGTCCGCCAATGAATACATCAACTCGATCCCCATTGCGCTGGACAACCACGCACTCTGCGTGAACGGGCAGATCCGGCCTGAAGGCGATAAACGCGAGTAGAAATAGTCCGGCGAACCTCTTCATCACGTGTTCGCTCCGACGAGTGAATCGGCAGTCGCAGGGGTCAGCATTCCAGCCGGCACTTGTGTGTGGAGCGGTTCATGCGACCCGTAATACTCCAGGTACCAATCGACGAAGCGGCCAATGCCCTCTCTTAATGAGGTTTTCGGCTTGAAGCCAATATCATTTTCCAAGTCCGCGACGTCCGCGAAGGTGGCGAGCACGTCCCCCTGCTGCATAGGCAGAAGGTTGCGCTGGGCTTTCCTGCCGAGCTTGTCTTCGAGAATAGCGATGAACTCTTTCAGTTCCACTGGGTCGTGGTTGCCGATGTTATAGATCCGGTAAGGCGCCGAACTTGTGCCGGGGCCGAGAAGCTCGCCACTCCATCGCGGATTGGGCTGCGGTATTCTCCCGGCCACGCGGACGATCCCTTCCACGATATCGTTGACATAAGTGAAGTCCCGGCGCATCCGCCCGTGGTTGTAGATATCAATTGGCCGGCCTTCCAGGATGGACTTCGTAAAGATAAAGAGCGCCATGTCAGGCCTCCCCCAAGGGCCGTAAACCGTGAAGAATCTCAAGCCCGTGCAAGGGAGCTGGTAAAGATGCGCGTAGGCATGCGCCATGAGTTCATCACTCTTTTTGGTGGCAGCGTATAGACTGACAGGGTGGTCAACACTATCGTGAACCGAAAATGGCATCCGCTTGTTGGCTCCATAAACAGAGCTGGAGGAGGCGAATACCAGATGCTTTACCCGTGCGTGCCGGCAGCCTTCCAGCACGTGGGTGAACCCGACCACGTTCGATTGAATGTAGGCGAGCGGGTTCATCAACGAATAGCGTACTCCCGCCTGCGCGGCCAGATGAATGACGCAGTCGAAAGGTTCTTCTGCGAAGAGTCGCTCCATCCGCGGCTGGTCGGCCAGATCTGCCCTTACGAAACGAAATCCTCTCTGGCCCCTCAACTGATCAAGGCGGGCGCACTTGAGAGTCACATCATAGTAGGTGTTCATGTTGTCGAGCCCCATACTGCTTCCCTTCGCGAACAAGCGTTGGGCCACGCGAAATCAAATCGAAACCCGCACAGCCTGTTACCAGTATCTTTTCAGCCATCATTTGCCCCCCTTCCCACTCAGCTTTCAAGTTGGCCAGAAGGCACTTGTCCGCCGATTCCTAGGTCAATTGCTTGCCGACGCTTCAGAACGCGCGAACCGTCCAAAGTCATCGCCCGCGTTGCTGGTTAGGGAATGTCTTCACCCGCTCGATCGATGGTCTGCGCTGTCGCATGAGCCGACTTGTGGGTCGTGACTTCTTGTCTCTCTCACCGCATAGATAGGCTTGCCCTGCGATTCGTAATAAGTGCGAGACAAGATCTCCGCCGACTAGCCCAAGCACAGAATCTGAACTCCGACCAGAATGAGCAAGGTGGCGGCAAACAACAGCGGTCCGTTCTGCAACATGATCGCCTTGTGAAGCACCAGCTTCTTGAAAGCCAGGGAACAGCCGATAAAGCTGCCTACTCCGGTAAGAGCAACCCCAAGAAACCGAAGAAATGCAGGGGCCGGGTCGAGTAGTCGAGCAGAAATTTGGTGCTCAGAAGGTCCAGAAACACATGGAGGGTTCTCGACAGCCCGTAGTTGGATTTGCCGTTCTGACGGGGCGGATTATTGATAGGGATCTCCGTAATCCGCGCTCCAGACCAAGCGGCCAGTGCAGGGATGAAACGATGCAGTTCACCATAGAGATGGAATGTTCTGAATAATTTCTCGACGATAAGCCTTAAAGGTCGTACCAAAATCGTGGAGCTCGACGCCGGAGAGCCTGGCCATCATCCAGTTCGCAATCCGGCTCGGCAGGCGGCGTGTCAGCCACCCGTCCCGCCGCTCGGCTCGCCACCCGCTGACGATGTCGTAACCCTCTTCAACTTTGGCCACGAAAGCGGGGATCTCTTCCGGGTCGTGCTGCAGGTCGCCATCCATGGAGATGATGACGTCACCGCGCGCGGCATCAAAGCCTGCCTTCAGCGCCGAAGTCTGGCCAAAGTTCCGGCGCAAAGTGACAATTCTTACGCGGGAGTCGCTCTCATAGATTTCGCAGAGCGTCTTTGGTGTGTGGTCCGTACTGCCGTCGTTCAACGAAGACGATCTTATACGGTTCCTCGATCTTTGCCATTACCAAAGTCAAGCGGACGTAAAGTGGTGTGATGTTCGCTGCCTCGTTGTAAAGCGGCACCACAATGGATAATTTCAAGTTTCTATTCATCGCGCAGACCCCTTGTTGAATTGGTCGCGCCCTATTCGGGCGGACCCCATGGTCACTTTTCACGCCGCCACCTCGCGGTCTTGTGCGAGCGTTCCGAGCTGCCGATAGCTGGCAAGTTGAATTCCGCAATCGGCCACGAGTTTCCTGATGAGAGGTGCTGTCAGCGCCTGAATTTCGACCTCGCGCTGGGCCAGCAATCGAGTTCCCGTTTTCGCCAGGTCCGCGTCCGAGGTACCCCGGATGACACATCAGTTCGCTGACGCCTTCCGGCAAGCCCCCGAGATGTCCTGAATGCTTCGGGTATCTGAGAACCCCGTCTGGGTGAGGCCATAAAAATTTCCGGCGAGAGTAGCCCGGCTCCGCTCAAACCCTCCTAAAGCGACGGGCGAACCAACTCAACCGGTGCGGCCCACCAGGTACTGCTTGACCGCGGAGTTCTGAGAATTCGCGGGCCCCGCAAAAGGGTGCCATCTTGGGCGCCGGATTCACTCGGCGGGCAGCGGACGCTCCGGGATCGCCGAATTCTTTCGCCAGGCGAATTACGATGTCCGACACGCCGGGCAGAATGTGCACGTGTTTATGCCCGTCCAGGTGTGTCGGGAAATGCCGGCCCCGAATACTTTCTCAATTTGCCGCCGAAGCTCGGTTTCCATCATCGCGCCAGGTTGATTGACGGGTCAATGACGCCCTGCAGCAGGGACCGCCAGGACTTAAGTGCAGCCGCCCCTGGCGATCAACGAGACTGGGAATGTCCGACGCCGGCGATAGACCGGAATGCCTTCGGTGAGATTCAAATGCACGCCGATGCCCAGGTCGTATTCCCGGCGGGCCATGGCAACCGCATTTTCGAATGCTCCGCCGTTTGCCATGAGGGTCGCGCTGGTCACAATGCCCTCGTGATGCGCATCGAGAATGCCCCTGCTCACCTGCTCGGTAAGTCCAAAATCGTCCGCGTTGACAATGAGCTGCTTCATGGCTAAGTCGTGCTCTCCTCTCCTGTAGGTCGGGCAATTGAGTACTTGGCCGCAAGAAGCAGCCCAAGGGCTGCCCAGAACACGATGCGGATCTTGCGGATGATGGCCAAGGAAACGCCTTCGCTCGCAGCATATCCGAGTGCTTGCAGAGTGGCGGCGGCCACCCCTTCCTGAATCCCTAGTCCGAAGGGAACAAAAGAAAACGCCAACTGGACCGCGCGATTGGTGGATTCCACGAGATAAGCCGCGAAAAGCGAGGCATGCGCGGCCGTGACTTTGAGAATCAGATAAGCCTCGCCGATACCGGTGAAATTGGTGGCGATCTCAATTCCCAGGACGGCGAGAAAGATACGCCTGCGAGTCAGGAAGAAGTCGTAGATGGCCTGCTCGACCGCGCGCAGGTAACGCTGGTGCCGCTCGATAAAAGCCCACCCGAGTCCCACTCGCTTCAGGTAATCGAGGGTTCTTCCCAGCAGCAAGATCCGCCGGCTGACAATCCAGCAGGCAACCGCGATCGACGCAAGGAAGCAAATCACCAACTCCCCGCGATCCACCGGAACTTGTGGGGCGTAGCAAGTTTAAGCAATCCCAACACGAGGCCGCTCAACATGAACAACACAGCGGCAAGAGTGTAGACCAGGTTCTCGATAACGATCGAAGAGGCGCCTGCTTGCGCCGGAATCAGCTTCGAAACCACCGCGAGCTTCGCGGTCTGACCCAGCAAGGGCCCCGCCGGCGTCAAGTCGTCCAAGGCTTCGCCCACCAGCCGGGGCCCAAAGAGGTCAAGCGCCGCTGGGCGCCGCCCGTCGGTTTGAACGCAGTAGCTCCAGGCCACCGCCCGCAAGAGATTCCTTGCTCCCGAAAGCAGGATGAGAAAGGCAAAGCCCCATCCGAGCAGGCGGATCTTGTTGAGAACGGCCTCGGGTCCACTCCGCTGCAGCACGTAGACGAACAGCGCGAAGCTTGCGATCGAGGCTATCAGCCGGAGGTGACGGAGGATTTTCTTCATCGGTCGATCCTCAGTTCAGCAAACTGTTCGTCATGGTAGACGCGGACAGCAGCGGCTCCGGCAATCTCGACCGTCTGAACCGGCGCCTGGTAGGACTCGACTTTTTGTATAAAGGAGATGTTCTCGAAGTACTTCCTTCCATCCTGGACTACAACATAAGCCGTGGGAGGAGCTTCCATTCTCTTGGCTTGGTCAGAGAGATCGAAATAACGTAAGTCGTCCCGGCCGAACCTGTGGAAATAGTAGGCGAAGACCGGTGCGGTTTCGCCGCCGACACTCGCCCCTTTGGGCGCCTGTTCACAGATTTGGGCGATGGCCTCTCGCAGCCCCATGTCATTCATTTCGTCGTGGGGGAAGTAGTAACCCGTGCGCCCAAGGCCGAGAGGATTCAAATAGAGCGTGTTATAGGGGTTGCTCCTCGCACTTACCCAGGCTGGCTCTCCCAGGAATACCAGTGCGACCGCCGCGGCCAGAGCCGGGACCCATCGGCGATGCGTCCGCCTCGCCAGGGCCGATGCCCAGGCAAAGACCTTGACCACGTCCCAATGCAGCAATGATGTAAACCGTGGGCATCCAGGAGAGCATGTATCTCAGCCACTTGGCGCTCAGCAGCGAGAAGGGGACAATCCAGAACAGGAACATGACGATCAGAAAGAACGGGCCAGGCTCGCCTCGGCGCTTCCAGATCTCGACCAGACCGACAAGCAGGGCGACGAGGACTGGAATCGGGGTCTTGAGGATGAGAAATAACGGGTAAAAGTAGATGGGCATTCCGCCTCGCAAGTGCGCCGGATCATCAAAGTAGAAGCGTCCCATGACCAGGTAGCCGTGATGGGTCATCGTGCCTTCCCGCACATAATGAAGCATGTACTTCAAAGTATTGGGCAGAAGAAAGACGGGGTCAGCAAGGATGAATACGAGTGCGCAGGTACCGAGCAGGAGCATGGTATCGCGCCACCGGCGCGGCGGAAATTTCGCTTTGTCGCCCAGCAACGCGTAAAAAAGAAAGATGAGGCCCAGATAGTGCGGGAAGTACTTTGACGCCAGCATGAGGCCGAAGCACCCACCACTCGCCCCGTAATACCACTCCGCCCGCCGAGTGTCGGTCGAAGCAGACTTTTTTGGCCCGGATATAGAAGTAATAAGCAAGCCAGGTAAAGAACACCAGCAGCGTGTCCTCTTTGGCCTCACGATTGACCATAATGGCGATGGTTCCGATAGACCAAAGCAGGGCGCTGAGCAGTCCGACCTCGACGCCAAAAAATTCCTGGGCTAAAAGGAAAATCACCACTGCCGTCAGGGAACCAAAGATGACGTTGGGCAGACGCACGGAGACTTCCTCCGGAACCTGATGGGAGTGTCCCAGTCTCCCGTTCCAGAAGTCTGCCGCCGTCGAGCGAGATTGCAATCAGCGACTTCATCAGCATGGGATGTTCGAGGTTGAAGGAGAAATTCCCGCGAAGGTAAGAGCGGGCGGCCTCGACCTTATGAACTTCATCCTCGTTGAACCCCACGCGGTCCGAGCCCGCGGAGCCGCAACGCGAAACCGAGCGCCACAATGAGAATGAGGGTTGCAATTTGTTGCCTTCTACTCACTTCGCTGGCTCCTCCTTCCCTGTTGGCTTCCTCCTTCCGTCTTAATTGACATCCGAAATCGCTATTCTTGCTCTGGCGCCAAGGCTCCCTACTGCCCGTTTGTTTGGCGTTCGCTGACGATCGTCCGGCGCTGCGCTGTTACTGGCCCGGTCAAATGGGTAATCCCTATGGTCGATGGTGAGTACTTTCTTCCCGTATAGTCGCACGTGGACTACTGTCTCGTCCTTGGCGGGAAGCCAGAACTGGCCAATTTTCCGGTATTGGCGCACGAAGTCCGCGCGTGTGATCCAGAAGGAGAGCCTTTGCGCTGGCTGTCCGGCAATCCGAACAATCGCGTAGTCCTTCGTGTCGATCCAGATCCTTCCGTTCGAATAGGTACTTGTCCCTTCGTCGTGGGCGGGCTTCGACGACCAGGCAGTGATACGGGCCCACATCCTGCTCCCCGAGAGGTCTGAATTCATAATTGGCAGGCTTGATCGAGCTGTCGCGATGCACGCTCCCGGAAGAGGTTTCGGATTCGCTCTCGATCAGACGATTGAGAACCATGTCACGAACCGCCCAGGAACCTTCTTCAGAGTCGATGACGAACCTCTTGTGGTCAGGCGCCTGATAATCCACGCGTACGATCTCCTGGGCATAGACCTTGCCTTTATCATTGGTCACCCGGTACGTTCTTACTGCCGAATACTGTTCCAGGTGGAGGTCCCGAAGCCTGTTGTGTTCCAGCAGCTTTGCGAACAGTTCGTCGCCCGTCATGCTTTGAAATAAGGGCTGGAGCGGTGACAGGGTGTCCGTGACTTCTCCAGCGCTCGTCCTATCTGCGGCAAGACCGCCGGCCATAGTCAATCCCAAGATGACTGCAACCGTCAGAGTTCTTCTTATCAAGCAGTGCAGCAATGCCATAAGCTGTTTCCTTCCTTCAAGAATCTGCGTCCAGATGGTGCTGGCATCAAGGCCCCCAGCAGACCCGACGCGTATCGTGCTTGCGAGCTGTCCTGCCCGGTTTCCGAGTGCCGGAATGAGAACGGTCAATTCACGGTATCAATGACGAAACCGTTGATCCGGTGCTGAAACCCCACGAAGTGCCCAAAATAGGGAGACGCGGCGTTGTTGTACACCTCGAGCGGATTCGAATGATTTGTGAGATTGAGGGAATACACGCCGAAGCGGATCTTGCGTTCCCTGATGCCGTCCTTCAGCCATCCCGTACCAGGCAGGCTACCGATCTTGAATTCGCGGTAGACTTTCAGGTCGAGCGAAAAGAATCCAGGAAAACGTTGGTTGTTGGCCGTGCCTACATAGTTCTGGAGGGTATCGAGGTCTGAGTAAGGCAATCCCGAGTGAATGTCGACTATCGGGCTGAGGGTCCAATTGCGAGGTAAGGGGAAAGCTCCCCAGGTCACCACACGGTTCGGAATATCAGCCGCGAAATTACCCGTGACGTTCGGACGGATTACGGGTAGCTCCAGTGGCACGAAGACGTCGGAAAGTGTGTTCAAATCACCGCGGGCCTGGCTCCGGACATACGACACGTTGAACTCGCTCCGCTCGCTGGGCCGGTAGTGCAAGGTTGTTTCGAATTCGTGATAGTGCGAACCTCCGGTATTCGCCAGCCCCAGCAGAGAGGTTCCACCGGGGGCACCCGCGACCGGCGTAACAACATAGAGGTCCTGGGTCTGGCTGTAGAGATAGCTGGCGCGGATGACCATGCCACGCCGAAGTTCGCGGTCCACCTCAAAGTTCGCAGGTGAAATTGCGCGGGCTGGTGTCGAGATTGCGGCCGACCGGGACAAATCCATCGTTGGCAGCCCTGGCCACATAGGTGTTTTGGAACACCAGCGGCGACTGCACCAAAGACCCGGTTTCGTTGTAGAAGCTTACGACCCGAGTCGGGTTATCCAGAAAATCTGCGGCCATCAGTGGGACGCGGTCATAGAAAAGCCCCGCGCCGGCACGGATGATCGTCTTGCGGTCTTCGCCCGGCGAAAACACCAGACCGGCGCGGGGCGCGAAGGCCGCCGAACGGCCGATCGACTGACTTGACAGGCGGCCACCAAGGTCCAGCGCCAAACGGTCATTGAGCATCCAATGGTCCTGGATGAACTCTGCCACTTCGGTATCTTGGGCCTGGAGACGGCCTTCCCCTTGAAAGTCAATTCGCTCAGCAGGGGAGCCGTCCTGTCGAAATAGCTGAATCGGGTGTGAGAAGCTGGTTCCACGGTAGGAACGATGGCTGAGATCTGCACCTGCCCTCAGCTCGTGGCGGCCCCACCACTCTTTCATTGGAAATTTGTAGACCGGCAATAGCTCGACCTGATTGGATGTCCTCGTCCAAGTGTTGAAGAAGTTGCCGCTCCAGCCTTCAGGTGTAATGAGCATGTCTTCGGGCCCCTGGCCGTGCGCGTTGCTGTCAAACCGGGTGTAGCGAAACATCGTGCTCAGGAGCGCGCCGGACCTGAACTGGTAGCTATCGGTAGCCCCCATCGACACCCCCCTCTGCCCTTCGTCCGATGAGGCGGTCTGAGGAATGAGCGCCGTGATATCGGCGAATTGTTTTCGGTTCGAAAACCCATTGACGTTCACCGATAAAAGGTGATGAGAGGAGAGCACCGCCTGAAAGCTGGTAAGCGTGTCGAAACCTTGGCGCTTAGTCTCGTTGTGCGGCCAGGGCAGTCCGCGTACTGGATCCTTATTCAGGTCATAGGTAAACGCTTCGGAAAAGTTGAGCCTGTTTTTGACAATGGGTCCCCCGAAGTACAGGCGAGGCGTAAGGTCGGAAAGGCCCACGAGGTGGCCGCTCTTGCCGCGAAATCCCGGAATGAAGTCCATCACACCATAGTGCCAATCGCCGGAGGGCTGTTTGGTCTCGATGGCCGTCAAGCCCCCGGAGAAACCGCCGTATTCGGCGGCGTACGGAGTCTTGTTCACATTAAGCGTCTGGATGGTATCCAGTGGTATCGGAATCGAGAAACTTCCCGTCACCGGATCAACGGTCTGCACCGAGTCCATCAGCAGCATGCCCTGGTTCTCCGGCGCCCCCTTGAAATTGAGCTTGCCGTCCCTGGTTCGCACTACTCCCGGTACTAGGGGCAGGGCTGCGGTGATTTTCTGCTCAGCCAGCGGCAGGGTGGTGAATTGCCGGGCACTGATCGTGGCCGTCGAATCCGCGCTTCCCGTAGAGACCGCCGCCGGCTTGTCCCGTACTTCGATCCTTTGAATGACCTTCTCCAACTCCAGACTGACGTTCTCGATCTTGGCGTCTCCCGGCATGAGGACGACGGTTTCGGCAAAGGGTTTGGAACCCTCCAGGCGTGCTTCTAACGTGTAAGTACCGGGTAACAGCTTCGTAAACGTATAGCGCCCCTCGGCGTCCGTTGTGGCTTGGGGATCGGATGCTGGTGAGACGCCGGTCAGCTTCACGAGCACACCCGGAACGGAGTCCGCTTGTCCTTTTTGGCCGGGGACCGAGACCACGCCTTCAACCGAAGCCGTTGCTGTTTCGGGTGAAGTGACGTCGGCCATCTGGGCGAATCCCACACTTCCCCCAACAATCAGCGCAAAGAACAGCGTGAGATTCCGAGAGCGGACAGCCAAACTTGAAGGACTGTTCCCGAGGCACCAGGAAGAGATTCTTGGGCAATGCTGCCGCACCCATCGTTTTATGGAGACCAATCTTTCTCGCCGGAAAACCATAGCCCACTCCTAAAGCCTGAAGATTTTCTCGTCTTTGCATCCACGCAAAGCGTTCCGGGTATCGACAACCAAGGGTGATGCACGGAGGACCTCCTTATAGTCGACACGACTGTGGTCGGTAATAATGACCACGCAATCCTTTTGGCGAAGTGCCGATACCGGCTCGGAGTCGAGTTCCATCCCGGGTTCCGACAACCGCGGCACATAAGGATCGCTGTAGGAGAGGCGGGCCCTTCTTTCGGCCAAAAGGTGCATGATGTCCAGCGCCGGAGATTCCCGCACATCCCCCACGTCGCGCTTGTAAGCCACACCTAGGATGTGGACCCGTGAGTTCCGCAAGGGTTTCCCTCGCTCGTTTAGAGCCCGGGTGATGCAGTCCACCACATGGCTGGGCATCGAATTGTTAATCTGCTGGGCGAGTTCAATCAGGCGCGGCTCAAACCCATTAGCCCGCGCCTTCCAGGTGAGGTAAGCCGGATCCACGGGAATGCAGTGCCCGCCCAGCCCCGGACCCGGATAGAAAGGCATAAACCCGAAAGGTTTGCTGCTGGCCGCTTCAATCACTTCCCAGGTGTCAACATTGAATTTGTGACACAGCAGTGCCATCTCATTCGCGAGCCCAATGTTAACGTTGCGATAGGTGTTCTCGAGCAGCTTCACCATTTCGGCCGTCCGCGCCGAGGAGACCTCGACCACGCGCTCTACGCAAGCGGCGTATAAAGCGCGTGCGGCCACTGTGCAGTTCCGCGTGATTCCGCCCACCACCTTGGGTATGTTCCGGGTCTGAAATCCTGCGTTTCCGGGGTCCACTCTTTCCGGGGAAAAGGCCAGAAAAAAGTCCTCGCCCACCCTGAGAAGGTTCCGTTCGAGCGCTGGTAGTACGATCTCTTCCGTTGTACCCGGATAGGTCGTGCTCTCCAGGATGATCAACTGCCCTCGGTGGAGGTGATCCGCGACCGCCTCCACGGCCTGGATAATGTATGAAAGATCCGGATCTTTGGTCTTCCGTAGGGGCGTGGGGACACAGATGGAAATCGTATCCATCTCGGCAAGCTCAGCGTAGTCGGTGGTGGCGTGGAAACGACCGGTCTCGATCTGACGGCAGAATATTTGGTCGTTTACATCGCTGATGTAACTGCTCCCGCTGTTTGCCTGCTCTGCGCGGCGAGGATCAATGTCGAATCCCGTCACCGAAAAGCCTGCACGGGCGAATTCGACGGCCAGTGGTAATCCGACGTATCCGAGGCCGACAATCCCGACTCGCGCGTGACGTCAACAGATTCTCCGCAAGAGCAATTCCAGCGAATTCGGAGTTTCAACGTGCAGTTCAGGCAGAACTGACTCAATGACGGTACCCATAACTCACCTCACTTAGAATCCAAGAGACCGATCTGATTTGAGATGGTCACTTTCCACGGCTTCGGTATTGTGATTGAGGAGCTAGAGACCTGACGTACATGTTGGGCTAATAGTCCGTGCACAAAACGCATTCCTTCATCGACGACAACTACCGCGGCGCTGACCACAAACAGATTTGTCGCGAGAAGCACAACCACACCGATCACTGTCAACAGCTCTAAAAGGCAGTACATGTAATCTTCCTTTTTTCAGCAGCCCAGGCCCAAGCCGTACTGCTCTTCGTTCCAAGCCTCAGGCGTGCCCGGTGGAGCTGCGACTTTACCGTTGCAGTCTTGACTCCCAATATTTCGGCAACTTCCTGTGTGCTCATCCCCTGGACATCCCGCAGCCACAAGACTGAGCGGTAGCCTGAAGGCAAGCTTCTGCAGTTTTCGTTCAAAAAGTTGAAGCCTTTCCTTCCACTGGTATATTTCCTCTGGATTGGGGCTGGGATCGGTGACCCTGTCAGCCAAGCCCACTGCGCCTCGATCGAGTTTCTGGTCAATTGACAAAAGTACTTCGCGACGGCTCTTGCGCAATCGCATCAGCGCGGCGTTCATCACGACGCGTGTTAACCAAGTTGAAAAGCGGGCTCGACATTCAAACCCTCCCAAATGGAGCGTGGCCCCTAGCAATCCATCCTGGAGCGCCTCCTCAGCGTCTTGGGGCGTGCCCAATATCCGAAGGGCAGCACGATAGAGTTGGGGCATGTGAGACGCGAAGACGGAGCCGAGCGCCTCCTGGTCGCCGTTCAATGCCAATTGAAGCATCGGGTCTTGTTCACGAACTGTGTCGCGTTCCTCTTGGAAGTCCAAGCTGTCCTCCCGTAATCGTGGCTTCTGCAAATTCCCCTCCTCCTTGGAGGCGGGGCCGTGGGAGGCTCGTTGGAGCCTCCCACAGCGGCGGTTGGCGGGGGAGTAGGGCAAGCCTAAGACTGGGTGCGAGCTTTGCGCCAAGAGGCCTTCGGAAATCGGCACCTGAATCCCAACCGAATTCGCATCGCGAGCATTCGCCTCATTCATCCACGTAGCCATGTGTCGTTACACCCGTGACTCTATCCACCGCTGCTCGCCCGTCACCGGTACCCAACCGATTTCAGGAGCAGCCTTTGTTTCCACCCTAACCAGCGCGCCGCGGGTCTCCTTCCGGAACTTCAGCTTTGATATCTCTGGGGCGTAGTCGACCGTGACCAGGTCACCAAACTCGATCTGACCTGTAGCCAGCAGGCTCGAAATGGGAGAAACAAGATGGCGTTCGACGGCGCGCTTCAGGTGCCGCGCTCCGAACTTCGCATCAGTCCCTTCCTCGAGCAGGAAATCCCGGGCGCTCGCTGCACACTGGAATACAAAATGCCTGCTCACGGTCGAAGACATGATCCGCTCTTGCACCCGGCCCAATTCGATATCCAGGATCTTCTCCAGGTGGTCGCGCTGCAGTGTGCGGAAGACAATGACCTTGTCCATGCGGTTCATGAACTCGGGCGAGAACTTGCGCCGCGCCGCCTCCACCGCCGTTCGGTAGATCTTTTGGTCGAGGTTTTCATCGTCATCCGGCGGGCAGGACGTATAACCGAGACCGCCTCTCATGAGTTTGCTTATTTCCTGCGAGCCTAGATTGGAGGTCAGGAAGATCAAACTGTGCGAAAAATCCACGCGGCGATTGTCACCTAGGGTCAGAGTGCCTTTGTCGAGGACTCCCAGCAGCAGTTGCCACAACGCGTCCGAGGCCTTCTCGATTTCGTCAAAGAGCACCAGCGAAATCTTGCACTTCTCCGTGTAATGCCGCTCCAGCACTTCCTGGGTGATCACAGGGTGGGTTTCGCGATGACCGAGGTAACCCGGCGGCGAGCCAATTAGCTTCGAGATCTCATGACTGTGTTGGAACTCGGCACAGTCAATCTTGAGGACGGCCTGAGGATGATCGAACAACACCTCGCCGGCGGCCTCGACCAATCGCGTCTTGCCAGAACCTGTCGGCCCCAACAGAAGGAGGTTGGCTAGGGGGCGGCCAGGAGCAGCAAGACCCGCCCCGTATACCTGGTAGACCCGCCCCAATTGCCGAATGGCCCGGTCCTGTCCGACGAGGCGCCTGCGCAGATCGCTTTCGAATTGATCGACCACGGGGGATTGCATCGTGGGATCCAGGACGGTTTCGGTTCGATAGTCTTCCCGCTCCCGACGCGGCCTCGGCTGGATGCGGTGCAGGTCGAAGTAGGTTTCCCCGAGCACGGTGTCGGAAGGCGATTCCGCAACGTGGGTTGCAAGGCTGTTACTCGTCATGGTGTCCCTCCCTGCGTTGGAAGCGACCGTAAATCTCCAGTCGCTACGTTACGTTCGACCATGGATAAGGCACGCGCAGTTCCATCTGAAAGGAGGTCGATGATTGGTTGAATAAATTGGGACGAAGCGCGGTGATTCCCCGAGTTCGGCGCACATTCCGCGAGGGTTAGCAAAGGCGGAACCAGCCAGGATTGAGTAATCGACGCAAACAACTTCCCATCGGATGGGATGGCAATCCCGGAGCGCTGATGCCGGTGGGTTGGCATCTGTGCACAGATTGGCACCGCAAAATACGTGCGCCCGAGCGCGAATTCCAGACCGGTAACCGAATCTGGGTTTGCTGTGCAAACCGATAGAAGAATTCAGCGGATCCTGCTGTGTCTTTGGGCGACTGAAGTTCTCTTCCCTAAGGAGGATGGCACCATTATAGTCGTAAGCGTCGCCACTACGGATTAAGTTGGCCGATGTTCTTTAGAAGTCAAACACAAGTAAATAAAACGCCCCTATCGCAAGCAATGCCCCCGCCTAGCAGCCGTCTGAGAGTCGCTATGGCGCGAATGGATTACTCCTGGCGTGTTCACAACAGGCCCACTCTCGCGCATCTGCCATACTGCTTTGGTCTGCGATTTGGGTGACTTAACGCGTTACGATCTTTGGCATTCGACCTGCACTTGTTTGATGTGAGTCAGGGGGCTGAAATCCATCGGAGAATGAATCAGCTCGAGAGGTATGTATGGGTCAGTCATCAATGAGTCGGAGAATCGAAACGGATGAAGCCAGGGTGTTCCGTCATGCTCGGCATGGAGAAATTTTATGTCGGATGACGTATGAAGTCACCTTCATCAGGGAGGGCCAGTTCCGTTGTTTTCTATTAGGCATAGAGGAACTGGAGTAAGACAGACCCGAGGAGCACGGATGATTTGGCTCGGTGTGCGGAGCGGATCGTTCGCTTGTGTTCCAGAGGCATTCTGCCGCTCGTCTGACATTTTGCTCCGAGGACGAAGACGAGGTTTGCGAATGTCCGTTATGAAACAGGAGGCGCATGACCCGATGCAGTTGACCCTCGAATGCTCCGTAACCCCGAGTGTGCTTAAGGATGCACGTGCGATGGCCTATCAGGTGGCAACGGCAAGCTCGTTAGCATGACGACGGAGTGAGCGGCTGACTCGCTTAGCGACCTTAGTTCTAGCATGTCTTTCCGCTCAGCTACTTCCGAGACGACTGTCATCCCTGCCGCTCGGTACCACGATTGCTTGATGATCAAGCGGATCGTGGAAAGGAAACGCCATGCTTACGATTGTCGGGGACTTTGACCCTAACCAACGGGAGTTGAAGCTCAAGGGGCAATCTGACACAGACTTCGCTGGGGTCTTAAGCCGAAACATTCCTATGCTGCCCTCCGCCCACTTTGCCCGAACACATCGGAGATCGTAGAGCGGGAGATCCAGACCGGGACTCGCAATCCTTTTCCTATTACTGGCCCCCGCGATGGCTAAAGGGGCGGAACTGTTACATTGGCTGATCCAGCCGCTGGCGGAATGCCTTCCCCGAAACACCCTGTCGGCCACGCTCCAGGATACTCGGGACGCCGTAATCCTGAAAATCAAGGCAGCATCCTTGAAATCACAGAGCGTGGCGCAGGCGGCGCACCGATGACCAGAGGAGATCGTGCGCACCAATCGAGGCCCGTCAGCTCAACCCAGTGGTCAATGAACTCTTCCGATCGGGGTAAAGAAGCTTTGTTTTCGGTTTTGTAATCTCGTTCACGGCCGAACCTGGATTTCGGGGTGGGAGAGTGAGCACATAGTAAGCGTCTGGTCTTGGCCGTCTGGACGAATTTAGCAGAGGCAGGCATTCTTGCAAGTGGACACTTGCATGGTGTCCACTTGGAGAATCGATGGACACTTCCAATCCCGCAGTGATCGAGGCTGTTTCCCCCCGCAAGACACTTCCCACGGCCAAGCGGCAGCACCGCAGTCCGGAGCTAAAGCGCCAGATTGTGGAGGAGACCCTGGCGCCAGGGGCGTCGGTAGCGCGGGTGGCGCGGGCGCATGGGGTGAACGCCAACCAGGTATTCGCCTGGCGACGGCAGTATCGGCAAGGGCTCCTGGGATCCGGGAAAGGGGGATCAGCCCGGATTGCTGGCGGTTCGCGTGGCCGAGGCTGGGGCGCACGCCAGCGGCGCCGGAAGCGCCGAACACCCTCCGGCACGATTGAGATCGAGCTTCCGCAAGGGCAGTTGCGGCTGACGGGCGCGGTGGATGCCGAAGCGCTGCGGGTGGTGCTGAAAGAGTTGCTGGCATGATCGGCCTGGCGGCGGGGACGAGGATCTGGATCGTGGCGGGGGTGACGGACATGCGGCGGGGGTTTATGGGGCTGAGCGGCATGGTGCAGACGGCGCTGGAGGAGAATCCGTTTTCCGGGCAGGTGTTTGTGTTTCGCGGGAGGCGCGGCGACCTGATCAAAGTGCTCTGGTGGGATGGCGACGGGCTGTGTCTTTTTGCCAAGCGGCTGGAGCGCGGGCGTTTCATCTGGCCGCAGGCCACGGGTGGCGTGGTCGCGTTGACGCCGGCGCAGCTTTCCATGCTGCTGGAGGGGATCGATTGGCGGCGTCCGGTGCGCAGCTATGCGCCGCAGATGGCGGTGTAAGTCGGGAAGTTCCTCGCCCTCGGATATTCTTATAATAGATATTGCATTATCGTGCGTTTTCTTCTTGCATATCACAGAAAATCTGGCATACTGCGGTCGTGATGGCTGCGCGCCCCGCCCTGCCGAATCTCGACACGCTCCACCCGGAAGCCTTAAAGGCTCTCATCCGCGCCCAGCACCAAACGCTCACCGTACAGGCGGAAGAAATTCGGGCTCAGCGTGAGCGCCTGCCTCCCAGGACGAACAACTGGCGGGCGCGTCAAGCCGAGATCGAACGCTTGCAACTGCTGATTGCCAAGTTGCGGCGGATGCAGTTCGGGCGCCGCTCGGAGAAGCTGGAGCGGCAGATCGAGCAGTTGGAGTTACAACTGGACGAACTGGCCACCGCGTCGGCGGAGCCACCGGCGGCTTCCCCAGCCCGGGGCGGCGGCGCCGGCGGCCCCTGGCCGGAAGCCGCGCGCCGGCCGCTGCCGGGTCATCTGCCGCGTCAGAAACGGACGATTCTGCCCAAGGAAACGGCCTGTCCGGACTGCGGCGGCGCGCTGAAGCCTTTGGGCGAAGATGTCTCCGAGATCCTGGAGTACGTTCCGGCCCACTTCCAGGTGATCCAGCAGGTGCGGCCGAAGCTCGCCTGCACGCACTGCGACAAGATTGTGCAGGCGGAAGCGCCCAGCCGTCCGATCGCACGGGGTCTGGCGGGACCCGGCTTGCTGGCGCACGTGCTGGTATCGAAATATTGCGACCACCTCCCTTTGTACCGCCAGGAAGAGATTTATGCGCGGGTAGGCGTGGAACTGGAGCGCACCACGCTGGCGGACTGGGTGGGTGGCGCGAGCCAGTTGCTGGCAGCCGTTGGTGGAGGCGTTACGGCGTCACGTGATGGGTGCGGCGAAGTTGCACGCCGACGACACCCCGGTGCCGGTACTGGCACCCGGCCTGGGAAGAACGAAAACGGGGCGACTGTGGACGTATGTTCGTGATGACCGGCCCGCCGGGGACGCCACGCCGCCTGGCGTGTGGTTCGCGTACTCGCCCGATCGCAAGGGCGAGCATCCCCAAGGTCACTTGCGCCACTTCGCGGGCACGCTGCAGGCGGATGGCTACGCGGGGTTCGACCAGGTCTATGAGACCGGGCGCATTCGCGAGGCGGCGTGCTGGGCGCACGTCCGAAGGAAATTCTACGATCTTCAGGTTGCTCATAAGTCACCGATTGCCCAGGAAGCTCTGGAGCGGATCGCGGCTCTGTACGCGATTGAAAAGGAGATCCGTGGCCGTCCACCCGACGAGCGGCGTGCGATCCGGCAAACCCGCGCGCGGCCCCTGCTGGAATCGTTCCGCCAGTGGCTGGAAAACTGTTTGACCAAGCTGTCGCAGAAATCGGATACGACGGCAGCCGTGAAGTATGCGCTGGGACGCTGGGAGGCGCTGACGCGCTACGCGGAGGATGGTGGCCTGGAGATCGATAACAACGCCGCCGAACGGGCGCTGCGAGCCGTCGCGTTGGGACGCAAGAATTACCTCTTCGCCGGCTCCGATAAGGGCGGCGAGCGCGCCGCCGCCCTCTACAGCCTGATCGGCACCGCGAAACTGAACGGCCTCGATCCGGAGAGCTACCTACGCGACGTGCTCTCCCGCCTCCCCGACCATCCCATTAGCCGCATTGAGGAGTTGCTCCCCTGGAATTTCGTCGCCCCCGGCCCTGACCTCAGTTCGGAACCGAAATCACCATTCCAAGCTCATTAAGTGTCCACAAAGCCGATAAGTGGACACCTACTCTCCCCTTCACTTGTCAACACGGTCAGCTTCGGACGCTTACAGCACATAAGAGTATTTCCGCTGATATCCCAAAGCTCGTTGATTCCAACCTTGAATGCCACGATCAATCCTCCACGCGTTCGAATTGTGAGATTTCACACTTAGAGCGTTTAGAAGCGGTCAACACGCAACGCACGATGGCAGTGGTTATCGTCCGAGGATGAGAACTTCTTCTACGTTGCGGTTCTGGATTCTTTCGAACTCCTCAGCCGCCGCTGCATGCTGAGAGCATCCCAACTTCTCGGCCGAAAGCAGAACCAGCATAATCCAAACTAAATCGGCCGTGAGCAGATGCAACACCTGCATCCAGACGGGAGCCAGCAGCAGAACGTTAATCAGACCGAATCCAAATTGAAGAAGAATGAGCGTAAGCAGGTACTTGGCCAACCGCCTTGCAGCCGCAGAGCTTTCAGAACCAAGGGTGTGGAGTGTGAGCATCATGAGAAAGACCCCAACGACCACGGCAACGGCGGGATGAATGATCCGCAGTCGCAAGAGTGCGTTGGGAGAACCGGAAAAGTCCCAATAAAGCCCCTGTACCAGGGAAGTGGCGCGGAACAATGTGTCTCCCAGTGCAGCGATGGTGCCGGTCACAGCGACCGCCAATGCTCCCAGCAATCCCATGGCGTACCAAATGTATAGCCTGATGGCACGCTCTGGATGGCGCGCCGACGCCTCAGTCCCATAACGTTGGGTTGGCGCGGTGGCCCCGGCGGACTTTGCGGTGAGAACAAGCGCAGCGAGTAGCAGAAAGGTGTTCACTAAGTGGAGGGACAGCATGAACACACGCGTCATGGAAGTGTTGTTGCCAACCCGACCGAAGAGTACCAGGGTGGCTCCAATCAACGCTTCCGTAAGCGTGAAAATAAGCGCGGCGGCCGCGTATCGCCGCACTGAATGGCCTGAGCTAAACCGACGAAAACCGAGGAACACTAACCCCAGCACTAGCACCGCCGCCACGCTACTGGTGGCGCGATGGGCGAACTCGATGAGTGTGGCAATCTGCGTGGCGTGAGGAATGATTACCCCCTGGCAAAGGGGCCAGTGCTCCCCGCAACCCGCGCCCGAACCCGTCGCCCGGACCACGGTGCCCCAGAGGATAACAAAAATGTTATAGGTGAGGACTGACCAGGCATAGACCCCGAAACGATGATCCCGGGAAGCCCGCATGTAATCATTCATAAAAGGTGCCCAGCGAAAGAATTGGCAGGGTCATCCGGCATTTGCCCACCGCCCCGTACCTTACAGATGGAACTCAACTGTTCTCGTCCGACAAGCCAGTGTAATGCTGGAGCGGGCCTCATCGGGTTGAGCGGGTTATTTCCTTCTCGAACTCCGTGCTTAAGGCTGCCGGCCAGTGATACGACTCCTCATCGTTGGGGTAGCGGCCATGGGTCACGTCCTCGTGAAAATGTCGGAATACCTGGCGCAGATTGTCCCCTGTGTCCGCGTAGCTGCGAACGAACTTCGCGCGGGGCCCAAAACTCAAGCCCACCAAATCATGGAAAACCAGTACCTGTCCATCGCAATCGGGGCCGGCGCCGATTCCGATCGTGGGGATCGCCAGCCGGTTTGTGATCACGGCTGCAAGTTCCCGCGGGATTCCCTCCAAGACCAAGGCAAATGCGCCCGCTTCTTCCAGGGCCTCTGCATCGGTCAGAAGTTCGGAAGCGGCCTCGATCGTCCGGCCTTGCACGCGATACCCACCTAAAAGGTGAACGGCCTGCGGCGTCAGACCGATGTGGCCCATAACCGGGATTTCCGCATCCACCAACCGCCTTACAAGCCCGGTTCTCTTCCGTCCACCTTCGAGCTTGACGGCTTCCGCACCGCCTTCCTTAAGGTAACGCACCGAGCACGTTATGGCCTGCTCGTCGCTGACATGATAAGCGCCATAGGGAAGATCTGCAATCAGCAGAGCCCGTCGAATCCCTCGTCGCGCTGCCTTAAGGTGGTGAAGCATCTCCTCCGGAGTGACCGGGACTGTCGAATCGTAACCCAAAACGGTCTGGGCGAGGGAGTCACCGACGAGGATCATGTCGATGCCTGCCTCATCGACGAGCCGGGCGCACGGATAGTCGTAGGCAGTCACACATGTGATCTTCAAGCCTCGTAGCTTCCCCTCGAGAATGAGCGGTACAGTGACTTTATTCACGGCCTGGGAATTCTGGTCCATGGCTTCTCTCCGGTTGATCCGATTTCAAACGTCATCCTAGCCGCCATCGTCAGAGCGGCCTATCACATAGATCGGGGGTGTTATCAACTTTCCGCCTCCGGTGGCCACAATGTTGGCTTCCCCAACCACCTCCCTCCAAGATGCCAAGTTTCGGTCATTAATCTGGCCGCGACTAGTTGTGGCGTTGTACGCGAAGTCCCCTAAGACCTTGACGCCCTCTTTCGCTAAGACAAGCACTATCCACGCTGCAAACACCAAGCCTGTGCATAGCAGAGCCAGGAGAACGCAAACCAAACATTCCAGGACCACATACATGGGGCCACTCTTCAAAATTTTGATACGACGCCAATGACCGATCGAGTTCGGCGCGAGCCAGGACATAAGCCAGGTTCGCCTGCAGTAAGTCGGCTTTCGCTTTGTATACCTCAGCGCTCGCCTTTCGTCGGTCTGCCACCAGCGCGACGCCTTGCTTAAACTGATTTTAGGTCACGCGCTCGCTTTCGGTCCGCAATTCGACCACCTGCTGGGCAACTTCGACCATTTTTTTGGTACTCTCCAATTTGTTATAGGTCTGCTCAACCTGGACTGCGACTTCGTCCTTAAGGCGTTGGAGGTTTTCCTCGGCCTCTCGAAGCTGGATTACTTCCCCGCGAATTTCGTCGCGCCGTCTCCCAAAGTCAAAGATGTCGTATTCCATGCTGACGCCGAATGTGCCGAAGTTGTGGACCAAAAATGGGACTCCATCCTGATAGCTGTACCGGGCAAAAGTCGTGATGTCGGGGATGTACTTGGTCCGTGCCGCGGCGACACCTGCACTCGCCTTGCGCACTGTGTCTTCGGCCAACCGAATGTCCGGATTGTTCGTCCAGGCTGTCGTCAGGCACTGGTCTTTGCCGGGAAGAGAAACGTTCGTATTCACTGCCGGGTCGAGCTCCAGCTTGGTATCGAGAGGGAGGCCGAGCAAGTCGTTAAACTGCGTGTTCAAATCGTCGATTTGCAGATCCACGGCCAGCAAGGTTTGCTTCGATTGGAGAAAGTCGGCACGGCTGCTGATCTCGGTCACTTTGAGCGCCGCTCCGTTCCCGACATCGTTAGTGCTCTCCCGAAGATCCTCATCTGTGTACTGAACCTGTTGCTGCGCCGCCTGGCGGTTCAGTTGCGCCACTAGCAGGGCGTAATACATCTCGTGTACCTTCAACGCTACCTCAACCTCGGCTTTTCGGGCTTGATCCTTGGATGACGCGACATCAGCTTCTGCGACTTTGTTTTCTTGATGGATGCGGAGCAGTTGCGTCAGGGGTTGGGTCAGAGTCGTGCCGCTTACCACAAGTGTAGTCTTGCCTTGGTCAATGGACAGAGGGCGCTGCGGCAATCCTCCGACTCCCGGAATCCTGCCAAAGCTTCCTGCCGGAATATCGATATTCTGCAGTTCAGTAATGTGCGACAGGATCGATGCGTTACTCAGCGTCGGGAAATATTGCGACCTTGCACTAGCCTTCTTTTCTTGAGCCTCTTCAACCCCAAGACGCGCGATCTTCAGGTTGCGATTTTGCCTCAGCGCGAGCTCCACCGCCTCCGTCATAGTCAGTTTCTTGACTTGCCCAGCCGACAGGGTAGGGGTCACAGTTAGACACAGCCATGATTGAAAGCCAAAAGTCCTCGTTTTCATATTGCCACCTCTCGGTCGTTACCAAATCGCGGCAAGTTTGCGTGCATTCAGGAAACCGTGTACGCATTCATCGTTTCGTCACCTGGGTACCGGTTATCTGTTGCTGAACGGCGCTGAGGTCGCCGTAGCTCAGTGGCGACTTGCGAAGCAAAGCCACGAGTATCAAAGTGCTGACGCACGCCCATGCCAGCAAATAGAATCCATCGATAATGCTCATGGTGTAGGCCTGAAGCCGTAGCCTGCCGCCGATAAGCTCCGCCGCCCGGCCCGTGGCCGCGGCCAAGCCGGAGGATTTGGAGAACATTCCGGCCCGGAGCTGGTGGAGACTGCCATCTGTGATCCAATTCCCGCGCTGCACACGCAGACCAAGGAGGTTTGAGTGCAGCTTTTCTTTCTGCGCGACGAAATGGCCCATAAAAGCAACGCCCATCTGCCCGCCGAAGAGCCGTATCACATGAAAGAAAGCGGAAAACGTGAGCGTCCATTGCGGCTTCGATAGTCCTCCGGAAAAGATGGCCTGAAGCACCAGCGTTGCGACCAGGCCGATGAAAGCAACCGCCTGCCCAACGCCCATCAGCAGTTCGGTGCGGTAGTAATTTGAAGCTGACCACACGCTCGTCAGATTCGCGTTCAGGTAGGCTGCGAACGCCATGCAGGTAAAGCCTGTAGCCATGAGCAGGCGCGAATCAAATTTCGCCACCAGCATGAGTCCGGCCACAAAACCGATAAAAAGGAGGGGTGCCGCGCTCCATATCACGGCGGGCCCGATTTGGTCGGCTTCAAATCCATGTATGGCCAGCGACTGTGGGACCAGAATGATCGTCCCCAGCAGGGTAAATCGAAACAAAAGGAGTCCAACCCCTAGGAGCAAAGTGTTCCACTGTCGGAGATAGGGAAGGTCAACGAGGGGATTGGGGCTGCGCAGGCGCCGCACGAGCGCGCACAAGAGAAACCATGAGCCGCCAAGGACCAAGGCGGTGAACACGCCGGAACGCCACCAGTCCAGCCGTTCACCCTGATCGAGCGCGGCAAATAACATTGCAAATCCTGCGCTGGCGTACAGAAATCCCGCGAAACTTGGCGCCGTCCCTGACTTCCTGGTCGCGGGTGACTCAGGTATCCCGTAGTAGACGCACCCCATCATGACCAGCGTGATCACCGATGAATTCCAGAACATCCACTGCCAGGAGAGATGGTCGCGATACCAGCCGTAAAGGGATGGTGCGATGTTAACGGCTCCGTCGACGAACGCCGCATAGAGCGCGATCGTGAAGGGCAGGAATCGAAGGGGAATATTCCGCAGAGCAAAGGTAAGAGTGAGCGGGTAGAACGTGCCCGACGTTAGCCCAGCCAGGACGAGCGCTACGATCAGCAGGCTGTAATCGTGGATCAGCGGAAGGAATGTGCAGATGACCGTAAACGCCGTCGCTGAGATGAATAGAATTTTGCGCGGCCCGATCAGGCCGCCCAGGTACACGGTAAACGGCCCGATGAACATCAGCGCGACGTTGAAGGCGCTGCCGATCCAGGCGCCCGCGTCGTAACTGATCCCCACATGCCCCTTGAGATCGGCAAGACCGAGCGTCAGCATGCGGCCGGTCAGCGTGACGATGCCGGCACCCATGATCACCCCCAAGATACCAAGCATTGGGCTCTTGGAGATCTCAGCCGGCACTGCGCTTGCAAGTGCACGTGCGATCTGAGACGGAGCGGGTTGTAATACTGTGGTTGAGGCGCCCATCATGTTTTCCGATTTCACGGTTTTGTGTGTACGGTAGCGACGACGGAAAGCCCCGGACGCAACGTGGTGGCAATGCTGAAATCATCGAGCACGATTTTTACTGGGATTCTTTGAACGACTTTGGTGAAGTTACCGGTGGCATTATCGGGCGGTAACAACGCAAATTGCGAACCGCTGGCAGGCGCAATTTCTATGACTTTTCCTGCGAACACCCGGCCCGGGTACTCGTCGATTCGAAGCTCGGCCGGATCGCCGACCTTCACATTGGTCAACTGGGTCTCACGATAGTTCGCCTGCACCCACTTGATTTGGTTCACGAAAGCTATTACCTCTGTCCCGGGGGATACCAATTGCCCCGGCCGAACCTGCCTCTCGCCCACCGTGCCGTCGTCCGGGGCTGTGATCGTCGTGTATCCGAGGTTGACTTTGGCGACGGTTAGCGCAGCTTCCTTGGCGTGCAGGTCAGCCATCAGTTGAGCTTCTTGCGACCCCAGCACGGCTTTTGTGCGCTTTTCAGCCTCGACGGCCAGTTGGTTGCTTGCGAGCAGCGCTTTCGCCTGCTCCAGACTTGCCTCGCCGTTTGAAAGCTCCGCGGCATATCGCTGTTCGTCGGCGACAGCCTGCTCAAGTTTCTGCTGGGTGCTCGACTGCACCTGGAAGAGCTCCTCCTGTCGCTTGCGCTCTTTCTGGGTGCGCACAACATCAGCTCTTACGGCCTCAATGCCGTCTTGGGCGGACCCGATCTGCGCTTTGGCCTGATCAACTCCCGCCAATGTCCGCTGGATGCGCGCATCTTCAAGCTCGCGCTGCCGCCGATTATCCTCAATCGCAGCTCTTGCAGCCTCAACGGCCGCGGTCGCCTGGGCCACCTGGGCCTGGTAATCGCTATCTTCGAGCTGCACGAGAATGTCGCCCTTGTGCACCTGTTTATAGTCGGAGACCTTAACGGCCCGAACAATACCGGCCACCTTTGTGCCGAGCGGCGTAATGTCTCCTCGCACGTAAGCGTCGTCTGTGACCTGGTCGATTCGACCGCCCTCCCACGCATTCCAGTTCCGCGTCACCGTTACCAATACGGCGGCAGCAAGCAGAACCACCAGCAGTGGGGTGCCATAACTTTGCCATTTTGGCTTGCCGGGTTGCGCTGGAGCATGCTCGTGGTCGGCCGCTCGTGCGGGCGAGGGCGTTGAAGAGGGCACACGGACTTGCTCAGGCGCGGCCATCCTGCCAAGGTCGCCGTTGCCAGCCCCTGGCTTTTGGGAGTCACTGACCGCTGTCTGATTCGTGGGCCCACCCCTGTCGGTAGGTGCCATGGTGTTCTCCTCTCAAATATAAGCGCCTTGCGCGTTGCTCCACCTTTGCGACCAATTCAAATCCTGCAAGCAGTCCATTGAAAGCACTTCTCAGTCCGAAATTACGGATTAGCCGAAGCATGTGAAAGGAAATGGATTAAGGCGGTTTCCGCATCATGTAGCCAGAACTCGGGTGCCAACATGCTGCCAACTACAGAAATGTTGGCAGGTCGCTTGGTTGTCATCGACCCGTCGTCCCCGGGCAAGAGGTCGGAATTCCTTGCAGCGGACTCGCCAACTCGCCTATGAGCCGCCGTCATGAATACACGCCGGGCGGTGCGAGTCACATTCTTCCGGTCATTTGGGGCTCCCAGCAGTTGACGAGGCGAATTCACGTTATCGGGTCACTGCCAGAATTCGCTACCACAGGGAGAATGGTTCGCAGAGACCGGTCGGTCGAGAAGCCTGAATTCTTGGCAACGCAATTGCGCCAGCCACTGTGATGTTGCGGCTCCGCGTGGCTGTGGCTGCTAGAGTGAGGGTCGAAATTTGCAAACACCAGCTCGGGCAAGACTCTCCCTGCCTGTCCTCCTGCTGTTGGGGAGTGCGGCCTTACATGGAAAAGAGGCGGCGGAAGCCTTGCAAATTCTTCCGCCAGCATGCTGGTCTCAACGAGGACCAAATTGAGGCGATTAAGGGTGGAACTGAATAATCTTCGAGCACTCCTATGGATAAGGACTTGAGGTTTCTCGACCGTCGGACAGCAAAAGTGCTGCTAACGATCCTCGTTTTTGCCGGTGTACTCGCTGTCCTTTTCAGCGCTCGTCGTATACTTGTGATGTTTTTCTTTGCCATTCTGTTTGCGTATTTGATTGAACCGATGGTCAAATTCCTGCAGCGTCGTTCCCTTCTCTTCAAAAACCTGAGGGGACCGGCGGTGGTGGAGGCTTACCTTATCTTACTGGTCATGATTGCACTGATGGCACACGAAGTCGTACCGGGGCTCACACGACGAACCACCCAAGCGTTCGACGAAGAGCAAGCTTTTCTTGCCGATCTTTCCAACGGTAAGACCGCTAACGAGCTTGGGGACAAGTATGGTTGGAGCGATACGGAGACAGCCCGCCTCAGTGCATTTCTGGGACGGCATCGAGTGGACATCCAAAGTGTCGTTCGAAGCGGGGAGAATGATACTTCGAGTGCCGCTCAGGCACTGGCCTGGCTGATCGTAATTCCCATTCTCGCCATCTTTTTTCTGTATGATGGACAGCACATCGCCAACGCTATAATCCAACTTGCCTCCCCTGGAGGCCAGCGCGAGGCTCTGCAGGCTATCGCTGATGAGGTAGACTTCACACTCCGAAGGTACATAAGAGCCAAGGTAATTCTCGGCAGCTTGTCCTTTATATTCTATTCGGCAACGATGCTTCTATTGAATTTTCCGCATGCATTGCTATTGGGCTTATTGGGTGGATTCTTGGAGTTTGTCCCCGTGGCCGGCTGGATGACTTCCGCAGCCGCAATCCTCGGTGTCGGCGCCCTCACCCATTCACGCTGGGTATGGATGGCGCTGCTGTTGGGCTTATGGAGATTGGTTCAGGATTATTACAATACACCACGAATAATGGGCCACGAGTTGGAAATTCACCCTTTGATGGCGATTTTTGCCGTAATGGTCGGATGGGAGGTCGGAGGAATTATCGCCATTTACCTTCTGGTGCCGTTCATTGCAATCATCCGCGCGGTCTGGCGTATGCGTACCCCCCTCACTTCGGATTCGCATGCCGCACCACAATTGGTGCGTAGTGAAGTGTCCGTAAGTGCTAATTAGTTGGCATTTGCTGGGAATTCACCATCTCAACCTCAGCCATCCACCGGTAATTTAATGCTTCCGGCTGCACTACCTAGCTTCCCCTCCAATCATTTGCAAAGGAAATTTGGATTCGGTAATTGTGGACGTTGGCTTGCATTCCTCTCCAATCGAAGCGGCGCATGCATGACGCTACGACAAACGCGCTGCGTTGGGTTGCACCAGACCAAGGAGAGTCATGCCACAGCAATCACCCCGTGTCGTTATCGTCGGAGGAGGTTTTGGAGGACTCGCGGCCGCGAAGGCACTCAAGAATACTCCGGCGCAAGTTTTTTTGATTGATCGTACAAATCACCACCTGTTTCAGCCCTTGCTCTATCAGGTGGCGACTTCGGTGCTGACCCCCGGGCAAATTGGGTCTCCGATTCGTGGGATTCTCCGAAACCAAAAGAACACGACCGTGATGCTAGGTGAGGTCACCGGCGTGGACATGGGCAAGAAGCGCGTCTTTGTCAGCGACGCGGACCGCCGCGAGGTGCCAGTCACCTATGATTACCTGATTCTGGCGACAGGTGTAACTCACAGTTACTTTGGACATAACGAGTTTGAAAAGTATGCGCCGGGGCTGAAGAGCCTGGCGGATGCGGTAGCGGTTCGGAACAAGATTTTGCAAGCGTTCGAACAGGCCGAGGCCGAAGAAGATCCCAGCCGCCACCGCGACCTGCTGACTTTCGTCCTGGTGGGGGCCGGCCCCACCGGGGTGGAGATGGCCGGCGCCATCGCGGTCCTGGTGAGAAGCACCTTGCAGTCTGAATTCCGCCGGATCGATCCCGCTTCCGCACGAATCGTGCTGCTGGATATGGCGCCGAGGGTTCTATCGACGTTTGCCGAGGAGCTTTCCAAAGGCGCGAAACAACGGCTTGAAGAATTGGGCGTGGAGGTCCGGCTCGGGCACAGCGTTGACCAGATCGACGCGGATGGCGTCGTTGTGGCGGGCGAGCGGATCCTGAGCAAGACCGTGATCTGGACCGCGGGCGTGGCGCCGTCGCCGGCAGCCAAGTGGCTGAACGCGGCAGCCGACCGCGCGGGGCGAGTGCGCGTCCAGAACGACCTTACTGTGCCAGGACACCCCGAGATTTTTGTTGTGGGCGATACCGCTTCGCTGGATCAAAACGGTAAACCATTGCCCGGCGTCGCACAGGTCGCCATGCAGCAAGGGCGCTACGCAGGAAAGCTGATTCAGCCGTATTGTGGGCAAGCCAGTACCCAGCCCCTTTAGCTACTTTGATAAAGGCAATATGGCAGTGGTCGGAAAGGGCTTTGCCGTGTTACAAAGCGGCAAATTCCACTTCAGCGGCTTCATAGCATGGCTCGCATGGGCAGCGGTGCATCTCCAGTTCCTGGCACAATCGAGCCTTCGGGTTAGTGTTTTCGTGCAATGGGTATGGACCTATGTGACCGGGCAGCGGGGTTCCCGGCTGATTGTAAATCACAAGGGACAGGAATGCCGGGAGGCAATAGAAGACGCACCTCATGGTGCCCTGGTTTCCGCAAAGTAGATATCTGCGGGCAGGTGCCGATCGGGCAGATTGCCGTTCGAAGGCCAACGCAAGCGAGGAACTGACGAATGCAAATCCTGGCATCGCAAAAAGTGAAACCAAAGTGCGTAATACAGATTCTCCTCTGGGTCCTCACCTGCGACGGCCACCTCGCAGCAACTCCCGCCCACTCTTCCAGTTCCGACTAGTATTTTCTCCCCCGATTCCACGCCGGCCGATTCGATCTTTGGCCTTTCTCTTTTTGTTCTTGCAGTTACGGGAGTCATATTCGTGACCGTTTTCAGCTTGTTGGTGTACTCTGCCATGAAATTCAGGAAGAAGGCAGACGACGACGGTCGCGAACCACCGCAGATTTACGGCAGCAATCAACTGGAGCTGGCCTGGACGGTGATTCCGGTGCTGATCGTGGTGGTGCTGTTCCTGACGACGGCGCGCGTTATCCATGGGTGCAGGACGCGCGGCGGCCGCCGGGCGCGATCGAGGTGACGGTGGTCGGCCACCAGTTTTGGTGGGAATACCGGTATCCGCAGTATGGCTTCGTGACCGCCAACGAGTTGCACGTCCCGGTGAGCGATCCCAAGCATCCGACTCCCACCTTTCTGACGCTGCTCTCGGCCGATACGGACCACAGCTTCTGGGTGCCGCGCCTGGCGGGCAAGACCGACCTGATCCCTAACCATCCCAACCAGATGTGGATCGACCCGCACGAGACCGGGGTCTTCCTCGGCCAGTGCGCACAATACTGCGGAACTCAGCACGCTAAGATGTTGCTGCGGGTGTACGTGGAGCTCGCGCGCGGACTTTGACCGCTGGGTGCAGACGCAGCGGCAGTCCGTCGCGGCCAACGCTCCGCAGGATACCTCGCGCGGCCGAAGGCCGGCGCGTGTTCGAGACCACGGCGTGCATCAACTGCCACGCGGTCGCGGGCACCGTCGCGCACGGACGGTTTGGGCCGGATCTCACGCATCTCATGAGCCGCGAAACCATCGCCTCCGGCGCCGCGCCCAATACACCCGAGAATCTTCGGCTTTGGATTCAGAACCCGGATGCCATCAAGCCGGGATCGTTGATGCCGGCCATGAACCTGACCGACTCGGAATCTCGACCGTGTGACCGCTTATCTGCTGACGCTCCACTGAGCTGAACGAGAGGCGCTCGAAAGTTCTTAAAACGAGGAAAATGATGTCGTCCGATTCCTTACCCATCCCGCAAGCGATCACTTGCCCGAGCGAAAGGAACCTGGCTCGATACCCTGCACGAGTGGGTGATCACGGTCGATCACAAGAAGCTGGGCCTGTTGTATATCGGTTACGCCTTATTGTTCCTCGTCATCGGCGGAATCGAAGCAACCATCATGCGCATCCAGTTGGCCGTTCCCCATGCGACACTTTGTCTCGCCGCAGGTATTCAACCGCATGTTCACGATGCATGGCACGACCATGATTTTCTTCGTCGCCATGCCGATCCTGTTTGGATTTGCTAACTACCTGGTACCTCTGATGATCGGCGCGCGCGACATGGCTTTTCCCCGCTTGAATGCCTGGAGTTTCTGGATGACCGCTTTGGGAGGCCTGCTGCTCTATTTCAGCTTTTTGGGGGGCGACGGATTGTATGGCGCTGGCAGCGCGCCCGACGTCGGCTGGTGGGCCTATGCACCGCTGACATCCTCCGGCCTTCTCGAAAGGGCACAGCACGGACTACTGGACGATCGCGCTGCTGGTCTCAGGCTTCGGCAGCATCGGCACGGCGATCAACATTCTGGCCACCATTATCTCCATGCGTTGTCCGGGTATGACCTTGGGCAAGATGCCGCTGCTCGCCTGGTTGAACCTGGTGATGTCAGGCATGGTGCTGCTCGCGGTCAGTCCGCTGACGGCAGCGCAAATCATGCTGATGATCGACCGCTACCTGGGCGGGCATTTCTTCGATACCCAGGCAGGCGGCTCGGCGACGATCTGGATGCACTTCTTCTGGATTTTCGGTCACCCGGAAGTCTATGTTCTGATCATTCCCGCTTTCGCCTTCGTCTCTGAAATCGTCCCGGTATTTTCGCGCAAGGCCATCTTTGGTTACCCGGTGATGGTGGCGGCGACCGTCGGCATCGGCTTCGTCAGCATGAGCGTCTGGGCGCACCACATGTTCACGATTGGCATGACCTCGTACGGCAACACCTTCTTCGTGCTTACCACGATGGCGGTCGGAGTTCCGACCGGGATCAAGATATTCAACTGGCTCGGCACGATGTGGGGCGGCAAGATCCGCTTCGCCACGCCCATGCTGTTCTGCCTCGGCTTCCTGTTCCAGTTCCTCATCGCCGGCCTGACCGGAATCATGCTGGCCAGTCGCCCCTTTTGACTGGCAACTCAGCGACTCGTATTTCGTCGTCGCCCACTTCCACTACGTGATCGTGGGCGGAATCCTTTTCGCGCTCTTTGGGGCCTTCTATTACTGGTACCCCAAAATGACCGGACGGATGCTCGACGAGCGGTTGGGCAAGTGGCATTTCTGGCTGTTCCTCATCGGCTTCCATCTCACCTTCGACTTCATGCACGTTCCGGGAATTCTCGGGATGCCGCGACGGATCTACACCTACGAGCCGGGCCGCGGTTGGGAGATCTGGAACCTGATCGTGACCATTGGCGTGCTTTTCCAAGATCGTGGCGGTACTGTGCTTCGTGTTCAACTTGTCAACTCCTATTTCCGAGGCGCGGCGGCAGGAAACGATCCCTGGGATGCCTGGACTCTGGAATGGGCCACCTCTTCGCCGCCGCCTGCTTACAACTTCGCGGTCATCCCGGAGGTCAAGAGCCGCCGGCCGCTGTGGGACATCAAGCATCCTGAAGACCCTGACTGGAAGTACGAATGAGGAGCCTATGGTTTTCACTTATTGCATAGGAACCACATTTTCAGAGGTTGCACAATGAGCACGATACCCGTCGATCTGCCCACTCTCGAGACGCCATGGACTCTGCCTTCACGGGGCCGGGTGGGGATGCTTTCGCTTATCACCGCCGAGTCGGCGATCTTCACCATCTTTGTGGTCGCTTACATATTCTACATCGGCAAAAGTCTGAGCGGGCCGACACCCGCGCAGGTGCTGCATCTTCCGATTTTCAATACGATTTGCCTGCTCTCAAGCAGCCTGACGATTCACTTGGCGGTCAGCGCCTTGCGCGCAGAGAACGACCTGGACTTCAGCTTCTTCTGGTTTCTGACGTTGGCTTTGGGAGCGATCTTTCTCATCGGGACCGGGCGCGAGTGGTACCACTTGATCTACGACGACGGGTTGACAATCTCCACGAATCTCTTTGGCACAACGTATTACTCGCTTGTCGGGCTACACGCGTTTCACGTGACGGCGGGTTTGGCTGGGATTGGCACTCGTCATGGTCTTGGCCTCCGCCGGCAAAGTGACGCAAGAGCACGCCGATCGCATCGATGTGCTCTCGCTGTACTGGCATTTTGTGGATGTCGTCTGGGTCGTGGTGTTTACCGTGGTCTATATCATCGGAAAGTGAGTTTTACCCATGGGCAACGGACAAGCGACAAGTAAGGGTGCTCTGGTCTTGGAACAGAATATAAACTCGCGGATCACCAACGCACCGTCGAGCCTTGCACTGCCAGCGCCAACGGCCTGGCCTTTGGTGCTCGCCTTCGGGCTGACACTGCTTGCCGCCGGACTGCTGACCAGTGCTTATGTCAGCGCCTTGGGCGCGGTATTGACGGTGGCGGGTTGGGTAGGCTGGTTCTGCGACGTATTGCCCTCATGAACAGCTGAGACAGTTCCCGCGAAAGTCACGACGCTGCACCCATCGTCACGGAGCGGCGTGAAGTGGTGCGGATCGCAATCGTTCCCGAGATGCATCGGGCTCGGCTGCCCATCGAGATTTACCCGGTCTCGGCAGGGATCAAAGGCGGGCTGGCGGGAAGCGTCGCCATGGCGATGCTCGCCTGCGTTTACGGCGTTATTACGCACGGCAGCATCTGGTACCCCATTAACCTCCTGGCATCGGTGGTCTATGCCCAGCCGCTCGCGCTCACCATGCAACAGCTCACTGCATTTCATCCCGCGCTGCTGCTGGTGGCCACCGCCCTGCACTTGGTGACCTCTATCTTGGTCGGCCTCATTTATGGAGTCACGCTGCCCATGTTCCCGCGCCGGCCGATTTTGCTGGGCGGGTTTTTCGCTCCACTTATATGGTCAGGACTGCTTGCACACAAGTCTCGGGATCATCAACCCTCTGCTGAATCAGCGAATCGACTGGAAATGGTTCGTGGCCTCGCAGATCGGCTTTGGCGTGGTGGCCGGATTGGTGGTGGTGCGCCAGGAAAAAGTGCGCACCCGTCAGTACTTGCCGTTCGCCGTCCGGGCAGGTATCGAGGCCCCAGGAATCATCGACGAAAAGGATGGAAGGAGCGACGGGCGATGAGCCGCCAGATATGCGCGCCCCCCTCTGTGGCTGGCCTTTGCCGGGATCTTGGCGGTTCTGGCCATGGTTGGCTGCAACCAATTGCCCGGCCGGCCCGGGCCGGGTCCTGAAGTGGTCCGGCCGGATGACGTCCAGGACTTCAAGACCCTCTACCAGCAGAACTGTGCAGGGTGCCACGGCGCCGAGGGCAAGGGCGGACCCGCCGTCTCTCTTGCCGATCCCGCTTACCTGGCGCTGGTCGATGACGCCACTCTTCGGCGGCTTACGGCCAACGGTGTGCCCGGAACGCTGATGCCGGCGTTCGCACGCAGTGCCGGGGGCCTGCTAACCGACCGGCAGATCGATGTGCTGGTGCAGCAGATGCGGACCCGTTGGGCAAAACCAGACGCGCTTGGTGGCGCCAGCCCACCGCCTTACCTGGCCTCCTCTCCTGGCGACGCGGGCCGCGGCGCTGGCGTCTACCAGACCTACTGCGCCTCGTGCCACGGGCCTGGCGGCCAGGGGGGTGGCAAAGCGCACTCGATTGTTGATGGATCGTACCTGGCCTTAGTGAGCGACCAGGGGCTGCGCACCACCGTCATTGTGGGGGTACCCGATCGGGGCGCACCGGATTGGCGGAATAACGTCCCCGGACGGCCCATGTCCGCGCAAGAAATCTCTGACGTGGTGGCTTGGCTTGTAGCGCAGCGGCCGAAATTACCTGGCCTCCCCGACTCATCGAGTTCGGGGCCAGCAAGTGGAGGATCAAAATGAGCGAGCCGAGTGAGCTTTCCCGGCGCGGCGCTCTGATGAAGCTGGGTATCCTGATCAATGGGGTGAATCGCCGCTCTGCTGGCAGTGCCCATCGTCGGCTATATCCTCTCACCCCTGCTGGGAAAGCTGGGCCAGGGATACGACGCCTGGGTGTCGCTGGGGCCGCTCAGCCAGTTCCCGGAAGGCCAAACGCGCCTGGCCACCTTCCGCAATCCCTTTGTACGTCCCTGGGACGGCCAGACGGCCGATATTCCGTGTTGGGTTCGGCGCCTTACCGGCCAGACTTTTCAAGTATTCGCCATCAACTGCGCGCATCTCGGCTGTCCCGTCCGCTGGTTCGCTCAATCCGGCCTGTTCATGTGTCCGTGCCACGGGGGCATCTATTATGCGGACGGTTCCCGCGCCTCGGGGCCGCCGGAGCGAGGGTTGTTCAAATATCCGTGCAGGATCGAGGGCGATCAGTTGGTCATTCGGGCGGGCGAGTTGCCCACTCTCGCCGCAGACGCCGGAACGGCGGCGGGAGGGAGGAAGCCATGCGCTGGCTAGTATCCCTCGGCGAATGGTTGGATCGCCGCTTACAAATCGGCGGGGTCATCCGCGAGACGGCGCTCCATCGCGTGCCGCGGTCCAGCGCCAGTTGGTGGTACGTTTTTGGCAGCGCCGCCCTGACGGTCTTCATCCTCCAGGTCGTCACCGGCATTCTGCTGGCGATCGTTTATGTGCCCTCCGCCGCCCAGGCCTGGAACAGTCTTCAGACGCTCAACCACCACCTCGCACTGGGCTGGTTCTTGCGCGCCCTGCACGGATGGGGCTCGAACTTCATGGTCGCGCTGGTGCTGATCCACATGATTCAGGTGTTCCTGTTTGGAGCCTACAAGTATCCACGGGAGCTCACCTGGATCGTGGGCGTCTTCCTGCTGCTGATGACGCTGGGCATGGCGTTCACCGGTCAGGTCCTGCGCTTCGACCAGGACGCCTACTGGGGTCTGGGAATCGGCGCCTCGATCATGGGCCGCGTGCCGTTCATGGGCGGCTGGCTGGTCAACCTGCTGCTAGGCGGCCCGATCATTGCCGGCGATACGCTCTCCCGTTTCTTCGCCCTGCATGTGTTTGTGATCCCAGGAACATTAATCGGGTTGGTGGGTCTGCACCTGCTCATGGTGCTCAAGCTGGGGATCAACGAATGGCCCATGCCGGGACGAGTCGTGCGGCGCGAAACTTACCTGAAGGAATACGAGGAACTGGTCCACAAAGACGGCGTGCCTTTCGTGCCGGACGCGATTTGGAAGGACCTGATCTTTGCCGCCTGCATCCTGCTGGCCGTGGCCCTCTGCGCCGTCGTCTTGGGACCGTTCGGGCCGACCGGCCAGCCGGACCCCACCATTATCGAAACGGCTCCTCGCCCGGATTTCTTTTTCCTGTGGCTGTACGCTGTGCTCTCTTTGCTTCCGCCGCAGCTTGAAACTCCGTTCCTGCTGGTGGCTCCGGTGATCGGCATCGGCGTGCTCTTGTCGGTGCCTTTTCTCGCCGGCGAGGGCGAGAAGAGTTGGCGGCGCCGGCCCATCGCCGTTCTCACGGTTCTGCTCCTGGCGGTCTCACTGGGAACGTTCACGCGCCTCGCGAGCTACACTCCCTGGTCCCCCAAGATGGATGCCTGGAGCGGGACGCCCGTGCCGGCGCGCTATCTCAACGACCGTTCCCCCCTCGAGCGCCAGGGCGCGCTGGTGTTCCAAGACAAACAATGCCGCAACTGCCACGCACTGGGCGGGGAAGGCGGCGCAGAGAGGCCCCGCGCTCGATGCGGTTGCGACCCGCCTTACCGACGACCAACTCATTCGCCAGGTGCTGCAGGGCCGAGGCAACATGCCCGCCTATGGCAAGAATCTGAGCCCGGCGGAAGTGACAGCCCTGGTGGCGTTTCTGACCACCCTGCATCCGACCGGGCAGGCGCCGGCCCGCGACGCATCACAGGCCGGCCCGATAGAAGGTAACGAGGAGAGATCCTCCGCCATTCGATCCATAGGTCACCGATGCCCTCTCCAGTCCAAGCCGAATTCGCATCGTGGTCCCTCCCCGTCCCGGCCACGCTTGCTCTGGTTCTCGCGGCACTCGTCTACGCGCGAGGCTGGTTTCATCTTCGGAAGGCATATCCCGACGCGATTCCCGCCTGGCGGCTGGGCGCTTTCATGAGTGGCCTGTTTTCACTCTGGATCGCCGTGGGCTCTCCTCTCACGGCGTTTGATGATGACCTGCTCACGATCCATATGGTGCAGCACGTTCTGCTGATGGCCGTGGCTCCTCCCTTGATTCTGCTCGGAGCGCCAGCCCTGCCGTTCCTGCACGGGCTTCCCCGAGCGCTTCGTTCGGGGCGCTCTGGGCCCGTTTCTGCGCTGGCCACCTATCGAGTCGCTTGGACGCACGCTGACTCACCCGGTGTTTTGCTGGCTGGCCGCTATGATTGCCTTGGTCGGCTGGCATGTTCCTGCGCTATTTGAGCTGGGGCTGCGTTCGGATGCTGTGGCATGAAGTCGAGCACGCATGCTTTTTCGTCGACCGGACTTCTATTCTGGTGGCCGGTAGTCCAGCCTTGGCCGAGTGTTGCCAGGTGGCCTCGCTGGTGCATTCCCCTGTACCTTTTCCTGGCCACGCTTCCCTGCGATGCGCTTTCGGCTTTTCTGGCGTTTTGTGATCGCGTGGTCTACCCGTCCTATCTGGCTGCGCCTAGGCTCTTCAATATTTCACCCCTCCAGGACCAGGAGTGCGCGGGCGCCCTGATGTGGGTTTGCGCAACGTTCATCTATTTGATCCCCGCCGTCGTCGTCACCGTCCAGATCCTTTCTCCTCCCGGATGCTACCCGAGCGGAACAACCCCAAGCCACGTTGCATCAACGCTGGCTGCCAGGGCCTCCGGCAAACGTTGAGGTCGCCAGATGACGGCAACCGAATCCAGCGTCAGCGCGCTTAGAAGTGGCAGCGGTCGATGCGCGCGTCACCTGACACCCTCGAATGCCTTGGCGGATTACTGGGCGCTTACCAAGCCGGAAGTGAATTTTCTGATTGTCATCACCACCTTGGCGGGCTTCTGCCTCGGCCTCGCCCAACCCCGTCTCATCCGTTCCCCTTCTCTTGCTGCTTATTCATACCTTGCTCGGGACGTTGTTGGTGGCCGGGGCACCGGAACGCTGAATCAGTACATCGAGCGGCGCTTCGATGCTCAGATGCGGCGGACCGCGCGGCGGCCCCTAGCTGCGGGCAGGATTGAACCTTCCGGCGCTCTCTGGTTCGGGATCTTGCTGTCCTGCGTAGGTGGCATCTATCTGGCTGTGGCCGTGAATGCACTGGCCAGCCTGCTCGCGGTTCTGACGCTAGTGAGTTACTTGTTTCTCTACACTCCTCTCAAACGAAAGACTCCGTCTCTGCACGCTGGTTGGTGCTTTTCCTGGCGCTGTGCCTCCGCTAATCGGATGGGCGGCCGCGTCCGGCAAGTTGAGCATGGAGGCCTGGGTGCTTTATGCCATCCTTTTCCTTTGGCAATTCCCTCACTTTATGGCGATTGCTTGGATGTATCGGGAGGATTACGCTCGGGCCGGCTACCTGGTTCTTCCTTCGGGGGAGCGAAAAGGTTCTTTCACGGCTTGGCAAAGCCTCTTGCCGCCTCTTGTCTTGCTTCCCCTCAGTCTGGTTCCAACGATACTGGGCCATGCCGGTTCAATCTACCTGGCAGGAGCTTTGCTGCTGAGCTCCAGCTTTCTCTATTTTGGAGCACGCCTGGCCTTGAGCCGATCGAATGCTATCGCCCGTCAGCTCCTTTTGCATCGATCATCTACCTTCCACTGGTATTTGTGCTCATGGTGCTGGATAAGGCTTAGCTTCTGCCAAGTGTCTCAACATAGAAAAAGAGAGTAGGTGCAACTCGTGGCCCACCTATTCGATCTGCCCGGCCGTGAATTGAGCTGCGCCGGTTCTGTCAGGCTCGCCGCCGGCCTAGCATTTTGCAGACTACTCAAGCTAGGTTACGGACGAAAAGAAGGACATCGTGGAGATTCTAAAACCGCAGTGGCTGGAGCAGATGGAGGACATTCTCGAAGCATTAAACGAAGGCGTTGTGATTGCTGACGAAAGTGATCAGGTTCTCTATGCCAATGATGTTTTTGAGGAAATGACCGGGATCTCTCGGGATGACATCGTTGGCCTGGACGCAGGACAGCTCTATTCCAGCCCAGAGGACTACGCCGTCATCCAAAAGCTCCGACAGAAAACCTTTCGAATGGGTCGCGGTCGTGAAGAATTCTTCCTACCAACAAGAACCGGTGACCATCTACCGGTCATCCTCAGCACCCGATCGATACAGGTCCCCGATGGATCCCGTCTCGCTGTCGTAACCTTCAGCGATATTTCGAAGCAGAAACGCTCTCAAGAAGAACTCTGCTCCGCTTATATCCAGCTCGAGAATCACCAAAAGGAGATTGAGCAAGATCTCGCGCTCGCTGCCCGCGTGCAGCAAAGCCTGGCACCGAAGTCACTTGTGTGGGGCGGCATTCGCGTTGAATCGTACTATCACCCCGTGCGTGCGATTGGAGGCGATTTCGGCTTGGTGAGCCCATTCGACGAGCGGCACCTGAATCTACTGGTTTGTGACGTCGCCGGCCACGGTATCGGCTCCGCGCTCATCGCCAATCGCATTTATTCCGAAACGATCACGCAGTTGCACAAGGGCGCGATGCTCGGTGACCTGCTTCGCCAGCTGAACAACCTCTTGATGCAGGAAATCGTTGGTTCGGGATTCCTTGTTACGCTCGCGGTCGTGCGAGTCGACCGCAATGGCGGGAGAATGGTCTTTGCCGGGGCGGGCCACCCGCCGGTGATGGTCGTGCAGCCGGGAGAAGATCCGCGGCTGCTGGAATCGCGCAACATGATCCTCGGCGCCTTTTCCAACGCGGTGGATGCGATCGCGGCTGCCGACGTCGAGTTGCGCCCGAAGGACCGCATCATCCTCTATACGGACGGCTTCACCGAGGTGTTCAATTCCGGCGGCGAAATGCTCGGTCTCGAAGGCCTACGGAAATTCGTGCGCGAGACGAGCGTCTTGCCGTTCGATGAAATGAAGCAGGGCATTCTGGATCGGATTGCCGCGTGGCGTGAAGGCCCGCCCGAAGATGATATGTCCCTCGTGCTGGTGGAAGTCAGTTAAGTGGTGGCAAAAAATATCGGTTGCACAGGGGGCGAAGAGCGCGAGCATGCATTCTATCGTGAGAGAGCCACCGTTGCCGGACGGCTTGGGCCGGTAGTGGATGAGGACGCCCAATCAAGCTGTCCACTGCTCTTCGTGATCTCGTCCGCGATCTTCGTGAACAACCGATCTTTCATTACGGTTCGCTCCATGTAATCGACGATGTAACTCACCGTAAACTCCAAAGATCCGCCGTTCACTGCCATGGCCACGATCGGTACGAGTCGGGGATTTTCGATTCGAAAATTATCAGTCACTTGCTTCCAGGCAATCTCAGCCTCAACTAGAAAGTGAGCAACCGTTTCCTCCGCTACTCGCAATAGCATCTCCCTTGCGAGTCGGTGATCACTTTGCACCGTGAGCGGAACTTTGATTTCATCCCAAACAAACCGAAATCCTTGGGAGTAATTGAAAACCGGCCCCTTAAGGGCAAAGCAGTTCGGAATACGAACAATCCGGCCGTTGTACAAGTCTCCCCTCACCCAGTTTCCGGTTTCCATCATCGTAGTGCGAAGGATAGAGATGTCGATCACGTCACCTTTGGTTTCGCCAATCTGAATTCTGTCTCCCACGACATAAAGCCGCGAAAAATTGATGGCAAACCAGCCCGCAAAACTTGCTATCACATCCTGCAAGGCCACCACGAGACCAGCGCCTGCCACGCCTAAGGCGAGACTGAGGCGGCCCAACCGGTCTTCAAAGAGTATTACCAGCAATAGGATAGCGACAACATACCCGACGAATACAACAAACTTCCGGACGCGATATCTCTCATCGGCCTGCCCAAAATGACGGGGGAGGGTTAATTCCAGCAGGCGAACCGCTGCGTAAATGAGCAGAATCCCGAGAACTGCAAAGGCTAATTTTACGCCGGGCGGAAGAAAAGCAACCTGTTGCATTAACTCTTTCATGTACCCACCACAAACGGATTACCCTGAGCCGGTTTCTGGCGTTCGCAACCTCTGCTTCTGTCACGAATATCGGGTGCTGGGCGGCCCGAAACGAAAGTGTCAGTTCTTGCGCGGTTCAGGGCTGGTTGTCGTAAGACTGGGTAGCGAATCCAGGAGCTTCTGGATGGCCCGATCCATCGATTGACTCATATCGGCCACAACTGCAGGTACTGTTCGCTTGTCTACTTCAGCGACATCGGACGCGTCGTTGGCCCAGACCGTTTTACCAGAGCGGAGATCGGTCATCTGCGCAGAGAGAGCAACTTCGACCTTCACCCCGCCGTCGTAATCCACTTCTTCAAGTTTCTCCAACTCACCGCTGAGGAGGTAATCGATATCCGTATGCCCATCATAGAATTTCACCTCGGAGAATCTGCCGCTCGCACGCAGACGATCGACAATCGCATTGGTCACGAACGCGCGCGGGTCAACCGCCCAGCGCTGATAATTGTAAAACCCGATTTGTTCTGCCGACGGTCGGTAAACAATGGCTCCTTGTCGGAGGTAAGCCGGTGACCGGAACTCGTGCACCGCGACCGAAGCTCGCGTCCCCCTCGCGATGGGAGGATCGGCGGCGGCGCCACATGGAGGGTGTAATAGGACGGAAACTTGGTTTTACCCGCGCAGCCGATCACGGAAGCCGAAACTGTTAGCAAGATAAGAATTGCTGGTAGACGTGTTCTCATGTTTTCCTTCCTCCTATTGCGGAACCTTACGTTCTTCGGATTGCTTGATGCGAATCAGGCTCCACGGCCGCTGCTTCAAAGAGTCCGTCAACTGGTCCAGGTTGTCGGTTGCTATCCGCAGGTTTTCAATCGTGTCGTTGATCTTAGAGTCGTTGGCCCGCACCATAACCTGCATGTTCGCAAGCAAGCTCTTGGCCTCGTTCAACGTATTCTGGAGTTCAGCCAAGTCCTTGCGTATGGGCTCGTGCAGATCGCTTACGGTGGCGTTGACGTTCTGAACGGTGCCGTCGACATGATCGACCAGCGGGCTCGTCTTATTGATTACCGTATCGGCATGTTCAGTCAGCATGGTTAGTTGATCCGTGAGGTGATTAACTTTTGGGCGCTCGTCTGCCAAAATCCCATTGGCTTGGCGCAGAAGCATAGCGATTTGTTCCTGGTTGGTCTGGCCGGTCACCGAATTCAGATTTGCGAGGAGTCTTCGCGCGTCGGAGCTTATTTCGCCAACTTCCCCTTTTACCTGAACGATAAGCCCGTTTGCATTATCCGCGACGATAGCCATCTTGCCGGCGATATCATCCAAGGTGGCCGCCTCCTCGGAGGGAATTGACGTACCGGGCGCGAAGGCGGCGGGCAGCATTGCTGCCGGTGCTGACCACCAGGGCCGGTTCGCTCATGAGGCTGACAGAACCGAGCTTGGCGGCGGACTTTTCATTCACGGGCGTCCCCTGTTTAAGTTCCATCAGAATTTCGATGCGTGTCGGATCTGACTGCCAGGGCCGGACGGCGGTGACTCTGCCGACGTTGATTCCCCCGAACAGCACCGCGCTGCCGGGTTCAAGGCCGCCGGCGTAGCGCAGATAGGTCTGATAGTGCACGCCGCCACCCCGGAACTGGGCGTTGAGCAAGTACACAAGTGTACTGGCGAAAATGGCGAGGCATGCGATGACAAAGATTCCGACTTTTGCTTCCGTTGTCACAGATTGTTCTCCTGGCCTTGGAGGTATCGCTCAAAGTAGGTTTCCAGCGCTAGGCTTTGCGCAGTGTCATTGGGCGCACGATCGAGGAACTGGCGGATCCGTGGATGTTGGCTGGCTCTGATTTCATCTTTCGTTCCGACGGCGAGAAATGATCCTTGGTAGAGCATGGCGATCCGGTCTGCAATTCGGAACGCACTTGCCAGTTCATGCGTTACGACGATGACGGTCATCTGTAACGCCCTTTTGAGAACCAGGATAAGTTCATCGAATTCCGCCGCCACAATCGGATCAAGGCCTGCCGAGGGTTCGTCGAACATCAGAATTTCCGGGTCCAAGGCGAGGGCACGTGCCACCGCCGCACGCTTCTTCATGCCTCCGGATAGCTCTTGAGGGCGATACTTCCCGAACGACGCCAAGCCGACCACGGCGAGCTTCATCCAGACCATCAGGTCAATAATGGAAGGGGCGAGCGAAGTATGCTCGCGCAGAGGCAGTGCGATGTTGTCCCTGACCGAAAGAGAGTTGAACAAGGCCGCACTTTGAAATGCGACTCCAATCGACCGCCGCACCTGTTTGAGTTCGGCCTCAGAACAGCGGGCGATGTCCACCCCCTTGACGGAGAGGCTGCCCGACAGCGGGCGTTCCAGGCCGATCATGTGGCGCAGCAGAGTGCTTTTGCCGGATCCGCTGCCGCCCAGCAACACCATCGTCTCACCTGGCTCGATGTCGAAACTGAGTCTGTTCAAGACACGGCGTCCCTCGTATTCCACCACCAGGTCCCGAACCGAAATGATGGCCATCAATGCCCCCCGGTGAAGTAAAAAATGCCGGTGAAGACCACGTCGGCGATGATGACCAGAAAAGTGGATTTGACCACAGCGGCGGTGGTGGACCGGCCCACAGCTTCGGGTCCCCCGTGCACACGGAACCCTTCCAGGCACCCGACGTGGACGATGATTGTGGCGAACGCCAAGCTCTTTACGAGGCCGCTAAGCACATCTCGCAACACAATTGAGGTGAGAACGTAATGTAGATAAAGCCCAGGACCCAGCCGCGTGCTGAAAAACATAAACAACCCGCCCGCAAATATGCCGCATACATTCGAAAGGACACTGAGGCAAGGAACCGCAATGAGCGCGGCCAGGTATTTGGGCGCCAGCACGAACTCAACGGGCTCGAATGCCATGACCCGAAGTGCGTCAACCTCTTCCGTCACCATCATGGTCCCAATCTCGGCAGAGAAAGACGAACCCGAACGCCCACTGACGGCGATGGCGGTGATGAGGGGTCCCAACTCCCGCGTGAAGCCCACAGCAACGAGTTCAATCACATAGTGCATGGCTCCAAAGCGATGGAGCCTCTGAAGCCCCTTGCATGGCGAGAATGAATCCCGAACACATCGCCATGAGGCCCACCATCGGGGCCGCCTCAACTCCGATCTGCTGCACCTGGTCGATGCACGCCTTCCAGCGATAGCGATTACCGATAAAGGGCAACGTTGCACCCAGCGCACGAACGGCTGACCACAACTGGATGCTGAGTCCCCCGACATAGTCGAGGTGTTTGAGAGTTGCTCTACCAACGCTCTCCGTGAGATTTGCCATTACATAACCTCTGGCAGGGAGCGATTGCTCGCCTTGCCCTGAGTTTCAAACACACCCAGCAGCCCGGTGACCTCGAATAGGTAACGGAGCGTACCTGTCAACCCAGCCAGGTGGAATGCGATCCCGCGCGTGCGTGCGGTCTTGAGTGCCTCAACCAATGTGGCGACTCCGGAAAGGTCGATGTAGCTCACCGCAACAACGTCAATCAGGAGCATCGACAGGGACTTCCGGTTAAGTATCTGCAGGAGGCATGCGCGGAGACTCCGGGGAAGACTCAATAGATATCCGCCCGTTCAAGGAAACCGCCGCACCCCATTCTCTGTCTGCCACGCGGATGCTTAAACCGCGGGTTTCTGTGGATTCTGCTGCCAGCAAGGCTTTTTCCTCACGCTCCACGCTAATTCCCGCCTATTCCATCTCCTCTATTCCAATGAGGAACCAACCGACCCGGCCATCCGGGAATGGCGTGATTTCGTAGGTCAATCGACACCGAATTTCCCTCTCCCGGCTGCGCCGAAAGATCCTGGTCTCGTAAGTTTGAAATCTCGGACTCATAGCAAACTCCTTGGCGCAATTGGAACCTTGGGGAACCAAGAATGTCGAACCCAGGCTTCGCGCTTTAGTCTCTGAGATCTACCCGAGCCCCACACAGATCACTACCCTACAGTCCTGGTTGAAGCATTCCGTAGTCCAAGCTCGATAAGTGAGCATGTAACTGAAGCAAGGGCATTTACGTATTGCAACGCCTGTTGGTGCCGGTGGGTGTCGGTGCCAATACGTTATCAAATACCTAAATGTTGGCATGACCAGAGGTAGTGCGATGGATTCACCCTAGCAGCCATTTTGTTGGAGTGCTTTCAGGGCGATGTTTCGAGCGAGTCAGGGCAGTCGCCGGTCCCCTGCGCGGACACCACTTCTCCTCCTGACTGGGACCAAATCCCAACGACGGATTACCGACGACACGGTGATCCGTTAGGGCATGGCCCCCCAAAACCCTCACTCGAAAGAGTGGCTGGCATTACCCAATGGGGGCTTTGCATGCATAGCTGTAATCCTCTAAATTCCAAAATGGATCTCGATGCGAAGATTGTTTTCCAAATTCGCGCGTGGATGGCCCGGGGCCGCGTGTGGGCGTTTGAGGTTGGTGACGCGCATTAGGAACGAATGGCTCCTGGGGAATTGGCGCGCCGTTTTGAATGCAATAGAACTCGCGTGGAGGCGGGATGCCCGCTCTGGACTTGAGAGTAGGATCGAAGAAATAGAACATTTGCCTGCCGTAGATTGGCCGATGTCCAGAAACGAAGATGAGCTTGCCTCCCGCCGCCACGATGTGCTCGTCTTCGCCAGTCCCTTCTTGTGGGGTGAACAACTAATGAAAACACATTTAGAAAGAAGCTAAGAATGAAAAGCAAAAGACTGTTTTTGTGGTCCGGCGTTGTATTGCTAATGCTCTCGACCGCTTGTATGTGCCCGGCACAAAGCGACACTGCGCGGCTGCAGGGCACGGTGACGGATCCGCAAGGTGCCGCGGTAGGTGGAGGGTCGATCACGGTCACAAGTCTGGATACGGGCCGCATATCCACGGTTGCAACGAATGAACTCGGTTACTACTCGGTGTCGGCGCTGCCGCCGGCGCATTATCGAGTGCAGGTTTCTGCGAAAGGTTTTAAGAAGGCGCAGCGGGACCTGGAATTGCAGGTCGCGCAAGCTGGCGACGCCGATTTCACGCTGGACGTTGGGCAACAAACCGAAACGGTGATCGTGGAAGCTGGATCACCAGTGCTCAACTTGCAAGACTCGGGGATCGGCGGCGTCGTGGAAAGCCGGCAAATCACAGAACTTCCTTTGAATGGCCGCAACTTCACGCAGTTGGCCACGCTCTTGCCCGGAGCTAGCCGCGGCATTCCCACCGGGTCCAACTCCGCCACCGGAGTCAATAATAACGCGGAGACATTTCGATTCGGGCAGGAAGGCGGCGCCTCGCTGGCAGTGAATGGCCTTCGCCCGCAGGCCAACAACTTCATTCTGGACGGGATCGACAACAATGAATCCTTAGTCAACACCATTATCTTCTTTCCGCCGGCGGATGCCATTGATGAATTCAAAGTTCAAACCAGCGTGGCGCCAGCTGAGTTCGGTCGTGCGGGAGGTGCACTGGTCGTCACATCGCTAAAATCGGGAACCAACGACATACATGGCAGCGCCTTCGGATTTAACCGGAACACTAGTCTGAACGCGGAAGATTTTTTCACCTCGCCGCATACGCCTACGCCCGGTTTCAATCGCAACCAGTTCGGCGGCACTCTGGGAATGCCAATCGTAAAGAACAAGCTTTTCGTTTTTGGAGATTACGAAGGGCTTCGCCTGAAGCAACCGGCCAACGTCGGTTTCGCGACGGTCCCCACGGACGCCATGCGACAAGGCGATTTTTCCGAATTGCTGTGCGGAGGAGCGGCTACGTGCCCCACCAGTACCGGAATTTCAACTCCGATAAAGATTCTCGACCCCACCACCGGATTGCAGTTTATGGGGTCAGGTTCACAACCCAACGTGATTCCGGCTTCTCGAATCAACACGGTCGGGCAGGCCTACCTAAACATTTTCCCGCAGCCAAATTGCAATCACTCGCAGAACAGCTCGTGTTTCGGTTTGTTTGACAACTACACCAACACCGCAAGAATAATCGAAAACTGGAATGATTTTGATATACGCGTGGACTATGTAATCAACGGCAAGAACTCGCTGTTTGGCCGCTTTAGCCGGGGACGCGCCGACCAGACGCACAATACCCTTTTTCCAAATATTCCTTCCTGCGCAGGCTTCGGTTGCGGCACGAATTTCAACCATCCGTACGGCTCCTCGATCGGTTTGACAAGCAAGCTGAGTGCAGAACTGGTGAACGAAGCACGGGTAGGCTTCGTGCGGACCTACTACGGATTTCTCAACCCATTCAATACTGTCAACATCTGCACGCAGCTCGGCATAGTAAACTGCAATACTTCCTTGCTGGGAGGAATCGCTCTCATCGGCGGCTACAATAGCCAGCTGCAATATACAGGCGATGGGGGACCGTACCTGATCCCGCAGACGGGACTGGATTTCAGCGA
>CAVRBF010000017.1:0-16724 GCA_963719115.1 uncultured Acidobacteriota bacterium | reverse complement strand
ATGAAGCTATCAGATATGAAAATATTCCACTTCAACCAATGGTATTACAGGGAACTAAAGACTGGGCACAAAATATACTTCTTCCCAATCCATAGAAATCCCATTGACAGGAAAGTATTTGGTTGGGAAATAACCACTAGTAATCCTGATTGCGTATACCCAGAGATACCTGTACTTCAAGATGAACACAACTGGCGCAGGTTTATATGGTCCACTAAGCCAAGAACGAAAGGAGGACTAAGCCTAAAGAAAAAGAAAGGAACAGTAGGCAACGTCATCAAAGTACCAGCAACACCAGAAACACAAATCTAATTTGGAAAGGAGAAAGATATGGAAAAAGTTATTAAGGATGGCGAAATAGAAGTCTGCCAGCTGAAGGTGAACCGTGTAGATGCCGGCATCGAGGTCTGGATAAAATCCAAAATCTTCGAGGAGTTCTTCATGAAGCTCCACCCGAAGAATCCCGACGGATCACTTGTGGAGCTGAAGCGTTCCAGTGCTTGGGGTATTAATTACTATACCTGCTTGCCGCAGACTGATGCCCCGAGCGATCTCCTGGTTAATCACTTTGGTAGTCCCTCTGCGATGATGGCGGATGGGATACCTCAAGCGTCATTCATCCGAGCCCAAGGTATCGGAAGGGATGAGATTAAAGATCCAGCCACTGGAGAAATTACGGATAGGGAGCCAGCAGGCAAGGGGACAAAAGTGCGGATATCACCTTTTTCGATATCGATTTTGGTGATCCCTTCATCGGGATGTAAAGCTTTATCAACTAGCTAATGATTTTACTTGACATTCTTGATCGGATATGCTTAGGCTAGTGTAGCGCGTCACAGTTCCCGTTACCCTCGGTAGCGACGGGAACTGAGGTAGCGCCGGGCTTGAGCCCGGCATGCCACCCTAAAGGGCGGCGTTACAGGTCGCAATCCGTGTGACGCCGTAGTTACGACCGGGAATGTGTGGTAAAAGCGCCACAGGACGCAGCGGTTGAGTCGGCGAACGCTTCCTTGGAACCTACGATGTGCCAGAAAAGAAAGATACTTATACGCGAAACGGGCGGAATGTCTTTGGTGCTAAGTCGCTGAATCAAAGCTAGATGGCTCATCGAAGCGGAGAAAGCCCCGAAAAAAAGGGGAATTAAATTTTGCAGGCTATTCCTACGATGTTGATGAAAACAAAGGAAGGCGACAGGCGCTGCGAGGCTAATCCTGCGATATGTATGAAAACAAAGCAACTTACTATTTCTAACCTGCGATGTTTATCAAAACAAATACACTTAGCTGTTTTTGACCCCAGTGCAGTTGCCCGGCGACCTCAAGAGGGGATCGGTGAGTGGCGAAAAAGACACAGCCCTGGGCCTGCGCCCGGAGGGCGGCGCGTGCCCAGTTCCACACGCTGCGGAATAATTCGGCATTGGGCTGTAGCGGCGAGTTTACCTCGCCACGCGGTGGGGCGTGGCCACGCCCGGGTGGCAGGGTAAACCCGCCGCTACACGTTTTCGCGCGGCACGAACCCGACGCCCCCAGAGCAGAAAGAATGCCAGCCCTTCGTCCATGCCACTGCCCCGCGGCACGAGCCTGGCGCCCTGCCTGTGGAGTTATTTTATTGGTGGCGTGAAGTGCGGCGGCAGCGTATGATAAGAGTCAGTAATCCAACTTTAGAATTATCAAACCGTCCAACAGAAAAGGAGTGAGGATGGATAGGAAGTACAGACAGCGGGGGTATCAGGATTCCGGAGACGATCGCGAGCGCTCCCAGCGCCCCCCCGCAAAGAAAGCCGAGCAATTCGGGCCCAAAACGCCGAATCTGCCCGGTAAACGCGAGGTGGTGCGCTGCTCCTCGTGCGCCGGCATCCTGCCGGTGGGAATCGATTTCACCGGCAAATGCCCCCGCTGCAACGCCGAACTGCATAGCTGCAAGCAATGCTCGTTCTTCGACGTTTCCAGCCGCTTCGAATGCACACAACCCGTGAGTGCCCGCATCCCCAAAAAGGATGCCCGCAACCATTGCAACTTTTACTCGCCGCGAACCACCATCGAACGGGAGACTTCCACTTCCAGGCCGTTGGACGCTCGCCAAGCTTTCGAGAACCTCTTCCGAAAGTAAAAGAAGCCGTTGTTGCCCTGCGGTGTCGGCTATGGGACGATGCAGTGCCTCGGTGTTGATTCGGACAAATTGTCATAAGTCATTTAGAATGAACAATTTGTCGCTTGCAGTTCAACCCCCTTTAACAACCGTTCGCCGCTAAATTGGCGCCGTATAGCGGTTTGTCGTTTCGCAACCCTGACGGGGATGCTCTAATTCGCCCTTTAAGGCTTGCTCCGTCGTTCTCTGCCTGCGAACGTGCCCCGCAACTTTTGCCCGCTGCGAGAAAATTCTGGGCGACGCGACGGGATCAGCCATCCTCAGGAGGAAATGTGGCCACGCTTACGATTGCTCCCCCCGCCAAGACTCGCCGTCGAAACGACTTTGAAATCGTCCAACCCCAAACCACCTTCACCGGCGCTCCCATCGAACCGCTGGAGAAAGGCCTGCCTAAGGCCACGCAGTCCGTCTGCCCGGAATGCCTCCAGGTTATCGATGCGCGGCTGTTTGAAGAAGACGGCGCGGTTTACATGGAGAAGACCTGTGTTGCCCACGGCGAGTTTCGCGACAAGATTTATTCCGACGCGCGCCTCTACCTGAAGATGGAAGAATGGGAGTTCGGCGACAATCGCGGCCTGACAAATCCGGCGATACTCGACGCCACACGCTGCCCGGACGACTGCGGCCTGTGCTCGATGCACACTTCGCACACGGTGCTTTCCAACGTCAACTTGACCAATCGCTGCAATCTGACTTGCCCGGTGTGCTTCGCCAATGCCAACGCCGCGGGCTACCTCTACGAACCGTCGTTCGAGCAGATCACCGGCATGTTGGAAGGCCTGCGTGCCCAGCGGCCCGTGCCCAATCGCGTGGTGCAATTCTCCGGCGGCGAGCCCACGCTTTATCCGCGCTTCATGGATGTGCTGCGCAAGGCCACGGAACTCGGGTTCACGCATATTCAGGCGGCTACCAACGGCATCAGCTTCGCCAATCTTGAATTCGCGCAGGCCGCCAAGGAAGCGGGCCTGCACACCCTCTACCTGCAATTCGACGGGCTGAATGACGAGATTTATCTGCGCACACGCGGGCAACGGCTGATGGCCAGCAAGTTGGCCGCCATTGAGAACTGCCGCAAAGCCGGCTTGAAGATCGTCTTTGTCCCCACCATCGTGAAGGGCGTGAATGACCATCAACTGGGCGACATGGTGCGCTTCGCCATCGACAACATCGATTGCGTCAGCGGCTTCAGTTTTCAGCCAGTGGCCTTTACCGGGCGCATCAATCGGCGCGACCTGGAGGCCAAGCGCTTTACGCAATCCGACCTGGCCCATTGCATCTCCGAGCAGACGGGCATTACCGATACGTATAACGACTGGTTCCCGCTCTCGTGCACGTCGCCATTCTCCAAGCTGCTTTCCGCCCTGCAAAATTTCCAGCGCCCGAATCTTACTTCCCATCCGCACTGCGCCATGGGGACGTATCTCTACGTCGATCCGATTTCCAAGAAGGCGGTGCCGATTACCCGCTTCTTCGATGTCGGCGCCATGCTGCGGGACATCGACCTGCTGGCACGCAAGGCCGAAGGCGCACGCGTCAAGATGTTCTCCAAGATCGGCGCGTGGAATTCCCTGCGCCGTCACTTCAAGCCCCAATTCGCGCCTCCGGGCCTGACTTTCGAGCGCTTCTTGAACACCCTCCAGGGCATGACCGACCACTCCCAGGGCCGCGGCAAGGGCGATGGAACTTTCACCTATAAGACGCTGCTCGTCGCGGGCATGCACTTCATGGATGTCTATAACTACGATATCAACCGCGTCAAGCGCTGCGTCATCCACTACGCCGCGCCCAACGGCCTGGTCTACCCGTTCTGCACCTACAACTCCGGCCCCTGCTTCCGGGAGAAGATTGAGAAACAGTTCGCGGTGCCGTTCAAAGAACTGCCTTCGAATGGCAGCGGGCTGGTGAACATCGCGTAACGCCGTTCAACGTCTAATCGGGCCTTCACCAATGGAGGTGAAGGCCTGCCCGAACACCCTTCTGCGGATTGACCGCCGACCAGCCAAGAGATGACGGTAAGTGCCCAGGCCTCGATGCCTGACTCTGCGAAGTTTTGAACTCGCGACGGGATAAGCAACTTCAGAGAGGAGGGCGGGCGCCGAATTCGGGGGGCCAGCTCGGCGCCCGTTGGGGAAGGAACACTACGCGGATCTCAGAACGGGGTTAGGGGACACGATCACTTGACGAATTTGCGTACACCCCCCTGGAAACTTTTGGTAGCAGCTCAAACTCACTGCCTCCTGCAACAACTGATTGACGAAGTCCAAGCTCTTGGCCGTGGCATTTAACCTCCCGCCGCGAGCCATCGCGGAGCCTGGAGGGTCGATCTAAGATTGCCTGCGCGACCGAACGATTATGACGATCTCACCTTAACCGGAGATTCCGGCGGGGACAATGAGCCGTCGGTGCCAACCCCATGGCCCGCTGGTGGTGGACACGGGGGTGCCATACCCGGGGGCCGGAATGGGCCATTCGGGGAAGAGGCCGACGCGCCTACTGCATATCTATGGAGTGTTTTCCCTGAGGAAGCACCTCGCAAAAGTGCCCATGGTCGCTTAGAAGGCCGGCTCTACCCTCGGCGCCGTCGCAGAGGACATGGCTGGGCAGCCGATTCAGCGTGACGTAGCAGCGTCCACGGGATTCATAGGAAAGGGTCACGCCCTGGCCATGCTGTTCGGCTGCCAGGACGGCGCCGTTGATCGACTCCACCCGTAGCTTTGCGGGACCGGCCGAATCGGCCTGTGGACGCATGGAAACGAGATGTTTGCCGGCGGGAATCACCACTTGGGCATCTGACTGGCACGGCCATTCACGGCCATCGAGATCAACGGTCTTGCCGCGCGTGTCCGCTTGCCACACGACTTGCCGCCGGCACTGCACGGCGCCGTTATCCGACGGACCGCCGATCAATTGTTGCGCGCCAATAACCGCCGGCACCAGCCGCATATCATCCGCGGAAAACGTGCTGAACGCGTAGAGCGTGACCATGTCCACGTGCGCGGCGACATTGGCGAGCAGTTCGTACAGTTCCAGCCCGCGAGGCCGGTTGAGCGGGCGTCCCGGCGGGATCCGGTCGACCACATTCACATCAATGGAAAACGGCGTGCCTGGTTGGAGCCGCGGCCGATAATGCTCGCCAATGTCGCGATAACGATCGGGGCTGGAATTCCACACGGTGTAGGGATCTTCGATCTCGACGGCGAAGCCGAAGCGTTTTTGCAGCGCCAGCAAGCGCTCCGGATCGACGCCGAAGCGCTCAGTCACCGTGGGATCGCGCAGCGCGTCGATAAAGGTCAAGGTGGTTTGCAGGTAGGGCTTTTGCGTCTGGCACGCAGCCAGGACCTCAAGGAACTGCTGCGTCAATTGCGTCACCAGATCGACGCGGAGTTCCTGCATCTCGCCCCGCAGCTTCGGGTTGCTCAGGCCGTAATTGGGCGATTCCGGGTCGAACATTTCCCGTGGGTCCACTCCGTAGCGCTGCACGAACATGTGCCGGAAGGCCGATCCCATGGGGGTAAATTCCCGGGGATGCTTGTAGACGCCGGGGTCGGCCTCGAAGTAGAGCTCGGCAAAGTCCACGCCGTCCCAGTCGTAGTCGAGCACCAGCCGCCGGGTGAGATCGGCCACCGCCTGGAAGCACGCCGGGTCTTCCAGCGCCATGTGATAGCGCCAGTCCATGATGGCGGGATGGCCGCTGGCCGTGACTTCGCGCCACTGCGGATGCTCGGTCCAGAACTCGGTGCTGACCATGGGATATTCCAGCCACGCGTAAACCGAGATTCCTTCCAGGTGCGCGGCGGCGAGAAACCGTGGCACAAATTTCGCAAAGGTCTCTGAATCGTAAAACGCCCCGAGGTGCACTTCGCGGATGGACCACTTCTTCAGTTGCGCCACCACCGCGTCGGGATCGACTTTCGGGTTGTCTCCCGCGTCGAAATAAACGCAGAGGTCGTCCGCTACGAGCGAAGGGGCGATCTGCAACTCATCAACAATGGCCTGCGCCAGGAATGGCAGGTATTGAAATACCATGCCTGCCGCCGGTTCAAGGGGAATGGCGGTGTAAATGAACCGGCCGTGTCCAAGGCTTCCGGAAACGACGAGCGGAGCGTTGTGCTTCTCGTCGTCAGCCAGGACTTGGAGCCCGGCGCGCAAGCGCAGTTTGGAGTAGGTGAGCGGCCCCGGAAGACGGACGGGATCGGAGGCATAGTGATCCCAGCGGTAACGTGATGCCTCGTTCTGTTCGCCGGTGGGTGTGACGCCAAGCGCCGCTGCCAAGGGTGTCGAGCCATCCAGGAGCAGCGGCCGGCCGGCCTCAACATCGCGCAATAGTGCCCCCACCATCAAGGAATTAAGCCGCCTCGCTTCTTGCTCCGGCACGATCAGCAGCGATCGGCCCGCATGCGGGATTGCCCGGTAGGCTTCAGGCGAGACTTCGCGCACTTCGAATCCCACGGTGGAAAGCGCGCGAGCGATGCCCGGGTAATGATCTTCACCGGCGGTCAGCACCACGGCCTGCGGAACCTGGGGATAGACGATGCTCGTCGCCGCTTGCTCAGCGTTGGCAGAAATCGCGGCGGTCAGGATCGGGAGCATGATCAACGAAAGCACGCTGTGAACTTTGGGCATCGGCCGGATTATACTCATAAATGGATCAGGTGATCGGGTGATCCGATGATCGGGTGTTCGGGAGACCAATAAGACCAGCTAACGGGGAGAATGGGTGAAGGACGATCAATTCAAGCCAAGTAGCTCCGCGTCCTCGGCGCCAACGGCCGACTGCGCCGCCGGGCCAGTTTACCCGATCACCCGATCACCCGATCACCCGATCCCCTGGCTCAGCCGGTTGGACGTTGCCGGCGCCTTTGGCGACATTGGCGTGCTGTTCCCCATCGCCATTGCCCTCATCACCCTGAACCACGTCAATCCCACGGCCTTGTTTCTTGTGGCAGGCCTCACCTATTGTTTGGCCGGGCGCTACTTCCAAATTCCCATTGCGGTGCAGCCGTTCAAGGCGGTGGCGGCGATTGCCTTGGCGCTGTCGCTGTCGCCCTCGGAGATTGCCAGCGCCGGTTTGTTGATGGCGGTGCTCCTGTTGTTTGTCGGGGTCACGAATCTGGCCGGATGGCTGGCCAGGCTTTTCACTTTGCCCATCGTCCGGGGAATCCAACTGGGGCTGGGACTGGTACTGGTGCGCGAGGGCTTTCGGCTGGTGATGGGCGCGCGCGGCGGTCCGGTTCTGCCCGGCGGCAAGCTTACTCCGTGGCTGATTGCGCTGGCGGGGGCAGCCTTATTGCTGGCCTTGCAGAATTCGCAGCGCTTCCCCGCGGCGCTGGTGTTGCTGATATTGGGCATCGTCCTGGGGATTGCGCTGCAAGGCGGCAAATTCCCGGCGCTCGGTTTTGGCCCGATCATGCCGCAGTTGCTCCACCCTCGCCTGAGCGAATTCAAAACGGTCCTGGTCCTGCTGGTGTTGCCGCAATTCGCCCTCACCTTCGGCAACTCGATTGTGGCCACGGAAGACACGGCGCGGATTCTCTACGGCGAGCAGGCCCGGCGCGTCACCGTGCGTGCTCTCAGCCTGAGTATCGGCATCCTGAACCTGCTGGGCGCGGCCATTCAGTCGGCGCCGTTCTGCCACGGCTCGGGAGGCATCACCGCGCACTATCGCTTCGGCGCGCGCACGCCTAAATCCAGCTACGTCATCGGCAGCGTTTGCATCACGCTGGCGCTGTTCGGAGCGGCCGCTGTGGGCTTGCTCCGCTTCATCCCGCTGGACGTGCTGGGAGTCTTCCTGGTCTACGTCGGTGTGCAGCACGCCGCCTACCTGCGCGACCTTCTCCATCGCCGGCCGCAACTCTTCATTGCCGTGTGCGTGGGCGTGCTCTCATTCCTGACCAACCTGATGTGGGGCGCGCTGCTGGGGTTTGCGCTCGAAGGGATTTTCTGGGTCTATCGCCGGGCACGTCCGCTACCCGCGCATTGACCGAGCCCTTTGCATTCAAGCTACGAGACGCGGAGGAGCGCTGAAGGGCGCGCACCTGCTCGCTACCTGCTCGATCTGCGACGCACGGTACCGGAAGCGCATTGCCACGTTTACCCTCAAAAATTGCGGTTTGGAGGCGGGTTTAGGGCGGTGCGCTGGCCGTTATCTGCTTTATTTTCAGACACATCTCTAGAAAATGGCGTAACGCCTTTGTTTTCTATAACATCTACAGAAGGCTGGGGGCCCTGGTCAGATCTCTTTTCTTTTCAGCAACATCTCCGGAAAATCGGCAACTCCTTTCGATTCTGCAACATCTACAGACATTCCAATTTGTGGGTCTTGTTTTTCAACAACATTCAGGCTTCGTTCGTCAAAAAGTAACAATCCTTTTTTTGTCTGCCTTAAAATGTGGGCGCAGTCTTGCGTTGTTGCCCTCTCCGCCTCTTGAGCGATTTCCATGTCCCCGGCGAACAGCGGGTGCCGGAGTTGCTCCGGTGTCAGGAAGGCGCGGGCCGTGGCCTCCACCGAGCACGGCGGAGCATACAACAGCGCCAGCAGCAGCCGGCGGCGAAAGGCCGAGCGCGTTCCGAGTTTCAACCGGTTCATCCGTGACTGGGCCTTACCCCGCTCCGTGCGCGGGCCGGTGGATTTGCGGGCGTTGCGGCGATGGGCTTCGATCCGGGCGGGGGTCATCGTGGGGGCTTTGCGGAGCGACATCCCTGTACCTCACTATACCTACACGCGTGGGTATAACATACTTGCCTACGTTTGTCAAGAGGCAAAAATGTCCGGTCTGAGCGGCGTGGCGGCAGGGGTCGTAGGGCCGAACGGCGTTCGGCCCGGCCCAGCGCTGCTGGGCCCTACAGGTGCTAACGGGAAACGATTTCAGGAACCGTTTTCCTCTTCGCGATTCGAGGCCGGGGACGTGACCCCTCATCCGTCCACTGGGAGAAACGGTTCCAGTAACCGTTTTCCTCCGAACGCGGAAGCACTGATTTCCATGAAATGACCACCTTCTTCAATTTGCACCACCAACGAACCTAAACTGTCATCCTGAGCATTTATGGCCACTTTGGCCACCCCTTGGGTACAGAAAGATGGCGCAAACCCGAGGGGTCGATTTATTGAAAATAAATGAGTTCCGCGCCATCTTTCTGCAGAGGCCGCACTTCAGGGCGAAGGACCCTTTTCATTTGTACGAAGGAAGCACCGCGCATCCGCGCCGTATCACGGCACCGCATGCTGCGCTGCACGTGGGTAGAACGAAATACGGGGGTCCTTCGCCTTGAAAAGCGAGGCTCAGGATGACAGCGCTACGAGCGTGGATCCACACTGAGATGACCGCGAACGGAAACGAAAACCTTGGCTTGAGTGGGGAGACGGCGCCAGGGGAAACGGCGCCAGGGGAAACGGCACCAGGGGAAACGGCGCCAGGGGGAACGGTGAGGGGAATCGGTTCAGAAACGTGTGAAGAAATTCCAGGCCACGCATTAGCATGGATTGGCGCGGATAAAAAGAGAGGACTTATCTGTGCTGATCCGAGTTAATCCGTGGCTCCGCGCAATTTTTTCACGCGCTCCAGAACCGCTTTCCGCCTATACGCCGGAAGCAACCCCATTCGTGACTCTAACGGAGGAGACGCGGAAGAGTCCGTCAGCCGACGGACGCACCCCCGCGCTTCGCGCTTGCCGTGATTTTCAGTAAAAGGGGATTCGATTCTCTCGGTACTCTTTCAGCCGTTCCTTTGCGCGGTCCGACATAGGGAGCGGCTGACGCGTCTTGCAGTCCACGCGCACATACGCTGGGTTTTGACGTTCTGGCACTTTCAGCTCGCCCCAACACTCATTTGCGTTGGGCTTGTATTCCGAAATCACATCCCCGCGCAATGATAGGTATTGCGGTCCGCCCATGCAGCGGCCGACGACAAGTTTGTAGGTTACGTTTGGGACTAGCGGCGGTGGAGCGTTGGTGATTTCCGGAGCGACCTGCTTGAAGCCGGATGGCGGGGCGCCGTATTTGAATTTGGCCTCAAATGGAAATCTATCCGTGGTGATGCTCCAGATCTCTCCAATATCGTCGCCGTCCCATTCGGCTTTTTCCTGCTCAGGACCGTAAATATCCACCGAACAAACGCCCGCTAAGCCGCGTATTTGAAATACGGGCGGATTACCACCTGCTGCAACGTAGAGCGGTCCTTCCCACTGCATGATCATCAAAAATAGAAAAGCTATCGGCAGCCAAAGCAGCAGTGCGACAATCGCCCGGAGCCGAGTGCCAGACCTGAATAATTCACGCAAGACAAGTACGATGTCCACGGCCACTAGGAGCAATATGATGAGACACAGTCGACCGCCGACATTTGTGAATCGTGGCAGCATGAACGACACGAAGGCAACCACAGCGAGTGTTACGTTGATAGCTGCGACTCACAGGGAATTTGTCAGCTTGTCGATTCTTCCTGCCATTTCGTCACCGGAGCGACCGAAACGCTTACTATCATACTCCACTGCATTACAGCACGCGAGATTACGCTTGTCGGGAGTTCGTTTCCGAGGCCAAAAGCCTTATCGGATTTTGCATTCTAGGAGGCCCGTTTCCCGTGGGCTGGTGCAGACTGGTGGAGTAGGGGGCGTCAGATCCCGCGATCCACGTTATTTGCTGCTTGGCGAGGCACGCATTACGCTTGACGTAACGAATAACGACGGCTTAAAGTGAATCATGGTCTTCGGCTAGGAGAATAACCGTGGGCGTGATGGCAATTCACCCGGGAGAGCACCTCGCCGAAGAGCTGCGGGAATTGGGGATGAGCGCGGCCGCGCTCGCGCGGCAACTCGATGTGCCCACCAACCGGGTCACACAAATTATAAAGAGACAGCGAGCCATCACCGGCGATACGGCTCTGCGCCTCGCGCATTTCTTCGGCACCCCCCCGAGTTTTGGCTGAATTTGCAGAGCCTTTATGAAATTCGCCGAGCCGAGAAGGTGGCAGGCAAATCGATCAAAGCTCTTCCCACTCTAAAGCTCCAACCGCAGCTTTAACTAACGGGGGAGAAACGGTTCCGGGAACCGTTTTCCTCGGAACGCGGAAGCACTGCTTTCCATGCGATGGCCACCATCTTCAATTTGCCCCACCAACAAACCAAACTGTCATCCTGAGCATTTATGGCCACTTTGGCCACCCCTTGGGATGACCGGCATCGAAGGCGGTTCAGTTTAACGCTGTTTGGGGGTATCGAGGTATGAAACTAGGAAAGAACCGACGTTCGTTTCTCGGAACTTGCATGGCAGGAGGCGCGTTGGCCTCGGCGGGGCTGGGGGCCGACAAGCCGCAGGCGCCGCATCGCCAGGGGCTCTTCAACGTCATGGACTTCGGCGCGGCGGCCACCGGCCAGACGCTTGACACGCAGGCGCTGCAATCCGCCATCGATGCCGCGGGACAGTCGGGCGGCGTGGTCTACCTCCCGCCCGGAACGTACCTCTCCGGCATGCTGACGCTGCGCAGCCACGTGACGCTGCACCTTGAAGACGGCGCAACCCTGCTGGGGAGCAAGAACCTGGCGGACTACCCGCACGTGCCGCCGGCCATCCGCAGCTACACGGATAATTATGCCGACCAGTTCCTGATTTACGCTGCGAACCTGGAAGATGTGTCGCTGGCGGGGCGCGGAACCATCAACGGCCAGGGCGGTTCGTTCCCGCGCCTGCATCATTACGGCAACCGTCCGTACCTGATCCGCTTCGTGAACTGCCGCAATGTGCTGGTTGAGGATCTTACGCTTCTCGACCCGCCCATGTGGCTTCAGCATTACCTGGCGTGCCAGGATGTGGGCCTGCGCGGATTGACCATCCACAGCCGCAGTAACGCCAACAACGACGGGTTTGACATCGACGCCTGCGACCGGGTGCATATTTCTGACTGTGATATATCCTCCCTGGATGATTCCATAACACTAAAGAGCACGATCGACCGCCCCTGCCGCGACGTGGTGGTGACCAACTGCGTGGTCAGCACGGATTGCAACGCCATCAAGCTGGGCACGGAGAGCGTGGGGGGATTTCAGAACGTCGCCATCAGCAATTGCGCCGTGCATGACACGAAGCTGGCCGGCATCGCGCTGGAGTGTGTGGATGGCGGCGCGCTGGAGAACGTCAGTGTTTCCCACGTCGTCATGCGTAATGTGGGCGGCGCCATCTTTCTGCGCCTGGGAAACCGCGCCCGGCCTCCCTATGAAGGCGCACCCACGCCCGGGTTGGGGTCGTTTCGCAATGTCACGATCAGCGATGTGCAGGCGGTGGGCATTGACAAGACCGGCTGCTCCATTACCGGACTGCCCGAACGCGCGCTGGAGAACGTCACCCTCTCGAACATCCGCATTGAGTTCGCGGGCGGGGGGACGCAGGCCGACGCGGCGCGCGAAGTCGGGGAACTGCCGGCGCATTATCCGGAGTACCGCATGTTCGGCGTACTGCCCGCCTATGGATTCTATTGCCGGCACGCGAAGAACCTGCGACTGCTGAATACGCAGGTGAACTTCGCGCAGGAGGATTTGCGCCCGGCCTTGGTTTGTGACGATGTTGCCGGACTGCGGGTTGCGGGTTTCGCCGCGCCGAACAGCAATCCGTGATGGTCCTGCGCGACACACGCGACGCGTGGTTGAATCGAGTCGCGCGCCGCAAGGAAACGAAGCCTACCTGCGCGTGGAAGGTGCGCGAACAGAGAATATCTGTGTCGCCGCCAACGACCTGCGCGCCTCCAAAAAGGCCATCGATTTGGGACCCGGCGTACGCTCGGAGTCCATTTTCTCAGACGGCGGGGTCGCAGACACTGGAAAGCATGTCTGCGCCAGCCCGGGTAAAGTCTAGCTCATTCCTGCGGACAACCTTCGGACGATCAGGCGAATCTGTGTCAATGAGGGCTGTCCCGACAGCGATTGAGGTGTACGAAGCAGACGCTCCGTGGGGAGCGGGTACTGCGTCTTGGTGCTAACACATCACCCGGCCACGATGAAATCCGTTGAATCGACATCCCGTGCGGCGCTCGGAGATGGGCGCTTTGTGAAACGCCTGATGACTTGCAGGCCGCAGCGAGACTCGGCGCCGATGGTTCACGGCTGTTCCTTCTGGCAGGCATACTCTGATATCGGAGCTCGCACGAACCAGTTCGTACTTTGGCCTGTCTGATCTCACGCATCGGGTTGTAAAGCTTAATCGCATTGGGGAACCTTCGCCGAGTTCGCCAGCGAACTGGCCGTGCTGGTCCGGCTGGAGACAAGCGATTTCCGCCCGGTGTTGGTTGCTGTAGCACCTCTCTATCTCACATCCGAAATACCCCGCCCTTCACTTATTCTTACCCAGTCCTCCCAATCCACTTCGCTCCCCGCCGGGCAAGGCGTAGCCGTCCTGAAGCGGCGAGCCCCGCGATGGCACGTGATGCCAGCCGGAGCACCGCAAGCCAAACCGTCAAGCAACTTCTGGCCGACCCGGGTGTGAATGCGTCGGCTCAGGAAGCGTTCACGTTGTGGGCGCATAAACTAACGCCGTTGTTTCGAAAAGGAGGAGAGCGAGAAGTGGTAGCTTTACGATTGGTAAGTCTGATTGAGCAGCACGCGGAGAAACTAACGCACGCCGTGGTCCATGAACTCCGGACTGACCGGCGCACTCCGAGTTATCACAAACTCGCGGCGAGCGAGCATTACGCCCGCGTCTTTGCGGTGGTGCACAACCTGGGCATGTGGCTGGACCACAAGTCTGATGCGACCACTGAAGATGCCTATCGCACTCTGGGCCAGAAGCGGTTTTCGGAAGATGTGCCGCTGTCTGAGGTGGTCTGCGCCTTGATGTTAACCGAGCGGACGATCAGCCGTTTTATTCAGACGGAAGTTTGGCTGGACTCGGCGCTGGATCTGCGCCAACAGGTGGAACTCTACACACTCGTTAGCCGCTTCTTTGAGCGCGCCGTTTACTTCACTGTACTCAGCTATGAAGCGGAAGCTCGCTCCGTCCGTCAATTGGACGGCTACCCACGCGGCTCCCAAAGGAAGAATCTCGAGCCCGATGGTCTTTGAGGAAAGGGAGCGAGTGCAGTATGATTACGGCCAGCAAGTGAAGGCCATGAAGACGTCCCCACTTCGGAGCTTGAAGTGAGTCAGTTTTGGTAACGCCAAAACGCTCCACCCCGTCGATAAATCGGCAAATACCACCAAACCTCATCTCGCAAACTGACCGGCGACATAGACGATACTTCTGCCGTAGGCTCTACAATTCTGGTCACATTTCAGTCTCCTTTGACAAAACTGCTGTCGCGGAAGAGAGGCCTGCCTACGACTGCTCTTGCCTCCACCAGAACCGAAGGGAGTTGCGAACATGTGCATTCATAAGCGGATTTCGGTGCTCTGTGGTTTAGGGCTGCTGTTCATGGGAGCTTGCGCGCAAACGGCGCGTACCCAAACATCGTTGCAAGGTATTCAAAATCCCGACGGCAGTCGCATCGTCTACGGCCCGGTGGAAGGTGCCGACGACCCCGGCCGCAGCGATGGCGACCATTCTGCGCAATGTGCACAACACCTGTGGGGAAAGGCCGCAGGTGGGAAAGGTCTTCCGGTTGCGCGGCACTAATTCCGATGCGGTCTTCCTCACCGTCGCTAACCACTCGATGGGCAACCGGCAGAGGGCGGGCCTGCTTATTGCCGCTCCCACGGGTCCCAATCAAGTGGAGATCGGATTCGTGATCGACGATGCAAGGCGCCCTTAGGCTCGACCGTGAATCCCATGCTGAACACGCTCTTTGGCGAGTGGCAGCCGGGCGGGGCGGCGAGTTCGAACTCTACCTCCCGGCCCCACCCCGCTGGGGCGCGCTCAGGTCTGGCAGGCAAACTGCACACCATATCTGCCCCCGACGACTCCCGTCCCCATACGCGTCACCGATGGGTGGACGGTGGATCCAGGCAGTGGCCACGGAACCATCATCACCAAAGGTCCACAAGGAGAAGTGGTTGCGTTCGGCATGATGAGAAACGCCGTGGACTCATCGAGGGCCAGTGGCAGCAGAACCCCTGGCGAATGGGCGGCAAACCTATACCAGGAACAATTCTCTATCCATATCATGGGAACCTGACGCGGGAATTCCCGACCTGGTGCAGGCATGGCGGCGCGCCGCGGCCTGGGGCCAGCCAAGTACAGATTGAAAAAATCGAACAGATGCCGCCACCCCAGGGGGGCTCGCAAGGCGAGGAGTGCGTTAAAGTGAAGGGGCAGTTGGATACGACGGGACCGGTATGAAGTCATGGACCGAAATGATGTGCGCGACCTTGCCGGCCAACGAGTGGAGGGGCTACATGGTAATCCGCCACCTGTCGCTCTTCCCCAATTCCCTCGCCGATCGGCAAGAATCCACTGTGAAGGCAATTGGTCCCCACCATGAATGTGAATGCGGACGTGATGAATCAGCAAAATGCGGAGCTCATGCGGCGCAAGCAGGCCGACGACGCGCAAATAAGGGCGCAAACCCAACAAGCCATCAATAACATTCACGCCATCGGCGCGCAAGCGACGGCGCGCTACAACGCCACCCAAGCCGCCAATGACGCCCAACATGCCCAATACTGGGCCCAGCAGGACGCCAATGCGAGGACCAATCAGGGCTTTCACAATTACATCCTTGATTAACCATCATGCAGGACAACAACGTGTACGGCAATGGCACGATCGGCCATGCCACGGTTTGGAACTCTACCGCTAATGCGCTGGTCAAAGCTGATCCCAACCGCTACGAGATCGTAGACAGTCCTAATTTCTGGCGGGGTTGGGATTACTGAGGGAGGAGCAGACGTGAATACACGAGCCCTCAAGAATCTCGTCATGATGGCTGCTCTCGTGATGATGGTGAGTGCTTCGGCGCCGAAGGACGGGGGAACCGCCGTCCTCGCGGCGGCTCAGGGCGCGGCGGCACACTCTCAAACCGTCACTTTGAAGCGACTCAGCCAGTTGGACCAGAAGACCTTCGGAAGCGCCTTGCCGCAATTGCGGCGGGCGATCGAGCAGGCCGGCCCCCAGACCGCCGCCGATCCGGCGACGTTGGCAGCGATCACCGCCAAATTGCGCCAAACTCCCGAATCCTCTCCTGAGTACTGGCCAACGCTGTTGCGCTTTATCCCATTCGCCAGCGCTCACATGGCCCCAAACGCACCGCCGCCCGGGCAGAAGCCCAGGGCTCTAAGCGAAATCGTATCGGTAGGCCTCATGCGAGGGATCCGCGAGGTGCGTCGAACCATACTTTTCGACGACGGCGATCTGGGAAACGGTGAGTTTACAGACTGCCGAATCATCTTCACCGACCATCCGGTTCGGTTGACGCATGCGACTTTCCGGCACTGTGCCTTTGAGCTTCCCACCACGGACGCGCCCTGCACGTACTTGCAAAAGGTCTGCCGGCTGCTGCTGTCTTCAAATCTCGACTCCGTTTCCATACCAGTCCTTTGACCGTTCTTGCCAGATCGCACCGCCTTGTTCATGATGGTCAGGGACAAAGAAGTTGATTGAGCATTCCAAGGAAATCGTCCGTTATCTCTGGCTGGTGATCCTTGCCGTCTGGGGCCTC
>CAVRBF010000016.1:0-41451 GCA_963719115.1 uncultured Acidobacteriota bacterium | reverse complement strand
TTGCTAAACCGTTGTACGGTCAAAAGCTGTACCCAGGGTTCGAATCCCTGCCTCTCCGCCAGGCGTTCTGCCGGCGCCATCCCCAGTTAACCCGCCTCATTCGCTTGACTTCAGTTTATCGTCGTTATACTATCGCTTCAGTTCTGGTTCCCCTACTGTGGAGGTGCCCATGTAAGCGTCCCCCTCCCCCGCCGAACGCCGTTTGCAAAGATTGCCGGCCACCATACCGATCAGCCTCTTGCTCGCGCGGGAAGACTTCTCGACCGAATTCGACGCCTACACGGTTGACGTTTCGCACAAGGGTATGCGGGTGCGAACCACCTTCGCTTTATTCCCCGGGGACCGGATCGGCATCGCGGCGGGTTCGGAGTTCGAGCAATCCATCTCCTCGCGGGTCGTTTGGTCTCAGCGATCGGCCCAGGGCGGTTCTCTCGCCGGACTCGAATTCCTGGATGCCGGGACGGCGTGACCAGCAAGCAAGAAACCCCTTCAGACGTTTGATCCTTCGGCCGCCAACGCATGCACAGTCTTGTCCCGTGGAGTCTCTTCATCCTCATGGTGCTGGCGTTTTTGGCGCTGGACCTGGGCGTATTTCAGCGGCGCGCGCACGCCGTGGGATTTCGCGAATCAGCCGCATGGAGCGCCTTTTGGGTGCTGGCGTCTCTCGCCTTCGGAGCGGGAATCTGGTGGCACTGGGGCGCCGAGCCAGCGCTGCAATTCCTGACCAGCTACCTTCTGGAAAAGTCCCTTTCCGTTGACAACCTATTTCTGTTCGCCGTCATTTTCACCGGCATGGGTGTGGCCGCCGAGTATCAGCACCGCGTGCTCTTTTGGGGAGTGCTCGGTGCGCTGGTGATGCGCGGGATCTTCATCGTGGCGGGCGTCCAACTGATTCGGCATTTCCACGCCATCCTTTACGGATTCGCGATTTTCCTGCTCTTCACGGGAATTCGGTTGTTGCTCGACCGGGGCAAGAAGCACGATCCCGCGAAAAGCCGCCTGACGAATTTCGCGCGGAAGCTATTCCCGGTTGCCGAACATTACGAGGGCGGCCGATTCTTTACGCGCTGTGGCGGCCGTCTTTGCGCCACGCCTCTGCTGGTGGTTCTGGTGGTGATCGAGGTCTCGGACGTGACCTTTGCCGTGGATTCCATTCCCGCCACTTTTGCGGTGACGCAGGATGCGTTTCTGATCTTCAGTTCCAACATTCTTGCCATTCTGGGCCTGCGGTCACTCTACTTTCTGCTGGCGCAGGCCATCGCCCGCTTCCGTTACCTGCACGTGGCACTGGCGGTGATCTTGATCTTTATCGGCGCCCGCATGCTCTGCGCGCACTGGGTGGTTATTCCCACAGCCGTCGCCCTGCTTGGGGTCGTATCGGTGCTGGTGGTCGCAATTCTATTCAGCATCGCCAGACCCCGTCGCGGCCTTACCGCGTAGTGCGAGACGCCCGCGTTCCGTACCATGGCCATCCTGGCCAAATCCGGACGCAGGCAGGATGCTTGGGGAACAGGCAGCTTAACCGGCTCTCACGCGAAGTAGGGCGCAAGGGCCTTGGTGATGTACGAATGCAGGGAAGGTTTGGACTCGTTCTTCAGGGGAAAGTCCGCGCGGTAATGCGCACCGCGGCTTTCTTCTCGTGCCAGGGCGCAGCGGGCGATGATGGGCGCAACGGTAAGGATGTTGCAGGCCTCGTAGCTTTCGCGCGAAGGGTGCGGGCCGGGCGCCACGTAAAGCTCGGTCAGTCGCTTGACTGCCGAGGCAAGCGGCTTGCCGTCGCGAATGATGCCCGCCTTCTCCCAAAGAATCGCGCGGGCTTCCTCCACTGCCGCATGGGAGTTGGCTTCAGCGTGTGTGGCCGCAGCAGGCGGATCGCCCACGGGAGTTGGCGCGCGGGGACTCGGCTGGGGAGAAGGGAACGGCGCAGACACGTGCTTGCTCAGCATGGCGGAGGCGGCGCGCGCTCCGAACACCAACCCTTCCAGCAGGGAATTGCTGGCCAGACGGTTGGCGCCGTGCACGCCGGTGGAGGCGGTCTCTCCGGCCGCGAACAGTCCGGGCAGGGAAGTGGCGCCTTGCAGGTCGGTGGCAACTCCGCCCATCGAGTAGTGGGCCGCCGGGCGAATGGGTACCAGGTCAGCCGTGATGTCGATGTTGTATTGCATGCACGTGGAATAAATTCGCGGGAAGCGCTTCTTGACGTGCTCGCCGTCCAGCGCGGTCAGGTCGAGGTAGACAAACTGCGCGCGCGTCTTGTGCATTTCGCGAATGATGGCGCGCGCCACCACGTCGCGCGGGGCCAGTTCTGCCGCCTCGTGATAGTGGGGCATAAAGCGCTCCAGCAGCAGGTTGCGCAGGTGCGCGCCCTCTCCCCGCAAGGCTTCAGAAAGCAGAAAGCGTGGGGCGCTCTTGACGAACAGGGCGGTGGGATGAAACTGCACAAACTCCATGTCGCTCAAAAGCGCGCCGGCGCGATAGGCCATGGCCATGCCGTCGCCGCAAGCGATCGAGGGATTGGTGGTCTCTTTGTAGACGTGCCCCAGCCCGCCGGTGGCCAGCAACACGGAGTTTGCGGCAAGATGTTTGACGGTGGAACTCTTGGGGTCAAGGTACTCGACGCCGCACACGCGACCCTTGTCAACGAGCAGTTCCGTGGCAAACGTGTGGGGTTGCAACTGAATGGAATGAAGCGTGCGTGCCTTGGCCATCAGCGCCCGCAGGATTTCGCTGCCTGTGGAATCTCCGTGGGCGTGCAGAATGCGAGAGCGGCTGTGGGCGCCTTCGCGCGTGAACGCCAGCTTGGTGCCATTGCGGTCAAACTGCATGCCCCAGTCGATGAGCTGCTGGATTTGCTGCGGCCCTTCTTCGACGAGAACGCGCACCGCCTCCTCGCGACAGAGGCCGTCGCCGGCTTGCAGCGTGTCGTGCAGGTGGAAGCTCACCTCGTCATCCTCGCCCAACGCCGCGGCGATCCCGCCCTGCGCGTACTCGGTGCTGGATTCGTACAGATCATCCTTGGTCAGGACAAGAACCCGACCGTTCGGCGCCAGTTCAATCGCCGCGCGCATGCCGGCAATGCCACCGCCCAGCACCACGAAATCGACTTTGCCGTCCTTGTGCGTCACCATGAGATGTTCCATGATAGCGAGGGGCGCATCGCTCCGCAACAACTACGAACGGCCGGGCGGTTTTTTGCGCGATGGTTTTGCCACCCCCCTTTTACAGTCAGGCCGCGCGTGCCGCGTCACCGGCGTGGTGCGGGCAATCGGCGCATTGGATTGTAGCGGCGGTCTCCGACCGCCGGCGTCGATCAGAGATCGACGCTACAATTGATGTCGCAAAGTGTGGAAGGGCGTTTCGGCTGAAAGCGTCTTGGGAGGTTTATGCGGCGACTGCAAGTGAAATCGAGTGCCGGTGAATACGCGGTGATTGTGGGGCGCGGGGCGTGGCGAACTCTGCGGCGGTTGAAGGGCTATTCCTCCGTATTTGTGCTGACGGAACCCGCGCTGTGGGAGAAGTGGGGCAAGCGGCTCTCGCGCGAGGCGGGTTGGCAGGGCTTGCGACCCATCCTGGTGCCGACGGGCGAACGGTCAAAGAGCCTGGCGATGGCGGGGCGCGTGGCTTCCGAACTTCTCGATCGTGGCGCCGATCGCCGTTCGCTGCTCGTAGCGTTTGGCGGCGGCGTGGTTGGCGATCTGGGCGGATTCGTGGCTTCAACCTACATGCGCGGGATTGACTACGTGCAGGCGCCCACCACCGTTTTGGCGCAGGTGGACAGCTCCATCGGTGGGAAGACCGCCGTCAATGTGGGCGCCATGAAGAACCTGGTGGGCACCTTCGATCCGCCCAACCTGGTGCTGTCAGAGTCCGAGGTTCTGGCTTCCCTGCCGCCGCGCGCGTTCCAATCGGGCTTGTATGAAGCCGTCAAGCACGCGATCCTCTCCGGCCCACCGATGTTTCGGTGGATGGAGGAAAAGGTCGCGGGCCTGCGTCCCACCGCCACGGCAGTGCTGGAGAGCCTGGTGGCGCGCGCGGCCCAGGTGAAAGTTCAACGTGGTGAGCCGCGATGAGCATGAGGCCGACCTGCGCCGCGTCTTGAATCTCGGCCACACTTACGGCCACGCACTCGAAGAAGCGACTGGCTACCGCCGCTTCCTGCATGGGGAGGCAGTGGCGTGGGGATTACTCCTCGTCACGCGCTTGGCGGAACTCGTGGGCGTGTTGGATGCCGCCACCGGCCGTCGCATCGCTGATCTGGTGAGGTCGGTTGGGCCTCTACCTCCACTTCGCGGCCTGAAAGGGAAGAGGGTGTTGGAACTTCTTCCTCGCGATAAGAAAGCCGTGAGCGGCAAGATCCACTGGGTTCTGCCGGAGGCGATCGGCAAAGTGCGCGTGACGCCCGACGTGCCCAACGACGCGGTGGCGAAGGCCTTCCACGATGTCCAGAGCGGGGCGTGGAATGCCTAGCTCGGCGCCAGTTGCGGGGAAGGGAAGCCCCCTGGGGGCGGGCCGCGATGAGTCATCCACGGGCGCGGCGGTGCGGAGCATGTTTGCCGCCGTGGCGCCCCGCTATGACTTCCTGAATCACTTCCTTTCGCTCGGTACCGATATTGCCTGGCGACGAGCCACGGCACGCGCGTTGAAGGACGTGTTGGCGAACCCGGACTCGCGCGTCGCCGACGTTTGCTGCGGGACGGGCGATCTGAGTTTCAGCCTCGGCCGCAGGTCGCAGGGTGTGGTCCTGGGCGCGGACTTCTGCCATCCCATGCTGGAGATTGCCCGGCGCAAGGCCCGAGCGCGTAAGTCACGCATCCACTTTCTGGAAGCGGACACGCTGCACCTGCCGTTCGCTGACGAGTCGCTGGACGCAATCACGTCGGCGTTTGGATTTCGCAATCTGGCCGATTACCGGCGGGGCGTCGAAGAGATGCGGCGGGTATTGAAACCCAGGGGACGCGTGGCTATTCTGGAATTCTCGCGCGTGCGCTGGCCGGTTTTCGGCCCACTGTTTCGCGCCTACTTTCATTACGTCCTGCCGAGGGTGGGGGGCTGGATTTCGGGAGTCGCGGGTCCGTACAGCTACCTGCCGGAGTCGGTGGCGAAGTTTCCGGACCAGGACGCCCTGGCAGGGATGTTGCGCGCCGCGGGCTTTGAGGATGTGAGCTATAGGAACTTTACCGGCGGCGTCGCCGCTCTGCATGTGGGTAGGAAGCGAGCGTCATGAAGCGGCTGACCGACACATCCTTCTGGGAAGAGGGTTGGTGGCTGAAGAAGCGTCCGGAGCGCTTGCACCTCTACCGCGATTTCGATTACGACACCGTGCACTTGCTCGCCTGGAGCGGCGCAAAGGGATGCTGGACGCTCGAGATTGGAGGTGGCGGCTCGCGCGTCCTGCCTTACCTCGCACGCAAGTTCGGTTTTCGGGTCTTTGGCACCGACTTCTCCCCCAGTGGTTGTGTGCTGTTGAAAGCGAACCTCGACTTACAAAGGGTGGCGGGGAGCGTGGTTTGCGAGGACTTGTTCCATTCGTCGCTAGCGCCCGAATCGTTTGACCTGGTTTACTCTTCGGGGCTCATCGAGCATTTCGACGACACCGCGGCGGTGATCGCTCCGCACGTGCGTCTGGTCAAGCCCGGGGGCAAGCTCGTGCTGATCGTGCCTAACTTTGAAGGCTTGCAGGGGCGGATATTCACCCGGTTCGCTCCTCCCCTGCGGCAAGTTCACCGGGTCTTCGGACCATCCGAACTGGCGGAAACGCTCTCGGCATTGGGTCTTCAGGATATCCGCAGCGGTTACCTGGGTTCGTTCTATATCCACATTGGTTACGATGATCGCTGGACCACGTTCAAGGGTTGGCCGCGCTGGCTTTGGTTTCTTGCCTACGCGGGAATCAGGATGGGCAACGGGCTAATCTCTCTGGCGTTTCGCTTGTCTCCGTGGAAGCCGCACAGCCGTTTTCTATCGCCGGCATTCTTTGCGGTGGGAAGCAAACCCGTCGAGGCGGGGCAGGTCTGACCCGAGGCCAACGCGGACACACAAATGCAGCGAGAGTCTGTGACTGAGCAGGCTTGGCTATCTCGGGTGTTCGTGCTTTTGCGGTGGCCTTGCAGTGAGGTTCTAGCTCGGGTTGTCCTTGGGTGGTTCGGTGTTGCTCCAATCCGCAGGAGCGCCGCTGTCCTTGAAGTCCTTCTCCAGGTCGTCAAGGGCCTTTTGCGCGGCTTGAGTCTTGGCCTTGTTGGCGTCAACTTCGGATTGTTTGGCCTGAACTTTAGTATCCAGGTCGGCTTTGGCCGCGGCGTCAAGAGTCTGTGTTGCCTGGATCTGCAACAAGTTCAGTTCGTCTTCGGAGAGTTGCTGGGCTTCCTTGGCTTTCGCCAAGTCGGCGCGGGCAGCACTGAACTTTGCCTGCCACCCTTCGCGCGTGGTGGGCTTGGCTTCTGTCGGCTTGGTGGTTTCGCTGCTGGTTTCGGGTTTGGCGGCTGGCGCTTCCGGCGGCGGTGTGTTCGACGGATTGGCGGACAGCACCGTCACGGCCTCGAAGGGAACCGGCGCTGGCAGGTTGTCGTTGGTGATGACCTTGGCGGACTTCTTCGCGTCCTTATCTCGCTGCTCGCGAAGTTGTCGCGCCACATCCGCCAGTGACTGCGGCTGTGTGGACTGGGCGGCGGCCGGCAACGCCGCACCTAAGCAAAGGATTGCCAGCAGTGAAGTGACTTTGCTCATGTTTCCCTCGCCTAGCGCAGCCAACCGGGATCACCGCCCTCATGGCGGAGTTGCTCGCGCAAGTCGTCCATTGCCTTTTCGTCATCGGCAACCTGCTGCTTCTTGGCGTTGATCTCGTCGGTGAGCTTGTTGATGTCTTCGCGACTGTACTGTTGCATCAGCGAGTCTTGCGGATTGGCATAGTACTGAGTTTGATTCTGCCCGAGCTTTTGCTGCAAAACGCTCAGCTCGCGGTTGTGGGTGTCGAGTTGGCCCTGGATTCGGCTCTGCTCGGCCCGGAAATACGCCGCGTCGTGCTTGTCCGACTTGGCCGGTTCTGTCGGCGAAGTATCGCCCGAGGGCTTCTTCGATGGCGCAGCACCGAAGTCGGTCTTGGTTCCACCGTTCTCAATAGTCTCGTTAGTCATGACCCGCACCGGCTTGGGCTCTTTGGCCTTCTGCGCTTTGATCTGGCGGGCGATGTCAGCAAGCGAAGAGTCGCCGCTGGCGGGCTGGCTCTGCGCGTACGCGGCACTCGCGGCCAGACAAACCAAGGCGGTCCCGAGGACCCAGACTTTGACACGTATTTTCATAGCACCCTTCCTTGAGGGGCGGCGCGATCGATCCCTACCGGAGAATTTACTCTCTTTCGGCATCGAAATCAACTCCCCCCTCGAGTTGGATGCGCGACAGACGACAAGGGATTACGGCAAGAGCATCACGGGGGCGCGCCAGAAGGCGCCTTTTTGGTCCCCTGGATCCAAGACCGTCACCTGGCATTCGTACTTGCCGGGAGCAAGCTGCGCCAGGGGAATAGTAAACCGCATGGGCATGGTTTTCAGCCGGTTGCTCGTTCCCTCCGTCACTTCCACGGGCGGAGTTTCGAACGCCTTCTTCTGGGCTTGGTAGAAGCTCACGAAGGCGATCAGCGGTTGAGCATCTTGTGCCCCCTGTTCGTAGGCTTGCAGGTAGACGTACATGTCGCGGCTCTTGCTGAAGACGCGGGTAACGCTGGGGATCAGTTTCTGCCCGTCGACCACGAGCGGATTGGCCGTCTCCGCGCGGTCCTTGGCCTTCACCGCGTTGTAGAGCGCATCCCGCAGGTCCACGCGCTGGCTGCTGAGCACCACGGAGCTGATGGCAACCCGCTTTTCCTCCTTGTTCAGGTTGGGAATGACAAACGAAGTTTGAAACGTTCCGATTCTCCCCGTCTCGTCGTCGCGGGCGAGGAATTTTATAGTGTATTTGCCCGGCAGAACGGTAAACCCGGTGTCGTACTCGATGGGCCGCTTCGCCAGTTGCTGCGCCGTTTCGTCGCTGAGCTTCACGTTCACGTGGTCGCGCACGTTGGTGACGGTCATGCCATAGTTGTCCTTGATTTCGCCGATGAAGTCGATCAAGGTGTGCTCGGCGCCGCGGCGTTTGGCCAAGGCCAATTCGCGCCCCGGAATCTTGACAATGACGGGAACGAAGTACTCCGCCCGATTCAACTGGAAGTAATCGATCTCCATCGCGATAGTGAGTTCGGTGATCGGATCGTCCAGCATCAGCGCGTCTTCAAGCTGGCGTTCCTTGTCGGCGGCGTTGAATTTGGCGAACACCTTGCCGGCATAGTAGCCTTGCCGGTAGTCGAGCGCCGCGGCGGGGTTGCCGTTCAACGTAATCTTGATGCGCCGGAACTTGCCGTCCTCCGCGCTGTTGGTGGTGTAGTAGCCGAGAACGTAGTAGCTGGAGATGGCCTGCTGCGCTTGCACGATGCCCCGGGTCAAGTCGTTGTAGTCCAGCAGGGCTTTGCCGCCGGTATCGCCCCCGAGGGCGTAGAGCGTATCCTGCGACTGCTGGAAGCTGGAGGTCATCGCCAGGGCTGCGGCGCCCGAGTACATCCCCTGGCCGCCGGGCGACCCCTGCGAGGCGTCTCCCAGCGGCGCCTGGGCCACCAGTCCGCGCGCATCAATGGGCCAGAACGAAACGCCGGCGCGGATGGCGGCGTCCACGGTGGCGTGCAGTTGCGCCTGGTTGTCCACGCCGTTCAGTCGCAGGCCACTGGCAAAGTAGATCAGCGATTTCTTCTCGCTGAGGTGGCTCAGCATCTCAGCGGCGGTTTGGAGCGCGGCCAGTTGCCGGTCGGTGTTGAAGATGTTGAACTCGCTGTCATCCTGGCCAAAGGCGGCGCCGGTGTCGGGCGTGCTGGTGTCATCGGACGATTCGCCGAATCCCTGGCCCTCGCCCACAATCATCGTTTCCATGATGCTCAGCAGGCGGTTGCGGTCGTCGGTAAAATCCTGCAAGACGTCCACGCCCGCGCCCTCGTAGCGCAGAATGGCGACGCGGTCCGCCGGGGTCATCTGCGTGCGGATGAACTTCTCCGCCGCGCCCAGCGCCCGCAACTGGTCCTCCGGCGGCAGGGCGGTCATGTCGAAGTAGAGCGCCAGAAGGCGGCGATCCTGATAGCGAAAGGTGCCCGGCGTCTCGGTGGATATGTGGGTCCTGGCCAGGCGATCGTACACGGTGATGTTTTCGGGCTGTTGCGGCGCGGCCGGCGCAGCGGTGGGCCCCACCGGCAACTGCTGGTGCTCGCAGAAGCTGACGGTCTGCGGCACGCTGTTCTCCGTGACCGTAAAGTCCTTCGCAGTCAGGCCCTCGATGAACTTGCCCGCCTTGTCCTTCACCACCACGGTTTCCACCACAAGCTGCGTGCTGGCCTTGATGACCATGGTGGAGCTGCCTTCGATCGGTGCGTTTTGACCCACCTGCTGGGCTGGAGTGCCATGCGCGCCGAGGAGGAGCAGGGCGATGGCCAGCACTGTCGCCATGGCTGCGCCCAGCGCGGTGATTCTTTTGTCGTGGCGCGCGATTGCCCTCATCGATGTTGATTCTCCCATGCGGTTATTGTGCCTGACATTGGGCCGCACTTCATGGATTTCCGTTGCGAGCAGATTCCTCGAAAATCCTGTGCGCAGCACCTTGGACTGCGGCGGCTCGACGCCGCCTTTTGCTCCTTCAAATTGTGCGCGAAGCGACAGTGAAAGCCCGTCTTTTACTGTGCTTCGCCACGCTATTCGAAGGAGCAAAAGGCGGCGTCGAGCCGCCGCAGTCCAAGGTGCTGCGCACATATCAGAACCTCAACCTCACGGTCGTTTGCAGAATGCGCATGTTGTTCGCGGAGGCCGGCAGCCCGAACTGCGCGCTGTTGATCGTGGTATACCAACTCGTGAATGTTGGATGATTCAGGAAGTTGGTCGAATCGATCCGCAGGTCGAGATTCCATCGGCTGTCCAAGCGGAAGGTGCGACCCATGGACACGTTCAGCGTAAATGCGTCGGGACCCGTCACCGAATCCCGCCCGGCGTTTCCCCATTGGCCTGCGGACGGCGCTGTGTAGGCGGCGGGGTTCAATGCCAGCCCCGTAGGAGCCGCATAAATGGACGCGCCCGTGGCGTTGGGCCGGATGGTTCCCGTCACGCCCGTCCCCGGCACAGCGGTAAGGTAAATGGGCGTTTCCGGCAATCCGCTTCCCACCGAGATCTGCGTGCCGATGTTCCACTCTTTATACAGCGTTCCTCGCCATCCGCTCATCAGGGTTTTTCCGCCGATCCCCATGCCGGTGCTGTACTGCGCCTGGACGTTCAGCACATGCCTCTGGTCGAAAGTCGAAAGGCCGCGTTCAGCGCGCAGATCGAGCCAGTTCTGGGCGATGGCGAGGTTGGACGGACCGATGGTGGGCCCCGCCATCAACGCCGACGCCCCTCCTCCTGCTCCGCCCACCGAACTTCCGAAGGTCTGCGTGGGCATCACCGCTCCCTGGCCGCCCAGCGCCGCATCGTCGTCAATGGCTTTGGCGTAGGTGTAGAGCACACTGGCCGTCAGACCGTTATGCAGCCTTCGCCGCAACTGCACCTGGCCGGCCTCGCGGCTGGAATTGCCGTTCGAGGTGAGATAGGCGAACCCCACCGGACACGTGAGGCAAGGATTTACTGCTCCCGTGGGATAGGTGTTGGGCAGAAATTCCTGCACGCCCCGTGTTCCCTTGATTCCCAGGTAAGATGCCACCAGTTGCAGCGAACCGGGCAGGTCGCGCTGCACCGATGCGCTCCAGTTCTGCGCGTAGCCGACACGGAAATTCGGATCGACACCGAAAGTGTTCGCAGTCACGGCGGAACACGCATTAAATCCATTGGCAAGGGTCAGCGGGCACGCCGGGCTGTTCTGTACGCTCAGGCTTTTTGAGAGCGGCGCCTGCTGGGCCATCTGCTGCGCGAGCGTCTGGTAGACGGAAGTATCGTCGTAAATGCCATAGCTGGCGCGCACCAGCGTGGACGAGCCGGAGATAGGCCGCCAGGCAATCGCCACGCGGGGTTGGTAGCCGCGCTTGTCCGGCTGGATGAGCGAGCTTGGATACCGGTCATGCGTCAGAGATCCCACCGGATTGTTTTCCAGCACCGGCGCGACGGCGGCAAAGCCGGGAGCGATGTCCAGATTCACCAGGCGGCCGTAGATCTCGGTGATGGGCGCGCCGTACTCCCAGCGCAGGCCCCAGTTCAAGGTGAACTGCGGGTTGATTCGCCAGTCGTCCATCGCGTAGCCGTCGAACATCGATTCGCGAAAGTACTTGTCCGCGTTGCCGAAGGCGATGGCGCTGGTGTCTGGAAGGCCCAGCAGAAAGTCGGCGAAATCCGCACCCGTGCCGCTGGCGCTGGCGGCGGTGGCCGCGCCGGTGAAGGTAAAGACGCCGCGCGGGTCCTGCTGTGCGAGATAATTGAACTGCCGCCGGCGGAAGTCGCCTCCAAACTTGATGTTGTGGCGGTAGCGGCTCCACAATAGCGAATAAGACGCGCCATCGGTCTGGTTGCGATTACGGGAGAACTGCGCGTCGGAGAGTCCGGCGATGCCGCTCGAAAACGCCAGCGTGGGCGGGCCCCAATTTGCCGGGTCCTGATTGTTCCCCATGATGCCCGCCTGGCCGGAGACGTTGGCGCGGCCGTCCCAGAAGGGTTTTGACAGCGTGGCCAACCGGCTGAACTGGTAACCCGCCGTTATAAACACGCGCTGGCTGAGTCGATGCGACCAGTTCAGGTTGGTGTTGATGCCGGTCAAATCACTGTTGTCGAGGAAGCCGAAGATGTTGGGGGTGGCGGTGCGCGTGCTCTGATAGGCGAACATGCCGTAGAGCTGGTTCTTGGGATTGAAATACTCGTTGAAGTGCGATTGCAGCGCGTCCTGATGCGTGCTGCTCAGAATGCCTGTTTGGTAGTTGTAACGCGAGTTGCCGCTGAAACTCGGCAGCGGATAATAGTTCAGCAACGCCGAGCCTGCGGATCGATTTGAGGAATCAGGTTGCCGGAGAACGGCTGCCCAGTGGACGGATTGAAGATTTGCACGGGTTGGCCCAGCGTGTTGAGAACCTGCGAAAAGTCGCCTGCACGCTCAGCAGCGCTCGGCACCAGGGCCGATTGCGTGCTGTCGTTCACCGAGCGCGTCCACTCGTACGCGGCAAAAATGTTCGGGTCGTGCGCTCCGTGCAGCAGGCGCGAAATGCGCAGCGGGCCGCCCAGCGTGGCAATTCCGGTGATGCGATTGTAAGAGGGCTTGGGGGTATTCTGGCCGGTCAGCGAATACGGCCGGGCGTCGAGGGCGGAATTGTCGAGAATCACGCCGATCCCGCCGTTGTAAAGCCCTTTGCCGCCACGGTTGTTGCCAAAGGCAAACGACTGCGCAAAGGGCGAAGATGCGCCGTTCACCGCGCTGCCGTTGATCAGGAAACCGTTGGCGGCGCGCTCATCGGTGTCCTGGTCGGCTGTTGGGGTGCTGGCGGCGGTGTTCGTGGCACTGGGCGCGGGTCCGGAGGCCGCAGCCTCCCGGGATTTTGTGGTCTTGGCGCCCTTCTTGGCCGCCGGCGGTACGGGGCCTGCCGATGCTTCCTGCGCCCCGCTCGGCGGGGGCGTGGGCGGCGCCGCCGGGCTCGGCTGATTCTGCGCCGCCATGGTTGTCACCTTGGCTTGTGATTTGAGCTGATCGATCGAGAGGAGCTTAAGTTCCCACTTGCCTGGAAGTGAATTCGGGCCGATGGTCACTTCCTGCTTCAGCGTGGCAAATCCCGTCATCTGGATTTGCAGCGTGCACTTTCCGGCCTCAAGCGCGGGGAAGGAGAATAGCCCTTGCAGGTCGGAACTGGTAATAAACTGCTTGCTACCCTGCGTCGCGGTAATCGTTGCGCCAGGTAAGGGCAGGCCGCCAAAAGTGACGACTCCGTGATACTCGCTGCCGGGAGGTACACCACCGAGACACCAAGGCACTAGGAAGAACAGAAGGCAAAACACTTTCACCACAGAGAGCACGGAGGACACAGAGAAGCGCGTGTCCTTTCGAGATCCGACCGACAGTTGCTTTAAAGCCCGAATCGATGCCCTGTCATCCTGAGTCCTGTTGTTCAGGACGAAGGACCCCCGTATTTCGTTCTTCCTGAGCGCCGCGATGACGCGGCGTTGGTTGACGCGGCGCTGCCGCGCCGCGCTTCCTACGGGCAATGAAAAGGGTCCTTCGCCCTGAACTGCGGGCTCAGGATGACAGCTCGTTAAAGGGGTGGTGCTCATGAAAGCTTTGGTCATCGCCGACGGTGGTACCTATTTTCCCAAAAAGCTCTAATCGCTAACCCCGGACTCCTAATCCCTAATCCCGAGTCCCTAACCCCGAACCCCTAATCCCGAGTCCCGGAATTCAGTCCTCCGTCGGCGTCTTCTCCATACTGTTAACGATGAGCTGCTCCACGTTAGCCTTGCTGGGTTCGAGCTTGAGGCCGAGTTTTTTCACCGAGGCGTAGACACTGGTGCCGCCACCGGGGTCGGACGCCTGATCCGCTGAGGCGCCAGCCGCTCCCCGCGCCGCCGCCCGGCGGGGGCATGGGTACGTTGATGCCCTGCGCCCGCGCCATCGCTATCAGGTCGGAAAGAGAAAGCTCCACCGACACCTCGTACTTGCCTTTCAGGCCGGTCTGGTCCACCACCTGCTTGTTGCCTCCGGCACCGCCCATCTGAAGCACATTCGTCAGCGTGTCGGCGAAGCCCGCCATGGTTACGCCGGTCGAGTCGAGAACCATCGTTTGGGCTTGCATATCCATACGCTGCCTCATGGTTCCCTTGGCGCCCATGTTGATGGTCAACGAGCCGTCCGCATTGCGCGTCAAGCGAACGGGCCATCAGGGGTATCGAACTTCGTCTCGCCCGGCTTCAGAGGCGCGTTCTCGTCGATAGCCGCCGGCGCATCGGGTGGTTCCTTCAGCTTGGGTCCGTCCTTGCCCACCATCAGGGCCAACACCGGCCGCTCCTTGGTTTCCAGGTGGGCTTGCAGCTTGAATCGCTCTGCCAGCAGCGCCTGCAACATCTTGGGAGCGTCATCCTTGGAGGCTCCGTCGGGAATCTTGGCTACGATGTCAAAGCGCTCGGTGGCAAGCCAGGGCGGCCCTTCAATTTGATAGGCCTTCACCTTGTACGCGGTGGCGATGAGAGCTTTGATCGGCATGTAGATGTACTCGGCTTGGGCGCCGTCCACATGCGGGCCCATCCGCGGCATCCGCCCTGCGCGGACCTCCGCCGCCATCTTTGTCATATCGATGGGCGGCGAGGGTTTTACGGTTGCGACTTCGAAAGTAAGAGTGCCGGGGGCCGTTTGCGCATATATCGCACCGCTAACAAGAAGCAGCCCGACAGCGAAGAACATGATGAATCCGCTTCGCTTCTTCATGGGTATCTCCGGGTGCTGAAATCGAGTTTTGCTCGGCTGTGGCGGCGGTCTCCGACCGCCGGCGTCGATCGCCCTGCGGCCCAAAGCCTTCGGGCGTCGATCGGAAATTGACGCTACAATTTTGCCGATCAGCATAATTTCTCGGCCTTGTCATCGTACACCCATTCGCCATCGTCCTTCCGCACCCATGCAGATGACGTTGGGAGGCTGCTGCTCACCACCCTTCACCCTTTACTCTTTACCCGACCCTTCCCTCATCACTTTCGTTCAGTTCTCCGACGGTCGCTCCACATGTCGTCGATCACGATGGTTTCCACCGGGCCTTTGGTGGAGTCCAGCTTCAGCCCGAGTTGCTCCTGGACAGCGGTAAAGATGGAAGGCCCCGACGTGTCGGGCGGCGGGCTGTCAGGCGCGGGGCCGGCGCCGGGGGGAGGGCCGGGCATCATCCCCGGCGAGCCGGGATCGGGCGTCCACTGAAGCGAAACGTCATAGTTGCCCTTCAGGCCCGTCTGATCCAAAACCGTGCGGCCCAATTGCTGCGAGAGCACCATGACCAGTGTTCGCATGGGAATTCCCTGGCCCGTGAGTTGGCCCCTTCCCATGCGCACCATGCCCCCATGCCCGAGCGGCTGGCCGTCAGGTCCTTTGATGCCGTTGGAGTAAGTGTCGCCGGGCTTGGCCTCCTGAAGCTTGAGTCCGGTCTTGGCCACCACCAAGGCATAGACGGAAAGGTCCTTGCTGGTGTGTGTCACCTGAAGCTTGCATCGCTCCGCCAGGAGTCCTTGGAGCATCAAGTTCATTTGCTGTGTCGCCTGTTCGGGCGGGAGCTTCCGCAGCGTCTCGATTTCCGCGTCGTCCGCCTTGGCGTCAATATCGTAGCGGTCGGAACTGATCCAGCTTGGCCCGCCGGAGATTTGAAAATCCTTCACCCCGTAGGCATTGGCAATGAGCTGCCGGATCGTGACGCCGGAGGCGTTCAAGGCGCCGGGACGCCCCATGATGCGAACCATCATGCTCCCGGAGCGGTTGGGCTTGATCGAGGCCACCTCGAACGACGGCGCGGGCGCGGCGGCCGGCTGAGTTTCCTGCGCGCGAACTTGCGGGGCCTTTACGAGGGCCAACACCGCAACTCCAGCGAGAGCCGGGATCAACAGCAACTTCCGCAACCGAACGCCCCGTCTGTGGACACGAAGCCTTTCCGTTGCGGAAAGACATTTGAGATTCATGAATGATCCTTCCCGTGCGCGATAGAAGTCAGATGCTCATTTACCCCGCCAGTTTGCCCTGTCTTAATTCTCCGATGGCCGGTCGATGTGGAACGAAGTATTCTTCCCGGACCGACCCCGATTGACGGATGCAACCTCGAAGGCGCGCCGGCGGTTGCGGCAGATTGCGCCACGATGGGCAGAGCTGTGACCACGGCCACCGCGACAACCAATAGGGTGCATCTTGATCGGTACCGATTTCGCATCATTGGCAAATCCCACGAGGGAGTATCAATCATCGAACGGTTCGCGCCCCTGCTTCTTGCACGAAATGCTGCTGGAGCGGGGGAAACCGTCTGGCGGCGGGTTTACCCCCTACAGTTAAGGCTCTCATTATTTTGCACTACCAACGAACCGAACTGTCATCCTGAGCCTGGCTTTTCAAGGCGAAGGACCCCTGTATTTCGTCTTACCCAAGGGTGCCGCGAGAACGCGGCCGACAGGAACGGGGCGCTCCCGCCCTGCGCTTCCTCGGTACAATAAAAAGGGTCCTTCGTCCGTCGGCTGACGGACTCAGGATGACAACGCCATGAGTATGCGTCTTCACTACGATTGCCGCGAATGGCAGCGAAAACCTCCCGTTGAAATGTGGAAGCTCCAGCGGTCCGACAAAAACCGTCGGATCTCACGATGACGATGGAAGGGCGCTGCTCATCACTCTTGGCTCTTCACTCATCACTCTCCACTCATCACTTCCGTCAGTTCTCCGACGGCCGCTCGATGTGGTCGATCACAATGATTTCCACCGGGCCTTTGGTGGATTCCAGCTTCAGCCCGAGTTGCTCCTGAACGGCGGTGAAGATGGAGGGTCCGCTTCCTTCGGATGAGGTCGGGCTGTCGGTTTCGGGGATCGGACCATCCGGCCTCGCGGGCGTGGCAACCGAGCCTTGGTCGGGTGTCCAGCGCAGCGTGAAATCATATTTGCCGGTCAGTCCCGTCTGATCGATCACCTTGCGGTGAAGTTCGCGCGAGAGCGCGTGCGACAAGCGCAGCTATCGGCATGCCAGTAACCTCTATCTGTCCCCGATACGTCAGGATAACGGGCCCTCGCTCCAAGCCGGCTTTGGGAGGGTGAGGACCAGCGGTATCGGGCGCTGGAACCGTCGAAGGTGAGAGCCTTGGCCCCCCTTTTGCGACCACGAGCGCATACACTGGGAGGTTTCTGACCTCGCGGGATACCTTCAGATCGAATCGCTCTGCCAACAGCGACTGAATCGCTGACTTAATGTAATCCGGCCGCTGCTCCGGGCTAAGCGTTTGCAGCTCTTGGACCGTTGCACTGTCCATCTTTGCCTGCACATCGTATCGGTCGGAATTAAGCCATGCTGGCCCCCCCGAAAGCCAGTCATCTTGAGGCCAGATATTAAAGTGATTTATACTGTAGGCGAGGGCAATCAGCATTTTGGGGTGACATTTGTCGCCGTGAACCCGTCAGCACGAAATCCGACGCTTGAAGGGCGACCAACAGAACGATTAGGCTTGATCGAGGCCACCTCAAACGAAGGGGCAGCCCCACTCGCTGCTTGCACCGCTTGCGCGCCGAATCTGCGGCGCGTTCAGGAGGCCGAAGATGGTGGGACCCGTGACGACGGCAACGCCAGCGATGGTCAGGATCAGCTTCTTGCTGAGGCTGAGTTTGCCGGCGCCGCCCCTGGTCATGATGCGAACAATCCGCTGCTTCAATTCCGCGCCGGTGATGCCGGAAACGCACGCCAACGGAGATTCCAGGCAGAATTGGCAGGTTTTCAGGATGCTCTCGGCATAAACCTGCGGCTCGCCGCCGAGTGCCAGAACCGCCTCGTCGCAGGCGCGCTCGCGCTCTTCGATCAGTCGCGCGCCCAGCCACCAGACCAGCGGATGAAACCAGAAGAGCGCTTCCACCAGCATGTGGACGGCCGCGGCCAGGTTGTCGCGCCGCCGCACGTGCCACACTTCATGCGCCAGAACGGCCTCCAGGTGGGCGCCATCCAAATGCGCGGAGATGCCCGCCGGCCAGCTCAGAACCGGCCGAATGATGCCAAAGATTCCCGGCTCCAAAGAAGCTCTGATAGCCGAAGTTCGATGGGCTGCGGCACGTTGGCAAGGCGCTCGACGCGTCCCAGCGCTTCCACCTCCCGACCCTCCAAAATCGGCTCGGCTGCCTCAACGGATTCGCGACTCGCCGCCAGCGCCGCCACCAGACAGCAAGTACCGTGAGGAAGCCGCAGAACCAGATCGCCGCGAGCACCGAGGGAAGTAGCGCTTGGGTCGCCGCTGCTCGCAGGCCCGTGAACGGTGAGGGCGTGTAGGTCCGCGAAATCAGGAGTGCTGGCTCTGGCCGCCGGCGCGAACGGCTGGCCCACTTCCCGCATCGTCAGGAACACTTCCCAGATCGGTACGTGGTCACCGCGCGCGGCTGGGCCAGGTGGGCGCCGAGGGCGATCAGCAGCGAAAAGGGAACCAGGAATTTTACCGACGCCGCCAGCCACAGCCCGTAGCGCGCCTGGGCGTGGTTCTTGCGCAAGAGCAGCGTCAGCGTGGCCGCGATGGCCAGGCACAACGTCGATTGCCAGAAGTGATTTGCCAGTGCCGGCGCGAGCTGCGTAAAGAATGCTGAGAGGTTCTCGGGCATGATCTCATGGACTCTCCTTCCGGCCGATCTTCCGCAACGTTCTTTCCGCTTCCTTCACGTCTTCCAAAGTCAGCTTGCCGGACTCGATCAGGTGCGCCATCACCGGCTGCGTGCGCCCTCCGAAAAGCGCCAGCAGATCGTCAATCAACCGGTTTTGCGCGGCCTCGCGGGAAACCGTCGCTTCAAAAATATGAAAATTCCCGACCTTGCGGACGCGGCGCACCGCTCCCTTGCCTTCCAGGCGATAAACCGTGGTCTGGATGGTGGTGTAAGCAGGGCGGTGTTTCTCCGGAAAGGCCTCCTGAATTTCCCGTATGGAGGTTTGGCCGCGCGTCCACAGCGTGTCCATGATTTGCAGTTCCAGTTTGGTCAGTTTCGGTTGGCCCAAGGTGTTTACTACCTCCGTGGGAAACACTACTATAATCATAGTACAGGCGTCAAGGCGAATCCTGCGCAGACCGCCTTGTCCTTAGGACGGATGACTGACGCTCAAGGTGAGCGTCCCGCTGCGGCTCAGAGTGGAACTGGTCTGGTGCCCGAATGACCTGTGTTTGCGTCGGTGGGAGAGAGGCGTCAGGCGAAACTGCTATGGGGTCGGAGCCGTCGGACAAAACGAGAACGGGGAATCCGTCATGTGAGGGATTCCCCGTCTCCAACGATCGTCGTTTGCCGTGGCAGCGTCCGCGGGACTTTGCCAGCGGCGCGCGCCGCAAGAGCGGCGCTGTTATTCGACGACTTCTCCGGTGCCCGGTGGAGCCGCAGCTCCTCCCGTTGGCACGATCCCTTTGTACACGTCTCCAGGGGAGATTGCAATACCCAAAAGTACTGGTTGCCACACCAGCGAGTTTCGCTTCTCTCGACGACTGCGGCATTTGGCCCACCGGCTGACGGTTTAGCGATCGGGTGCGTCCGCCGGCGGCCTGACATTGTGCCTCCCTGCTGGCCAATTCTCGAACGCAATTTCCTGCCGGTAGGAAATTGGGGCCAGTGTCGTTCCATTTTTGCGCTGGGGTCGCGCGCCACACCACGCAGCGGGCGATGGTGGGCAACGTGCTAGCCCACCAGTGGCCGTTGGGTATTGGGGGCTGGGGAATGGATAAAAGCGACGATTGGCGGGAGGCTAGGCATGGATCGGAGAGGGTGGGCGAGGGACGGTCGGTCTGCGGTGTATTGGAGCCTGTCCGGCAGAGCGGGTTCGGCCTCGGCACGGGCAACCGCCTGAGGAGAAGAGGAAAGAAGGGCCGCAAAAAAGAAAATTACTACGACCGAAGCTTATATATGTATGAAAACAAACAAAGTATGGACAAACTGCCTGAAAAAATGCAGACATTTGCTCCAATTGAAACGGTACTTTGGCGACTTCTCGTCTTCTTTGGCGTGCTGGATCACGACTAAAAGTACTACATTTCCGGCCAATCGCCGACAACGCTGCGCCTCCCGCGGCGAGAAACCGGCTATAATAATCGGCTTTTCACAAAACCTCGTGCGGCACCCCGTGGGGCGGCAGGGCGCAGGGCAATATTCGCCCCGGCAAGACGGTTTTTGCGAACTCTATCATTGAGGCCAAGATGGCGATTCACAGCGTTTACATTCTTTCCCAGGACGACCCTGAAGCGCGCAACTGGCTGGGATTTCTGCGCCGGCACGGCTACACGCAACTGACGAACGTGATGATTGAGCGCGTGGTGTGGCTGGAAGGGGCGTTCAACCTGGAGCGCCTGATGCCGCTGCTGGTCAATCCGCTCTACCAGGTGCCTTCCGACGCGTCGCAGCTCAATCCGGTGCTGGGACCGATTGTGGAGATTGCCTACCGCCCGGCGGTGACCGATCCCGAGACGCCTTCCATCCTCGACGGCGCCCATGCCCTGGGGGAGACCGGTTTGCAATTTGCCCGCCTGAGCCGGCGCTACCAGTTCTGCGGGCTTGACGAAGCCGAGGCCAGAGGGGTTGCCGCGCGCTTCCTCTACAACAAGATCGTGGAGCGCATTCGCGAGCCGCACGAGACAGTTACCACACTTCGGCCCAGCGGCAAGCCCGATCCGGTGGGTCAGGTTACCTTGCAGGGCTTGACCGACCCCCAACTGGAAAAGCTCTCGCGCCAGCGCTCGTGGTACGCGCCACTTTCGCAAATGAAGGTCATCCAGGCGCACGAACGGGAACGCGGCCGGCCTTACACCGACGCCGAAGTGGAAATCCTGGTGCAGAGCTGGAGCGACCACTGCTACCACACCACGTGGAAGAGCCTGGGCCTGCTGAAAAAGCTGATGGCGGCCACGCGCGCCATCAATCACCCACTGGTGGTCTCTTCTTTCACGGACAATGCCGGCGGCATGGAATTCGCGGACGACTGGGTGGTGACCATTAAGGGCGAAACACACAACTTCCCCAGCTCGATTGCTCCCTTCGGCGGCGTGGCCACCAAGCACGGCGGCGTGATTCGCGACACGCTGGGCTTCGGCAAGGGCGCTTACCCCATCGGCGGCACTACGATCATGGGCACCATGGACCCATCCCTGCCGGAAAACGAGGTCCCAACCGGCGCGCTCCATCCGGCATTGATTGTCTCAGAGTCGATTCGCGCCACCGCCTATTACATGAACCCCATGGGCATTCCCATGATGCACCCCATTTACCGGCGCCACGCGGGCTATGCCAAGTGCCTGGCGCTGGGCCACTCGCTGGGCCTGGTGCCGAAGAAATACGCGCACAAGGACCCGCCCCAACCCGGTGACATCGCCGTGCTCTTTGGCGGAGCGACGGGGCGCGACGGCGTCCACGGGGCCACCGCCAGTTCCGCCGTCATGACCGGCGAGACGCTGGAAAAAGAATCCGCCGCTGTCCAGATCGGCCACCCGATTACCGAGCGGCGATTCACCACCGCCATTCCCGTGCTACGCGATCAGGAGTGCATCCGCTCCATCACCGACCTCGGCGCGGGAGGCATTTCCTGCGCGGTGGGCGAAATGGGCGCTGAGACGGGGGTGGAAATCGACCTCGATGCCGTGCCGCTGAAAGACCAGAGCCTGACCGCGTGGGAGATCCTGTTATCGGAATCGCAGGAACGCATGTTGATGGCGGTCCCGCCGGAAAAACTGGAACAGGCGCAGGCTATTCTGCGGCGCTTCGAAGTTGCGTCCTGCATGCTGGGTCGCTTTACCGACACCAAGCGACTGCAAGCGAAATGGCGAGGCGAGACGGCGGTTGACCTGGAAATGGAATTCCTGTGGGGAGCGTGCCCGATCGATCCTACTGAGACGGCGCCGCCGGACTGGCGCCTTGCTCCGGCAGTGATCCCCGAGCCGCTGACCCGCGAGGACTGGGACAAGGCCGTTAACCGCGTTCTGACCCACTATCACTGCTGCGACCAGAGTCCCGCCGGCACGCGCTACGATTCCACCGTGCAGGCCCGTACCGCCGTGGGACCGTACGCCGGCAGGAACCACCGCATGCCCACCAACCTTTATGTCTCCGCTCCCCTGCGTGACAAGCCGAACGGGGTGATCACCACCCTGGCCATCAATCCTTTCTACGGCGAGATCGACCCTGCCACCATGGCGCGACTGATGATGATCGAGGCCATTACCAAAGCCGTGGTGGCGGGCGCCGACTACCGCCAGATGGTTCTGTGCGACAACTTTTACACGCCCCGAGTTCGGCCCGATACCGCAAGCGATTTGGTCGCCATGGTTGACGCCATCGCCGACCTCTCCGTCAAGCTCGGCATCCCGTTTATTTCCGGCAAGGACTCGAGTTCGGGGACGTTTGAAGCCGGCGGCAAGCGCATCGACGTGCCGGCCACGCTGGCCGTCGCCACGATGGGAAGGGTTGATGACGTGAAGGCGGTCGTGACCAAGGACTTCAAGCATGCCGGAAATCGCCTGCTGCTGGTGGGCCGCTATGACGCGAGTGCTCTGGGCGGGACGGTTTATGCCGACGCCTTCGGGCAGCGCGGCGACCGCTTGTTTGATGCCTACGATGCCGAGGCCATCAAGGCGTTGTGGGATGGCTTGCTGGAACTCCACTCGTGGCATGCGTATGCCTCCGCTTCCGCCATCGCCGAGGGTGGCATCGTGCTGCGTTTGTTTGAATCGGCATTCGGATCGGGACTGGGAGCGCAGATTGAATTTGACGGGCTGCCGGCCTCGCGGCGCGATGGCTTGCTCTTCGGTGAGTTCATCGGCTCGTGCCTGCTCGAGGTACCGCCGGAGTTCGAGATTTCCACATCGCTGGCCGGAATTCCGCACCAGTTTATCGGTCACGTAGCCGCCGCGCCGCGTTTGAAGCTGGTGGACCGCGGGAACGCGCAATCTGGGACGAATCCATGGCGCAGTTGGCCGAGCGTTGGAGCAAAACTTTTGCCGAGGTGGTGAAATGAGCCAGGCGCGAACCGCCGTTCTTTATGCCCCGGGAACGAATTGCCACGAGGAGACCGCGGCCGCCATTGAACTGGCCGGCGGCAAAGCGGAACTGGTGCTTGTTGCGCGACCTGATCGGTGGGGAAACGCGCCTGGACGACTACCAGGCCGCAGTGGTTCCGGGCGGCTTCTCCTACGGCGACCACCTGGGGGCAGGGAGGATCTTCGCCACCATGCTCGTGGCCCGCTTGCGGGAGCAACTGGTGCGCTTCCTTGAGGCCAAGAAGCCCTTGCTGGGAGTTTGCAACGGTTACCAGGTGCTGACGGAGGCGGGGATTCTGCCCGGCCGCACGCCCGGCGAGCGCGGCATGGCGCTGATTGAAAATCAATCCGCGCGCTTTGAAGATCGCAAAGTCCGGCTGATTGTCTCGGAACAGGAGTGCATGTGGACGGAGGGCCTGGCGGGGCAGGTGCTGGAGATGCCTTCCGCGCACGGCGAAGGTCAGGCCGTTGTTCTGCGCCGCCGGTCCCGCCGCCTCGACGCGCGCGGTGTTTCACTATGGCGATCAGCACGGCCGGCCGACCCTGGACTACCCCGCCAACCCCAACGGCTCGCCCCGCGCCGTGGCCGGAATAGCTGACGTATCTGGCCTAGTGATGGGCCTGATGCCGCACCCGGAGCGCGCCTCGCTGCCGGGCCAGTATTCGCAGGACGGCCTGCGAATCTTCCGCAACCTCGTCAAGTGGCTGCGGCAGTAACTGCTCGCGCAATCAGTCAGGAGATTCCCTGTCTCTTCCGGGGTGGCAGTAGGAGTTTGAAGGTCCCGAATTTGCGGTCGGGACGAGACCCCTCACCCGCTCGTCAGCAGACGATCGACCTCTCCCCTGGGCGAGGTTGTGAATCAATGTGGGGCGGGAGCGCGCCAAGAGAAGTCAACAGCCTCTCCGAGGGGAGAGGCCGTCCCGATCCCTCGGGGCGGGTGAGGGGGCCCTTTGAGGTGCCAGCAGCCGTAAAGCCCTCGGCTCTGCCGGAGGATACTCACTGGACGTCCGTGGACGGCGGCAGTTCGTGGAACACGCAGGCCACCACTTCCATGTTTCCCGCGCGGTCGCGGTTGGGCAGGACGTTGACCTCCACCGCGCTCTTGGCTTCGCCCCAGCCCTGGAAGTCGAACACCTTCTTACGCGCTTCCGTCCCCTTCTCGTAGCAGGCGCCGATGACTTCGGTAAAGGCCGGCATGTCGTGGAAGATTTCGGCGTAGCGGCGGCGCGACCACGTGTCCACAGCGATGAACTTGCGCACCTGCGGATTGGAGAAGGTGATGAAGCCCTCGGCGTCGAAGAGCATCAGGCCGAAGCCGATCTCACGGGCGAGCAGGTCGAACTTGCGCGCGTTCTCCTCCGCGCGGCGCTCGGCTGCCGCGAGCTTTTCCTGCGTGGTCTTCTGCTCCTCCTTCAACTGCGTGATGACCCCTTTAACCGCGGCGGAGGCGAAGATGGCGTCATCACCCACGCGCGTGCGCTCGGGCTTCTCCTTTTCCGGACGGAACGTGCGGTTGAAGGACCTTTGCAGGAGATAGGCGCCGAGGAACAGGATGCCGAAGCCCACCACGGCGCCGCCGAGGATCAGGATTAGATGTAACGGAGAGAGGTGTGGATGCATAGTCAACCTGCCATTCCCGAGTAGTGCAGATACCAGTCGAGCAGCCACTTGCCGTACAGACTGGTGAAGATGGCGGCGAAGCCCAGAAAGGTGCCGTAGGGCCACGCGTAGTCGCGAAAGCGCGAACTCGCGGCTCGCATGCTGAGGGCGACCACCGATCGCCAAACGAGCCGAGCAGAATGGTCATCAACGTCAGCGGCGGGCCGAGGAACGTGCCCACCATCAGCATCAGCATGACGTCGCCGAACCCGAGGCCCTCCTTGTGTGCAAGCCGGTAGAACGCTTCGCCCACCACGTAGAACAGCCCGCCGCCGGCGAGGGCTCCGGCGACGGCGCCAACGATGGAAGCGGCAGCGCCCTCCAGATAGATGTCCCAATGGCCCGTAATCCACCCCAGCGGCTGATTGTCCACGGGAATGAAGACACTGAACAACAGGCCGAGCCCCATTCCGAAGATGGTGCACCGCGTGGGGAATGCGGCGTTCCAGCAGGTCGGTGAAGATCAGGACGATCACGAGCATGTCGAAGATGGCGTATTTGACGAACTCCGGACCGAGTCCGTACTGGTGGAAAGTCCAAACCAGCGTCAGTGCGGTCAGGGCTTCCACGCCGGGATAGATGGGCGAAATCCGCACGCGGCAATCGCGACAACGCCCGCGCAACACCAGGTAACTGACCACCGGAATGTTGTCATACCAGCGAATGGCGTGGTTGCAGCGTGGACAATGCGAGCGTGGAAGCACAATCGATTCGCCCCGTGGCAGACGGGAGATGCAGACGTTCAGGAAGCTGCCGAAGCAAAGACCGAAGAGCGCGACGATGATGTAGAGGACAGGCACGCTAGATTGCTCCGTGCATTGCTGACCGCTGGGCAATGACTGTGATCTGGACCCCTTCACCCCCGCCCCTCTCCCCCAAGGGGGCGAGGGGAGAGTTCAGTTGGTTCATAAAAGGGTCCGGTAAAGCGCCTCGGTTCGGCTGACCATTATAGCAGCAGAGAATCCCTCGGCCCGTTTGCGGCCATTGCGACCGAAGGCAATCAGTTGGTCACGATCGCGCGAGGCCGCGAGAATGGCGTCCGCCAGCGCTTGGGGCGAGCCGGGCGAGATCAGCCAGCCGGTCTCGTTTTCGACGACGATTTCGGGAAGGCCTCCCACGCGCGTGGCTAGCACCGGCAGGCCGTACGACATGGCCCATAGCGCCGAGGATCCCAGGCCCTCGGCTTTCGAAGGCATGATGAAGAGGTCAACACCGGGCATGAAACTCGCGAGGTCTTCGATGGGACCGAGGCGAAGCACTCTCGGTGAATCCACATGGGCTGAGTTCACTGGCGCGTCGGCGGCGTCACCGGCGAGGACGAGGCGCAATTGGGGCAATCTCTCCGCGAGCAGGGCGACGGCTTCCAGCGCAAGGTCCTGCCCCTTTTCCGGAGTGGAAGCGCCCAGCAGCCCCACGACGAACTCGGCGTCCTCGCAGCGCCACGACGTGCGCAGGCGCTGTCTTTCCGCTGTACTCGGCAACTCGGAGGGAACGTCGATGCCATCGGGAATCACTTCGATGCGCTCACGTGGCACTCCGGCCTGCACGGAAAGCTCGCGGATGTTCTCAGAAACGGCGACTACCGCAGCGCAGGTGCGGCCATACTTCAGCCGATACGTCCAACGGTCGGAAGGGAAGAAGGTAACCCGCCGGCTGGCCACGCGTTTGACTGGAAGGCCGAGGGAAGCGAGCCACGCCAAGGTTTGGCCGCGGCCATCGTGGGCGTGGACGATCTGCGGCATCCAGAGCTTAAGGTCCTGCCGCCAGAGGAGAATGCCAAAGGCGTGGGCGGGATCGTGCGCCGGTAACGAGAACACGCGAAAGCCCTCGCGCCGCGCGCGCTCTTCCACACCGCTGCCTTCCAGGCACACAATCACCTGTTCGTGCCCGAGGTCGCGCAGGCCTCGCGCCAGCATCAGCATCTGCCGCTGGCCGCCGCGCAGGCTCACGCCGCAGTCAATGTGGGCGATCTTCAGCGTCGAAGTCATGGGTGCTCGGCTTGCTTCGCAGACAGCCGCGCTCGTAATGCTGCCAGCTTGGCGTACTTTCGGCGCACGTAACGCGCTGCCATTTTGGCGATCAAGTAACCGGGTATGCCGTCCAGCATTCCCAGGCGAAATACGTAGGAATTCAGAAAAATCCACGGCGGTCCCAGCGCGCGCCTCAGCATGCTCACGCTTTCGCCGCGATCGAACATCTCGCGTGCCGCCAGGTCCGTGTAGAACTCGATCCTCTGTCGATGTTCTTCCAGCGTGTTGCACGTATAGTGAAGGATCTCGCCGGGCATGGTGATGACTTGACCGTTGACGACCGCCGACTCGTGCACGTAAGCGCCCTCCCAGCGGCCGCGGCGGCGATCGAAAAGGCGAAGCTTGAAGTCAGGATACCAGCCCGAGTGCAGAATCCATCGGCCCAGGTATTGGGCGCGCCGGGCAAACTGATATCCGACCGCAGTCGGTTCCAAACGCTTCCATTCCAGAACCGCGGCTTGCGCCTGGGGATCCAACTCCTCGTCCGCATCAAGGCTCAGGATCCAGTCGTGCTGCGCTTGCGAGCTGGCGAAGTTCTTCTGCGCCGCGAAGCCTTCGAACCGATGCGTAACGACGCGGGCACCCAGGCCGGTTGCGATCTCACGGGTGTTATCTGTGGAGTCGGAGTCAATCACGACAATCTCATCGGCGCAGGCGAGCGAGCGAATGGCTCGCGCGATGTTGGCGGTTTCGTTGTGCGTGATGATGGTGGCGGAGAGAGCGGGCATGGTGGCTTAGCGTTGGGTTCCCGAAACCATCAGGCCGGCCAGCGTGCCTTGCGAAATCAAGTCGGCAACGCGCCGGGTGTCATCGTGCAGGGGCCGGTCCTTCGAGATATGCGGCGAGATCGTGCGAACCATGGCGCGCGCCTGCTCCGCCAGCTTTCCGGAGCGCAGCGGCGCGAGAAAGTCCAGGGCCTGGCACGCGCAAACGAGCTCAATGGCCAGAACATTCCGCACGTTATTGAGTACGGATTGCAGCTTCAGCGCGGCCGCCATTCCCATGCTCACGTAATCTTCCTTGTTGCCGGAAGTCGGTATGGAGTCGGCCGACGCCGGATGCGCCAACACCTTGTTTTCCGAGGCCAGCGCCGCCGCCGCGACCTGCGCGATCATCAACCCCGATTCCAGACCGGGCGAGTGAGCGAGAAACGCGGGCAACTCGGAGGTGAGCGGGTTCACCATGCGGTCGATGCGGCGTTCGGAGATTCCGCCAAGATGAGTCATGGCGATGGCCATCAGGTCAAGCGCCAACGCCAGCGGTTGTCCATGAAAATTGCCACCGGAGATCACGTCATGCTCGCGGGCAAAGACCAGGGGATTATCTGTGGCGCTGTTCATCTCGATTTCGAAGACTTGGCGTGCGTAGGCCAACGCGTCGCGCACCGCGCCGTGAACTTGCGGCATGCAACGCAGGCTGTAAGCGTCCTGGACGCGCGAGCAGCCTTGGTGGGATTTGTTGATGGTGCTGCCGCGATTGAGGCGGGCGAGATTGCGCGCCGAAATCATCTGCCCCGGATGCGGCCGCGCGGCGTGCAAGCGCTCATCAAAGGCACGAACGGAGCCGCGCAGCGCGTCGAGCGAGAGCGCACCGGCGACGTCTGCCGTGTCGACCAGATTCGCCGCCTCGCGCCAGGCCAGCAGCGCGAGAGAAAGCATGGCCTGCGTGCCGTTCACGAGCGCCAGCCCTTCTTTGGCTTCCAGCGTCAGGGGTCTGATGCGGAGCGACTTCAAGACTGGCGCGGCACGCTGGCGGCGACCGCGATAGATCACCTCGCCCTCACCCACCAGCGCCAGGGCCACGTGGGCGAGTGGCGCCAGATCGCCGCTAGCGCCTACGGACCCGCGCCTTGGCACGAAGGGATGGACGCGGTGATTCAGAAAGGCGCAGAGCGTTTCGGCGATGAGGGGACGCACGCCGGAAAGTCCGCGGGCTAGCGTGTTGGCGCGCAACAGGAGAAGACCTCGCGTCTCCGCCTCGCTCAGCGGTTCGCCCACACCGCAGGAGTGGCTGCGCACCACGTTCAGTTGCAGTTCCCGCGCCGCCGCGGGATCAATGTGCTCGGTAGAGAGACTTCCGACGCCCGTGGTGACGCCGTACACCACCTGTTTTTCCGCGATGATCTTCTCCACCAAGGCTCGCGACTCCCGCATCGCCGCACGCGCCCGAGGCGCCAGGCCCACACGATGATTGCCCAGCACGACGGCATAAAAATCGCGCCTTGTCAGTCGCCGGCCGTCGAGGAGAATGGTTTGTGCCATGGAATGGCCCTAATCCCGAACCCCGAGTCCCGGATCCCGTGTCCCGTGCGCCGAGCTTTGTGGTCCGGCCTCGAACAGTTCGCGGTACTTCTCAGGCAGGGAGCGCGGATGCCCTTCGCGGTCCGTGATGACGTGCACCGTCTCGCCTTCCGCCAGCAATTCGTCGCTCGCTTGCCGGTAGACTTCGTAGCCAAAGATCAGCACACGGCGGCGCATCGCCTTCAGACACGTGCGCACCAGGATCTCATCGTCATAACGTGCGGGAGCCTTGTAGCGGCAACGCGCCTCCGCCACCATGATGTAGAGTCCGTCCTGGCTTTCCATCTCGCGGTAAGCGAATCCGTGCCGGCGGCAGAAATCCGTGCGGCCAATCTCGAACCAAACCAGGTAGTTGGCGTAATAGACTACGCCCATCTGGTCGGTTTCCGCGTAGCGGACGTGCAGGGTGCTCGAAGTCCAGGAACGAATAGAGTCCATTGTCGATTTTCGATTGCCGATTTTCGATTGACGATTGGAAGACCCTCGGCAATTGCTCGCTTGCAGTGTACAACAAAACGGAGAGCCCGCGCACGGCGCCGGTTCGGCCTAAGCAGGGGGAGTCGCGGCATTGGGATGCAGAGTGCTGTTTTCAATCGACAATCGTCAATCGAATATTACAGCAGGCTTTCGCCCCCCCCGTTAACGGGGTTGGCGAGGACGTGGCGAAGGGTGGCAAAAAAGCCGCGCAGGAGGGTTTCAAAGAAGCGTCGGCGATTCTGTTCCGGCGCCAATTGGACCTGCACGTCGGTGTTGCCCGAGCAATCGACCTGGCGGAAGAACTCCTCCGCCGTCGACCACGAGAGAGTGACGTCGGGATGCTTGGCCGGGCGCCGTTCCACCTCAAATCGACCCCGGTGGAGGAAGACGGTCCACCCCAAGTCCCAGTCCTCAATGATCCAGAGCGTCGTGATCTCGGACTCGCGGATTTGTTGCTTCAGGACCTTGTCCCGGCCCATCAGGACGAAGGTGCGCTGGATGATCCGGCGCGCCGCACGCTTGGAAAGCGACGTTGCGGGGTCCTGGACGAGGAGCTTTTCATCAGGCGAGGTCGCGTCGAACATGAATCAAGAGTATCACCGAAAAGGGATGCCGAGGGGAAGGATTGCCGATGACTACGTCGCCCAAACCCCACCATGCGCCGCTGGCCCGATGCCTAAATGGCCCGATGAGCCGGTGTTCCAAGGGTTCGATGTCTCACGCCCAGAACAATTCGGGATGCTCGGTGGGACCGTCAACGTGCCCGACCAGCTTGTGTTCCATCATCGCGCGCGAGGACGCGAGTTCCTGCCGCAAGTGTTCCATCTCGTCGGCGCTATAGGGCTTAAAAGTGCGGCCCAAGGCCACGTTGTGCTCCAGCATTTCCACCTGCGGCATGCCGGAGACGGCCGTCGTGATCGGCAGGCTCAGGGCGAAACGCATCAGGGAAGTTGGATCCGTCTTGCCGGGTCCCGGGCCGATCAGATTTTCCTGGCCGAAGACCTTCATGGCGATCACGCCCAGGCCTTTCTTGTTTGCCGCCACCAGCGCCGTCTTCTCGAAGCTGCCATTGCCGGAAGGATTCAGCGCCATCTGCACGCAGTCGAGCGGATGCCGCTCGATGGCTTGCGCCATGGTGGGGCCGTCAGTGTGGCTGGTCATGCCGATAAAGCGCGCCATTTTTTGTTCCTTCGCTTGCAACAGACCTTTCAGGGCGCCATCAGGAGCTTCAATCTTCGCCAGCGCGTCGGCTTTTCCAAGGTTGTGGATGTGCAGAAGGTCCACGTGATCGGTTTGCAGGTGCTTAAGGCTCGTCTCGAGCCGCTGCATAAACGCGTCGTAGCTGCGGTCGATGATCTTGGTGGCCAGCCACACTTCCTTGCGGCGCGTGGCCATGACCTTGCCCACGCGGAGTTCGCTCTTGCCATCGCCGTAGGCGGCCGCGGTGTTGACGTAATCGATGCCGAGGTCAATGGCGTGGTTCAGCACCTCGATCGCCTTGTCCTCATCTTTGTACATCAGAAAACGGCTACCGCATCCGAACGCCAGGATGGAAACGCTGGCGCCGGTGTGGCCCAAGGTGCGGTGAGGCAGCTTGTTTTCGGCAGCCCCAGCCACCGCGCTAAGCCAGGGAAGATTGGCGGTGGCCGCTCCGCCGGCGGCAAGGCTCCCCAGGAACTTGCGTCGTGAAAGGTCTTTGGTCATGGCAACTCCTCAAAGAAGTTTGGACGAACGTAACTCACGTGCTCGTGCCCGCTCAGAGCACGCCCGTGGGACGAACCACACTTCGGCCGGGATGGCATCCCCCATCATTCGACTCGAGTCGCACGTCGGCAAAGTCGCCGGTTTCGTCGAACGACCCCAGTCCCACTTGCCCGCAGGTAAACGTGCTGTCCTTTGCGGAAAACCGCGGCGTCTGCTCGCCATCGACGAACACTCGAATGCCGGCGGTACGGACGTCGCGCTCCACTCGCACCGTGTGCCAGTTTTGGTCCGGCAGCGCGGGGGCGGCCTCCATGCCGGCGATGCGGCGGCGCGGGCCGCCGTCCACGATGAAAATGCCGTTGTGAACGTCAATCTTCGTGCCGGGGTTGACCGAAAGGTGCGTGTAATAGAAGTGGAGCGTGTCCACGTAGCTGAAGACCATCAGCAGGGAGTGTCCGTTGCGCCGCATCCGCGCCTGAAAAGTGAAGCTCCCGACGTTCGCTCCCTTGATCAATGCGAATTGCATGGGGCGGCGAGGCACCAGCGGCTCGCGGTTCCGCAGCATGTGCAGGAAATGCAGCGGTCCCTCTGTGCCCACCTCCCAGTCCTGGGCATAGGGGAACTGCCATTGGTCGAGCGTGGGGGACGTGAAGTTGTCGCTGAATTGGATGGAGCGGATCACTGGCCCCGCGTGGACGGCGACGGCCAGAGTCGCCGCCACAACCGCCGCCGCGGAGCAAAGCAGAAGAGCCCGGTACTGTTCTACCGTTTGCATAGAAGCCAAAAGCGCTGGCGAGCCCTACGGCAAGATTATAGAACGGATTTCACCTTGACGCGCAGGAAAGCTCGATGCTAGCTTGCCTGCTTCGAGAATCGCGCTCGAATCCGGTTCCTGACACGAAGGTAACGGTGGCGCGCATTGTATCGCGAAAGCGAGTGCCACGCGGAAAGGCGGCGCAAGACTTGTGCGACGTTTAGGGACAACACGGAAAGCAGGGTGCGGAATCCGAAGGCCGGCAGCGTACTTTCTTCTGCTGTGTTCCGCCAGCTTGGGAGCCGTTCCGGCTTCCTCCCAGCAGCCGGCGCCTGTCGTGCCGACTGCGACGGTAAACACCCGCTTGCTCTTGTCCGCTGGGACGGAAGTCCCCGGCCATGGGGGACTGGCCTTTGGTCCGTTCCTCAGCGTGGCGATGAACGGCCAGCAGGAGATCGTCTTTCTAACCAGCTTGCGCAGCCCGCGCGGAGAGATGCGTGCCGTCGTGCGCTCCGCTGGCGTCAGCTTCTCGGTGGTCGCGTTTCAGGGGCTCCTGGGGCCTTTTCCGCGCTCGTCCTATGACACGTTCAGTGCACCCAGTCTGAATGATTCCGGTGAAATTGCGTTCACCGCCACGCTGGACAGTGACCAGGCGGACGTGCCGAAAGCCGTGGTGGTGCGCCAGGAAGCGGCAAAACCCCAGGCCGTAGCCACCAGTCTGGACGCTCCACCCAATCAGCCGGACGGGAAGTTCGAAGAGTTCTCGGCGCCGCTGGTGACTTCCGATGGCAACGTCCTGTTTGCCGCCCGGTGGTCAGGCAAGAGTGCGGGCAGCGGGTTGTTCCTGTGGAGCCCGCGCGGCATTCAGCCGCTGCATCTGCCGGCAGGGTTCGATCTCGGCCCCGCCGACCTGCTTGAGCCGTTCTTTATCGGTCACGATGAAGCGGCTTTTGAGCGGCGTGGCGCTTCCTCGGATATTGCCACCGAGCAGTTCTTCCGCGCCGTCGCCATTCAAGCTTTTGGGCAGTTGCAACCTCCGGCCGACCCCACTCGCACGTCGGAACTGCTGGCCGCGCGGCCGGACGCGGCTCCCATCCCGATGCTGCTGGTCTCCCTGGAAGGTGGCAATGTCGAGACCGCCTTGCTAAAGGGCGATCCGACCAAGCCCGTCCTGGTCAAGCAATCTCCCACGGCCGTCCCCGTCAAGCCGTTGCAGAGCATTCTGAGCCTCACCATCGGCCCGCAGGGGAACCTGATCTTTGCCGCCGCGCCGGCTGACGCGCCCAACGACCTGGCGCTTTACAGCATTGCCGACGGCGAAGCGACCCGGCTGACGACGTCGGAGGATTTTCTGTCCTTCACCTCAGCCGCGCCCGGCAAACCCATTCTTTCTCTTACCGGTGACACTCAGCAGACCATGGCCTTTATCGCGCCGGGCGTTGGCGGCGAAAATGCGGCGATCTATGTCACCTCGGTTCATTGAATCGCGCTGAATTTTGTTGTACACAGAGCGACATAGGCACTTTCGCGTTCGGTTGTAGCGGCGGTCTCCGACCGCCGTCGTCGATCCGAGATCGACGCCACAATTTATGGCTCTTCGCAGAGTTTCCACCTAACCTCCAGCCCTCGCGACAGTCTAAGGTACAGATGGGTGCAGACGGCCGAGCGACGCACGTCACCGCGGGAGATCCCGCCGCCTTTCGTGTTCTGGTCGAACGGCATAGCGCTGCCATCTTTCGGTTGGCGTTTCGCATGACCGGAAACGAGTCCGATGCTGAAGACGTGGTGCAGGAGACTTTTCTTCGCGCCTACCGTGGCTTGGGCCAGTTCGAAGCGCGTGCCGATTTCGGAACGTGGCTCTACAGGGTGGCGGTCAACTGCGCACTGGACCACCTGCGCCGCGTCAAGCGCCGCGAAGGGGAGTTCCACGCCGTCTCTGGCGCGGGCAGTGAAGATGACGATGTGCTGAGCGCAGTGCCCTCCGCGGGGCCGGGACCGGAGCGGTTGCTTCTGAGCGCCGAGTTGCAGGTCAGGATTGCGGGAGCCATGGCAGGCTTGAGCGACCGCGAACGGGCGGCATTTGTGCTTCGCCACTTTGACGGCTGCTCGATTGCCGAGATCGGAAAGGTCCTGAACCTTCGGGGGGGTGCCGTGAAGAACACGATTTTTCGTGCCGTACAGAAACTCCGCGAGGCGCTTCAGCCGTTGGTGAATTCCTGATATGCGACATCTAACTCAGGACGAACTGGTCCTGCTCAACTACGGGGAACTGTCTGACCCGGACTGGGAACAGGCGAAAGAACACCTGCGCGCATGCGATCGCTGCCGCGAAGAACTGTTGAGCTTGGAGAGCGCCCTCAAGGCGGTGGAGGCATTGCCCGTTCCCGAGCGTGGCGAGAACTACGGCCGCGAGGTGTGGGCCCGCATCAGTCCGCGCTTGGAGGCGAAGATCGAGAGGCGGCCAGGATTCTTCCTTCCCGTGCGTGCCTGGGTATTCTCCGGCACTGTTGCGGCGTTGCTCGTGGTGGCCTTCTGGAGCGGGCGCTGGTGGCAGCAGCGCCGGACCGACACGGCGACGACTATTTCCGCATCCGCCCAGCAGCGCATTCTGATGCTTGCCGTCGCTGACCACTTGGAGCGAGCACAGGTGTTGCTGGTGGAAGTGATGCATCAGGAGGCCGGTAATTCGCCCCAGGCTTTGCGGACGGCGGAATTGGCGGAGGACCTGGTGCAGTCGAACCGGCTTTACCGCCAGGCCGCGTTGCGCGATGGCGATCCGGGCCTGGCCAACGTACTGGACGAACTGGAACGCGTTTTACTGGAGATATCGCACAGTTCCGGCGCGACTTCGGCCGACGACCTGGCGATGCTTCAGCACCAGATTGAGTCCCAGGGAATTCTCTTCAAAGTTCGCGTAGTTGAGTTGAGGGCGCGGGAAAAACAGAGGGCCGAGACCGCTCAACCGGTGGGATCCATTTTATAGAAGTGTGGTCGGCGGGAGAATCTTATGTCCAACTTGTATAGAGCCCTATTGATTTCATCCATGTTGACAATCGGGATGGCGACCTTGGGTGCGCGTCGATCATTTGCCCTCCCGGCAGCGGGAGTGACGGCCGAATCCTCGCCGCTCGCCCCCCCGGCCGCGGAGCCCGCACCCGATCGCGATGCCGACCTTTACAACCAGGGCACCACGGCGCTCAACGCCGGCCAATGGCAGCTCGCCCTTCAGGCCTTCGACCAGGTTCTCCAACTGCACGGCGCGCATGCCGATGGGGCTCTCTACTGGAATGCCTACGCGTTGAATAAACTGGGCCGCCGTGATGATGCCTTGGGGTCTCTCTCGCGCCTCGAGTCCACATACCCCCGGAGTCAGTGGATCAAAGACAGCCGAGCCTTGGAAGTGGAAATCCGGCAGTCCATGGGCCAAGCCGTTTCGCCCGACAAGGTGTCGGACGAAGACCTGAAGCTGATCGCCCTGAACGGGTTGATGAATTCCGATCCCGAGCGTGCCGTGCCGGTGCTGGAAAAGATTCTCCAAGGCGACCAGCCGGAGAGAGTGAAGGATCACGCGCTGTTTGTTCTCGCCCAAAGCGGCTCGCCCCAGGCGCACTCAGTGATCCTCTCCATCGCCCGAGGGAATGCCGATCACAAGCTTCAGCGGAAAGCTCTGGATGACGTGGCGTTGTTTGGCGGCAAACAGGGCAGGGAAGAGCTGGCCCAACTTTACGCCACCACCGATGACGTGGAAGTGAAGAAATCAATTCTGCGCGGCTTCATGGTGTCAGGCGAAAAAGACCGAGTGCTCGACGCAGCGAAGAACGAAAAGAACCCCGCGTTGCGCAGCGAGGCGGTCCACCAGTTGGGAGTGATGGGTGGCGGTAATGAACTCTGGGAGATGTACCAGAACGAGCCCAGCCAGGACATCAAGAAGCAAATAATCCAGGCGTTTTTCGTCGGAGGGCAGAAGGACCGTTTAGTGGAGCTGGCCCAAACCGAGAAGGATGATGCGCTGCGGCGCGAAGCGATTCGCTGTCTGGGACTTATGGGACCGGGCACCGCCGACGCGCTCACGGCGCTCTATCAGAATGACAAAAGCCCTGACATCCGCAAGGAAATCATGAATGCCTTCTTCCTTCAGGGCAATGCCAAGGCGCTCGTCAATATTGCCCGCAACGAGAGTGACCCCCAACTGCGCAAGGCGGCGCTGGAGAAGTTGTCCTTGATGCATTCCAAAGACTCCGCCGACTACTTGATGGAAATCCTGAACAAATAACTCCGGCCAAGGTGTGCGCTTGCCCCTGCTCGCGCCCCCCACATTTTCCCTTCCTCCCCGAAAGGAAAGCAATGCAAATCTCATGCCGCGCGCCGGCGAAATAGGTGTATACTAGCCACCGTCTTTCAACCCAAACGGAAAATTCTGTTTAAGCATGCTGGGCATCGGTTGCTACGCATGACCGGCTATTTTGATGAAGCGGGCTGAGCACGGCTTGCTCGCGGGCCAAATCTCGCCAATACAGCGAAAAGGAGACGAATCCATGAGAATTGCGAAGACGGGATTTCTGCTGCTGTCACTGGCGCTGGGAATGCTTCCGAGCGCCATGGCTCAAACGGAAGGTGCTGCCTTGCCGTATCCCAACGCGGCAACGCCCAAGGCCATCGATCGCGGCGAACTCGCGGTGGAGTCGGAAACCACACCCGTTTCGATCACGCTGGCCCTTGGGTTGCCCGACCTGAACGCGGCTGAGGGCCTGCTGAAATCGCTCTACACCCCCGGAGATGCGCAGTTTCACCAGTTTCTTACCGCGGCCGAGTTCGCAGCCCGTTTTGCGCCTGCGGACGCTGACGTCGCCAAAGTGATTGCGGCCCTGGCAAAGTACGGGCTTACGGCGCAACGTGCCACGGCGACGACACTCAAAGTGACGGGCCTGCCGGCCGACATGGAGCGCGCCTTCTCCGTGAGCCTGCACAGCTATGAAGTTCCCGCGCACGGGAATGTCCCCGGCTACACTTATCATGCGCCCTTGAGTTCGCCCACCGTACCCGCCGGGATTTCTGTGCCGGTTGCCGGCATTTTGGGTCTCGACACGCGTCCCAGCCTGCACCCACTTCACCATCTCGCTCCGGCGCCACTCCGCAAGTCGGCAGTGGCCTCGCCGCTGACAGGCGACCCTTTTGGACAACTGACCGTCACCGATTTTGCCGGCTATTACGACGTCAATCCACTTTACAACCGAGGCGTAACGGGAAAGGGCCGCACCTTGGGCATCATGACCTTTGCGAGCTTTACCCCAAGCGATGCCTATGCCTATTGGCGTGCCGTCGGGTTGGCGGTCAATCCGAACCGGATCCGGATTGTCAACGTGGATGGCGGGCCTGGTGCTCCCAGCGACGCGTCGGGTTCCGACGAGACCAGTCTGGATGTCGAGCAGTCGGGTGGAATTGCTCCTGGGGCGAACGTCATCGTCTATCAGGCGCCGAACACCAATCAGGGCTCAGTTGACATTTTTGCCGTGGCTGTGGACAGCAATGCGGCGCAGAGCCTCTCGACCAGTTGGGGCTTCTGGGAGTGGTATCAGAACCTGGAGAATTCCCCCGTGACCGACCCGATTACCGGACGGACGGTGGGCATTACGCAAGCGACCCACGAACTGCTGTTGCGCGCGGCCATTCAGGGACAGGCGGTTTTCGCGGCGGCAGGCGATGGCGGCGCCTACGACGCGGACGACAGTTTTGGCGAGTGCTACCCCGGTGGTTGCAGCAATCCGCTCAGCGTCGATTATCCGGCGAGCGATCCGGCGATTACGGCGGGGGGCGGAACCACACTCCCCGGCGTGCAGGAGTATTGCCTGAATTCGGCGTGCACTCCACCCTACTACACCGTTGACATCCCGCACGAAAGGGTTTGGGGATGGGATTACCTGGAGGGCTTGTGCACGGTGCTTGGTCTCAATCCCTTCACTTGCGAAATCTTCCCCGCCGGCGGCGGAGGGGGCGTGAGCGTCATGTTTGACGTGCCGATTTACCAGGCCTTTCTTCCCGCGGTTCAGCGCAGCCAGCCTGGCCAGCGTTGGAGTCTCGGCGGGCAAATGGTGTACGTGTTGCCGTCAAACTTCCCCGGTCGCAATGTTCCGGACGTGTCGTTCAACGCCGACCCACAAACCGGTTACATCATTTACTACACGTCAAACGTGACGGGATTCGGCTTCGAGGAAGCGGGTGGCACCAGCTTTGTCGCGCCGCAACTGAATGGCGTTACGGCCTTGCTAGGCGATTACCTGCACAGCCGGATCGGATTGTTGAACTTCCCGCTCTATGGACTGGCCCAGACCGGCCAGGCCTATAAGAACCCCGGTGCGCCGCTGCACGCCATCGCCTACGGCGACAACTGGTTCTACTACGGCAGCAACGGCTATAACCCCGCCGCGGGCCTGGGCACAATGGACGTCTGGAATTTCGCCCATATCCTCGGCGAACCGTTCCAGTCCGGAATCCGCGGCAATATCTGGTGATAGCCCAAAGCTGACGTGACAACCTTTTTCGGTGAATCTAATTTGACTCTGGCACCGCCAAATCGATTGGAACTGCACTGCGAGCTACACCGAGCGGAGGCGTTCGAAAAATCTAGACAGGCTGGTCATTTTTGTTAAACATGTTAAATGTTGAACACAAAAGCAATGCACAAATGCTAAGCGTATTGACCGCGTTTCCTTTGCGATTTAAGATCTATACGTAGAGGTAACTTGGTCGTACTGAATCCCGGCAAAATGGCATCTTCGAATGACAACCGCATAGTGATCTTCTGTAGCGCGGCCAAGCGATTTGGCCACTGACTGTTGGTAAAGTGCGGCAGCGCTCGAGTTGAAGGCTGTTCGTTACGCCTCCGATCAAGAACGCGGGGGTGCGTGCTGATTATCTCTGCTCCAATGCGAACGCTGTTCACGTGGTCGAATGATTTTCATCAGGCGACGTAAGTCGTCAAAGGGGTCCGTAATGGCAGTCCTTCAAACCCAAGGCTCAGGAAAGGAAACAGATACTTCTACCGATTTCTTGCTAACCAGAATTAACACCCTTCGGGAATTGATTGACGCCAGAGCGGAGGCGACTCCGGAAGCGAGATATTTGCTCAGTCCGGAGACGGGCAGGGGCATCACCTATCAGGGGTTACAAGGACAGGCGCGGGCGATAGTGGCGCGGCTGCAGGAGTGGGGCCTTTCGCCGGGTGACAAAGTTGCCTTCCTGATGGACAACGGGCTGTTCACGGCGGAGCTGTTCCTGGGAGCGATGTCTGGCGGCAGGGTCGCGGTGCCGCTGAACGTGCGGGCGGGGGTTTCGCAACTCGCCTACATGGTGGAGCACTGCGACGCCAAAGTGGTGTTGGTTGCCGCTGAGTACGCCGCGCTGATGAGCGAGGTTCTGGCGCAGGTGCGGCGGCCGGTGCGGGTGATTCCGGCGGAGGTGGATGAAGTCCTTGCGCTGGACGGGACGACGGTTCGGGAGCCTCCGCTGGCCGTGCCGGGGCCTGAGGATCCGGCGCTGCTGATGTACACGTCGGGGAGCACGGGGCATCCCAAGGCGGCGGTGCACACGCATCGGACGTTACTGGCGCACGGAAGAAACTCCGTCTGCTCGCACCAACTGACCGCGGCCGACCGTTCGCTGCTGGTACTGCCGCTGTACCATATCAACGCCGAATGCGTGACGCTGATTCCCACGTTGCTGAGCGGGGGCTCGGTGGTGATCCCGCACAAGTTCAGCATCAGCCATTATTGGGATTGGCTGGACGAGTACCGGTGCACGTGGTCGGCGATTGTTCCGACGATTGTCTCGCAGTTGCTGGACTGGCAGGACCCGCGGGCCGATCAGCGCGGTCCGGCGTTCGGGCGCATCCGCTTTCTGCGTTCCTCATCGGCTCCGCTGGCGCCCTCCTTGCACCGTGAATTTCTGCAAAAATTCCCCTTCTTGCTGATTCAGGCGATGGGCTCGAGCGAAGGTGGGAACATCTTTTCCAATCCACTGCCGCCGGGGGAGAACAAGATCGGGTCGCCGGGCTTGCCGTGGGGATTCGAAGTCAGGGTGGTGGACCTGGCGGGGCAGGCCGTTGCCGAGGGCCAGCCGGGAGAAATGCTGATTCGCGGTGAAGGCTTGGCGCATGCCTACTACAAGGAGCCGGAAGCGACGGCGGCGGCGTTTGATGCCGAGGGTTGGTGGCACACGGGCGACCTGGCGTATCGGGACGCGGATGGCTACTTTTTTGTGGTGGGGCGCTCGAAGGAACTGATCATCAAGGGCGGAGTGAACATCGCGCCGCGGCAGATCGACGACGTGCTGGAGTCGCATCCGGCGGTGTTGGAAGCGGCGGCGGTAGGAGTGCAGGACCGGCTTCTGGGCGAGGACGTGGTGGCGTTTGTGGTGCTGCGGGCCGGAGCGTCGTGCGAAGAAAGGGACCTGCTGAGTTTTTGCGAAGGCCGCTTGGGGCACTTTAAGACTCCGACGCGCATTCAATTTGTGAAGGACCTGCCGAAGGGCCCTTCGGGGAAGGTACAGAGACGGCGGTTGGTGGAGGAGGCAGCGCACGCGCAGGCGGCCGCAAGGATACCACAGGGGTTTGCGCTGGGGCGCGGGAGTGACCACGTTGAGGAGGCGGCGACGCTGCCGGCGTCACTGGAGGCGACGATCACCGCGATCTGGGCGGAACTGCTGAAAGTGCCGGAAGTGGGCGAGCACGACAATTTCTTCGCGCTGGGGGGAGACTCACTGCTGGCCATCCAGTGCGTGTCGCGACTGCGGGACAAGGTTGCCATCCGGTTGACATTGACCGAATTTTTTGCCCATGGGACGGTCGCGGAACTGGCGGCGCTGATCCGAGTTCGGCATGCCGCGGCAGGACACAAGGGTAATCCGTCGCGCGCGAAAGTATTGCCGGGAGAAAGCGAGGCCGCTTCGCGGTCGGGCGAGCCCGATGGGGATTACGAATCGATCCCACGACGCAAGGGAGCGCTTCCCTACCAACTAAGTCGGTTGCAGGAACGGCTGTGGTTCATGGAGCAGTTGAATCCTGAGGTGCCCGTCTACAACGAAGCGGAGGCGGTGCGCTTGCATGGCGAGTTGAACGTGGAGGCTTTGGAAGGCGCGCTGAACGGGGTGATTGCCCGGCACGAGATCTTGCGGACAACGATTCGGACGGTCGACGGCGTAGCGACGGCGGAGCCCCTGGAATCCCATCAACTTCGCCTGAAGCGAATCGACCTCAGGGGCCTGGGGACTTCCGCGCGTGAGGCGGAGGTGACGCGGTTGTTGACGGCGGAACCGGGGATTCCCTACCGGCTGGAGGCGGAACCGGCAATCCGCGCGACGTTGATCCGCCTGGGCTCCCGCGAGCACGTGTTCATCCTGATGATGCACCATCTGATTTGTGATTGGTCGTCGGAAGGAGTGTTGTGGCGGGATCTGTCGGCGCTGTACCGTTGCCTATGCCGGGGCGCGACGCCGGCGCTGCCGCCCTTACCGATCCAGCACGGGGATTATGCCGTGTGGCAGCGGCAGAAGTTGACGGAAGCGGATGTGGCGGAGGATCTGGCCTTTTGGACGGAGAATCTGCGGGGCGCGCCGGCGCTGCTGGAATTGCCGTCCGACCGGCCCCGGCCGCAAGCGATGTCCTACCGCGGGGCGCGCAAGCGGTTTCGCATCAATTCTGCGTTGACGACCGCTTTCCGGCAATTGAGCCGGCAGGAGAAGAAGAGCTTATTCGCGCTGTTCACCGCCGCCTGGGACGCGCTGCTGTACCGGTACACGGGACAGGAAGACATTCTGCTGG
>CAVRBF010000015.1:0-16457 GCA_963719115.1 uncultured Acidobacteriota bacterium | reverse complement strand
CTAGGTTTTCGGGGGCATACTCATTGGTCGGGTTGAGGCGCAAAACCTCGCGGTATTCGGAGATAGCACCGTCCAAATCGCCTTTCTGGGCCAGTGTTGCCCCGAGCAAAAAATGCAGGTCCGGGTTTTGAGGGTCAAGACGAAGCGCCGCACGATACTCCCCCTCGGCGTCAGCATACCGCTCCCCCTTGAAGAGTTTCCCCCCGCGCACGATATGCTGCTGGATTTCGGTTTGCCTCGCTTGGAGCGCTGGGTCAACATGCTCCGGTTTGGTCACCTTGGCGCTCTTGAGTGCGGTAATTAGTTCGTCCTCACCGCCAGCCAAGCGGACTTCCTGAAGGTAGTCGTCCGTGGGGTCAAAATTGATTCCCCGCTCCTGGACCAGTACGGCAACTCGGGGGCTCGGCACGCCTCCCGTCAGTAAGGCGAAAACCTGCACTTGGTTAATTGGCTTCTTCGCGCTTGCGGGCTCGGGCTGTTTCGCCGCACGTAGCGCGTTAAGAAATGCCTCGCTCGCTCCTGCCACCTTAAGCCTTTGCACAAAGTCCTCTGTCGTGGCAAAGTCAATCCCGCGCTGCTCGATCAGCTTTGCGCCCGACTCGTCTCCGAAGCCATCACGCACCATACTGCTGACCTGCTCCTGCGTAAAGGGCTTCTGCTGTGCCCGCATGGGTAGCGTGAGAATCAGTGCCATAACGATCAGTAGAATGGTTACGACCGGTCGACGCGGCATCGGCACCTCCCGAAAGCGGGAATCGCTACAATAATGTGCGGCCATTCTACCACGGGAGGTTCAAACATTCTGATTCATGCACGGGTGCGCCGATAGGCACTGGTCCTAATGTCCGAAACGCAGTAAGAGCCAATAGAGGTGCTTTCGGACATGGAGGAAATGTCACGGACACGCCCTTTGTCCATAATCAATGCTCCATGCCGTACCCTTGCACTGTGCCCATGCGACTCGCTTACTGATTGGTGCCCGGCATTTTCGGTCGCGTGGCCGTGGTCGCCGCCACTCACTTCGTGCCCAGCTTCCAATGCGGACTGCTTCGAAACGTCGCGGCTCAACTCTTCGCCCAATTTCTCCGCGTCATTCGTGTAACCCTGAAGGAAGAGGAATGGCGCCATGTCTAACGGTGCATGGCGTTCTCGACCATCTTGGAGGTCTCGTCGGCCGGCCGCCGCGCATCCATGGCGGGTTGGGGCGTATTGAGAAAGTGCAAGATGCTGTCCAGTTCCTGCCTCACATCCTCCTGCCGTCGCAGGCTGCTATCCAGTTTCTCCTGGAGCTGTGAGCTCAGGGATTCTGCCGGATAGCTTCCTCTTTTGCCGCCGGCACGGCCATGAGAGGACTGATCTCCAGAAGCACCGGGATGACCTTGCCGCCGTTGATCATTTCCTCGTGATTGTATTGCGAGACGACGTAGAGCAGGCGGGCGTGCGTTTCCCGGGGAGTGAAGCTGGAAGCCGTGGCGGGAATGCCGCGGCGCCGGGCGGTGCCGTAGATACGCCTCGCCAACAGATTTGACTGTAGCCAGGTATCGCTGGCAACTAAGACCATCCGGTGGGGGGTGGTCGCATACCGCGTGTGCAGCCAGTAGCGAAAGTCTGGCAACCCCGAGTACAGTCCGTCGAGAAGTGTGACGTAATGCACCCGGGGATCGCGCAACCAGAGCAGAATGGTGCGGAAAGCTCCGCTATGCCCCATGATGACCAACGGGCCTCGCGGAAGCGGAAAGGGCGAGCTGTCCTGGACCGTGCGCAGCAGTTCGTCCAGCGACTTCCAAACGACAGCTTGAAAGTTTGATGCTGGCGCCTCAATGGCGACGAAGAGGGCGTTCCGGCCGCTGGCCTGAAACTGTTCCTCCAGACGGTCATCGGCCCAGGCTTGATCGACATTGGCGAAGTAGCCGTGAATGAAGATCACCATGCCGGCAGACTTGGGATCGTAGCCGGGGGGAATCCACAGGTGCAGCGGGCCGCGGGCGGTCTCCACGCGGACGTGATCATCCCTGGTGTCGGAGGCGGAGTTGCTTTCTGACTGAGCCACGGGCAGTGTCGAAGCGGTGCTGGTCTGCCGCGGGCGTGCTTTGACCCCGTTAACGGAGTGGCCACGGCTGTTCGCGCCGCCGGTGGCCGCCGCCAATGCTGCGAGCAGGGGAATAGCGCAGATGAGTCTTACCCAGCGTCTCGTCATGGTGTGGCGGTGGGTGCGCGCCGGGTGACCAAAAGGTGGTTGGAGCGCTTCGCATCAACATAGCCGTAGCGGAAGTCCAACTTCCGTTCGGGTTGGCTGGCCCATAGATCGCGGAATTCGTCGGCGTATTCGGTGCTGGGGCAATCGTCAAAGCACATCGCACCTTTGAAGCTACCATAGGTGACCTGGACAAAGCCCGCACGCTTGGCAAACTCGGGAGGAATTCCCGTGCCGTCAGAGATCATGAACACCATATTCTTGAGCAGGTAGTTGCGGATGCGGGAAAAACTAGGGCTCCACAGACAATAGCTTGCGGCCTTGGTCATGGCGGCTACGCGCCCCTGACTGCGCAGGTAGGTGAGAATCGGTCCGTTCTCGCGCAGCGAGTCATCGCGCAGGTTTGCGCCGATGTGCCGATGGATGCGCAAGGGACCCTGGCCGTTGATCGCGCGGAAGGTCAGTTCCGAATTGGCAAAGGCTTCCGAGAAGTCCGGCGAAGTCCACTTGCCGTGGCGCGCCGCGGCGATCCGAGACTCCATGGAGTGGACCTCGGCGGCGGAGTAATAGTGCAGCGTCCCATCCGCCTGCACGTGGAAATAGCGCAGCGAAACCGGCTCAAAGCCGTGCACCGCCAGAGCCACGATAAAGTACGAGAGTTGGCCCGGCAGGTCGCCTTGCTGTGAGCCTTTCAGCGTTTCACTGGTGCTGTCGTTGGCAGCCAATAGCCACCCCACATTGCGATCCACCAGGTCGAGGCTCTGATCCAGTCGCTGGCTGTCGATTTTCGTAATCCGCCGCGGGTCGCCAGACAGTTCCAGGGAAAGCGTGGTGATCCGGCGCGCGTCAGGATAGGTCGTCAAGGCCGCCAGCAGGTCCCCCCCGCCGAAGGGATAGACCACCGTGTTGGGCAAGCCGGTTGGGCGGAGTGTTGCCAGGAAAGGCCGGGCTCTTACCAGGTACACGCGGCGATAGCGCTCCATACGCGCCTTCATAATCTGGCAGTGGCGGGCGACGACGGCTCGGTTGATGTTCGCCGGAAGGGGGGTACTGCCGCTACAAGCCACCACGCGATACAGAAGTTTGGCGTCAGCGCCAAAGTCTTCACCTTGCTGGTCAGGCATCTGCGCTGCGCATGATGGAGTGGCAGAAAGCAGAAGCCAAATGGCGGCGAACAGCAGGCCACTCCATAGGCAAACAGGTTTCTTGCGATCTCTCAAATGAATCACCTCTGGTATGATGCCGAGAAAGGGCGCTTAGTAGATTGTAAAACTTGCCGACCCGATGCGGCTGCCGTTCACCGTCAATTCCACGCGATAGGTTCCGCGTTTCCACATGTCCGCGCGCTGCCACCCTCGGCCGGAATTGTAAACCGGCTCCGTCCATCCGGGATTTGCATACGTGTTTACCGTTTGATTGGCGAAGACGGTGCCGTTCGGGTTGTACCAGGTCTCGTAGATGGTAAACTCCACGCGTGAGGCCACGGCCGGACAGGTCACGTGAAGTTCCCAGTTGATGAACCGGGAAGTGCGGTGGTTGAACTGATAGGCGTAAACGCGACTCCCCAGCGCTGGTGAATTCGAACCCGACTCGAAAAACTTGATTTCCTTAAAGTTTGCTCCCGGTATGGGAAGACTCGGCAGATTGCCGACCACGGGTCGGACGGTCCGGATGGGCGTAGGCGGTGCCGCGGTGACGGCCACAAAGGTGGTGGCGGTCTTGATGCCTCCCGGGCCAATGGCGGTTAACGTGTAAGTGGTTGACTGCTGCGGTGAGACAGCCGTGGAGCCGGATAGGGCTACTTTGCCGACGCCCGGTTCGATGTCCACATCGCTGGCGTTACTGGAGGTCCAGCGCAGGTAAACGTTCTGCCCCGCTATGATCGAACTCCGGTCCGCATCGAGTGTGACCATCGGCTCCAAGGCCTGTTTTTCCAGGGTCACAAACGCCGTCACAACTTCGCCGGCGGTGACGGTGATGGAGTTCTCCCAAGTCTTGTAGCCGGCCAAGGTGACGCGCAGGCGATAATTGCCGGGAGCGACGCCCGACAAGCGCAAATCCCCCGCCGAACTCGTCATTCCGCGCGCTTCGTCATTGACGTAAACCTGTGCTTCGCCGGGCTGAGACTGAACCGTGAGCGTCCCAGTGGGCGGGGCCACGGGCTGGGACTGCTCCGGCGCGGAAGCTTTCTTCAAGGCGTCAATCAGTTCGTCTTTGGCTCCCGCCTGCCGGAATTGGCCCTCCAGATCGTCCGTCAGACGAAAACTGATGCCGTTTTCCCCCACCACGCGGGCGATTTCCGAACTCGGCACGCTGTTATTCAGCAGCGCCATGACGTCATTCACGGCGAGGGGCTTGCCTTTTTCCGCGGCCACGGGGGCGGCGGCCACCAGCGCGGCCAGCACGAGCAGTAACCCGCACACGCGCAGAACGCGGGTTCTGCCCGGAGCGGAAGTCTTATGTTGAATGTCGGAAGCGTGGGCCATGTCAAAGTGGGATTCTATCGTAACCGGGGCCGCCAGTTCAATTGATCTGGAAGGTTCCGCTGGCGATTTGCGTGTTCCGGTAGTAAAAATCCACCCGGTAGCTTCCCGGCTTCCAGTGTCCCGAGTCGGGAAAACCATAGCCGAGAGTATGCCAGGAGCTGCCCCATGTTGGGTCCACGTGGGCCGGAAGCGTCTGCCGGGACATTTCCGTGCCGTCGGCCCGGTACCAAATGACGTCAACCTGGAACTCAATTTTCTGGCCGGGGGCAGGGTAGGTCAAATCGAGTTCCCAGTAGATAGTTCGCGCGGTGAACCGGTCAAAACTGTAGCGATAAACGCGCTTGGAGTGTTCCAGGGTCAAATCGTGTGGTCCTTCGTAAAACTGCACCGTCGGAGTCTTGATGCCGGGGATGGGAAGCCCCGCCGACGGCGCCATGTTGGCGGACGGGGGCAGGGAAGGCGCGGGGTTATCCTTGCCGGGGGTGGACGAAGTCTTTTGCTGTAGCGTCACGTAAACCGTTTGCGCATCGCCGGCCGCGACATCAATGGGCTTTTCGTAACTCAGATAACCGGGAAGGGAAACGCGCAACGTGTAGCTGCCCGGCTTTAGATCCGGGAGGCGGATTTCGCCCTCCACGCTGGTCATCCCCTTGGGTTCGTCATTCAGGTAAACCTGGGCTTCGCCAGGCGTGCTCTTGACGATCAGCGCACCGATTTGCGGTTGATCGGCAGCGGCGTGTCGCTGCGATGCGCGCCGCAATGCCTCAACCGTGTCATCGCCTCCTCCTGCGGCACGAACCCTTTGCTCGCTGTCGGAGGTAAAGTTGAAGTCGATGCCCCGCTCGTCCACGATCTCGCTCACGCGCGCGCTGGGTACACCGGCTTGGAGCAGGCCCAGCACATCGCTTTCGGTAAGGGGTTTGGCCGAGTCGGCCGCCGAGATGCGCACTCCCGCGGTCAACAGCACGGCGAACAGGGTGGCGCTGATGGCGATCAGCGAAGCTCTGTGGGTTGCGTGTCGCATGCCTGAATCGATCGGACCTCCGATTGAAGTTCTCGCGAGCTGTGTTGTTTGAAGTGAATTTGATTCTATCGCAAGGGGTGAAGAGGTTCAAGGTGTCCCCGCACCGCACACCAGCGTAGTGCGCCACAGATAACGTCGCTTGTAGCGCCGACCTTGAGGTCGGCATGCCGGGCTAAAGCCCGGCGCTACTTGAGTGCCTTCTTGATTTCCGCCTCCCACTTGGGCGTTGACTCCGAGCTGAAAACGACGAGGGGATACAACTCCGCAAAGATGCGCTCGACGGTTTGGGCAAAAGCCGGCGTGGCGAGCCTTCGGGAGTTGGGCAGGAAGACCTTTCGCACCACCCAGGCGTGCAGTGTGTGCCAGTCTTCGTCGCGGCGCGGCAGTCCCGAATGCTGCGCCCACTCCCCTTTTTCCTCGCGGTGCCAGTAGGTTTCGTACTTCTTCGCTCGAACGACGTTCGCGAGCAGCGCCCCAAACAGCTCCCGGTTTGCCTCCACGCGCCCGCGGAACAGAGTTTCCAGAGCGCCCTTGGGTCCCTTCCACGAACCATAAATGGAAAACCCCACCGTCAGGCAATCCGCCGAGAGCCCGACGTACAAGCGGCCGGTGTGGCCGCGCTCTTTGCGGCCGTCATAAACATACAGATAATAGTTTGGTTTATAAGGACTTTTGTCCTTACTGAAGCGGATATCGCGGTTGATGCGGGAAAAGTTGCCGTTGGTCTTGCCTCCCACTTCGAAGTGGGGATTCAATTTCAGCATCGACGGGGTAAGGGCCTCCAGCAAGCCCCGAAACGCGCCGACGACGTGCTGATCGTAGCGCGCGCGGTTGGCGTCGAACCAGGCCTTCTGGTTATTGCGCGCGAGTTCTTCGAAGAAAAGAAACGATTCAGCAGCGAATCCCGGAAAGACGCCAGGCATGGTTTTCTCCAGCGCAGAGGAACTACTTGGCTTTTTGATTGACGGGTGAGAGCCCCTCGGTGGGCCAGGCGTAATCGTGGAACTCGCCTGTGTAGTCATACGCGCCCTCGGGTATCGCCCGGGAGGGTCCAACGTCAACGCCGGTCGATCGCACTTCGGCCAGCACTTCCGCTTCGTGCAGGCGCGAAGCGTCATACTCCACGATTAAGTCCCGGCCTTCGAACGACAGTCCGCGGATTCCGTAAACGGTGGAGAGTTTTGACAGATGCTCGAAATCCCGGGCCGTCAGGTCCTTGTCCAGCTTGTAACGGGTTTTCAGAAAGGTCATGCCACGCACCCCACAATTTTAGATTTTGGATTTTCGATTGCTCAGCCAATTCACCCCTCGCCGCCGCGGTCTCGTACCACGGGCATCTTGCCCGTGCTCCGGCACGGCCTGGAAGGCCGTGGTACGAAGACTCAGATCTCGACGCTCCGCAATCGCAGGGCATTGGTGATTACCGAGACAGAACTGAACGTCATGGCCGCTGCTGCCAGCATCGGGCTCAACTGCCACCCCAGCCACGGATAAAGCACTCCGGCCGCCACGGGTACGGTCACTACATTATAGACGAAGGCAAAGAAAAGATTCTGGCGGATGTTTCGCAGCGTGCTGCGGCTCAGGCGGCGGGCGCGGACAATGCCGCGCAAATCACCCTTGACCAGCGTAATCCCGGCCGTTTCCATGGCGACATCGGTGCCGGAGCCCATGGCGATGCCCACGTTCGCTTGCGCCAGGGCCGGCGCATCGTTGACCCCGTCACCGGCCATGGCCACGATGCGGCCTTCCGATTGCAGTTTCTTCACGATCTCGCCCTTTTGCGCCGGTTGAACTTTCGCCAGAAAGCCATCAAGCTTCAAGTACCGGGCGACCGCTTCGGCCGTGCTCTGGCTGTCCCCCGTCAACATATAGATTCGCAGACCCTCTTGATGCAGCAGCTTAATCGCTTCCGGCGTTGAGGCGCGAATGGGATCCTGCACGGCCAGCACGGCCGCCGGCTGAAGATCGATAGCAAGGAGAATCGTCGTCGAGCCGTCGCGGCCTGACTCCTCCGCTTGGCGGCGCAGATTGCCGGGGTCGATCTTGAGCGATTGGAATAAAGCCGTATTCCCGAGCGCCACCGCCCGGCCTGCAACTGTTCCCGTCACGCCTTGGCCAGGGAAGGAGCGGAAGTCGGCGACCGGGGAAGGAGACAGCGAAAGAGCCTCGGCCGCTTTCTCAATGGCGGCGGCCAGGGGATGTTCGCTGGCGCGCTCCAGGCTGGCCGCGAGGCTGAGCACGTCCGATTCCTCCCATCCCGGCTCAGGTTTGATGGCCGTCACGTGAGGTTTGCCTTCCGTAAGCGTCCCCGTCTTGTCGATCACCAGTGTGTCCACCTTCTCGAGGATTTCCAGCGCCTCGGCGTTGCGAATCAGCACGCCTGCCGTGGCGCCACGCCCCGTGCCAACCATGATGGACATGGGTGTGGCCAGTCCCAGTGCACACGGGCAGGCGATGATCAGAACCGCCACCGCATTAATCAGCGCGTGGGCCAGACGCGGCTGCGGCCCGAAGATTGACCAGGCGATAAAAGTAATTGCTGCGATCGCTGCCACGGCGGGAACGAAGTAGGACGCGACCACGTCTGCAAGCCGTTGAATGGGAGCACGGCTGCGTTGCGCCTCGCTGACCATGGCCACGATCTGGGCCAGTAAGGTTTCACTGCCCACGCGTTCCGCACGCATCACGAAGCTGCCGGTTCCATTCACCGTCCCGCCGGTCACGCGGTCGTCCGCGTGCTTCTCGACGGGGATGGACTCACCCGTTACCATCGATTCATCCACGGCACTCGATCCTTCGATGACGCTGCCATCAACCGGAATCTTCTCGCCCGGCCGCACGCGCAAACGGTCGCCCGGAGTGACCTGTTCCAGAGGAATGTCCTGCTCCGAGCCTTCGGGATCCAGCCGCCGGGCGGTCTTGGGTGCAAGTCCCAGCAGGGCCTTTAACGCACTGCTGGTGCGGCCGCGGGCACGTAATTCCAACACTTGTCCGAGTAAAACCAGGGTGATGATGGCCGCGGAAGCCTCAAAATATACGGGGACTTCGCCGGACGAGGTTCGAAACGCGGCCGGGAAAATCCCAGGAACAGCCGTGGCGAAGGTGCTGTAAATGTAGGCCGTACCCGTGCCCATCGCGATCAGCGTGAACATGTTCGGGCTGCGATTGACCACCGACGCCCAACCGCGCTGGAAGAACGGCAGACCCGCCCAGACAACCACGGGCGTGGCCAGAACGAACTCTATCCAAGCCAGCCGCGTTGGTGAAACGGCATGGCCCAGAAGTCTCATCGCGAACATGGCGGACATGCCAATCAGAACCAACGGCAGCGTGAGCGCGAGGCTGATCCAAAAGCGCCGCTGCATTATACGGAGTTCCGGATTGGCTTCGTCATGGGCCGAAACTGTCAGCGGCTCAAGCGCCATGCCGCACTTCGGACATGCCCCCGGGCCTCGCTGGCGAATCTCCGGATCCATGGGGCAGGTATAGATGGCGTCGGCGTCGGCCGCCGGTTTGGATCGGAGTTCGGGGGGAGTCAGAAACGCTTCGGGATTGGCGCGGAATTGCTCCAGGCACGATTCATTACAAAAATAGTATTGCTGGCCGCGGTATGGGTACGAGCCCGCCGCATCTTCCGGCGTCACCTCCATGCCGCACACGGGATCAATCACGCGATCACCTCGTGGTACTTAACCCATTCCAGACGGTCCTGATCGGGATGTAGCGCTGAGCTTCAGGCCGGCAGTGCCGGAGTGGCGGCCAGCGCAACTTCGATATTAAGCCCGCGGGGCGCACGGCGACAAGCGCGCATGGTGACGCCACATGCCAGCCGGCGCCTGGAGTCCCGACACGACCGGATAACCAATTTGCAGATGCCATTTTTTGACTCGTCCGTGTTTTCATACACATAGCCGGATGAGCCTTCATATTCGCTATGTCTCTTTCTCGCCCCGCGTTCCCACATCCGACCCGTCGGGGTTTCGCACGGCGTCTCGCGCGCAAGTGTGGGCTGGATGTCCGCTGGCGCGATCGGATAACCATTTTGCAGATGACATTTTTTGACTGGCATGTGTTTTCATACATATAGCCGGATGTACCTTCATTTTTAGTATGTTTTCTTCGAAGCGTGCGCCTGTGAAATGGCCGGGCAACCTGTCCAGCCTCCCCGCCCGGGCTTCTCTGCGGCTCCTTGCATTGGCTACCCATATCAGCTATTCGTGTAGCATAAAACCGGCGTGTTGTCAAGTAAAATAATGCAATCTCGGGCAATTGGGGCAATGTTTTATGCGGTCAGAATGTCCGGGCTCTGAAAGGAACCACTGAGGCACGGAGGCGCTGAGATTCCAGCCTGCGCGCAAGCGGCGCTGCCACGGCCCGGCCTGAAAAGTTCTGCACGGCGACATAAATGTCTGCGCACTGTGTTGTAGCGGCGGTCTCCGACCGCCGGCGTCGATCAGAGATCGACGCTACAATTTATGTCGCACAGTACAGGAACTCCACCCGCCGGCTCGCGGCCGACGCCGGTGCCGCCAAGACGCCGGCGCCACAGTCAAGCGAGGCGTGGGGACTTTGCCTTGCCTGTGTTAGAATCGCGCCAACGAGCTAGCACAAAGGAGACGGCGGATGGCGAAAAAATCTGAGGCACCCAAAGTTGATCCACAGGTGGCGGCAACACTGACGGGGATTATCTATCAAGCCAGGCTATTCAACCGGCAAGCCAAGGTCAGCGTGCCCGAGGAAGAAGTGGTGGTGGAAGTAATCAGCCTCTGGCGAATTGTCAGCGAGGCGCTGAACTCCGAAACTGTTCCCGGCGTTGACAGCCCCGGCCTTCGCTCATAGAGAGACCCGGATTTGCGCGTGCGGCTGTGATGCTGATCTCGTGCCACCACTCATCGGGCCACTTGAGGCACCGTCTTACGGGCGGCATGCCGGGCTGGAGGGACGGCGGAAAGACCCGGTTTTCGTCTTCTCCCGTTCTGCCACCATCACCCGCTCCCGCTTCTTGCCGCTAGCCCGCAAGAGTCTTTGTGAAAAGCTGTGTTGCTCGAGCCGAAAGCGCCTTGGAGTGCGGTAGCAGCAGCTACCGCTTTCCGGCCATGCTCCATACGGGAATAGTAGGGCGGCCACAACAAGAAAGGCGGCAGCTGCTGCTACCGCACTCCAAGGGGTGGTGCTTCGAGGCAGCATGAACTTTTGCACTTTGCCTTTTGCATTTTGCCTTTTGACTTGCTTTGACGTTCCGGCCCCCACTTGTTTGGTTCGTCGGGAAGGCACCTGTCTCGACTCCGGCGGGGAAAAATGTTATGCTCCGCCGTTATCCGGAAATCTTTTCACCGCGTTCGATCTCGCCGGGCAGACTGCGCATCCGTCGAGGCGAGTATCGACTGCGGATTCCACTGAAGTGCATATCGAAAGAGGAGGAGCGTTCCATGGCTCAATTTTGCACAAAATGTGGTTCACCGATGTCTGAAGGAATGCAGTTCTGCACCGTCTGCGGAGCCACCGTTGGGCAGGCTTCCGCGCCGGCGCCCCGTCCGCCCGCACCTGCCGCGCCGGCCCCGGTTGCCCCACTTGCCCCGGTCCCAGGCGCCAAGCCGGCATCCGGCAGCCCCATTGTGAAGATCATCCTGATTGTGTTGGCGGTGTTCATTTTCCTCGGCGTCTTGGGGATGGGGGCGTGCATTTATATTGGATACCGGGCCAAGCAGAGATTCAACCAGTTCCAGAAGCAGGTGACGACGACGTTCCCGATGCCCAGCGGTACGGGGGCAGTGCCTACGCAGCCGGGCGCGCCGACAGGGTCTGCGAACGTGCAGACGGGACCGGTCGTTGACACGGGAATCGCTGTGTACCCGGGCGCAACCCCCGTAGGGCAGGGAACGACCTTGACCATGGGGACGACCACGGTCAAGACGCAACAGTACCTTTCCGATGATTCGGTGGATAAGGTCGTGGCGTTTTACAAAGATAAGGTACCCGATGCGAGGGTGATCCAGAGCGGAAATCAAGCAGCGGTGCAGGCATTCGGGTCGGGCGGCGTCTTGACGATCGGAATCTCGCCTGACGCCAATTCCGGCAAAACCAAAATTGCCATTAGCAATATGACGAAGTAGCCGGACTTTGATGGCCGTTCCCGGGAGCTTGCCGGCCGGGCCAAACCCCGGTGCTACCAGTGCATCTTAAAGATGAGGTAAAAATGAACACGTTTTCCAAGTTTACGATTCCAGACGTTGTTTCCGTCGCGCTCTTGAGCGCGGCGATGATATACGGCCAGACGCAGACACCCACGCCCGCCCCCGCCCCTGCCCCTGCGGCGCCCGCCACGACTCCAGCCGCTCCGTCAACACCGCCCGCCACGACTACCGCGCCGGCACCGGCGGCAAGCAGCAATCCCACGGTCATGCTGCTGAAGCAGGGCCACAGTGAGAACGTGCGGGCCAAGGCGGCGCAGGATTTAGGCAAGGCGGGCGACGTCTCCACCATTCCGGCACTTGCCGATGCGTTGACCGACCCCAGCGCCAAGGTGCGGCACGAAGTGGTGCTGGCTCTGGCGCAGTTCCATCAGCCAGCCATCCTGCCGCCGCTTGAGCAGGCGACCAAGGACACCGATGACAGTGTTCGCGTCACCGCCGTGCAATGCCTGGTGGGTTACTATTCAGGTGTGATCCCAAGCGGGGGATTTACCGGATTCATGAAGAAGAACTGGCAGCGCGCCGCCGGTCATTTCCAGCCGGATGACACCAAAATCGATCCGGGCATCAACGTTGACCCCACCGTCGTCGATACGCTCATCGCGACGCTGAAAGACACGCGCTCCAGCGATGCGTCCCGTGAGGCTGCCAGGGGACTGGGAATTCTGGGCGCCACCGCTGCCACCGACGACCTCGTGGCCACCGCGCACTCTTCCGACATCGATCTGGCGCGCCAATCGATCAACTCGCTGGAGAAGATCAAAAACCGCGATGCCGGTCCGAAAATGGTTGACCTGCTCGACTCACCCAATCGCGATGTCATGCGCGATGCCTGCGTCGCCGTCGGCCTTCTGTTGGCGCGCCAGGCCCTGCCCAAGTTGCAATCCATCTTCTCGTCGGATCCCGATCCGAAGGACAAGGCCGCGGCCATCCAGGGATTGGCGTACCTGGGCGACAAGGTCTCCGTGCCGATCTTTACCAAGGCGTTGTGGAACGATGATAAGAACGTGCGGCAGTCGGCGGGCGAAGGGCTGGCGCGCGCGGCCGATCCCCAAAGCCAGGGCGAACTGGATAAGGCGGTGGCCGTGGAGAAGGACGCCAGCGCCAAACTGGCCATGGAGTTCGCCCTCGCCGCGCTGGGCAAGGATGACGCCCTTAACGCCGTGGTGAGCGACCTGAGCTCGAAGATCCGCGGCGATGTGGCGCGCACTTATCTGATTGAGCTCACCCGCAATCCGGCCTTTCTTGCCAAGCTTTATCCCTTTTTGCAGAGCCCTGACAACAGCATCCGCCGGCGCCTGTGCGAGGTGCTGATGTACAGCGGCGACCAGGGAAGCCTGGAGCAGCTTGACCGCCTGCAGCACGATCCGGACACCGCCGTGGCGGCCGCGGCCCTGCGCGCCAAGACCGCCATTCGCGCCCGCGTGGGCGCCGCGCCCGCGGCGAAGTCCTGAAGACCTTCGCCGGGCGTGGGGATGCTGCCGGCTCTTGCACAGCCCTTCCATCGCGCGCCGGCACTGCGGCCAGGACCGCCTTCCGCCGGGCCCCGGGCGGCGACCGCTGCGCCCTTCGCGGCTATGCATCATTAAAGCGATACGCATCGAGATAAGATGCTAACTATGGTATGACCTTATCGTGGAATCATGATTCCCCTGCGAGGTCGGGTCTGGACACGTGTGATAGAATGTGAGTACGTTACACAAGAATTGAGCTGAGACCAACTATGCCGCCTTCGGGCATCCAGAAGACCGACGACGTGAAGCCGCGCAAAGTAACGTTGAAACTCGCGCACAGCCCGGATTCCGACGACGCGTTCATGTTCTACGCCCTGGCCACACGCAAGCTGCGGACCAGCAACCTGGAATTCAAGCACGTGCTGGAAGACATTGAAACGCTGAACCAGAAGGCGTTGCAGCAGGTTTATGACATTACGGCGGCCTCCTTTCACGCCTACCCGTATCTGGCGGAGCACTACATCCTGCTGCCCTCGGGAGCGAGTTTCGGCGAGCGTTACGGCCCCATCGTCGTGGCGCGCACGGCTCCTGGTACGAAGGGCCTGCGAGGCAAGCGCATTGCCATTCCCGGGAAAATGACCACCGCCTTTCTGGTGATGCAGCTCTATGAACCCCAGTTTGAGCCTGTGTTCACGCCCTTCGACAAGATTCTGGAAGTGGTGAGCCGGGGCGATGCCGATGCCGGCGTGGTGATTCATGAGGGCCAGTTGACCTTCGCCGAGGCGGGCCTGAAGAAGATCGTGGACCTGGGCGAATGGTGGCATCAGGAAACCCAACTGCCCCTGCCGCTCGGGGGCAACTTGATCCTGCGCTCGCTTGACCGGCGGACCGTGCGCGCGGCGGCGAAACTGCTGACGGAGAGCATCCAGTACGCGCTCGACAATCGCGAAGAAGCGCTGAACTATGCGCTGCAATTCGGACGCGGGCTCGACACCTCCACGGCCGACCGCTTTGTGGCGATGTACGTGAACGAGTGGACGCTGGATTACGGCGATCGCGGCCGCCAGGCCGTGCAGACGCTGCTCGACCGCGGATTCGCGAAAGGCCTGCTGCCCAGGCAAGTGCAGGCGGAGTTTGTCGACCAAGGATGAAGGGTGAAGGATGAAGGGTGAAGGGGAGAGGGTAAAGGCTAAAGGGTAAGGGCTGATCCTTCACCCTTCATCCTTCACCCTTCATCCTTTACCCTTCATCCTTCATCCTTTACCCTTCATCCTTCATCCTTTACCCTTCATCCTTTACCCCTTAACCTTTGCCCTTTACGCTTTAGCGTTTACCCTTTAACCTTATCTCGTGGCCTCAGTTTCTACAGTTGATTCCAAGAAGACTTCGCGCGGCAAACTTTCATTCACTTCCAGCCAGAAGAAGGTGCTAGTCGCGCTCGCCAGCATGGTGGGTTTGCGCATGCTGGGCCTGTTCCTCGTGTTGCCGGTATTCACCCTCTACGGGCTTCAGTTCACCAAGTCGAAATTCCTGGTCGGCTTTGCTTTTGGCGCCTATGCGCTTGTCATGGCGATCCTGCAAATCCCCATGGGCAGACTTTCCGATCGCATCGGCCGGCGCCGGGTGTTGACGCTGGGAATGACCTTGTTCAGCGTAGGCTCGTTCCTTTGCGCGCTGCCGCCCATATTCCCGCCCTCGTGGCAGATCTGGGAGCTGATCTTCGGCCGGCTGGTGCAGGGCGGAGGCGCGATCATCTCCGTGGCCTTTGCCACCGTGGCCGACTACGTTGAACCCGAGCAGCGCTCCACGGCCATGGCCGTGCTGGGCATCCCGATTGGCATCTCCTTCATCGTCGGCATCATTGTGGGTCCCATTCTGGCGGGACTGTTCGGCACCGCATCGCTCTTCTGGATCACCGGCATTCTGGGGTTGGCCACGGACATCCCACTGGTCCACTACCTTCGGGATGAGCGCCCGCCGCGTGAAGCCCCGGCTCCGCTGTCGATTGTCATTTCGCACCCGCACCTCCTTGTGTATGGAACCGGCGCCTTCCTGATGAACCTATTCATGGCCACGTTCTACTTCCATTTGCCCCTGATTATCACCGGCCAGCACCATATGCGCATGACCGACTACTACAAGCTGCTGCTGCCGATGTTGATCATCAGCGCCGTGACCATGTTCGGCTTTTCGCGCGGAACGGACAAGGGCTGGGGACGGCCCGCTCTCCTCGGTTGCCTTCCTGTTCTTCATACCCAGCTTTCTCCTGTGGCTCACTCCTGCCGTGCTCGGTGTGGACCCCAAGCGGCTGGTTCACGTGATCGTAGGCGGCATCCTCTTCTACATCGGTTTCACCGGCCTTGAGCCGATTCTTCCCGCCCTGGTCAGCGAGGCCGCGCCCGGCAAGTCTTATGGCACGGCGCTGGGCTTCTACAACACGCTCCAGTTCTTCGGTAGCGCCGTGGGTGGCCCACTGGCCGGGTACCTGGCGAAATTCCCGATGCAGAAGACGGTCTCGACGGTGCTGATCGGAGCTGCCTTCGGCTTCGTCATCATGGCTGCCACCAAGCCGCCCGCGCGTGCCGAAGCCGCTGAAGCCTCCCCGGACTGACCCGCTAAACCTGACGCCAGTCCCCTGAGCGGGCGTGACGCGGACCATTGCCACCCGATAAGACTCTGGAAGGAATTCTGCCCTTAGATTAGTCATTCGGTATAGAATCAACCCCCTTATAGCTTGAAAGACAACCCCCTTTGAGGTGATCCCCAATGGCACGCCCGGAAGATTCCCGAAGTCAACAGTCTCTGGACGAAATTGTAAGCCAAAGTGCCGTGGTGATGGCCGAGCAGATTCAGCACGCGGCGGGCTGGGCGAAGTCGGAAACGGACCTTCAGATCGAGGTGGCGGGAATGCTCAAGGAATTTGCCCGCAAAGCCAAGATCAATCCACTGGAACTTCATCACAACGTCACGATTGCCACGGGCCGTCAGGATTCCGTCTATGGCAGTGTCATCGTGGAATACAAAGTACCGGGCACGCTCTCACCAAACAAATCGGCGGCTGCCAACACGGCGGTTATCGAGCAACTCAAGCGCTATTTCTACGAC
>CAVRBF010000014.1:0-36751 GCA_963719115.1 uncultured Acidobacteriota bacterium | reverse complement strand
GGCGGACTTTCCCGCCGCCATCAGTCTGCTGGAAGAACTGGTGGTGGAAGATGCGGAGAACGCCGACGCCTGGAGCCAACCTGGCGTCTGCTACCTGGAAACGCAGCGCCCTGCCGATGCCTTGGAGGCGCTTTCCCGCGCCGTGAAGGCCGCACCCATGGACGCCCAGGCCCATTACCTTCTTGGCAACGCGTGCGGAAGTACGGGCCAGTTATCGGGCGGCCAGTTGCTATCGCCGCGCTTTGGACTTGACCCTCACCACGCCAGAGCGGAAGAATTCCTGATGAAGACCGAGTCGCTGATCGAGAGCCGCAGCCATTACCGCACGGGCCTGAAGGTGCTCTACTCATCCGACCCGACGGTGCAAGAGTTAAACTACGCTCTGCGTGAGCTGGCCCTTTCGGTGGCAATGTTCGAAAATTCACCGGCGCGCGATAATCTGTCGGACTGCGCCCGTCGCCTGCTGGCTCGAACAGGAAACGCCGCTCACGATCGAAATCACTCCCGAGCTTCAGCCGGGGGCAGCGTGCGAGCGGGGATTTCAGTGCGTGCGCTTCAAGAACTGGGGTGGGCGCCCAGGCGGCCTACGAAGAGGCGGTGAACTTCCGCGCGAGCCACGCCTTCGTCCACCAGGCCATGGGGTTTTGCTTCGTGGAGTTGGGGGAGATCGACAGCGCCGTTCGCGCTTGGCTACGCGCACTGGAATTGGACTCCAGTTGCGATTTCACGCACCTCGTGCGGCTTAAACGCGCGGTCTAAATTGGTTGCGGGGGTAGGGATGTTAAATGCGGCGAGTTATCGCGAGCATGATATCGCCGATAAAGTTTGCGCTCATCGCAGCAATTCCCATTGAGGCTGCGAATTTGTTGTTCGCGGGGTACCCCACCGACGTGGGACTTCCGCCGGCCACAATCTGGTACGAGAAGTTAATCGCATACCGGTGGTTGTTTCTGCATTGGCCGGGCTTGTTCTTGATCGATGATACGGGCATCAATGCCCTCAACAACTTCGTCTTCTTGGCGAGTGGTTACTTCGACACGGCCCTGTTAATCGTTCTGGTCATATTTAGTTTTGGGGTTGTCGCCGTTTGGCCAAAAGAATTACTGTCGCTCGAAACTGATCCAAGAGCACGCGGCGCGTGCCATTTGCCAGCCCTCAGAAGTTGACGCGAAACTCGCTTTTGCAGAGAAGAGGAGAGATGCATGCCTCGCAAGCCCATTATTACGTTGATTACAGACTTCGACACCAGCGACCATTTTGTCGGCACGATGAAGGGGGTCATTTACAACATCAACCCCGACGTCGAGATCGTTGACATTACCCACAAAATCGCGGCCTACGATATCTTTGACGCGGCCTTTACACTGGCCCAAAGTTACCGCTACTTTCCGTCGGACACCATCCACCTGGTGGTCGTCGATCCGGGAGTGGGAACCGCGCGACGACCGCTGCTGGCGAGGAGCATGGAATACAAATTCGTGGCTCCCGACAATGGGGTGCTCTCCCTGATCTACGAAAAGGAAGAAAATATGGAGGTTCGCCACATCACCTCTGACCATTACTTTCTGAATCCGGTCAGTGCAACCTTCCAGGGACGCGACATCTTTGCCCCCGTCGTTGGCTGGCTGAGCAAGTGGGTGGAAGTTGACAAGTTCGGAGAGACCATCACCGATTTCACCAAGTTTTCCTCCCCCAAACCCAAGCGCGTCGGTGATAACCTGATGAAGGGCGTTATTCTGAAGGTTGACAAATTCGGAAACATCCTCACGAACTTTCGGCCGGAAGATTTGCCGCAATTGTTCGCGGAAAATCCTCCGCCCTTCAAGATCATTGTCAACGGGCAGGAAATTACGCGCCTGAACCTGGCGTATTCGATGGGCAAGCCTTCGGAACTGTTTGCGATCGTGGGCAGTTCCGGCTACCTCGAAATCTGCACCAACCGGGGTTCAGCGGCAAAAGCACTGAATGTGAATCGGGGCGTGGAAGTGGGCGTAATGATCGGCAGCCAGGAGGCAGCGGACAGGGCTCAGGAAGCGGAGTAGGACCGTTTCTCGCCCGGCGGCGGAGTCTTGGCGACCGGCTCCCGGAAATCCTTCGGCAGCTTGTCAATACGAATCCTGGAGACACGGCGGCCCTCGACTTCCAGTACGGTGTAGCGGCGGGACTCAAAGACAAAGCTTTCGCCGCCGTGCGGAATGAATCCCAGCCGCGCCAGCACAAAGCCCGCCAGCGTTTCGTAACCTTCCCCGCGGGGCAACACAATGTCGTGCTCGCTGGCCAGATCGCGCAGATTCGTCGAGGCATCCACCACCAGGACATTGTCTCCAATCTTGCGAACCGCCGCTTCTTCGCGGTCATATTCATCCTGAATCTCGCCGACAATCTGTTCCAGCACGTCTTCGATCGTCACCAGCCCGACGAATGTACCAAACTCGTTGACCACCAGCGCCATCTGCGAGTGGCGGCGGCGCGCCTCCTTCAACATCTGCGTCAATGACATTCCCTCCGGCACGATCATGGGCTGGTGAAGAATCGTATGCAGGTCAAACGGAGCGTTGGCAGGAACGCCCGCGCGCTGCCGATCTGCCATGACGGCCAGAAGATCCTTGGTGTAGAGAATGCCCGTGATCTGGTCGGGTAGGCGGTCGTAGATCGGTATACGCGAGTGCTGGTCTTTCACCACCCGATCAAGCAACGTCGGCAGATCGAAAGCGAGCGGCAGGCAAGTAATACGATTCCACGCGACCATGATTTCGCGCACCCGCACGCGGTCAAGATCGAAGACGCTGTGAATCATTTCTTCTTGTTCTTCGTCCAGAAGCCCGCGTTTGCGGATACTCGACACGATGAGCTTCACCTCTTCGGCGGTTGGCAGGGGGCCGTGACTTCCGCTCGGGTGGCGATACAGCGAATGCAGCACGCCGTTGGCCAGCGTGTCCAACAGACGGACCGGGTAGCGGCTTAGCTGCAGGAATACAAACATGGGCCGGGCCACACCCAACGCAAATTTCTCCGCGTTGGCGTATGCCATCGCTTTGGGAACAAGTTCGCCCAGAACCATCAGCAGCATCGTAATCAGCACAAACGCGATGGCAACGGAGAGGGAGTGTGCGATCGCGGCGCGCGCCAGTGTTCCCAGGTGGGCGTCCAGCGATCGCTCGATGGCGTCGGCCATAATCCTCTCGCCCAGCCAGCCCATCAATAAGCTCACCACCGTGCTGCCAAGCTGCGTGCCGGAGAAGAGAGCGACCATGTCGGAGAGCAAACTCAGCACCAGCTTTGCCTGGGAGACACCTTCATTGCAAAGCTGCTCGAGGCGCGTGCGCCGGACGCTGAGCAGGGCGTACTCGGTGGCCACGAAGAAGGCGTTCAACGCCACCAAGCCGATGATTAATGAGGCTTTGAGCAGGGCAAACATGGAACCGCCGACCATTCTAGCCGAGGCGGGGCAAAACTCCAAATGCAGGGGTTAGGGATTCGGGTTCGGGGTTCGGGGCTGGGGATTCGAGTTAGGGATTCGGGATTCATTCGGGATTGGGATTCGGGGTTTGGGGTTCGGGGTTTGGGGTTCGAGATGCGCCGTTCAGGATAGGGGACTCGACGGTCAGGATTGGGAATTCGGAATTCGGAATTTGGGAATAGGGAATCGCAAGTCGCGAGCAGGCAATCAATCGGCCTTCTGCTTTCCGCCTTCTGCCTTCTGCCTTCCGCTTACTGCCTACCGCCTACCGCCTTCACCGACGGGAGAGCGTGGGCTGAGGCAAATCGCGGCCGGGGACCCTTACGCCGACGACGCTGGAATAGATTTCGTCGTAGTTGCGCACCGCTCGCCGCATGCGGAGAAATTCCGACTCGTCATGCTGGGCTGATTCGATCTGAGCAAGAGTCGGAATGAACTTCTCCAGCGCCTTTTCCCGGTCAGCCGCCTGAGGGTGGGTGGCGAGCAAGCCGCCGGGTTGGCCACCGTTGCGAGCTTCCTCGGCCTGAAGCCGCTGAAAGAAGCGCGGCGCAGCGCGGGGATCGTAGCCGGCGCGTGCCAGATACTCGACCGCCAGGCGGTCCGCCCGTTCCTCGTCCGAGCGACTGAAGCGGGCCCGGGCCAGCGTCGAGGCCCAACCGCTGCCCGCTGCCAGTGCTACGCCCGCCGGCCCTCCCAGGATCACGGTCGGAACCAGTGCAATCAGCTCGATCAGATTACCCTTGCCCGTTGATCGCCAGTGGCACGAGTTCACGTGGGCGATTTCGTGCGACAGAACCGCCGCCAACTCGCCCTCGCTTTCCGCCAGGCTGATCGCCCCGGTGTTCAGCACCACGTACCCGCCGGGAAATGCCTCGGCGTTAACCACGGGGTTGTACACAACATAGAAGGTGAAGGGTTGCTCGCTGCCGCTAGTACGCGCCAGATTCTGCCCTAATCGGTTGACGTATTCATGCAGGGACTTTTCATTCCACGCCATGTTCGCAGCCAATGTCCGCTGCAACATGATGTTCCCGGCTTGCGCGGCTTCCAGCATCGTCTGGCGATTGCCGCAAACTCCATCCGGCAAATTGAGATCTGGCGGCTGTCCAAGCACCGCCTGGGGATGACAAACCAACACCCAAACTCCCAGCGCCACCCATCGGTTCGCCGGGTGCATGACCTTCACAGGTATGACCTCCGACAAACCTATCGGCACAAAACTCGTTAGCTTCACTGGCGGACTCAAGAGGCTGCGGAAAAACGTGTAGCGGCGGGTTTATCCCGCTATCCCAGCGTTGCAACGCTGGCAGTTATGGTCCGTGAGCTGACGGATAAAGTCGCCGCCACATCCCCAATCACGAGTCTTTCCCCACTTCTTAAGCGGCCGTGTACGCGGGCTCCGTGTGACCGCACAGGGTTCGTGGGTGTAACTTGCACAGGGTTGATGTCCATAGTTAAAAATGCACAGGGATGATGTCCATACAAGGCGGGCAGAAACACAAATGCGCCTGCCTGAAGCGCCACAGACGCCAGACAAGCGCTCTTTCCTAATGACCTTCAAAACACCCTACAACTTCGCGCCAGGATGCTCCCAGACGCGCGCAGGGCAACCGCCTAAGCCTCTACTACCCCCGGATCAGCCGCCTTTTCGCGGGCGGCCTTAATCTCCGCGTCCACCTCTTGGGGGGTAAAATCCCGGCTCTTGAGCCGGTCAGTGATGCCCCATTGAAGCCAAGGGGCCAAGCCCGATACTGCCAGCTCCTCACGGAGCCATTCGCGGCGCTGGCGTGCCGCGCCTGTTTCCAACTGCGTCCGCAGACCACGGAAGGCACGCCACTCTTCCACGGTTAACGTCGCCGCGCCTTCGAAAATCTTGGCGAGGGCACGTCTCAACACCGCATCGTTCGAAACCAAGCATAGATTCAAGGCTTCGCTGCCTCAGTGGTTAAACAATGCCTTCGCATTCATCCTTGCTCAATAGAGCGGCGCGTTCACGCCACTCGACCCCTGCGAGGTTAGTTTGTACAGGCCAATGGCGCTACCCATCCCCAGCCAGGCAGCCATCTGCTGCGCGCCATTGCCAGAGAGTTTTCCCCGAATTTGCAGAATGGTTTGCCCGCTGGAGGACGCCCCGCCGCCCGTGCTGCCGCCGCCCACGCGCTCCACGCCCTGCTCGGATCCGGAGGATGATCCGCCATACGAACCGCGCGATCCTCCGCCGCCACCACCGCCACGAGACCCTCCGCCGCCGAAGCCACCTATTGCCACCTTGGCGAACATAGCCGAGGAAGCGAAATCCTGCGCCGCGCCCCAGAAGTCGTAACTGCCCAGCGCCTTAAAACCCTCCGCCGCCTCAACAACTGCCATGACGCCCGCATACTCGCGCTGCGCACCCAGCGTTTGCATGATGCCCGCCACCTGTTTGCCGACAAAACTGATTCCCGCCAATTTGCCGGCATTCAATTCGCCCTCGGCATGGGTGAGGTTTTGGGTGACCAGGAAATGAGCCTTCTGCGCCTCAGTCAAATGAATCGTGGCATTGGCTTCCTGCGCGAGCACGCCGATAATCTTCATGCGCTCGTTATAACTGCGCTGCATCAGCGGCAACTCCGCCATCTCGTCGCGGTTCAGCTTTTCCTGGAACTGCCCTTGCTGGTACAGCGCCACAACCTCTTTGTTGTGCTGCTCCCAATCCCGCGTCGGCCAGCGCGCCCATTTCCTGCCGGAGTCTTGATGGTCTTTTGCCGCTGCTCCGCCTGAAGATGAAAGAGTCTTTCCTCTTCTCGCTGGCGTTCCTTCAAGCCCTTCAGCGCGTCATCCTGCTCTTTCACCTCATCCTCGTGAAGAATATTAACCAGGCTGTCGTGAAGCTTCTTCATGTCAGCGAGACTTTTTTCTTCGTTTTTGATTTTCTCAGTCGCGCCTGAGAGCTTCATTCCCTCTTCCCCAAACCATCCCAGCCATTTGACGCGGGAATCTTCCCAGTCATGGAGTAGCTGAACGTAACGCTCCTGATGGCCAATGCCCAGGCTAAAGCTGACCATCTGCGCCTGCGCAAACGCCTTGCTGGCGTGAGCCTGCTTTTCCAGGATGGTGACGTTCTCTTTCTCCGCCGCCGACATCGCTTCCTGCGCTTCTTTGAAGCCGTAAAGTTCTTTCGTGTCGTTCGCCACCATCTCTCCGAATTTCACAACCGACTCGACCGCAAACGCCCCCAATAGCGCCGGGCCGATCATGTTGATGGCGGGAATCATTCTGCCCACGGCACTCGAAACCGCGCGCGGCAGGGCAATGCCAAACTCGCTAGCCAGCAGCCGCACCGACTGAGTGTTATTGATCAGCGCGCGGTTGGTGGTATCCGCGGCGTCGCCAAAACCCGCAAGGTCTTTTCCCGCGTTGCTGATGGCGCCCGCGCCAAACCCGGAGAGATCGGCGCCCGCTTGGGCAACGCCCTGGCGGAAGCCGGTGTTGTCCATTCCCAACGCGATTTGCAGGCCCATATCACCCATCGTAGCTTTCCTTTCGATACGTCACTCACGCCAGTGAATTCATCAAGCCGAGCCGGAACTGCACATCGGCCGGGGAGGAGTAGGCCCCGCGCGCCCGCAGAGCAATTGGCAGCCATGCGTCTCGCTCTGTTGCGCCAGCTCCGGCCCGGCTTGATAAACTCGCTCGCATCAGTCCTCTAAAAATCGGTGCTGCGCCTTGTGCCTGGAAGGAATCAAGGAGGTCCCGGTATGAAACGGGTTCCACAGAGGATGGCGTCAACCGTGGAGTTAGCCTTCCGAGCCTCAGCGCAGCACCAGTTACCCCGCTATCGGACGGGGAGCACACCAAACCACTTCTGAAACCGACGTGCATTCCTATCTCAGCATGAACCATTGGAGCTTTTCATCAGCAACCGGCTCCGGTGGCCCCAGCAAGCGGCGCATTTCACCATCCTCTCGCGGCGGCTGGGGAGGACTACGCAAGTCGGCGGCCCGTTCTACCTCCGCTTCCTCTGCCGTGGTGAGCATGACGCACTCGCCAAAGCGAAAGGCGTTGTGGCTCGCCAGAGTCTCAGGCAACGTAGCGTTGCCGCCTCGCACCGTGCACGGCGTTCGATCATCCTCTTGGCCAAGGAACCATGTAACCCACTTTTCCGATTCCCGCGCCATGCCGTCCGGCAATGTGTGGAGCGCCGTTTCAAATCGGCTATCGTCCAAATTGACGTTGTGGTCGAAATCCAGCGATATTGCGGCCTCGCGCATTTCGGACGTGGTTTCCGCCCGTTGCTCCAAGATGCCCCGCACCGATTCCAGCGCCGCATCCAACTTTCGATCTAATTCCAGCCGCGCCAGGACACGGATTCGCAAACTTCTCTGTTTCTCCGCCCGCTCCGCGGCTTTCGCGGCATCGGGCATAAGTGCATCAATCTGAGCCTGCAAGCCCGCTACTTGGCTCTTGAAGGAAGCGATTATCTGCTCTGCCTTGGAGACATCCTGGACATACAATTCAAGAATGGAATGTGAAGCTCCGTGCCCTTGCGAGAGCTGTGCAGTCTGCCGTACTACCCCGTCTTGGGCTTCTTTGAGTTTGCGTTCCCACAGCCCCACTTGCGCCTTGGCCGTTTTCAGGTTGGACTCAAGCCCCCACTGCGCCGTGATGGATGCCTGCGAGCGCAAGCTTCCGATGAATTCCGAGCCGGAAACTTGCGGCGCTTGCGCCCGTTGTCGGGTTCTTCTTCCATGCGTTTTCTTGCCCATTCCGCCTCCTATTTATAAATGGTCCCGATGATGGCCATGCCAGGCTTTAGACTTCCTCAATGTCTGCGCGATATGCGGCAACCAAGTTCGGTTCGCTCTTCACCACTTGCTGCGTAGCCAGGCGGTGCGCTTCCAACTCGCTCAACTCGCGGTGTTGCGAAAGCAGCAGAGCTTTGCGCGTCTGTATAGCTTGAGTGAAAGCCCGCTGCGCTTCCCCTTTGCTGAGGGTGCGGACATTCGCCCCGCGACCGCCCCGGCTCATTGCCGCCGCATCCTTGGGATAAGTCTGCCAACTTCCCGGCAATGAAGCGCAGTAGGCTCGCAGATGCGCTTCTTGCACTTCGCCAACATCTTCATTTCGGCCATCGCGCACCACCGACGCCACATGCCGCGTTCCCACTTGTCGCAATTTCAAATCAGGTAACATCGTTCCTCCTTGTTTGCCGGAATCGCTCGCCTCAGGCCACAACCCACACGCTGATCGTCGTACCCGCGCCTGAGTCCACGGTGTAATAGAGATTCGTGGAATCGCCCGGCTGCGTCTGATGTACCTGGACGTCGGAAGTGAGCAATGCGTTCTCTCTCTCAATCGTCACAGCCCCACCTTGAAGGGACGTGAGTCCATGCGGGATCACGTTATCGCCGGCCGTAAGCCCCGTGATGTCCAACCGAATCTGCCGCCATCGTCTGCGATGGTCCCAATCCATGTACGCCAGTTGCTTGCCTATCGTTACTCCCATGGTTCAATCCTCCCGGCTCAGTCTCGTTCCTCGCTCACGTTCCGTTCTAGGTGTAAATATCCTCCGGCAAAGCCGGAGGCTTTAAAAACAGTGAGCCGCTCAAAGCGGCTGCGGGGACGCTATCGCGGCCCCGCAAAACCATTTCGGAGGGATGGTTCTGGATTTCGTGAAACTCATTACGGCAGCTTCCAATCCGAACCCTTGCCGCCGGCTTCGGCAGTTTCGCAGAACCCAACTGCGCACATCGTAACGGGTTTACCGGACTATCGCATTCGACGCCCCGCAGCATGGTAAATTTACGTGCCACGTACTGCGGGAGCTGTCAAACTTTTGCTGCCTCCCCGGCAGAGCCGGGGGGTCTCTCAACGGACTAGTTGCGCGGCAGTGATGCTAACTCAGTCCCGCCCTGCAACCGCGCCCGCACGAATTGTTCAAAGCGCCAGCGGGGATACCGGATGAGATTCCGGCCGAGCTTGACGTAGGGCGGCCCGCGCCGCTTTCTTCGCCAGCTAAGCAGCGTCCAGTGGGTGACCCGCAGATACCGGGCAACCTCGCGAACAGTCAGCATTTCCAGCGCATCAAACGGCTGAGGTGTCAGCTTTTGGTCGATTAGCTCCTGGATGCGCCGCTTCATTTCTACGCCCTCATCCTTACTTTGCCCTATCGGGACACCTAGAAGCGGTGTTACACCGCTTGTTTTTGCCTCTGTGCGCTCCCCAATGCCATCCCTGGAAGCCGCCTGGAAATCTTTTCGCCGTTTGACCGGCCATCTCCGATTCTTGTCTTTCTTCCGGCAGGCAGCCTCGAAATAAATCTGGTTTCGCCTCCGACGCTCGAATTCCCGCTTGCATGGACACGCGCAGTTCACAGTCGTGGCCTCATAGTCAAGCTCCGGCCCTAGTCGGCGATGGAAGCCACCCAATGATTCGTCCGAGAATTCGAATATGCGCCCCCGCGCGTAAGTGGCCCCTGGCGAACTCGTCGTAGCTCTTTGCCGCGCGCTGGGCACGTAGATCAATTCCAACCGCATGTTCCTCACCTATCATAAACGGATTCAGGTGTCGCGAGCGGGATGAGCCACCCTCCATAGGTGATCTAGGCGATGTAGAAAGGTCGAAGTCGCCACCTGGTTTGTGGCTCGCGCCGATCCAAGGGTGTAACTCCGCAACGGCCAAAACTCCATGGGAGGAAGCCGAATAGTAGTGACTCAAAACAAGCCAGCCTGCAACAATCCTCTTACCGTGCTGGGCCGTGGCTCTAAGTGTGGGATCGTCAAAGTCAACTTCAACGAGGATCAGTTTGTCCCAGAACGGCTCTAACGCACCCGCAGCAGCGTTAGATATGTCCAAGAGAAAAATCTCTCCCGGCTCGAACGCCGCAGGCTCCATAAGGTGCTTTTCTACCTTGAAATACCTCGTCAATAGGGGGTCGGGAATACGCGAGGACGGTAGTTCAATGTCGGGGAGGTTCGACTCGGTGGAAGCGATCAAGACATTATCCCCTTTGCTTGGGCGAACGATGCGATCCGCAGCCAGCTTGTTCGTGGCTGCAACAATTGTTTCCACGCTCAAGCCGGCTTCCCGCAAGAAGAAAAGAGCGTCCGCAGGGTCAGAAGCGAGCGCAGCGAGGCGGCAATAAACATCGGCAGAAGGAAGCCGGTCCTTATCGTCTCTCTCCCATGCTGATACGGTCCCTTGGCTGACCCCTAGCCGCCTTCCGAAGTCAGCTTGGTATGTTGTCTCGCCGCGAATTCGTTTAATCCTTTCGCCTAGCGTCTCGCTTTTTGTGGCCATAAGATTCCTCTTGACATGGCTATTGTAGTATGGCACCATATGACTAATGCAATGTCTGATTTAGTGACAACTCGCGAGGGCCGGGCGGACGCCCTAGGCAACCTTCTCCGTTATAAGTTAAAGCTCGCAATGGCGGCTCGTGGCCTCAGCGAAGAGCGCTTTGCCAGGGAGCTTTCCGACCTCTCAGACCGCCCGATTAGTACGGGACTCGCGCACGCATGGACTGCGGAGAGCAAGCACAAATGGCGCATGCCCTCTGATGTTGTCCCGTTCGTCTGCGAAATCCTCAGAGACGATAGCATACAACGCATTCTCCTGAGCGCGAAGCTGAGGCAGTCCCTTGAACTCGGGGAATCGACGCCCCGTGTCGTGGCCTTGCTCCGAAGTGCGCTGGCAGAGGCAACCGAGCGAAAGCAAGTCGAAGGCGGAAAGAAACCGAAGCGGTCAAAGCGATGAACGAAGCGTTGCTCACAGTCCGGCAGGTAAAGGAATTCGAGCGCGTCTCGCGCATGGAAGTCTATCGCCGGATGAACGACCTCACCGACCTTCACCACCTGGTTTGGGTTGATCGAAAGACTATCGACCGCAAGCCCGGCAGGCTCATCAATCCGCTATCGATGACCGACGACGGGCAGCAACGCTGGCGAAAAGATGAACTACTCAAGGCGGCGAAGCTGGACTTGGCACCGTCCTCGATTCCCGATCCCGCCGCGCCCGCCGATGCTTCCGGCCAGGGCCGCTTGTTGCCCCTCGATCCCATCAGCCGCCAATTGGCGGAGTTGCAGGCGCAGTGCGGCGAAGAGTACGCGGCTGCCGCCAAGCGACGCTATCAGTTTATCGCTCCAACCCTCAATCATGAACGCGAGCTGCTTGGTTTTTCCTCAGAAACAGCATTCTACCGCCATCAAGCCAAGTTAGCGGGTAAGCACTGGAAAACTATCAAGCGTTGGCATGATAAATATCTAGTCAATGAACTGATTGCCGACCTTGCCAATGACCGGCCCGGCCCCGAGAAGGGAACAGGGTCTGTCTTGGATGCCGCCATCCGTGGCCGTATACGCGAATGCTGGGAAGAAAAGCTCTACACGCGGGCGCAAACCACGCGTGATGTCATCGATTGGGTCAAATGGAAACAGACCAAGTGCGTCGGAGGCTACATCTATTCGTTTCTTGCGGAGAAAAGCCCGGCCCGCTGCATGGCCATCGAACGATTTATCGATGACATCGGCGGCGACGATAACCCCCGCCGACGGCGCAATCTGGGCTTGGCCGAACAAGTGGGCTACATTGACAGACTATTTGACGATGAGTTCTCCGGGGATACCTGGTGCATCGATGAATGGGAATTAGACGGCGCGTTCTACAATCCCAAGAAGCGTACCGAGATTTACTGGGGCGATTCCGGCCAAAAGCCTTACCTGATTAGCGTCACCGATGAGCGCAGCACCTACCTGTTGGGCGCGACTCTGACCTTGAGTCTCTGCGCCGACACCGTGTTGAGCCTGCTTGAGGCCCTGGTGCGCACCTACGGCCCGCCGCTTCGCCTGGTGAGTGACAAGGGAGGACACTTCCGCAAAGGCGTCGGCGGCAGGATCATGGTGCGCCAGCGCGGCGAGTTGGTAGAGCGCTGCATGGGTGCGATGGCGAATTTCGGGGTTACGCACGAACAGCCGCGCCGCAAGAATCCGCGCGGCAATCGCATTGAGCGCACCCTGCACGGCGTGTATTCCAACCTTGCCCGCCGCGACTTCGGCCCGTCCTGGAAAGGCGCAAACACCGAACAGCGTAAGCTGACGGAAATCGACGAACGGGTGAAACGCCACCTGAAGGAACACTGCAAGGACGGCACCTGCGGCCCGCAGATTCTTTCCTATGACGATGCCGAACGCATCACCACGGCTTGGCGCGACGAAATCAATATGATGGTGGGTGAGGCGTCCGGCCTTCTCGGTCTGACCCGGCAGGCGGCATGGCGGCAGTTCCAGCGCCCGGAAGCGGAGGTCATGGCCCGGCGCCCCACCGAGGATCAAATCCGCCAGGCGTTCGCGGAGCATTACCAGAATGAAACTATCGAGCCGGGCGGAACCATCACCCTGCCCGATGGCACGCGCTACAACCACCCGCTCTTAAGCGAGCCGGAATACGCCCGCCACACCCGCGACGTGGTGCGCTACCGCGACGATCACTCTTTCATCATCGTGCTTGCCGCGCAGAAGGGCGACGAAAACGTTATCGCCCGCTGCCGCGTGCCCGTGGGCATACACACTCCCGACGAACTTTCCCGCCAGTCCGAACAAAAGGCGAGACTCGAAAAGCTGTTGAAGTCCATGACGCGGCCGGCGGAATTACCGGTCAAACCCGAGCCGCCCATGGTTCACGCGGAAGTTTCGAGTGTCGAGTATATGGCGGAAAAACTGCACGTCGCCCGCCCGCAGGAATCGCGCGGCCCGGAAGTGGAAGTCATCGCTAACCACCGCGCCGAAGTCGCTCCGTCGCTCTATGACTACAGCGAGCAATGCCAAGTTGAGAAATTATGAAGCTGCGTAAGAACAAAATTCGCGAAGTGCTGGTGACTCACAAGCGCCACACCGTGATGTATGCGCGAATCATGGCCCTGACCAATGCCGAAGTTGCCGAAGCTGAGCGCATCGAGCGCATGGGAAAACGCCGCGAAAACCTGCTCCGCATCTTCCGCACGGAGCGCTACCGGCGCGAGGGTAGGGCCGGGAAAATGCTTCAACTGCACATGGAGACCAACCTATGAGCGAAGAAAAAGTGCTCATCAAAACGCGTAGCGCCATCAAGGCTATGCAGTCCCTTGACCGCATTCGCGACGAGAAGATCATCGGCATGGTGATTGGCCGCGCGGGATTTGGCAAAACCTTCCCCATCAAGGCATGGTTGCGCCGCCAGGCCGAAGGGTTTCGCTACTTCTGGATTGAAGCGGACGTGCTCACTTCGCCGCGCCCGATCCTGGATTGCTTCTCCCGCGCGCTGGGACTTGGCCAGACTTCCGGCCAGGCGGGCACACTGTTCTATACCAAGCGGCGCATTGCCGAAGCGTTGGCGCGTGATCCTGTGATGGCCATCATCGGCCAGGCCGACATGCTTAGCGTACCGCGCAGCTTCGAATTGCTGCGGTCAATCTGGGATGAGGTTAGCTCGCTGCGCGATACGGACGGCGAATCGGGCTTCCCGCTGGCGCTGTTCGGCACGCCTAAACTTTCCGAATCGATGGCCCGCGAAGACCTGGAACCGCTGCGGCGGCGCATCTTCCATCACGCCATCCTGCCCGGCCTCAGCCGTAAGGAACTGGAAACGATTTTGCAAACCAAGTGGCCCGGCTTCACTTGCCCGGATGAGAGTGTCGATCAAATCCTTCGCCTCAGTCAGGGCAGCTTCGGTTGGGTGAATGACATCATGAAAATCGCCACTTTGATTGCCGCCAAGAATGGCCGGGTGATTTCCCCTGCTGTCCTGCGGGAGACGCAAAAGGAGTTGATCGGGCTCCCGGACGAAGAGCAGTAGACAAGTTTTCAGTGTACGAATCGGGGCCGCTCGCTGTCATCGGTAACGGACGGCCCCTAACCCACAAAGGAGGCTAGTTCCCATGAAGGCTAGACGCAATATACCAGAAGTTACAGAACCACCCGAGCCGGTTCTTGCGAGTAAATCACCTGAACCGGTTATCGAGAACAAACTCCCCGACCCGCCATACATCCCAGAGGACTTACCACCCGATTTACCCCGCATCAGCCAGCAAGAGATAGGTGCCTACGTGAACGCAAGGTCATGTCTTCTTGTCGCGCGGGCAGATTATGAACAGAAGCGCGCCGCGATCACTTTGAAACTGCTCCAGCTCTGCCTTCCTGAGCCGGGCGGATACATTGCGCGGCTTGAAAACGACGGTGAGCGAGTAAATATCCTCCGGCAAAGCCGGAGGCTTTAAAAACAGTGAGCCGCTCAAAGCGGCTGCGGGGACGCTATCGCGGCCCCGCAAAACCATTTCGGAGGGATGGTTCTGGATTTCGTGAAACTCATTACGGCAGCTTCCAATCCGAACCCTTGCCGCCGGCTTCGGCAGTTTCGCAGAAACCCAACTGCGCACATCGTAACGGGTTTACCGGACTATCGCATTCGACGCCCCGCAGCATGGTAAATTTACGTGCCACGTACTGCGGGAGCTGTCAAACTTTTGCTGCCTCCCCCGGCAGAGCCGGGGGGTCTCTCAACGGACTAGTTGTGCTTTCGCACTGTCCTTGCTGTCACTCTTCAAATGATAGTACCTCGCAGTGCGCGCACTGCCATACCTGGGCGGAATGATTTGCGCCGCCGCCCTCACCGGAGGCTGGACACCCGGCCCAGCCTCCGGCATTTTCCACTTTCCCTCTTTCTCGCTTTGTCACTTTGTTCTCTTGCCGTCTTGCCAGTTTACTCTTTCCGCACCTTATCAGGATGTTCTCTTCGCGCGCTGTTAGAATGTGCTTTTCGTGGGTGCGTTTGCGTGCCTCTCCCGGCTATCTGTTTTCGCGCGTCTATCAGCGCTCTCATCTGGCGCATCGGTTTCGACCCACCAGCGCCACTTCTCAAAAACCGCGTTACACTCTTTTTCTGACTTCCATCAGGTCGGGTTACACTCTCCCTTCGCCCGCGCCCGCGTTTTTTGGTTAGGTTACACTCACAACTTCCGCCCTATCATCAACTTATGGTGAGGTGTGGCTTTTTGCCGTGTCGATCCCGCCCGCCAGTTGCAACTCTCGCCCGTTAAGTCGTTATTCTTCAACAAACCTGTTGCAAGTAGAGTGTAACCTTACCCCCGACTATGGACATCAACCCTGCACGTTCGAAAAATCCCACTGTTGAAAACACGCCACTTAAAGGCAACGCGCCGCACCTCCGTCTTCCCATGATCCCTGTACGGCTATACTCCGAGAACGGTGTGCTAAAATCATGTTCGGATCTATGGAAAGTTTCTTTCAGGCCACCATACGGCGATACTTCGATGTTGAGTTGCCTCCCGACCACGCACGGCGCAAGCGCTGGCCGCTGTTGATCGCTCTGCACGGCTACGAGGGAAATAAGCATTCCATGATGCGGGTGGCGCAGCAGATTGCCGGTGGCGCCATGGTGGTGATTTCTCTGCAAGGGTCGAATCAGTTTTTGCGCCGCTTCGGCAAGAATCCCAAAAACTTCCGCGTTGGCTTTGGCTGGGGAACGATGTACAAGATGGAGGAGTCGGTCCAACTCCACCACCATGACCTGGAGACGCTAATCCAACTCGCCGCGCGCAGGTACCGAGCCGACCCTCGCCGGGTATTCCTGCTGGCCTTCTCGCAGGCGTGCGGACTCAATTATCGCTACGTGTTTACCCACCCGCGGGCGATTCGCGGCGCCATTGGAGTATGCGGCGGAGTGCCCTTCGACTGGGCGGAGAATCCCTTGTACCACCCCGCCGCCACCCACGTTCTGCACATCGCCGCCCGCATGGATCAATGGTACTCGCGGGAGAAAAACCTGGAGATACGGAGGCAATTGGCTCAGCGCGCCGGTTCGCTGGATTTCCGCTTCTACAATTCTCCTCATAAATTTCCGCGGACTTCCATTCCCCACATCCGGCGATGGATCTTGAAGCACCTGTAAGAGAAGGTGTCAGGTGCCAGGTGCGAGGTGGCAGGAGAATACCGACCTCGTGCGCTGACACCTGGCACCTGACACCTTCTTTTCAAAACCTGTGTTAGCATGATTGCGACATGCATGACGAAACCGTGGCCGTGATCGAGAATCGACCTCTGACGGGCGGCCATTTCCTTTTGAGTCTTGATGCTCCGCGGCAAGCGCCGGAAGTGCGGCCAGGCCAGTTCGCCATGGTGCGCATACTGGGGCGGTCGGATGTGCTGCTGCGCCGGCCCATGAGCATCTTTGACGTCACGGCTCCGCACTCGAACCGTGCGGGTTCCGCGCAGAAGCGGCCTGCGCCGCGCGTAATCGACCTTCTCTATAAAATCGTGGGCCGTGGCACACGGGTGATGGCAGGGCTCAAGCCCGGCGACAAGGTGGGACTGCTCGCGCCGCTGGGCCACGGATTCTTTGAGGAAGAATTTCTCCCCCACGCGCATCAGTGCGACGAGATTCTGCACGTGGCAGGCGGCATCGGCGTCGCCGCGCTGCTTTTGCCGGCGAAACATCTGGCTGAGGCAGGATTCAAACAACGTCTCTTCTTCGGCGCGCGCACGAAAGATGACCTGGTTGGCATGAATGAATTTAAGCCGGTCGTGCATGCCATGCTGCTGGCAACGGAGAATGGCTCGGCGGGATATCGCGGCTTCGTGACCCGTCCGCTGGAGGAATATTTCACCAAGCACAGCAGCAAGAGATTCCTGCTGATGGTGTGTGGTCCCGGGCCGATGCTGCGGGCGACGGCGGAACTGGCCAAGCGCTTCCGCCATCCCTGCCTGGTTTCGATGGAAAACCGCATGGGCTGCGGCCTGGGCGTTTGCCTGGGCTGCTCGATCCGCGTCGTGGGGACGGGCCACGAAGCCTACCAGCGCGTGTGCACCGAGGGACCGGTATTCTGGTCGGATAAGGTCGTGTGGGACGCGGACAAGGCGCTGGGAATCAAAGAATAGGGACTGGGGGCTGGGGACTGGGCATCATGGGGAAGAAAGCCAACTCAAATCAGGAGTCGCACCCCAACAGCGTAGTCGGAGGTGTGGCTCACACGACTGCGGCGCCAACTGTTGCTCCAGACTTTACGCCCCGCCTTGAAATCGAAATCGCCGGTGTGCGCTTTCAAAACCCCGTGTGGACCGCGAGCGGGACGTTTGGTTACGGCAAGGAATTTTCCCACCTGATCGACCTGAACCGGCTGGGCGCTATCTGCGTGAAGGGGATTTCCCCGGAGCCCATGGAGGGCAATCCACCGCCGCGCATCTACGAATCCGAATCCGGAATGCTCAATGCCATTGGCCTTCAGAATGTCGGCGCCAAGCGGTTCCTGGAAGAAAAGCTGCCCTTCCTGCGCACGCTCAAGGCGCGCACCGTGGTGAATGTCTTCGCCTATTCCACGGAAGATTATGTGCGCTGCATTGAAACACTGAATGTGGGCGAGGGCATTGCGGCGTACGAACTGAATATCTCCTGCCCGAATACGCGCTGCGGCGGCATTGTCTACGGCAGCGACCCGCACCTGACTGAGGAGGTCGTCGCCGCTGCCAAGAAAGCCGCCCGCTACCCCCTGTTTGTCAAACTCTCGCCCAATGTCACGGACATTGCCGAGTTTGCGCGCGTCGCGGAGGGGGCCGGCGCGGATGCGCTCTCGCTCGTTAACACGTTTGTGGGAATGGCCATCGATATTGAAACTCGAACCCCGCGCATCTCGAATGTCACTGCGGGCGTTTCCGGGCCGGGCATCAAACCCGTGGCGCTGCGCATGGTCTACCAGGCCGCGCGCGCCGTGAAGATTCCCATCATCGGCATCGGCGGCATTGCCGGCCCCGACGACGCGCTGGAATTCATCATTGCCGGTGCCCGAGCAGTGCAGGTGGGCACTGCCAATTTCTACGACCCGGGCACTTCCGTGCGCATCGTCAACGGCATCTCCGACTACTGCCGGCGCAAGCACCTGCAACTCTCCGAACTGATCGGCTCTTTGAAAACCCCCGCACGCTAGAATCGCATCCAACTGTGGGAACTTGCGGAAACAGCGACAGTGTTGCAGTTTGAATTTGTGGCGGCGAGTTTACCTCGCCAAATGGCGGCGTAAAGCCGCCGCGACGTGCAGTCCGCGCCAGTACCGATAGGCCGCTGTCTTGACTTCGCCGACTTCGCTGGCTACAGTGGCCATTTAGTTGCTGTTACCTCAAAAAAGAGCAGCAAACCCGGACCCGATGATCTTTGCCATGATCACAGAACCTCTGAGGCGTTGGGTGCAGGCAGTGCAGGAATTCACTTTTCTGCTGCTGGAGTCGGTGGGGCACGCTTTCACGCCACCGCGCTATCTCGTCAACACGCTGATCCAGATGGACGTCATCGGTGTCGGCTCCGTGCCCATCGTCCTGCTGATCGGCTTCTTTACCGGGGGCGTCCTGGCCTTGCAGTCGTACCGAACGCTGAGCGCCTTCGGTGAGGTGGGATTGCTGGGCAAGGTCGTGGCTTTGAGTCTGGTCCTTGAATTGGGCCCGGTTTTGAGCGCGCTGATGATGGCCGGCCGCAACAGTTCCGGCATCGCCTCCGAAATCGGCTCCATGGTGGTCAGCGAGCAGGTTGACGCCATGCGCGCCCTGGGCACCGACCCGCTGCGCAAGCTCGTCACCCCTCGACTGGTGGCCACGGTGGTGACGCTACCCTTGCTCACGATTCTGGCGGATTTTTTCGGCTTGTTGGGCGGGTACTTCGTCAGTTATTCCACCGTCCACTTGACGACGGAAGAGTATTGGACACCCGCTTACCAGGCATTGACCTATCATGACGTCACACAGGGATTGATCAAACCGTTCTTCTTTGCCGTGTTGATCTCCATGGTCGGTTGTTATCAAGGCCTCAAGACCACGGGTGGCACCGAAGGAGTCGGCCGCTCCACCACACAGGCGATGGTGGTGGCTTCCGTGCTCATTGTCGTGGTCGATTTCTTCATCACTCAGTTCCTGATCGGGATTGGCTTCTTCTAAACGTCGGGATACGGGATTCGGGACACGGGATACGGGTTCCGGATCAAGCTGGCACGCAGTTATGCGGGAGAGGCCGAAGTTCAGAATCGAGCTCGTTGCAAACCGGTCGCCGGTGTCCGTGTCCCGCATCCTGTTTCCCCTATGCCCCCTGCTATCGAGCTTCGCGACGTCTCACTGGCTTTTGACGACAAGCCGGTACTGAAGAATATTTCCTGTGTACTCGCTGCCGGTGAGACTTTGATCCTGCTGGGGGAAACCGCATCGGGGAAGTCCGTCCTCCTGAAAATCCTGGTCGGTCTTCTCAAGCCCGATAGGGGCCAGGTGCTGATTGAGGGGCAGGACCTGGTACCTCTGCCCGAACAAAGCCTCTACCCCATTCGCAAACGTATGGGCATCGTTTTTCAAGAAGGCGCGCTGTTTGATTCCCTCTCGGTGTATGAGAACGTCGCTTACCGCCTGCGCGAAGAGCATGTCATGGATGAAGCGGCGATTCGGCGGCGCGTGCTTGAGGTGTTGAGCTTTGTGGAGATGGAAGCGGCCATCGATAAGATGCCGGCGGAACTTTCCGGGGGTATGCGGCGCCGCGTGGCCATTGCGCGCACCATCATCAGCGATCCTGCCATCATGCTCTACGACTCGCCCACCGGAGGCCTTGATCCCATCACCAGCTATAACATCGATGTCCTGATTGCTAAGTTGCGCGACGTGGGACACGCCACCTCGGTGGTGGTCACACAACGTTTGCAGGACGCCTACGTGCTCGCGAAGGATGTCTACTCGAGGGAAAAGCAAACGCTGGTCCGGCTGGACGCGAGTGGCGCCGGCGCTTCTGCGCCCACGCGTTTTCTGGTATTGCGCGACGGCGCGGTTTACTTTCAAGGAAATGAGCACGAATTTGTCCACTCTTCTGATCCCTATCTGCGCAAGTTTCTGGCGTAGAAGCACGGCACCCCGGATGCCGGTTGGGGAATTGGAAACCGTCAGATTCAAGGCTTGATTTCACCCGCCTTCGCGGGCTCGGAATGTCATTCGGGAAGAAGTAAGTTGCGGCAGCGATTTGCCTCCCGGTCCCCCTTGTCCGGTATCCTCCGCCTCCCGTACTGAATTACAATGAGCATTGTAACTTTCGCGGAGGAGACCAACCATGCCTCAACAAGAACGCATGCAGTGGGCCCAGCTTCGAGTGGGCTTGCTGGTGATTGTCAGCCTGGCCGTTATCGCCGTCGGCGTGTTCTTCATCAACGGCCAAGCCGGATTCTTCACCCGGCACTACATCCTGAAGTCTTACCTTCCCAATGCCGGAGACTTGCGCGAGGGTGCGCAGGTGCGGTTGGCGGGCATCTCCGTAGGCAGCGTCGCCAAAATCCGCGTTTCGCCTTTCACCGATCCGCAGCGCGCCGTGGAAATTGACATGAAGGTGGTGCGCACCTTTCAGGAAAACATTCGCGCCGACTCTCACGCTTCGGTGGAGACGGTCGGACTGCTCGGCGACAGCTATATCGACATTTCCCGAGGCTCACCCGGCAAAGAGATATTGCCGGACGGCGGCGAGGTTCAAACTGAACAGACGGCGAACGTCGCGGCGGTGGTGCAAAATACCAACGACGTGATTACCAACCTCAACAATTTGTCGTCAAAGCTCACCGATATTACGACGCAGATCCAATCCGGAAAGGGCTCGATCGGCAAGCTGATCTACGACCAGACGCTTTACGCCAAGTTGGACAAAACGATTTCGACCGCTCAGGACTTGATTGATCGCACTCAGCGCGGCGAAGGCACGATCGGCAAGCTGATGGCCGATGAAACGTTATATAACCGCACCCTGGGCACCCTCGATCGCCTCGATAAGGTTATCGATGAGGTCCAGCACGGCAACGGCAGCCTGGCCAAATTTATTTCCGACCCGTCCGCTTACAACAATCTCAATCGCCTTATGGCCAATGGCAACACCCTGATCGATGGCGTCAATCAGGGCCACGGCACGCTGGGTAAGCTCGTCAAGGATGAGGAGTTCTACGACCGCATGAATTCAACCATGGCGCACGTGGACACTATCACCGCCCGCATCGATCGCGGCGAGGGGACACTTGGCAAACTTTCCACCGATCCCTCAATGTTCAACAGTTTGAGTGAAAGCGCTGAATCCCTGAAGGAGTTTCTGACGGACTTTAAGAAGAACCCCAAGAAGTACCTGACACTGAAGATGCATCTGTTCTGAAAGAATGCAGGAGTTAGGAGACAGGAGTCAGAAGCCGCTCTAAGAATTGCCGGGTACGGACTCCTGACTGCTGGCTCCTGACTCCTGCGCCTTCGCCGCATGCCGTGAGAACATCTCCTCGATGGCGTCGCGGAATTTCTCCTCCACCACGCGTCGCTTCACCTTCAAGGTGGCCGACACTTCTCCATCCGCCATCGTCAACTCGCGGGGCAATAGCACAATCTGCCGAATCCTTTCATGCGGCGGCAGCCAGCGCGTGGTCTCGTCCACAAGTTGCTGCATGAAGGCATGAATCTCCGGATGCACCACCAGTTCTTCCCGCGTCTGAAAGGCGATGCCGTGCTTGCGCGCATGCGCTTCCAGCCGCTCAAAAACCGGCGCGATCAGCGCCCCCACAAACTTGCGCCCGTCGCCCAGTATCACAATCTGATGAACGTAGGGATGACTTTGAAAAAGGTTCTCCAGTTTTTCCGGAGAGACGTATTTGCCCCCGGAAGTTTTGAAAAGGTTTTTCCGTCTGCCCGTAATGCGCAGGTATCCCTCTTCGTCCATCAGCCCCAGATCGCCGGTGCGGAACCAGCCATCGGCGAACGCCGCGCTGTTTTCTTCGTCCAAATGGTAATAGCCGGGTGAAACGTTCGGCCCCTTCACCAGGATTTCGCGCCCCGCCCCGCCATCGGGATCAGGGTTTTCATCGCCAAACTTGACTTCGACACCTCCGATCACTCGACCGACGGTGCCAAGCTTCGTATGCCCGCGATAATTGATCGCGATTACCGGTGAGGTTTCCGTCAACCCGTAGCCCTCGTACACGGGCAGGTTCATAGCGTAGAAAAACTCGGCCAGTTCCTGTGCCAGCGGTGCGGCTCCGGAAGCAAGTATCTCAATGCGACCGCCGAGTTGCTGCCGGACTTTGGAGAATATCAAGCGGTCGGCGATGGCATGCTTTAGGCGCAATCCCAGAGGCAACGGCTGGCCCTTAAGACGATACGGGAACGCCTGCTTCCCCGCTGCCAGCGCCCAGTAAAAGATCTTCTGCCTTGCCGCCGGGGCGCTGCGAACCACATCCATAACGCGGTCGTGAATCTTCTCGAGCACGCGCGGAACCACGCCCACCAGCGTCGGCTTCACCTCCCGCAGATTCAGCGGGAAGGAGTCGAGGTTTTCCGCGTACGCAATGGATACTCCCCGCCAAAAGCAGATGAAGTCCAGCGTGCGTTCCAGAATGTGCGAGAGCGGCAGTAGCGAAATGCAGGCATCTTCGCGAGTCAGGGGAAAGAGCTTCACACATTCGAGCACGTTGGAAACGATATTGGCATGAGTCAGGACGACGCCTTTGGGCTTGCCCATGGTGCCGGACGTATAGAGGATGGTCGCGGTGTCCTCTGCCTGCACGGCCCGCGCCCTGGCGGTGAATTGTTCCACGGCGTCGGTCATCAGCCCCAACTCCAGCGCGATACTGCCCTCCCAGCACTGCGCGCCAGTGCCTTCCAGATTCTCGCAGTTCATGGCAAGGACGAATTTCAAGTCGGGCAGGCGGGGGCGCACGTTCACGGTTTTGGCCAATTGCGCCTGGGTGGCCAGCACAATACCTTTGGCTCCGGAGTCTCGCAGAATGTACTCGACGTCCGGTTCAAGCAGCGTGGTGTAAATCGGCACGGGCACGGCGCCCAGGCCCAGCAGCGCGTAGTCCGTCAGCGCCCATTCAAAGCGGTTCTCAGCAAGGATAGCCACGCGGTCGCCGCGCTCCACATGCATTCCGCTGAACAATGACGACAGCGCCGCGACCTTACGCAAGGCATCCTGCGAAGAGATACCTTGGTAGCGCCCCTCTTTCTTCACCAGGAAACAGTCCGGCTTGGCATGCCGCTCGACCGCCTTGAGGAAAAGTTCGTTGAGGGTTTTGATTTCGCCTTCGCCCATGCAGTTGTGAATCACCGTATCTTGCGTGTTCAAATCCTGAGCATCTTAGCAGAATCGGGCTATTGGGTCATCGACTCATCGGGCCATCTGTTCATCGGGCCATCGGGTCATTGAGTGATTGAAGGATACCGCATGTTGGCCGCTCGGCCCAGCACCTATTTAACTGCCTCGAAGTCGCGCACCACCTTTGCCGCTTTCAACTCGTATAGAAGTGCCACACTGACGCCCGGGCCGGTCGTCGTACAGTCCGGATGGAAGTTGTCATAAGCGGCCAGTTCCAGCACACCCTTGCGCTCAATCTGCACGTGGATGATTGCGCGCTTCAATCCCGCCGCCATAACCTGCTCATAAATTCTGCCAACGTGTTCAGGCGCCAGTTGCAGCACTATGAAGTCCTGCTTGGGCCACATCGTATTCCGGTGGAGAGCGGCGACTCGGTCGTACCGCACAATCAGGTCCTCCGGAGGCTGAGTTTGGGAGAGATCGCCTTCCAGGGAAATCGTACTTTTTCCGGCAAGTTCCCGCATCAGCCGGTGAAGGAATACGGGCTTCTCCCGAACGTTCACGCGGTGGAACAGTGGGTTGGACATCGCGACCCATTATACCCTGCTCCCACTTCACTTTAACTTCCTCCGGCAATGGGCTAAGATTCCCGAGGAGAAACTCCCATGGCACAACGCGACACGATGGAGAGTGTGGCAGCCGCCGGCGACGCTTATCAGCCCGTGCGTGCGGCGCGAGGCACTACGCTGACCTGCAAAGGCTGGCAGCAGGAAGCCGCCTTGCGCATGTTGATGAACAATCTCGATCCGGAAGTGGCGGAGCGCCCGCAGGACCTCGTGGTCTACGGCGGGGCGGGCAAAGCGGCGCGCAACTGGGCTTGCTACCACGCCATCGTTGCAGCCCTCAAAGAACTTGCGAACGACGAAACGCTGCTGGTGCAATCCGGCAAGCCCGTCGGCGTCTTCCGCACCCACGAGGCGGCGCCGCGCGTTTTGATTGCCAACGCCAACCTGGTGGGCCATTGGGCCACGTGGGAGAAATTCCGCGAGCTCGAGCGCCTGGGCCTGATGATGTACGGACAGATGACGGCGGGCAGTTGGATTTACATTGGCACGCAAGGCATACTTCAGGGCACCTACGAAACCTTTGCCGCCGCCGGGCAAAAGCACTTCGGCAGCGACCTCGCGGGCCGGTTGGTGGTGACCGGCGGCATGGGCGGCATGGGTGGCGCGCAGCCACTGGCCGCCACGCTGAACGGCGCCGCCTTTCTGGGCATTGAGGTCGACCCGGAGCGCATCCAGCGCCGCATCCGTTCAGGCTATTGCGACGTGAACGCCAATTCGCTCGACGAAGCGATGCCCATCCTCGAAGATGCCATGCGCCACAGACGCGCCGTGTCCGTAGGTTTGGTCGGCAATTGCGCGGACGTCATTCCCGAACTCGCGCGCCGCGGCATCGTGCCCGACCTGCTCACTGACCAGACCAGCGCGCACGATCCGCTGAATGGCTATATCCCTTCAGGCTTGACCCTGAGCGAGGCCGCCGAGCTTCGCCGCACCGATCCCGAGGACTACCTCAAGCGCTCCTACGATTCCATCGCCAAGCACGTGACGGGCATGTTGGAGTTACAGAAGCTCGGCGCGGCCACTTTCGATTACGGAAACAACATCCGCACCATGGCCTTCGAGCATGGCGGCGTGAAAGACGCTTACAATTTTCCCGGCTTCGTTCCCGCTTACATTCGTCCGCTGTTCTGCGAAGGCCGCGGACCGTTCCGCTGGGTGGCGCTTTCGGGCGATCCCGCCGATATCTATCGCACGGACGACCTGGTGCTGGAACTCTTTCCCGACAATCCCAGTCTGAGCCGCTGGATTCACCTGGCGCGGAAGCACGTGCATTTTCAGGGACTGCCGGCGCGCATCTGCTGGCTCGGCTACGGCGAGCGAGCGCAGTTCGGCGAGCGCATGAACGATCTGGTGGCGCGCGGCGAACTGAAGGCCCCCATCGTCATCGGGCGCGACCACCTAGACTGCGGATCGGTGGCCTCGCCTTTCCGCGAAACCGAAAGCATGAAGGATGGGAGTGACGCGGTGGCCGATTGGCCCATCCTCAACGCGCTGCTCAACACCGCGTCAGGCGCCAGTTGGGTTTCCTTCCATCACGGCGGAGGCGTGGGCATCGGTTACTCGCTGCACGCAGGGCAAGTCACCGTAGCTGATGGAACACCGGAGATGGGTAAACGGATCAATCGCGTGCTGACCAACGATCCGGGAATTGGCGTGGCGCGCCACGTGGACGCCGGCTATGAGGAAGCGGCAGCGTTTGCGGAAAAGGTGGGAGTGCGAATACCGAAAGTGACGAGTGACAAGTGACGAGTGACGAGCGAGTGACGAAAATCGAGGGTAGGCCCACTTTCGATCTTCGATTTTCGAGCTTCGAGCGTCGTTCCTTGCTCGTCACTCGTCACCTGTCACTCGTCACTGCTCTTCTCAGCTTTTCTTCGATGTGACCGTGAAGAACGACCCAAATTGCTGCTCGACCTTACGGCTTTTGCATTTGGGGCAGGCGACCCGCTTCTTGTCGTGGTCGGCGATGCTCAGGATCAAGGAAAAGGTCTTCTTGCATGCCTTGCAGGCATATTCGTAGCTGGGCATAAGTGTGTCCTCCGGAATGGATTGCGGCGGTATTATAGCGTATTGAGTTGGGAATTGGCGCGTGGAGTCGCAATCGTTCGGCAAGGGCGAAGAGTCTGGCGGCCGGTCTTTCAACGGACCATTATCGCCACAATCAGCAAGCGGGAATGACGGCGCAGAAACGACCTCTCGCCCGGCCCCGTCCCTCGGCCACCCTCTCCCCTGGGAGAGGGAGTTAAGTTGAGGGCGCGGTGGCGCGCCAAGAGAAGTCAACAACCTCTCCAAGGGGAGAGGTCGGCCCGATCCATCGGGACGGGTGAGGGGTCTCGCCGCCCCGAATGTCCCGCGACGATCCAACTCCCACAGCGAATGATCCGATATGCCCCGAGCTTCCAAACCGCGATTATTCTTCCGCAACGCCGCGCAACTGATCACGCTGGCGGGCCTGCCGGTTCCGCGACGAGGCCCGGCGATGGGCGAACTGGGAATTATTCCCCAGGGTGGCCTGCTGACCCAGGGCGAATCGATCCTGCGCACCGGCCCCACACGCTTACTGGAGCGCGAGGCGCTGCGGCTGCGGGCCGAGGCCATCGACTGCTCGGGCCGCGTCGTCATGCCCGGCTTTGTCGATTCCCACACTCACTTGATTTTCGCCGGCAGCCGCGTGAATGACTACGAACTGCGCTTGCGCGGCAAGTCTTACGAGGAGATTGCCCAAGCCGGTGGAGGAATTCAATCCTCGGCGCAAAGGGTCCGAGCGGCGTCCCCTGCTTCTTTGGTTCAACAAGCGCGCAAGTTTCTCGACGAGTTCGCGGCTTACGGTACGACCACTCTGGAAGTGAAAAGCGGCTACGGGCTGGAAATTGCCGAGGAGCTGAAACTCCTGCGCGCCATTCGTATTCTGCAAGCGCAAACGCCCCTCGAACTGGTGCCTACTTTGATGGCTCTTCACGCGCTTCCCGCCAGCTTTACGGGAAAATCCCGACGGTACGTGGAACAGGTGATGGAGCTGCTGATTCCCGTGGCGGCCGGAGCGGCCGAATTCATCGATTGCTTCTGCGACCGCGGCGCCTTCAGCGTGGATGACTGCCGCCGTGTGCTGGCCGCAGGCAAACAGTTTGGAATGTACCCGCGCATTCACGCCGAGCAACTTGCGCGCACCGGCGCCGCGCGCCTGGCCATCGAGTTGGGTGCCGCCTCCGCCGATCATCTCGACCAGCTCACCGCCGCCGACATTCGCGCGCTGGCGAGGTCGAACGTCGTCGCCACGCTTTTGCCGGGAGCGAACTTCCACCTGGGACTCAAGCAGTACCCGCCCGCGCACAAGCTGATTGAGGCCGGCGCGGCGGTGGCCGTGGCTACGGACTTCAACCCCGGCACCAGCCCGACGGTGAATATGCAGTTCATCCTATCGCTTGCCTGCGCGCAGATGCGGATGACGCCGGCGGAGGCCATCACCGCCGCTACCGTCAACGGCGCGTGCGCCCTGCGCCGCGCCGACCGCCTCGGCTCACTCGAACCGGGCAAGCAAGCCGACCTGCTGGTCATGAATGTTGCCGACTGTCGCGAAATCCCCTATTACTTTGCCGTGAATCATTGCGCGGTGACGGTGAAGCGGGGAGAAATCATCTACGCCGTTCGCGGTAATCGTAGTGTCGACGCACACTAATGACGCTGTCATCCTGAGGCCGCAGTTCAGGGCGAAGGACCTGCATTTGCTTTTTCCGGCGAGGGGCAACAGGTGTTCGTACCCAACCGTCCCGGCGAAGCCAACACGGTGCATCAAGCGCGCCAAACCATGCCACCCTACAGCCCCAGCCGCTTCAAAATTGCCCGGTACTGAACGCTGAACGAAAGGTGCTGACGGTCGCCGGAAATGCGAATCGGCACCTCGGTGCCGGCGTTTTCTCCCTTGAAGAGCGGATCGGCGCCCTTCAGCAGGACGGCTTTCCAGCCTGTGGTCATTTGGGAAAGCTTTGCCTCAAGGTCGAGGGTGCCCAGAAAGTTCAACTGCTCGCTCAGCAGACCATAGGTGCCGTGAAGGTTCACCGCTGCGCCCGGCACATTAAACGTAAGGCTGGAAAACGACATCACGCCATTGGCCAGCACGAAGCGGCCGCGGAAATTTGACGCCACGGACTGGCCGTCGTCCGGGTCGCGATTGCCCTCAGCGCGCCGGCTCAGGTGGGCCAACGTTTCTTCCACGGTGGGGTCCGTGAAGTGTGCCTGTTCGATGGTGAAACCGCCGTTCAATCCCAACCGCTTTTCGAACTCCTCCGTCCCCGGTAACACCACGAACCGCGTTCGGACGCCGAACAAGCCCGTCATGGGCGGGCGCGAGGATTTTACGGCGAGGCCGAGGACGTCCGCCAGGCGAGCGTTATTCGTGGCCACGTCAAGCACTATGGTGGTTCCCGGCTCGCCGGCCTTGCGCAGCACGCCACCGCGCGCCACGATCAGACTCCTGCCCAGCACGGCGCGCACCGGCTGCAACAAGGTCTGTCCCGATTCGCCGTTGACGATGGCATGGAAAGTGGTTCGCAGCGGCTCCGCGTTGCGGCCCGGCCCCAGGGAAAACTGCGGCGTGTCGGTCGAGCCGTCCACGTCGATGCGATCCAGCACTCCCTGAAAGGCGCCCTCAGAGGAAACGGTTCCCGCCAAACCGCGAATGGTAGCCAGGTCCGCGTTCTGAAACGTGTAATGGCCCTCGACCGGCGTTTCTCCCGGCGCGTCGGGATTCCACGGTCCGAATTTCCCGCTCGTTTGTATTTCGCCAATGGGTTTGGGATTCGTCAGCATTGCCTGGAACGTCATGGGCTTGCCCACACCCACCGCTTGCAGGTGGAGTTGGGAGAAGGCAAACACGCGCGGCGGCTTCTTCGGGTCATGGGAGAATGTGTTCAGCACGGCCCCCTCGGCAGCAATATCGTCAAAGTAGATGGGCGGGAGGTGATGCTTTTTGGGAGCACCGGGCGGGCCGCCGGGGGCCTGGCGCGGGGGCACGTTGAGGACCAACCCTTCCAGCACGAGGTGTCGCACGTGCGGCGGACGCAGCAGCAACCCCGGCCACGTTGCTTCCAGGAAGAATCTTTGCACGGACGCGAGCGGCGGGCCGGCGGGCCGGGCCTTCTGCTTCAATACCAATCCCGCACCGCTCACCGTGATGTGCGGGAACAGCGTGACGTGGAGATCCTCAAGGGTTACGCTGCTGTCATAGTACCGGCTGAGCGCACCCACGCTCCAGCCTCGGCTAAGTGGAGAGAGTTTGGCGAGCAGGATGGCAGCAAGGATGGCAAAGCCCACGACCCCAATGCCGACAACCATCAGAAATTTCCGCCACCGGCCATGTACCCCAAACGCCACATTTCCCCCCGTAAGCCCAGCCTTGCATTTGGATCAAAATAAGGCCCGTCTTTTTGATGCCTGAAACCATGGTAACGGCAACGCGATGATCAATAGCAGGGTGGCAAAGGAGTAAGGTCACAAGGTGACGAGCAAGCAAGACGCGCGACAGGTGGACGCGACCGGAACAGGATGACGTTGCGTCCCGAGGCTATCCACGAACACCGTTCCTTCATCGCACCCACCCGCCAAACCGCCGGAAACTGTTCCTTAAGGAGATTGATGCCTGGGCCGTCGCTTCCGTGCGGAAATGGAAGTATTCGCCTTCGCCCGGCTGCGGCGCCCGCGTGCTGGAAAAGGTGCTGACCGCCTACTTCTGGTAAACGCACGGAAAACGCTGCAGAGCCGGCCTTATTAATGTCCTCGTTGTCTGCCTCTCTTCTCATCTGTCTCGAATCGAGACACTCCTTTCCGAATCGGACACTTCCCTTCGATCGGTTCGATGCAATCTGCTCCTCGCATTCGCGCTAATTGCCTGCAAAAATTGGGGTTACTGAAGCCCGCGGGGAGGTCCCGCGTTTGGTCGCCATCTTGCCTTTGTTAGAGCCGACGATCGCGAGACGGCTGAACGGGTCTCAAAAAAACGTTGGATACGACGCTATGCACCTGACCGGTTCTGCCGGTTTGCCGCGACACTGGCCGACGACATAAAGGAGAAAAGCATGCGCTTTACCCGCAAAACAACGCTGTTTTTGGCTCTTTCATCATTACCGGTCACCTCTTCCGCTTGGGCTGGTGGCGGATTCGTTTCTTCGCAACCCCCTGCTCCCCCGGTGCGCAAGTTCTTCAACCGGCAGAACATTACCCTCCTCGGGGTCAGCGCCCTCGTCATGACGACCGACATCGCGACCACAAGGCGAGCCCTGCAAGTTCCGGGAAGCCGTGAAATGAACCCCCTGGCTCAGTCTCCGGTCGCTCTCGACACGCTCAAGATCGCCGGCTTCGGAGCCGGACTGGGGATTTCCTACTTGATGCACCGAACCGGTCACTACAAGGCGGAACGCTTTGCTCTGATGCTCGTCGCGGCCCCGTCGGCGATCGCCGCAGTGCACAACGGCGGCATTCAGCGTTAGGAGGCATGCAACCATGCAAACAGCAGATTTACCGATAGCGGGAAATAGAGCAGCACGAGTGACCAGGGTTCTGGTCGTAGACGATGAGCCGGGTGTGGCGAACTTGCTGGCGGAAATGCTGCGCCACGGCGGGCATAGTTGTCTTGTGTGTTTTAGCGGCCAGGAGGCGCTGGATCGAATGGCCGCACAAAGATTCGATGCCATTTTCTCGGACCTGATCATGCCCGGAATGAGCGGTCTGCAACTATTGCAAACCGTCCGAACGATGCATACCGATTCCGCCTTCGTGATGGCCACGGAAGTCGACGAACTTGACGCTGCCATGGCGGCAATGCGAGAGGGAGCAGACGACTACATCCTGAAACCCTTTCACCAGCAGTCCGTGCTCGTCAGCCTTGATCGGGTGGTGAAGCAAAAGCAAATGGAGTCGGAATTGGAGGACTATCGCGGCCGGATCGAGGAATTGGTCAATGCAAGGACCGGCGAGATTCAGCAGGCGATGCAACGACTCGAGCAGACCCACCATGATACCTCGCAGGCTCTGGCTGCCGCCCTGGATCTGCGCGTCAATGACACCGCCGGGCACTCGTGGCGCGTAAGGGCATACGCTCTGGAGCTGGGTAAGGTTATGGGTTGCGGTCCCGCGGAACTGGACGCCATCGGCCGGGGCGCACTCCTGCATGACATCGGGAAAATTGGCATCCCCGACGCCATCCTCATGAAGCCGGGTAGCCTCTCACGGCGGGAGCGAACGGCGATGATGACGCACGTGGGAACCGGGTACAATCTTCTCAGCCACTTTGAGTTTCTGGAAGGCGCCGCCAAAATCGTCTTAACCCACCACGAGCGCTTTGACGGGAAAGGCTATCCCCAAGGCCTGGCCGGGGAGGACATCCCGCTCGGCGCCAGGATCTTTGCGGTCGCCGACACGTTGGATGCGATGACGTCCGATCGCCCTTATCGTCAGGCCTTGAACTTCGCCGCGGCCCGCGAGGAAATCATTCGGGAATCGGGAGGGCAATTCGACCCGCGGGTTGTCGCCGCTTTCTTGACCATCGAGGAGGCGAGGTGGGATGAGATTAGAACCCATAGTGAGACGATCAGGTCTCTCGGTATCGTCGAGAGCGGCTTGCCGGAACTCGGCCTGATCGACCGGACTCTCCAGGCCGTTGCGGCAGTCGCGTAGGGGGCTGTGGGGCTAATCTCTGGCCGGTTTGTGGCCTTCTTCACCAGAATCATCATCGGCGATGCCGAACTTTTCCATCAGGCGATAGAGTCTGGCGCGGCTGATGCCCAACTTGCGCGCCGCCAGGGCCTTATTCTTCGCTTCCGACAGGGCTTGTATCACCGCCTGTTTTTCGGCTTCCTCCATCGTTGTGGCGGATGCGGCTCGCGTCGCGGACGGATTCCTGAAGTCTTCCGGCAGGTCTTCCAAGTCGAGCACTTTCGAGCGTGTAAGCATACATCCGCGGCCGATGACGTTTTCCAATTCGCGCACGTTGCCGGGCCAGGCATATACCAGCAGCGCCGACTCCGCCCGCCGCGAGATTTTGCGGATTTCCTTGCGATACTGGGAGGAGAATTCCTGAAGGAAATGCCGCGCCAGCAGCAGGATATCTTCGCGACGCTCGCGCAGCGAAGGCACCCGAATCTGGACCATGTTCAGCCGATACCACAGGTCCGGCCGGAACCGGTTCGCTTTCATTTCCAAGTTTAAGTCCCGGCTGGTGGCAGCGATCAACTGCACATCGACACGCGTGGGCTGGGGAAAACCCAACTTTTGCACTTCACCATTTTCCAGGACGCGCAGGAGTTTGGATTGCACGACGGGACTTAAGTCGCCGACCTCATCCAGAAACACCGTTCCTCCGTTGGCCCACTCAAAAATCCCAGCCTGATCGCTTACGGCTCCGGTAAAAGCTCCCTTCCGGTGCCCGAACAATTGGCTCTCCGCCAGCGTGTCCACGAGGGCGCTGCAATTAAACACGCCGATGCGCTGATGAGCTCGGGGACTCAGCTTGTGCAGGCTTCGCGCCACCAACTCCTTCCCCGTGCCGGTCTCGCCGGTTATCAGGGCGCTCCGCAGGTGCGGCGCCACGCGGCGAACCAGATCGAAGAGTTCCAGCATGCGCGGACTGCGGCCAATCATGCCCTCCAGGCTGAACAAATCCGCCAGTTGTCCTTCCAGAGAACTCTCGCGCCGCTCCAAGTCGACTTGCGCCCGTGCGTCGCTGACGGTCTGGCGCAGCTTTTCCAGGCTGACGGGCTTGCAGACATAGTCTGTCGCCCCGGCCTGAACCGCTTTTACCGCGGACTCAATCGAGTAGTCCCCCGTGATCATCACGACGCGCGCTTCGGGGTCACTGAGTCGAATCCTTTCCAGCGCTTCCAGACCATCCATCTCCGGCATCGTGAGGTCCAACAGGATCAAATCCGGGCGCAGGGACGCCGCCAATTCCACCCCCTGCTGTGGGTCCGTCGAGCTTTCCAGGCGTACGCTTTCATTGGCCAGCACGACGCGATAGAACTCATGCACCCCGGGGTCGTCGTCAATGCTCAGAATCGTCAACGTCGCCGATTGCTGGGCAGATGTCTCATTCCCTGCGGACCCTTCCGCCGGAGACGGATTGTCTGATTCGTCAACGTCGCCTTTGTCCATATTGCAGTCCCTTCAGCGCGCAGAACGCGGGCCCCGGATGCCTGAAGGTCAAGCTCCCAATCGCTTTACCCGAAGTCAAAATGTAGTCCAAGTCTCCGGAGAAAAGCATACCCACAAGGTGGCTGAAATGGCTAGGTTAAATTCAACACTTCCCAAGCAGGAGCGGACGCGGACGACCACCGGCCGCGCATCAGACGCACGCGTGCTGTACATTCGTCTGCGGCCCCTCCGTTGGGCATTAGCAATCATGAGAATATCTATTCTAGGTGTTGCCATGCGAAGAACCGCTCCGATGATTTCGTCATGTTTGATCTCGATGGTCATAAACTCTCAATTCAATCTGGAATCTTGAATTTTGAATCTGCAATCGGCGGGACCAGCCGCGGAGGACGCTGAAGAGCGCTACCTCGGCGCTACCTGCTCGCGTTCGCGGCATGGGAAAGCCGGCCATGCGTGCCCGCGGCGTTGGCGTAAACGGGCCGGGCTTGCCAGTTGTAAGGGTTGCCGGTGGGCGCGGTGGCGCGGCGACGTCAACGGCCACCCACGCCACCAGCAGTCTCGCCCCCGTCGCGTCAACGGCAGCGGTCGGACGACGTTCCCCCGGAGAGGAAAACCCAGAAACGAGGTGTCTGTCAGTGCGCCGGGATAAACCGGCATGCAGTAGAGGATGAAAGAGCCTTACAGGAAGGGAGTAGCGAACCGCCTGGCCTCGAGTCTTGCGGAGGCAGTCGCGAGGCTGCCGTCGAAGCGTAGACAGGGGAATCAGTGGGCAGGGTATTGAGCTTCGAGAAGCCTAAATCGGGATGCAGACCCCGTGGTCAGAGGGGGAAGGCCACACACGCACCGACGCCAACGCGAGCCGGGGCGTGATCCCGCGTAGTCGTAGACCCCAGGCACGCTGAGCAACTGCATGCACGAGAACCGGGAGACCTCTTCGGTGTTCCCCGCAAGTGGGGACCGGTCCGGGAAGGCCCAGAGCCATACGCCGGACGTGTACGCCGGAGAGGAGTCGGATCGCGCCGCAATACCGATGAAGCCGCCGAACAAGGAGGCGCAAGCCTCGGCGGAGGTGGTGGAGGGAAGGGCGCGAACCAAGGAGAACACCCGTCAGACTCACACGCCACCGGCACAGGACGGGCGCGGCGTGTCCCAGGGTTTGGCAGGTGTGCGCAAAGCGGCAAAGGAAAGGAAGCAGGAACGGTTCACCACCCTGCTGCACCACCTGAGCGTCGATCTGCTGCGGGAAAGTTATTACGCCTTAAAGCGTAATGCGGCCCCCGGCGTGGATGGCGTGAGGTGGCAGGAGTACGAGGAAGGTCAGGATCCAAAAAGTCCTTCAAGTCCGCGTCCACAATCCACTCCCGGCCGCTCTGAATCTCCTTCCACACTTTGCGCAAGGCATCCTTCGTCGATCGCCCTCGCCGATAGCCGAAGTTAGCATCATCGAATACCGGCTCGAAGATCGGTTCCAGCCGATTGAGCAACGCTTGCTGGCATACCCGATCGTAAATCGTCGGGATTCCCAGCGTCCGCAACTCTCCCGGCTTCCCCGCCTTCGGAATCTGCACCTGCCGCACCGGTTGAGGCTGATAGGCTTCCTCTTTCAGCTCTGTCTGCAATTGATTCAGTCCTGAACCGAGTTGCTGACCAAAGGCCTCCAGGCTCTGCCCATCCACACCTCCACTACCCCGGTTGGCTTCGACGCGATCCCAGGCCATCTCCAGGTTCTTCCGCTTGTACACCTTGTCGATTAATGAATGGACCTTCTTGGCACCTGTGGGGTTGATCCAGTCGGCCAGTCTCCTCGGTCGGGGATGTACGGGTTTTTCACGCATGGAACTGATCCTCCTCCCCGCCCTTGCTCATCTGGCTTCCTCTCTCTTTCCCACCATCTTCGCCGGCTGCCTTCCCCGACCCCTTCCGTCGCCGATCTCTCGGTCACGCGGTTTTGGCCGCGCTCTGCCCCTGGCTCTGGCCGGACCGGCCGGGCTGCCGCTCGATGACGCCTATATCTCCGCCGCTACGCCGAGAACCTCGCCCACGGCTTCGGCTTTTCCTTTAACCCCGGCGAGACCTCTTTCGGCTGCACCAGCTTCCTCTGGCCGGTCTCCTGACGAGCCTCTGCCTCCGCCTCTTCGGCGCCGCCGCCTATCTCTACGTCGTCCAGTCCCTCGGTATCCTCGCCTTTGCCGCCACCGTGCTCCTCGCCGGCCTTATCACCCGGGAGCTGACTGAGAACCGCCTGTTCTCTCTCGCCGCCGGCCTCATCCTGGCCGCTTCGCCGGCCCAGTTCATGAACGCCGTCGCCGGCATGGAAACACCCCTGTTCGGCTTCGAGACCGCGCTCTTGATCTGGCTGTGCCTGCGCCGTGGTTTCCGGCCCATCCTCCTCGGCGCGCTCTCCGGGCTATTGTTCCTCACCCGGCCGGAAGGGCTGGGCCTGGCCGCGCTCACGCCGCTCGCGTTCATTCTGAGCCGGCAGGCTTCGGGCCGAAAGCTCTTGGCTTTTGTCATTTCCTTCGGGGTTCCGGCCCTGCCCTATCTCGCCTGGGTCCATCACCATACCGGCCATTTTCTGCCCACTACTTACCTGGGCAAAATCATGGCCGCGGACCCGGCGCTGCTCGATCGGCCCTGGCCCGAAAAATTCCTCTTCGCTTTTCTTCCCTGGACCGACGGCTGGAACAGACTCATCGCCCCGTTCCAATTGCTCGGCTGGGTGCTCCTGGCGGCCACGATTTACCTGGGCCTGGCGCTGCTCTGGGATTTAGTTAAAAGGCGAGAGAATTTCCGGCCCGGGCTTTTCGTCCTGATCGGCCTGCTGTTTCTGCCGGCCATTTACGGCTTCGGCTTTCCGGTCAACCCGGCCTTTGGCGGCTATTACCATCGTTACATCGCGGTGGTGATGCTGAGCTTTGCCATCGGCGGGTGCGTCGGCCTGTTCCGCATCTATGCAATGGCTGGAAAGCCGCTGGCCCCGGCTGTGACGAGCCCGTCTCATTTTCCCGGTCGGCTTCGCGCTTTTCGCGCTTTACCTCGGTACGGGTTCTTTCCGCAATGGCAGGAAGGGCGGAAGGTTTTCGTGAATGAGGTCGCGCTGAACGAGGGCCTGCGGCGCCAGGCGGCGGACTGGATCAGGGAGCACACGGCCAAGGACGCGAAGGTGCTGGTGGGCTACACCGGCCTGGGCGTGGTGGGCGGCGGTTGCGGCCGCTACGTGTATGATTTAGGCGCGCTCATCAACCCCGATATCTTCAGCTATTACCAGGACACCAAGCCCCTGACCGAAAAACGCTGGCTCCGGGTCCTGGATTATATCCGCGACCACGGCATCACCTGGTATGTCACCTTCCACTACCCCTACAACCCCCGGTCCCGGACCCGGCAGCAATACGCAACTGAACGGTCAAAGCGTAAAATTACATAAAAATAA
>CAVRBF010000013.1:0-46054 GCA_963719115.1 uncultured Acidobacteriota bacterium | reverse complement strand
AGTGCCCGTTGCGCGAGCCAGTTGTCGGTAGAGTCTTCGCGGGGTGAAACCATCCAGCAGCGGAGGTGGCTTGGTGATGGGGGGCCACGGCACGCTAACGAGCCTTCCATCAGCGCCTTGCGGGCGGCCCAACGGGGCCCAAATTAGCGGAGTAACCGGGGTGGAGGAGGCTCCACCCCGGTCACCGTTCAAGCCTGGCTTCCAAATCGCTTACACGGTCAGCTTCCAGGGCGCGCGATACTCGCGACCCAGGAGCTTCTGCGCTGCGGGGCCGCCCTTCAGCAGGCGCTGATTGGGAACGTCCCACTCCAGGTGCTCCTTGCTGCGCAGGGCCACGTTGCCCAGCAGGCAGCAACTGCTGCTGCGATGCCCGAGCTCGATGTCGGATTGCGGACGTTTGCGCGTCTTCATGCACTCCAGCATGTTGCCCACGTGCACCAGCAGTCCGTCGTCGATGCGCTCCATCTTCATCGCGGGCGCCTTCCCCAGTTCGCGTCGCTCCGCCTGTCCACTCGCCGGCCGGTGCACCTCGCGGTAATCGGCTTCAGCAGCGGGTTCCGGAAACACCTCGAAGCCGTCGCGATCAAGGAACATGCTGCCATCGGTGCCGTGGAACTCAATTCCATAGCCGTGCTTGTACATGGAATTGCCGTTGCACTCGCGGTTTTCGTAGGTGGCGATGAACGGGTGATCGCCCTCGAACTCCCAGGTGATTTCCAGCGTGTCGGGAGTCTCGGTATTGTCGGTAATGAACTTCTTGAAGCCCATGGCCGTGATGCCCTTCGGCCCCTGACTTTGCATGGCCCACAGGACAATATCCATCAGGTGGACCGCCCAGTCACCCGGCCAGCCGTTGGCGTAATCGTAGAAGTAACGGAACGTGGACCAGCGATTGTCACCCACGCCAAAGCGCTGGTAATTGTATTGCACCTTGGGCGCCGGCCCCAGCCAGAAGTCCCAATCGAGCCCGGCGGGCGATCAGAGTCAGGATATGTTCCCTGGCCCGTGGGGTACGAGTTGCCGTAGTTCCAGGTGCGGACAAAGCTGACCTTGCCCAGCAACCCGCCCTGCACCAACTCCACCGCCTTCTGGAAGTGGGCATTGGAGCGCTGCCACAGACCCACCTGAACCACGCGGTTGTACTTGCGAGCCGCTTCCACCATCTTCTGGCCCTCTTCCACTGCCACGCAAATGGGCTTCTCTACGTAAACGTCTTTGCCCGCCTTGCAGGCTTCAATCATCGGAAGCGGGTGCCAGTGGTCGGGAGTTGCCACCAGAACGACATCAATATCCTTTTCGTCCAGGACCTGGCGAAAATCCTTGAACGTTTTTGCATTGCCCCCAGCCGCTGCCAGACACTTGTCGAGATTGGGCTGGTAGACGTCGCATACCGCGGCCACTTCCACGCCATGCTTCATGAAGTTCTGCATGTCGTCTGTGCCCTGCCGTCCGCCGCCCACCACACCCAGTCGGATGCGGTCATTCGCGCCCAGAACATTCGTTGTGCTGAAACCCGCCATCGACAGGCTGACGCCCGCCGTGGTGATAGCTGCACGCTTGATAAAATCTCTGCGATTAATTTCATCCGTCATGATTTATTCCCTCTCATCCTCTCACATGAAAAGAATGTGCGAACTTGCCGCACGCGCTTGACTGGGCGTTTATATCGGGAAGTGAGACGAAATTCAAGCACCTTTCACGAAACGAGGTCGAGAAGCCACGCGCCTGCGGCCCAGTCGGCAACTGCGATCACGAGGACCTGCCTACAATATAGGATGCTGCGGGAGGGGCAATCGAGCGCCGCTCGGTCTTTCCGGGGCTATAATATAGGTTGAGCGTTCGTTCGTAGTTGGTCAGTCGAGACGCTCGACAGGTGCAGTTTGGGCGCGCCCAAAAAACTTTGGAGAAAAAAGTCGTGAATCCAGAGGAAAACTACGTTGAGCGGTATTGGCAGATGGGTTGGCTGGTCGTCGAAGGGGTTTTTGCGCGTGAGGAAGCCGACCGCATGGCCGAGCTGGCTCTGGCAACGGCCGAAAACGAACGCACCACCTCCAAGGCCGGATACAATTTGGACGCCTCGGAAGACGGCACGCAGCAGGCCCCGCGCAAGATCGATCGACCGTTCGAGAAGGCTGAGGAGTTTCGCCGGTACCTTCTTGACGAAAGGCTGACCCAGGTCGTTGCGTCACTGTTGCGAGCCAAGCCGGTTCTGCTCTCCGACCAGATCTTCTTTAAGCCGCCCCGTTATGGCTCAGCCAAACCTTACCACCAGGACAATTTCTATTTCCGCTGCCACCCGGATGATGAAGTCATCACGAGTTGGATTGCGTTGGACGACGTTGACGAGGCGAACGGCTGCCTTCGCTATATTGATGGCTCCCATCGTGGGCCGATCCTTCCGCATGAGCCTGTCCCGGGCTCAGAGACTTATAATCTGGCGCCGCCTCCGGAACTGATCGATCTGAGCAAGGAGTCACTGGCGCCGGTGCGAAAAGGAGGAGTGGTCTTCCACCATTCCAAAACGCTGCACACCTCGCATCGCAACCAATCGGACCGCTGGCGGCGCGGTTACGCTGCTCATTGGGTCACGCCGGCCGTAACTTCAGAAACCGATGTAATTGGAAAGGCGTACTTTAAATCTCCGCAGTTCGCTCACCTGTTTGGCTAGTTCTTCATAGTACTCAGCATGGCAATGGCGAGTACTACGAACCCTATCGCGCCGATGGCGACGAACGATTCGCCTTTGCCGTTGCAGCAGCCGTTCCCCCCGCCCCCATCTGGGAGGCCGCCGATGCGAACTGCGAATTGAACACCCGCAGCAACATTCTCGTCGCGCAACTGCCTCACATCCCGATAGTTACAAGGTGCCGACGACACCTTGACGACGCACATTGAGACCTTGTTTTTGAGTGGTTTCGGAGTTCAGCCGACAATTTCTGCCTTCGGGCAATTTGTTTTCTTCGCTTCGAAATACCGCAGGCCAGCAAGCGAGAATTGGGGAATTCGTCGCAGCAGATGTTCCTCGATCGGGCCAATTGTCGTTCCTGCGAATTTTCTGCGCCTTCTTGTCGCCCCTGACTGGCTAACTCGTTCAAATTATTAGCATGGCCGTTGTCGTTCTTTACGCCTATTTGGCTCAAGTCGTGCAGTACTGATGTCGAAAGATACCAAGAGAGGGAGTCACCTTGCAGGAGAACTGCAGGAGGAGCTTTAAATGGGTACGAGTTTTCGGAAACCGGTTGCGCCCTCGTCGGATAAGCGCTGGAAGATCGTTGAAGCTTCCATGCGCCGGCTGGGCAACCAATCGCACGCGCTGATCGAAGCATTGCACACCGTGCAGGAATCGTTTGGCTATCTCGACGTGGACTCGCTGCGCTTTGTCGCCACCAGCCTGCGAGTGCCGCTGAGCCAGGCATACGGAGTGGCGACGTTTTACCATTATTTCACCTTGAAGCCTCCCGGTAGGCACACCTGCGTGGTCTGCACCGGAACTGCTTGCTACATCAAGGGTGCGGGAAAACTGCTCAACGAAATGGAAGGCAAATACGGAATCAAGCCGGGCGAGACGACGCCGGACGGCAATGTTTCCCTTCTTACCGCGCGCTGCCTTGGCGCCTGCGGACTTGCGCCGGCAGTGGTGTTCGACGGCCAGATAGCGGGGAAAGTGAATTCCGATGAGATTTTGACCAGGGCCGGGAGGTGGGGGCAATGACGCCGGAGGAACTTGGCGAAATCACCGCCAAACAAGAGGAAGAAGAACGGCAACACAAACACCGCCTGCATGTATGCACGGCGGCGGGCTGCCTCTCTTCCGGGAGTGACAAGGTCAAGGCCGCACTGGAAAAGGAAGTCAAAGACCGGGGCCTGGAGCACCAGTGCAAAGTCAAGGGCGTGGGCTGCATGGGGCTCTGTGCTAACGGCCCGCTGGTGGCGGTGAAGCCGCGCAGCATCATGTACCAGGGCGTAACCCAAGACGACGCGGCCGACATCGTCAAGAGCCTGGATGCGGAGCCGGTGGCGCGCCTTGAGTGCCCGACGGAAATGCCCTTCTTCCGCCGGCAGGTGAAGATCGTACTGGAAAATTGCGGCCGCATCGATCCCGAGCAAATCGAGGACTACATCGCCGCGGGCGGTTACGAAGCGCTGGTCAAAGCCTTGACGGAGTTTTCACCCGGCGAAGTGATGGAACAAGTCCTGCGCAGTGGCTTGCGGGGCCGCGGCGGAGCGGGTTACCCCACGGGTCTTAAATGGGGCACGGTGGCCAAAACCGACGCCGATAAGAAGTACGTTGTGTGCAACGCCGACGAGGGCGATCCTGGCGCCTTCATGGATCGCAGCGTCCTGGAAAGCGATCCCCACCGCGTGCTGGAAGGCATGGCGATCGCCGGGTACGCCGTGGATGCCGCTCAGGGATACATCTACGTTCGCGCCGAGTACCCGCTGGCAATCAAAAACTTGAAGACCGCCATTCGCCAGGCGGAGAAGCTGGGGTTGCTCGGCAACAACATCTTCGGAACCACGCATAGTTTTCACGTGGAACTGCGTCTCGGCGCCGGCGCCTTCGTCTGCGGCGAGGAAACTGCGCTGATTGCATCCATTGAAGGTCGGCGCGGAATGCCGCGGCCGCGGCCGCCGTTTCCGGCCGCTGAAGGTCTCTGGGGGTATCCTACCCTTATCAATAACGTCGAAACGTTTGCCAACATTCCTCCCATCGTCCGCAACGGCGGCGACTGGTTTGCGCGCATCGGTACGGACAAGAGCAAGGGAACGAAAGTCTTTGCCCTGGCCGGGCGGGTTCAGAACACCGGCCTGATTGAAGTGCCGATGGGTATTACCCTTCGCGAGATCATTTATGACATCGGCGGCGGGGTGCCCGACGGCCGGAATTTCAAGGCCGTGCAAACGGGCGGCCCCTCGGGCGGCTGCATCCCGGCGGAATTTCTTGACATGCCAGTGGATTACGAGTCGCTCAAGAAGCTCGGTTCCATCATGGGGTCGGGAGGCATGATCGTGATGGACGACACGTCCTGCATGGTGGACGTGGCCAAGTATTTTATGGAGTTCTGCATGTCGGAATCGTGCGGCAAGTGCGTTCCGTGCCGCGCGGGAACCTACCAGATGCACGAACTGCTGGGCAAAATCACGACGGGCAACGCCTCGCCCTATGATGTGACGATTTTGGAAGAGCTGTGCGACCTGGTGATGAATACCAGCCTGTGCGGCCTCGGGCAATCCGCCCCCAACCCGGTCCTCAGCACGCTGCGATATTTCCGCAATGAATATGACGCGCACGTGGGGGAGAGGAAGTGTCCGTCGGGGGTGTGTGCAATGAAAGCTGATAGCTGACAGCCGACAGCTAACAGGAAAACCACCTGTGGCTGTTCGTTGGAGACAGGATGTTTCGAAGCCTTGACTGTCAGCTGTGAGCTGTCGGCTGTCAGCCAAGTAACGGAGGTATTAGCTTGAGCCAAGTTCGCGTAATCACGCTGACCATGGATGGGCGCGACATCAGCGCACGGGGTGACCAGACCATTCTTCAGGTGGCGCGGGAAAACAACATGTATATACCCACCCTCTGCCACCTCACCGGCCTGTCCCGCGTCGGCTCCTGCCGCCTCTGCGTGGTGGAGGTCAAGGGCATCAACAAATTACTTCCCGCGTGCGTCACCCGCGTCGAGGAAGGGATGGAAATCTCGCTCAGCAGCGAGCGGTTGAACAAATACCGGAGATCGATTCTGGAACTGCTGTTCGCGGAACGCAACCACGTCTGTGCGGTGTGCGTTTCCAACGGGCATTGCGAATTACAGAATCTTGCGCAGACGTTGAATATGACCCACGTGCACTTTCAGTATCGTTATCCGCGGCTGGCGGTGGATGCTTCGCACGATCGCTTTGTGGTGGATCACAATCGCTGCATCCTTTGCACGCGCTGCGTCCGGGTGTGCGACCAGATCGAGGGAGCACACACGTGGGACGTTTTAGGCCGGGGCGTCAATGCCCAGGTCATCACCGACCTGAACCAGCCATGGGGAGAGTCGGAAACCTGTACGGGGTGTGGCAAATGCATCAACGTGTGCCCCACCGGGGCACTGGTGGAAAAAGGCAAGTCCGTTCGCGAAATGGAAAAACAGAGGCAATTCCTGCCTTATCTGACGTTAATGCGGGAGAGACGCTGGTGAGTAAAGTTCGCGTTGCAACATTATGGTTGGATGGCTGCTCGGGCTGCCACATGTCGCTATTGGACATGGACGAGCGCCTGCTGGAACTGGCCGCCAAGATCGAGGTCGTCTACAGCCCGTTGGTGGACCGCAAAGAGTTCCCGGAAAACGTTGACGTGGCGCTGGTGGAAGGCGCGGTAAGCAGCGATGAAGACCTGGAGAAGATTCGCAAGGTAAGGGAACGCTCGCGCTTGCTGGTTTCCCTGGGTGACTGCGCGGTGACGGCCAACATCCCGTCCATGCGCAATCCGTTTAAGGTGAAGGATGTTCTGAATCGGGCTTACGTGGAGAACGCCACGCTCAGTCCGGGAGCGCCCACCGCGTCCGTTCCCACCTTGCTTGCGCAAGCTCGGCCGATCCATGAGTTTGTGAAGGTAGACGTGTTCGTACCCGGCTGTCCCCCTTCTGCTGACACCATCTTTTTCGTGCTCAGCAGCCTTTTGGAGGGAAAGACTCCCGACCTGAGTGCGAAGACGAGGTTTGGAGCGTGAGATTGCCGATTGTCGATGTCATTGTCGATTGACGATTGAACACAAACGAGGTTCTCTGCCTCAGAATCTCAAGTTTGATGGAGAGCTTCTACGGACAATGGTTGCCGGATGACGGAGAACAACCAATTGACAATCGACGATCGAAATTCTTGTTCGGAGAGGGTTGGCGAAGCGAGATATCATGAGTAAGCAGACACTGGTTATCAATCCCGTGACCCGCATTGAAGGCCACGGGAAAGTTACAATTCAGCTCGACGAGCAAGGCAAAGTTACGGATGCGCGTTTTCATGTGACGCAGATCCGCGGCTTTGAGAAGCTGTGCGAGGGCCGGCCGTTCTATGAAATGCCTTCCTTGATGGCGCGGATTTGCGGCATCTGCCCGGTGAGCCATCTGGTGGCTTCGGCGAAAGCGTGCGACGCGATCCTGGCGACGCGCATCCCTACCACCGCTGTCAAACTGCGCACCATTTTGAACCTGGCCCAGATTGTGCAGTCGCACGCTCTCAGTTTCTTTCACCTCTCCTCTCCCGATTTCCTCCTGGGCATGGACTCTGACCCGGCGCGTCGCAATTTATTCGGCCTCGCGGAGGCCCACCCGCAGATGGCGCGTGACGGCGTGCGGTTGAGGCAGATTGGCCAGCAGATTATCGAAAAGCTGGCCGGCAAACGGATTCACCCGGCGTGGGTGGTGGCAGGCGGCGTCAACGAACCGCTCAAGGTGGCAACCCGCGACGAAATCCTGGCCGTGCTGCCGGAAGCACTCGAAATCGCACAAAGAACTATCGACTGGTTTAAGACCGTTCTCGACCAATTCCGCGAAGAAATCCGCACGTTCGCGAATTTTCCCACCTACTTTCTCGGACTCGTCAGCCCCACCGGCGAACTGGAACACTACAACGGTTTCTTCCGCGTAGTGGATTCACGCGGCAACATCGTGGCCGACAAGCTGGACGTTCTCAATTATGCCGATGTCATCGGCGAAGCTTGCGAACCTGATAGTTACCTGAAATCGCCTTACTACAAGCCACGCGGTTATCCGGAGGGGATCTACCGCGTCGGACCGCTGGCCCGCCTGAATATCGCTGACCGGTGTGGCACCCCGCGCGCCGACCAGGAGTGGGCGGAGTTTCGAGAACTCGACCGCGGCGCAGTGCTGAGTTCTTTCTATTACCATTACGCGCGGCTGATCGAGATCATCTACGGCATCGAGCGCATGGAACAGTTGCTTCAGGCGCCCGACATCCTTTCCAAGCACGTTCGCGCCTTTGCGGGTACCAACAATCCCGAAGGCATCGGCGTCACGGAAGCCCCGCGCGGCACGTTGATCCACCACTACAAAGTGGATGACAACGGCCTGGTGACGTGGGCCAATCTCATTATTGCCACGGGGCACAACAACTTGGCGCTCAACCGCGGCGTTCTGCAAGTGGCCAAGCACTACGTGAACGGCGAAAAACTGACGGAGGGAATGCTCAATCGCGTGGAAGCGGTGGTGCGCGCTTTTGATCCCTGCCTGAGTTGCTCCACCCACGCCCTCGGGCAGATGGCACTGGAAATTCGACTCCTTGCCCCGGATGGCGAAGTGTTGGACGAACTCCGGCGCTAGCGTTTGAGTCCGAAGTCCGAGGTCCGAAGTCCGAAGTCAAACACGGGCAGTCCGGCATCACGAACCAGAAGTCCGGAATGGAAGGCAAGCCCGAAGTCCAATGGCTCGATTGGCCGCGTGAGGCGTGGTCTGATGAGGTCCCTGGAACAAATTCAGGCTTGGCAAAAGGCCAGAGGGTTGGTGCGAGAAGTCTACAAGATCTGTGACGACGGAAGGCTCAAAAGAGACTTTGGATTACGGGACCAGCTTTGTCGCGCCGCGGTCTCCTCGATGAGTAACGTGGCGGAAGGGTTCGCTCGGAAGAGCGATCGGGAGTTCGCCCGGTTCCTGGACATTGCCAAAGGTTCGGCTACCGAAGTGCAGTCCTTGCTTTACGTTGCTTGTGACGTTGGGTATGTGGCACAAGCTGAGTTCGAGCGGCTTTACAAATTAGCAGCAGAAACAGCTTCATTAACCAGCGGGTTGACTTCGCACCTCCGAAGAACTGTCACGGAGAACCCGAAGCTTAAGACCGCATATCCGGCGTCAGTTGGCCGGGATTTGGAGTAGCAGTCCAGAGACTGGAAAGTCCAGGTACGTCCGGGTTGGCGTTGCGATCGCGGTCCTCGGCTTTCGGGACCAAGATTTGGAAGTGGGATTGAGATTTGGCTCGGGATGCACTTCGTTTTTTGACTTCGGACTTCGGACCTCGGACTTCGGACCAAATAAGGAGTAAGCTATGTCACCCTTGACTTCAGTTCCCCTGACCGAAGCTGACCAACTCTTCCTCGACAAGGTCATCGCTGTGCAGCGCGGGCATCCCGGCGCTTTGCTGGGCATTCTGGAAAAGGCCCAGGACCACGAGCCGCGGAAGTTCCTCTCGCGCGATACACTGGATTACATCGCCGCCAAGACTGACACGCCGGTGGCGCGAGTCTTCAGCGTGGTGACCTTCTACGCCCTCTTTAACCTCGAACCTCAGGGGAAAAACACCATCTGCATCTGCCGCGGGACAGCGTGCCATACGCGCGGCTCGCGTGAGCTGTTGCAGAGCCTGATGTTCAAGCTCGGGTTCCACAATCCGGATGACGAGCTGACCGACAAGATTGCGCTCAACACCAGTGACGGCAATTTCACCATTCGCACGGTTGCGTGCTTCGGGCAGTGTGCGCTTGCTCCCGTGGTGGAAGTGAATCACGAAGTCTACGGCCACATGAATGAGCAAACGCTGCATCGCGAACTGAAGCACCTGGAAAGGGAGACGGCAAAGAAATGACGCGCATCCGAGATTTGAGCACGTTCAGCACCGTCCGTGGGTCGGGGATGGCCAAGCTTTTGCCTTTCCGCCCCCGCATCGCCGTGGGCATGGGGACCTGTGGCGCAGGCAATGGTTCGGAAGGGGTCTTTCATGCCTTCGCGGACTCCATCGACAAGCGTGGGTTGGATATTCACCTCGCGCGCGTGGGCTGCTTCGGTTTCTGCGCGCAAGAGCCGCTGGTGAACGTCTGGATCCCCGGCCGGCCCCTGGTGATCCTGCGCCACGTGCAGAGCCAGCAGATTGACGAGATTATTGACGAAGTGATGATGGGGAACATTCCCACCGACCTCGCTCTCTGCAAGATTGAGGATTGGGACCACATCACCGCACAGGTCAAGTACGGAAGCGGCTACGCGAAGCTTCCCCTCTGGCGCGAAATCCCCTTTTTCCGCGGCCAGAAGAAGATCGTCTTGCGCAACTGCGGGCTTATCAACCCCGACGACGTGGAAGAGTACATCGGCGTGGGCGGATACCAGTCGCTGTTCAACGTGCTCATCGACAACCGCCCGGACGTGGTGATTGAACAGATCAAAGCGGCGAAGCTGCGCGGCCGCGGCGGCGCCGGCTTTTCCACCGGCCAGAAATGGGACTTCCTCCGCAAGGCCGTGGCAGACAAGAAGTTCATCATCTGCAACGCCGATGAAGGTGACCCGGGCGCCTACATGAACCGGAACGAAATCGAAAGCGATCCGCATTCGCTGCTGGAAGGCATGCTGATCGCCGGTTTCCTCACGGGCGCCACGTCGGGCATCATCTATGTGCGTGCGGAATATCCTTTGGCCGTGCATCGCCTCGAACGCGCCATCGAGCAAGCCAAAGAATACGGGTTGCTGGGTGAAGATATTCTGGGTCGCGGCTTTAATTTCAATATCGAACTCGTGGAAGGGGCTGGGGCTTTCGTTTGCGGCGAAGAAACAGCGTTGATCGCGTCACTCGAAGGCCAGGCTGGGCGGCCCCGTCCGCGTCCACCGTTCCCAGCGCAAAAGGGCTTGTGGGGATACCCCACCAACATCAATAACGTCGAAACCTGGTACAACATCGCGCCCATCATTGCCAAGGGTCCGGCATGGTTCACCGAAACCGGCAGCAACAAGAGCGCCGGCACCAAGGTCTTTTCGCTGGTCGGCAAGGTCAGGAACACCGGCTTGGTGGAGATGCCATTAGGCACTCCACTCAAGACCTTTGTCTACGACGTGGGCGAGGGGACCTCCAGCGGGCATCCCGTGAAGGCCGTGCAGACCGGCGGACCTTCCGGTGGTTGCATCCCTCAGGAGATGTTTGACACGCCGGTGGACTACGAGACGCTGGCAAAGCTTGGTTCCATCATGGGTTCCGGCGGCATGGTGGTAATGGACGACGACAACTGCATGGTGGACGTCGCGCGCTACTTCATCGAATTCACGCACGCCGAGTCGTGCGGCAAGTGCGTCCCCTGCCGCGTGGGACTGGACAAGGCCCTCCGCATCCTGAACCAGTTTACCCAGGGGAAGGGAGGCGAAGACGACCTGAACGCGCTGGACGAACTGGGCCGGATGATCCGTGACACGTCACTATGTGGACTGGGACAAACAGCGCCCAATCCGGTGCTCACCACGATGCGGCATTTTCATCATGAGTTCGAGGATCACCTCAAGGCTCACCGATGCCGCGCGGGAGTTTGCCAGGAGTTGGCGCTATCCCCGTGTGAGAACAGTTGTCCGCTGCACATGAATATCCCCCGCTTCCTTCAGTTGTACAAGGAAGGTCGTCTGGAAGAGGCGTTTGAGTCTGTCATTCTTGACAATCCACTGCCGGCTTCGACGGGGCGGGTATGCCAGCACCCTTGTGACAATCGCTGCCGCCGCCATTCCGTGGATGAAGCGGTGAATATGCGGGAAGTGCACCGCCTGATCGCCGACGACATCTTGCTCTCTGACCGTTTTGACGAGATGGCCGCGCGTGTGGCGGCGCGGAAAATGGCGTCAACGGGCAAGAAAATTGCTGTGGCGGGCGCGGGACCGACGGGACTAACCGCGGCCTTTTACCTGACCCTGTTCGGCCATGAAGTGACGATCTATGAGTCGCACGCGGAGGCAGGGGGGATGTTGCGTTACGCCCTGCCGGAGTATCGCCTGCCCAAAGCGGTTCTGGCCAAGGAAATTGAATTGATCCGCCGCATGGGCGTCAAATTTGAGTTCAACAAAAGCGTGGGGACAGACATTTCCCTCAATGATCTGGGGATGGACTTCGATGCGGTCTTTCTCTCCATCGGAACGTGGAAGGAAGCATGGGTCTATCTGCCCGGAACGGAGTTGAAGGGCGTCATGCCAGCCCTGCTGTTCCTGGAGGGTATCGCCAAGGAAGCGCCCGTGCCGCTGGGCCAACGGGTTGCCATCATCGGCGGAGGCAACGCCGCCATTGACTCCGCTCGCACGGCGCTGCGGCGTGGAGCGACGGTGACAGTCATCTACCGCCGCGAGCGCAAAGACATGCCGGCCATCCAGGAGGAAGTGGAGGCCGCCGAGCAGGAAGGCGCGCACTTTGCCTTCCTGGCTACCCCCCACCGCATCGTGGGAGAAAACGGCGCCGTTAAGGCCATTGAGGTGGTGAAGACCCGGCTGGGCGAGTTTGATTCTTCCGGCCGCCGCCGCCCCATTCCCACCGAAGAAATTCAGAGCTTCAAGTGCGATACGGTAATCCTGGCGGTTGGAGAAGCGGTGGACCGCGACTTCTGCAAGGCCTCGGGTCTCAGCATCACCGAGCACGGCACGCTGGAATTCAACCGCTACACCATGGAAACCAGCCGCGAAAAATTCTATGCCGGCGGCGACGTGATCTCCGGTGCGTCCAATGTCTCCAATGCCATGGGGTACGGGAAAAAGGCGGCGCGCTTCATCGATCACCGCTTGATGGATGAGGTGCGGGCGCAGGAGTTCCTGCCGCAATTTGAATATGACCACAAGCCGCCGGAGCACGTCAGCGAAAGCCGGCGCCATCACCACCACCCGCTGCCCGCCAAACAGCGCGTGAAGGACTTTGGTGAGGCGGTACTGCCTTTGACGGCCGAGGAAGCGCTGGAGGAAGCCAGTCGGTGTTTGAGGTGCGACGTTAAGACCAGTGGCTAGTGGCCAGTGGTCAGTGGTTAGAAGGGCAGGGATGAGTGAAGAGTGATGAGTGAAGACCAAGAGAGTCCGAAGTGCGAGGTCCGAAGACCAGTACACTCGGTGCCGGGTCGCCGGTGGTGGAGGGCAGTGCTGGCCACTAACCACTAGCCACTAGCCACTTCTTAAGAGGAGAGACCGACATGCCTCAGGAAATTTCAGTTCGCATTGACGGCGAGCTTTGCCGGGCCAGCGAGGGCCAGACGATTCTGGACGTGGCGCGCGCCAACAAGAAGTATATCCCCACGCTATGCTTCCTTGAGGGGCTGACGCCCTCCGGCTCCTGCCGCCTGTGCCTGGTGGAAGTGGCGGGGGTGGGTCGGCTGCTTCCCGCTTGCACGACGCCCATCCAAAACGGCATGTCGGTGAACACCAATTCCGAAAAGCTCCTGCGGCACCGCCAGATGGCCATGGAGTTCCTGCTGCTTGAACGCAACCACTACTGTTCCATCTGCGTTTGCAACAACCACTGCGAATTGCAGGCCATGGCCACGCGGCTGGGAGTGACCCACGTCCGCTTTCCCTATAACTATCCCCGGCTGCCGGTGGATGTGTCGCATCAGCGCTACGTGCTGGACCACAACCGCTGCATTCTCTGCACGCGCTGCGTAAGAGTGTGCGCGGAGGTGGAAGGCGCTAATGTGTGGGACATCAGCGGCCGCGGCATCAACTCGCGCCTGGTGGCGGAACTCGACCAGCCGTGGGGCGAATCAAAGTCCTGCACCAAGTGCGGCAAGTGCGTGCAGGTGTGCCCGACCGGCGCGCTGGCTGAAAAGGGCTTGGCGGTGGAAGAAATGACCAAGAGCAACGAGAACATCAAATGGCTCGCGGTCAAACGGGGAGTGCACGCCTAAAGAAGGCAGTAGGCAGTGAGCAGAAGGCAGAAAGCAGTAAGCAGAAGCCGGCACGTAAGAGGAAGAATGCCGCCAGTAGAAGGCGCTATACAGGGACGGAAGCTAGTGGACGGCCGTGAGCAGGATTTTCGGCCACGGGCAAGCCGGCAAAGCGATGATTCCCCGTTCGTCAGCATATCGCGTTCTGCCTACTGCCTTCTGCCTACTGCTTTCTTGCTGATTGATGACTGAAATCGAGAGTGGGAGTACACGCATGAAGAAAGCGAAACTGGCTACGTTGTGGTTGGACGGATGCTCCGGCTGCCATATGTCGATTCTGGACATTGACGAGGCAATCGCCGCAGTCGCCCAGAAGGCTGACATTGTCTATGGGCCGCTGGTGGACGCTCAGGAGTTTCCCGAGGACGTGGACGTGACCCTCGTCGAGGGAGCGGTGAGCAATCAGGACGACTACGAGAAGATCCGGCACGTCCGCGAAAACACCCGGCTCCTAGTGGCTTTGGGAGACTGCGCCGTGACCAGCAATGTTCCTGCCATGCGCAATCCGATCCCCGTCAAGAAACTGCTCGAGAGGATTTACGTCCAGGGCGTCGATGAGAGGCCGCGCGTCCCCAGCGAAGGTGTTCCCACCCTGCTGAAGCGCGCCGTCCCGCTGCACGAGGTGGTGAAAGTAGACCTGTTTGTCCCCGGCTGCCCACCCCCTGCCTCCGCCATCGGGTACGTTTTGGGCGAATTGCTCGAGGGGCGCATGCCGGACCTTAGCGCAAAGGTTAAGTTCGGGTAGAGAAGGCGGAAGGCAGAAAGCAGTAGGCAGAAGGCGGCAAGACAAGCGGACTCCGGAGGGACTTAGGAAGCGGCAGTACCCAAACATGTTCGTGAGCAAGCTGGCAGATTCGGACGCAGAGGCCACGGAAACTCAAGTGTGGCTAGATTTCGCGCGAGACTGCGAGTATCTGTCAACTGATGATCACAAGGAATTTGTGGCCCGCTATGAGGAAATCGGAATGATGTTGCACAGCATGATAGAACATCCTGAAAGATTTGCCCCATCTTTGCAACATGCGGCATACCCGAAGGAAGAAAGTAGGAAGCATTAAGCAGAAAGCAGAGGGCACAGGGTGGAAGAAGGCGTGGAAAAGCGGGACAGAAGACGGACGGCCCCGCGGCGTTTTAGCGAGCGCGCGTGCGAAACTTCCGTGTGAAAACATGCCGATGCTTGCGTGTTTCCGCTTTCTGCCTTCTGCCTTCTGCTTTCTGCCTACTGCCTACTTCTACTAAAAGAGGCACCAATGAAAAAGATCACGATCAACGCCGTCACTCGAATCGAGGGCCACGCCAAAATCTCGATTCGGCTGGACGATGAGGGAAAGGTGGCCGGCACGCAGCTCCACATCGCCCAGGTGCGGGGCTTCGAGAAGTTCACCGAGGGCCGGCCATACTACGAGATGCCGTCCATCACGGCGCGCATCTGTGGCATTTGCCCGGTCAGCCACCTGCTGGCCTCCTCCAAGGCGTGCGATGCCATCATGAGCGTCCGCATTCCTGAAACTGCCGCGATCTTGCGGGAAATTCTCCACTGCGGCCAGTTTGTGCAGTCGCATGCGCTGAGCTTTTTCCATCTTTCCTCACCCGACCTTTTGCTGGGTTTCGATTCGAACCCGGCCCAGCGAAATGTGCTGGGTGTGCTGGACAAGTTCCCCGACATCGCCCGCGACGGCATCGCGCTGCGCAAATTCGGGCAGGAGGTCATCTCCGGGCTCGCCAAGGAACGCATTCACCCTTCCTGGACGGTTCCCGGCGGCGTGAACGCTCCTATGCAGGCTACTGTACGCGAAAAGATTCTTGCGGGTTTGCCGGAAGCCAAAGCCATTGTGCGCCGTACGCTGAAGTTCTTCAAAGGCGTGCTCGACCAGTTCAAAGAGGAGATCGAGAATTTCGGCAACGCCCCCAGCATGTACGCGGGCTTGGTGGATGCCTCCGGAAAGCTCCAGCTTTACGATGGTGGCATCCGCTTCAAGGACGCCGAGGGCAAGACCGTCGCCGATCACATTCCGGCGCACGCCTATCAGAACTTCATCGGGGAGGCGGCACTCTCCGATTCCTACCTGAAAGCGCCCTATTTCAAGCCGATCGGTTTTAATGATGGTGTTTATCGTGTGGGGCCGTTGGGACGATTGAACGTCGCGAAGAGTTGCGGAACCCCCCTGGCCGACGCGGAGTTCACCGAGTACCACCAGCGACTGGGGAAGGTCGTTCCCAGCTCGTTCCACTTCCACTATGCGCGTTTGGTCGAGGCGCTTTATGGACTGGAACGCATGGAGACCTTGCTGAACGATCCGGCGGTGCTGGGCAAGAAGGTGCGCGCCCAGGCGGGCGTGAACAATTTGGAAGGCGTCGGCATGATTGAAGCGCCCCGTGGTATCCTGATCCACCATTACAAGGTGAATGACGAGGGGGCCATCACCTGGGCGAATCTGATCGTGGCGACCGGTCACAACAACCTGGCCATCAACCGCAGCATCGACCAGGTGGCGCGCCATTACGTGGACGGCAAGCACCTACAAGAAGGAATGCTGAACCGTGTTTCCGCCGTGGTCCGCGCCTATGATCCGTGCTTTAGCTGCTCCACCCATGCCAACGGCCAGATGCCTCTGCGCATCCAGTTCGTCGCGCCCGACGGGGCGGTATTGGATGAACTGAAAAGCCGATGACCAGTGGACAGTGGGCGGTGCCTAGTGGATAGCAAAAAAGACGCGCAAAGCACGCCTCAACTAACCACTAGCCACTCGCCACTCACCACTGCCGTTATCATTGGCTACGGCAACCCGCTTCGCAGTGACGACGGATTTGGTTGGCACGCCAGCCGTTTGCTTGCCGAGTCGCTTGCTGGCCGGGACGTCGAAGTCATCACCTGCCACCAGCTTACTCCCGAACTTGCGGAACGCCTCAGCCGATGCGCCCTCGCGGTGTTTCTTGACGCCGACTGTGAGGGCGCGCCGGGCGAGATTCATAGGCGCGAGTCCTGCCGGAAGCGCTCCCCCCTCAAGCCTTTACCCACACCTGCACGCCCCTCGGGCTGCTGGCCAGCGCCGAACAGCTTTACGGGCATCGCCCGAAGGCGTTCGCAATCACGGTTAGCGCGCAGACCTTCGAGTTCGGCGAGACTCTTTCGCCGGTTGTCGCTGCCGCGCTGCCTAAAGCGGTGGAGCAGGCGAGCCGGTTAGTGGTTGTGGCGGAGACAAAGCGGTCAAGAGCGGGGTAGCGCAGACTTTGTGCCGTTCAAAGTCTGCGGCCCTTGATACGGTGAACATCCAGCTTTTGCTAACATGCGGCTTCGGCGATCCATGTCCGGGTCCGCCGGCTCACGGCAGGGGAAAAGCCGCAGAGTCTCTGGAAGGCGAGACTCTGATTGCTTTTTATGCCTCCCCGGCAAAGCCGGGGGGACTCCTAAAGGCGACTAGGCGTTAGCCAGGACTTGTCTCATTGGTTCTTCGATTTGCAAGACGGCCCCTAACGATAGTCTGAGCCCATGATGTTGCACTCACCTCTCTGAACGTCATAAGGCGATGGTCTCCTTGTAGGTCCGCAATATCTCGCCAGTATTCGCGTCTACATCAATCTTTCGGTACGTTCCGTTTCCATACTGTCCTGAGTCAACTCGCTTGGAATCAGTCAAGACCCAGATAAACGAATCGTGCTCGGGAGAGTATTCAAACCAGGGAGAAATTCTGTCACGAGAAAAGCCGTGCGTCACGGCAATTTGAATGGCGTTCTCACACGAGATGATTTCAGCTTTGGCCGGATTCTTTCCAATGTTCGGGAGTTTAATATCTTCGTTAACTGAACCGTCATCGTTGAGGGCGAGTTTGGCGTAAAAGTACTTCAGCCCCTTGGCTGGATCGGAGAACCGGAACAGCAGGTCGTAGGTGCCGAGATGCAAATTCTTTTCATATAACGCCGGGAATTCCTTTTGGAGTTCCTTGATGTCGAGCCACTGACCTTCATCGAATTCTAGCCGTTTGGCAAATGCACTTCCAAGCCTCGTCTTCAGGTAGTCGTCAAGTCGGCCCCTCACGTTCGGTGGAAGTGAATTCAAACTCCTGAATAGTGTCACAAGATGGCGCTGTTCGTAATAAACGTTGAAGCGGCCTCCCCGAAAACCGGCATCAACGTTGCACGTTTGACCAGCAGCGCAAGTTACACAAATAAAACTGACGAGTAGTCCGAGCAACACTTTCATTGTCTTCTTCCCTCACACGACTGTCGAAACGAGAATAGCACGAAGGACTCTATTAACGAGAACGTCGGAATCCGTGTCTAGTTTCTTGGTAGGGTTGCTGAAAACCGATCTTCCGCGCCAATGAGGGCCTCACGACATGGCTCCCCTCTGACTGATGATTTCGGCCCCCTTTTAACCCGGTGCTGACGCCCAAAAGCGGAATCCGTCGAACAACGCGCGCTAACCCATTTATTTTCAGCAGCGGCTGGCGTCGCGATGTTCATGACTTTGGGTGGGCCGGCAGGCCCATCCCCACTCAGGATGACGGGATTCGCGGCGTTTTTCCGAAGCCGGACACGACGGTGCCGAGTTCGGTAAAGGTCTTAACCCCGAAGGGGTGATCAGTGAGCAGCCGTGGGCAAGGGCACGCCTTTTGTGCCCGCCGCCCACGGATCCCATGGCAACCACGCCCCCGACCCTGAAGGGGTCGATGTCTGTCGGTTTAGCGCCCGTGCATCAAAACCTCCACAGGAAGCGACCGCACGTTCGACCCCTTTCAGGGTCGGAGCATCAGGAGGTTGCCAACCGTGGGCGGCGGGCACAAAAGGCGTGCCCTTGCCCACGGCTACTGAATTTTCACCCCTGCGGGGTTCGAGGACCGGCACCATGCAGAGTCCAGCACGTCCCGTGTCCTGCCAAACGTGTGGGTAACGATCAACTTTTTGTAAGCGGACCCGTCGGCGTGCCCTCAAGGAAGCCCAGCCCCTACTCGAAGGGTCGTGTGATTTGCCGCAACTACGGAGAGGCAAATTCTGCCTTGCGAGTAGATTCTACCCAATCGTTTGACCTGCGTTGAGGGATCCCGAGTGTAATCGATGCGCTAAAGAATTCAACGAATCCTTCTGAACTTTAGACTACGGCAATCCGCCAAAACCGTGGGCATAAATTTATTCAACACTGACGGGAACTTTTGTCCGATTCTCTCGGTTTTCCGAATTTCTAGCTTCGAGGAATCTTAGGTTTAACTCATCGTCAGGGAACAGGGCAAAGGAAGTTGCCCGTCCTTGCCATTGGCCCACGCCTTGCTTGCAATTTCTCTCTAGGTCTGTCCTCATCGGGGTGTAAAGCTGTGACGATTTCACCCACGCCCGCCTACCTCGCTCGTCAGTCTCCACCCTCCTTTCCATCACATTCGCCAAAAGCTTTCGAGCGCCAGTGCCAAGCTTCACCCTGCGTCAGGGGAGGGAATCCGCATGGCCGTAAAAAGTCTGATTAAGTACGAAATTGAACGCGACCCGGTGTTTGCCAAGTGGGTCACCGGCGTCATCGGTGGGGAACGTATCCGCAATTGCATCCAGTGCGGACTGTGCAGCGCCAGTTGCCCGCTTTCGCCCTACATGGACTTCACGCCTCGCCGGCTGATCCACATGGCGCGCGAGGGGTTCAAAAAGGACGTGCTGGAGAGCTTCACCATCTGGCTGTGTACGAGTTGCTATTCCTGCACGGTGGAATGTCCCCGTCGCATCCGCGTGACGGACGTCATGTACGCGCTTAAGCGGCGCGCCATTGAAGACGGCGTGTACCCCCGGCGCTTCCCCATACCGGTCCTGGCAAGCGAGTTCGGCAACATGATCCGCCGGAACGGCCGCGTGACCGAGTCATGGCTGGTCGTGAGGGTCTTCCTGAAGACCGCGATCATGAGACTTTTGGGGATGTCCAAGCTGGGAACCAAACTCTTCCTGACGGGACGCATGGAAATCATACCGGCAAAAATTAAGGGCCGGAAGCAGATTCAGGACATGATGGACGCGGTTGAGGCGCACAAGAAGGAGGTGGCAGCGTGAAGCGATACCTCTACTACCCCGGTTGTTCGCTGCGAGGCACGGGCAAGGCCTACGAAGAGTCGTTGCTAAAGGTTTTCAAGGCCTTGGACGTCGAACTGGAAGAGCTTGACGACTGGAACTGCTGTGGCGCAACAGCATACATGGCCATTGACGAAATAAGCTCGTTCGCCCTGGCCGGTCGAAATCTCGCCATCGCCGAAAAGAAGAAGCTCGACCTGCTGGCGCCCTGTAGTGCCTGCTTCCTGGTGCTCAACAAAGCCCAACGCTACATCCAAGAGTACCCCAAGGTGGCGCAGACGCTGGAGCACGGCTTCAAGGCTGCCGGCCTGGAGTACCACGGCACGGCCAAAGTGCGGCATCCCCTTGATGTTCTCATCAACGATGTGGGCTTGGAGAAGATTAAATCCGTGATTAAGACGCCGCTGACGGGACTCAAGGTTGCGCCGTACTACGGCTGCCAGATCGTTCGCCCCTACGCCACGTTCGATTTGATGTACTACCCCGTGTCCATGGACAAGCTCTTGCGGGCAGTGGGCGCGGAAGTGGTGGACTATCCCTTAAAGACGCGTTGCTGCGGGGGAAGCCAGAAAGGCACGCTGCCGGAAGTCGGCCTCTCGCTCATCCACATTCTCCTGAAGGAAGCGCGGCGCCGCGAGGCGCAGATCGTCTCCACCATTTGCCCGCTCTGCCAATTTAATTTGGACGCGTTTCAAGAGGAGGCCGGCAAGAAGTACGGCGAGATCTCGATGCCGGTCGTGTACTTCACTCAGCTTCTGGGCCTGGCGTTCGGCTTTTCCACCAAGGAACTTGGGCTGGAACGCAACATTGTGGCCGCCAAACACATGCTCGCAAAGTTTGCTCCGGCAGCGGCCTGAGTATTAGCCACGGATTGACACGGACGAACACGGATCAAAATGAAGCATGAAGACTTGACGGAAAAGATTATTAGCGTTTTTTACACCGTCTACAACGAGCTTGGACACGGCTTTCTCGAATCCGTCTACGAGCAGGCTATGGCGATTGCGTTGCGCGAAGCTGGTCTCCACGTGGTCGAGCAGGCGCCAATTTCCGTCCACTTTCGCGGGCAAACGATAGGTGAATTCCGAGCTGACCTGCTGATAGAAGACAAGGTCATTGTTGAACTTAAAGCCGCTCGCGCCATTGAGAAAGCACACGAAGCACAGGTTATGAACTATCTTCGGGCCACATCGATTGAGGTGGGCCTAATCATGAACTTCGGTCCGACGCCTGATTTCAAGAGGTTCATCTTTGACAACGACCGCAAGATGAGCCGCGGATTAACACGGATGAACACGGATCAAAAAGGCGGACAATTACGCGAAGTGATGCAGGGGAGTTGTGCCGTGCCCGGCGAGTTGACCGCGACTCGCACCGTCGAGGACGTACAACGCGAAGCCGAAGGCGTGCTTGCCGAACGACTGAGACCAGCTCCGAAATGGTCCTAAAAGCTTCAAAAGGTTTGATCCGTGTTAATCCGTGTTAATCCGTGGCCCCTGTGAGGTGAGTTAGATGAACGGTTCAAACGGCAGCTTACGCATCGGAGTTTACATTTGCCACTGTGGAACCAACATCGCTGCCACGGTGGACGTCAAGGCCGTGGCGGAGTTTGCCGCGACGATGCCGGGCGTCGTGGTTTCACGCGAGTACAAGTACATGTGCTCCGACCCGGGCCAGGAATTGATCCGGCAGGACATTGAAGAGCACAAGCTCAACCGCGTGGTGGTGGCGTCGTGCTCGCCCTTGCTTCATGAGGAGACCTTCCGCGGCGCCGTGGCCAAGGGGGGCCTCAACCCCTTCTGCTTCCAGATGGTCAACATCCGCGAGCATGACTCCTGGGTGCATCTGGACCATCAGAAGGCCACGGAGAAGGCGCAAGCCCTGTTGCGCGCGGCGATCCGGCGAGTGGCGCTGCACAAACCGCTAGAGAAGAAGCGCGTGCCCATCAATCCCGCCGTGTTGATCGTGGGCGGAGGCATCGCGGGGATTCATGCGGCATTGACGCTGGCCAACGCCGGCAAGCATGTTTACCTGGTCGAGCGTGAACCCACCATCGGCGGGAACATGGCGAAGTTCGACAAGACGTTTCCCACGCTCGATTGCGCCGCCTGCATCCTGACTCCCAAAATGACGGCGGTAAAGAAGCATCCGAACATCACTCTGTGGACGCTGTCCGAGGTGACCCAGGTACAAGGCTACGTGGGGAATTTTGAGGTCTCCGTCACCCGCCACCCGCGTTACATCAACGAGGACCTTTGCGTCGGATGCCTGGAGTGCATTGAAGGGTGCATCTACAAGCAGGCGAAAGTGGTCGATGAGTTCAACCTCGGTTTGGGAAAACGCAAGCCCATCTACATCTCGTTTCCACAGGCAGTGCCGCAGATTCCCGTCATCGATCCTGAGACGTGCATTGATTTCAAGACCGGCCGGTGCAAGAAGACCTGCATTGAGGCGTGCGGTGACCGTCATGCCGTGGACCTGAAGCAGCAGCCCAGGCTGGAAACCATCAAAGTGGGGTGCATCATTCTGGCCACGGGGTATCAGCCCTTCGACGCTCGCAAGGTGCCCGATTACCGCTATGGCGTGTACCCCAACGTTTACACCGCGCCGGAGGTGGAGCGGCTCATCAACGCGTCCGGTCCCACGGGCGGTGAAGTGATCATGCGTGACGGCCGGAAACCCCAGGCCATCGGCATCATTCACTGCGTAGGTTCGCGTGACGAGAACACCAACAAGTGGTGCTCGCGCGTGTGCTGCATGTACAGCCTGAAGCTGGCCCACCTGCTCAAGGAGCGCACCGGCGCCGAGGTCTACAACTTTTACATTGACATGCGTGCGCCGGGCAAAGCCTACGAGGAGTTTTACCATCAGCTTCTGGCCGAGGGCGTCCACATGATTCGCGGTCGCGTGGCCGAGGTGAGCGACTGGGCAATGACCAAGGAAGAGGAAGGGAAGCTGGTGATGCGCTGTGAGGACACGCTCATCTCCTTCGTGCGGCGCGTGCCTGTGGATATGGTGGTGCTGTCGGTGGGATTGGTGCCCCAGGAGGACGCCAAGGATGTACGGCGCATCTTCAACATCAGTTGTTCCACCGAAGGCTGGTTCCTGGAGCGCCATCCCAAGCTGGCTCCGGTGAATACCTTCACCGATGGCATCTTTATCGCCGGCGCCTGCCAGGCTCCCAAGGATATTCCCGACTCCGTGGGCCAGGCCGGTTCCGCCGCCGCCGAGGCCATGGTGTTGATCGATACCGGCTATGTCGAAATGGAGCCCAACACTGCCTACCTCGTGGAGGAGGAGTGCTCGGGCTGCAAAACGTGCGTTCCCCTCTGCCCGTACTCGGCAATTTCGTTCCTTGCGGACAAGCAGGTGGCGCAAATCAACGCAGTGCTGTGCAAAGGCTGCGGAACCTGCGTGGCAGCGTGCCCGTCGGGCACCATCAAGCAGAACCTCTTTGAAGATGAAGAGATCTTTGAAGAGATCCAAGGAGTGCTGGCTTAGCGGCTGGGGACTGGTAAAGGGGAATTGGAAGTGGCGAGGGCAACTCCAGCGACGTAAATGTGGGCAGTAACCCCAGCCCCCAGTCCCTAACCCCGAGCCCCGGTCTTTAGGAGGCGCAATGGCTGAGTCGAAGGCAGAATTGGTCGAGGTACAAAAAACCAACGGCTTTGAGCCCAAGATCGTGGCGTTCTTTTGCAACTGGTGCACCTACCTGGCAGCGGATTTGGCGGGAACGTCGCGCGTCAAGTATGCGCCGAACATCCGCGTCATCCGCACCATGTGCTCCGGCCGGGTTGATCCGCAATTTGTGCTGGATGCCTTCGCCCGCGGCGCGGACGGCGTGCTGATCGGCGGTTGCCACCCGGGTGATTGCCACTACCAGGAAGGCAATTACAAGACCCTGCGGCGCGTACACATGCTCCGGCGCGTGCTGCGCGAGATGGGCATTGAAGATGAGCGCTTTCGGCTCGAATGGATTTCCGCCTCGGAGGCCGAACGCCTGAAGACAGTTGTCAACGACATGGTGGAGAAGGTCCGGGCGCTGGGACCCCTGAATCTACGGTCCGGAGTCCGAAGTCCGGAGTCCGGGGTCGAAGAGCCAAGCGCAAAGGTTGCGGCGTAAAGAAGTGTCCGAAATCGAAGGATTCGGGTCATCGGATCATTGGGTCATCGGGTCATTGGGTCATCGGGTCATTGAAAGGCTCTAACCCTCGCGAGTTGACGGTTTAGTATTTCAATGGCCCGATGGCCCCATCGCTCGATGGCCCGATCCATGGACTCCGGACCCCGGACTGAAACAGGAGGCACGATGGCAGAAAACGGAAAACCCAAGGTCGCTTTCTACTGGTGCGCGTCGTGCGGCGGCTGCGAGGAGACCGTTCTCGATCTTGATGAGCGGGTGCTGGACGTCGTTGCCGCCGTGGACATCGTCTTCTGGCCGGTAGCCCTCGACTTCAAGCGCCGTGACGTGGAAGCCATGTCCGACGGGTCCATCCTGGCGGCGTTCGTCAATGGCGCGGTCCGCACCAACGAGCAGGAGGAGATGGCGCACCTCCTTCGAAAGAAGGCGAAGGTGTTGGTGGCGCTGGGGTCATGCGCCCATCAGGGTGGCATACCGGGCTTGGCCAATCTCTCGTCACGCCAGGCGGTGATGGAATCCTCGTATTGCGAGTCGCCTTCGACCACGAATGCCGAGAGGGTTTTTCCGAAGACCCTGCACAAGGAAAACGGTTACTCGGTGAGCCTGCCGGAACTTTTTGATGTCGTGTGCGCTCTCGATCAGGTGGTAGACGTTGACTATTACCTGCCCGGTTGCCCACCCACGCCGAAGATTCTCTGGGACGCCGTCCACGTATTGCTCAGTGGAAACCTACCGCCGAAGGGCGCGGTGCTTGCTCCCGATCGTGCTCTCTGCGACGAATGCCCGCGCAAGGACACGCGCCCGGAAAGGCTTACCCTGAAGGAACTCCGCCGTCCCCAGGAAGTTCTGATTGATGAACAGACGTGTTTGCTGGCCCAAGACGTGGTTTGCATGGGGCCTGCCACTCGCAGCGGTTGCGAGGCACTTTGCCCCAAGGGAAATATGCCGTGCACCGGATGCTTCGGTCCCACGAGCCGCGTTCGCGATTACGGAGCCAAAGCCTTGTCGGCGATTGCTTCCATCATAGACAGCAACGACGAAGCCGAAATTGCGAAGATTGTTCAAACCGTGCCGGACCCGGTCGGCACGTTTTATCGGTATAGCTTGCCTTCTTCGATGCTTCGAGCGAAGAGAAAGGTATAGACCGGTGTTTGAGGCTGGCAAATGCGAAGTCAAAAGGCAAAGCGCAAAAGGCAAAAGTAAAAGCTCTTATTCCGATTGCAGGAGCAGGAGATTTCGCTTTTGACTTTTGCCTTTTGCGCTTTGCCTTTTGACTTGTCTGTCGGCATGAAGCTCAACGCCCGTCGTGAGGAAAACTCTATGGTTGAAGGCGAAACCAAGCACCTTGGACGAAAAATCACCATCGATCCTATAACCCGTCTCGAGGGTCACGGGAAGATCGAGATATTCCTGAACGAGAAGGGCAGCGTCGATCGGGCATTTTTCCAGGTCCCGGAGCTGCGCGGGTTTGAGAAGTTCGCGCAGGGTCGGCCCGCGGAGGAGATGCCGCAGATCACCTCGCGCATTTGCGGTGTTTGTCCCACCGCGCACCACATGGCGTCCACGAAGGCTTTGGACGCGCTCTACCGGGTCACGCCGCCGCCCGCCGCGAAGAAGATTCGCGAACTGTTCTACTCGTGTTTCGTTGTGGAAGACCACGCCCTGCATGTGTACTTTCTTGGCGGGCCGGACTTCATCGTCGGACCCAAGGCTCCAGCAGCCGAACGCAACGTGCTGGGTGTAATCGCCAAAGTCGGCGTCGAGGTTGGCCGAAAGGTTATCGGGATGCGCCGCAAGCTGCGCGAGATTATGGCGGCGATTGGCGGCAAGCCTGTGCATCCGGTGTTGGGATTGCCCGGAGGAGTCGCCAAGCACGTCAGCGCTGCCGAGCAGGAGACCATCAAGACGGTGGCGAAAGAAGCGGTTGACTTCGGCAGCTTCACGCTCGATACGTTTCGCCAGTTTGTCCTCAACAACAGCGAGTACGTGGATATGATCCGCTCCGACGCCTACACTCATCGCACGTACTACATGGGGATGGTGGACCAGGCCAACAAGGTTAACTTCTACGATGGTTCCATCCGCGTAGTCACTCCCGCCGGCGGCGAGTGGGGCAAGTTCGCGCCGGAGAAGTACCTGGACTACATTGCCGAGCACGTGGAGCCCTGGAGCTACATGAAGTTTGCTTACCTGAAGCCACTGGGTTGGAAGGGATTTACCGAGGGCGCTGAGAGCGGTGTCTATTGCGTCGCTCCGCTGGCGCGACTGAACGCGGCGGAGGGACTGGCCACGCCCCTCGCGCAGGAAGCCTACCAGCAGTATGTTGCCATGCTCGGAGGTAAGCCGGTTCACCACACGCTGGCCAATCACTGGGCGCGGGTGATTGAACTCCTCTACGCCGCGGAGCGGCTGGCGGAGCTTGCCGGCGATCCGGAGATTGCGAGTCTGGACATTCGTACCTTGCCTACTGAGAAGCCGCGAGAAGGCGTGGGCGTGGTGGAAGCGCCGCGCGGTACGCTGATCCATCACTATCAGACCGATGAGCGAGGGATCATCCAGAAGGCTAACATGATCGTGGCCACTCAGAACAACGCGGCGCGCATGGCGATGAGCGTCGAGAAGGCCGCCAAGGGACTGATCTCCGATGGGCAGGTTTCCGACGGCATTCTGAATATGGTGGAGATGGCCTTCCGTGCCTACGATCCTTGCCATGGGTGCGCGACGCATTCGATGCCGGGAAGCATGCCGCTGCTGGTGCGGGTGCATGACCATTGGGGCGAAGTTCAGTCGACCTTGCAGAGGGACTGGGACGGGAAGGTTCGACGGTCGTAGGTCCGGCGTGCCACGACATCATGAGGTACCCTATTGGGGGCGGTCGAACTACCTTGGTTATTCCGCCACAATCCGCCAAATCCCGCCAATCCGGGTTACCCAGCCCCGAAGTCGGCTCCCCAACGACGACAAATTGTCGCATCTCGCGCCCCGTGCGGATCCTCTGTTTGGGAAACGAGTTGCTGGCCGACGACGCCTTCGGTCAAGTTGTCGCTGAGGAGCTTCGGCGGCGTTTGCCCCACTTGGACGTTGTTTTCACCACAGATTCCGGTTTTCGCCTCATCGATTACCTGCCGGAAATAAGCCGTCTGATCGTCGTTGACACGATTCTGACCGACGCCGTACCACCCGGAACTCTACACGTTCTCAGCACTTCGGACATCAAGTCACTTCCAGGGCCTTCGCCGCACTATGTCGGACTTTTCGAGACCCTCCAGTTGGCCCGGGAATTGCTCCTCAATGTCCCGGACGATGTGATCATTCTGGCGGCAGAGGCGGCGGACTGTTTGACCCTTGGCGGTACGATGCATCCGGCGGTGAAGTCCGCAGTCGGGTTGGTGGTCGGGCTGGTCGCGGAAATCGCGCAGCACTTGAAGCCCGCCGGCGGTCATCAAGATGAAGATTCCGGGGACGGTTTAAGGGGGGCCATTGCGACCGTCTCGGCCCGTTGGGGAACGAAGCGGCTTTTGGTCAGATAACGTCCCCGGAAGCTTCCAACCTTTTTCTTCCTCTGCCTCGAAATGAGCGGCTATGTGCCTGGCGATTCCGGGAAAAGTTCTCCAAAAGGAAGACCGTGACGGCCTGCTGATAGGCCGGGTGGAATTTAGCGGTGTGGTGCGCGAAGTTCAACTCGACTTCGTTCCGGAAGTTGAAGTGGGTGAATATGTTATCGTACATGTGGGCTTTGCCCTGAGCCGCTTGGATGCGGAAGAGGCCGCCCGCACGCTGGAGCTTTTGAGAGAAATGGGAGAACTCGATAACGAAGTTAGAAGTGGCGAGTGACCCGTCAAGAGCGAAGTCAAAAGGCAAAACGCAAAAGGCAAAAGTCAAAACTGAAACCCGTCTAACTTTTGACTTTCGCGCTTGGCGTTTTGCCTTTTGACTTTAGTCCTTGCAACTTGCGAAGTGCTGCAACCCTATGAAATACATCGACGAGTACCGTGACGCCGCGCTGGCCCGGCCGCTGATTGCGGAAATCGCCCGCCGTGTGACCCGCCACTGGGTGCTGATGGAGATTTGCGGCGGCCAGACGCACACGCTGATGCGCTATGGCATTGACGAAGTGCTCCCCGCCCACGTCGAACTCGTGCACGGTCCCGGGTGCCCGGTGTGCGTTACGCCGCTGGAAGTGATTGACAAGGCGCTGGCCATTGCCTCTCTGCCGAACGTCACGCTGGTCTCCTACGGTGACATGCTTCGCGTTCCCGGCTCTCACACTGACCTGTTCCACGTCAAGGCCAGCGGAGGCGACGTGCGCGTGGCCTACTCGCCCATGGAAGCCCTGAAGATCGCCCGTGCGAATCCCACCCGCAAAGTGGTTTTCCTGGGCATCGGATTTGAAACCACGGCCCCCGCCAATGCCATGGCTGTATGGCAGGCGTCGCGCGAGGGATTGGCGAATTTCTCCATGCTCACCTCGCAGGTACTGGTGCCGCCCGCCCTCCGCATGCTTCTGAAGTCTCCCACCCATCGCGTGCAGGGATTCATCGCGCCTGGCCACGTCTGCACGGTGATGGGCGTGGAGGAATACGTGGACCTCTGCCGCGATTTCCACGTTCCCATCGTGGTAGGCGGATTCGAACCCGTGGACCTGCTGGAAGCCATTTCCATGCTGGTAGCGCAACTGGAAGACGGCCGCGCCGAGGTGGAGAACCAATACGCGCGTTCGGTGGCGCGGGAAGGGAATCGGCCGGCGCAGCAGATCATGGCCCTCGTCTTCGAAGTCTGCGACCGCAAGTGGCGGGGCATTGGCACCATTCCGCGCAGTGGCCTGAAGCTGCGAGCCGAGTTTGCCGCCTACGATGCCGAAAAAGTCTTTGACGTCACGGCCCACTCCGCGGAAGAGCCCGCCGAGTGCATCAGCGCCCTGGTGCTGCAAGGCCTGAAGAAGCCGCCCGATTGCCCCGCCTTTGGCACCCGTTGCACTCCCGCCAGCCCGCTGGGCGCGCCCATGGTCTCCGGCGAAGGCGCGTGTGCGGCGTACTACCAATACAAAGTCCGTAGCCCCAAAGGCAGTGATGAGTGAAGAGTGACGAGTTGGAAAGGCTTAAAAGCGGTTCACACAGAGATCACAGAGACAAGCTGCACAGAGGACACAAAGAAAAGCTCTTCTCTGTGCTCTCTGTGAGCGCCTCCGTGCCCTCGGTGAGAAACGCTCTTAAGCCGCAGGTTGGGTAACACAATCTGCCTATTGAGAGCTAAGCCGAATTGAATGTACCTTTCCCAAGCCGTACGGCCGAGTACATGGCGCTGTTTCGCGCCCTGGAGATGGCGCAGCCAGGCGGCAAGCGCCTCTTCGCCGATCCTTTCGCGACCGGCTTTCTGGGTCCATCGCTGAGGTTGGCGTTCTATCTGGCACGGATTCCCATCATCGGCGCCGGGATCCCGAAATACATCGACCACCGCTGGCCGGGCGCACGGACTTCAGGAGTCGCACGAACTCGTTTGATTGATGACTTCGTGATGGAGTCATTCGGTCAAGGTCTTGCGCAAGTCGTGATTCTCGGCTCGGGGTTTGACGCCCGCCCGTACCGGCTCAATTTCCCGCCGGTGACGCGAATTTTTGAAGTTGACCAGCCCGGCACGCTGCGGGCGAAAGCGCGTATCATGAGGAAGCGGCTGGGCGCATTGCCGCCTTCCGTCGCCTTCGTGGAGCTTGATTTCAATCGGCAGGAATTGGGGCCGCTGCTCCAACAGGCAGGGTTCCGGCACCGCCAGCCCGCATTGTTTCTCTGGGAAGGAGTTACCAACTACCTGACGAAGGAAGCCGTGGATACCACGCTCCGCTGGATCGGTTCGTCGGCGCCGCCCAGCGAGCTGATCTTTACGTTCGTGGACAGCGCTGTACTGGGCGATGCAGCGCAGTTCAATGGCAAGGAACGGCTCAAGCACACTCTGGCAGGCGCCAGCGAACACTGGACGTTCGGTCTCGACCCTGCGGAATTGCGCCACTACCTTTCCCTGCGTGGGCTCGATTTGCTTGACGACCTCGGCGCGGCCGAATATCGAACGCGCTATCTTGGCTCTCCTGGCGCAGGCTACGAGTTCTATCACGTCGCGCGCGCGCGGGTGACGGGGGGCGGAACGGCACGTTGACGTAGCGGCGTGCGCGGCACCGCGCATCTGAACCCCTACGGGCAAATGAAAAGGGTCCTTCGCCCTGAAAACCGGACTCAGGATGACAGGTTGCGCGGTGAGCGATCTAAAGGATGATGACGTTGAGTTCCTGAAATTCGAAGGTTGAATCTGATGAAACCTGACAAAGCGAACGAACGGACCTCGGACTTGCAGTCTTCGACTCCGGACCCCGGACTCCGGACCACGGACACGCGATCCTTGACTCCGGACTCCGGACCCCGGACCCCGGACATGGGTTTTGAAAATCTGGCCTGCCCCGCGCCTCTGCCCGCGCAGGAGAGAATCTTGCTGGGCCATGGCAGCGGCGGGCGGCTGAGTGCGGAATTGCTACAAAGGGTCTTCCTGCCGGCGTTCACGAATCCCACTCTGAACGGTCTGAATGATCAGGCGGTGGTGCACATCAACGGCGTGCGCCTGGCTTTCACCACCGATTCTTTCGTGGTCAATCCGCTGTTCTTTCCGGGTGGAGACATCGGTTCGCTCGCGGTGAATGGAACCATCAATGACCTGGCCATGGGCGGGGCTGAGCCGCTTTATCTCAGCATTGCGTTCATCCTGGAAGAAGGACTTCCACTCGAAACGCTGCAAAAGGTAGTGGCATCCGTCGGGCGCGCGGCGCGGGAAGCGGGCGTGTCCGTCGTCACCGGTGACACCAAGGTGGTGGAGAAGGGCAAAGGCGACGGACTGTTTATCAACACCTCGGGCATCGGCCGCGTGCCGCCCGGCATCAATCTCTCCGCCGACCAGGCGCGCCCCGGAGACGCGATCATTCTAAGCGGATCGATTGGAGATCACGGCATCACCATCCTTTCGCAGCGCGAGGGGTTGGAATTCGAAAGCCCCATTGTGAGCGACTGCGCCGCGCTGCACACCCTGGTGGCGGCCATGCTGGAAGCCAGTCCCGCCATTCGTTGCATGCGCGATCCCACCCGCGGGGGCCTGTCGAGCGCGCTGAATGAAATTGCTGCCCAGTCGCGCGTGGGCATGGAACTGACCGAATCGGCAATTCCCGTTCAGGAAGCAGTGCGCGGCGCCTGCGAACTGCTGGGGCTCGATCCGCTGTACGTGGCCAACGAAGGAAAGCTTATCGCTATTGTGGATGCCATGCAGGCGGATGGGATCGTGGCGGCGATGCGTCAACATCCTTTGGGCAAGCAGGCGCGGGTCATCGGCCGGGTTACAGAAGGGAATCGCGGATTGGTCACGCTGCGGACGTCATTTGGAACCACGAGGATCGTGGATATGCTATCCGGGGATCAGTTGCCGCGAATCTGCTAGACCGGAGGCTTAAAAGCGTTTCACACAGAGCGCACAGAGAAAACATGCACAGAGGACACAGAGAAAAGCTCTTCTCTGTGCTCTCTGTGAGCGCCTCTGTGGCCTCTGTGTGAAGCGCTTTTAGGAAGTCTCACCGAATGCACGAACTATCCATAGCGGAATCTATTCTTGACGCCGTGCGGGAGGAGGCGCAGAAGCGCCCGGGCGCACACATTGCCAAAGTGGCCGTACGTGTGGGCGGACTTTCGGGAGTGGAGCCCGAGGCACTGAGCTTTGGGTTTGAGTGCCTGGTGCGCGGCACCGACCTTGAACCTCTCACGCTGGTCATTGAGCCCGTCCCCCGCCGCCAGCGCTGCCCCGCCTGCGATTTGACCTTCGAAGTTCGGAACGGCAACAATGAATTCGAGGCTTCCCAACCAGGCGGCTGGCGGTCAAGCGGGTTTGACCTCGGACTTCGGACCTCGGACTTCGGACTGTCTTTAGCCTGCCCGCGCTGCGCGAACGCCGAGACGATACTTGCGGGCGGGGAGGAACTCGACATTGCCTACTTGGAAGTGGAGGAGTGATGGACCGTATTCCGATGGAGAGGAAAGTTCTTACTGAAAACGATCGCATTGCCGGGCGGTTGCGGCAAAGTTTTCAAGAGCATGGAATCCTGTGCGTGAACCTGATCAGCTCGCCGGGGTCGGGGAAGACCTCGCTGCTGGAGCGCACACTGGAGCGTTTTCCCAAGGACCGGCGCGTGGCCGTGCTGACCGGTGACATTCAGACCGACAACGATGCCCGGCGGCTCGCGCGATTCGGCTTTCCTGCCAAGCAGATTACCACCGGCGGCACGTGCCACCTGGACGCCCAACGAATCGAGCGAGCGCTCGCCGATTGGCCGCTGGAGAGCCTCGACTTGCTCATCATCGAAAACGTGGGCAATCTCGTGTGCCCATCGAGCTACGATCTGGGCGAGGCGGCAAAAATCGTGATGCTGAGCGTGACCGAGGGCGAAGATAAGCCGCTCAAGTATCCTTCCATCTTTGCCAAGTCGGAGCTGCTGATTTTGAACAAGATTGATTTGCTTCCCTATGTATCCTTTGACATCGTGCGAGCACGCGAGTATGCGCGGCAGGTTCATCCCGGTATGGAGATCGTGGAGGTTTCCTGCACTACGGGCCTGGGGCTGGACACGTGGATCGAGTGGCTCGACAAAAGGCGAAACAACGGAGCTTAAGAGCGTTTCACAAAGAGGGCACAGGGAAGGGCTTCACGGAGAGCACAGAGAAGAGCTTTTCTCGGTGTCCTCTGTGCATCTTTTCTCTGTGCCCTCTGTGTGAAACGCTTTTAAGCACACAGGCCCATGTCCTTACGCAAAGCCATTGACATCACGGGGATCGTGCAGGGCGTGGGGTTCCGTCCATTTATCTATCGTCTCGCCACGGAAAACCATCTGTCGGGTTTCATTACTAATACTGAAGCCGGCGTTTCGATTGAAGTGGAAGGCTCCGCCGAGGCCGTTGAGGCATTCCTCGCGCGACTGCCGAAGGAAGTCCCGCCGCTGGCGCGAATCACGGGGATGGCGGTCACAGATCGGCCGCCCGGCAACGACACCGAGTTCCGCATTCTGCCCAGCCGAGCGGGCAGCGAGCGCCGGGTTCTGATCTCGCCGGACGTGGCCATCTGCGCCGACTGCCTGAGGGAGTTGCTCGACTCCGCCGACCGGCGCTTCGGCTATCCCTTCATCAACTGCACCAACTGCGGCCCACGGTACACCATTGTGCGCGACATCCCCTACGACCGCGCCAAGACTTCCATGGCCGTGTTCCATATGTGCCCGGAATGCCAGCGCGAGTACGACGACCCGCGCAATCGCCGCTTCCACGCGCAACCGAACGCTTGTTGGAATTGCGGCCCGCACGTGGAGCTGTGGGACAACGCGGGAAAGCGCATGGGCCTTGCCGATCCGATCGCAAAGGTCGTCGAACTGCTTGCTGCGGGTCGGATTGTGGCCGTCAAGGGGCTCGGCGGATTTCATCTCGCCGTCGATGCGTGCAATGAATCCGCTGTGGCCCGGCTGCGCGATCGCAAGCGGCGAGTGGAAAAGCCGTTTGCCATCATGGCTGCCAACGTTGCCGCTTTGGAAGAGATGTGCGAACTGGACGGCGCTGCGCGGGCGGTGCTCGAAAGCCCAGCGCACCCCATCGTCCTTGCCCGGAAGAAGCTGCCGGAGCGCCTCGCTGCCTCCGTGGCGCTCGTTCAACCGCGATCTGGGAGTTTTCCTGCCATATACGCCGCTGCACCATCTGCTATTTGCGGAAACGTGCCAAGGCGGCGACGAGCCAAAAATAAGCGAGCTTGCTCTGCGCCCTCCGTGTTCCAAGGCGGTTCGCACAGAGATCACAGAGCCTCTCCGTGACCTCTGTGTGAAATCTTTTCCCGGCACAGAGAACACAGAGAAAACCATCTCGGAGCAGACGAATTTCCCGGAATCCGAAAGAGTTGATTCGCTTACGGCGCTCGTGATGACCAGTGGGAACCTCTCAGAAGAACCGATTGCCATTGACAACGCGGAAGCGGTGGAGCGTTTGCGCGGGCTGGCCGATTACTTTCTCGTGCACAACCGGGAAATCCTCCTGCGGTCGGACGATTCTGTTGTCCGAGTGGCGGGAGGCCGGGCCCGGCAAGTGCGCCGCTCGCGCGGCTGCGTGCCGGCCCCGGTTTTTCTCAATCACGACTTGCCGCCGATTCTGGCCGTGGGCGGCGAATTGAAAAATACCATCTGCCTCACCCGCGGGCGCGAAGCTTTTTTGAGCCAGCACATCGGCGACCTGGAGAACCTGGAAAGCTACAAGTTCTTCCAATCGACGGTGGAAAAATTCCAACACTTCTTGGAAATCAAACCACAAATCATCGCTTACGACCTTCACCCCGACTATTTCTCCACGCGCTGGACGCGGGAACAGAAAGGCGTGGAACTGGTCGGAGTGCAGCACCACCATGCGCACGTTGCCAGTTGCATGGCGGAGAATCACCTCGACGGGCCCGTGATCGGCTTCGCCCTCGACGGCACGGGCTACGGACTGGACGGCAATATCTGGGGTGGGGAAGTCTTTACGGGGGATTATCGAGGTTTCAAGCGTGTTGCCCATCTTGAATACATGCCCATGCCCGGCGGCGCCGCAGCCATCACCGAGCCGCGGCGCATGGCCATTAGCTTCCTGTTTCATCATTTCGGCCGGCAATTCCTGGACATGAACATCCCATTTGTGCGCGGGCTAGACCGTTCGCGCACCGAAACCCTGCTGCGACTCATTGAGCGCGGCGTCAACTGCCCGCTCACTTCCAGCACGGGCCGGCTGTTCGATGCCGTCGCGGCCATGGCGGGAGTGCGCGAACAGATCAACTACGAAGCGCAGGGAGCGATTGAACTGGAAGCAGCCATGGCATTGTCGATTGACGATGGTCGATTGTCGATTGCACCTGAGCGCGCTCGATCACTTGAGCAATCACAGGCTGGGTCGCGTGTGGCGACGGGTCCTCTGGGAGAAGGTGACGACGCCGGATATCGGTTTGCGATTCGGGAGGAAGGGAACGGCTGGATCATCGACAGCCTACCGATGTTTTTGGAGTTGGCGCAGGATCTTGGCGCCGGCGTTCCCACCACAGTCGTGAGCTATCGCTTTCATGCGGGCTTTGTGGAAGCGCTGGCCCGTGTGGCGGGGTTGGTGCGCGCGCGGACCGGGCTCGACCGGATCTGTCTGAGCGGAGGATCGTTCCAAAATCTGTTCCTCTCCGAGCACCTGCAAAAGCGCCTGGAGACCGGAGGCTTTCACGTCTTTACTCACAGCGAAGTGCCTTGCGGCGACGGGGGAATCAGCCTGGGCCAAGTGGCGATAGCCGCATGGAGAAACGAAGTGATGAGTGAAGAGTGATGAGTGAAGTGGAACGCCAGTTGAACAATCTTCTCCGCTGCCTGCGTTCCTTGACTAGCCTATCTCTACAGCTTTAAAGCATGACGATCGGCCTGTCATCCTGAGCCCGTGTTTCCAGGGCGAAGGACCCTTATCATTCGCACTCGGGAAGCACGGCGCACCGGCGCCTTGCCGCAGCGCGCCGCATGCCGCGCGTATGGGGGTAAGACGAAATACCGGGGTCCTTCGCTCTGAAAAACGGAGCTCAGGATGACAACGTCACGGAAGTGCAGCAGTGCTTCCATACCCACGAACGGCAATCTGGAATCGTTAATCGAAAATACGGATTGGGCTTTTAAATCGACAATCGTCAATCGTCAATTCTTAGCGCTCGCCGGGCCGCCACGTTAAGCAAGTCGTGCGAAGAGGCCAGGGCATCTACCAGGCCCATGGTTAATGCCTGTGTGGCCGGAATGCGCTCGGCGGTGAGGAACATTTGCAGGGCTGCGGCTTTGCCCACCAGACGAGGGAGCCGCTGTGTGCCGCCCCAACCGGTAACCAGTCCCAATCCCGCGCCAGGGTGCCCGAACGACGCGTCGTAAGCGGCCACGCGCCCGTGGCAGGCGAGCGCCAGATCCAGTCCGCCGCCCAGGCAGAAGCCGCGAATGGCCGCGACCACGGGCAGGGGAAAACTGGCGATGCGGCGGCACGTACTTTGCCCGCGTCGGGCGAACTCGCGCGCAGCGAATCCACTCACGGCGCCGACTTCGCCAATCTCCGCGCCCGTCGCGAAGGACTGGTCGTTCGCGGCAATCACCACACCACGGAACAGCCCCGCGCCCCTCACCCTTTCAAGAAGATCATCGAGTTCCGCCAATACTGCCAGGGAAAGTCGCGGATAGTCTTCACCGGATGGAAAGGCAAGCACGGCGGTGGCATGGAGGCTGAAGAAATCCATGGTGAGAAGAGTGGCCAGTGGTTAGTGGCGAGTGGCTAGATCGGGCCGCCGTGGCCGGCCACAGAGGTTTGCCAGCCGCTAGCCACTAGCCACTTTGTTCTTGATGTACTCAACGATGGTCTGCGTGGACGCTCCGGGCTGAAAGACTTCCGCCACGCCGGCTTGCTTGAGGCCGGGGATATCCTCATCGGGAATGATGCCGCCCACGACCACCAGCACATCGTCCATGCCCTCGGCGTGCAGCAGGTCGCAGATGCGCGGAATGATGGTGTTGTGCGCGCCGGAGAGAATGGAGATACCGATGGCGTCAACGTCTTCCTGCACGGCCGCGCTGGCAATCTGCTCAGCGGTCTGGCGCAAGCCGGTGTAAATCACCTCCATCCCGGCATCGCGAAGAGCGCGCGCAACAATCTTGGCTCCGCGATCGTGCCCGTCCAGTCCAGGCTTGGCCACCAACACGCGAATGCGCCTCCGGAATTCTGAATTCTGAATGCTGAATTCTGAATTGCTGCTCTCGCGGTTTTCCTGCGATTTATTCGTTCCCAGCGTAGTCTCCTGTCTTAGTGATTCGTGGCATAAGGTGAAAAGCTACCCCGTCCGAACGCTAAATTCTGAATTATGAATTGCTGTTCGCGCGGTTCTTCAGCGATTCATCACGACCCTGCAGAGTGATAGCCTCAATTCATAATTCAGAATTCAGCATTCAGAATTTCGCTTCTTCGTACGTGCCGAAGACCTTGCGCATGACGTCGCACATTTCGCCCACGGTGGCGTAGGCGCGGACGCATTCCAGGATGTACGGCATCAGGTTGGCATCGGTTCCGGCGGCACCCGCCAATGCTTCGAGCCGGAACTGCACGGCCATGTTATCCCGCGTTTTGCGCACGTCTGCCAATTTCCTCGTCTGATGGCGTGCCACGCTGTCGTCAATGACCAGCAGTTTGATGGGGCGATCCTCTTGTGTCACAAAATCGTTGACGCCCACGATGATCTTTTCCTTGCGCTCGACGGCCTGCTGGTAAGCATAGGCGGCGTCGTGAATTTCCTTTTGCGGGTAACCGCGTTCGATGGCAGGTACCATGCCGCCCATGGCATCGATCTTGTCGAAATAGTCGTAGCAGGCGCGTTCCGTCTCCAGCGTGAGTGTCTCGACGAAGTATGACCCGGCCAGGGGATCAACCGTGTTGGTAATACCGCTCTCGTGTGCCAGCACTTGCTGCGTGCGCAGAGCGATGGTGACGGCTTCTTCCGTCGGCAGCGCCCACGCCTCGTCCAGCGAGTTGGTGTGCAGCGACTGTGTTCCGCCCAGCACCGCGGCCAGCGCCTGAATCGCTGTGCGAACCACGTTGTTGTAAGGCTGCTGCGCGGTTAGCGAGCACCCCGCGGTTTGCGAATGGAAGCGGCAGAGCCACGAGCGCGGGTTGGTCGAGCCAAACCGTTCGCGCATGACGCGTGCCCAGATTTTACGCGCGGCTCGATACTTGGCCACTTCCTCGAACAGGTCGTTGTGGGCGTTGAAGAAGAAGCTCAGGCGGGGGGCGAACTCATCCACCGGCATGCCCGCGCGCCGGACCCAGTCCACATACTCGATGCCGTCGCGCAGCGTGAAGGCCAGTTCCTGCACCGCCGTCGAGCCTGCCTCGCGAATGTGATAGCCGCTGATGGAAATGGGATTCCAGCGGGGGACTTCGCGCGCTCCAAAGGTGATGGTGTCAACCACCAGCCGCATCGACGGCGCCGGGGGGTAGATATACTCCTTCTGGGCTATATATTCCTTTCAGAATATCATTCTGGGTTGTACCGGAAATCTTCTTCCAGTCCGCACCGTTCTTCTCCGCCACCACCAGGTACATCGCCCAAATGATGGCGGCGGGCGAGTTGATGGTCATGGACGTGGTCACATCCTGAAGGGGCAGGCCAGCGAGAAGGGTTTCCATGTCGGCGAGGGAGGAAACGGCCACGCCGCAGCGGCCGACCTCGCCTTCCGCCAGCGGGTGGTCGCTGTCGTAACCCATCAGTGTGGGCAGATCGAAGGCGATGGAAAGGCCGGTCTGGCCCTGCTCCAGCAGGTAGTGGAGGCGGCGGTTGGTGTCCTCGGGGCTGCCGAACCCGGAGAACTGCCGCATGGTCCAGACCTTGCCGCGGTACATGGTGGCATGGATGCCGCGCGTGTAGGGATACTCGCCAGGGTTGCCGAGGTCGCGGGCATAATCGAACCCGGCAAGGTCGGCGGGCGTGTAGAGGCGGTTGATCGGCACGCCGGAGAGCGTGGTGAATTCCTTCTGCCGTTCCGGAGATCGTTTCAGCGCCGGCCCGAGGGTTTGCTCCTCCCAGCGAAGTTCGCCCGTGGAGGGTTGGCGCTGGGGACGCTCCGTGGCAACGTCGGCGCCCGCCTTCTTGTTCTGATCCATGCTGATAATCCGCCCAAAAGCATGTTAGAGCAGCGCCAGTTTCAAAGTCAAACCTCGAGTGCTCGAGGCGTTAGTTCACCTTGATCGGCGCGGGCGTATCCGCTGATCCCGGAATGTTGGGCGCATGCGCCGCCTTTCCCTCCAGTGCATCGTTGAGCTCAATGTGGTAGTCGGAGAGCAGCGTTCCCGTCGCCTGGCGAAACTGCGTCAGCGCTTTGGCGTAGTTGGAGCGCGCCGTTACATCGTTCCCCTCGGCTGTGGCCAAATCGCGCTGCGCCTGGATGACCAGGAAGACAGTCGATTCACCGAGCTGGAATTTCTTTTGCTCCGCGCTGAGGGTTTGCTGGTTCAGCACCACCGCCTTGTGTGCCGCGTCAATTCGCGCCCTGGCTTGAATTACGGCGATCTCGGCATTGCGGACGTCCTGTTCAACCTGGTTTTTCGTGCGCTGGAGTTGTTCCACCAGTTGGCGCTGTTCCAGCAGGGCACGCGCCGCATCGGCCTGCGCACTGCGGTTCCGAATGGGAATTTGCAGCGAGAGGCCGACTGAGTAATTGGGATAGTCCGCGCGGAAGACCTGTGACAGGGACTGGCCGAGTCCACTGCTTTGATAGCTGGTGATGGGGAGGGCACTGGTGGCGCCGGTCGTGGCGTTGATACAGGAACTGGAAGCAGTAATGTACCCGGTCGGGCAGGCTCCGTAAATCGGCTGCACGCCTCCCAGCCCGCTGCTGGCGTAGGTGGCAAAGAAATCCAGCACTGGCAGCAGGGCATTGCGATTGGCTTTGATGACGATGGATTGATACTTCAGGTTCAGGTCGGCCTGTTCGATTTCCGGCCGGTTCTGCGCTGCCAGCTCCAGGGCTTTGTCGAGAGGCGGAATATCATCCTGCCGAGGCTCGGGAAGTTTGTCGAGGGGATCGACCTGCGCGCTTACCAATTCCCCGTCAACTTTCTTGGCCAGAGCGGTCTTGATCAGCTCTCCCTGCTCCTGAACGTTGGTCTGAGCAACAATCAGGTTCTGCTGATCGTTGGCCACCTCCGATTCCGCCCGCACCACCTCGATGGGAGCGAGCGTGCCGATTTCCACCTGGCGCTTGTTGTCCGCCAGCAGTTTCTCCGAATAGGTCAGTGTCTGTTGTGCCACGGCGACTTGTTGCGTGAAGGAGAGGAAGTCCCAGTAAAGGTTCAGGACCTGAGCAAGTGTCGTAATCACCTGTTGGCGGAAAACACTTTGGGAGATTTTCTGGTCATTTTGCGCGATGCGAATGAACTTGGCATTGGCGCGATAGCCGAAGCCATTCAGCAGGTGCTGGTAGACTCCCGCGTAGAGCGTGGTGGGCACGACGGGATTGAACAGCAGGTTTTGTGACGTCGAGTTCTGTGTGTAGCCGGGCAGGGCGACGACGTAGCTGGTGCCGGTCATAAAGCCCTGCACGAAGAAGGGACTGAAGCTGGTGGTCTGGTTGGTGACGACGGGAATGCCGCTAACGACGGTGTAGTTCAGGGGCGAGGTGGCGTGGTTGAATCCGAAGCTGACGCCGGCCGTAGGGTCGCAGCAGGAAACCGAACCCAGGTCAATGGCTCCCCCTGAGCCCGTCAGCCCGCCGCCACTCACCGAACTGGAAGCGCCTGATCCACTGCTGAGACCGCCTCCGATGGCGCCCGAGTACAAGGCCGAGGAGGAAAACGCGCCCTGAACGCCGCGTGGTGCTCCGCCGCTCCTGGTGCGAAGCATGTCCGTTTGTGCGTAAGCCGGCTCGAAGCGGGCAATGGCGATGTCGAGATTGTTTTCCAGCGCCAGCGCAATGGTGTCGTCAAGCGAAAGATGCAGCTTGCCGTCGCTGACCAGAGAGTGCAAGCGATCCGAATTGCTCATCTTCGGCTCAGGGACGTAGGGAACTTGATAGGGCTCCCAGAAATTTGGAAACCATCGTGTGTTTCCGAAGTTCATCTGAAAATTCTGTACGGGTGCGGCTCCCGTGCTGGATGCTGCCTGTTGGGCATAAAGGGACGGGCCGGCTGCGAAGATAACTGCAACAAAAATAAAGGCGATGAGGTGTTGACGGTAACGCTCCATCGAGTCTCCTTCTCCCCCGAAACGAATAAAACCTTGAGTCACGGGCACCATCGGGTAGTACGCAATGGTTGGACGCAAAGTTTCAAGGATCGTCATCAGACGCTGGCTGCTTTCTGCGAAGGTCCAGCGCACGAAAACGCAGGACACGGAAGTCTATCACCCGCCCGCCAGCAGTGACAACCGGGCGAGATTCGCCAGCGGGTCTGGCGGCGGGGAAGAAATGGCCTATGGCGCTGATTCCGTGGCTGGATTTATGACTTGACCGCCCAATGCAGTCCGATTCCACCGCCCCAATAATGGCGTGTGTCAACCTGTGTATATCCCCTCCGCCGCAACAACAAGGAGAAATCCTGCATGCGGACGAAACTCCGCACGGAGTTCGGGATGTAGGTGTACACGCTCGGGCGTCCGTGCAGCAGGGCGCCCCAAAAGGCGCCCTGAGCATATAAATAGCCAAGGTAGAGGCCGCGCCAAAGTTTGTGTGCAGGCAGGAAGAAGTCCAAGGTGACAAGCGAACCGCCGGGCCGGGTCACGCGGTCTATCTCCGCCAGGGCTGAGGTCAGGTCAGGAAAGTTGCGCAGGCCATAACCTACGAAAACGCAATCAAACACCCCATCGGCAAAGGGCAGCACCATCGCGTTGCCGCAGACCACCTCGGCGCGGCTGCGCTGGCGGGCCAGGGACAGCATCGGCAGGGTGAGGTCCACGGCCACCATCCTCGCGCCCGGGAAAGCCTCTGAGACCATTTGGGAAAAGTCGCCCGTTCCGCACGCCAAGTCAAGGACCACCGAGCCACGCGTGAGCGAAGCCCTCCGCACCGCCAGGCGCTTCCACCGCTGGTCCATGCCGTAAGAGAAAACCCGCGTGATGAAGTCATAGCGTGGGGCAATCGTGCCGAACATCGCACGCATCAATCGGGCATCGCGTTTTTCGGCAGGGAAGTTCATCGGCGTTGTTGGTCCTGCGTAAAAGCCCCATCCTTAGGGTATCATTGCGGTGCAGGAAGAGAACGGCCTGTTAAGCCACCTATTTATGGCGCGGAGCGAACACCCATGCGCAACATCCGGATGATTCTGGCCTATGATGGAACTGATTTCCACGGCTGGCAGCGTCAGCCCGACGCGCCGACCATTCAGGCTTGCGTGGAAGGCGCGCTGCACAAGCTGACGGGGGTGCCCACTCCGGTGTGCGGGTCGGGCCGCACGGACGCCGGCGTGCATGCAATCCATCAGGTGGCCCATTTCCCCACCGCTTCTACCATTCCCTGCACGAACCTCGTCAAAGCGCTGAACAACCTGCTGCCCCCAACGATTCGCGTGAAGAGGGCGGAGGATGTGCCCCCGTCGTTCCATTCCCGGTTTGACGTTCGGTGCAAAACCTATCGCTACCGAATTTTGACCACGGAAGTTTGTTCGCCGCTCTTGTGCCGGTTCGTCTATCACTACCCGTACCCACTCAATTTTGAACGCATGGCGAAGGCGGCGAAGCTTTGGGAGGGCGAACACGACTTTACCTCATTTACGGCAGCAGACACTCAGGAGGAAGGCGAGAACGTTTCCAACCTGCGGACGGTTCTCCGCTCGCGGCTGCGGTGGCTGCCCCGGTCGTCGATGCTCGCGTACGAAGTGACGGCAAAGGGCTTTCTGCGTTACATGGTGCGGAACATCGTGGGGACCCTGATCGAGATCGGTAGGAGCCGGCTGGAGCCGGAAGACATTGCGAACATTCTGGCGGCGTGCGACCGCAGCCAGGCTGGGCCCACCGCGCCTGCCCAAGGACTGTGCCTGATGAACGTGGAATACTGAAATTGCGCCATTGACTCATCGGGCCGTCGGGTCTTTGACGGAATTGAACCGCACGATCGGCGCCACCTTTGTGCTTCAACCTGATTGTGCGCCGCCAGATTTTCAGCATTTCCCCCGCGGTTCGAGTAAAATAATGCGTGATGGCGGATTCAGGGCAGCGGTGCACGCTTGTTCTGGTCATCCAAAATCGCAAATCCAGAGTCCAGAATCGAGAAACGAGCGGTGAGCACTGCCATTTTGAAGGTGAAGGAAAAAAAGCCCGGCCAGCGCGCCTGCGATGAGAAGGATGCCAAGGGCGAGTTGTGCGTCGGGCACCTGAAGCGCTGGTATTACTACCATCCCTTACGGCTCACCTCCAGCGAGGCGGAGGATGCGGCGGTGAAGGAGTTCGGCAAGAACGCCGAGATCTATCGCTGCGAACGCTGCCACACACTTTATCGCCCGGCGGAGGCGGATCGCTCCACGGCGGGACAGCGATATGAGGTTCGCCCCGTGAACCTTTGGGGCGATTTTTTCGGCAAGGGCACCAAATAGTCCTGTCAGGCTACGCGCACGGATGCATGGGCTGCAAGCGGCAGCACTTACTGTTAACTTCAGCACTCGATCTTCCGAGCACCCATTCCTTCCCACGAATTCCCCCGCGAATTATAATCCGGCCGGAATTTTGATTGGACGACCGAGGTTTCTGGAATTGAGCCAACGCGCGAAAGCCGAACTCTTGTTGGTGGCCACCACGTTCATTTGGGGCTCGTCGTTTGTGATCGTCAAAGACGCGCTGGCTGACGCTTCCCCTTTTCCCTTCATCGCAGTGCGTTTCGTCCTGGCGGGAACGCTGATGTTATGGCTAATGGCGCGGTGGCGCATACCTCGCGAAACGCTTCTTCCCGTCCTGTTGCTGGGTGTCTTGCTCTTTTCGGGCTACGCCTTTCAAACCTGGGGCCTGGTCACCACCACGCCTTCCAAGAGTGCCTTCATTACCGGCTTCAGCGTCATCTTGGTGCCGTTGATCTCGCTGTTCCAAGGGTATCGCATGCGCCTGGCCAATGCCGGCGGAGCGACGCTGGGCATGCTGGGGCTCTACTTCCTTGTGCTGCCCTCCGGCATGGCCAGCGTGAATCGCGGTGATGTGCTGACGCTCTTCGGCGCCATTGCTTTTGCCATTCACATTGTGGCGGTGGGATTCTACACGCGTCACCACTCCTTCCGTTATCTGGCGCCGGGCCAAATCCTGATCGTGGGGATGATGGCGACGCTCATCGCTCCCTTGGGCCCGGCGGGAACCCTGCACATCCACTGGACCGGTCGCCTGGTGCTCGCCATTCTGGTCACATCCATTTTCGCCACCGCCTTTGCCTTCAGCTCGCAGGTTTGGGCGCAACAATACACACCGCCAGCCCATACCGCTTTGATTTTCGCCCTTGAGCCGGTGTTCGCGGCGCTGGCTTCGCGCCTGTTCCTGAACGAGCACCTGGGTGGCAAGGTCCTGCTTGGTTCCCTCCTGATTCTGGCTGGAATGGTAATTTCCGAGGTGTGGGGTGGCACAGTGCCAGCGCCGGTGGAGGGGTGAGCAACCGGCCCCACCCAGTCACGTTCCGTGCCTGCTCAATTCCACTTACAGGAATGTTTCCCGCATGGCACTGAGGATGTGATCCCCTCGGGCTTGGGCATTCTGGGTAGTCACCTCGTCGGCGGGGCGACGGAAGACGTGGACGTAGAACTGCTGAACAACCATAAGTTTTAATGAGCCCGCTTTAAAGCTGAACCAGAAATCCCGGAGAAACGTCTGGAGCGCGTCGACGCGAGCGGCGTCAGTCGTTGCGTTGTTAATGCTCGTGGTTAGCGCCTGGATGCGTGTCCGTGCTTTGGTGAGGTCGTGGCCCCTGAACCCAGTGCTGGTCTGGCCGGCGGGGAACTGGGCGGTATACGCGGCCAACGCTTGGTTGGCGACGTACACCAGGGTAGTCCCAAGGTTTCCGTAGCAATCGGCGCCATAGTCATAATGAATGATGTAGCGTTGCACGCGGGCAACATCCTCCGGATCAGTCCCTCGGGCGACATGGTGAGATCCTCCCACTCCGGCGTTCAATTGTCCCACCGTACAGACGAACCCGCCCCAAGCGTCGCAAATAACTGCGTCCGGACCCGAGGCGACGTCCACCCATACAAAACAATGATCCCCTGGACGTTTGCACTTCGCATAGGCGATAAGTCCGCACTCCGCGGGGGCATGTTCGATGAGATATTCGAAGGCCACTGCCGCGTGCTCACCACAATTCCCGGCCCGGTATGCTCGCGCACGGGCAGCGGCCATTTTGTATCGTTCGACGGTTGTTCGTCCGACCAGGGGGGCTCGGACTCGCGGTTCCTCAAATTCCCAGCCACCGGCTTGTGTCCGCTGCCAAGCTCCCGGTTGGCGCCGCAATCGATTTACGTAAGTTGCAGAAAGACCGTCTGTTTCACCGACACGCTGGGGTTGATTGCCCGCCCCGATGACTAATGTTCCTTTGGCATAATCGAAAGCCGTTCGGGCCCAGGTAATTGCGCTCATAGGAAATTACCTCCTGGAAGTCGCCGTCGTGGAAGGCTTCATCCCCGTGGCCTTCAGGTTCGTCAGAAGTTTGGAACCCATGACAAACCTCAGTGCACCCTGCGTCCTTGGGTAGTCCCCCACAAAACGGTGCGGGACGGATAACGGATTCGCTATCGCAACGTCGCTTCGATCAGTTATGAAGAGGTGCCCAGTTCCTGAATCGCGGCGCGACTATACCATGCCGTGGCTGTGGGGGCAAGGCCACGGACGGCGGTCAAAGCCGGGCCCTAACCCAGGCAGACGGCCGATCCCCCATCACGATAGGCGCTCTCCGTTGCCAAAGGAGTACGATTAGGAGCAGGGCAGCGGGAGGTCGTGTAGCGATGGGGTGTCTGTCGTCTGCCGGACTCCTCGGCGGCTCTTCATCGGGCATTAAACTATTCGCGTCGAGGATTATATCTACGGGCGTGTTGTCTGCGATACCCGGCATGTTTTGCCTGCGTTACTCACAATCCCTGAGCACGGATTTGAGGGCGTGCAACGACGGCGAGATGGCGAGTTGAATTCAGAATCCACCGTTCGGTATTCAGGATTCATCTGCCCAGCCTCACTTTCCGCTTGACAAAAGCCTAGTTATGTGAGTTTACTTGTCTTGGTGATCCGCCTTCGAGGACGAAAGGTTCCGGCAGATGCCAAGCATGGAAGTAGTCTTCACCCGCTCGCCACATCAGGTAGCCCATTCCCCAGAACAAAAGGTCACTTGCAGGCAGGTGCCGAGAAAAAAGATGTTAATTTATGCTGAACGAAGCCGGAATGTGTATGAAAACAAACAAAACATGGACAAAGTGACCGGCAAATGTGCGGACATTTTCGGCCTTGCGACGACAACTGAGCGACAAAATGCCGCCAGCTCAGCGAAAAAGCGCGCAATGGGTGCGACGGAAAGTCGGAAAGCGCCGGCACAGGTGGCCGTCAACCGACCGACATCTGATCGCTACACCAATACGACCTCCGTGGTACCCGCGGTCTGCGCCGGCCGACGCGATCGATCCTCCGGGGCAGGGACGCGGACCGCA
>CAVRBF010000012.1:0-35173 GCA_963719115.1 uncultured Acidobacteriota bacterium | reverse complement strand
CATCGCCCGCCGCACTCACCTCCATTACGGCGGCAAGTTCACCGGCGTAAGCTCCGGGACCACCCAGTCATAGAGACTCTTGGCAGTCTGCGTGACTACTATCAAGATAGGCGGTTCCTTAAGGTGGGAAAGGCAAAAGCGGGAGGAGTTGGGTCTTCGGCAATAAAGATAAACTGCAGACTTGGGAGAGGGGGGGTCGTAAAGGAGATCGGTGCTGCTCGTACTGGCAGGCCCACGCTCAGCCTGGCCACTGCCCCGGCAGACCAACCCTTGTCAAAGGATGACATTACACTGCTCCTGCTCGATCCAACTGCGCCCAGCGCCAAGATCGTTCAGATGGTGGAGCAGCGCGGTGTCAACTTGACCATGAGCCGCAAAATATTGGCAAAACAGTTCCACGATCAGGGAGCGAGCGATGATTTGATCGCCGCCCTGCGCAAGGCCGCGGACAAGACGACGAGGGCCAAGGCGAGCACGCCGGCGCCGGCTTCGACGGCCGCACCCCCATGGCCTGCAGAACAGACTCCAACGCCGAGAACGCTGCCCGCCCGCGTCCGAACCCACGCTGCAGGGCAAACCCAATGCTCCCGGCGCCTCCGGAGCCCGCTGCAGTTCCAGCTCCCGGTAGCGCCGGTGGCGCCACGGCAACGACGCCGGCACCGTCCACGCCTGCCGCCTCCCCCTCATCCGACCGGAGCCGGGTATTGCATGGCCATGAAGCCTCCGCGTGGGTCGCGCCTTGGGCGGCTTCACCTTCCCCTGTGGTCGGCCTCAACGAACGAACCGGAATTGCACACGGCACCCGCCAAGCAGCTGCGCCGGCGGTTCCGGCCAGAGCCAGCAGTCCGGCGCTGAAGATCCCGAGCCCGCAAGAGATTCATCATATCATCCAGGAGTTTGCCGCCAAGGAAAAGGTTTTCCGAGAAGCCCGCAATAACTACACCTATCACCAGATCAACAAGGTCCAGGAGTTCGAGCCCGATACCAGATTGTGGGCAGATTTGAAGAGGAGTGGGACATCCTCTACGACGACAGCGGCAAACGTATCGAAAAGGTGACGTACGCTCCGGTGAATTCACTCAAGAACTTGATTATGACCAAAGAGGACTACGAAGGCTTCCGCAATATTCAACCCTTCGTGCTCACCACCGATGAGCTGCCGGAATACGAGATCACCTACCTTGGCCATGTCGCGGTGGATGAGATTACCGCCTACGTTTTCCGCATCCGGCCCAAGGAAATCGAGAAGAACAAGCAGTATTTCCAGGGCGAAGTGTTGGTTGACGACCATGACTTGCAGATCGTAAAAAGCAACGGCAAGCAAGTGCCGCAGGACAAGACCCACCACGGGCAGGAGAACCTGTTCCCGCGATTTACCACCTGGCGCGAGCAGGTGGATGGCAAGTTCTGGTTTCCCACCTACACGATGGCGGATGACACGCTTTACTTCTCCAACGCCGCTCCGATCCACATGAAGGAAGTTGTTCGCTACACCGACTACAAACAATTCAAGTCGGGCTCCCGCATTCTTTCGGTGGAGCAGATCGGCAAGCCGACGGATCAGAACACGCCGGCAACGACCACGCCGCCCAAGAAGTAGCGCTACAATTCCATCCATGAAGACGCTCAATCTGACTTGGCGCGTGGTTTTGGTGCGGCCGCGCAATCCGCTGAATATCGGTGCGGCGGCGCGGGCGCTGGCGAATTTCGGCTTGGTGGAAATGGCGGTCGTCGCTCCCTTTGAACCGACCTGGCAGGAGGCGCGTTCGTCGGCGGTCGGCGGGGAAGGGGTGATTGCAGCGGCGCGAGCAGTGCCCAACCTTTCCGAAGCGCTGATTGACGCCACGGTGGTGATTGGCGCCACCACGGGTTCCCACCGCAACCTTCTGCGCGAACTGCTGCCCTTGCCCGAACTCGCCGCGTGGTTGCGCCGTCGCAAGGCCAAGGGCAAAGCCGCCCTCCTTTTCGGCTCCGAAAAGACCGGGCTTTCCAACGACGATATGAGTCGCTGCCACGCCCTGGTAAGGATTCCCACAAGCACCGAATGCCCGTCGATGAATCTGGGCCAGGCCGTGGCCGTCTGCGCTTACGAACTGGAGAGCGCGGGAGTCATCTCGGCCCCGTCGCCCGCGGTTGTCGTGCACAAGTCAGACCCCGCCAATCAGCAAGCGCTCGACGGCATCTTCGAGCACGCGACCCAAATTCTGGACGCCGCGGGCTATTTCCATCCTAAGAGCCGCGCGGCCATGTTGTTAAAGCTGCGCCGAACGCTCCTCGATTTGCACCTTACCAACAACGATGTTCGGGTCCTGGGCGGCGTGCTCTCACAGGTGAGCTGGAAGGTGAAAGAGGTAGATGGTAGGCGGTAGACGGTAGAGAGGGATACCTACACGCTTCGTTGTCCGCGGGCCTGCACCGCGTGCAACGGTTTATCTGTCTATTGCCTACCGTCTACCGCCTGCCATCTACCGTCCCCTTTTGACGCTTCGACGCCGAAGAAGCTATAATTAAGAGTAATCCTCACTGCGTAGGAGGCTTGCTTTGCCGCTTTACGAGTACAAGTGTAAGAAATGTGGACGAAGGGTCGAAAAGATCCGGAAATTCTCCGACCCACCCCTAACCACTTGCGAGAAATGCGGAGGGGAGCTCGATCAGCTCATCTCGTCGCCTGCCATCCAATTCAAGGGATCGGGCTGGTACGTCACCGATTACGCGAAGAAGTCGTCCGCTCCGGCCGACGGCGCCTCGGGAGGTTCCTCCAGCTCAACTGACAAGAAGGAAGAAAAGAAAGAGAAGGACACCGCTAAGACCAGCGAGCCCGTCAAGGCCAGCCCCAACAAGGACTGATTCAAACTAAAGCGGCAACGAGCGGAGATAGCGCCGAAAGGCATGTCCCAAGTCCGGCCGTTGCAGCGCGATCTCCACCGTCGCTTGCAGGAATCCGAGCTTATCACCCGCGTCATACCGCTTGCCCTCAAACAAATACGCATACACGGGCTCTTTGGCCAGCAGGCGCTTGATGCCGTCGGTAAGCTGGATTTCACCGCCCGCGCCGGCTCCCGTGCTGGAAAGGGCCTTCCAGATCGCCGGGGTCAGAATGTACCGCCCGATCACCGCCAGGTTGGAGGGGGCTTCCGAGGGTGACGGCTTCTCGACCATGTCCTCAATCTGGTAAAGTCGCCCGTGGCACTCCGCATCCGCCACCGGGCGGCCTTTGATTACGCCGTAACTTGAAACCGCCTTTTTCGGCACGCGCTGAATGGCGATCACGCTGCACCCGTAGCGTTCGTAAATGCCCATCATCTGTTTGACGCAGGGGACATCGTTCACAATGACGTCGTCCGAAAGCACCACGGCGAAGGGTTCATCCTCAACGACTTCGCGCGCAGTCAGGATGGCATGGCCCAGTCCGCGAGGAATCTGCTGCCGCACGTAGGCGACCCGCAGCATATTGGAAATCTTGTGCAGCTCGCGAAGCAGGTCCTTCTTCCCTCTTCCCGCCAATTCCTGCTCCAACTCGGCGGAAACGTCAAAGTGGTTTTCGATCGCCTGCTTGCCGCGCCCGGTCACGAATACCACCATGGGAATACCCGACGATGCGACCTCCTCCACCGCATACTGCACCAGCGGCTTGTCAACAACCGGCAACATTTCTTTGGGCTGGGCTTTGGTTGCCGGCAGGAAGCGCGTTCCCAAGCCGGCCACCGGCAACACCGCTTTGCGGATCTTCATGATTCCTCGTTGAACATCAGATTTTTTCGGCACAGAGAACTCCCCCGAATAGAGTCAATATGGAAATATAGTATAAGATGACTTTGGGGGCTTTTATGTTGGTTTTGGGCATTGAATCAAGTTGCGATGAAACCGCCGCGGCAGTGGTGGCAAACGGCCAGCAGATCCGCTCGAGCGTGGTGGCCTCGCAGGTCCGCATGCACGAGAAGTACGGCGGCATCGTCCCCGAACTCGCCTCGCGGGAACACCTGCGCGCTATTGAGCCCGTCGTGGACGAAGCCTGCCGCCAGGCGGACCTGACCCTGCGCGAGGTGGACGCCATTGCCGTCACCGAGGGACCGGGACTGGTGGGCTCGCTGCTGGTGGGCTTGGTGTACGGCAAAGCCCTCGCGCTGGCGATGAACAAGCCCCTGGTGGGAGTGAATCATCTGGAAGGCCACATTCACGCCGTGCTGCTGGAAAACAAGATGGACCGCGCCGCCGGCAAGGCGGTGGAAGAAGCGCGTCTGCCCGCGGTCACCCTTGTCGTCTCCGGCGGCCACACGACGCTGTTTCACGCCACGGCTGAACGTAGCGCGGAATCAGCTTCTCCCCGCTTCGAATATCGCCAACTCGGCCACACCCGTGATGACGCCGCCGGCGAAGCCTTTGACAAGGTCGCGCGCCTGCTGGCTCTGGGATATCCGGGCGGCCCGGTGATCGACAAGCTCGCGCGTTTCGGCGACGCTGAAGCCGTGGACTTCGGCCGGATCAAAATGAAGGGCAATCCGCTGGACTTCAGTTTTTCCGGGCTGAAGACGGCCGTACTCTATCGCGTGCGCGGCACGGAGCTGGCCCGCGAAGCGGAAGACCGCCAAGCCTGGCGCAAAACGATGGCGCGCCCCACCCTGGACGAGCTTCGCGCCCACTGCTCGCAGGCCACGATTGATCTCGTTGCAGGCTTTCAGAATGCCGTTGTGCAGGACCTGGTGGAGCGCACGCGCGCGGCCGCCGATGAATGCAACGTGGAGCACATCTTTGTCTCCGGCGGCGTGGCTTGCAATTCCCTGCTTCGCCAACGATTCAGCCAGCAGTGCAAGGGCTTTTACGTCTTCTTCCCTTCGCTTGCCCTCTCCACCGACAACGCAGCCATGATCGCCGCCGCCGGCTACTACCACCTGCTCGCGGGTGAACGCGCCGGCGTCTCGCTGTCTCCGCATGCGTCGTTTCCTCTGGGTGTGAAAAGCATGTAGCCGCAATTAGGACACTACCCCGGTAATTTCTTGTTTGCAAATCAGTGGCTGATTGTCGTATAATATAGGGGCTTGATCAGTTTTTGTGACCGAACGCCAGGTTCGTCGATGGCCGCAAAGCGATTGATTTTGCGGCTTTTTTTGTGTTTGGGGGCGGTTGCGAGACGAGAACAAGTTAAACTCAAACAACAAGAGGAACACTGAAACAATATGGATAGAGAACAAGGTGTGGTGAAGTGGTTTAACAATGCCAAGGGGTATGGGTTCATCCAACGCGCGTCTGGAGACGATGTGTTCGTCCATCACAGCGCAATCCAGGCAGAAGGCTACCGTTCGCTCGCGGAGGGCGAAGCGGTGGAGTTTGCGGTAACCAAGGGACCGAAGGGCCTGCAAGCGGAGAGCGTTAAGAAGCTGTAAGAATCAACCGACAATTTATTGTACCGCCCGCGCTTTGCTTGGTGGCAACGGCGCGGGTGGGCATCTCTCACCCCAGGAGGCCAACTCCGTGCAAATCCAGTACGTCGGATTTCAACTCAAGGCTCACGGCCGCGACTATACCTACAAGGTCATCGACAGCCAGGCGCACGACCGCGAGTTCGTGTTCAGTATCTCCAACCGTACCTTTGCGGAAAAGCACCTGCCGTTTCAGGAAGCGGCAGGGCTTTGCTACCAGAAGTTGCAGAAAGCCCTCGATCTCGAAACCGCCGAGAAGCCTCTGCCGCACCGCACCACCCTTTCCGACCAGGAACTCGAGCTCTATTTTGAATCGCGTCGCCCCCCTCGCAAGCGCTCGTGGTGAGGGGTCGCGCATTTCACCATCCACCGGCCGCGGTCGGCATTAGGTTGGAACAGAGTGCTCTTTCGCGCGTCTGCCGCAGCCCTCTTGCATCTCGTAATCCGCAAACTGCGCAAATTGGTGAGGTTATGGATCACAGCAGTGATAAGGCTTCTCGCCGGTCATTCTTAAAGGCGGGAGTAGGCATGATGGGCGCGGTGAGCATGGGTTCTGCCCCGCTCAAGTCAATGGAAGCGCCAACTCCGGCGGCGCCCAGGCCCAACTTCGTCTTCATATTGGGCGAGGGTCATCGACCGGACGCGCTCAGCCTGAATGGAAACAAGATTTGTCACACTCCCAATTTCGATCGGCTCGGGCGCGAGGGAATTCAGTTCTCGAATTCGTTCACGGTAAACGCGCTGTGCCTTCCCGCCCGCTCCGTTGCCTTGACGGGTCTTTATACCCACAGCACCGGATGTGTTGACAACAAAGGGCGCGTGCTTCCCTCGGAAGTTCCACTTTTCACCGAACTGCTGAGGAACGGTGGCTATGAGGTCGCGCTTGTTTGGGAAAGCCGCATCTCGGAGGACTGGGTGAACGCCAGTGGGACGCTTATTTCGGTTACCCCGGTGCAGCCACGGATTATTTTTGGCCGGTCATTGAGGAGGGCGCGAATGGAAACGTGAAGCCGCCCCAGGTCTTTGAGGGTTACGTGGACGATCTGGTGACGGACCGGGCCCTTGCGTGGATGAAACAGAAACGCGAGAAGCCATTTTGCCTCTGCCTGTGGTTCCAGGCGCCTCACGCGCCCTTTTTCCGGCCGCGGCGCTATCTGGATTTGTATGATGGCGTCTCCATCCCCAAGCCCTCGACGTTTGACGATGACCTGAAGGGATTTCCCGGTAAGCCCCGCGCGGTGGCCAACGCCGATAACAAGATCGGTGGCCCTTACGTCAAGCACAGCCAGACGGGCGGCAACTGCGCACGATCACTGGAAGAAGTCGTCAAGGACTACTATGCCGGATACGTGGACACTGACGACAACGTGGGCAAGGTCTTGCAGGCGCTCACCGATATGGGCCGGCTTGATGACACCGTCATCCTCTTCACTTCCGACCATGGATTCTTCCTGGGCGAGTGGCGCATGTACGACAAGCGTTTCATGCATGAGCCTTCGATCCGCGTTCCCATGTTGATTCGCTACCCGCGGCTGATCCCCGCCGGGATAAATTCCAGAAGCACGACGCTCATCACGGACCTGGCTCCTACCTTTCTGGATCTTGCCGGTATCGCAGTTCCCGAGTGGATCCAGGGACGGAGCCTTCGCCCGCTGCTGAAAGGTGGAGAGCCCGAGTCGTGGCGGAAGGACTGGCTCTACGAGTACTATGAGTACCCGGGACCGCACAACGTCCGGAAGCACCGCGGCGTCCGTACCGAGCATTACAAACTGATTCATTACTATGAGGAGCCGGAGGAATTCGAACTCTACGACTTGCAGGAGGATCCCGGGGAACTTCACAACCTATATGACGACCCCTCCCGTGCCGCGCTTGTCCGTCAACTTCGCCAGCGGATTGAAGAACTGCGCAAAGAAACCGATGACGAATATGTGTACAGCGAGCCGGCGGCACATCCTCCGCGACTCGCGGGGCCCCGCCTGAACGTGGCGCGGCAGAGATCCCACCAGGGATCAGGATAGCTCCGCAACCCGGACTGGAGCGGCGAACGCACCACCCGCGTATATGCCGACCCACCGTCAACTGACCGAACTTGCGCGGGAATCGAACAAAATCTGGGTGGCGCAAACATCGCCTTTTATGTCTGCGTCACTTCGGCAGCTCGCAGCGCGACATTCGGGTCGCATACATACAGTGCGATGTATGCGCCACCCGCGAACGGGTAGTCTTCGACGCCTATTTCACTTTGGCGGTTTGCGAGCGCACGGCCACCCACTTGCCCGCGCGCTTCACGAAAACGTCCATCCACACCGATTGGGTGTCTTTTCCCGCAGCGCTCTTTTCGATGTCGCTGCCCTGGACCACCGCAATGTCACCCAGTTCTTTCACCTCCATAGGGCCCAAACTCGATGGCGCCCAGCTTCACCTTGCCGGATTTCATGTCCGCCAGCATCGCCTGCTTGGTTCCCCTTTTGCCGTTGGAACCGATCCCCACCCAATCGTCAGCGAGGATTTGACCGAGCTTTTCCGTGTCCCCGGTCTTCAAAGCATCCGCCCAATCGCGTTCAAGTTGTTGGAGCGTTTCCGCCGTGCCCCGCCCCTTGGCCGGCGGCGCCTGTACTTGGGCAAAAGTCATGCCAGCCCATGCCAAGGCCAACAATATTGCTGCTCCCGATCTGTTCACGGCGTGATCTCCCTTTGGGCTGGAACCTGCGCCCTGGCTCCTGCTACGCGCCGCAATATACACCGGGGTGCTGCCGTGTGCAATCGCCGACCCGGGTCCACCGGCCGGACACCCGCGCCAGGTCTGACGCGCCTGCAAGCAGCGCGGGCATGGGGAGTCATGGGGGGACCACAGATTGTCGTGGCGCGGGAATCGAACAGAATCTGGGTGGCGCAGACATCGCCTTTTATGTCTGCGTCACTTCGGCAGCTCGCTGCGCGACGTTCGGGTCGCATACATACAGTACGATGTATGCGCCACCCGCGACCTTTCAGAATTCAGCATTCAGAATTGCCTTGCCTAGGCTCAGATCGCCCTTGACAAAAGCCTAGTTATGTGAGTATACTCATTTTGGTGATCTGCCATCGGGACGAAAGGCTCCGGCGGATCGCAGGTATGAACATTCCTCTCGCCCGCCCGGCGCGGCTGCTGGCGCGCTATTTCTCCCAACAAAAAGTCACTTTCAGGGGCATTCCGGCACGAAAAATTAAATTTTGTACGAGCGAAGCTTATATATGTATGAAAACAAAGGGAGCTGAGACAATTTGTCCGGAAATAAGCGGACATTTTCGGCAGTTTGGACGACAGTTGAGCGACATTTTGGCCGCGGCAAGCGCGAAACAGCGGTCAGATTTCCTGATTGGGGGCGCAGATGATCGGAACAAGCGCTGCGCGGCCAAACCAGTATGGGCCGTCACTGTAATCTCACCAATGCGCAGCCGAAGTAGCGAGAGTGCGAAGAAGATATCGCACGCAGAGGCGCCGAGGCGCAAAGCCCGTCTTGCTCCGGTAGGCGGCGGAGGAGCCGAAAGCACGCCTACAACGGGATATCCCGAGAAGTTATTGAAAATGCACGGCGGTCGTGCGGTGGCGAGCGTCAAGATTCAGCCAGTTTCGGGTGCTGTCCTAATTTGGGGAGTAACTTACATGAGTCAACCAGTTTCCCACCACCCAACACACGCGCCTGTCATCCTGAACCCGCCCTTCAGGGTGAAGGACCCTTTTCATTGTACGTAGGAAACACAGGGCGGGAGCGCCCGTGCTTGCACGCCGCGCTCGCGCGGCGCACTTGGGTAAGACGAAATACAGGGGTCCTTCGCCTTGAAGTGCAGGTTCAGGATGACAGTTTCCAGGGAAGGCCGTGCTACCCGAGAGGCAGATGAGTGAAGTAAGTCATTCCCCTAATTTGGGTCGTAACGCCGGCTTCCAGCCGGCACCGAAGCCGCCAAAGCCTGTCCTGAGCGAAGCGAAGGAATGGCGGCGCTACGGGTTGTAGCGGCGGTCTGCGACCGTCGGCGTCGATCAGGGATCGACGCTACAATTTATGTCGCACAGTATAGGCCCCGGTGGAACTGCACGGCGGCGGAGAGTATACTCTCGACCGGCGTACGCTCTTTGATTTGGGGGCGCGCCCAATATCCCGGGGGAATGACGAACATGAAAGTGCTGCTACTCAAGGCACCACGGCAACTGGAATTGACGGACATGGCTCGGCCTGAGCTATTGGATGGCCAGGTGCGCGTGCGGATCGAACGGGTGGGCGTGTGCGGGTCCGATTACGCCAGCATCGCGGGCAAGCTGCCTTTCACGCGCTTCCCCATTGTTCCCGGCCATGAGGCCAGCGGCGAGATCCTGGAGGCCGGCAGGCAAGCGGATTGGAAGCCCGGCGACCGTGTGCTGCTGCATCCGATTCTAGTCAACCGGAGCGAGGCGGTTTTCGCCAAGGGCGAAGTGCACCACTCGGATTCGACGGAAGTTTTGGGAGTGGTTTCGCGCAACGGCGCTTACGCGGAAGAGACGGTGGTGGAAGACTACATGCTGCGCAGGATTCCGCCCGGCATGGACTTCGAATCGGCGGCCATGGTGGAACCGGTGGCGGTGGCGGTGCGCGCGCTCCAACGGGGCGGCATCCGGGCGGGCGACCGCGTGCTGGTATTTGGCGCGGGCAACATCGGCCTGCTAGTCATTCAGGTTGCTCGCGCACTGGGAGCGGGGCGCGTGGTGGTGACCGATATTCTTCCGGAGCGGCTTGAGCTGGCCGCCAAACTCGGCGTGGACCAGGCGCTGGACGTGCGCGGCGGCTTCCCCCGGAATGATTTTGAAAAGCAATTCGACATGGTGATTGACGGCGTCGGCAGCGAGGAAAGCGTTCTGGACGGGCTGGTGGCCTGCGCGCGCGGCGGCCGCATGGTGGTTTACGGCGTGCCCAAAGGCGATATTGTTTTCCCGCTGAAAGTGGCATTCTCAAAAGACGTCGTGCTGGCCACCAGCCGCCTTTACGACGCGGACTTTGACGTGGCCATCCGGCTGATGGCGGAAGGAAAGATTCGCGCCAAAGACATCATTACCCATCGCATCGCGCTGGCGGAAGCTCCGGCGCTGTTCAATCGCGTTCTTGACGGGGATGAGCGCGTGATTAAGATCATGATAACGCCGTAGATGGCATCGCACCACCGAGGCGCGGAGGCAAATAGATCCGCTCTTGGGTGCCACCGCCGAGTAAGGTAGACCCCCTCACCCCCGCCCCTCTCCCCCAAGGGGGCGAGGGAGGAGTTGAGTTTGCGCCCTCGCCCCCTTGGGGGAGAGGGTGGCTCGCCGCCGGCGTTCTCGTGAGCCGGGGCGAGACGGGTGAGGGGGTTCATCCGGCGCGGTATAGCGGACTGCCACGAAGATACAGAGGTGACGAATGACGGACAAGCTCTTTTCGTTGGAAGGGAAAGTGGTTTTGGTCAGCGGAGGGTCGCGCGGAATCGGCCTGAGCATCGCCAAAGCCTTCCAGCAGGCGGGCGCGAAGGCGATCGTGAGCAGCCGCCACGAGGATGCCCTGAAGGCCACGGGGCTCGAATACCGCGTGTGCGACATCACCGACGCCGCGCAGATCACGCGCTCGGTGGACGGCATCGCGGCCCAGTACGGCCGCCTGGACGCGCTGTTCAATGTGGCGGGGGTCAATTTCCGGCACGTTGCCGAGACCTACCCGGAGGACAAGCTCGATGAGATTCTGGCCATCAATGTGCGTGGAAACTTCCTGATGGCGCGCGACTGCGGGCGCGTGATGATCATGCAGGGCGGCGGCAAGATCGTCAACATCGCCAGCCTGCACACGCACGTGAGCCTGAACGGCATGGCGCCCTATGCCGCCAGCAAAGGATCGATTGGCTCCATGACGCGCGCACTTGCCGTGGAGTGGGCACAGTACAACGTGCAGGTGAACGCCATCGCCCCCGGCATCATCCTGACCGACTTGAACGCCAAGTTGTGGGAGAATCCCACGATGCTGAATTGGGCCCTGGACCGCACGCCGGCGCATCGACTGGGCCAGCGCGACGACTTGGTGGGCGCCGCGATTTTCCTGGCCAGCGCCGCCAGTGATTTCGTCACCGGCCAGGTGCTTTACGTCGATGGCGGACTTACCGCCGGCCAGATGTGGCCCCTGGAAGTGCCGAGGTAGCTTGACACAGACTCCGTGTTACACTAATCTCGTGTTATGAAAGCACAACTCCGCAATATAACGCTAACCCTCGATGAGAGTGTCGCGCGCTGGGCACGGGTAGAGGCCGCACGCAGAGACACCAGCGTGTCGCGCTTCCTGGCAGGAATCTTACAGGAGCGAATGCAGGAGGAGGACGCTTACGCGGCTGCGATGGGCAGAGCCCTAGCGCGTAAGCCCTTCCTGCGAAGCAACGGCCGCTATTTGTCACGTGAGGAAGTCCATGATCGCACCGGTCTTCGTTGACACCAACGTATTCATCTACGCAATCGATCGTGCCGATCCGAAAAAGCAAGCTGCAGCGCGGGAGTGGCGGTCGGAGTTGTGGAAGAGGCGTCAGGGTCGCATCAGCTTCCAAGTGCTCCATGAATTCTACGCAAAAGTAGCCAGCAAATGGCCAAACGCCCGACAGGAAGCGCGGGCCGAGGTGCGAGATCTTCTGGCTTGGCGGCCGGTACGTCCGGACGGAGCGATCATCGAACAAGCATGGAAGGTTCAAGATCGTTTTCAGTTCTCCTTTTGGGACGCGCTGATCATCGCCGCAGCGAAATCAGCTTCGTGTCGATACCTACTCACGGAGGATCTTCAGACCGGCCAGGATATTGATGGTCTACTTCTCGTCAACCCGTTCCACCATAGTCCCGCTTCGCTGCTCGATTGAATCGCACGACGGAAGGCACCGTGCTACACTCCGCGCCGGCTGCACGTCGCCGCAAGGAAACCTTGATACTCTGGAAGGCCTCAACCATGACTCCCAAGCAAAGATTTCTCGCTGCTCTTGAACGCCGTCCGTCCGATCGCTTGCCGGTGACCACTCATCACGTGATGCAATACTATCTGGACAAGTACGAGGGTGGAATCTCCGCGCAGCAGTTCTTCGATCGCTACGGACTTGACCCCATCACCTGGGTGGTGGAGCACAAGCCCGCGCCCGGCGGTCAGGATTACTTCGATCCGCTGCAAGGCGAACCGGGCTTTCTGGAAGCGCGGCGCGTCTGGTCCGACCAGTGGCGGACGGAGTGGGAGGATGTTCCGGACGACACGTACAAAACCCGGCGCTATCGCTTTGTGACGCCCAAGGGCACGCTGACCATGACCACGCAGTCGAACGACCAGACCACCTGGGTGAGCGAGCATCCCATCAAGAACAAGCGCGACATCGACCTGATCGGCGAATTCGTCACGACGCCGTGGTGCGACGTGGAGGCGGTGAATCGCGCCGCCGAGGCGTACGGCGAGCGCGGCCTGGTGCGCAGCCACATTCCCTGCTTTGATGTCTACGGACAGCCGGGCGCATGGCAGGACGCCTGCTGCCTTTTCCCCACCGAGCAACTGATTCTGGCCACCTATGACGACCCCGCATGGGTGCACGAATTTCTGCACGTCCTGCACCGCCGCAAGAAGGTTTATATCCAGTCGATGGCGGGGGCAAAGATCGACCTGGTGGAACTGGGTGGCGGGTCGGCCTCATCCACGGTGATTTCCCCAAAGTTGTTCGAGGAATACGTGGCGCCCTACGATACGGAGTTGATTGCGCTCGCGCACCAGGCGGGCCAGCGGATCGTGTATCACACGTGCGGCGGCATGATGCCCATTCTCGAAAAAATCGCCGGCATGAAGCCGGACGCCATGGAAACCTTTACGCCGGCGGCGATGGGCGGTGACGTGATCCTGGCCGAGGCCAAGCGACGCATCGGCGACCGCGTCTGCATCATCGGCGGCTTCGACCAGTTTCACGCCCTGGTCGGCTGCACCGCGGACGCCACTCGCACCGTTGTGCGCGACTGCTTTGCCGCGGCGGGGGAAGGCGGCGGCTTCATCCTCTCGCCCTCCGACCACTTCTTCGACGCCGACCCCAACCTGGTCCGCGCCTACGCCGACGCGGGACGAGAGTGCGTGTATGCCGAAGCCAGTAGGCGGTAGGCAGTATACGGCGACCTGCCGCCGCTATGTCTTCATCCGCCTTTGCAGCAACGTCAGCAGCGGGCGGTCGAGTTGATGCCCATGCCAATCCTCGAACTTGGTTCCCGGCCGGTCCGTGTCCACAATGCCAAAGGGTCCGCGGAGGTTCCACAGCGCCCAGCCGGTGTGAAGGTCCTTCAGCACGCTCAGCGTGTCGTCAAACCAGGGCAGCACGACGTTGGGAGGGGTGTGTTTGTTCGCGCCCATTTCCGGGAAATGAATGGGAATTCCCTTCCGCGGCAGATCGGCCCAGGGCGCGAAGATGGTGGCCAGCGCCGCGCGGTCGTAAACGCGCCCTTCGCGATCCTTGAGTGGCCAGGTGGGAAACGGCGTGTCCGGTGTAAAGTAGGCCGGAGCCCATTCCGTGTGATAGTGCGTAAGCGGCGCCGGAATGTAAGTGTGACACGCTTGCATCACACCCGTATCGAACAGTTCCGGCACGGGCGAATTCGCCACTGCATACCCGTCGCTGACGATCGTCCGCTGCGGGTCAATCGCGCGGATCGCGTTAATAGCGGCACGGGCCACGCGCGCGTATTGAAGCCGGTGGCGGTCGAACATCGCGCGGCTGAAACTGTCGTCGGGATTGTGGGTCTTGAATTGCGCTTCCTCGGCCGCGCTGAACCGGTACTTGGGCTCATTCACCAGGTTGAAGCTGAGCCGCTCACTGGGGATGCGGCGGTAGCGTTGGGCGAAGTAAGTCCATTGATGAACGAAAGCGTCCAGCGCGTGGGCATTCTCGTAAACGCTGGTCTTCTCCTGGGTGATGTGGATACCCGTGAGAGCTTCATTCATCCCGTCCAGAATGCACTCGCCGGGCGCGCGGTGCAGACAGATGTTGACGTGAATCCCATACTTCTCGCCCAGGCGAATGACGCGATCGATGGGCTCGACGTCCTTCTCCCGGATGGTCATCAAGTCGTTAACATCGGTCCAGAAGCGATAGTCCATGGGCAGGCGCACGAAGTTGAATCCCCAATCGCGCATCCAGCGGAAGTCGTCTTCGCGAAACATGCCGTCTGCGTGGTAAGGGAAGTACTTCATCCAGTCGGCGTCCGTGGAAAAGTACTCCAGCAGGTTGAAGCCGAACCAGGCGGGATTCTTCACCGGCGAGGGTCGGGCGCTTCGCTCTTCCGCCGGGACGCGGGCGGCAATTGCGTTCATGCCCCTGAGCGCGGGCAAGCAACCAGCGGCCAGGGATGCCGCCAGCGACTTGAGGAGGCCGCGCCGTGTGACCGCCCTCTCAAGCAGGTTGGCGTCACGGTGGTTTGTATGGACGTCACTCGATGTTGCTGTCGTGTCGGAAAGGCTGAGCTGTTGATAAGTCATATGATGAGGCCTCGTCATTCGAGAGAGTTAATAGCAGAATTCGCCGCAGATCGAAAAGAGGTCGCACGGCGGGAAAGGAGTTTGCCAGGGTGCGACACCACGCGCAGTTACTCCCGGTCGCGGGCGGCCGGGAGTGCAACGTCAAGCTGACGGCATCGTTCACGGCGAGGCATTCTGACTCCTGGCGCGGACATCTGTCAATCACCGTGGAAATCGCGCCAAGAATCTGCTTGACACGTCATGGTGCTGCCGGACAATGGTAAGAGGCGGTTGAAAAAGTAGTCAGAAGGTATTTCCCACCACCACATGAGCTTGCTTTTGGCAGGAGAGTGTTGCCATGAGAAGCATGAGCGATTCAGAAGCCGCACGAGCTGATGAGATGAAGAGTTGCTTTGCCTTTCGGGTCCTTTCCAGCCCCTTCGACCATCGAGCCCACAGGCCGTTACGTGATCCCTACGGCCTTTGCCTTCTCGAGCACGTGGGCGAAAGCCTGCGGGCCACGGGCTTTCAAGTCACCCCGGCTAAACCCGGCAAGGCGTGCGATGCGGGTTTCTACGTGCGTTTCACGACCTTCGATGTCGCGGTAATTCTCCTCGTTCAGCGCCGTCCCGGAGAGGTCGAATGCGGCCTGCTCACTTCCTGCGTCAGGCCGGCGTGGTGTCGCGAATCGGTCGAAGCCACATTTGCCGAATGGGCCCGCGTCTGCAAGGCGATTTACCACATCCTTCAGCAGGATCCGGAAATCACCGCACTTGCGTGGGTAACGGGCAAGGAATTCAACCGCGTCGCTTAGTGTCGTTCCTGCACCCTCACGCGGAAGCTATTGACAGTCCCGAATCTCGTCGAGAGTCCATCGTAGAGATAAGACAAGCCGAAGCGGCGCCCTCACTGCTTCGACGTACCGAAGTCCACCTTAGGTACCTGGCGAGCGCCCTCGGAAGCGGCGAAGTAGTCGTTGTTCCGTTGGAATCCCGCCCATCCGGCAAAAATGCTGTTGGGGAACTGGCCGATGTAGGTGTTGTAATCCTGAATCGCCTCATTGTAGCGGCGACGCTCGACGGCGATCCGGTTTTCACTTCCAGCCAGCTCGTCCTGAAGAGCCATGAAGTTCTGGTCAGCTTTGAGATTCGGGTAATTCTCAACGATGAGCAGCAGCCTGCCAATTGCGCCGTCCAACTGGCCGTTGGCGGCGATCTTGTCGGCGGGCGTCTTGGCATTCAGCAGGCCGGCGCGGGCATTGGCGATATCTCCAAACACGGTCTGCTCGTGTTGCGCATAGCCCTTTACCGTAGCCACGAGGTTGGGAATCAGGTCGGCGCGGCGTTGCAACACTACATCCACCTGCGCCCATTCCTGTTTGATGGCTTCATTCTTGCGGACCATCTCGTTCTTGCTGCTGACGTAAGCCCCGCCCACCAGCAGGGCGCCCAGCACCACCAGGGCCACCACAAGTCCCACCACCGCCAGAAGAATCTTCATGAGTTTCCTCCTTGAAAACCGCCGCTACGACCCTGCCAGCCGTCGGTCGATCTCTTCCGTAACCCGGGAAATCCGGTCCAGGTAAGCGTCAAATGTCGCAAGGACGTCCACGTCACGTTCCCGCTTTGTGCGCTCGCGAACCTCATAGATGGTGCGAAACGGAGCCGGGTCAAATGCCAGTACCGAGCCTAATTGGTCGAACACGCTTCGCTTGCTGGGCGCAGGCTTCTCACCCAAAGCAATCAAGGCATGCCGAAACAGTGCAGCAAACGACGAGATGGACGAGGTCATCAGCTCCAGTATCTTGCGGGAATCGTGGGGATATCTCAGATAGTGCTGCCGCAAGCGCAGTGTATTGTTGCGCAATTCCCTTTCGACTTGCAGGCGATGGAGGTCCATGGGGATGTGCAACGTCGAGGTCACATCTTCACCGTAAAGAACCTGGTGGGCCGCGACGATGTCCAGCAGTTCGATGGCATACAGGTCAGCGGAATGTTGAAGCTCGTGGAGCGTGAAGAACAGTGGCACCGGGTGCCCCTTCTTGGCCCACCAGGCGGAAGCGGCGTGCAGGTTGCTCAGCTCCTCTCTGCCCAGGTTTTGCACGATGCAAAGGACGTTCAAGTCGGAATGTCCTTCGTGAAATTCCCCCGTCGCCGCGGAACCGTACAGGATGACAGAGAGGAGATTATTCCCCGCGCCAGTCTTTAGTCGCGCTACCAGTTCTGTAAGATCGTTCTCAGCAATCATGGTTGTTCGCTCCCCAAACGCCTCTACCAACCTCCGCCGGCCCCTCCCCCCCCCGAAGAACCTCCACCGAACCCGCCAAAACCTCCGCCGCCACCTCCGCCACCGAAGCCACCACCGCCCCAGCCACCTCCGCCGCCCCAATATCCACCGCGCCAACGGCCTTTGCCTCTCCGTCCTACGAAAGTCCCGGAGCCGAGGTCAAACGACCCAAAGAAGAACGGCACACCAAAGACAAGCAGTATGACGATGATGAACGGGATGATACTTCCTTTATCGTCTTGAGGGGATTTGCCGTGACCGCTATTCTCCGCCTGCAGTGAAGGAAGGTGGACATCGCCCAAGCTGGACAAACCAGCGTGACTATCCTGTGCGATCACCGTTGCGATGCTGGTCACAATTTGTAGAATGGCGTTATCGTAGTTGCCTTGGCGAAGCCAGGGGATCATCTCCCGCCCGAAGCCACCCACTTTGCCGTCAGGAAGAATGGGTTCAAGACCATACCCGACCTCCGTCCAATACTTGTGGTCAGCGGAAGCCAGAAGGACCATCACGCCGCGGTCGGTGCCTTTGTAGCCGACGCCCCATTTCTGGAACAGGCGGTTGGCGAAGTCTTCCACCGGTTCGCCATCCAGCGATTTGATGGTGACCACGGCAATTTGGGCTTTGGCCTTTTGGTCGACTTCGGTGCAGACCGCAGTGAGCTTCTCCACCGTCGCTGCGTCCAAAACGCCGGCGAAATCATTGACGTATCCCTGGGGATTAAGCTTCTGCCACTGCTCGGCGTGGACGGGCGGAACAACGAGAGCCATCAAACACAGGCTCAACACCAAGGGCAGGCCCGATTTGGAAGGCATTTTCAAGTAGCTGGGTAAGGTCCGCATCTTTCACCGGGAAGTCGCTTCCCCCAAACGCTGGTTGCAGTTTGCGCTACCGCCATCGGCTCGCGATTGCCCGTGTAGATAGCTTAACTTTTATGGTACACGGCATCAAAACCCCGTGCAAGTTAGCGAAGGGGCGCTGGAAAGACAAAAAGATTTAGACACAACTCTGCTTTCCCTTCTGCCTCGAATTGTGCATAATGTCGCGGTCAGCGGCCGTCTGTTCGGACGGGCACGCAACTTATGGCACGAGGTCCCTATGGGTAACGCCAGTCAGCAGCCATCTTTTGTGCAGAAGCGCGTGGCGTCCATCGACGCCCTGCGCGGGTTTGATATGTTTTGGATCGCGGGAGGAGAAAGGATCATTCACGCTCTCTATAAGGTGTGGCCCGGCGCCGCGACGCAAGCGCTCGATACGCAATTTGAGCACGTGCGCTGGGAGGGCTTTCACTTCTACGATCTGATTTTTCCTCTTTTCGTTTTTACAGTGGGATTGGTCCTGCCCTTTTCACTGACGCGCCGTAAGGAAGAGGGCGCGAACCGCGGCCAACTCTATCGTCACATCGTGCAGCGGTTCCTAACCCTTTTTCTGTTCGGTTTGATTTATGGCGGCTTGCTCGACTTCAATATCCAGCATCTGCGGATTCCTGGCGTGTTGCAGCGCATTGCCCTGGCGTATCTGTTCGCCAGCCTGGTGGTCATGATGACGGGCGTTCGCGGTCAGGCGATGGTGGCCGGCGGCATCCTGGTGGTCTACTGGCTCATCATGTGGCTCGTACCGGTTCCGGGGGTTGCGCACGCGGATTGGGCCACTCCGGCGGGCAATCTGGCCGGCTTCCTGGACCGCCACATCATCCCGTTTCGATTTTGCTGCTACCCCTTCGGCGATAACGAGGGCCTGCTCTCGACGCTGCCGGCGATCTCCACCTGCCTGCTAGGCGTGCTGGCCGGCCACTGGCTGCGTTCCGCTAAATTCTCGCCGCAACGGAAGGCGCAGGGCCTAGCCCTGGCCGGAGTAGCCAGCCTGTTTGTCGGCTGGCTCTGGAGCCTGCAATTTCCGATCATCAAGAACGTATGGTCCAGTTCCTTCGTGCTCTGGGCGGGCGGCTGGAGCCTGCTGCTGCTGGCGCTCTTCTATTGGATCATCGACGTGCGCGGGTATCAACGCTGGTCATTCTTCTTCAAAGTGATCGGCATGAATGCCATCACCATTTACCTGGTCGACCGCTTCTTTAAATTCGATATCATCACCGACGTCTTCTTGCACGGCCTGAGGCCCGTGTTCGGCCACTACGATCCGCTGATCTGGAGCTGCAGTGTCGTTTTCACGGCCTGGCTGTTCCTGTATTTTCTCTACCGGCAGAAGATATTCCTGCGGGTTTGAGGGATCACGCGACGGCTTCCGCCTCGATCTCGACGAGCATCTCGGGGTCAATGAGGCGTGCCACGCCAACCATGCTGGTGGCAGGATGAACCTCGCCAAAGAATTCCGAGTGGGCCTTGGCGACCTCCTCCCACCTGTCGATTTGAGTTACATAGATACGCGTGCGGACGACGTGCTCCAGACCCAGGCCCAACCGCTTCAGGGCATTTTCAATGTTGCGAATGGTCTGTACCGTCTGAGCATACATATCACCCGGCGCGAGGACTTTGCCGGAGGGATCGGTCCCGGTGGTACCGGACACGTGCACCACGTCACCCACCTGTACCGCCCGAGCGTATCCGAATTTAGGTTCCCAGGGCGTGCCGGAAAACGTCTTGTTCCGCTTGATTTTCATCCGAAGGCCTCCGAATCGGGCGAAGCAGCAATGTGTCTATCACACTGCCCATGACTTGCCTGTATCAGGCTCTTTCAAAGTAGCGCCGATGAGCTTGTGCGGCCAGGGCAAGGCGTTGCCGGCGCCGGACCAACGCCTCGCGGTATAGTCGTTTTTCTTCCTTGGTGCGGGGAATCAGGGTCGGAACTTCTTGAGGCTTACCGGTGGGACCAATCGCCACATAGGTGACAAAGGCCGAACTGGTTTGCCGCCTCTGACCGGTTAAGTAATCCTCCCGGTAAACCCTCACTTCCACTTCCATGGAAGTCCGAAATGTGCGGGTGATGTGAGCGCGGAGCACCACATGCTCACCCACACGGATAGGATAAAGGAAATCGAGGTTATCCACGGACACTGTCACCACCTGGGAAGAAGCGTGGCGTTGTGCCGCAATGGCCCCGGCAATGTCAATCAGGTGCATCACCCGGCCGCCCAGCATGGCGCCCAGGGGGTTGGCATCGTTGGGAAGAACCAACTCCACCATCTCGGTAGCAGACTCGGCAACGGTTTTTCCTTTTGTTCTCGGCATACCGTGTGCAAATCGCGGTCGAAAGCTTTTGCCATATCCTCGATCGTCCGCCTATACTATGCGAGCAGGCAGGGCGTTGCAACCGGAATCAGATACTAACAAAGGGCTCGAATATGCCTCCCGAAGCCGAAAAGATCAGACGCGAGTTCCTGGAAGAAACCCTGCGCCTGGATCCCGGCAACACGTTCGCGCGCTATGGACTGGCGATGGAATTGGTGAGCAGCGACCCCGCCGCCGCGTGGACGCATTTTGAATACTTGCTGGCACACCATCCCGAGTATTCCGCCACCTACTATCAAGCAGGCATCTTCCTCGTTAAACAAGGGAGGCTGGAAGAGGCGCGGAAGGTCCTCGCCAGGGGAGTCGAAGTCACCGGCCGCCAAGGCAAACAACATGCGCGGTCGGAACTGGAAGCTGCATTGGACGACCTGAACGATCGGCTTTAGGGTTCTGCCACCCCTTTTCTGTGGTCCGATTCAAGTATAATTCCACCCAGGACAATGTCTACAATTGTCAGTGCCAGTACGCCGGGTGATTATGGCCGGGAGAAACAGGCTGTTGCCTTAACCTCCATAGTGGCGGCCGTACTGCTAACCACCTTGAAGCTGACGGTGGGAGTCTGGACCGGCAGCCTGGGAATTATATCGGAGTCGATGCACTCAACGCTGGACCTGGTCGCGGCGGTGATTACCTACCTTTCCGTGCGGGTTTCCGACAAGCCCGCCGACCCTCAACACCCCTTCGGGCACGGTAAGATTGAGCACCTCTCCGCTTTTATCGAGACCGGTCTGCTTATTGCCACGTGCGGGTGGATCGTCTGGGAAGCGGGGCGCCGCCTGTTCTTCCATTACGTGCACGTGGAGCCTTCGCTTTGGGCCTTTGGCGTAATGTTCATCTCCATTACCGTTGACACGTTCCGCTCGCGTGTCCTCTTCCGAGTGGCCCGCAAATATAACAGCCAGGCTCTGGAAGCTGATGCCCTGCATTTCTCCACTGACGTTTATAGTTCCACGGTGGTTATCTTCGGCTTGGTGCTGGTGTACGTCGCACAGCAGACCAACTTGCGTTGGCTGCAAAGCGCCGACCCCGCCGCGGCCCTGGTGGTGGCAGGGATTGTGGTTTACATCTCGTTGCGCCTGGGCAAGAGAACCGTGGACGCATTGGTGGATGCCGCGCCCACGGGAACAAGCACGCTCATTGCCGATACGGTTTCACGGGTTTCCGGAGTGCTGAGCCTCGACCGCATTCGAATTCGCGAGAGCGGCAGCAGGTTATTCGTTGATTTGCGGGTGACGCTCGCCAGCAATATTTCCTTGGAGCACGCCAAATCGGTCGCTGACGTGGTGGAGGCGGCGGTTCACAGTCTCTTCCCCACGGCCGACGTGGTGATCCACACCACGCCCCAAGAGCCCTCGTCCGGAGACTTGGTGGCGAAAATTCGCGCCGTCGCCCACCGCCACAATTTTCTGGTGCACGAGGTTTCAGCCTATGAGGTGAATGGCCGGATCAACGTTCATCTGGATCTGGAAGTCGATCCGCAGTTGCGCCTGGCGGAAGCACATGACCGTTCCACTCAGCTCGAGAGTGAGATCAAGGCAAGTCTACCGGAGGTCAGCGAAGTCAACGTACATCTTGAACCACTACTGCTGGCGGTGGAGACGGGAGACGAGGCCCCGATCGATAATCTGGCAGTGGAAAAGAAGTTGGCCGAGTTGGCACGAGAGACGCCAGGGGTTCTCGATTGCCATTCCGTGGAAGCACATCAGGTGGGCGGTAGCGTGGTGGTTCGTCTTCACTGCACGCTGTCGCCGGACCTTCCCATCGCCCGCGTGCACGACATTACCGAAACTCTGGAGTTCAAATTCCGCCAGGCCTTCCCGCAGATCTCCAAGATCACCATTCACGCGGAGCCGATCGAGAAGGCCTGAGGCCATCACTACCGATGCTTCCCAGGCGATGCCGGGGCGGCAGGCTTGGCAGGTGCCGAAGCATCCGTCACCGGATTGGCAGCGTCATAGCGCGTGACGATCTCCTTGGTGATGTCGAGGTCGGGCGCGGCATAGTAAATGGGAATTTGACCGCCATCGATGACCAGAGTGAAGCCATTCTGGGAGGCGTACTGCCTGATCACCTGGATCATCTTCTGGCCGATCCGGCCAATGGCGTCGTCGCGGTCATGATTGAAGTCGTTCTGGGCGTCTTCCGACGAGCGCTTCAATTGGGTCTGCTTCTCCTCCGCCTCGCGGCTCAGACGGCCCTGCTCTTCGTCACTCAATGCCGGACCCTGCTTCGTCAACTGGTCCTGAATCGCCTGGATTTCCTGCTGGAGACGCTGCAATTCCTGCTGGCGGGGCTGGTACTTCTTTTGCAGGTCGCCGATAACCTTCTTGCCTTCGGCGGTGTTGGCGATGGCTGCCTGGATATTGAGCACGCCAACCTTGCCTGCCGAAGAGGGTGCGGCAGTCTGAGCCCGCAAAGCCCACGGGCCAGCCAGCACCAATGACAGCATGGTGAGCGCGATTAGTCGGTTCTTCATTCAAGCTCCTTCAAGCTTCTTCAGCTTCCAAACCAAGATCTGGCTCCCGGACAACCATTGCCGTCCGGGGAACCCTACAGTCTTCATTAACATCCATCAGCGGGAGAGAGACAGCAGCGGTGTACCTGTGCTGCAACGGGCAACATCTTACTTGGGTTTGCTCGACGGCGTAGCGGGTGCGCGGGCAGGGGTCGCAACCGCACCCGCCACCGGGTTCGCAGCGTCGTAGCGCTTCACAATGGCCTCTGTAATGTCCAGATCCTTCTGGGCATAATAGATGGGGACCTGGGTTCCGTCAATCACCAGCGCCATGCCGTTTTGCGGCGCGTACTCCTGAATGATGTGCACCATCTTTTGCCCGATGCGGCGAATGGCCTCATCCTGATCCGATTTAAAGTCGCTCTGCGCGTCGTCCATGGAACGCTTCAGGATTTTTTGTTTGTCCTCCAGGTCCCGCGACAGCCGCCGCTGATCCTCGTCTGATGTGGCCTTGGTCAACTGGCTCTGGATGTTGGTAATCTCAGACTGCAAGCGTTCCAATTCCTGCTGGCGCGGTTGATATTTCTGCTGCAAATCCGCAATCGCCTTCTTGCCTTCCGCTGTACCTGCAATCGCCGCATTGATATTGATGACGGCGATCTTTCCCTGGGCGCGTGAGGCAATCGGCACCGCCAAGATGGCAAGGAATGCGATAAGGGTGGTCAATCTATTCTTCATTCGAGCTCCTTCAAGAATTTAAACTTTCACGTCGGTCCTTCATTCTACCCTATTTTTCCTAAGCTTAGAACGTTCGCTGCACCGTGAATCCGATGCGGCCGGACCGCTCCTTCAGTTGGAAAGGCAGGAAGTTTCGCAACGCATCGAGATAGGTCGCAACGTTCGGAAACAGAGTTTCCGGCGGCAAATTCTGCGGCGGCGTGATCTGTTCGTTTACGCGCAGCCAATTATAGCCATAAAAGATATGGATGGGAGCGTTGACGATGGGAAGAAGGACCTGCAAATCGAGCCCGGTCGAACTCCGCGGGCGGTAGTTGGTGACCGCGATCGGCTTTAGTTCCGAGGGAATGGGGAAGTAACTGTAATTACTCTCAATCGAGCTCAGGGCCGTGGGAGTCAGCTTGAGCTGATTCGGGTACAGAGCCATGTCCTCGCCCGCGTCAATGAAATAGGCGATGCTGGCTGTGGACCCCACGATGGGGACGCGGTATTCAAAGTTGAAAATCGCTTCCGTGTCGCCGCCCGGAAAAATCGGGGAATTTATGGGAAAGCTGGTGGTAGAACCGCAGCTTCCAGTGGACGCTCCCGTTTGGGTCGTACCCGGTGATGGGATTGCCGTTGTTATCGCGATTGCAGACAGAGACGACCGTCGGATAAAAGGCCACCGGGCTGACGGTGCGGATATCAAACCCGCGCACATCCATTTCACCACCGATGTAGTAACGGGAAAATGGCGGCACTACGCGTCCCCCGTAACCGATGACGCTGGAAATAAGGAGCCGCATGCCGATGGCGGTGGGATGGTCAGACTTGACGTTGGCCACCGGGCGAAAATACTTCATCTCGATCGTGGGGGTAATCGTGTTGACGTTGCCGCCCAGGGCGCTTCCTGAGAAGCCCAGTGACGCGAACAGATACTTTCCGCGCGTGGGTGTCCACGTGCTGTTAATGGTGCTATAGAGATAGGTCGGCATGATCTGGCTGGAAATGATTCCCGTCAGGGAGTTGGGACCGGTCAAGCCGGTGAAATTGATGGCCTGGAAGTAGGCCTCAGAGGCCGAGCTAAACGCTTGCAAGCTGCTCCGGGACAAGCTATAAGTCAGGCCAACCCGCGCGAAGCTTCGCCGCAGAGGATACGAGGCAAACATCGTGAACCCATCGGAATTCTGCGTGAAGTTTTGCCCGTAGTACTGGCCGTATTGGGACTGCGCCAACAAATTGGGATTGATGCCGCTATAAATGGCAAGCTGGCGGATCTGGTTGTAGTTATAGTCGCTCTTGAAGACGGTGAATCCGGCGGTGATGGGCTTGTCAAACAGGTAGGGCTCGGTAAAGCCAAATGAGTATAGTTTTTGGAAAGTTCCCCACGAGAAAGCCAGGCTGAGGGTCGCACCCAAGCCCAGGAAGTTGTTTGTGGCGTAGTTGAGCCCCACGAAGTTGCCGGCAAGTCCGCTGATACCACCGGAGAAACCAATCGAGTTCTTTCCCTTCTCCTTGACCTTTACCAGAATATCAACCGTCTTGTCCTTCGAATTCTGCTTGATGTCGTAGTCTTCTTTCTTGATCTCGTCAAAGAAGCCCAACTGATTCATCTTCAGGACGCTAAGATCCCAGTACTGGGAATTGAAGACACCCCCCTCATCTGTCAACAGCTCCCTGCGAATAACCTTGTCGCGAGTCTTCGTATTGCCGGAAAATTCGATGCGGTGGACCGTATATTGATAGTCTTCCACAAAGTCCAGCGCCAGGTTGATGACCTTTTTCCGGTTGTCGGGCTCGATGTCAGGGTCCGCCGTGAAGTTGATGTAACCCCACGAGCCATACAGCTTGGTGTAGTTGTCAATGGCTTTGCGGACCTTGGAGAGCGCGAACACATCGCCCGGCTTCATCCCCAGCACGGTGGCGAGTCGGTCTTCGCGGAAAAGCTTCGCGCCGCGGATGTGGAAGGTTCCCAGCCGGTATTGCGCACCTTCTTCGATGCTGATCTTGATATCCACGCGCTTGCCGTGTCCCCAACTCCAGAAAAAGAAGGGCCAGCGGTTACCCGTGTCGACCATCTTGGTCTCCGGCTCTTTCGGCAGGGCGAAGAAGTAGCCGTGGTCGCGGTAAAGGTCACGGATATTTTCCAGGTCGGCGCCGATCCGGTCCTTGTCGTAGGTCTTGTGGAACCAGTAAAAGAACGGCGGAGCACCCACCGGACGTGAGTACTTCATGGATCGCACCAATTGACGATCACTAAAGACGGTGTTGCCTTCGAATTTGATATCCCCCAGTTTGACTTTCGGCCCCTCCACCACAATGAAGGTTAAGGCCACAGAGTTCGGGGGAATGTTGCGCGTGCGGTGGCGGACCGTCGCGAACATTTTGCCATGTGCAGCCAGCAGTTCCTGCAGCACCACCTCCGCGTGCTTGATCACCACCGGATCGTACTGGGATTGAATGGAGAGGCCCACCTTCTCCTTCTTGAAAACATCCAGCACGTCCGACTGCTGCACGCTGCTTAAACCTTTATAGTCGATGCTGCGGACGAGCTTCTTTTCCCGCACATAGAAGGTGACAAACTTGTTGCCATTGGGAGCGTCGGAGACTTCCAAGCGCACATCATCAAGAAAGCCGGTGTTCCAGAGAGACATGAAGTCCCGCTCAAGGGCCTCTTCGTCATAGACATCGCCCTTGTGGGAAAAAATGCGGGCGCGCAGCGTGCTAGCCGGGATACGGCGGTTGCCGCGGATGTAAATGTCCTCGATGGTCGGCTTGTGTTCCTCCGCCGGAGGCGTCGCCGGCGCCGTAGGAGTTGTCAATTGCGGCTTGGGCTGCGGCTCTTGCGGCTTTGCCGCTGGCGCTGCCGGTGCTTGTGGGGTTTCCAATTGTAACTGCCCTGGGCTCGGCTCCGGCGCCTTCTTTTCCGCGGGCTTTTGAGGAGGAGTGCTCGGTTGTTGGCTGGCGGGAGGTGGATTTTGCGCTTTCTGATCCGGCGGGGGAGTTTGCGCCACACTCAAAAGCGGCAACCACAAGATTAGTGCCAGGGCGGGAGGTCCCAGCCAGAACAGATCCCCTCGAGGTCCAGGCACGCACAATTTTGTCTTTTTCAAGAGAAAACGGTCCCCCTCACGCGCGCAAAAACACAAGACAGTCCGATGCCGGGATTCCGCCAGAAGTTGGCCGGAGATTTTCTGCGCCCGAACACCACTCGCCACGTTGCGGCGCGTGCTGCTCCCCGGGAGCATGGCGCATTGATTGTCCGCTTAGCGGCCGGAATAACCGTGGCGACTCGCCTTCACGCAGCCGACAACTCGCAGCTAACCCTCAACGGCAACGCGAACTGTCCGCTTTAGGCTGTTAGCTGTCGGTTGCTATTCCGACACTAGTGGGAGAGCGGTGTGGCACCGACCAGTTTGTCGTTAACGGAACGATAGTAAAGCGCCTCGTTCTCGACGATAACTTCCAAGACCGCCGGGGGATGAATCTCCCCTTGGATGAGTGCCTCCGACAGCGGATCTTCCACGTACTTCTGCAAAGCTCGACGCAGCGGCCGGGCACCATAGGAACGGTCCAGGCAAGTCTTCTCCAGAATCCAACGGGCGGCCTCCGGAGAAAGCGTCAATGAAATGTTCTTCTGGGCGAGATTCTGATTCATCTGCCCGACCAGCAAATCCAAAATCTGAATGAGATCATTATCCGTCAGGGCGTTAAATACAATAATCTCATCCAGACGGTTTAGGAACTCGGGATTAAAAAGGCGCTTCACCTCGCTCATCACCAGGTCTTCAGCCTTCTTTTCCGTGGCTCCCTCAGCCCCCGATTGGAATCCCATGTGCGAACGGCGTTCCAAATACCGGGCGCCAATGTTCGAGGTCATGATAATGATGGCGTTCTTGAAGTCCACCGTGTTGCCCAGACCGTCGGTCAACTGCCCGTCCTCGAAGACCTGTAGCAGAATGTTAAACACATCCGGGTGAGCCTTTTCAATTTCGTCCAGCAGGATAACCGAATAGGGAGCGCGGCGAATGCGCTCGGTCAATTGGCCACCCTCTTCGTAGCCCACGTATCCGGGCGGCGAACCAATCAGCTTGGATACCGAGTGCTTCTCCATGAACTCCGACATGTCGAACCGCACCAGCGCTCGTTCCGAGCCGAACAGAAACGCCGCAAGGGAGCGTGCCATCTCCGTCTTGCCCACACCGGTCGGACCGAGAAACAAGAACGAACCCACCGGCCGGCCAGGCAACTTCAAGCCCGCCCGCGAGCGGCGAACGGCGCGCGCCAAGGCGGAAATTGCGCGCTCCTGGCTGATGATGCGTTTGTGCAGTTCGTCTTCGATGCGCAGAAGCTTGGCGCCCTCTTCCTCCTTGATCGCGGTGACAGGTACACCCGTCCAGCGGGCCACCACCTCTTCAATGTCTTCCTGCGTTACCACGCCCATGGCGGTTTCGTCAATGTTGTACTTTTCGCGCAGCAGGCGGAGGTTCTCGCGTTCCTTACGTTCTTCGTCGGAGTAGAAGCGCGCCTTCTCAAACTCGTGGTTGGCGATGGCGTTCTCCATGCGGTGAACCACAAACTTGATGCGCTTCTGGACGTCAATCATCTCCTCGGGCAGAGAGCTCTGACGCAGTTTGACGCGCGCCCCGGCTTCGTCAATCAAATCCACAGCTTTGTCAGGCAGGAATCGGTCGGGAATGTACCGATTGGAGTGATATACAGCACCATTCAGCGCGTCGTCTGTGTAAGTCACGGCATGAAACTTCTCGTAGCGATCTTTGATGCCAAACAGGATTTTAATGCCTTCCGCCTCTGATGGCGGCGGCACTTTCACGGCCTGGAAGCGCCGCTCCAGAGAACGGTCTTTTTCGATTGACTTGCGGTACTCCGCGGGCGTGGTGGCGCCAATGCACTGAATTTCGCCGCGGGAAAGGGCAGGCTTCAGAATGTTGGCGGCATCCAGCGACCCTTCCGCGGAACCAGCGCCCACCAGCGTGTGCAGTTCGTCGATGAAGATAATGGCATTTTGCGCCTCCATCAACTCTTTCATGATGGTCTTCAAGCGCTCTTCAAACTGACCACGATATTTGGTGCCCGCCACAATCAGCGACAGGTCCAGAGCTAAAATCCGCTTGTCGGCGAGGAACGACGGCACGTCGCCGTCCGCGATGCGTTGGGCAAGGCCTTCGACAATGGCCGTCTTACCCACACCCGGCTCACCGATCAGCACAGGATTATTCTTGGTGCGGCGGCAGAGAATCTGCACGACCCGCTCCAACTCTCCGTCGCGGCCAACGAGGGGATCCAACTGATTTTCCATCGCCGATTGCGTCAGATCGCGGCTGAACTCACCGAGCAGGGAGGTTTCCTTGGGGCGGGCCGCGCTGGCTTTGTCGTTCTGCACGCGGCTCAACTCTTCGCGAAGAGTGGAGAGGCGCAAGCCGCGCTCGTGCAGAATCTCCGCCGCAAAGGATTTGTCCTCCCGGAGCAGGCCCAGAAGCAGATGCTCAGTGCCGATGTGCTTATGCGCCAGGCGTTCGGCTTCCTCGGCGGCGTAGGCCAGCACACGCTTACACTCCTGGCTGAGCGGCAGGTCAACAGAAGTGGAAACCTTCTCCCGGATGGGCGTACGTCCCTCAATCTGTTTGCGGATGGATTCAATGGAGGCGTGCGAGCGCAGAAAGCGGTTGGTGAGGGCTTTGTCCTCGCGCAGTAACCCCAACAACAGGTGTTCCGTCTCGATAAAGGGGCTGCCGAATTGACTGGCTTCGTAACGCGCGAAGAAGATGACGCGCCGGGCTTTTTCTGTGTACCTCTCGAACATAGCTCCTCAGTTCTTCGTCGAGCCCCAACTTCCCTGCTACCCGCCGTACCCAGGAAGTGCGGGGGTCATGGAACCATTGGAACTACCCACTCCGTCAACTTGCCACCCGCCAACCGTAAGGTCCGATTGGCGCGACGGGCCAGGTCCAGGTTGTGCGTCGCCAGCACCGAGGTGAGATGATGGGCCCGATGCAGGCTTTCGAGCAGGTCGGTCACGCGCTCCGCTGTGCGATGGTCCAGGCTTCCCGTAGGCTCATCAGCCAGGAGGACCGCAGGTTGATTTGCGAGCGCTCGGGCCAGGGCCACGCGCTGTTGTTCCCCACCCGACAATTCACCGACGCGACGTTTTGAGGCGGCGGCAAGGCCTACCTCCGCCAGCAATTCTCCCGCTCGCGCCCGCGCATCATTTATGCGCAACCCGCGAATCAACTGCGGGATGACCACATTTTCCAGAGCACTAAATTCCGGCAGAAGATAGTGCATCTGCCATACAAAGCCTATCTTCTCATTGCGATACAGAGCGCGCTCGTCTTCGCGAAACTCACTCAGTCGCCTTCCTTCGAAGTATACCTCACCCTTTGTCTGAGTGTCCAGCGCAGCCAACAAGTGCAGCAACGTCGTCTTGCCGGAACCGGATTCTCCCACTAGAGCCACCAACTCTCCCCGCTGCACTTCCAGGTTGATTCCATCAAGTACTACGACTTCTTCGCTGCCGGAACGGAAAATCTGGGTCAAACTCTCGGCGCGAAGTATGGGTGCGGACTCCGCAGTTTGGGGCGTGGAGTCACTCCCAAGCGGCCAATCACCTATCGAAGTCATGCCTCAGCCTCAATCACTGGAACCGAAAATCGAAGTTATAAAATCGGCGCGGTTGCGGGTGAGTCGCCCTTCGGGCGCGGAACCGCCCGTCGGGGGCTCGTTTCAAATTTCGAACTTCGAACGCTCACTCGTACCGCAGAATCTCCACCGGGTTCAGCCTCGCCGCCGAGAGCGAGGGATAAAGTGTCGCCAGGAAGCTGATCGTGAGCGCCGCCGCCGCAATCCAGACACCGTCCAGAGGGTGAGCGTGAAACGGCACCGAAGACAGCGCGTACACGTCCGCCTGAAGCGGGATCAGCTTGTAAGTATTTCCCAGCCACGAAAATCCATAACCCAGGATCAGCCCAAGCGCGGTGCCAAGACCGCCAATCGCCACGCCGTGGAGTGTAAACACGGCCCACACCTGCCGTTGGCGCGCGCCCATGGACCGCAGCACAGCAATGTCGCGGTTCTTCTCCATCACCATCATCACCAGGGCGATAAAGATGTTCAGCGCCGCCACCACTACAATGAGGCCGATCGTCAAGACAGTCACCAGTCGCTCGATGCGCAGCGCGCTGAACAGCGAGTGGTTCTGTTCAATCCAGGTGGTGGTGTCGTACCCCTCTCCTGCCTGGCTGCGAATCACGTCCGCCACTTGCGGCGCCTGGTAAATGTCGTCGATCTTGAACTCGATGATGGATACCATGTCAGGAAGATCGAACAACTTCTGAGCAGCTCGAAGATTGGTGAGCGCCCACGTGCTGTCAAAGTCGTAGAATCCCGAATTGAAAATCCCCACCACCCGGAAGTGGCGGAACTTGGGGACCACCTCGATTGGCGTCAAATAACCCTGGGGGCTGGTGACCTGCAACGTGTCACCCACATAGGCACCCAAAGCCGTCGCCAGGTCTTTGCCGATGATGATGGGATCAGCCGACGGAAAAGTCTGGGACAAACCCGCAAGCGAGCCCTCCTGCAACTGCCGCAGAAAAGTGCCGACGTCCTTTTCCCGGTCGGGCTCGATGCCTTTCAGCACCATCCCCTGGGAGCGTGAACCGTGCGACACCAGAACCTCCCCGTAGAGGGAGGGTGCGGTGGCGACAACGTGCGGCGCGCCACTCAATTTCTCCGCCAATTGATCGTAGTTCCGAATGCCGTCACCCTGCTTGCGCACCAGGCTGACATCCGCCATGGCGCTCAACAAATGGCTTTCAAGCTCCTCACGGAAACCGTTGGTGACCGCCAGTGATATGACCAGGGCGCAGACGCCCGCCATGACCCCCAGGACAGAGATGAGGGTAATAATGGAAATCGCTGCCTGCCGCCGCTTGGCTCGGAGATATCGAAGCGCCACAAAAAGTTCGAAACTCATACGCGCCAACATTATCATCGAGCCGGTGCGTCACGCCAAGTAGAATTGATGACCGCGGAAATGCTCATTGACAGTCCCCCATGCACCACCTAATATGCGGAGTTTAGGGTATCCAAGGAGAATCACGAAAATGGCCTTCCATTTCGAGTTTCGGCAGGTGGAGCCCGACGTTACCGTGGCCGTCCTCAGCGGCATGCTCAATCTGGGAAGCCGCGTGGCGGAATTTGAGCAGGCCATCAAGCAGCGCATCTGGGATGGCTCCCGCAAGATGGTGTTCGACATGACCGGGCTGACTTACATCGACAGCGCCGGCTTGGGCATGGTGGCCACGTGCGCCGGGAACATGTCGAAAGCGGGGGGAAGGTCGTGGTGGTGAGCCCTGGCGGCAAGATCACCCTGATGTTTGAAATCACCCGACTGAACCGCATCATCAGCATCTTTACTGACGTCGTAGAAGCGTGCGAGTCATTCCCCGACGCGACGGAAGAAACCAAACAAACATAACAACTGTGGTGCGAAGTACCGCGGAAGGCGGCGGTTACTCGCCGTGCTTTTCAGGGCGCAACAGGGGAAAAGGATCACATCGCGGATCGAGCGTGAGTTGGTCAGCAACATCGCCAGCCGGTCGATGCCGATGCCCTCCCCCCCGTCGGTGGCATCCCGTAACTGAGCGCGCGGATGTAATCCTCGTCAATAGCATGCGCCGTCAGATCGCCTTTTTCCCGCAGGTTTTGCTGGTAGGTGAAGCGATTGCGCTGTTCCTCAGGGTCGTTGAGCTCGCTGAAAGCATTGGCGATTTCCATTCCCCCGATGTAGAGCTCGAAGCGTTCGACAAAGTTGGGTCTTCCGGCTTCTGCTTCGAAAGCGGCGAGACCTCCAGCGGGTAATCCACGATGAAGGTAGGCTGGATCAGGTGTTCCTCCGCCACCAACTCAAAGAAAGCGCCCGAGTTCGCCTGAGCGCTTTTCCTCTGCCATGTCCGGGGTCACCGGCGCGCACCACGTTGAGATAGCCAGCCGTTCAGCGCGGGAATGCGGGCCGCCATCACCTGCGCATCGTCCAGTTGCGGCAGGGTGAGAGCTTCCACCTCGCTGGGCCAATATTTCAACACCGCCTCTTTCATCGTGAGCTGCTCAAACTTCGCAAAAGAGATGCGGTGCTCACCGTAGTCAAACTCCACCGAACCCAGCACGGCCTGCGCCACGTGGCGCAACAGGCGTTCGTCAGCGCGATCATGTCGTGGTAGTCGCGTAGGACTGATAGAACTCCAGCATGGTGAATTCCGGATTGTGCTGGGTCGAGATGCCTTTGTTGCGGAAGTCGCGGTTGATCTCGAAAACCCGCTCCAGCCCGCCGACCATCAGGCGCTTCAAGTAGAGTTCCGGCGCAATACGCAAATACAGGTCCAGATCGAGGGCATTGTGATGGGTAACGAAAGGCCGGGCCATGGCTCCCCCGCCAGGGCTGCATCATGGGCGTCTCAACTTCCAGATACCTTCCGCCTCCAGAACGTCGCGGATCACCCGCACCAGTTTGCCCGGCGCGCAAAACGGTCGAACGTCTTCGTTCACCATGAGGTCGAGGTAGCGTTGCCGGTAGCGGATTTCCACGTCCGTCAAACCGTGCCACTTTTCGGGGAGCGGCAGGATCGCTTTGGCCAGGAATTGCAGGCGCTTGGGGAGGACGCCGAGTTCACCCGTCCGGGTACGAAACAGTTCCCTCCACGCCAATGAGGTCACCCAAGTCGAGCAACTTGTCGACTCGAAGTCCCGCTCACCCACGGCGTCGAGCGACGTAGATTTGCAGGCGCTTTCCCCCCCGCCAGATGGGCAAAACCCGCCTTGCCGTGCGGCCGGATGGTCATCACCCGGCCGGCAACTGGCACCGTAACCTTTTGGGCATCCAGTTCTTCCTTGTCGCTGCCGCGTAGTCCGCCACGATCTGCGGAATGCCATGGGTAATATCGTACTTGCGCGGATAAGGCTCGTAGCCGAGATCAACAATGGCGCTGGAGCTTTTTTTCTCGCTGCTGGATCAGTTCAGAAGATTCATTCTCGGACACGAGGGTTACCCACAATCTGCGGAGAGTTTTTAAGCACAAAAATTGACACGGCATTATAGGTGGCGCGGGAAAACAGTGTCAAGAACAGCGGCCGCAGAGCGCCGGCTTCCAGATCACGCCCCCGGTTACCCCCTGGCTTCGCTAAACATCGTGGGAAAAAACCGTCTTGGCGAGCCTTCATGGCTGGACGAATGTCATCTTTGTCCAGAGGTATTCCGGGCAACACACTTGCGCAAAGTCAAATATGGAAACAGCGTTCGGAACCGCTACCCGCTCCAGCCACACCTTTTGCCTACATGGGTTAGTCGCTTTAAGTACACGTCACTGGATAATAAATTAAAGCTGTAACCCAACTTCCAGCTTGAAGTCAGTCGGGCATTTCTCTAATATTTAAGGCGACATGCAATGGGCTCTCGGCATTATCGTGTTAGTGGCGTGGCTCTATTATTACATCGTCTCCTCCACATGGAGGGCGCAGCCAAACCGCCGGTGAACGGTTTGGCCCCGTTGCGTTCCGACCTGCAAGCCGTCTATCGTCCCCTCGCGCAAGAAATTGAAGCCCACGCGATGATCCTCGGGATCACTCTGAACGACGCGTTCGGCGAACGCGAGGAAAACCGCCACGAGATGGCATGGCGGGTCGTACGTCTCGCCGTGGGGGAATGGGCGCGCCTTGCCGAACTCGTCGTCGGGGTGCAGACGATCCTGACCAAGTTCGTTCCGGCCACCAATGGAATTGTATACTTGCGCCGCGTGGCCTCCGGGCACTTCAAATCCCGCGAAGTGATTGACTACGCCCGGCTCTATGAGTTTCTCGATCAGGTCTTGTTCAGCTCGAAGCATCGCTTTTCTCTGCAACTTCGATTGCTGGTCCGCGCCAGCGCCTTACTGGGCAAGTCGTTCCGCCACGCTTGCCGCGAGGGCGAGCGCACCTTGGATTCATCGGAAGAATTGTGGTCGCACCTGGATTGCTTCTTCCACGATTTTGACCTGATCGCCAAGGAAACGCTGCTGGCGCTGCGCACGCTACTGGTGTGCCAGTCGCCGGAGGCGGTAGAGGAGATCGCGCTGGACCTGCGCGCCCTTCTCGAGAGCAGCATGCGCGTTTCGCTTTCGCCTTCCGAGCAATAGCCTTTTCCGGTATGTCTCAGTTTGAATTTGTAGCGGCGAGTTTACCTCGCCAAATGGCGGCGTAAAGCCGCCCCTACGTCAAACTGAGACACTACCCCTTTTCCGCTCAGCTTGACCTTCATGGCACAACAAGTTTCGTCGTGACACCGGGCATGCTGGGCCTCTTCGTCGCTCGCGTCCCCCATAGGGTACGGCATCAAGCGACGATCCGCGGCTTCATGGCCCGGCTCGGCTTGCCCGCGAACACGCCCCTGGCACCCAACCCCATCGTCACCGCCCTGTAGGCACGGCATTCAGAGGCCGCGAGGATCGGCTAGCGACCAGCGAAACAGGCTGTGCCTTCACGCCGGTAAACTTCCGAACCAACTCCGAGTGGGGCGTG
>CAVRBF010000011.1:0-22764 GCA_963719115.1 uncultured Acidobacteriota bacterium | reverse complement strand
TGCTGCACCAAACTCGAAGGAGAACTCTTGATAAAATTCAGGAAGGTCTTGATATATCTTGCGGTTCTTTTGCCGATAGCGCTGATTATCGGCTTACTTGTAAGCTTGAGCTCACCGTGCAGGATACGCCCCTTTCAGGCCAGAACGTCTACGGCCTGGCTTCTCTAACGCCGGGCATGACAGGCGCCGCGACGCAAACCGGTGCCTACAACTATACGAACGAGTACTCCATTAACATCAACGCCGCCGGACTGCGCCAGGAACAGAACGGATACCAGATCGATGGCGCTCAGACCAATACCCCGTCCCGCGGCGGCGGTACCTCCATCTCTCCCAATCCCGAGATCGTTCAATCCATGGACATCCGGACTAACGATTTCGATGCCCAAAAGGAAGGAATGGCGGCGCGACGGTCGATGTCTTCACCGTTTCAGGCTCCAACCAGTATCATGGAACCATTGACTACTGGTTCACGAACAATACCCTGTCGGCGCTCACCCATTTTCAAGTTCTACTCCCCGCCGCTGCTTCATGCATCAGGCCGCGCAGGTGATTACGAACAATTCGCCGGGAAGTTCCGTCAGGACTATGACGCCCTTCGCACCTTGCCCGGCATCGGCGACTACACGGCCAAGGCAGTCCTGAGTATCGCCTTCAACCAACCCTACGCCGTGCTCGACGGCAACGTCGCGCGGGTGGTGGCGCGTCTCTTCGAACTGCGGGGCAACCTGCATCAGCCGGCGTTCCGCGCAACTGTCGAAGCACGTCTCGATCGACTGCTTTCCCGCGATGAGCCCGGGAACTTTAACCAGGCCATGATGGAGCTTGGACAGACCCTCTGCTTGCCCCGCTCGCCCCGGTGCTCGGTCTGCCCAGTGGCGAAATGGTGTGGCGGCTTCCAGTCCGGCAATCCCGAAGCCTTCCCGCTTCCCCGCCCTCGCCGCGCCGCGGAATCCCATCACTTGGCCGTGGCGGTTCTTCGCCGTGGCACGCGCGTGGCGCTGGCACGCGGACTTGCAGAGGGATTGCTGGACGACCTGTGGAATTTCCCTTCCGCCTTTGGGGCTTCACCGCAGGAAGCGCTCGACGCCCTGCAGGAAAAGCTGGCCCGCCTCATCCGCTCTCGCCGCGCCACGGCTGATGCAAGTGGCAGCGGTGCCCTCCTGACGGTCGGCGAGCCCATCGGCGAATTCCGCCATGCCATCACCTATCGTGCGATCCGTGGCCGGATCTATCCCGTGCAAGCTTCCCGTGCCACCCGCCCTGGGGCGCTGCGCTGGTTTGAGTTGGACGAATTGCAGAACGCCGCCATCTCCCAATTGGCGCGCAAGGTTGCGGATAAGATCGCCAAGTCGTCCCCGACCAACCTCTAGAGTGAATGCAAGCAACCAACGAGAGTGTTCGCCGACAATTGGGTCGGAAGGCCGAACGTCACCATTTTGGTGTAGAAGGGTGCTTTCTCACCACGCCACCATCGACTCCTCGAAAAGCTTCGACAGGTCGTCGGGCCCCGCAGGCCGCGGCGAAAGCTTGGTGACGCGATGCTGGGGCAGTGTGCCTTCGACCAGCCGGGGAATATCGGACGATTGATAACCGAGGGCGCGAAGCCCGTTCGGAAGCTTCAAGTCGCGCATGAGCTGCACCACGCGGTCGGCCAGAATTTTGCCCGCATCATCCCGGTGCGCGCCACCGACCTTTGCGCCCAGAATCTCGGCCGCGCGCAGGTGTCGCTCCGGACAGGCGGACGCAGTGAAGCGATAGACGGCAGGGCGTTCAGGATCACCGAAATGCCGTGGGGCACCAGCGCATGATCCACGGCGTAACCCGGCGCGCGGTAGCTTTTCACGAGTCCGGACACGGGGTACGACATTCCGTGCGGCAGATGCACGCCGGCGTTGCCGAATCCAATGCCCGCGTATGCCGCCGCCAGCATCATCGAGGCGCGCGCTTCCTGGTCTTCAGTATCTCGCGCCGCGCGCTCGAGGTAGAGAGACACCAGCCGCAGCGATTCCAGGCTCCAGACGTCGCTGATCGGATTCGATCCCTGATAAGCCGGCCGCAACAGTGGACGCTCCGGCCGCGGACGCTGGTCAAAAGGCAGAGCCGTGTATGACTCAACGGCGTGGCTCAGAACGTCCAAGCCGGAGGAGGCCGCCACCGCCGGCGGCTGCGTGCGCGTGTTCTCCGGATCGATCAGCCCCAGCGTGGGCTTCAGCCGGCGGTGGGCGATGCCCGTCTTGGCGTGCATCTTGACGTAATCGAAGATCGCCACGCCGGTCGTCTCACTGCCCGTTCCGGCGGTGGTGGGAATCGCGATCAGCGGCTTCAGCGGACCGGGAACGGGCTTGCCCTTCCCAATAGGCGGATTCACGTATTCCAGCAGATCGGCCGGATAGCAACTGTAAAGATTCGCGGCCTTGGCGGTGTCAATGGTCGAGCCCCCACCGACGGCCACGAAGGCGTCGTACTCCTCAGCCTGCGCCGCCGCCGTCGCTTCCAGCAGCGATTCATCCGTGGGCTCCACGCGCACACGGTCGAAGACCGAAAATTGGATTTTGTGCTCCTCCAGCGATTCCTGCACGGCCACCAGCACCGGCAAATTCCGCAAGTTCGGATCGGCAATAACCAGCGCGCGGCGCTTGCCCAGGTCGGCCAACTCCGCGCCCACCTCGCGTGTGACGCCGAAACCAAACCGAATCGCTGCCGGGGCGATTTCAAACGCGTATTCAGATGGCATACTCCCTTTTTGCTTGCGCTCGCAAATTGCACTACCTACGAACCTAACTGTCATCCTGAGCCCGCACTTCAGGGCGAAGGACCTTTGTCATTGTACGTAGGAAGCGCATGCCAGGAGCGCCCAATTCCTGTCCGCCGCGTTCCCGCGGCATCTTTCGGTAAGACGAAATACGGGGGTCCTTCGCCCTGAAGTGCGGGCTCAGGATGACAACGCCATCGGTGTTCATCTAGGCTACTATTGCCACAGATGGCAACGAAAGCCTTGCTTTGAAATGTAGAAACTCCGAGCGGCGGTCTCCGACCGTCGTGGGCACTCCATGGCATGCCCCTACAATTTGTCGATCGGAGATCAACGGTACAACTCAGCCCTGGAGTGTGGAATCATGACGGTTCGCCTTTTGATGCCCACTTGTATCTTGAAGCCTGATTCTATCTCAGCTTTTGGGTTTAGGCAAAATGTCGGTCGGATCTTCGGACAGGCATCCAGTGTGCTGATTCGAATACTCGCACATTTCCGTCGGTTTTTGATTTCGATTTTGAGCAAACAAATCTATGCTGCAAAACCAGGGGGACATACAGGGGAAAAGGTGTTAAATACGCAGGACTGATCGCACGCTCTGTATCAGAACACTGGAAAGCGAGTAAAAGTTAATGCCTTCAAATTCCGTTGTTCCCGATTTCGCATCGCATCTTGCGCAGAAATCGGGTGGCAAGGTATCTCACAAAGTCTTCCGATCTCCCATTACCCTCTGGCGCCTGTGCTACTTGGCATTTTGCCTGACCGGTTTGGCTGTGACCACGGCGGCGCAAGTCGAGGCACCGCCGGGCGTCCCAGTCGGCGCCATCGGGAAGCCGGGCGCAACAGCTACATATCGGCTCAAGTACGCCGTTGTGGTTCCCGGCTCGGTGGTCCGGACTTTTACGTTGGGCGTGGGGGCGGTTGACGAATCCCGAAATTCCCAATGGCTGTGCCTCAGCGCCCGGAAGGCCAACGGCGAACAATTCCGAGTTTACCTCTTGAGCGCCGGGTATCCGCCGGCCACGTTGACGGCGGCGCGTCCGGTGGTGAAGCGCTACCTTCTCCAGGAAGGGTCATCACCAGCGCGAGAATATCGCAACGTGCTGACAGGGGACCCGGTGCTTCCGGCGATGGGAGGGTGGGAGTATCTGCTCCCGCGCCCGGCCGGCGCTGCGCGCCAACAGCCGGAACCCTTTCCCACAGAGGTGAGCTACCTGGGCCAGCGCTACGAGCGCGAATCGCTGAGTCAGGGCTCGCAAGTGTCTCCGCCGGGCGAAGTGAAAACCATCCTGCTGCGTCCCGACGTTCTGATCGGCCCGGAGAGCAACCGCCGCCAGAAGGATGAGACGCGCCGCTACGACGAGTCCGACTACCAATACGTGAAACTGACCCGGGACGATTACCGGCTGATGGCGCAGGCAGGAATCAACTGCGTGCAGGTGGACGCCGAGCAGGCTCCGTGGGCCGAGGAACTCGGTCTCTTCTACTGGGGTGGAGGCGGCGTGCTGAATTTCCCCGAGTCACTTTATCGCAGCCAATACCTTGGTCCCACGCTGTTCCTGGACGAGCCCGCCGTGGGTACGCGCGACTACGTGCTGCGACTGCGGCTGGAGAAGGATCCGGATTTCCGCAAGAACATTACTCCGCAAGCGGCGTTCGAGGCCTTCCGCCAACATTACGCCGAAGCGATGCAAGGCGCTCCCTACGAACTGATGCACGAACTCGCGGCGATAACAGGCGACGACCCTCTTAAATCGCTGCCGGGGTGGACGGGTTTGGCAGAACCATGGGCAATATGCACTTCGCCCAGGAAAACCTGTTTTCCTGGGAGACCATGGTCGCCACCGCTGACTACGAGCTGTCACAGGACCCGCAGGTTCCGGCCGCCTTTGTTTTCGAGCCTCCCGGTCGCATCGGATCGCGAAGGACGCTGCCGGAAATGGATATGACCTACGGCGTGCAAATGCGGCCGGACGATCCCCTGGCATTTACCAACATTATCTTCGGCTTTTTGCGCGGAGCCGCGCGTCTGACCCATAAATCGTGGGGCATCAGCATCTACGGCCAGGTGCAGCAGGAGGATTCGCCTTGGTGGCTGACCCACGCCTACGACATGGGGGCGACGCGATTCTTCTTTTGGGATAACGCGGGCCTGGCGGCTGTACCCTTCGGTGAGGTTCTCGCGTTATCGCGGCATCTTAGCACTTACGCCGACATGCATCCGCGGCGTGAGCTGAGCGAGCTCACGCGCAGCGCCGAGGTGGCCATCCTTTTACCATCTGGCTACACCCTGGGGCACGTTTATATGGGACGCGGCCCGCTGTGGGGCCTGCACGAACTCAATCTGGAGCGAACCAACTTATCAGGTGTGAAATACCGCACCGTGATGAGCAACTTCTTCGTGGAAATTGAGCGCTGCCTTAAGCTGGGTTTGGATTTTGACTTGCTCTGGGATCTTCCCGGCCTGAACCTCCAAGGCTATCGCGAAACGGTACGCATTCGCGAAGACGGCAAGGTGGAGGTGATGTCAGACGGCAGGAGTACGGTGCTGCCGGGACCGCGGGTCCCGCCACGCGCCCAAGGGTTGCCGCCGGCGCTAGCGGTCACGCTTTCAAGCGCAGCGGCGACGGACGGTCTGGAAATGTCGGCACGAGCCGTGGTGGTGGAAAAGTCCGCTCCGGTCTATTACACCTTCGGCGCCGCGCCTAACGGTATTGTCTACAATGAGATGGTGGTGTGGGAGTTATACGGACCACAGGCGGAAGATCATCAGTTCCTGGAGCCGCAGAACCGGGAGCATGCTGTTAATCGAACGGCCTCCGGCGCGGAAGTCCGAGTTCGTTTCAAGGTGATCAAGCCCGGCATCTATCGGCTGCGGGCCGCCACCGTCGATACCGCCGGGCGAACCACGGTCGTCTGGAAGCCCTTTGTTGTCACGGGCGAAGGGCCAGGCAAGGGGCTTCGCTGGCAGGCCCGTTGATCCACAAAGCCCCGTTCTGAACCGGAAGATCATTCGGACAAACTGTACCGGCCGCAAGTTGCAGACTGGAAAGGACGTTGGACGCTGCGAGGGATTCAAAACGAGTATGGATGGAATAAAATATTGCTATGACTCCTCGCCGGATCGTTGGTGTATAATGAAGGTTTCATAGCGGTCCTAGCCACCATCGAGGCCGTCTGAGTAGAAACACTCGTCACTTCGACGAGAACCAAGGCCTCCTCCAATTTATATGCATCGCTTCCTGCTAGCCATGTTCGTGTTGCCCACTAACCCCATGGAAAGGTACGCCCCCGCGCTGGGCCATTATCTGAAGCTGGTTTTCCACAAGGACCCTTTCGGCGGTCTCTACAAACCCAATTTTTTCGATCTCTCCATTCTGATTCCTTACTTCACCATCCTGATCATTCTTTCGGCCTACGGCATTCATCGCTACTGCCTGGTTTACCTCTACATGAAGAATCGCGGCAAAGCGCCGAAGCCGCAGGGGCAGTTTGAAGCGCTGCCACGGGTCACCATCCAACTCCCCATTTACAATGAGCGCTACGTGGTCGAGCGCCTGCTGGAAACCGTGACGCGCATCGACTATCCGCGCGAGTTGCTGGAAATCCAGGTGCTCGACGATTCGACGGATGAGACGCGCATTGTTTGTTCGCGCCTGGTCAGTGAATACTCCCGCGCCGGCCATCCCATCACCTATCATCACCGCACCAATCGCGAGGGCTTCAAAGCCGGGGCTCTGGCCGAGGGCATGAAGAGCGCCACGGGTGAATTCATCGCCATCTTTGACGCCGACTTCTCCCCACCGCCGGCCATTGTGCACCAGATGATCCATTACTTCACCGACCCCAAGGTCGGCGTGGTGCAGGGCCGTTGGACGTGGATCAATCGCCACTATTCGAGCCTCTCGGAAATCGAGGCGATTCTGCTCGACGGCCACTTTGTGATCGAGCACGGCGGGCGGAACTTCTCCGGCCGCTTCTTCAACTTCAACGGCACTGCGGGAATGTGGCGCCGCACCGCCATCGAGGAAGCGGGCGGCTGGCAGCACGATACCCTGACCGAGGACACCGATCTGAGTTATCGCGCGCAGCTCAAGGGCTGGAAGTTCGTTTACAACCCCGACATCGTTTGCCCCTCGGAACTGCCCGTCGAAATGAATTCCTTCAAGACGCAGCAAGCGCGCTGGGCCAAGGGGCTTATCCAGGTCGCGAAGAAGATTTTGCCGCGGGTGTGGCGGAGCCGAGAACGGCTGGAAATCAAGCTGGAAGCTACGTTCCATCTGACCGCCAACATCGCCTACCCGCTGATGATCGTGTTCTCCGTGATTCTGCTCCCCGCCATGATCGTGCGCTTTTACCAGGGCTGGTTCCAGATGCTTTACATTGACCTGCCGCTGTTCCTGGCCTCTACCTGCTCGGTGTCGAGCTTTTACATGGTGGCGCAGCGCGAGCTTTATCCCCACGAATGGCGCGGCCGCATCAAGTACATTCCCTTCCTCATGGCCACCGGCATCGGGTTGGCCGTGACCAACTCCAAAGCGGTCATCGAGGCGCTGATCGGCAAGCAGACGGAATTTGTGCGTACGCCCAAGTATCGCCTGGAGGCGCGCGAAGAAGGCTGGGAAGGCAAGAAATATGTGCGCCGCCGAGCCGGTTGGATTCCCTTCGTCGAGCTTGGCCTGGCAAGCTACTTCGTGTTTACCATCATCTATTCCCTCACCATGGAGAACTACCTCACCACGCCGTTCCTGCTGCTGTTCTTCATGGGCTACGCCTACATGGGGACCATGTCGCTGTTCCAAACGCCTCTGCGGCGGCTGGCCAATTCCCTGCCCGCGCTCCTGCGCCCGCGCGCCGTCGAACCCGCCACCTAGTGCGGTGCGCCACAGATCCTGCAACATTCGATTTGCGTCGCGCGTAGTATAGCGCCGGGCTTTAGAGGCTGCGGAAAAACCCTTCCAACACCGCCATCCTGAGCACCGCTTTTTGGGGCGAAGGATCTGCATTCCGTGTTTTCAAGCAAGCAAGTAGCGCGGTCATGCTTCTCAATGTCCGCGGCTTTTTGTCACGCCGCCTCCGCGGGCGTGGCAGGGCGCGATTCGAGGTGCGTCCGCGCCGCGGCGCCCCACCCAAAAGCCGCGGACATTGAGAAGCATGACCGCGCTACAAATTCGTCGTTCGCCGCGAGGTTCGCGCTACTTGCTGGAGTTTCAACATTTCGGATGTGGATTTCACCGCCTCGGACCCCATCACGGCCCACCTCAAAAGCACGGTTCGGCCGTTTGAACGGCAAAGTGGATTACTTGCGTGCTGGCGTGCGTATGTGTTCGCATACGACCTAGGTCTTTGACCGCATGAAAAGATTCTATAATGTATTGTTTTTGTGGAATCTTTGGTTCTATACTGGGGCATGTCGCGACGCCCCCTTGAGGTGCATGTATCTGCCGAAGATCAGAAGCAGCTTCGGCATCTTTTGCGAGCTGGCATTCAGCAGGTGCGAGTGGTCCTGCGGGCCCTTGCCTTGGAGCAGTTGTCGGAAGGCTTGAGCGCGCCGGCGGTGGCCAAGATGGTGCACCTGACCCCGCAGGCGGTGCGGCGGATCGGCCACCGATATAAGCGTGGCGGGTTATCGGGTGCGCTCTACGAGCGGCAGGGGCGGGGAGCTGAGCAACTGTTGGCCGGGTCCCAGAAGCAGCGGATCATCGCCATGGTTTGTAGCCCGCCGCCGGAAGGCTACGCCCGTTGGACCGTCCGTCTGGTCGCGGAAGAGGCGGTCAAGCGCAAACTGGTGCCCCAGGTGGGGCGAGAGACGGTGCGGATCTTGCTGCTCAGCCACGACCTTAAGCCGTGGCGGGAAAAAAATGTGGTGCGTGGCGGAGTTGAACCCGGAGTACATCCAAAAGATGGAAGACGTTCTGGCCACCTATGAAAAACCCTACACGGCGGCTGAACCGGTGATCTGCCTGGACGAGAAGCCGGTCACGTTGCACGCGGACATTCGACCGCCGATTCCCGCTGCCCCCGGCCGAGTGGCAAAACGGGACAACGAGTACAAACGCTGCGGCACCGCCAATGTCTTCTGTGTCGTAGAAGCGAAAGCGGGTCGGCATTTCACCCTGCCCACCCCCAACCGCTCCGGGCCGGAATTGGCCCAGGCGCTGGAAACGGTGGTGAGCAGCTATGCCGGGGCGCGAACGATTCACGTGGTGATGGATAACCTGAATATCCATGGCCGGAAATCCCTCACCGCAGGGTGGCGCATACATCCTTTGCATACAACTGCCGTATAAATTGGATCGGGATAGGGGGAGCAGTTGCCCGCTCACCCCTCCCACACCACCGTGCGTACGGGTCCGTACACGGCGGTTCGGCGGGTTAAGCTAAGAGCCGGCGGCGAGGCGAGGCAAGCCGAGGGCGTCGAAGAAGGCATTGGGCAGGGCTTGGCAGATCGAAGGTTCATGACTGAGCCGCCAGGGGCCGAGACCGCTACTGGCGATTCGCACCGCCCAGTCGCGACCCACGCCCCGCTTACGCAACTCCTTCACGCGCCGTCCGAACCGCTTCCACTGCTTCCACAGCACCGACCGCAGTCGGCGGCGGATCCACGCGTCCAAGGGCACCAGCACCCAGGGTGTCTGGCAGAAGCCGAAGTAGCTGCGCCAGCCCCGGAGGTAGGACGCCAGTTCGCGCACGATCTCCTCCAGGCTCTTTCCCCGTCTTCGTCCCGTCAGTTCCCGCACTCGCTGCTTGAACCGGACCGTGGCCTTGGGCGCAATCCGCCGTTTCGGCTCCCGGTGCCGGGTAAAGCTGAAGCCCAGAAACTTCCGTTCCTGCGGTCTAGCCACCGCGCTTTTCTCCCTGTTCACCTTGAGCTTTTCGTGAAGGAAGCGTGTTACGCTTGCCATCACTCGCTGCCCCGCCCGCGCGCTGCGCACGTAGATATTGCTGTCGTCCGCATACCGCGCGAAGCGGTGACCACGTCGCTCCAACTCCCGCTCGAACTCGTCCAGTACGAGGTTACTGAGCAAGGGCGACATCACCGCGCCCTGGGCGTTCCCGCTTCCGGCGTCCAGAGGTTCATCTCCTCCAAGACCCCTTGCGTCAGAAACGCTTGCAGCAGCGTCAGCATTCGCCCGTCGGAGACTTTCGCTTGCACCCGCGCCAACAGTTCGGCTCGCGGGATGGTGTCAAAGAATCCGCGAATGTCCGCGTCCAGAATCCAGTTCACCCGCTTCCGTTGAATGCCCACATTCAGCGCGTCGAGCGCTGGGTGCGGGCCGCGTCCGGGCCGGAACCCGTACGAAAAGCCCCGAAAGTCCGCCTCGTAAATTTCATTGAGAATGGTCACCACGGCCTGCTGGACGATCTTATCCTCCAGCGCCGCGATGCCCAGCGGACGCTCGCGCCCGTCCTGTGCCGGTGGCGTGTGAATCTGACGGATGTTCTCCTTGGTTCGCGCCCTTCCCTCCACCGCCTCCGCCGAGGCTTGCGCCTCCTTGTTCGGCGGCTTCATTGCCAGGCGGTTCGCTACTCCTTTCCTGTAAGACTCTCTCATTCTCTACTGCATGCCGGTTTATCCCGGCGCACGGACAGTCACCTCGTTTCCCGGTTCTTTCACTGCGGTACTCATAGTCAAGGCTCATGCCTGGAACGGCCGGAGTTCCCGGGTGCCGGGGTTCCCGGCAGTTCGCGGGCGCCCGCCCTTGCTGGGCGTCAAGCGCCGGTGCGTACGCCGCTCGAGCGCTTCCGTGAACTCCGCCGGCCCCAATGGCCGTCCGCTGTGCGTACATTGGCGGATGGCCCGTAGCTCGGCGTCCGATTCTCCCTGCTCCAGGAACTTCCGCCAGCTCATCTCCGACCAAGTTTGGCTCCACATCGACATGTTCAGGCAAGCGTCGGGTTCAGCGGTCCCGCAATGCGCGGCGGCGCTGGACCACGGCCACGCCTCCGCCTCCGCCACTATCCCCGCGCGCACCGGATTCAGCTCCACATAGCGCAGCGCCGTCCACAGGTGGCCCGGGTCCATGGGACAGGAATAAAAGCGCCCCTGCCACGCATGCCCACTGGTCGCGTGCGCCACGTTCCAATAGGCGGCGTAACGCCCGTGCACTTGTTGTAAGGTCGCGGCCAGAACTTCCGCCTGGCGCGGCACGGCCACCAGATGCACGTGGTTCGACATCAGGCAATAACCCAGCACCGACAGGGGCTGCTCGCGTAGTGCCTGGTGCAACAAATCCAGGTAGACGAGGCGCTCCGTGTCGCTGGCCAAAATGAACTGCCGTCCATTCCCACGCTGCGTCACGTGATGGGCAACGTCCGCAATCACTACCCGAGCCGCACGAGGCATGACTTCCACCCTTCCGGGAAACCGCGTCTCCGAACCTTCCAGCGGCAAATTAGTACGCCTCGCGGCGGGGCGGGTCAAGGGAGAAGATGTCGAAACGGTAAACATGACCTACATTTCTTCATAACCTATTGTGGCCTCGTAGGCGCGCGCGAGGGCTTGGGGCATGAGGTGCCGCAGAAAAACCGGGTAACGAGGTGTCTGTCCCCGTGAAGGAAGGAAGGAGGGTTCACGGGCGGAGGTCGAGAACTTCGCGGACCTTTTGGCCCAAGGCCGCGGAGGTGAAGGGCTTTTGGAGAAAGAAAGTGTTTGCTTCCAGAATGCCATGGCGCACCACGGCGTCATCCGTATAGCCGGACATAAACAGCGCTTTCATCTCCGGGCGCAGGGGGGACACGCGATCGGCCAATTCCTTGCCGCCCATCTGCGGCATGACGACGTCGGTGAGCAGCAGGTGAATAGGATCGGCGTGGCGCTCGACCAGCGAGACGGCCTCCAGTGGGCCGCTCGCTTCCAGCACGGTATAACCTTTCGCTCTCAGCGTGGCGCAAACCAGGGAGCGCACGCCCGCTTCGTCTTCCACCACCAGGATGGTCTCGGTTCCCCTTTCTGCCCCCTCGCCTGTTGCCGCCGGCTTAATCTCCGCGTCGGGCTCGTCAATGCGCGGAAGGTAGATTTTGAAGGTCGTGCCGCGCTCGGGTTCACTGTAGACCCAGATGCTGCCGGAGCTCTGCTTGACGACGCCGTCAACCACGGCGAGGCCCAAACCGGTTCCTTTGCCTTGTTCCTTGGTGGTGAAAAACGGCTCAAAGATGCGTTTGCGGGTCTGGGCGTCCATGCCTTGACCGGTGTCGCTGACCGCCAGCATCACGTGGCGGCCGGGTGTGGCTCCGGCATGGGTGTTGGCATAAGCCTCATCGATTTCCACATTGGCGGTCTCGACGGTCACTTTGCCACCGCGCGGCATGGCGTCGCGAGCGTTCACGACGAGGTTGAGGATCACCTGCTCGATCTGCCCCGGATCGGCTTTTACCTGACCCAGTCCTTTCTGCCGCACCGTGGTCAATTGAATGTCCTCGCCAATCAGGCGGCGCAGCATCTTTTCCAGGTTCGTCACCAGCGAGTTCAAGTCCAAAACCTGGGGAGTCAGAATCTGACGGCGGCTAAAGGCGAGCAATTGCCGGGTTAGCGACGCCGCCCGGTCGCTGGCCTTCAAAATTTCCTGCAAGAACGCGCGGTCGGAATCCCGGGCTTGTTCCTGAAGGAGTTGGCTGTAACCGGAAATGATGGTCAGCAAATTGTTGAAGTCGTGCGCCACTCCCCCCGCCAACTGGCCAATGGCCTCCATCTTCTGTGACTGGCGCAGTTGCTCTTCAAGCTGCCGGGTTCCGGTGACATCGCGGATGACACCGAGCATCACGTGCTCGCCACCCTCCTGGAGCACGTTGACCGAGACCTGACCCGTCATCGATTCGCCCGTTTTTTTCCTTCCTCGCAGTTCAAGGCTGCGCACGAAACCCTTGGACTTGATGGCGGCGACGATCTTCTCCCGGTCGGCGGGATCTTCGAACAAGCCCAGATCGGAAGGTGTTTTTCCGATCATTTCCTCGCGCGTATAGCCGAAGATTTCCTGACACCGCTCATTCACTTCGATAATTCGGCCTTCATTCACGGTCGAGATGTAGAAGAGATCGGCAGCCGTCATGAAAGCCTGGCGGAATTTTTCTTCGCTGGCTTTCAACTTTTCCTCTGCTTGCTTGCGCTCGGTGATGTCCGTCAAGAAGACAAGGTTGGCGGGGCCATCCGGAAGATTGACGGTGGTGATTTCAGCTTGCACGAGGAAGTGCGAGCCGTCACGGCGTTGTCCCGTCCCCTCCCAGATGTTGGCTCCGGGCACGCCCGCCGTGCGCCGGCGACGGCGCTCTTCCAGCGCGCCTCGGGATTCCTCCGCCCAGAATTCGCCGATGGGCCGCCCCATAATCTCTTCGGCGTGCTCGTAACCATACATCTCCACAAATTTTCGGTTGCCATAGATGTTCACGTCATCTCTGCCCATACCGATGGCGACCGATGCCTCTTCGATCAGGGTTCGGAAGCGGGCCTCGCTTTCTTTCAGCGCCTCTTCCGCCCGCTTCCGATCGGTGATATTCATCCCGAGGCCAACCATATAAACTTCGCCCGCGATGACCGCGCGGGTGGCGGTGACCAGGTAGGGGACCTTCGTGCCGTCTCTCTTCAAGAGATGGATTTCTGCCGTCGTCCTGCCCCTCTCAAAGGCCTCCTGGATCTTGCCGGCGGCGAGTGAGCGGTCTACCTCCGCCACAATCTCCAGGGCCGAGTTCATGGCGAGCGTCTCTTCCTGGGTGTAGCCAAGGATTCTCTCCGGGTTTCTGCCCCAGTGGAGAAACCGCCCGGTGCTTTTAATCACAAAGAAGACGTCCGGGAAACTGTCAATAATCGCTTCCGTAAAGGCCTTCTCTCTTTCTAAGGCCTCCGCCGCTCGCTGGCGCTCGGTGATATCCCGTGCGAAGGCAAAGGCGTATTCCTTGCCGTCGAATTCGACGTAGTTGCTGGTGACCTCGACGGGGAAAGTCGTGCCGTCCTTGGTTCGATGGAGAGTCTCAACGGTGTTCGAATTCAGTTTCTTTAGCCGCTCCCATGATGCCCGCCACGCTTCGGGGGAGAATTTGGGGTCAATGTCGGGAATCGAGAGTGAGAGGACTTCTTCACGCGGCCGCCCCAGCGATCGACAGGCGGCGTCATTGACGTAGACGATGCGGCCACCGGGGTCCATCCAGAACACCGCGTCGGACGCATGCTCCAGGGAGAACTGGGTGAGCCGCAACTCTCCTCAGCACGCTTGTGCCGGGTCACATCTTCGATCATGATGTCGTAATAGGCAGGATCGCCGTTCACCGTACGGACTACCGTGGCGCTGGCGCGCATGCAGGAGACGCTGCCGTCAGGCTTGGCCCAGGAGATTTCCAGACCCTGGATTTCGCCCTCCTGTTCGATTCGATCCGCGACGCAGTGCAGCAGGTAGTCAAGCTCGGAAAGGTGAGCCTGGTGGCCGCGCATCTCCAGTTCTTCCAATGATCCGCACTCCAGCATTTTCAGCAAGGCCGGGTTGGCCATCAGAATGTGGCCGTCAGCGCTGGTGCGATAGATTCCGACGGGGGCATTCTCTACCAGCGTGCGAAACCGCACCTCGCTCGCGCGCAGCATATCCTCAGCCTGGTCACGCTCGGCGCGGGTGCGAATGGTCTCCACACCGAAGCCCAGATCTCCCGCCAATTCGGAGAGCAATTCGACTTCTTCGCCATCGAAGGCGTCCGCTTCTTCCGCCGCGAGTGTTAGCGCTCCCCATATTCTTGCGCTGGCACGGATGGGCAGGGCCATGGTGGATACATACCCGCGCTTGAGCACTTCCTCGCGCCACGGCGCCAGCGTGGGATTCGATGCGCTGTCGCGATTGATGACGGATTGGCCGCTGCGGATGGCCGTGCCCGAGGGCCCGCGCCCGTGGGGCTCATCCGCCCACGTGAACTGTGCCCCCTTCAGGTATCCATCCTCAAACCCAGCATAGGCAACGGGCCGAACTGTTTTGGCCTCATCTTGTTCGGCGCATCCCACCCAGGCCATTCGGTAGCCGCCTAATTCAACAAGTTTGCGGCAAATAGAGTCAAACAGTTCCTGCTCCGTCCGAGCTTGAACCAGGACCTGATTACAGGCGCTCAGCGTGCGCAGGGCGCGGTTGAGGCGGCGAAGTTGTTGCTCCACTTTCCGCCGCTCACTGTGCACGACGTGCCGGCGATAGAGAAGCAGTAGACCGGCCAGTAGCGAGAGCAGCAAGATTCCGGCGAAAATCTCCCAAACCGCTTGGCGGCGAAAATCCTGCAACGCTTCGGCGCGATCGACTTTGCGGACCAATCCCCAATCGGGGAAGCGGATGTGACGCGTAGCCGCCAGTACAGGTACGTGCCGGTAATCGACGCTGTAAAGGAAGTCGTTCGAACCTTCAAGCGCCTGGCGGGCGGCGACGGGAGCCTGCGAATAAGGAATTCGCACGTAGGGAGAGCTGGCGGGAAGGAAGCGCGAGGGAGATATGAAAAACGACATCGTCACCCTCGCGCCGCACCATGACTGTCTCTCCTGTCCGCGTGGGACAGTCTCGCGAGTGAGGTGCGGAAACACCGTCTGCCGGGCGCTGGCGACGACCAGTGCGACACCAAGAGACGGACCAATGCTCTGTCTGCCCCCGATTGCTGGTTCTGGCGGCACCGGTGCGCTGAACGCAATCATCGTTTGGTCCGGACGATCACCCGCCAACTGAATTTGCAGCGCACCCGTCTTCACCGCCGTCCGGCAGGCCGGAAGCAAAAGGGGGTTCAGGGGCGGAGATTGATGGGACTGAACTACCACGTGCCCGTCACGATCAAGGAGATAAATTCCGGCGTAGACATACAGTCTTGCCATCTTGTCGAGTGATTCGGTTAACTCCGGAAAGGCCGCGGCGGGTTCACCCTGTCCGGCGGCTTGGGAGCGGGCGCGCAAGGCTGCCCGAACGGATTCTCGATCCGCCAGAAGCTGGACGTCGCCTTCCCGTTCCGACAGCCAGTCGGCGATCATTCGTAACTGGCCGTCGACAATCGCCGATTGGCGCGCCTGCCATTCGCTCAACTGATCCTGGCGCATGCTGGAAATATGAACAGAGAGAAACCCTGCCACCGTTACGCCGCCCAGAACGAACACCAGAATGTAAGTCCATGCTTCGCGGCCGCGTTTTGTGCGGGGAGGATCAGCAACTTTGTTCATGCGCGCGCTCAACTGACGAGTGACTGCGTCGTGCTGCTTTGTGTGCCGAGAGTGAGAAAAGTTCGAAGTTGGGCAGGTCACCACATCGGGCAACGGCCCTCCCCACCTCTAAGCCAGCTCGGTGTGCCAAGCGTAGTTAATCAGTATGAAGTCTTTCTCCAGGTATGACTTGCTGATCAGTAAGTATTCTAGAACTCTACTTGCCGCCTTGTCAAATAGGTAGGCAGTTACGTATCGCTGGCAGCGCTCCTTTAGCGTCCCTTGAGCGTCTGGACAATCCATGGACAGCGCCGCTCCGAACGCCAGAGTTGCGGTATGTGATTATTAAGCCGGCCTGGAAACCTGCCGAGGACGGTCCAAGAAGCAGGCGCGGACTGTTCGCGAAGGCTCCGCAGTTTCTAGTCCCCACGTTCGTTCTGTGCGAATTTAGCGATCTTGACGACGGTGTTCCAGTTGCGGGTGGTGGCGGGGACTTTCAACTCCTTTTCAATAAATTGGTTGGGAAAGCCGTAGGAGCCGGCGGGGTTGGGGCGGCTGACAATGAAGACTTCCCTACCGCTCATAGCGAGGGCTTCCAGGCCCTCCTTCGCTAGGAGCAGCGGAAACTGCGGTTGGGCTCGCGGTGGCTCGGCGAGAAAGACGGTGTAAAGCTTCACGCTCTTTTCCGACTTGAAATCGCGGAACGGGTCCTGCTCGACCAGTCGGGCGATTTCTTCCCGCGTGCGCAGGCAGATGCCGGGTTCCTTGCCGAGCAGGCGCCCGAGTTCGGCCTTAAGCTTGCGCACCACCGCCGGCTCTCCCGCCGGCGATTCGAAGACGACGTTGCCGCTTTGGATGTAGGTACGCGCGTCGCGGCATCCGGCGGCGGTGCAGGCGTCGCGCAAGGCTTCCATCTTGACCACCCCGTGGCCCGCCACGTTCACGGCACGCAGGAAAGCGATGTAAGTCGGCACCGACGGCTCCTTTCCCTTTTGCGGCCTTCGTCGTGCCGCTGACTTCCACACAATGAAAGAGACTTATGGCGACATGTTGCCCATACAGACAAGCCATTGAAAGCAAGCACCTTGCAGGCGCACCGAAGAACAGCGGGGTCTAGCGTCCCGTGGCGGAATAACCAAGGTACTCCACCCGCCAGACGCAGTTGCCCCCATCATCCGAAACCAGCAGCGAGCCATCCGGCGCGACGGCTACGCCAACGGGACGTCCCCACACGTCGCCGTCATCGGTCACGAAGCCGCTCATGAAATCCTGGTACTCGCCGGTAGCATGGCCGTCCTGCAAGGGGACGTATACAACTTCATAACCCGTCCGCACGGCGCGGTTCCACGAGCCGTGCTCGGCGGCAAAGATTCCGCCGCGATACTGCGCGGGAAATTGTTTGCCGCCGTAGAACAACAGTTCCAGCGAAGCATTGTGCGGCATCAGGAGCACGTCAGGCACAATCACCTTGTCGCGCAACTCCGGATGCTTGCCCTCGAGTCGCGGGTCTTGATGCGAGCCGATGTAGTACCACGGCCAGCCGTAGAATCCGCCCTCCTGCACGTGCGTGATGTAGTCGGGAGGAAGGTTGTCGCCAAGTTGGTCGCGCTCATTGACCGACGCCCACAACTCGCCGGTCAGCGGACTGATGGCAATGCCCACAGGATTGCGAATGCCCCAGGCGTAGACCTTCAGGTTGGCACCGTCCGGGTCCGCGACCAGAATATCGGCGCGATGGAACTCCTCAGGATTTTGGTCGGCGTCGTCGATGTTCTGGCGCGAACCCACGGAAACGAACATGCGCTTGCCATCGGGCGAGAAAGCAATGTCGCGTGTCCAGTGCCCGCCGCCGGTAAGCCGTCCGAAGCCGGGGATGTTGGCGACAATCACCTGCGCGGCGCCGGACGCTTCCACGTCGCCATGGTGATAGGGAAAACGCACCACGGAGTTGGTGTTGGCAACGTACACGTAACTGGGATTGGGGCCCGGCGGATAAAACGCGATGCCAAAGGGCAGCGTCAATCCGGTTGCGAAGACATGGACCGACGCGGCTTTGCCGTCGCCAGTGATGCCGCGAAACACCTTGATGCGACCCGGCTCACTTTCCGCCACGAAAATGTCTCCGTTGGGCGCGGTGCGAAGAAGGCGGGGATTCTCCAACCCTTCAGCGAACTGCTCCACTTTGAATCCCGCTGGCACCTGGGGCCAGGCGTTCGCCGGACGAGGAACTTTGTGCGGCTGTGCCCTAGCAGCGGTCGTGGCGTAGGGCACGGGAAGATCCGCCACCGTTATCCTGTGAACGGTTCCCGGCTTCTCGCCGCGAAAATCCGTAAACACCGTCGCATTTCCCGCATTACTGCCAGACGCCGCACAGACTTTACCGGCGGGCCATTGCGCCCCTGCCATCGCCACCACGGCAGCCAAACCTGTCCCCAGTGCCATCCAACGATTCATCACTCATCTCCTCAAGAAGCTTGCCCGTCGTATTTGATGATTCCAAGCGCCACCGAGGTTACAAACGATCGATAAGTGCCTTCTTACCGCGCCACCGGGGGCAGAGATTTCACTTGCCTCGCAGGCACGGCGAAGAGATATTACAGGCTCAACATTGTGCCGCGATAGCCGATATGGGCATAATGTAAACTCCTGGTCGTAAGGCGCGATGAAAAGCTGCCCTGAGTGCACGGCAACCTACCCTGACGATTACGCCATTTGCCCCCGCGATGGCGCACCGCTGCATGAGACTACCCTTTGGCAGATCGGCAACGTTGTCCATGGCAAGTACCGCATCCAGGCGCGCCTGGGCGAAGGCGGCATGGCCATCGTCTACAAAGCCCACCATGAACTGCTGGATGAAACCCACGCCCTCAAGGTGATCAAGCCGGAGCTCGCTCGCGATCCCGAGTTCATGAGCCGCTTTCGCAACGAAGCCATCATGGCGCGGAAGCTGAATCATCCCAACGCCGTCCGTGTGTTCGATTTGGACATTGCGGAAGATGGGCTGCCATTCATCGCCATGGAACTGGTGGTGGGCGACACGCTGACGACGCTGATTCAGCGCACCGGCCCCCTGCCCGTTTCGCTCGTGCTGGACGTCGCCGCACACATCTGCGACGCCCTCGACGCGGCACACAAGCTGGGTCTCATTCATCGTGACATCAAACCTGACAACATCGTGCTGATCGCTCAGCGTCAAGGTCCACCCAACGCGAAGCTTTTGGATTTTGGCATCTGCCGTCTGCGCGAAGAGATTGCCGGATCGAAAGGCCTCACTCAAACCGGCATGATGATTGGTACGCCGGAATACATGTCACCGGAGCAGGCGCTGGGGAAACGTGCGGCGGGGATTGACGGGCGCTCCGATGTCTACTCGCTCGGCATCGTCATGTATCGCATGTTGACGGGCGAACTGCCCTTCAAAGCGGAGACGACGGTGGAGATGATCCTTCAGCATCTCCGCACCCAACCCGTGCCGCCTCACCGCCTGAAACCAAGTTTGGCGATTCCGGAAGTGGTTTCCGCGATTGTCATGAAGGCACTGGAAAAGGATCCCACCAAACGCTTTGCCACGGGAGGGGACATGGCCGCCGCCATCAAAAGGGCGCGCGGCAGTAGCACGCTCGACGCCAGCAAAATCGATTGGGATTCGCTGAGCCGCGCCGGCGCTTCGTTTGGCCTGGAAAAGAACGGCACCAGCCCGCCCGGGTCCCGACCAGCCCTGAGTGCGGCAGCCTCAAGTCCTGCCGGCCCAACCAACCGGCCACCGGTCGGACCCGTTTATCGCACCTCTGCCCGCATCGGCCCGCCCCGCCGGGAGTTCCCCACGCGACTGGTGATGACCCTGCTGGCCATCGTCCTCCTCATCGGATGCGCGCTGGCGGGGACGCTGGCGGCATGGAAGTACCTTGAGTCCGTCCGCGCGGGGCATACCCAGGTCGCTCCCGCACCAGTTCCCACTCGGCCCCAGCACTCCCAGCCAACAAGGTTGACGGACGAGCAAAAAGCCAAAATCAAGGAGTTGAATTCTCTCGCCACGATTGCCTATCGCCAGGGCGGATGCGAAAAAGCCCTGCCCATCTACCAGCAATTACTGGACATCGATCCCGGAAATCCGCAAGCCTACGCCGCCGTCCAGAAGTGCTTCGCCAAAGCGCGTGGCACTGCGCCCAATACCTCTCCGTGATGGCGTGTCTTGCCTGGCGCCGGACACCTGGAACCTGACACCTGGCACCTGCTGTTCACAGCTTCTTCCAACGGTCGTGGAACGACTCCGGTGCAAGAGCGGGAAAGTCGCGCTCCTTGGTCCAATTGGAGGCGGGGTAGACAGGCAATTTCTTGATCCAACCGGCGCGCGCCACAAGGCGCTGCCCCCAGCGAGCCAGGCGACTGCCCAGCCGGTACATTCCCGGACGGCTCATGGCCCATGCCCACATGCCAAACATGCGCCGTTCGGAAAGGAAGGGCTCCGGTCGCGGCGGCGCCTTCTTCTGTGCCTCGGCGCGGAGATGCAGCAGCAGGTCAGGAATGTTGATTTTTACCGGGCAAACTTCGCGGCAGGCGCCGCAGAGCGACGAGGCGAACGGCAATTCCCGCGCCTGACCGATGCCCACAAACTCCGGCGTCACCAGCGCGCCAATGGGGCCGCTGTAAACCCATCCGTAGGCATGGCCACCGATCTTGCGATACACAGGGCAGGTGTTCAGGCACGCGCCGCAGCGGATGCAGTAAAGCATCTCGCGCATCTTGGGGTCGGCCAGCGCCTCGGTGCGTCCGTTGTCCACCATGACCACGTGCATTTCCTGCGGACCGTCTTCACCCGCGCGGCGCGGCCCGGTGAGCATGGACGTGTAGGTGGTCAGCTTCTGCCCCGTGCCGGAGCGGCCCAGCAAGCGGAGAAAAACGCCCAGGTCCGCCACGCGGGGAATGAGCTTCTCGATGCCCACCAGCGCGATGTGCACACGCGGAACCGTGGTGCACATGCGGATGTTTCCCTCGTTCTCCACCGTAACCACGGTTCCAGTTTCGGCGACGGCAAAATTCGCACCACTGATCCCCACGCCCGCTTTCAGAAACATCTCGCGCAACGCCCGGCGCGCGATGGCAGTGAGTTCTTCCGGAACCTCCGTGCGCTCGCACTTGACGTGTTCCACGAACAATTCAGAAACCTGCTTGCGGGTCTTGTGGATGGCCGGAGCTACGATGTGTGCGGGGCGCTCGCCGGCCAACTGGATAATGAATTCGCCCAAATCGGTTTCAATGGCGCGAATGCCCGCTCCTTCAAGAGCGTGGTTCAATTCCACTTCCTCGCCCACCATGGTCTTGGCCTTCACCACCTCGCTCTCCGCGGCGCGCTGCACAATGTAAACAACCATGCGGCAAACGTCCGCGGCGGTGGCGGCCCAGTGCACGGTTCCGCCATTGCGCTCCACGTTGTCGGCAAACTGGGTGAGGTAGTGATCGAGATTTTCGATGGTGTGGCGCTTGACTTCGCGCCCGGTGTCGCGCAGGCGTTCGAAGCCGGGAACCTCGGCGATGGCGTTCAGCCGATGCGTGTAGAGACGCAGGGTGGAGGAACGATAGGCCTCCGCCAGCGTCGGGTTGGCCATGGTCTCGCTTCCCGCCTTGTGAATCTCGTTGCTGTGAACACCCGTATCGCTCATAAATCGGTTCTGGCGGCCAGGTACGAAGGCTAAAGGGTAAAGGCTGAAGGTAAGGCTAAAGGATAAACGATGCTGAACTTGTTACCCTTTATCTTTGGCAGATATCCCCTCAACACAAATCATCGCTCACCTTATCCTTTACCCCTTAGCCTTTACCCTTTAGCCTTCAACCCTTGTGCTCTCCCTGCTGGGCTAAAACCTCGGCCAAGTGCATCGTCTTCAGCGCCAGACCTTGCCGATGGATGATCCCGGCCAGATGCATCAGGCAGCCGCCGTCGGCAGCCACCAGGTATTCTGCGCCGGTGCCGGTGGCGGCGCGAATTTTGTCCTGCCCCATGGGCACGGACACTTCCGGAAACTTTACCGAGAACGTACCGCCAAATCCGCAGCAGAGCTTGTGATCGTCCATCTCGACAAGGTCGATGCCCTGCACCTTGCGCAGCAGCTTGCGCGGCGCTTCATCCACACCCAGTTCGCGCAGCAGGTGGCAGGAATCGTGGTAGGTCACCTTGTGGGCGAAGCGCGCCCCGACGTTGTCGACTTTCAGGACCGTGACGATAAACTCCGAGAATTCGAAAAAGCGCTTTTGCAATTCCTGGGCCTTGCGCAGCAACCCCGGCTCTTCCGCAAAGAGTTCGGGATAAAAGACACGCACCATCGCGGTGCAGGAGCCGGAGGGCGCCACCACATATTCAGCGTAATTGAAAAGGTCCAGCACGTTCCGCGCCACGCAGCGCGCCTCGTCGCGATAACCGGTGTTGAACGCCGGCTGTCCGCAACAGGTCTGCGCCGGGTTGAAAGACAACTTCGCAGTCCAGCCGCCGGAGGATTTTCACCACGCATTCGCCGACCTGGGGAAAGAACTGGTCAGCAAGGCAGGTGATAAAAAGGCTACACGTGGTTTCGCCATGTTCTCACAAACCTGCAACGCTATAGGAAATCCGCCGGAACGTCAAGAGCCGGTAGCCTCTTGCCTTGCTTTCGGCAACGATGGGCGCGCAGTACCAGGAGCGGAATTGCTGCCGTAGACCCACAAGATCAGGCCCTTTTGCCCGAACCTCGTTCAATTTCGAACCAAAAAGCGCCCATAATGACGGCGACATTTTGCCCTCTTAGCTGTGTTTTCATACATATAGCCGGATGAACCTTCATTTCTGAATTGTTTTCCTTCGCGACGCTTCCCCCGGGAGCCCAGCGCCTTCCATCACGGC
>CAVRBF010000010.1:0-16711 GCA_963719115.1 uncultured Acidobacteriota bacterium | reverse complement strand
TTATGTTACTGTCCACCTTGACAGAGTACGTATTGCTCGGCCTCCGCAGACGCGCCAGAAGATGAGGCCAAACACCGCCGCTCCCAGGAGAAGCACCGCGGCATCGGTCAACCCTGCCATGAAGCGCCGGCCCAACTGCGCAAGGAAAATCCCCTGGTCCGGCTCTTCCGCTTCGTATTGGTTCTCAGTGGGATTTTCCACCATGATCTCCATCGGAGGGGTCGATTCGGTCGGCTCGCCGAGAGACATCTCTTCGCCCTCGGCAGGCGGGGCATCAAGCAGTAAGCTCTCCTCGGCGGGCGGTGCGAACATAAGCGGCTCTTCCGCAGAATCGTTTTCGCCTTCCGCGGGCGAGGGTCGGCCAAGTTCCATGTCAAAAACCGAATCCCGGTCTTCGCGGGTCACCGGAATGTCAATCGACCGATGAGCCGCAAGGTTCTCGGAATCATCAAAATCCAGTTCGAGATTCTCGCGTGCAGGCCCTTGCGATTGCAGGCGTGCACGACGTTTGCGGTAATTTCCAACGCGCTCGGACAGTTCGTCCCGCCAACTGCCAGGAGGTTCACCTACCCCTCGGGAAGCCACCAGCGGAAAATCCTCGCCAGAATCGGGACGCCGCGGTGGCAACTTGACGGATGGAGGTGGCGGCGGGGGTGGAGGCTCTGGTTCAGAGCGCAGTGCAATTTCTTCTGATGCCGGCGCGGGTTCGGCAGGAGGTTTCGTTGCGGGCTGCACCCCTTCAGGAAACAGCGTGGTCAGGGTAGAACTCTTGGAAGTCGCAGATAACTTGGGTGCAGCTTTTACGAATGCGTACCCGCACTTTTTGCATCGCTCGAGTCCAGCGTAGCTGACGAACCCACACTTCGGACATTTCACCGCGCGTTTGCAATCCTTGAGGCAGCGTTTATGTACTCGATTGGCATCTTAGCAAATTCATTCGAAAGAACAAAGACCTTTCGAGTAGAATGGCTCTTCTGCGCAGTCATGGATCTCTTCTGCCCTTTTCCCCGAAGTCGCCGCTGGCGGATTTCCCCCGCCCTCGCCCTGCTTCTGGTCTGCGCTCCGATTCTCCGCGCCCAACAGAACCCGCCGGTGATTGAACCCCCCGGCCTCGGGCCGTTAGTGACGATTCGTGCCGACTCGCAAGAAACCGACAAGGACACGTCGCATCTACGCGGCCACGTCCAGGTGGTGTACAAAGACGTGCGCCTTACCGCCGACGAGGCCTCATACAATTCCGCTTCGGGAGAAGTAATGGCGCGCGGACACGTAATATTCGACGACGCCACCAGCCACCTTGTGGCGGATGAAGTCCATTACAATATCGTAACCCAAAAAGGCTGGTTCAGTAACGGCGTCGGGTTTCTGCATTCCAAATCCCCTGCCCGACCACGCGTCCTCAAGACGGAAAACCCATTCTATATTTGGGGCGAGACGGTTGATCGTCTCAACGAGGACACGTATACGGTGGATCACGGCACGATGACGACCTGTGACTGCGCGAAAGATGGCTGGTCGCTTTCCGTCAAGCACGCCCGCGTCACCGTCGACGACAAGTTGGTGGCCCACGATGCGGTTTTTCGCTTCCTGGGGATTCCCATCTTCTATTTTCCTGTTGTTGCGGACTCGATCGCCCGCGAACCCCGGCACACCGGATTCCTGCTTCCTAACGTCGGCACCTCTACGCAAAAGGGCTTCATCGTGGGCGAGGGTTTCTTCTGGGCGATCAATCCCAGCGCCGATTTGATGTTTGGGGTGGAGGACTACAGCACGCGGGGACTTGCGGAGCGCGGGACATTCCGGGCCAAACCCAGCCAGAATGCCGACTTCACCATCAACTATTTTGGGGTAAACGATAAGTACTCCAACGTGTCGCTTCGTGCTCCGGGAGAAAGCATCCAGGGCCTTGGCAAAGACGACGATATTGGCCACGGGTTCCGGGCCGTCGCTACCGTGGACTACGTTAATACCATGGCCTTTCGATTAACGTGGTCGTCAAACTACTCGGAAGCAGTCAGCTCAGAGGCCGTGCAGTCAGGATTCATCACGAAGAATTGGGACGCATACAGTTTCAATGTTTCCGCCGAACGCTATGAGAACTTTCTCTCCACGGAGTTGGTGCCGGGGAACGCCGTCATCATCCGGCACCTCCCGGACGTGCAATTCTCCGGGGTCGACAAGCAAGTCGGCGACTCGCCTCTTTACTACTCTTTTGACACCTCCGTGGACGCCGTCGGTCGCACCACACCGGGACTAAATCTACCCCTGCTGGGAGATCGCCTGGATTTCCATCCACAGTTCATGCTGCGGGTGAAGGATTTCTGGCACTTCCGTTTTACTCCCTTGCTGGGGTTTCGGGCCACCGAATATGGCATCAGCCTGACGCCAGACCATCATTCCGTAGACCGCCTCTTGGCAGAGGTCGGCTTTGACCTGCGTCCGCCGTCTCTCGAGAAAGTCTTTGCCAGGTCCTATCGCGGGTACCGTTGGAAGCACGTGATCGAGCCGGATGTTCAGTATCATCTCGTGCGTGCGCACGACCCGGACAATATTCTCGATGTCATCCGCTTTGACGCCATGGATATTTTCACGGAGACCAACGAGGTGGAATACTCGCTGACCAACAGTATCCTGGCGCGGAAGGATGTTCCAGACGATTCCCCCGATATCCCGCAGGCGAGGGATATATTTTCCTGGAAGGTTTCCCAGAAGTATTACTTCGATCCGACTTTTGGCGGCGCGTTGGTACCCGGGCAAACCAACGTATTCGCATCGACCATCGATCTGACCGGTTTTGCCTTCGAACACGGCCAGCGGTTCTCGCCCGTTGATTCCGTGTTCCGGTTTGCGCCGTTTTCAAACTTCGACACGGAGATCCGCACGGACGTGGACCCGGGGATTCTCGACGTCGGCATCACCTCCCGGGTGCGGCGCGGTTTCCTGGGGCTCAACCTGTCCGACTTCTTTATCAACCATGCGTCCTACCTCGGTTTGACATCTGCCACCGCGGGTTTGCCGCCGGGTTCGCCGCCGCCTGTGACCGCCTTCAATATGCTCGACGCGGTAGTGACGTTTGGTGATTCCAACCACCGAGGCTTGAGCGGAGCTTTTGGGCTGGACTACAACTTTCAGCAGAAGATATTCCAGCACTCCGTTACTCAGCTCAGCTATAATTTTGGTTGCTTCGCGATCAATGTGGAGTACCAGTATTACAATTTGGGTCCGCTGCGTCGCGAGAGCCAGTTCCGCGTGGCGCTGGCGCTGGCCAACGTGGGAACTTTCGGGAACCTGCGGCCACGGGAAAGACTCTCACTGGACAACACCACGACCTTTTGAAAGATCGAACATGCCATTTCCCATTCACCGACCTAGACGACTGCGGCGAACCGAGGCGATGCGTGGATTCGTGCGTGAAACGCGTCTCAGCGTTCGCTCCCTGATCTATCCGCTGTTTGTGTGCCCCGGCACGCAAGTCAAAGATGAAATCAAGTCCATGCCGGGCAATTACCGCTGGTCCATCGATTTGCTGGTGGACGAGTGCCGGGCGGCCTATAACCTGGGTATTCCTGCCGTTATTTTGTTCGGCATTCCCGAAACCAAGGATGAAACCGGCACTGGCGCGTACGACCCTAATGGGATTGTGCAGCGCGCGGTCCGGGCCGTGAAAAAGGCCTTGCCGGGACTGATTGTCATTTGCGATGTTTGCCTGGACGAATATACCGACCACGGTCACTGCGGATTGATAAAGGACGGGGAGATCGACAACGATTCCACCCTGCCGCTGCTGGCAAAGACGGCGCTGACGCAGGTGGAAGCCGGCGCCGATATCGTTGCACCCTCGGACATGATGGATGGCCGAGTGGGCGCCATTCGCCGCGAACTCGATGCGCACGGCCACACGCAGATTCCCATTCTGTCCTACGCAGCCAAGTACGCCTCGGCGTTTTACGGGCCGTTCCGCGAGGCGGCGGATTCCGCACCCAAATTCGGCGACCGCAAGTCGTATCAAATGGACCCCGCCAATCAACGTGAGGCGATGCGAGAGATCGCCCTCGACCTGGAAGAAGGCGCCGACATCATCATGGTGAAGCCTGCACTTCCCTACCTGGATATCATCGCCCTGGCACGACGGGAGTTTGATGTCCCCATCGCCGCCTATCAGGTCAGCGGCGAATTCTCTTTGATCGAAGCCGCGGCGCGCCTGGGTTGGATCGATCGTGAACGCACGATTATGGAAGCGTTGACCTCCATCGCGCGCGCCGGCGCTGACATTATCCTCACCTACTTTGCCAAGGATGTCGCTCCCTTGCTGGGATGAGTGAATAGCGATTCTTGATTTTGTCGCTTGAACTTCATCGAGTTTGAACGGGGATATGGCCAAGAATCCTGATTCATCGCGCAGGGAATTTCTGTCCAATACCGGGAAGCTTGTCATCGGAGAAGCCCTGCTCGCTGTCCCGCCAGATCCCAAGGTGCAGAGCCGTGAAGGGCAAGCCGCGTCTTCTTCAAGAACAGTGCTCAAATCCGAGCGGCCCATTACGGAATTCTTCTTTGGGGCCAGCGTCTACCCTGAGCTGCAAACCCGCCAAGAATGGAGCGCCATGCTGGATCAGTTCCAGCGGGCGCAGATGAACTGCGTGCGGGTTTCCGAGTCGTCTTGGGGAAATATTGAGGTGGCCGCGGGGCGCTACGAGTTCGAATGGCTTGAGCATTTCCTCGACGATCTGGAAAAGAGAAAAATGCGCGCCATTCTGGGAACCGGGGCGTACGTTCCTCCTCAATGGCTGGCGGCGACACATCCCGAGATCCTCGTTCAACTTCACCCCGGGATCAAGGCGCATCCGATGGCTCGTCACGCGCCTTGCTTGACCCACCCGACCTACCTCGATGCACTGCGACAATACATTCTGGCGATCGGCGAGAGATTCAAGGATCATCCGACGATTGTCGGCTGGCAGTTGGGGAACGAAGAGGAGGGCAGCCTGGAGCGGGTCTGCTACAACCCCGCCTGCGAGCGCGCATGGCGAGAGTGGCTGCGAAACACCTACCGCACGCCAGAAGAATTCAACCGCCGCCTCAGCCTGGTCAGTTGGGGCATGAAGGTCGATTCGCTGGATTCCGTCCCTCAGCCTGGCGAAGGGGTGGAAGAAAGCGGCAAAGCCCTGGCGGCCCTCAGCCTGGCCCTTTATCACTTCCGCCGCGACGTTCTTCTCAAGTTCTTCCTGATGCAGGCGCGGGCGCTCCGTGACGCTGGGGTGCAGCAGTGGATTCTGACTGATTGGAATACGCAGTGGCACGCCGTGGCAGACGATCCTCAAGCCGCGGCCAGCATGGACATCGCCGGCCTTAACGAATATCAGCACCCGGAAGCCGACCACAAGTTCTGGATGAATTTCACCTGGCAGCAAGACATGCATCGGTCGTGCTACGGGCGGACACACTTCCTGACCACGGAAAATCGCTTTGGGGTTACTGGCGGCACCGCGATGGACAATCCTGCCCCCGCGCGTGAACAGTTTCTGATGTGGGGATTGGAAACCGCGGCCCTGGGAACTTGCGGCCTCCTCTACTGGAGCGGCAATCGCTGGCGAGGCGGGCATTGGCCGCATTGGGGTGGGCTGCTTGACTGGTCGGGCCATCCGGAGCCGGACTTTGATTGGGCCATCGAGCTGGGAAAGATCTTCGAGCAGTGGGGGAAGCATTTGATTGACCATCCCGTGCACGCCACTGCCGTTGTGCTCACCGACTTTGAGCAGCGCGCCGCGCTGGATGTGTACCCGCACATTCCCCTCAGTCGCACAGTGCTGCCTGAATCGTTTGACGCACTGCATCGGCTGGGCATCGGTGTAGACAGCATGAATCTGGCCAACGCCGCCATTCCTTCGAATTTGCAAAAGTATTCGCTGGTGCTCGTTCCTGCCGCAACTGCCTTGGACAACCCGGAGTTGACGGCGTCGCTCCAGGGGTTCGCGCGGAGCGGGGGGACAGTGATGATCACACCGTTTACATCCTACGTTGACAAGGACGGCGTCTTTCGCGGCGACGGCTTCGGCTCGAACTTGTGGGAATTGACGCGCTGCGTCGTTCGCACCGTGCGGTGGATGGGTTGGAGCGGTTTCCTCAAGGAGAAGAGTTTCGCGTTGTCGAGCTATTCGTCTGGGAAGAAAGGCGGAAATGCAGGGGTGCAGTGGAGAGGCGCAGGAATGCGCGAGTCTTCGTCGGTCGGTCTGGACGGATATTGTGAGTTCCTGGAAGTGGACGCCGCCGCGGAGACGATCGCCACGTTCGCGAGCTCCCAAGCTATTTTGGACGGACGCCCAGCAGCAACTCAGAGAAGGCTTGGCAACGGAGTGGTGGTGAAGCTGGGCTTTTGGCCGGGGGACGATGCGTTGCTCCATCTGATCAAACATTTTGTTCCGGGCGGCACGAACTTCCTCGCCGCAGCATTGGACGAAGGGGTGATTGCGGTTCCCCGTACCGATAACAGCCTATTCGTGGTGAATACGACAGGGTGGGAGAGGACGGTGCACTTGGCACGACAGGGGTCCGATCGCCTCTCAGGAATAGAAGTGGCCGGCGAAGCAACCCTCCAGCCCTATCAGGTTTGGTGGTTGGCATAAATTGTCGAAACCTGCGCATCGAACCCAGCCCAAATGGAAAGTCACGCTGGCCGCGCTGTTGATTGTGCTGGCGATGCTCGCCGCGGCCCTCGTGCGCGCCGGGCAAGTCGCCCCATCCGCGGCGACCGCGCGTGCAGGCGACCCAACTTCGACCGCACGGACCCGTCCGCGTCGTTACCGTGAGGTTGATAAACGGATCGACAAAATCCTGGCCGCCAGCGACGTCCGGCGCGGATCGTGGGGCTTCGACGTGATCGAATTGGCGAGCGGCAGATTGCTCTACGAGCGCGACGCGGACCACCTGTTTATCCCCGCTTCCAACATGAAGATGTTCACCACAGCCGCCGCGCTGGAGAAGCTGGGGCCGGACTACACTTGCCGCACTACCATTGAAAGTGACGTCGCGCCCGATGCCGACGGCCGGGTGGGAAATCTTTACGTCGTAGGCCGGGGCGATCCGAATCTCGGCATGCGGACGTTCCCTTACACCTATCACGGCCCGGCACAACCAGCGGACAAGTTCGTTCAGGATATGGCTGACCAGGTCAAAGCCCGCGGAGTACACGAGGTTGACGGAACTCTCTTCGCCGACGACAGTTATTTTCTCTGGGAGCCGTTTGCGCCCAACTGGGCCGCCGATGACCTGGAGTGGGGTTACGGCGCGCCCGTCACGGCGTTGGCCTTCAACGATAACTCGCTCACCTTGCATATCAAGCCGGGGACAAAGACTGGCCAGCCGGCGATGGTAAGTCTGGAACCCGTGGCCGACTATTACCAGTTGAAGCAGCACGTCGAGACCAGCGCGCCGGGGACCAAGCAGCGCGTGTTTGTCGAACGCCTGCCGGGGTCGATGGAACTGGACGTGTGGGGCCAGATTCCCGTTGACGGCGACGAGGACATCGATACGGTGGCGATTCTCAATCCACCGCGGTTGGTCGCCGAGTTGTTCCGGAAAGCCCTGGAAGCGCGCGGCATTGTGGTCAAGGGTGAGGTAGAGGTTCGCCATTCGACTCGATTCGAGGCCGCCTCGCAGCCGGAAGTCTATCCTCAATCGCCCTCTCGCGTCGTGCTGGCGGAACACCGGTCGCCCCCGCTGCGCGAAGCGATCAAGGCGATTAACAAGGAAAGCCAAAACCTGCACGCGGAAATGCTGCTGCGAACCTTGGGCCGCGTGGTGAACAACTACGGCAGCCTTACCGTCGGACTTGAAACCCTCAACCAGTTCGCGGCGCAGCAGGTTGGGATCGTGCCGGGCGAAACTTATTTCTCCGATGGCTCGGGGCTTTCGCGGGAAGACCTGGTGGCGCCGCAGGCGGCCGTGAAATTGCTCGTCTACATGGCGCACTCCCCAAACTTCCAGGCGTACTTTGATTCCCTGCCGGTGTCGGGAATCGACGGCACACTCGCCCACCGTTTGTCCGACGACCAGGTGAAGGGGAATATCCACGCCAAGACCGGCTCGGTCGAACACGTCAACACCCTCTCCGGCTATATGGATCTGCCTTCGGGAAAACGCCTGGTCTTCTCCATCATGGCGAATAATCACCCGGTTCCCAACAAAGACGGTCAGCAGACGCTGGACGCAGATAGCCGAGGAAATCTACCGGTGGTTCGCGAAACGGGAAAGATAGCCGCCATACGAACTCCTGCAAGAAATGAGGATGCCGGAAGATCGCATCAGGCTTTCAATAAATGCACAGCAAGCTCGTCGCCATTTTGCCCCACCTCGGACCTCAACATTACGCTGGCCGGCACTCGTTTGTAATACTAAAGTCACGCTCGTCGGGTAGAATCGCACACAGCGAAGATCGCAGAGGAGAAAACGGATAGGATGAAGACGGTCACAGTGTTTGGTAGCTCCCTGCCCTCGGAAGGTAGTGAGACCTATCGTGAAGCGCAGCGTCTGGGCCGGTTGCTGGCCGAGGCGGGCTATGCAGTTTGCAATGGCGGCTATAGTGGTTTGATGGAAGCATCCGCGCGCGGGGCCTGCGAGGCCCATGGCCACACGATTGGCATCACCTGCGTGCTGTGGCCGCGACCGGCTAATCCTTACATCATCGAGGAAGTTCGCACGCCAAGCTTTCCCGAACGCTTGATGACGCTGATCGAGCGCGCCGACGCGTACGTGGTTCTTCCCGGCGGCACCGGAACGCTGGCCGAACTGGCGCTCTGTTGGGAGATGATGAATAAAGGCAGCCTGTCGAAAACCGTGGGCGGGCGCAAACCCCTGCTGGTCATGGCGCCTTACTGGCAGCCGGTCATCGATTGCTTGCAGCAGGAAGCTGATCTGAATGATGGAATCCCCCATGCGGTTGCTGCGGCCCTGGAAATCGTCACGCTGATCCGCAGTCCCGAGCAGGCCGTGGAAGAACTCATCCGCCGGTTGTGATTTCATCGCCTGTTGCCCCCTGCAACGTTGTCGTGCAGAGCGACATGAATTGCAGCGCCGATCTCCGACCCGTCGCTCGGAGGCTTTGGCCGCAGGGCGATCGACGACGGCGGTCGGAGACCGCCGCCTGGAGTTTCCACATTTTGGGGGCCGCTGAGCGCGGAGACACTGCTTTCCATGACATGACCACCGTCTTCAATTTGCACCACCAACAAACCTACCTGTCATCCTGAGTCCGCAGTTCAGGGCGAAGGACCCTTTTCATTGTACGGAGGAAGCACGGCGCGCCGGCGCCGTATCACTGCACCGCATGCCGCGGTGCGCGTGGATAAGACGAAATACCGGGGTCCTTCGCTCTGAAAAACGGAGCCCAGGATGACAGCCCAACGAGTGTGCCTCGACACCACGACTGCCGCGAAGGGGAACGAAAAGCTTCGTTTGAAATGTAGAAACTCCAGACGGCGATCGGAGACTGTCGCTACAAAGGTATGCGCAAGCTCCTTTATCGCTCGGCACTAGCTGAATCGTCGGAGGCGCCATCAGGAGTGCCACGCTTTCAAAACGTCCTCCGGCTTCGTCGGGAAAACCCTTCACACCCCTCGACCGATCAAACTGGTAGATGCGCCGCAGGGGCCTTGCCTCGAACGGGAACTTCCGAATTTCATGGCCATCCATTGCCGCACTCAGTTCCGGCTTCAGGCAAGCGGCCACCGCTTTGCCGTACATTTGCTGTCTGATCTCGCTTCGAGTCTCCGCAAGATTGCTCAACTCGTTGGGATCGTTCCGCAGGTCGAACAACTGCTCGCGGCCACCGTTGGCCATGAAGATGTATTTCCAATCTCCCGATCGCACCATCACTTTGAACTGCCGGCTTCCGGGATGGCTGTAGTAGCCGTAGAAATCGGATCGTTTTTGAGGGTGCGCGAACGCAAGGCCCAGCAGGTCGATTCCCTCCCGCAGTTCCTGGTGGCCGGCGGCGCCGGTAGCGATTCCGAAAACGTCGGTGTGATTGGCCAGGTCCGTTCGAAGCTGGCCGGCGGGAAGTCGCGCAGGCCAACTGACCAGGAAATGGAATGTGGCACGAGGCTTCAAAATAGCTCTCCTTTTGCCACCCGTGATGGTCGCCCAAGTGGTCCCCGTGGTCGGCAAAGAAGCAGATCACGGTGTTTTCAGCGTCGCCTCTTTGTTCCACCGCATCCAGAACGCGGCCGATGCAGGAATCGATGTAGGTGATTTCACCGTAATAGCGTGCTTTCAAAACACGCGCGTGCTCCTCGACGACGTTCTCCGCCCAAATCGCGTAGTTCATCCACGGGATCTGCTCATCCATGAAGTCGTCTTCAAGTTTTCCGACAATCGGATTAGGCATGCGGTCCGGATCGTAAAGGCGATTGAAGGGAATGGGCGGCGCGAACGGCGGGTGCGGGCCGATGAACGATACGAATCCGAAGTAGGGCCGGCTGTCCCTTCGCCCGATCTGCTCGACGGCTTGCGCGGCTGCCCACCCTTCCACCGTGACGCTCGCCGGCATGGGACTCATCTGCGGCATGTAATACATCTCGGTTCGCTCACCCATGAGTTGCTCAATGAAATTGAATTCCGGGTGCGCGGTCGCAATCCAGGAGGCGAAGGAATCGCGCTTCCGCTGGTCGGGATTGCCATAGAGCTCTTCGCTGTGCAGGTGGACGTCGTAGCCCAACTCTTCGTCCCACGGCTCGGTGTGGAACTTCCCGATGCCGAACGTACGGTAGCCGAGATTCTTCATCGTTTGCGCCAGGTACGGCCCGCATCGGCCGGTCATGGTTGGCGCCTGATTTGGAGCAGGGTGCGGCGCCTCGTTTCCGTAAATGGCGGTCGTGGGCGGCAGGCAGCCCGTGCGGATGGAGTACCTCGACGGCACGCACACCGGGCAGGGCGCATAGGTATTGGTGAACGCCAGGCCGCGTGCCACCAGGCGGTCAAGATTGGGCGTGTAGATGGTCCGATTCCCCAGCGCCGCGATGGTGTCAAACCGCTGCTGATCGACCATCAAGCACAGAACATTGGGCCGCCCGTCCGAACTCTTCACCTGGGGCGCCCCTGCGCCGAGGCTGTTCGGCGACAATGCGGCGGTGGCCGCTGCCACCATCTTCAGAGCAGAACGCCTATTCATGTTTTTCATAGGTCTCCCAACGGCGAGTCGAGCCGAATGCTCATTCCTGACAGAAGGCGGGTTGCCGTACCAGCGGTCGCGTGCGGGCCTCGGCGAGCTTCGTCCGCGCCAGCGCCACCCCATTCGGGGTCAGCCGGTACATGTGCCGCGGCGGCACGCCCTGTTCCGTTGCCACCCAGCGTGCCTCGAGCAGCGAGTGCCTTTCCAGCCGCATGAGGATGGGGTAGAGCGTCCCTGATTTCAACCCGGTCACTTGGCTCAACTCGTAGCCATAGCGCCAGTCGGTGAGGCGCTCGGTGAATCGCTCCAATACCAGGAGAGTCTCGGCGGATATGCGCGGGGCTTTCATAAGAAAAACCTACGTATGTCGAATCTCCTTGTCAAGCTCTTTGTTGCGCCTTTCACGCCGTCTTGGCCGAGCATTCACCAATGTCCACCGGACTGTGTCGTTTTCGCCTCAGTGATCGAATCTCTCCCGATGCCGCCGGGAAACTCCGATGGGGTGAAAAATCGATAAGTATATGTTTTTTCATCAACTTGGACTTCTGTCCCCGTGCTCCCGAAGCCGGCCGGTGACGGTTCCGCTTGGCCTCTCGCGCATAATTTGGGCGTTGTCTTCATCGCCACGACCGGATCACCATTTTGCAGATGACATTTTTTGACTGGCATTTGTTTTCATACATATAGCCGGATGAACCTTCATTTTCGATATGTTTTTCTTCGGTCACTCGCGCCAAAGGCTGCCGAAAGTCGGTTCTCACAGAGGACACAGAGAAGGCGCGCACGGAGAGCACAGTGAGAAGACCCGCTTTCCCCTGTGTGCTCGGTGCGGACCTCGGTACTACTATTCGCCAGAATTTTTGTGCGCCGCGCGAATTTCGTACCACGGCCTTCCAGGCCGTGTTCGCGCACGGGCAGGATGCCCGTGGTACGAGCGGCTCCTTGCATTGGCTACCCATATCAGCTATCCGTGTAGCATAAAATGGGGTTGTTGTCAAGTAAAATATTGCCAGGTCGGGCAATTAGGGCGAAGTTTCTTACGGTCAGAATGTCCTGGCCTGTCGATCCCTAATACCAGTGGCCACGTCCCCAACCCCAGTTGCTCCAGGTGCGCTCGCTTTTTAATCGGTTCACTTATGGTCAGAAAAGCGGTGTGGCGACCACGTCCAAGTGAATAGATAGGGCCGACACGGCCGGCACTCCGCAGTGGCGTTAACATCGACGTTCGTGTCGGCGACCTTAACCGACATGTTGACCTCGGTCGCCTGCGCCACCAGGCTCCCAAGCTATTGACATTGGATGTACAATGTCAATCATGCGCGGTGAGCCGCTTTCGGAGTTTGACTGGGACGCGGCAAACGTGCGGCATTTGGCGAGTCACCGGATCGCCCGCTCGGAATTCGAGCAGGCCATGCTGCACGATCCCATCGTCATCGACTTCGCTGACGAAACCGGGGAAGAGCGTTGGTACGCGCTCGGAGCCACCGATCGATTGCGAGTCCTGTTCCTGGTCTTTACTTATCATGAAGAGCGCATCAGGCCGATTACTGGCTGGGACGCAAACAAGAAACTGCGAGAACTCTATTTTCGAAAAAAAGGCGAGTGAGCTACGAATGCCGAAAAAGAAATTGATCGTTCCGAAATTTACGTCGGAAGCGGAAGATGCCAAGTGGCACCAGCAGAACCAGCGGGCTCTGGAGTCGGCCATGGAACGCCGCATCCTGGAGGGGTCCACGCTTACCCTGCAACGAGCCGGGGCCCGCGCGAAGACGCGACAGGTCACGCTTCGCTTGGCTGCCACCGACATTAACACGGCGCGTGCCATGGCTGCGCAAAAGGGAATCGGCTACCAGACCTACGTCAAGATGCTCTTGCACGAGGCCTTGCTCCGGGAAGCCGGGAAGCAATAAGGCGGAGGCGCGCGCTGGCTGGCGCATCAGACAAGAGGTTGAGTGTCTGCGTCCTGCCTGCTCCGAATTTGCATCATTTCATCAACCCAAGTCCCTTCGGGACCGCAGACTCCAAACGGCGGGAGTCTGCGCCAGCCCCGAGTGCGAGGCGAGGCATCGACTCCCGTCCCTTTACGCGGTTGCCTCGCGCCCGGTGGTGGCCGCAGGCCGCACACGGACGCGCACCTCCACCCGCGCCCCGAGCCGGTTGATGATCGACATGAGGCGATCGACGGTAAATCGCCCGAGGTCGGCGTGGCGGATACGCGAGAAGTCAGCCGCCGCAATCCGGGTACGTGCCTGGGCGGCACGCACGCTCAGGCCTTCCCGATCAAGCGCCTTGATGATTTCCGCGGCGAGGACCGCCTTGAATTGCTCGGCATCCGCGCTCTTGCGCCCCAAGTCGCGGAAGACATTTCCACTCCCGCGCACCACCTCCAGCGTTTCCTTCTTCATCGCAACATCTCCTTCAGCCTCTTCAAACGGTCGCTGATCAGATCCACCTCAGCCTTGGGCGTCTTAATTCCCTGCTTGGATTTCTTCTGAAATGCGTGCACGACCCAGATGTCCTGGTCGAGTTGCACCGCGTAGACCACGCGGAACGCATCTCCGCGAAACGGCAACGCGATCTCGAACACCCCAGAGCCCAACCCGTGCAGGGGCTTGGCGATGTCCGGCTTCCCGCCTTCCGCCACGATGGTCAGCGCTGCGAGGCAAATCGAACGGACGCCGTCGGGGAACCCTTCGAAGTCCTTCAACGCTCCCCTGATCCACGAAACGGGCCGGGTTCTCGGTATCATCGCTCCTCACTGTCGATCCACCCATCGTATGTTGTCATATTTGACAACAAGTGTCAACCGGCGGCTGCGGCGTTCGGGGCAACTCCCCGCTGCCGGTGGTGGCCCACGACGCGGGTAACCCGCAACAGACCACTTGGCTGATCAATGCCCTTGCCACGAACGTGGCCTGAAGATATAGAGGGAAAGCCAGCGCCTTTCCGCACAGTTTTTGCCGGCCTTACGGCAGGTCCACGTTGCTGGAATGCGCCCATTCGCTGACCAGAGAATCAGTAGGTCACCCCCACTTTCAGGAGACCTGCGCCGCATAGCCGCCTTGAGCACCGGCAATCGCAAATAACCCGCCCTAAGCCGCGGGCAGTGACATGAGGTATGCAACGATGGCTTGCATGTCCGCCGGAGAGAACTGCGATGGCGGCATGATGCTGCCGGGCGACATGGCGGAGGGATTGGCGAAATGGGCGGCCACCCATTTTGCGTCGCGGCGCGCGGAGAGGCCATTCAAGGCCGGACCGATCTTGGCCCCCTGGCCATTCACCATGTGGCAATTACCGCAGCCTTGATCCTGGTAGATTTGCGCGCCACGCACCATTTTGTCGGGCACCGACGTGACGTCCCCGGCGTTTTGCGGCGTCAATTTCAGGACGAACGACGCCAAGGCGTTCAACTCGTCATCGCTCAGCACGATGGGAGGCATGTTGCTGCCGGGCACGACCTGATTGGGGTTCTTGAAGTGTTTGATCAACCATGCGGCGTCCCTGTGCGCATGCGCCGTGGCCAGATCGGGACCGAGTTTGGGCGCGCCGGCCGTCAGATTGTGGCAAGCCAGGCACTTCTCCTGGCGGAAGTAGCCCAGTCCCGCAAGCTCCTGGGGCGAGAACTGATTCCAACTTGCCGATGGGGCGGGCGTGCTCGCTTCCTGCTCGTGCGACGGCGGCGTGGTTTTGATGGCGGCGAAGGTGAGCGCGGCCCAGGCGATGGCGGCAAACCCGGCCACACCTATGGCCGTGGTGCGCTGTGTGAACTTCGTAAGCTTCCCGCGGTCCACGAAGGGCGTCAGGAACAGCGCCAGGATTGCCAGGTTGGGCAAGACCACCGTACCCACAGGTTCCAGTGCGCCCTTGAAGAACTTGAGCGTTTGAAAGAGGAAGAGGAAGTACCAGTCAGGACGCGGGATATACGTCAAATCGGTCGGATCGGCCAGTCGCTCCAGCGGCACGGACACGAACAGGGCCATCGAATACAACACGACGAACGCTGTGAACACGGCCACCACGTCCTTCAACACCTGTTCGGGGAAGAACTTCTTGGGTGGAGCGATATCGCCGGGGGTCGGGGTCACGCCGTGTTTTCGCACCAGGAAGACGTGGAAAATAATGAGGAAGGTAGTAAGCGGCGGCAGGATCAGCACGTGCAGCGCATAGAAGCGCGCGAACGTCACCACTCCCACGCTCCCGGTGCTTCCCAGAAGGCGGCTCAGATACGGTCCCAGCAGCGGAGCCTGCGCGGCAATCTGCGTACTGACCACCGTTCCCCAGTAAGCACGGTTGTCCCAGGGCAGCAGATAACCCGTCAAGCCAAAGGCCAGCGTGATGAGAAGCAGACACACGCCCACCATCCAGGTGGCCTCGCGTGGTTTCTTGTAGGCGCCGAACACGAACACCTGCGTCATGTGCAGCACCACCACGACGATCAGCATGCTCGCGCCCCAGTGATGCAAGCCGTGGATCAGGCTGCCGCCCGTGACCTCGGTAACAATGTATTTGAGGCTGTTGTAAGCGTCGCCGGGAGTCGGCGCGTAATTGAACGCCAGCAGGACCCCGGTAAAGGCCTGCACCATGAATAGAAACATCGCTACGCTGCCAAAGACCTGGTGCCACCCACTGGATCCGGGAATATCCTCGTAAAGGAAATCGCGGATCGCCGTCTCCAGACCCGTGCGGTGATCCAGCCAACTCAGCACCCTGCGCATAAGGACATTCATGATGACTTCTCACCACCTTGTTGCACCGGTCCCAACCACAGGCGGGCGTTCTCGATTTTGGTTTCAAAGCGATCCAGCGGACGGGGCGCTGGCCCCGACAGAACCTTGCCGTCGAGGGAGAATTCCGAACCGTGGCAGGGGCAAACAAAATCCCCCTTCTTCGCGTCCCAGTGATAAGCGCAACCCAGGTGCGTGCAAATGGGAGAGAACGCCAGCACCTCGCCCGCCGCGGTTTTCACCACCCACGCGGTTCCCTTCTCGCTGGAAACCTTCCACCCGTCGGCGTGGACGCGGCGGAAAGTCATCTCCTCGGGAACGCCGGGCTGCAATTGGCTGAGGTCGCCAGCCTCCACCCAATCCTCCTGCTTGCGTGCCTTGGGCGGAAGCAAGAGATAAATTGCCGCCGGAATCGCCAGAGCAGCTCCTATCAAGGCGCCCAAACCGTAAATCACTGCGTAGACGAAACCCCGCCGGGTAGGTTGTTGATCGCCGGGAGCGGTTTCGTTGCTGATCCCCATTCCTCAGTACCTCCGTATGCAACCCGCCTGATGCTTCCTTCCGTCCCCCACACTGGCGACAGAAACCCCTCCACAAGAAGAGAGGATAATTCCAGGTTCGAGAATGCCCCTAATGCCTAGTTAGCAGGTTAGCATAAGGAATCTAAGATTTGCGAAAGAAGGGTGTCAATATTCTGTAAAGGTTTGGCTTTTGTTTTCTTGACCTTCCGCGCGCGAATACCCTAGTATGGAAAGTTATCCAACCGCTCGCGACTCATGCGGGCAAAAGCCTGGCGGGGTAGCTCAGTGGTAGAGCGAGGGTC
>CAVRBF010000009.1:0-96149 GCA_963719115.1 uncultured Acidobacteriota bacterium | reverse complement strand
CAAGCCACTTTCTTCGTGGGGGGCGGGCAGTTTCGGTGACCGCTCTGGCGGCAACTGTGCCCCGCACGGCAACGGGAACGCTTGTCTTGGGCACAGGCGTGGCCGTGGCCAGCGGCTGCGCTTTGGTTCCCTCCCGTTGCGGCTGCGGCTGCGCAGAAAGGTTTGGACCGGTTTCGCCTGCCTGTGCGAACTCCTGGAAAAATTCCAACACCGAGCCGTAGCGCTGGGTTCGGTCCTTGGTGAGCGCCTTCATCACCACGCTTTCAATTCGGGGAGGCACGAGGAGACCGGGTTCAACGGCACGGAATGGCGGCGGTTTCTCCATCAGGTGCTTGCGCAGGTATCCGACCGGGGTGTCGGAATGGAAAGGCGTACGGCCCGTGAGCATCTCATACACCACCACGCCCATCGAGTAGATGTCGGACCGAGCATCCAGTTCGTCGCTCCTCATGCCCGATGCTTGCTCGAACGACATATACGCCGGCGTGCCCAGCACCGTGCCGGTCTGGGTGTGCATGGCGGATTCCCGCAGCTTGGCAATGCCGAAATCCACCACCTTGACGATGAGTTCGCCTTCGTCCCCGTGTGTCAGAAAAATGTTATCGGGTTTGAGGTCCCGGTGAATGATGCCCAGCTTGTGTGCAGCATTCAGGCCCCCGGCAGCCTGCTGGAGGATTTCCGCAACCTCCGGCAGGGGAAGCGCCCCCCGTTGCTTGATGACCTCACGGAGCGATTCGCCTTCCAGAAATTCCATGGCGATGTAAGGCGTGCCATCATCCGACTGGGCAGATTCGTAAATGGTGACGACATTGGGGTGATGAATGCGGCCCGTGGAACCCGCCTCGTTCTGAAAACGCATCAGGAAGTCGGGGTCATCGAGAAGTTTGCGATTGAGGACCTTGAGCGCCACGGGGCGATTACCCACCCCAATCTGCTCGGCGAGAAAGACCGTGCCCATGCCGCCCTTGCCCAGGCGACGGACAAGGCGAAAACGGCGGGACAGCCCGGCGGCAAGCTGCGCTTCGGTTTCCGTGGCCTGAGCCGCTAGTTGGGTGCCATCGTGCGGACAAAGCGAGAAATCGTCCGGGTAAGTCTTTTGGCAGTTGGGGCAACTCTTCATTAGCGTCGTTTCCGACTCTACTGCGTGGCGGATTCTAACAGAAGTCTCCCCTCCGCGCACGAACAGCTACCCGCGACAAACGATTGAAACATGTTTTGAAAAGGAATGTCTGCGCCGCCCAATCCGGCTTCACTTGCGAATTGCCTCCGCACTCCGGGGCCACTCGACGTGCAGTCGCCTTGTCGGAAACTGGCCACCGCCGTGGACAGGCAGTTCACCCAATAAGGATCTGCCGCTCTGATGGCGGCGCAACGGCCCAATGGAGGACCGCGCGCATTTTTCGCTTGACAAACGGCCTTGGATATGATAGTCTACATTCGGTGGCTAATGAGATTTCAAGGTGAGTGCCCCATCGCCGCGGCCTGCTACCTTCGAGGTTCGGTGCCATCCCGAACCGAAATCCGGGTAGCCGCGCGGCAGGATGGGCTAGCCGGCAATCTGTCCATCCTTCCGGCCCACCAAGCCCGAAAAATGAAAAATCAGTGAAAGAACCCGATGAGTTAGTGAAAACAAGCCACTTAAAAAGTGACAGAATGCCCGATGCCGATGAGTTTATCATTCCAAAGGACTTAAGCTCCGTCGCGGCCTTTTTTCGATCATTTTCCGCATATCTCACTGAATCCTGGCCAGTTGCTTCGATTCTCCGCCCCTAGGCGTAAATCCATCTATTGCGATTTCCGCTGAAATCGTGCCCAAAATGGGGTATTTAGGGGGCCATTTCGACCCTCATCGGGGCGGGCGATCTAGCCTCCGGCGAGTGCTTTCGCGGGTTCGGACCTTCCTGGCGGGAGCCGAGGCTCACCCCGGTCTGTGGTTGGGAGCGGCGGAGATTGACCACGGAGGCGATGAGGGTCGGGACGAAGTGACCCCTCACCCGCCCCGACGGATCGGGATCGACTTCTCCCCTCGGAGAGGTTGTTGAACCTTCTTGCGGCGCTCGCGCCGCGCCAACCCCTACAGCAGAATCATGGTCACGCTTCGACCGGAAGGCGTTAGCCTTTCACCGGCGTGGCCCAGCTTGTAGCCAGGCCCACGACAAAGGTGATCACCGCGCCGATGGCGACGTACCAGGTCCAGGCGATGGATGTGGAGTGCATCACGTAAGCCAGCGTGGCGAGGGCGCAGAGCGCGCCAGTCAGCGCTCCGCGGCTGGTGGCGCGGCGCGTCAGGACCCCGAGCAGGAAGATTCCCAACATGCTTCCATACGGAATGCTGGCCACCGTCAGGGCCAGTTCCAGGGCGCTGCGTTGCAGATGTTGTGCCCCCAGCGCGATGGTGATGATCACCGCTCCCCAAATGAGTGTGGCCAGGCGCGACACGCGCAGGTAGTGCGCATCGTCGGCGTCAGGCCGCGCAAAGGGCTTGTAAAAATCCATCACCGAACTGGACGCCAGGGAATTGAGCGCGGCGCTCAGGTTGGCCATGCCCGCGGCCAGAATCGCGGCGGTCAGCAATCCACACAACCCGATGGGAAGCCGGGTGATGACGAAGGTGGGATAGATCTGGTCCGGCCGGCGGAAGGGAACGCTGGGCGGGAAATGCCGATAGAAAGCGTAAAGCACCACGCCCACCACCAGGAACAGGCTGAACTGAAGCAGCACCACCACGCCGCTGGCCAGCAGCGCCGCCTGGCTCTGGCGGCGGGTGCGCGCGGCCAGCAGTTGCTGCACCACCAGTTGGTCCGTACCGTGGCTGGCGGTGTTCAGGAACATGCCGCCGATCAGGCCCGTCCAGAACAGGTACGGCTGATGCCAGTTGAAATGGAAATCGAAAACGGCGAATTTATTCCCCGCAGAGTGCGCCGCCGTGAGCACCTCACCCCAGCCGCCCGGCAAGGTGTGCAGGGCAACGAATAGCGCCACTACGGTGCCGGTTACGTAGATCGTAAGCTGAATCACATCAGTCCAGATGACCGCGGTCAAGCCTCCTTCCAGGGTGTAAAGCAGCGTGAGCACGAAGATAATCACCAGCGAGGCGGCCACGCCGGTTTTGAAGATGATGGCGATGACGATGGAAATGGCGAACACGCGCACGCCCTCGGCCAGCGCGCGCGTAATAATGAACAGGCCGGCGGTAAAGAGCCGCAAGCGGTGGCCGAACCGGCGTTCGATCAGTTGATACGCAGTGTAAAGCTCTCCGGCAAAGTATCGCGGGATGAACAGGAAGCTGACCACCACGCGCGCCAGCAGATAACCAAAGACCAGTTGCAGAAAGCCCAGGTTGGAGCCATAGGAAATGCCTGGCGTGCTGATGATCGTCAGGATGCTGGTTTCCGCGCAGACAATCGACAGCGTGATGGCCCACCACGGCAGGCGGCGCCCGCCCAAGAAATAGTCGTGCAGGGTCCGCTGGCCCTTGCGGAAACGCGCCCCAAAGGCCGTGATGGCGATAATGTAGATAATGACAACGGCGAGATCGATCCAGCTAAAGGCCACTTACACCCCTGCTCATTTTGGATTTGCGATTCAGGATTTTGGATTAAGCTTCGCGGCGGGGCCGCGTTCCTGCTTCACCCTTCCATCCTATTCCCACTTTGCAGCACGGGCCTCCCCTTGCTGTCATCCCGAGTCCCCATGGTTTTGATCGGGACGAAGGACCCTTTCAATTGCGCGTGAGAAGCCGGGCGCGACAACACCTTGCGGCAACAAGTTGCGCCGCCCCGGGGTAAGACGAAATACGGGGGTCCTTCGCCTTGAAAAACCAGGCTCAGGATGACAGTACTATGAGCCGACACCAAGATTCAAGAAACCATGAACCGCTCGCCAAAGCCCCCCGGAAATGTTGAAACTCAGGGGTCCGACATGGCGTGCCCCATCGACAAGGTTTGCTCGTCTTACAACTGGTGCCAGCCCGCCTTGACTTCCGCCGAACCCGCGCCGTAAGATTTGGCTCGATTGCCTCCATCCTCAGTATTGATAGGCGGACCGCCATGAAGCGTCGCGACTTTAGCTTTGACCAGGATTGCGCCGGTGAGCCGGGGATTTCTGCTCACTGCGCTGTTGATCACCATGGGTATCGCCCGACTCGGCCAAGCTGCGCCGCAAGCCGGATTCCGACGTCCCTCCCGACGCCACGCCGCAGATTCAGCAAGTCAATCCCGGCCAGGCTGCGGCGGGAGCCAAGCTGACGGTGGTCATCCAGGGGAGCAACTTCTCCGCCGGCGCGTATGTTTCGTCGGTGTCGCCTGCCGTGCACGTTGACTCCTTCAAACGTGTCAGTGCAACGCAACTGGAGGCACAATTAAGCGTGAGCGCATCGGCTCAGCCCAGCACGTTGAGCCTGCTGGTCAGCAATCCCGCCAGCCGGGCGGCGGAGGCGGCGTTTAAGATCGTGGCGGCAGGGACTACGCCTGCTCCTACGGCGCCGGCCGCACCACCGACTCCGGCGACGCCGGTTGCTCCCGCAGCCCCCGTGGCGCCCACCGCTCCGGCGGCTCCAACTCAACCCGCCACTCCCTCTGCACCAGCCACTCCGACTTCCCCCGCTGCGCCAGCTACTCCGGCATCGCCAGCGACCCCAAGCACTCCACCTGCGCCCACGACGCCTGCTGCTCCGGCCGTTCCGGCCGCGCCGCCCGGTCCGGTAGTGACCACGGTCGATCCGCCCAGCGTCGGTCAGGGTTTCGACATCGATCTGAAAATCACCGGCAAGAACTTCGCCCAGGGCTCGAAGGTGAGCTTCGCGAATACGGGAATCCGGGTGACCAGTGTCACGGCCGCGCCCCCCAACCAACTGACGGTGCACATCAAGGTGGCGCCGGACGCTACGCCGGGCGCAGGAAGCATGTTTGTAATTAATCCTGATGACAGCGAAGTGGAAACTCCGTTTGAAGTGATGACCAAAGGCGCCGCCAGAGCCGTGCCTCAGCCTGCCACTCCTCCCGCTCCCGGTACCGCCGCCACCACCGAGCATTACGATGCCTACCACCTGGGCAACCCCGCCGAGGTCTTTCAGGTTCACGGCAAAGTTAAAGGCGCGCTGGTCGTTACCGGGGGGACACTGCAATATCAGGAAGACGGCAAGACCTTGATCAACATCGCCCTGACTGACATCCATGAGATCAGGACCTCTTCCATCGCCACCGCCACGTTTCACGTGACGCTGAATTCCGGCAAGACCTATCACTTCGCGCCGGGCTCCCTGCGCCCATCGGACGCGCGCAATCTCGTGGATGCACTCCGCAAGGATTTGCCGCACTGAATTGTTGCGCAGCACCTTGGACTGCGGTGGCTTGACGCCGCCTTTTTGCCAGCATTTCATGCCCGCATCCGGCTGCGAAGGGAAGGCGGTGTCGAGCCACCGCAGTCCAAGGTGCTGCGCACTGTTGTCATCACTCGGGCACCAATAAGAGCGAGTTGGGCTGAGGACGAAAGGGCACTTTGCAAAGCAAGGACTTTCGGATGAGATTATCGCCGGCACTCGCAGCCCGCATCATGGATCGCGTTTGCGAGGCAGGCCTGCTGCTCATCGTACCGCTGGTCTTTCATCGGGGCTTTGCCGAACAGTTTTCGACACCGAAGATCTTCCTCACGAAATGCTTCATCATCCTGGGACTGGCAGTCTGGGCTTTGCAGCGAATCTGGAGTTCATCGCGCCGCCAAATTCCCTTCCCGCTCGGCTTGCCGTTGCTCGCCTTCGGCGGAATGGCGCTGTTTTCCTGCCTCTTCAGCCCGGTTCCCCGTTTTAGTCTTCTGGAAGTTGGGATCGCCCTTTGCGGACCGGCCTGGGCGCTGCTGCTCGTGAGCGGAGAGCGCGGCGAGGCAAGAGTTCGTCGAGTTGCGATCTTGATTGCCGTCGCCGGTGGATTCGTAGCCGCAATCGCGCTTCTCCAGCGATGTGGGTTTGATCCTATCGTCTTGGGTGGTTACGCGGTGGACTGGGGATCGATGGCTCCGCGCATGCGCCTGTACTCGACACTCGGAAACCCCAACTATGTGGGTGGCTACCTGATTGGAGCGATATTTCCTGCCGCGGCCCTTGCGGCCGCAGCCAAAGCGCGCTGGGCGAAGTTGGCCTGGATCGGCATCACTCTGATCATGCTGGCCGCCATCGTGGCGACGGGCTCGCACGGCGCGTGGCTGGGATTGGTTGCAGGCTTGGCGATCGCCGGCACGATGTTGCTCCCCGCCGGCGCGGCCTCGGCGCAAGAGTCCGCTGCGACTTTCGGCGGAATCGAAATGCTCATTCCCCCTTCCGCGTGCTGGCCGCTGGCGATCCTCATTCTCCCGCTCGCGCAGCGCTTCGCTACCCAGTTTATGGGCCGAATCTATTTGTGGCGCTTCAGTTGGCCGATGTTCTGGCGGCATCCGTGGGTGGGCTCCGGTTGGGGAACCTATCAGCTCCAGTATCTTGATCTGCAAGGTAAGTTCCTCGCCGCGCATCCCGAATACGTTGGGTACTGGACCAACAATCGCCTGCTTCACAACGACCCGCTGCAATTGCTGTTGGAAACGGGATTACTGGGCTTCGCTGCATTATGTTGGCTTTTGTGGAGCTACGGGCGGGAAGCCAGACGCGTGACGAATGGATGCACAGACTCTTGGCGGCGCTATGCGGTTGCCGCAAGTGTGGGTGGAGTTACGGCGATCCTCGTGGACTCGTTCTTCAACTATCAATTTGCTGTCGCGCCAACGTATATTTTGTTATTTACGCTGCTCGCGATCCCGAACCTTGCTCGCAATGACGTGGATGAGGAAGCCAAGGGCAGCGCACCGCCCGCGTCGCCCACAAAACTCCCGCAGCTACGCCTTGCGTTGAAAGTGGCCGGTGGCTTGTCCATTGTGGTCGCTGCGGTGGCCCTGCTTTGGCAGCAGGGCCACGTGCTGGCGTCCGAGCGGTACTACCAAATCACATGGGAGTCTGAGGCTCGGAGCAGCCTTGCGCTCGCCGAAGCCGGCTTTCATCGCAGCCTCGCTGCCAACGACTTAAATGGGCGCGCACACTTTGGACTGAGCCGTGTCCTTTACGCTACCAATCGTCCGGCTGAAGCGTTGCAGGAAATCACTCTGGCAGAGCAAGCCTATTCCGACCCGAGCGAGGAGGCTTTGCGCGCTCGCATTCTGGCCACGCTGGGAAGGAAGGGAGAAGCCCTTGCTGCCTACCGTCACGCGCTTTGGCTGGACCCGGCGCTGTACAGGGTTGAGGACATGAAATAACCACCCTCTTCAATTTGCACCACCAACGAACGTAACTGTCATCCTGAGTCCGCACTTCAGGGCGAAGGACCCTTTTCATTGTACGTGGGAAGCGCAGCGCGGGAGCGCCGCGTTCCCGCGGCACACGTGGGTGAGACGAAATGCCGGGGTCCTTCGCCCTGAAGTGCGGACTCAGGATGACAGCGCCATGAGTGTGCATCGAGACCACGATTACCGCGAATGGCAACGAAATCCTTCCTTTGAAATGCAGAAACTCCGGACCCACGGCTTACGCCGTGGGCTACGATCTTTCGCCGCTCCGCGGCTGGGTGCGTAGCAATAGCGTTGGTTCTACGCTTCATTTCTGCGCGTTCAGAATCTTCCACATCGTCCCGGCAAAGATCATGTCCTGTGCGGCCTTGGGAACACCGCAGGCGTCAAGCATCTTGTGGTAGCGATCGATCTGCCGGTCGAACTCCTCCAGTTCCCCGCCGAAGACGTCGGAGCCGAAGACCAGACGCTCGAAGGCATTGGGCGCGTTGGCCGGAGTGTGCGGGCTCACCACTCCGGACCACCAGAAGATGGTCTTCCAGAACGCCGGATCATCCTGCTTCTTGATGAGCGACGAACCGGAAAGGTCAAAGTAGAGGTTCGGGTTCCAGCGCGAGATCTCCGCGGACATGGCATAGTCCGGGTTTCCCAGGTGCGCGCCGATGATGGTGAGCTTGGGAAAGCGCCGGGCGATGGTGTCGAGTGTCACGGAGCGCATGCGGTCCACACCTGCGTCGGAAGGAATCTCGGGGTTGTCCCGCGAGAGGATGCCGGTGTGGAACAGCAGGATCATGCCGTACTTTTCCGCGCGCTCGTAGATGGGCCAGTAGCTGCGGTCGTCATAATTCTTTAAGGGAGCAGACAATTCCCCCAGCCCGCGGAAGCCCGCCGCGTGGAAGCGGTCCACCAGTTCGAGCGCCAGCGGATCGTCCAGCGAAATGTCGCCCAAGCCCATCAGCCGGTTCGGATGCTTGGCGATGAAGGTCTTTACGCTGCCGAGATCTTTAGGTGATGTAATCAGCAGGGCGAGGCCGTCTACGGAATCGAGCTTCGCCGCGAGCTTTTCCAGAAGCGCCGGGTCGCCATTGTGGTGGAGGTGCACATCGATCAGCTTGGGCGCTGCCGTCTGGGCCGCGGCGGTTCCGAGGCTGGTTATGAGTACAACAGATGAAACGAACAACCGAATTCTAAAACTCATTGAGCACCTCTACGGAGTCGACTGCTTGAGTCGCTTAAAGTAATAGATCGCGCTGGGAGCTGCAGGAACACCCACGTTTTCAACTGCCACCAACTCCCAACCGTCCGCACCGCACTGATTGAGTTGATCCACCGCACTGGGAGAATTTGCAGCCGGCATCAAATATAAGTTGGCGGTGAGAGCCTTGTACTCCCAAACCTGCCTTGTGTTGTCGGCTTTTTGCGGGCGGGCGTGACCCGACCATGCGAGCAAAAGTGTGGAGAAGAGGAGAAGTGCTAAAAGGCCAAGCCGGTTTCTCATGTTCCAGCCTCCAGTTCTTAGGGTTGGAGCAGACAATAGCACTCGGGCGCAGGCTTCGCAACGTCATATCAGGCCAAATGGGCGCCATCGTGGGGCAACCGGCCCCCGCTGGCAAGCGGACGTTACGTCCGTCGGGCCTTGTGTTACAATAATGTTTCATTTGACGAAAGGATTCGTAAGGCAGGGTACCTTGATGAAACGGTACGGCGAGCATCGCTTTCCCGGCAAGCTCTTTGTCGTGGAGGGAATCGACGGCTCGGGTAAGTCAACCCAACTCGTGCTTCTGCACCAGTGGTTGCAGGCGGAAGGTTATGGAGTGGTGTTCAGCGAGTGGAACTCTTCTCCGCTCGTCCGGGAAACCACCAAGCGCGGCAAGAAGAAGCAGGCTCTTACCCCCTCGACGTTCTCCCTGATTCACGCCACGGACTTTGCCGACCGCATGGAGCACAACATCCTGCCGCTCTTGAAGGCCGGGGCGGTGGTTCTGTGCGACCGCTACATTTACACGGCGTTCGCGCGCGATGTGGTGCGCGGCATGGACCCGCTATGGGTGCGCGAGCTCTACAGCTTCGCGGTTAAACCCACGGCCGCCTTTTACTTCCGCGTCCCCCTGGACACCGCCATGAAGCGCATCCTGGACGGCCGCAACGGCGTGAAGTACTACGAGGCGGGCCTGGATTTGGGGCTCAGCGAGGATCCCCACGAGAGCTTCAAAATCTTTCAGGGCCGAATCCTGGATGAGTACGAGAAGATGGTGCCAGAGTTCGACCTGACCACCGTCGATGCCACCCTCCCCATTGAAGAGCAGCAAACCTACATGCGGCAGATTGTGAAGGCCAAGTTGGCCCAGGCGAAGAGACTGAGAGTTGCGCCGTGAGAGAAACCTATGCGGCCCCCCTGCCGGGAATGAACCTGGCAGAGATGCCCGGAAAATTGATCGTCATTGAAGGAACGGATGGCGTGGGCCGGTCCACGCAGATTCGGCTGCTCCGCCCCTGGCTGGAACAACAGGGGCGGGCGGTACTGGACACCGCCATCAAGCGTTCGGAACTGGCCGGCAAGGGCATCCAGCAGGCGAAAGAAGGACATACGCTGGGGCGCATTACCCTGAGCTTGTTCTACGCCACGGATTTCGCTGACCGCCTGGAGCACGAAATCGTTCCGGCGCTGCGGGCCGGCTTCGTGGTGCTGACCGATCGCTACATCTACTCCTTGATGGCAAGGGCGATCGTCCGAGGCGCCGATCCCCGATGGATTCGCAACGTGTACGGTTTTGCGATCAAGCCCGATGCCACCTTCTACCTGCGCATTGGGGTGGACGACCTGATTCCCCGCGTGGTTTTCTCCCGCGGATTCGACTACTGGGAATCGGGCGTGGATATTCATCCCAGTGAGGACATGTATGACAGCTTCCGGAAGTATCAAGGCGAGCTGTTGACGGAGTTCGAGAACCTGGCGAAGGAATATAACTTTGAAATTATCGATGCCACGCCGGAGCCCCGCACGGTGTTTGACCGCCTGCGCGCCGGGGTGGCACGCGTGCTGAGCGGCGAGCCGCGCGAACCACTGTTCTCCGTCGATGCACCGGCTGCCGACGCCGCGGAGAATGCTGCAAGGAAAGTTCTGGAAATGCCCGGCCACGCCAAACCCGTTCCCCCCGAGACAGAGGAACCCGTGCCGGTCGCTCACGCCTTGCCCAAGGCGGCCGAGGGCGACGCTACCAAGTAGGTTACCCACTCTTTCAACCGGCGCATCTCCGCGGGTTCTTGCGAGAGGTGCAGGTACTTCGCTTCCAGCTCCGCCTTGCTTTCCCGGTTGTGCAGAATCAGCTTTTCCACTTCCATCGCCAGTCTTAGGTGGTCGCGGAGGAATTCCGGCCGCGCCAGCATCTCAATCATCGTTTGCTCCAGCACTTCCAGGTCGTGCCAGTCACCCAGATGCTTCTGGAGTTGGCGGAGCCACACCAGGGCGTCGGCGCTCCCCGGCGCCTGGAACTCGTGGAGAACCTCGATAAGGTAACGCAACCGTTTGGTGGCAATGCGCGCTCCGTGGATCGCTTCCGGACGGGAGTTGTGAAGGGATTCCGCGATTTTATCTTCGAAACCGCTCCAGGTGGATTCCAGCGCGCGGCTCAGGTCTTGGGCAAAGGACAACCCGGAAGCTTCGGACCCGTGGGCGTGGTGTTCGGCGGCTTGATCGTGCGCCCGGTCACGGCGCAGAAGATCCTTCAACGCCACATAAAAGCTCGTCGGATTGATCTTTCCGAACTTGCGCAGCGTTCGTTGGAAACTCTCTGCGCGCTGGATCATCAGGAAATGTTGCACCGCCGTCCACGCCTCGCGCCGTGCCGAGCGCTTTCGCGCCAGCGAGCGGCTCACGATCTCCAGCAAAACGTCGCAGTTGCGCACGTCACCCAACGCCTGGCGGCAGCGTCGAATCTTGCGGCGTAACTGTCGGAACTCCGGCGAGCGCGGTTTGGGAAACAGGAGGTCAAGCACCTGCTGCAGCCGGCGGCTGGCCACGCGCATGTCGTGGACCGCGTTGACATCGTCGCCCTTCAGGACCTTCGCCTCGTACGACATGAAACGCTGGAGTTGCCGCAGGGCAATCTCGCGCACTTTCTTGCAGCTTTCCTCATAAGAACGAAGTCTGGTGTTGTCAGGTTGGGCGGGGCGGGGAGCGGTTGCGGAGCCGGCAGCGACGGTCGGTGAGTCCTGGATTTTTTGTTCTTCCATGGCACTTGCCTCGAATTAAGCGGGGAGTCTTGCCCGGTGGGGTTGCGGAAAGCCGCCCTTCCATTCGGACCCCAGATTCCTGGAACAGACGCTCAGTTTTGGAGACTCTAGTTTACGCCTTGGCTGGTCAAGTTACAACGGCGAGTGGTGTGCCGATGGTGTGCCACATCTGAGTTGCTCGTTGGTGCTGCACCCCCTCACCCCCGCCCCTCTCCCCCAAGGGGGCGAGGGGAGAGGGGATTTACTTGGCAAAACGAGATCTTCTTGAATTAACTTACTCCCTCGCCCCCTTGGGGGAGAGGGGCGGGGGTGAGGGGGTCAGTTCGCAACGCACTCTTAGCACACTACCTGGTGTGCCGATGCTCCGCCGCATTGCGCCGTCATGCAGTCGAGGTATAATGACCTCTCCGGGTAAATCCACCAAGGGCGCCAGAGAGAGCCGGCACCGCGTTTTTGTTCGCGGTCCGTGCGCCGTCACGAAAGGGCACAACACCTATGCGACTCTTGATCAAGTTCAACCTCCTCTTGATCTTTGTCTTCGCCGTGAGCGTCAGCATCACCGCTTACGTCGCGCACGATTTCCTGCAACGCAATGCCTACGAAGAAGTGATCCAACAGGCGGGACTGATGATGGCGGCGGCCCGGGGTATGCGCACTTACACGTCAAAGCAGGTGGGACCGCTGCTCGCCGCCCATGACAGCGAATCCACGTCGTTCCTCCCCCAGCGCGTCCCCGCTTACTCGGCCACGGAAGTCTTCAACTACCTGCGCAAGGATTATCCCGCTTACACCTACAAAGAGGCTACGCTGAATCCCACCAACCTGCGCGACCGGGCCGAGGACTGGGAAGCGGACGTGGTTGAGGACTTTCGCAATCACGCCGACAAGAAGGAATTGATTGGCCGGCGGCAGAGTCCGGACGGAGAGTCCCTGTACCTCGCGCGGCCCATTGCCGCGGCTCCCGAATGCCTTACCTGCCACAGTCTTCCCGACAGCGCACCAGCCTCGATGCTCGCGACTTACGGCCGCGACAACGGGTTTGGCTGGAAGGCCGGTGAGATCGTAGCGGCGCAGATCGTTTCCGTGCCCACCTCCGTGCCCCTGGGCATGGCGGACCGCGCTTTCAAAACCCTGCTGGTTTCGCTCTGCGGGGTGTTCCTGTTCACGCTCGTCCTGCTGGACTTGGGACTGATTTTCATCGTGGTGCATCCGGTCGATCGCCTTTCGCGCATGGCGGACGAAATCAGCAAAGGCAATCTGGATATTCCGGAGCTTCCCGTAAAGGGTTCAGACGAAATCTCGCAATTGGCGCGATCCTTCAACCGCATGTACCTGAGCCTGGTAAAGGCACTGCGCATGATCGAAGCGGAATAGCGAAGGTTTTAGTGGGGGAAGGCCGCCATAAACTTTCGCCGGTCACTCTCAGTGGAAATCTCCGCAGCGGCGAGGTTGAACAACTCATCCAGGGTCCGGGCTTTCTTGGCGGCGCGGCTCACGATGATTTTGGCCAACGGACCGATATAGATGGCCAGTTCACGGCGCACTTTATCGATGAGCGCCGGATCCCATTCCTTGGCGGCAACCGAAGGGCTGGGCGGCGGCGTTTGCACCATGGTTTCCACATCGTGCTGCGCCGCGTATGGCGAACCGGGAGCAAACACCGCTGGCCGCGGTGATTGCGGCCGCAACGAATTGGGGTGTCGGAGGCTCTCAAACGGCGCGGTTCCGGTCTGCACCGAGTCGATCGCCTGGCGGAATTCCTCCGCCGTTTGGAAGCGGGCCGCCGCGTCCTTCTCGATCGCTTTCAAAATGATCCTCGAGAGCTCGGGATGAATTTCCGGCCGCAACTCGATGGGCGGAGTCGGAATCGCTTCCAGATGTGCGTGCATCACGGCAAAGTGGCTCGGTCCCTTGATCGGGCGCTGGCCGGTGATCAACTCATAAAGTGTGATGCCCACCGCATAGAGGTCGGACCGGCCGTCGGGCCGCTCGGCTCTTACCTGCTCCGGCGACATGTAGTAAATCGACCCCAGCGTGGTGCCCACCGCCGTCTGCCGGGGATCGCCCATCTTGCTGGCAATGCCGAAGTCCGTCAACTTCAACACGTCGCGGCTGGTCAGGAGGATGTTTTGGGGCTTGATATCGCGGTGCACGACTCCCTGCTGGTGGGCATAATCAAGTGCGGAAAGAACCTGCATGGTGTAATCCAGGCAGCGGTGCAAGTCAATGCCGCCCTGGCGCATTCGCACGTCCAGGGGCGAGCCCTCAACGTATTCCATGACCATGATCAACTGGTCCTGGAAGCGCATGGCCGTGCGCAATTGTGCGATGTTGGGGTGCTCAAGGCAAGCTACAACCTTGATCTCGCGCGCAAAGCGATTGGCGATTTCTTCCGTGTCGCTCGCCTCCGGGCGCAGGACTTTCATGGCATCGATGCGGTCCGAAATCGTATTGCGGACCTTGTACACCGTGCCCATGGCGCCCCGCCCGAGCAACGCCAAGACTTCATAGTCGCCGACAATTGAGCCAGGCCCGAACTCCACAAACGCATGATACCGCAAACCTTGGGCGCTGCAATAGAAAGTTGCGGGAGCAGCGTGCCGCCGCACGGCAGGCTAGTAGATAGTTGATCGTCGATAGTCAGGACGCTAGGCAGTAGGCGGAAAGCAGCCCAGCCACCGGCCAGGGGCCGGAATGAATAGTCTGTGACTTGGCGGAAGTCACAGGCCAGTAGGCGGTAGGCAGTCGGCAGCAAAATCGAAGCGAATGCTTACCAAGGTCTGCAACTCTTCCGTTGTGGGGGCATCGGCTTCTACCCAAGGCCGCACCCGCGCCGCGGGCGCTTTGGACTGCGAGCGAGAAGCTCTCGCTTTGCCCGTAAGCTCCTTCGGAGCCAAGCTCTCTGCCGCCGCAGTTGTTCTGCGATCGACATTCGACTATGAATTATCTACTGCTTCGTTTGTTTCTCAACTATCGACCGGAACTATCAAATGTCCCTGAAACCTGCATCCGGAATCCGGAATCAGTATTCCGGAATCGCGCTCAGCGCCCCCTGCTCTCGCTCAAGAATCTCTCAGGTTCCCCAATCCTCCCGCCGATAAACGATGTGAGATAGTGTCGGGGGACCTGCGACCCGTCGCCCGAAGGCTATGGGCCGCAAGGCGAGGGGACTCCTGTGGCACAACCACTCCTGGCTGTGACCAGTGCGGCCAGCGGTTGGCTGGCGCAGGGCGAGCGCAGCCCTGCGTTTCGAAAAATGATCAAGGCAGGGGGGGCTCCAAATGAAACATGAGCTCGTGGCCGCGATCTCAATCGCGATTCTTGGGTGTCTGGCTTCTCCTTGCAGTTTCCTTTCTGCCGGGCGTATAATCCGCGTCAAACGGAGATAACCTATGCGCCCAGGCACAAGGGTACTCATCGGCACCCTCTCACTCCTTCTCCTTCCTGCGCCGCTGAGGGCGCAGAATTTCCCGCCGCTACCGGCAGCGCCACAAGCAGAAGTAACTGGAATGGGGGATTACACTTCCCGCGGGGAATTATTCCTGGAGGTCAACGGGAAGGTTATAACCATGAAGGGAGAGCCCGTCTTCGGCGCCTTGGTTCAATTTGACAGCCGATTTGGCAGCGAGTATCGCGTGCTGGAGACGGATCGGAATGGGCAATTTAGTACGCGGTACGTCTTCGCCGACCAGGGGCTCAAGGAGTTCACGGTCAACCTGGCCGTTTCGAAGAAGGGTTTCCAAAGAGCGCGGCGAAGCCTCACGGGTTCGAACACCAACCAGCACTTGACTGCTTTCATCACCTTGCGCCCGGCCTTGAGCGACCCGAGCCTGCTGCCGGAGGCCGATCTGATCAACGGCGTGGCGCCCCGGCTCAAGAATCTCGGTCCCGCCGACGGCTTGTCGCCCAAGGAGACGCCGGATTACAACCGCGGCGTGCAGGTTTTTCTCGAGCGCAAGCGCCTCGACCTAGCCGTACAGCTCTATGACCAAGGTCGTCAAGCGCGATCCCGCGTGCCTGGCGTGCAAAACCATGCTGAGCTTGGCAGAGTTGAATTGGGGAGACTGGGACAGCTTCGACGCGGATCTGCGGGAAACCGTCAACGCCATGATCGCCGACAAGAGCTTGCGCCGCGCTGAGCCCTTGCTGGCGTATGGCGTGCTGCTGAGCTGGAAGCACGAACCCACAAAAGCGGCCGCGTATTTCACCGAAGCGCTCAACTGCGCGCCCCATAATGCCCTGGCGCTTCAGGAACTGGGCCGTGCCGAGGCGCAAGACTTGAACTGGGAAGCCGCCAACGAGCACCTTACGAAAGCACTCGCCGCCGGCGCCGGGCCCGAGGCGCGACTGCTGCACGCCGAGGCGCTCCTGTGGGCCGGCACGGCAGACGAGGCGCAAGCGGAACTCGATCGTTACCTGAATGGGCGCGACGTGCGGAAAATGCCCCTCCCAGTCCGCACCCTGGCGGTCCGCATCACGGAAAAGAAGAAGAACGCCAAGCTGTATGCGGCGGCAACGGCCAAGCGGAAGGCGCGCGGTGAGAAGCGGCTCGACTACATCAACCATCCCCCCACCAACCTGCCGGACTTCGAGCCGGCCAGCAATCCCGCTGCGCTGGACACCATCCTTAGCGCCCTCGGCGAGAGCGTTGCCAAACTCTACCAATATCTCCCCGATACCAGTTCCACCGAAAGGATCAGCGAAGCCCACCTGAACTACGCCGGGGAGTCAAACGTGGTCCTGCGGCAGAAGTTCCGTTATCTTTGCTTGATCGAGTCACAACCACGCGGCCCGGTGGTCAACGAATATCGCGCCGATTCCACGGGCAGTCTGACGACACCGCGCGGCCTGAAAGAAAACCTCATGATCACGTCGGGATTTGTGTCGGCGCCGCTGCTGTTGCACCCCACGTACCAAAAGGAAAGCACCTATCGCTACCTGGGGCGACAGAAGCTCCAGGGAACGACAGCGTACGTCGTAGCCTTTGCCCAGAATCCCGCCAAGGCACGGATTCGAGGCAGCTTCAGTTGCGGTGAGAACTCAGAATCAACGTACGTCCAAGGTCTGGTCTGGATCGATGAGCAAACCCACAATATCGTGCACCTGAAGACCGACCTGCTGATGCCTCTGGCGCCCGTCAAGCTGAACCAGCAGACGACGGAGATCGACTTTCGCGAGGTCCATTTCCACAGCCTCGAGCAGAAGTTCTGGCTCCCGAGCGAGGTTACCGTCACCATCGACTGGGGCGGACGCCTCTTGCGCAATAAGCATGAGTATTCAGATTTCAAGATCTTCAATGTGGAGCAGCGGAACAAAATCGGCTTGCCCAAGGAGATTTCGCAGTCGTCCGAACCCACGACCCAACCCTGATCGGAACCATCAACGGGACTCACCCCGGCGAAGTGGCCCACCTTCGGCGGCGTTACCACGTCAAGGGCCACACGGAAACGCCCGCAGGTGAAAGCTCGTAGCCACCCAGCGCCGGGGCGCTGCGGCCCCCGCGGCTTCAGCCTTCAGAATTCAGCATTCAGAATTCCTGCTCCTAGCCTCAGTTTGCGCTTGACAAAAGGCTAGTTATGTGAGTATACTCATTTTGGTGATCCGCGCTGGAGGGCGAAAGGTCCCGGCGGATGCCGAGCATGGAAGTTGATCTTACCCGCCGCGCGCGGCCCCTCCCGAGCTATTCCCCCACAACAAACTCTGAACTTCGCGCTCGTCCAGGGACGAAAAATAAAATTTTCTACAGTCGAAGCCGTTATGTATATGAAAACAAATAAAACATGGACAAAATGGCTGGCAATTATGCGGACATTTTAGGCAATTCGAACACAATGGAGCGACATTTCGGACGCCGGGGCGAGCAGGAATCGGGCAAATTTTCTGATTGGGGGCTCAAGATGACGGGGCGAGCCGCAACCAGCAAAACGCGCGAGCGCGGGCTGAGGAATTGGAGAAACTCCAGGCGAAGGTTCCGAAGCGGCAAAGAAATCAGCGCCCGCCAAGGCACCGAGCCGCACAGCCAAGCGTACCGTGCTCCGGTGCATAACGGACGCGCAGACGACACGCCTGTAACGGGATATCCTGGGAAGTTGTTGAAAACAGGTGGCCGTCGTGGAGTCACGGGCGTCCAAAACGCGGTTTACGCATCTACCGACGGCCTCCGGCTCGACCGCCACAGGAAAGGGCTCCGAAGGTGTGAAAAAACCGAAACAATCTCACGCCAAGGCGCAAAGCCGCGAAGGCCGCGAAGTCGAGTTCCCGTGTGTTCTTTGCGACCTTCGCAGCTCTGCGCCTTGGCGAGAACATGTTTGAGCACTTCAGAGGATTTCACCGCAGCGTCGGAAACTTGCCCCAATCCCGCAAATCTGCGAATATGACAAGCTTAAGCGCAAGGTTGATGCCCGCTGGTGAACGCAAAACTACGACGGCACCCACCCATCAAATGGAGAAGATCATGTCACTCAATCCTAAGCATCGCAGTCATATCATCACGGACGGACCCGACCGCGCCCCGGCGCGCTCCATGCTGAAGGCCATTGGCTTCACTGACGAGGATTTGGCCAAACCCATTGTGGGCATTGCCAACACCTGGATTGAGACCATGCCCTGCAATTATCATCTACGCGCCCTGGCGGAAAAGGTGAAGGCGGGTGTGCGCGCGGCGGGCGGCACTCCCATGGAGCTCAACACTATCGCCATCTCCGACGGCGTGACCATGGGCACGGAGGGCATGAAGGCCTCTCTGGTCAGCCGCGAGGTGGTGGCGGACTCGATTGAACTGGTGGGGCGCGGCCACATGTTTGACGCCATGGTGGCGCTGGTGGGCTGCGACAAGACCATTCCCGGCGGAGCGATGGCGCTGATCCGGCTGAACGTCCCCAGCGTGCTTCTCTACGGTGGCTCCATTGCCGCCGGGCGCTTCCAGGACCGGGACGTCACCGTGGGCGACGTGTTTGAAGCGGTGGGAGCCAATGCCGCCGGGCTGATGACGGACGCGGAATTGAAGGACATCGAAGACCATGCCTGCCCGGGCGCGGGCGCGTGCGGCGGCCAATTCACCGCCAACACCATGTCCACGGTGATGGAGTTCATCGGCCTGTCGCCCATGGGAATGAACAGCATCCCGGCGCTCGATCCGAAAAAGGATGAAGCGGCATTCCAATGCGGCCAGATCGTTATGGATCTGCTCAAACGGGGCGTAAAACCGCTCGACATTCTCACGCGCCAAGCTTTTGAAAATGCCATTGCCAGCGTGGCCGCCAGCGGCGGCTCCACCAACGCCGTGCTGCACCTGCTGGCCATGGCGCGCGAGGCCAACGTTCCGCTGGCGATTGAAGATTTTGACACCATCAGTTCCCGCACGCCGATCATCGCCGATCTGCGGCCCGGCGGGCGCTTTGTGGCCGTTGATGTGCACCGTGCCGGCGGCATTCCCGTCATCGCCAAGCACCTGCTGGAGGCCGGACTGATCGACGGCACGCAGATGACCCCCACGGGCAAGACCATTGCGGAAGAAGCAGCGGTGGTGAAAGAAACGCCCGGGCAGGTAGTGGTTCGGCCCGTCTCCAGCCCCATCAAGAAGACCGGCGGCCTGGTGATTCTGAAAGGGAACCTGGCGCCGGAGGGTTGTGTGATCAAGGTTGCAGGCCTCGACAAGACCCACCATCGCGGGCCCGCGCGCGTGTTCAATTGCGAAGAAGACGCGATGCAGGCGGTGATGAACAAGAAGATCAAGGCCGGCGATGTGGTGGTGATCCGCTACGAGGGCCCGCGCGGCGGACCGGGCATGCGCGAGATGCTGGGCGTGACCGGCGCTATCGTGGGCGAAGGCTTGGGCGATTCCGTGGCGCTGCTTACCGACGGCCGCTTTAGCGGGGCGACGCACGGCTTCATGATCGGCCACGTCGCGCCGGAAGCCGCCAGCGGCGGGCCCATTGCCGCCATCGCCGATGGCGACACCGTGGTGCTCGACACGGAGAAGCGCCGCATCGACATGGAAGTTTCCGACGCCGATATTGCCGCGCGCATGGCGAAGTGGAAGGCTCCCGAGCCACGCTACAAGCGCGGCGTATTCGCCAAATATGTCGCCCTCGTTTCTTCCGCTTCGGAGGGAGCAGTCACCTTTGTGAAGCCGTGACCGAAGCGGCGGGCGTACAATCGCGCGTTGCAGCCGCACGGCACGAATCCATACGCTGAGGATCCTATGCAACTGAGACGTGACCCCATTACCCAAAGCTGGGTCATCCAACAAACCGGTGAGGACTTTTGGGCGAAAAGCGGGGTCTGTCCACTTTGCCCTGGCAATGAAGCGCTGTGCCCGCCGAATCTCTACGTGCACCCGTTCGGACAACCCACCTGGCAGGTTCGCGTCATTCCGCATCGGAACCCTGTTTATCAAATTGAAGGCGACCCCGCGCGGGAAGCGGAGGGCCTGTACGACAAGATGCGCAACCTGGGTGCGCACGAAGTGGTGATCGAACACCCCGACCATCAAATACAGTTTCCCGATCTGACCGACGACCAGGCCGTCCAGGCTCTGCGCGCCTACGTGGCGAGAATTACGGACCTGAAGAAGGACCTCCGTTTCCGCTACATCACGCTGTTCCGCAATGTGGGCGTCGAGGCCGGACAGGACCTCGACCACCCGCACTCGGAGATCACCGCGACCCCTTTTATCCCGCGGCGCACGGCTTACGAATTGCGCGCCGCGCTGAAACACTACGCGAACAAAGACCGCTGCCTTTTCTGCGACATCGTAAGGCAGGAATTGGATTCGCAGATGCGAACGGTGGAGTGGAATGACTATTACATGGCGTTCTGCCCATTTGCCTCGCGGGTGCCCTATGAAACGTGGGTGATGCCGATCTATCACCACGCCGCGTTCGAAGACGATGTGACCTCGGTGGAAAAGCAGTACCAGCTTGGGCGGCTGCTGAAATCCACCAGTCGCCGCCTGTCATCGGTGGCCAGGGCCTCACACATGGTACTTCACACTTCCCCCAACGTGAATGCCAAGCCCTACCGCGCGGACGCCTGGCGAACGCTCACCGACGACTACCACTGGCACATTGAAATCCTGCCGATCATCTCCGGCAAGTCCCGCTCCTACAGTTTCAAGGAGGTCTACTTCAATTCCCTGCCCACCCCGGAGGGCGCAGCCAAAGAGCTTCGGGAGGCGGCGGGCGGACCGCGAAAGTAACCGCGGGTGCGCCAAACGCGGCTTGTGCGCAAGGTAGCTGTGCGTGCCCTTCTGTGTCATACTGACGAGTAATGAAGAAGCATCAAGCAACCTGGTTGCTGGCCGTGCTGGTTGCCCTGGGCACCGGGCAAGCGGTTGCAGTTTCGAATTTCGAAGGCCGCCGCGCGACCTCCGCCATCGCGCAAGTCGTCAAGCTTCGGCGCCAGAAGCCATGCCATCGCCGGCAAACGACTCAGCACTACGGCCGGCGGACTTCCCGGCTTTTCGCCGCCAACCATTCCACCCGCGTCATTCAGCCGTTCTGGAACGCTCGACTCTTACGCGCACCACCGTCCTCGTCATCAGTCTAGGCGCAAGCTCCCTACTGCCAAATTCGTGAAGACGAGGAGGGTGCCGTGGCTCACTTATTGAAGTCCTTGCTGGGCGGCTCTGCTGCATATCCACCGGAGATCGATGCGGTCAATCGGCGTAGAAGGGAACTGGCCGACGTTTCCGACGAAACACTGCGAGCCGCCGCCGAACGTGCGGGCGAGTTGGTGGAAATCGCCGCCGCCGCTGCCGTGGTGGCGGCTCGCCTGCTGGGTTTGGTGATGTTCGACGTGCAGATCTGGGGAGCTCTGGCGTTGGCGCGAGGCAAGATCGTGGAAATGCAAACGGGCGAAGGGAAAACGCTGGCGGCTGTTCCGGCGGTCATCAGTTACGCCAAACAGGGGCGCGGGATACACGTGATGACGGTGAACGAGTACCTGGCCCGCCGCGATGCCCGATGGATGGAGCCGATCTATGACTTCTTTGGTCTCTCCGTGGGGTGCATTCAACAAGCCATGGAAGCCGGGGAGCGGCAGCGCGCCTATGCTTGCGACATCACTTACGCCACCGCGAACGAGGTGGGGTTTGACCACCTGCGCGACCAACTGGCTCTTCATCCGACGGATCAAGTCCACCGGCCGTTTGCCGCGGCGCTGATTGACGAGGTGGATTCGCTGCTGATCGATGAAGCGCGAGTTCCCCTGGTGATTGCCGGGGGCGACTCCGAACAAGCACCACTGGTCCAAAGGGTCGATGGCCTGGTGCGGCGATTTCGGCGACACGTTCACTTTTCACTCGACGAATACGAGAGAAACATCGCGTTGAGTGATGTGGGAATCCAGGCGGTGGAAAGTGCGTTTGGTTGCGGCAATCTCTTTGCGGAGGCCAACCTGCCGCTGCTGGCAGCCGTCCAGAATTCCCTGCACGCCCACTCACTCCTTCACCGCAACGTCGATTATCTGGTCAAGGATGGCGAGGTGAAATCGATCGACGAGTTCAAAGGCCGGATCGTGCGTGAAAGGCGCTGGCCCGCCGCACTGCACACCGCCATCGAAGTCAAAGAGGGGCTCGCACCCAAGGCGCAGGGCCGGATTCTGGGGTCGATCACGATGGAGAACCTGATCGCCCAGTATCCCCAGGTCTGCGGCATGACGGGCACGGCGGCAACCCAGGCGGAGGAGTTCCGCGAAATCTACGAATTGGATGTAAAGGTGATCCCCACCAATCGCCCGGTGATTCGCGTTGATGATCCTGACGTCGTCTATCCGGACCAAGAGAGAAAAGGAAGATGCGGTGATCCGGGAGATTCATCGCGTGCACGCAACCGGCCAGCCCATTCTGGTGGGCACGGTGAGCGTGGAAGAATCCGAGCGCCTGAGCGCCCGTCTGCACGATGTGCCGCACCAGGTTTTGAATGCCCGGCATGAGGAGAAGGAAGCGGGCATTATCGCCCGCGCCGGCGAACGGGATGCCGTGACCATTTCCACCAACATGGCAGGGCGCGGCACGGATATTCCACTCGGGCAGGGCGTGGCCGCACTCGGCGGGCTATACGTCATCGGCACCAACCGTCACGAGAGTCGCCGGATCGACAACCAACTTGCGTGGCCGAGCAGGCCGTCAAGGCGATCCGGGCTGCTCACGTTTCTTCATTTCACTCGAAGACGACTTGCTGATGAAATACGGTATCGAGCATTCCAAGCTCCACCGCGATGCAGAAAGCATCCAGCAGTTGGTGGAGGGCCAGAACCTCGACAATCGGCAGTTCCTTCACAAGTACGAAAGCGTCATCGAGGGACAAAGGCAGGCCATGCAGGAGCAGCGCCAGGGCATTCTGACAGGCGCCACAGCAACCTCGTCGGAACTTGAAAGATGGGTGTCACTAAACACCATTGACGACCTCTGGTCTGAACATCTCGCGGGCGTCAAGGAGCTTCAGGAAGGGACGCAATGGCTCTCCTACGGCGGCCGCGATCCTCTTTTCGAATACCTGAAGGCAGTCCACGCGCTGTTTGGGGATTTGCGAATCAGAATTGTGGAAGAGATCCCCAAACGGTTGGCCGAAGCCGAGGCGCGCGGGTCCGCGCCCTCTCAGCGCGGAGCTACCTGGACCTACCTGACCACAGATCAGGCTCTAGGCAGTTTGAGCGATCGGATTCTGTCGGGCCTTCGCCGAAAGGCAAGGACCCGGCGCTTTTGGGGTTAGCGAGTGCCTGCGACCCTCATTTTCTTGCCGCGCTACCGGCGAGTGTGTAAGAATGTGAGACGAAGACCACGTGAGGCGTGGCGATTGCGCCATCACACCTCGGGCCGAACTCGCAACAGCCAAGGAGACGAAGTGCATCCCGATCTTAAAGCCGTCATCGAGGTTCAACAGATTGACCAGCAGGTGGCGGAATTGACGGCGCAGATCGAGTCCCTGCCCAAGCAGATCCAAACCTTGCAAGCGAAATTGGATGACTTCATTCACGCGCACGATGAACGCAAGAAGCGTCTTGCCGCCAACCTGAAAGAACGCAAGGATCTGGAAGGCGACATCAAAGTCATCCAGGAAAAAATTTCCAAACACAAAGACCAACTCTACCAGATGAAAACCAACGACCAATACAAGGCGATGGTCAAGGAGATTGAAGGCGAAGAGGCCCACATCCGCCAGATCGAGGACACGATCCTGGAGAAGATGATCGAGGCGGAGGAAATCCAGAAGCTTGTGCAGGAGGCGGCGGCGCGATTGGACGGCGAAAAGGCACGCGTGGCAGGGGAAATCAAGGGCTTGGAGAGCGAGCGGCAAAAGGATTTGGATGAGCGCGACCACCTGCAAGGCCGGCGCAAAGAGGTGGCCGCTGCACTTACCGCCGGCGTTCTCGAACTCTATGAGCGCATTCGCGTCGCCCGGCCCGGCGTGGCCGTGGCGGAAGTGCGCGACGGGCTCTGTATGGCGTGCAATGTTCGTTTGCGGCCCCAGCGGTATAACGAAGTCCGCAGCAGTGATGCCTTAATGACTTGCGACAACTGCAACCGCATTCTTTACTATATCGAGCCGGCCGCCGGTGAACAGACCGAGGGCGAGGACGGCGGCACAAGAGTCACGATGTCGTGAGAAGTGCAGTGGCCTGTGGATAGTGGCTAGTGGTTAGTCACAAGTGCCGGACGGCCGGTTGTTTTTCGACTAACCACTAACCACTGACCACTATCCACTGCCGTGTACCCATGTCAAACCCATCTGAAATTGTTGCGCACGTCGATGGCGGATCGCGCGGCAACCCGGGTCCCGCCGCCTATGGGGTGTCCGTTGAGACCGCGCAAGGCGAGCCGGTAACGGCGTTCGCGAAATTCCTGGGAGAAGCCACCAATAACTTCGCCGAGTACCAAGGGTTGCTGGCGGCGCTGGATTATGCGCTCACTCACGGCTATCCACGTCTGCGCATATTGACGGACTCGGAGCTGATGGCACGGCAGATTTCCGGCCAATACAAGGTCCGCAGTCCTGACTTGAAGCCTCTCTACGACAAGGCGAAGTCGCTCATATCCCGCCTGGAGTCCTTTTCCATTCGGCACGTTTATCGCGAGCAGAATCGCGAGGCCGACCGTCTGGCGAACAAAGCCATGGACGACGCCGCGCGCGGCATCGTGCCACGCGAGCCACCGCCACGCGTTGCAGATGCGGCGCCTGCACCACCCGCCGTGGCCAAACCCCGGCCCGTCGTCGCCACGTTTCATGATGGCGCGCTGCATCCCCACACGCAACTTCCCCTGTTTGACGGCGAGGAAGTGGAGCTGGAGATTCGTCGCAAGAAATGACGTCGAGTTCATCTTTGCGGTTGTGGCCTTCGGCCGCTGCATGGAATAGGTCAGGCCCGTCATGGCTAACCCTTGCACGCAGCGCACGATAACTTCATGGCCGGACCCGCGCACCCTGCGTGGTACGATGACGCGAGAAATATCGTCCGAACCGGGTGGGGACCGGTCGCGTGAAGTCCAGGCGGATCGAGCGAGTTGGAAGGCGGAAAGTAGCTTCCGCGAGCCTGCCGCCGGAACCGACAAACGATGATGCGGATGATCAGGCGCAACTGTCGGCGGTTCCTGCTCAAGCGGACAACGGGCGCTTCAGGTGAGCGCGATCACTTCATAATCACGAACGATCGGAATTACGAAGCTGACCTTATCGCCTTCCTGATGGAATTGCAGTGCTGTCCCCGCCGCAAGCGCCCGCACGCTCGCAATCTGCCGGCTGGTTCGAAACTCCACTTGCTGTGCGCCAATGGGATAAAAGCGGCGAAGCTGACCGCGCAACGTGTTGGGGTTTGAATAGTTCAACACGTGCAGCGCGTAGCCGAGTTCGGTTTCCCACGCGAAGACTTCGACAAGCCCATCGCCGGTCACGAAGACAGGAGGTGTGCTGCCTCCACGCAGCCATCGAACGGCGTTCTGAATCACTCGACCCAGGTCGGGATTACCCGAAATCCAAAACGTGCGGTCCACGTCTCCGGGAAAGTAACCAATGCGCGATGAGCCATCTTCGCGGAAGGAGGCTGCGGGTTCGTTGGTGCGCGGCGTTCGCGGATAGACCATCTCTGGCGGAAACACGGGATAATTGGGAACCACCGTCAGGACGGGAGTCGAACCACCGCTCTGCCGAACCGGCAAGCGATATTCCGCAGCGGGAAGCAGGTTAGTTCCGTCAAAGCCGTCGGTGACTGCATGACGGCTCTCGATGCGCATGTATCCGTTGGAGTGAGGACCGATAACCTCGCCGGCAATGCTGACGCCCAGCACGTCGGCCAATCCCAATTCCTGCCGTGGGTCACCCCATTCGTTGTAGCGCGAGGTTTCGTAGGTGGCGAGCAGCGAGCCGCCCGATTTTACGTACCGGCGAATGGCCTCGCATTCCGCGTCGCGCAGGTACGCCGCGTTCGGAACCAGCAAGACCCGATATCGTGCGAGTTCCTCGGACGAAAGATTCTCCTGATGGACGAAGTCGAACAGAAAACGCCCTTCCAGCAGTGCGTAGTAAAGGCCCTGAAGGTAATCCGTGGAGATCACCGGCGATTCGTGGCTGCCTGCCCGCCGATCGAATGCGATCGTACTCTGAGGATAGACAACGGCCATATCGGCGAGGGAATGACGGTTGCGGAAGTGGGCTTCGTTCTCGGCGTGCCATGCGAAGAAGTCGCGGCCGGTGTTGCGCCAGCGATTATCTTCGGGAGATCCGCCCAGCCAATGAAACCATGGGACCATGCCGCTCGCCGTGGTCTGTGCCATCCACATGCGCATTTCGGCTGAACTCCTCGCCGTGTGCCGCCAGTTGGGACGGCCGAGGGCGTAGGCGCCCGTGATGTTGGTAACCGTCCTGCCCTTCATCACCGATCTCGCCACACGACCCTGCTGTGCGCACGCCCAAATCGGTTCCACTCCCCACCGGCCCTGGTGATCGGCGTTGAACCATCCGGCGACTTCTGCCAGTTTCTTCACGCTCTTCACGGTATCGATTCCGCCGCCCAGGTTGCCGACATAGAGGGAATCGGGGTTCTTCTCCCGCGCCACGTCATTCCACAATTTCCAGACCTCCAGCACGCGATCCATGTGAACCGCGCAATAGCGGCGGTAGAGAAGGTTCGACACGTCGTTCTTCTCCGGGGGCACGCCGCCGACCTTTTCACGAAAGACCCTCTGGCAGGAATCGCAGTAACACACCCCGGGCGCCGAGGTGGACGGCCACCCGTTGGTAAAGAAGCCGTCCACGGGATAGTGTTCGTTGATCTCGCGGTAAACGGCGGGCATCTGCTCGGTGAAATAGGTGCTGAACATGCATGTCTTGTAGAGCCACGGGCACTCGGCATGGGGCCGGGCGGAGCCGTCACGGTTGCGCTCAAACCATTCGGGGTGCGCCTCCAGCGCCTCCTGATAAGCAAGGTTGCAATCCATGCGCGCCACCACGCGAAAGCCCCGTTTCTTCGCGGCCGTCACCATTTCCCCGAACACATCACGCGAGCCCAGGTACTGGCTGCGGTGATGGTAGGGTACGCGCGTGGGATAGAAGGCCATGATGCCGCCGCCATTCACTAGAACGGCGTTAACCTTCAGCGATGCCCAGTATTCCATCCATGCTTCAGGGTCGATCTTGAGGGGATCAATTTCGTTGTAGTTGATCTGGCCGCAGCGTCGCAAGGTGGCGTACCAGGGCTCTTCCACGCCACCACTGGACCGCAGAGGTTCAATGAACGACGCCGCAGGCAAACTGGTCGCCGCCGCCAGAAACGTCCGCCGCGACACGCCGAGTGCCCGATTCCCTCGGTTGTCCATCATCACCTCCTACTTCACACTCCCACTCCCTCGCGCTTGCGGAACTTGCGGACGTCGTCGTGGTCGACCACGGGCTCACGGTCGCACTCAATGGCAAGAACAGTGGCAGGACTGTCAGGCGCTACGATGGGCAGCCCGGTGAACCGAACATATTGGTCACCCTGCTCGAATTTCACCGGCTGCCCGGACACATACAGCCGCGCCGAAAGGACTTTGGCGCGCAACCCACCGATGGACACCACGGACTGGGGCGTGAAAAAGGACACCCAGTTCGCCGCCAGCGTTTCTCCCGGCCAGTTGTAGACGTGCATGTACAGGGTGTTCCCGCGGCGCGTGTAGTAGGCATAGAACATACCCGGTGCCTTGCACACGTCCGATTCGTAAATCGTCGGCCCGTTTTTGTCCATCCACTTGCCGACTTCCGTCAGGATACTGACCGATTCCTCGGGAATTGAGCCGTCCGCCTTGGGACCGATATTCAACAGGTAATTTCCGGTGTCGCGCGCACAGGTCATGAGGTTGCGCACGATGGTCTTCGGGGATTTCCAGTTGTCATCGGCTTTCTGATAGCCCCAACTGTCGTTCATGGTCATGCAGGTTTCCCAGGCGCGCCCGACTGCGGCGGCCTGGATGTGCTGCTCCGGCGTGGTGAAGTCCCCCGGCAAGCCGTTGCGGTTGTTAACGATGATGTCCGGCTGGAGTTCAAACACCATCTTGTTCATTTTCTCGGATTCCCATTGCTCCGCAGTGAGCGGCCAGTTGACGTCGTACCAGAGAATGTCGATCTTGCCGTACTGCGTCAACAGTTCGCGGATCAGGCCGTGAGTGTATTCCACAAAGCGGACGCGGGCGGCCTCATCGGTGGCGCAGCGTGCGCCATCGGGATGGTGCCAGTCCATTAAGGAATAATAGAAGCCGACGCGCAGGCCTTCGGCGCGGGCGGCTTCCACGTATTCGGCCACCAGGTCGCGGCCGCATGCCTGCCTCGGTGCGCAATAGTTGGTGAGCTTCGACTCAAAATTGCAGAAGCCCTCGTGGTGCTTGGTAGTCATCACCATGTATTTCTGGCCGGCGCGCTTGGCGAGTTTCGCCCAGTCGCGCGCGGCGTGCGGCTTGGGCGTAAAGTGCTTCGCCAGCAACTGGTATTGCGCCACCGGAATTCCCTCAACCTCCATGGCCCATTCGTGCTGGCCGATGACGGCGTAAAGTCCCCAATGGATGAACATTCCGAATCTCGCCTCGTGCCACCACTTCATCCGGCGCGCGCGGTCGGCTAACACCTCAGGGCTTTCCGTGGTCGGCAGCCGTCTCCGCTCCCAATGCTGCGCTGTTGGCCCAACCCAGTACACCCGCGGCTGAACCTGCAAGCGCCGTAGCGCCTGTCCCCAGGTACCGCAAGTGGTCACGCCTGGACATCATCGGTGGTTTCATCTGTTTTGACTCCTTCGAGTAAATTGGATGCTCGCGCGGTTACGCCGCAAAGTGTTTCCACAGGCGTGCCCTCTCGCGCTGCGCCAAGAAAATACGCCAAATCGCCGCAGGGTTCAAACTATTTGGTGAGAGTCTCAGGCTTGAAGGTCAGCACGTCGCAGCCGGGGGCGTCAACCTCCACAATCCACGCCCCTACCCACTCGCGCCAATGACCCGTGACGGGCAGGACGGCGACCGTGTCCCCGCGCTTTGGAATAATGGGAACCACGCCTTCAGCGAACACATTCCCCCCCAACTCGGGCCGGTCGCGCAGGCGGACCTTCACGTTCGTCGCATCCTCGTCACCGAGGTTGATGATGTAAGCGCGCATCGTCCGAGGATCGGCGATCTTAGTTGCGTCCGCAGTGAAGTTCGGCTCCACAAACATGGGTGACACTGCCAGAGTCGGCTTGTCGTAGTGGCGAGTGAATGTCCGGGCGAGGTCAACTGCCTCAGGGGGAAGGCCGGAGCCATTGGTGGGAATACGGAAGAACCGCGCGCACAGCGTATCCGCGGCGGCGAGCAGTTCCGTGGTGCCGCTGAAGAACCCGACGCCCGGCGATTCGGGAGCGATGAGGCGAACAAAGCGTATTTGCCGCTCCACTTCTTCTTTCGACTCCGCCCAATCCTCGCCGGGATTGCCGCCCTTCCCCAGGCCCAGTATGAAGATTGTCTTCGGCAAAATGCCATATTTCCGCGCCGTCCAGGCCTGCCATGCAATCATAAAATACTGCTGCGGATCGTGGACGTAGCTCTCCATCATCACCAGATCGACCACATCACGGTAAGCGTCCGCCAGCACTTGCGGCACGGGCCCGCGCATGTCGAACACCGTCAGGCCCAGGTCAGGCCTTTTGCTCTTTGCCGCGCGCAGAACCTGGGCGGATCGCTGATCGATATTACCGCCGTAGTCGAAGCCGAACTCGTCAATCATCACCACGGGGTGAGGATTGCCGCCGAAGTCTCGTGCTGCGAGCTGGTTGAACGGCCTTGTCCAGGGGCAACCGCAGCAACTCGGTCCATCCCTGATCATCGCCCGCCACTACGCCGCGCCCTTGCCAGTATTTCCATTCCGACGCGGCCACCGGACCTACCAGCGTCACGGAGTGCAGTTGTTTGGGATCATAGCCGTGGGGGGTGTAGGTGAAGGCGATCACCTTGTTCAAACCCAGCACTTTGACCTTCGAATGGCGAGCCGCGACTCGGACGACCCACACTCCGCCGACTAGGATACTCAGCAGAACTATGACGCTAAGGCGACGGACAGAGGATGAGTGTGTCATGTTAATGATCGCCCCTTGTGGTGCGGTTGAACCGCAACTCCATTTTGGCCTTCCGGCGCGGAAATGTCTACCCGCGTCTCGACCCTCATCAAACCCGTCCTTTACAAGTTCAAGCATCCGCACTATGCTGATTTCCTGAACAGCTTTTCAGGCAGGCTGTTAATCGCGTATCGCCCGATTCAATCGGCACTTCCGGATGCTTTCGATGGCCGTAACCCGCGAACTTGGCACGCGCATCGAGCTTGTCTCGATGGACCCGCACTTTCACGACATCACCATCGCGCTTTACCGGCAGGATCAGACCGGCCACCCCAAGTATCTGGTGCACACCTACAGCAATATAGCCGGCAGCACCGAGCGTATTGCCTCACTCCGCTCCGCCATGGCGGCTCTCGGACAACTGGTACAAGACGGCGATCTGCTGCGCTTTGCCTGTGGTTCTGCACACCAGGCAGCCGTGCGCCGAACCTTTTTGGAGACTGCCAAGCTCGCGCCCGGTTCCGCGAAGGTCCCCAAACCGCTCACCGTGATGGATAAGAAATCCGGGCGAAACATTACGGCAACAAGTCTGGGAGCAGGCCGGTACGGAATCACCGCCGACGGAACTGAAGATGGAAGAACAGCGCGAATCGACGCCGTGGTGGGCGGTCTGGTGAAGCTGGCGGAACTCGCCATCGTCGAGGGCGATCCCACGCAGGTGGAATTTCCCTGCAAGGCCTCTCACGACGCCTTGATCGGACTGCTGCTGCCGCGGGCGCTCAACGTCCGCGCCATCTTGCGAGAGGAAGAGTCGGCCGGAGGGCGCGGTTTGCTGGTGGCTCCCAGCCAGCAGAAATGAGGAAGAGACTATGGTCGCAGCCATGACCAGCCGCCAGCGTGTGCTGGCCGCTTTACGCCGGGAACCCGTGGACCGAACTCCCGCCTGCAACCCCACGTCCGTCGCCACCGTCGAGCTGATGGACGTCGCCGATGCGCCTTTTCCTGACGCCAACCGCCGACCCGAGTTGATGGCGCGCCTCGCCGCCACCGGCCACACCGAACTGGGCTTTGATACCATCATGCCGGTGTTCAGCATCATTCAGGAATCCTCCGCGCTCGGCTGCAAGATCCAATGGGAACAGAAGGACAACTGGCCGACAGTGAAGATGCGCGAACCCATTTGGGAGAGGCACGAAGATATCCGCATCCCGGCCGATTTCCTGAATCACTCGGACACGCAATGCGTTCTTCAAGCCATCAGGATTCTGCGCAAGGAATTCGGCGATGAGGTGGCCATCATCGGCAAGACCATGGGTCCGTGGTCCCTGGGTTATCACTGCTTCGGCGTCGAACCGTTTCTTCTGCTTTCGCTCGACGATCCGGGCAAGACCAAGCTGTGCCTGGATAAGATGAAGGAAGCAACGGTGCAGTTCGGACTGGCGCAGATTGAGGCGGGTGCGGACGCCCTCACTTTGCCGGACCACGCTACGGGAGACTTGGTCAGCGGCGAATACTATGCGCGCTATCTGCGTGACCTGCACATTGAGTTTGCCGAGCGCCTGCCCGTTCCCCTGATTCTGCATATCTGCGGGCGCACCGTTGACCGCATGGAGTACATCGCACAGACGGGCATGGCCGCCTTCCATTACGATTCCAAGAACAAGCCGGGCGAGTCAATGGAGATTGTAAAGAAGCGGATTTCATTGGTGGGGAACATCAATAATCCCGAGACCCTGTATTCCCGGGGACCGGAGGAAGTGCGTCGCGAGGTGTATGCGAATCTCGATGCAGGCGTGCAACTGGTCGGCCCCGAGTGCGCCGTCCCCTTGCAGACGCGGATTGATAACCTGAAGGAAATTCCCAGGGCGATTAAGGACTGGCACCAGGAGCATACCACCCAGAATTAGGACGGCTATGGCGGAACTAGGCAACATCTCCAACGAGTTTATCCGGCAGGAAATCGACGAGTTCATTGAACGCCCCAACGAGCGCGAGCGGATCATCAACCTGTTTGCCAAGGCCCGGCCCAAGATGCAGGCTATCGCCGCCGCGTTGATCGATGGCGACAACGATCTGGTGAATCAACTGACCAGGGAGTCGCTCGACGAGGGGATTGAAGCCCTGGAAGTGATGGACGACGGATTGATTGCGGGCATGGCGATTGTCGGAATCAAGTTCCGGCAGAATTTCATTTTCGTGCCGGAAGTTCTGGCGTGCGCTCGCGCCATGAAGGCGGGCATGGCGCACATTGAGCCGATTCTCTCCGCCGCCGGCATCAAACCCATCGGCAAGGTGGTGATGGGCACGGTCAAAGGCGACTTGCACGACATCGGCAAAAACCTCTGCATCATGATGCTGCGCGGAGCGGGCTTTGAGGTGATTGACCTTGGCGTGGACACCTCGCCTGACAAGTTCATGCAGGCAGTGGAAGAAAATGAAGTCCAGTTGATGGGGATGTCGGCGCTGCTGACCACCACCATGCCCAACATGGAGAAGACCATCGAGGCCTTTATCGATGCCGACCTCCGCGACCAGGTGAAAATCATGGTGGGCGGCGCTCCGGTGACGCAGGAGTTTGCCGACGAAATGGGCGCCGACGGCTACGGCAAGGACGCCATGGCCTGCGTATCACTGGCCAAACGGCTGATGGGCGTGGAGACCATCTAGATGCAGAAGATCGATCCCGTCGAATATCAAAAGCGCCTTGACCGACTGACTGAAATTCTGTCGGGAATTGCCGCGCATGCGGATGAAGTCTCCCTCCATCGCTGCCCCTACAAGAACCGGCTAGACCAGTGCACGGCGCGGTTTGGATGCCGCAACAAGCGCAAGCCGCACACTCCCGGCGGCCCACCCATCTGCGCGAGTGACGACAAACTGGATTACCGCCGCGCCTGGGAAACCGACTGATGGGCCGCTCCTTCTAAATTTCCTGTTCAGCACCACCCCGGCGCCGATGGCGCCACCCCTCCTCAACTGAGGAGGGGAGCCGTTAGAAACTCCCCTCCTAATTTAGGAGGGGAGGCGCGCTAGCGCCGGGGTGGTTACCGGCACGCCGCATGGCATGGATCTCTTACCAAACCCGCCGTTGCGCCTCCGAGCGCGGCCGAACCCTCTTCGACTACGCTGACCGGCTCGCCGTACAAGTCCCCACATCCTGCGGGCGTAATGGTATATGCCACGAGTGCATTATTGAAATCAAACGCGGTGCTGAGGCTCTTGTTCCCCGCACCGAGCCGGAAGGATTTCTTCGCGACAACTATCGTCTGGCGTGCCAGGCGGCCATCGAAAATCCTGACATCGATGTGGAATTCACGCTGCTTCAGCGGCGGCCAAAAATCCTGACGACCGCCGCGGCCAGTCCTTGCGAACTCGACCCACTGGCGGTCCGGTCCGGCAGCGCGGTGCTTTACGACGACAAGCCCATCGATGAGTACCGCGGCCACATTTACGGCGCCGCGATCGATGTCGGCACCACGACCATCGTCATCGAACTGGTCAATCTTGAAACCGGTGTGACCGTCTGTGTTGCCTCGCTCGAAAATCCCCAGCGCTTCGGCGGCAGCGATGTGATGCACCGCATCTCCTACGACGCCGGGCGCTCCCGCGGAGAACTGCACAAAAGCGTCATCAGCGCGCTCAATCGCGAATTAAAAGAGATGTGCAAGCGACTGGGGATTGTGCGGCAGGAAATCTACGAGGTGGTGGTGGCCGGCAACGCTACCATGCGCGACCTGTTCTTTGGCCTGGACGTCCAGAGCATCGGCCAGCGGCCTTATAAGTCGGTGACCGAACACGAATACCGCGCCGGGCAGAGGGAGGCGACTTCCATTACCGAACTCGCGCATCGCCTCGGCATTCTCACGCATCCGCAGGCGCGCATCTACGGTGCGCCCCTCATCGCCAGTCACGTTGGGGCGGACACGGCGGCGGACCTGCTGGCCATCGACATCGAATCGCAGCGCGACACGGTGATGCTGGTCGACGTCGGCACCAACACCGAAGTCGTGGTCGGACATGCGGGACGCCTGATCGCCGCTTCCTGCCCGGCCGGCCCGGCGTTTGAAGGTGGCCTGATCAAGTTCGGCATGACAGCAGGTGACGGCGCCATTGAGGCCTTGCGCTGGACGGGTAGTGCATGGGAGTTCCGCACGATCGGCGATGTTGCGCCGGTGGGAATCTGCGGATCAGGGCTCATCGATTTGCTCGCCGAGTTGCGCCGCCACGGCCTGATGACCCCCAAGGGTGTTTTTGCCAACAAGGCACGCGAACTTGCCATTGTTCCCGAGGCGGGCATTACCTTCTCGCTCGAAGACATGAGCAATCTCGCCCAGGCCAAGGCGGCGAACTACTGCGGCCAGTTCATTACCCTCCGCGCCTTCGGTGTGCCGCCGGAGCAGGTCAAGCGCCTGTATCTTGCGGGCGCCTTTGCGAACTATGTCAACGTGACCAACGCCATCGAAATCGGCTTTCTTGCGCCCGTTCCCGAAGACCGCGTGGTAAAGGTCGGCAACGCCTCCGTCGCCGGTGCCAAACAGATGCTGGTCTCGCGCCGCAAAACGACGCTCGATGGAAGAACTGGTAAAACGCATCGAGCACGTTGAACTGGAAACGACTCCGGACTTCTTTGAGATCTTCGTGGAGGGCTGTCAGTTCAAACCGATGGCCTCCTGGCCTCAGTCAGGGGTATGAGCGTTAACCGTCTCCCCTCAGCACTGCATCGAGCTCCGTTCCTAACCTGACGCTCGCGCGAGTTGTTCGAGCCGCTCTAGCGTGTCCGGGTACTTTCGCACCAGCAGTACGAGCGCGGCGGCTTGCGGATTCGGTTTGGCGCGGCCCTGCTCCCACTTCTCTAGAGTTCTCAAGTTAATGCGCAGTTGCCGCGCAAATACAGCGCGTGAACATCCTAATTTCCGCCGGGTGCCCCGAATGAGCGTTGCGTCAACCTTGGGCAATGGCGCTGGTTCAACCTTGAAACTACGCAGAGTCAGCTTTCCTCGGCGGTGCTCGTTCATCGCCGCCACCCCTTCCATCAACTCACCGTAAATATCTCGCTTGGACATCACCGTGTTCTGCTCAGTTAAGACTTTGTACCCGTCGTCGTCCAGATATGAGGAAACGTGACGCGTAAACACCGGGCTTTCGATAAATTCCATTCTTGTGTATCATACGCCATTAGCGTATCTTTAGCCAATCAGTTGCCGCCCCCTCGCTGATGGCGGAGGCCCGCAAATTGGCCGACGCGGAACTGGTAGCCCTCAACCAGTTGATCAACGTGGCGGTGGCGGGAAAGGTTGCTACTTTGCGGACCGAAGACTATTTCCGCGAGCGCGCGGCACGGGTTGACCGGCAGGAAACCCTGCGAATTCTTTCCCGCGCCGGGAAGGGTAATCCTCCCCAAAAGGGTGATGAACTCCCTTCCGCTGGGAACCCCGAAGCGGATAAGCCGGGCCGCAGCATCGCCCGTCCCAGAAATCGTAAACAAAAGGAAAACTCGAAGCACTAGCCAGCCGCATGCCGCGGCTACTTCCACCTTGACATTCTACCTGAAGGGCGCTACTTTCACCTAGAATGTCTACCAAAGAACAACGCGAACGCATCGAACTGTTGCAGGGGACCTTGGACCTATTGATTCTCCGCACTCTGGTGTTGGGACCCACGCACGGCCATGCCATTGCCAAAGCGATTGAATTCAAATCCGAAGACGTGCTGCAGGTCGAGCAGGGTTCCCTGTATCCCGCCCTGCACCGGCTCATCAAGCGCGGCTGGATTTCCGTCCAGGATGGCACCTCGGAGAACAATCGCCGGGCCAAGTTCTACCGCCTTACCGCCAGGGGCCGCCGCCAACTGACCGTAGAGACCGGCAAGTGGGAGAAACTGGCAAGAGCCATTGCCCGCATTCTCACGCCCGCCGAACAGGAAGGCGAATCATGAGCCAAGGCAAGTGACACAGGTCACCTCCTGCCTGCTGCCGCGCCACCCCTCCTCACCAGGCAGGGGTGCCTGTGTTTCGCCGGGCTCCGCTCGCGATTCAGGAGGGGCCGGAGCGGAAGCGACGGGGGTGGTAACCAGCCCGCTTCGATCAGGAGCATCGAACTCGAGACTCAGGACAACATCTAGCTATGTCGCGCCACGAAAATCGATTACATGGTCGCACTGAGATATGATTGAAGGAGCCAAGCCATGAGCCGATGGGCAAAATTCTTCCGCCGCCGCGAGCGCATGATGGAGGACCTCAATCAGGACATTCGCGACTTCATCGAGCGCGAGACGCAGGACAATATCGAACGCGGCCTGTCGCCCGAGGAAGCGCATTATGCGGCTCTGCGAAAGTTCGGCAACGTGACCCGCATCAAGGAAGAGGCGTGGGAGGTGTGGAGTTTCGTTTGGCTTGAGCAGCTCTGGCAGGACGTGCGCTTTAGCCTGCCGAATGCTAGCCAAGAACCCCGGCTTCGCGATCGTAGCCATCGTCACGCTCGGCCTCGGCATTGGCGCGAACACGGCCATTTTCAGTCTCGCCAATGCCGCGTTCTTCCGTGGCTTTCCATTTTCCCACGCTGACCGGCTCGCCTTCCTCTGGCAGGATAATACGCGGACGAGGGAAACGGAAGGAGCGGTATCGTATCCGAACTACGCCGACTGGCGAGCGCAAAGCCGTACGTTTGAAGATATGGCGTTCATCGCCTTCGGCAAGGAGTTCCTGACCGGTTCGGGCGCGATGGCGATCATCACGGGGCCGAACGGAGCAGAGCAGGTGCCAGGCGCGCTGGTCTCAACCAACTTCTTGTCGGTTCTCGGTGTGAGCCCCGTGTTAGGCCGAGGCTTCGTTCCGGACGATGCCTTGATGGGCCACACGGGAGTAGCCGTCATCAGCTACGCCTTCTGGCAGGACCGGTTTGGGGGCGACCCTCACGTCCTGGAAAAGCGGATAATATTCGGAGCTGATCAAGACGCCATCATTGGTATCCTGCCGAAGGGATTTACATTCCCCGGCAATACTCAAATATGGAAACCCCGTGTAGTCAATGCATTCCTTAAAACCAAGGCGAGGCAGTATCCCAATCTCGCCGTGATCGGCCGGATCGGCGCCGCGGTAACTTGGCCGCAAGCGCGAGCGGAGATGGATACCATCGCCGCGCGCCTGTCAACCGAGTATCCCAGTATTGATGGGGGCGTGGGCATCCGCGTCATTCCCCTACGAGAGCAGTTTGTGGAACGAGTACACCGAGGTATCGTTGTTCTTTGGGGAGCCATCGCCGGGCTTTTGTTGATGGTCTGCCTCAATATTGCCGCCTTAATGATGAGCCGCGCGTCATCGCGGCAAAAGGAGATCGCCGTTCGGCTCTGCCTCGGAGCGACACGCTGGCGGTTGACCCGGCAATTGCTCACGGAAAGCACGTTGCTGGCCGCAGCTGGGGCGTTGGGGGGAGTTGGCCTCGCCCTGGGCGTAGGGGGGCTGATCTCGAAGCTGAACCCGGACATCGGAAAGCTGCATGGAAGTGTCCTCGATGTTCGGGTGCTGGGCTATACGGCTGCGGTTACTGCCGTTGCTGCCGCGCTTTGCAGCGTTTTGCCCGGATTGACCGCGCCTGGAATCAACGTGAACCGCGGATTGAAGGAAAACTCCGCCACCATTTCCCCGGCCACACATTCGACCCGAAGAGCGCTGATCGTGGCCGAGGTGGCCATGGCCTTCGTACTTCTGGCCGGTTCCGGGTTGCTGATCCGCACCCTATGGGGAATTTTGCGTGTCGATCCCGGCTTCGACGCCACGCATGTTCTCACCTTCCGCGTTTATCGGGCGCAGCCGGCGAGGACCGCGGGTCAGTCGGCAGCTCACGATGCCCTATTCCCTGGTTTCGTGGCGCGCCTACGGTCGCTTCCGGGTGTGAGTTCCGTGAGCTGTGCCACGTTCGTGTTGTTTCCGGATGAAATGTACAAGGTGCCCTTTGCGGTCGAAGGACAATCAGCAGCGCCGTCCGACCAAAGACCGTTCCTGACCCATGCCGAGGCCGGTCCGGATTTCTTTCGCACCATGGGAATTCCGTTCCTGCGTGGCCGGGAGTTCTCCGCCGCGGACTCGACCAAAAATGCACCGCCGGTCGCCATCATCAATCAGGCCATGGCGCGCCGCTATTGGCCGAATGACGACTCTATCGGCAAACGGTTCAAGTTTGCCGACCCAAATTTCAAAAGCCCCTGGTTTTCTATCGTGGGTGTCGTGGGCGACGTTCGCGAACAGGGGTTGGAAAATGCGGCGGAGCCGATGGCATTCGTCCCTACGGCCGGCAGCATGGGAGATGACATCGTTGTCCGAACTACGGGTGATCCGGCGGCGTTAAGCGCTACGCTGCGGAGAGAGGTTCGGCTGCTCGACGCGGATCTCGTCATCACCCACATGAGCGCAGCGAGCTCGGCGCTCGAGCAACGGGAGACGCACCGGGAGTTTACCACCTGCTTACTCGGCGGCTTTGCGCTCATTGCCGTGGTTCTCGCTGCCGTCGGCATTTACGGAACACTCGCCTTCTGGGTCAGCCAACGAACGCAGGAGATTGGAGTTCGCATGGCTCTCGGTGCGAAGAAGAGTGAGGCCCTCAGACGGGTGGTTCGGCAGGGATTTGGATTGGCATTTCTTGGGATTGCTTTCGGAATGCCTTGCGCGCTGGGGCTAAACCGCTATTTCAGCAGCCTGCTCTATGGTATCAACTCCACCGACCCCTTGACTTTGACTGCGGTCTCACTGCTTCTGATGTGCGTAGCGCTGCTTGCCAGCTACATCCCCGCGCGCCGGGCGACGCAGGTCGACCCGATGACGGCGCTGAGGTGCGAGTGACCCACGCCACCCAGCAATAGAGGCTTCTTTCAAAGATTGAGGACTCTGAACCCTCGATGTTTATGGCCAGCCTTCAAGAACAGACTGCGGTGGAAGTGAATCGCATCCAGCTTCGTATTTAGAAATTCCTGTAGAGTTGTGACCGCGTATGAATCGTGTGAAATTCGAGTTGCGGAGCCGGCACGCCAGGAATTCCATGTGCGGATCTCACCATTTTCGATATCTATTCTGGTGAGCCCTTTATCCGGATGCAAAGCTTTATCAACTACTTAATGATTTTACTTGACATTCCTTATCGGATATGCTTAGGCTAGGGGGAGGCAGGAGGCAGCGCTGGAAGCATTGCCTCGCTGCCCGGCAAGGACGGTTGTTATGCTCGGGACTGAATGTGTAGAGATCCGGAAGGGCTGAGCGCGGGTTCGAACTCGGCGAATGCTTCCGCTGGAACAAACGATGCGCATGAAAAACAAGCAACAGAGTCCGGAGTCCGAAGTCCGAAACTCAAAACACTCAAACCGGGGCGAGCCGGTCTCACGCGACGGATTTACGACGTTCCAAGCCGGAATGTGTATGAAAAGACTAGGTGTCGGGTGCCATGTGCGAAGTCTCAGGGCGTCAATCCCGGTTCCCGCGTTCAGACGGGCGGATTAGCGCAAGTGCAGAGTCAACCGCTAGAAAGCTACGTTCCAAGCCGGAATGTGTATGAAAACAAACGAGAGCTGTCGGATTCTCAGGCCCGAAGTCGAAAGGTTTCTGCGTTTGGAGCGCCGGTTCTGACTCCTGGCTCCTTCGTCCTGACTCCTGCTCTTCAAGAAATGAAGGGGCATCCGGAGATGTTATTGAAAACAAAGGATGGTGTCCGAACTCCGGGCTCCGAAGTGCGAAGTCGCATGGCCTCTGCGGCTGGTGCGTCTATTCTGACTCCTGTCTCCTTACTCCTGACTCCTGCTCTTCAAGAAATGAAGGTGCATCCGGAGATGTTATTGAAAACAAGGGAGGGTGTCCGAACTCCGGGCTCCGAAGTGCGAAGTCGCATGGCCTCTGCGTTTGGAGCGCCTGTTCTGACTCCTGTCTCCTTTCTCCTGACTCCTGCTCTTCAAGAAATGAAGGTGCATCCGGAGATGTTGATGAAAACAAAGGAGCGTTTCAGAAGTCCAAGCTTCGAAGTGCGAATGTCGCATGGCCTCCGCGGTTGGTACGCCTGTTCTGACTCCCGTATCCTTACTCCGACTCCTGCTTTTAAGGGATGAAGGTGCATCCGGAGATGTTGATGAAAACAAAGGAAGAGAGCTTTGAAACCTCACGGCTTTGACAAGTATTTCACCGTCATCGGGGAAAACCTCCACGCCACCCGCGTGCTCTTGCGGGGGGGAAGCACGTTATGGCCGCGCCCAGCGGTGAAGAAGCAATCCGCTACATCTCGGCCGGTGGTGAAACTCGCTACCTGGCGATTCCAGAGGACATCCAGCGCCGCCAGGACTTTCAGGAGGGACGCGTCAAGCATGTGGCGGTCGCCGTGCGCGCGGCAATGTCAAACGCCGAGTCCGCGGCGAGCGAAGGCAGGGAGTACCTGCGGACGCTGGCCGAGCGGCAGATCAAAACCGGCGCTGACTTTCTGGATCTCAACGTCGATGAGGTTTCGCTCCGGCACCGCGAACAATTGGCGGCGATGCGCTGGCTGGTCCGCTTCATCGAAGGCCTCTCGCCCATTCCCCTTTCCATCGACTCCTCGAACATCGACACGATTCGTGCCGGCATCGACGCGTGCGAGGGCAAGGCCGGACCACCCATGCTGAATTCGGCTTCGCTCGAACGGCTGGAGGCGCTCGACCTGGCGAAGCAGAAGAACCTGCCGGTCATTGTCACCGCAGCAGGCGACAGCGGCATGCCCCAGGACACCGAACAGCGCATTGCCAACGCCTCGCGAATTGTGGAAGCCGCGCTGGCCAAGGGGATTTCGATCGAAAGCCTTCATGTTGATGCGTTGGTGTTTCCCATATCGGTTGATATGCAGTTCGGTAATCACTATCTTGAAGCCATTCGCCAATTGCGCTCCAAGTTCGGCGACAAGATCCACCTGACCGGCGGACTGAGCAACGTTTCATTCGGGCTGCCGTGCCGGCGCCTGGTGAACGAGGTGTTCATCAACCTCGCGGTGGAGGCCGGGATTGACGGGGGTATTGTGGATTCGGTGGCCAACGATCTGAATCGGATTTTCCTGGCCGACAAGACCTCCCGGCCGTACCAGCTTGCGCGTGATATGCTGCTGGGGCTCGATCGCAACTGCAAGAACTTCCTGCGCGCTTATCGCAAGGGAGAGTTGGAGTCCAACAACTAAAGGTGCCCGACCATGGTGAAGTATCAAGTCCTCTATTGGAAGCATATTCCATCGCAGGTCAAGGTGTTTGAGGAAGGCAAGCGGCCAGTGTCGCGGCAATTGCCCGGCCGCCTGGCGGAAATCGATCAACTCGCCATGGAACTGGGCCTGACGGGCACCGACGACTACCTGAATCACTGGCAATGGACGGAGAAAAAGGAACGCGAGGGCTCAGCGGAAGAAGTGGCCGATGCACTGGTTGCGGAACTCATGCCGACCCGCAAGCCGAATGGCCCGCCCAAGGCTTCAACTTAGCCACAAGCATCCGCGTAGTCGCGATGTAGCAAGACCCGCAGCGCACATCGTGCTAAACTTCTGGTGGAGTTCCCTGCGAACGGAATGAGGGTGACCCGGAGCAGCCTTGCTTCCGGATTTGCCCACGCGGCACAAAGGCGGGGACGAAATCATGCGGGGGTGGCGGAACTGGTAGACGCAAGGGACTTAAAATCCCTCGGTCCGCAAGGACTGTGCGGGTTCGATTCCCGCCCTCCGCACCAACCTTCGGTAGGATGGAAGCAAGCTCAGGGTGCTACAGTTTCTCGCCGGGACTTGTGCCCGTGCTTCCTGAATTCGCCACCTATGCCCTTACCAATCTTGGTGAAACCCTTCGCGCTGCCAACGGTGACGTTTTTGCCCATGCCGAAGGCGCCCCGCCCCAGCGAAGCTCCAGCACCGCCGAAGTTCCCATGCGCCAGGCTGGCGACGCCTCCCGCCGTGCCTTTGGCGAGCTCGCCCGTGCCCTTGGCCACGCCCAGGCCAATGTCTTCACCGCCCCTACCCATTTGTCGGCCGGGACCGCCGCTAGACTTCACGGCAGGTGCCGTTCTCTGTGGCGCGGGTGGAGGGCTGGCGGTCGAGCCGGTCGTCGCCGTCTGGCTCCAGCCGAGAGCTGGAAGCAGCACTGAGAGGCCGACCAAACAGATGACACGCAAACGCACTCGCATGGTTTCCCCTTTCCCCTTGCTGGACACTAAGTCTAAACGAATGCCTGCAAGGATTGTGCCAAACGATTCGGTTTGAAAGTGGGCCAAAACAGCGGGATTCCGGGGTCTGGCGAGGTGCGGCCGTGTAAGAATTTCAGAGCGCCCGGTGAATTTGAGCCGCTCCTGGCCGATATCCACCACCGCTCGGAAATCGTCCCTCGCACAAGGATGCGCGGTATCGATCGCAGCGCCGAATCTCGATTCCAACTTGCCTGCCCTTCACTTCTCGGCTCCGGCAGCGTCGGGCAAGACTTCGACGGTGAGGCTCGACGGCAGCTTGGCGGAGCGGTAGACGCGCTCCGTGGCCTTCTGAAAATCCGATTCCCGGGCCTCATCGATCTTCATGAACTTCTGCGGATTCCGGTCGACCAGCGGGAACCACGAGCTCTGCACCTGCACCATGATGCGGTGGCCGCGGCGAAAAGTCTGGAACACGTCGGGAAGCTGGAATTCCACTTTCGCCGGTTTGCCGGGCTCAAAGGGGACGGGATGCTCAAAGCTCTCACGGAACTTGCCGCGGAAGGGTTCGCCCCGCACCAGTTGTTCATACCCGCCCATCCTGACTCCCGCGGGGTTGGGTTCGGCATCGGGGTAGTCTCCTGGGTAAACGTCGATGAGCTTGACCACCCAATCGGAGTCGGTGCCTGAGGTCGAAACCCAAAGCGACGCCTTGAGCGGCCCGGCGAAGGTCACATCCTGCCCCAGCGGTTCGGTTTGGTACACCAGCACGTCGGTGCGCCGCCCGGCGAAGCGCTGATCGCCGGTCATGTAAGGCGCGGACATCTGGTTGCTGGTCCAGGAAATGTGCGGCACCGGCTTGGCGGGGTCGCTGACGTACTCGTCAAACGCTTCACCCGGCGTCGAGGGTAGCGCCGTAGTCAGTCGGCCACCACCGGCAAAGTAAAAGGTCTCAGGCCTGACGTTCGCCGGCGGCCAATGGTCGAGCGCGTGCCACTCATCGCGGCCGGTTTCAAAGACGTAGGCAGCGGGAAAACTGCTTTCCCCCTCGTCCTTCAGGAAGTGCTGAAAGAACGGGAACTCAATGTGCTCGCGAAAGTACTCGCCGGTCTTTTGACCAAAGTGCACGTCACCGAGCGCTTCACCCAGGTCGCGATTCCATTGACCGTGGAACCATGGGCCCTCGACTTGAACGCTGACCGCGCCGGGATTTTGATCGCGCATCGCGTGGGCAGTATGCATCGCCCCGTAAGCATCTTCGGCGTCAAACCAACCGCCCACGGTCATCACGGCCGTGTGAACGTTCTTCAGGTACGGCAGCGGGTCGCGCGACTTCCAGTAGTCGGAGTAAACATCGTGCGAAATCAACTCCTGCCAGTACGCGATTTTCCCTTGGAAAAACTCCTTATCGGCGTTGGCCAGCGGCCCCATGCGCAGGTAGAAATCGTAGCCGTCGGGCGTGCCAAAATCGAAGTTAGGGCCGGCGATTTCGTTCTCCCCGGTCTTGGGCCGTCCAAAGGCCGAGAGGAAATTGAAGGCATGGGCCAGAAACAGCGCGCCGTTGTGCCGCCAGTCGTCGCCGAGAAACCACTCCGTCACCGGCGCCTGCGGCGACGCGGCTTTCAAGGCAGGATGCCCGCTCAGGATGGTCATGGTGGCGTAAAAGCCAGGGTAGGAAATCCCCCAAACCCCCACGCGACCGTTGTTGTCGGGAATGGTCTTCAGCAGGAAGTCGATGGTGTCGTACGCGTCCGTGGCCTCATCCGTCTGCCGCGGCGAGGTCTTGTTGGGAATGTAGGGCCGGACGTGGACGAATTCCCCCTTCGACTTGCCCAGGCCGCGCACATCGCAGTAGGCGAAGATGTATCCGGCGCGGGCAAAGAACTCCGACGGTCCGAGCGCGGCACGGTAGTTATCCGCGCCATAGGGAGCGACGGTGTAGGGTGTGCGGGTCATCCAGATGGGGTAGCGGCGGGAGGTGTCCTTGGGCGCATAAACGGAAATGAACAGTCGCACACCGTCGCGCATGGAGGCCATGTATTCGGACTTGGTGTAATTCGCACGGATGTAGTCCCGAAGTTCCTCAGCCTTGTGCGCCGCATCGGAGCGGTCCTGACCGTCCATCCGTAGAGCAGGCAGCATGACCGCAAGTATTCCGAGCCAGGTCAATATCCTTCGTGCGTGAACCATCACGACACCCCCACCATGCAATGAAACACCGAACGAGTTGAATGATTTCGACAGTAGCCTTTGAAATCGCGCGGCACTAACCTATCACCAGCAAGCTGTAGAGGTCTAGTTGCGGCACGGTGAATCGCAGGGCGTGGCCTTGGCGCTCCGCGGTGAGCGTCGTGCCGGTCTCCGAGTCAAGGGTGAGCAGGCTGACGCCGGCTTCCGACTTTCCCTCGGGAATCTGCAAGGTGATTTCGATGTCGCGAGCGGGATTCCCCTCGTCGTAATTCACCAAGTGCAGCAAGCGGCGCCCGGTAGGCTGCGAGTACAAGCACATGGTCACGGTTTCCGGCGCGTTGATCTCCACCTGGAGCGGTCCGCCCGCGGCCCAGCGCACTGCTTCCAGCAATTCAGCACGGTTGTCCGGCAGCATCCCCGTGCGAAATTCGCTGGGAATAACGATCTGGGGAACGTACACGGCGCGCCCCTTGCCCGACGTCGCACGCAGAACGATGTCTCCCAGCGGCGCGGCGAAGAGTTCCGCCAAGCCCGCCTGCTTGCGCCGAATGTTGTGCTCCGTGAATTGCGCCGTCTGGCCGGTGATCACCAAAGCCCCGCCACTCTGGACGTAGCTTCGAACCGCTTTCAGGAGCTCATCGGACATCAGCGCCAAATCCGGCAGCGCCAGAACCCGGAAGCGGCTCAGGTCGCCGGGATGGCGGTCCGGCACAATGGCAAACGGCACTTTGCCCTGGTAAAGCGCCTGGGTGAAAGCGGCCCAGCGCTGGCGGGTAACTTGCGGGCCGTAGGCGGTATTGGCGTAGGTGTTGAGCACGCCCACGTCGGCAATGCCTTCCGTATCGCGGAAATGCTGCTGCTCGCGATGGAAGAAGCGGATCGAGGCCAGCACGGCGGGATGAAAGTCTTTCGCCGCGGGGTTGGTCATCACGGTGGCCGCATCAATTTGGTCGCCCGTAACCCAGGACAGGCAGCCCAGGCACTGAAGGTTGTTCGCCATGCATTCCGCCATGGCCACCGGCTCCGCCGTGTAGTTGAACACCATGTTGTTGTAGTAGCGCCCCAGCATATAAGTCCGGAAATGGGAATGCAGCACGCCATCGTGCCAGCGGCTGGGCCTGCCTTCGTCCCAAAAGGCCCCGCCCCACGGCAGCATGCTCGTGTGGTCCACGGTCCCGATGCCCAGCGTCGAGATCAATTCGCCGTCATATCCGCCGGCATTGAATTCCATGACGATTTCGGGATTCAGCGAGCGCCCGTAATCGGCGAATTCGCGAAACGTATCGGCCATCGTCTGGCAGCGGAAATCAATGAAGTCCTGAAAAAGCGGATCGCCATTGTATCGGTCGGGAGTGGGAGGCGCGGGCGGCGGCTGCATGTGGTCTACTTCCGCGTATCCGAACCGGCTTGCAAGCTCCTCGACGGAGTACCTCTTCTTCAGGTATTCACGGAACTCGTCCACCGAGTACGGTTCGTAGCTTGGCCCCATCACGTAGTTGTCAAAGTGGACCAAGTCCACCTTGGCTTCCACCACGGCGAAGTGGACGACCTCACGCAGAATGGCGCGAAACCCGGGATGGCTGCGGTTCGCCCAGTAGCGATAGTAGAGCGGCCCCCAGGTGACCGTCTTGCCACTGCGGTCAAGCGTGAGCCAGTCCTTCGCCTCGGGGTGCTCCGCAAACATGGTCTCGTAGAGAATCGTTCCGCTCGACGTGTAGCAGCCCACGCGCATGCCCAGGCGGTGGCAGACGGCGGTGAAAGCCTTGGCATCTTCCATCGAGCGTCGCTCGGCCTTGAGTCCGCCGCCCTTGTAGAGCGGAATCATGACGAAGTTGAAGCCCATATCTTTCAGGCGGCGGGCGAGCGCTTCCGAGTGCTCCTGGTTCCAGATGGCCATCTTCTGGTCATAGCTCATGTACGCTTGCGAGAAGTCGTAGCTGCCGGCGCGGAGGCGGGTCAGCAGCGATTCCCAATCCACTCCTGCCATCACCACGCCGTTCTCGCGCCACCACGCGGGCCGGTTTTGGCGCCATGGGTGGTTCTGGGCGGTGGCGGCGTGCAGTTGCTCGACGGCCGCCTGCGCTGCGGACGCACCGGAGGACAACGTGGGGAGTGTGGTAAGAAGCCCTCCGCCAACGCCCAGAAACTCTCGCCTGCTTACGCTGGGAGTAATTGGTTTTTCAGCCATGAAATCGCTCTAACGTCGTGCAGAGTGTGCGCTCGTAGGGGCGGTTCGCGAACCGCCCCTACGAGTTGCAGTATGGTGAAGTTGGCGGCAAAGGAGAAATGCTTGGCAGCTTCGACTTCGGCTAGAAGCTGAGCTTCAAGGCAAACTGGCCGATTCTCGGATCGTTCGCACTCTTGATGCTGCCGAAGCCGGCCGCGCTGACGGTGGTTCCAGGATCAAGGAAATTCGCGCGATTGAAGATATTGAAGAATTCCGCGCGGAATTGCAACTTGACCCGCTCCGTCAGTTTAAAGTTCTTGAAGATGCCCATGTCCCAGTCGATGAAGTTGGGGCCGGTAAATGCTCCCTTGCCGACGTTGCCGTACGTGCCCGTGGCATTCAGGCCGAAGGACGTGGGATTCAGGAAATCGACGCAGGGAGCGGCGTTACCGCAAGCGCCCGCGCCTTTGGCCGTTCCCAAGAGCACGCCGCGGTCCTCGTTGAGGCCGGTCAGAGAATTGTCTTTTCCCGACAGGATGGTAAGGGGGTCACCCGAATACATGTTCAGAATTCCCGTAAGCTCCCAGTCTCCAGGAAGCCACGCTCGACCTTGTTCGCTCCGTTCAATCCGGGAAGCATGTACTCGTACGAGACCACCGCGACGTTGGTGTGGTTGAACTCCGACGGACCGTAGTCCATTTGGTGACGGTCCGGCGCCCCGAACGGAACGGCTGAGACCGCGGTGTTCTCGACTCCGGCAAGGTACGGCACATCATCCATGGCCTTGGAATAGGTGTAATTCGCCATCAAACGCAGTCCGTGAAGCACGTTTCCCTGGCCGAAGCGTTTTTCCAAGCTCAACTGCAAAGCGTTGTAAAACGATTCGGCGTCCATGGTCATCTGGGTAATGGAACCGTAACCCTGGAAAATTCGCCGCGCCTGGGTTGTGGAAGTCGTAGCGCCGGACGCGTAAACAGCGGGGTTCAACTGAGCCAATTCCCGAATATGCCAGCCGCGATTGCCGACGTACGCCACACGGAGGAGCCAACCGGGGCCCAGTTCTTGCTCGACCGCCAGATTCCAATTGCCCACCACCGGGATAACTTGATTTACGTGCGAGCCATCCACGGTTTGTACCGTCAACGGAGAAACGAACGAGGTATTCGCCGGTGGAACCACCGGGGTCGGGAAAGGATTAGTGGTGTACTGATAAGGGTTGCTGAACGGACCGATGGCCGACGTCAGCAGGGTGAGAGTCGGGTTGTAGGGGGAGTTGCCCGGCAGGACCGTATTGAGCAGGCTGGTTCCCATGCGGGTGTCATAGAAAAGTCCGCCGCCGCCGCGAATCGAGGTCTTACCGTTGCCGCGGACGTCGTAAGCGAAACCTACGCGGGGCATGATCGCCGACATGTTGGAGTTAAACCCGATATATCCGGGAACCCCCGCGTCACCCTGGAACTGCAGCCCCACCGGCGCGTTCGTGAAAACGGTGGAATGCACTCCGTTGTAAAAGTTGCTGGGCTTGAAGTAGTTCACGCTAGGAAGCACGGAGTTCCAGGGAATGCCAGGCTCCCAGCGGATTCCATAGTTTAACGTCAAGCGCCGCGTGGCCCGGAATGAATCCTGCGCATAGAGGCCAATAAATGTGTCGCGGAGGTTGGTGGGCTCGCCCTGTTGCTGGGTGAACTGATACACGTCGCCAATCAGGAAGTTCGCCAGCGCCAGGCCCGTGCCATTGCTGGCGCTAAACGTGAACCCCGGTTGGGCCTGCCCCTGGTTGACGGAATCGACGCGCCATCGCTCCACGCTGGTGCCAAATTGAATGTTGTGCGAGCCTTTCACCCAGCTTAAGTCATCCGCCCAGGCAAAATTCTGTCGCGAAAATACCGCCAAGGGATATTCCGAGGCACTGAAGAAGCCGCTGACGCTGAAGGCGTAGACCGCGTGCGGCGCCGGATCGACGATGTTCTGGACGCCGAGTTCAGGCCACCCCGGAGCACCCGCCTCCGGTCCGCGGAACACGTATTCTCTTCCATAGCTGAAACGGAAATCGTTGAAGAGATTGGAACGGAAAGTGTGCGACTCGTGCAGCAGGTAGTCCTGGGCCGCGAGATTCGAGTACCCCGCAAGACTGGAGATATTCGTCTTGTCGAAGTACCCGTCATTGAACAGGTGGTTCCACGTACCTCGGAACGTCAGGTGGTCCTGACTGTTGATGGCGTGGTCCACCCGGTAAACCACTTCATTTTCATTTTGAATGGTCCGGCTCACGTAGGAAACCAAGCCCGTGCCAGTGACCTGAGGCAGGTACTTCTCCATGTTCGTGGCGACCGTGTTGAACATCGTGGTGGGGATGATGTTTCCGGAGAAAGGCTGCCCGGTAGTTGGGTTAATCAGGGTAACGGCCTTTTTGAGGGGATTACTCGCGTTAGTGGCGCTGAGGTAAGCGGAAAAATCTCCGTTCTGGAGCTCCGACGTGGTGGGGACGTAGGCGGTGGAAGTATTGCCGACATTGCGAATTCGTGTTCCCTGGTAACCAAAGAAAAAGAACGTCCGATCCTTGCCCTTGTACAACCCCGGAATGTCTACGGGCCCGCCGATCGTGCCGCCGTACTGGTTCCGCTTCAGTTGGTCGCGTTTCGGAATGGCAAAAAAGTTTCGCGCGTTAAAGATGGCGTTGCGGTCGAATTCGAAGAGATTTCCGTGCAGCGTATCGGAGCCCGACTTGGTGATGATGTTCACTACACCGCCCGAGTTGTCGCCGTACTGGGCGGCATAGTTACTGGTCTGAACACTAAACTCTTCCAACGCGTCGGGGAACGGGAACGGCATGTTGACGGAGTACATCAGGTCGTTGTAGGTAGCGCCATCCAACATGTAGTTGACCTGATCTTCCTGAACACCGCTGGTGGCTACGGTGATCTGGCTGGGGAATTCCTTGGTGATGCCCTGCAAGGCCCCACCGCCGTTGCTGGGCGCGGGAGCGGCGCCGGCGACGAGCAGTGTAAGAGCGGCGGCGTTGCGGCCATTCAGAGGCAATTCCACCATCTGCGTCTGGTTGACAACCTGGTTCAAGGTGGCGGTAGTTGTGTCAACCTGGGTCACGGCGGCCTGGACGTTCACGGCCTGCGTGGTCGCCCCCAACTGCAAACGCACGTTGTTGGTCAAGCTCTGGTCCGCCAAAAGAGTAATGCCCTTTTGGCTAAATGTCGTGAAACCTTGGGCCTGCACGGTAAGAACGTAATCCGCAGGAGCGAGTTGAGGGATGAGGTAATTCCCTTCCGAGTCGGCCGTCACGGTTCGAGCCAAACCCGTGCCCACCTGCGTCGCCGTCACCTTGGCGGAGGGAACGGATGCTCCGGAAGGATCGGTTACCGTTCCGCGCAGGCTGGCTGCGCCGCCCTGGGCCCAGGCTTGCTGGGCGACACCCAGTAGTGCCAGCAGCCCCAAAATCGCAATCTGTCTGATTCTAAACATCATCTTGACCTCCGCCAATTGATCTTTACATTTTTGCCTGGGGGTAGTCCGATTAGCGCGAAAACACCAATCCCGCAATCTTCCCGTCATCTCCTTGGCACGCCAATGACCACTCCTCGACCAGAATTTGCGGTGGAGTTTCCGGAAAGCTGCTAGAATCAGCGGTTTTGTGGGATGAATAGCAAGCGGCCGCCTCGCCCTCTCCTGCCAGGCAGGCCCTCTCGAAAATCGATTGATTCGCCATGATACTCGCACCGCTGGATTGGGTCATTGTCGTAACCTACCTGGTGTCGCTCGTCGCTATGGGGATTGTTGCCAGCCGACGGGTTAAGGACACCAAGAACTACTTCTTGGGTAAGCGCCACTTCGGCAAGCTGATTATGATTGCCCAGACTTTTGGCGTGGGTACGCACGCCGAAATGCCGGTAAGTCTGGCCGGTGCCACCTACAGCTTCGGCATCTCGGCCATCTGGTATCAGTGGAAGAACCTGTTTGCCACGCCCTTTTACTGGATCATGGCGCCGATCTTTCGCCGCGTGCGACGCACCACCACGGCCGAAATGATTGAGGACCGTTACGGCGCGGGCATGTCGGGTCTGTACACGTTGTTTGCCTTCGCGTTCTTCATCATCGGCATGGCCAGCATGCTGAAGGGCGCGGCAAAGGTCCTGCACCAGATGCTGGGAGCCAACATCGGGACCAATACGCTGGTGCTGGTGCTGGCGGTAATCTTTGTCTTCTACAGCGTGGTGGGCGGGCTGCTCGCCTCCGCCTGGAGCAACTTCCTGCAAGGCTTCCTGCTGATCTTCCTTTCCTTCATGCTGCTGCCGCTCGGCTGGGGTGCGGTGGGCGGCCTGGCGGGAATGAAGCAAACGCTTCCGTTGCACAACTTCTCCCTGGCCACCCCCAAGGAAGTAGGCCCATGGTTCATCGTGATGCTCACGATCAACGGCATCGTGGGCATCATGGCTCAGCCGCATGTGCTGGCGGCGGTGGGAACGGGCAAAGACGAGTACACCTGCCGCGTGGGCTTCTTCCATGGCATGTGGGCCAAACGCCTGTGCACCATCGGCTGGGCGTTTGTCGGCATTATGGTGGCAGTGATGGTAAAACGCGGGCTGTACGGCGTGCACGCGCTGAAAGATCCCGAGGACGCTTTTGGTTTCGCCTGCCAGCACCTGCTTTCGCCGGGCTTGCGCGGATTGCTGATCATCGCCGTCATGGGAGCCTGCCTGGCCGCGTGCTCCGCCCTGATGGTCGATAGCGGCGCGCTTTTCACCCAGGGATTCTACCGGCCGCGCCTGGCCCCCAACCGGTCGGACCAGCACTACCTCTGGGCAGGTCGCATCAGCGGATTCCTGGCGGTGGTCGTCGCTGTGGTCTATGCGCTGTTTCTCATTCAACGCGTGCTCTACTCGTTCCTGCTTACGGAGACGCTGGCGGCGTATGTGGGCATCAGCATCCTGGGCGAGATCGTCTGGAGGCGCGCCAATCGCTGGGGCGCGGCGAGCAGCTTCTTCATCGCCATCGGCACCAACTTCTCGCTGTACCGTTGGGAGCACCAGCGACTGGACTATTGGGATCCGAACATTTTCTTTGTCTCACTGTCGGCTGGAATCGCGGCCCTGGTACTGGTAAGCCTTTTGACGCCCCCGGAGGAGAAGGCGCACGTAGCCGAATTTTACAACAAGCTCGAAACGTCCTCCGATCCTCTCCCGGCCGAGGCCGGCGGCGCGGCGAGTTCGTCTGAGGATCACGAGGAAGGCAAGGACTGGACCGAGGACGTCACGCCGGAAACCGACCGCTGGACAGCAGAGCACGGTCATCAATTGCTCCTCGTCAACTTGCTCCATCCGCTGCGCGGAGCTTGTGGCGTCGGCTTTTTCAAGGCCTACGCGGACGATCTGAAAGGCTTCGCGTTAGGAGCAGTCCTAAGCTCGGGACTGGTCCTCGGCTTGTGGGCATTGCTGCGGCTCTGACGTACCACGGGCATCTTGCCCGTGAACCGGAACGGCAAAGGTGGCCGTGGTACACAGCACGGCCAGGATGGCCGTCCTACACGGCACGGCCAGGACTGGCCGTCGTAAACAGCACGGCCAGGATGGCCGTGGTACGAAGAAGGGTTGAATCTCCATGGCCTCACAGAATCAGACTTCCCCGCGTTACCTGATGGGGACAGCGTGCGCCGGGCTGTTTACCTTCGGCGTCATGACCTCATTTCTGGGCGCGACGCTGCCGGAGTTGCGCGCGCGCGCGGGAATCGATCTCACCCAGGGCGGCACGCTCTTCAGCTTCCTCTATTTCCCGCAAGTGCCCATGGTGTTTCTCGCCGGTCCGCTGATTGACCGCTTCGGCAAGAAGCTGGTGCTGGCTGCCGGATTTCTGTGCAGCGCCGCGGCACTGGTAGGAATGGCTTACGCGCACAGCTACACGCTGCTGGGTGCGCTGCTGGTGATGCTGGGCCTGGGCGGCAGTTCGGCCATGGCCGCCGCCAACACGCTGATCCCCGATCTTTATCCCGAGAATCCCTCGTCCGCGCTCAATCTGGGCGGCATCTTCTTCGGTGTCGGAGCGGTCTTCTTTCCCTGGCTGGTCACGCTGATGGCCGAGCGTCTGGGCCTGGTGGCAACCTTGTGGCTCATCGCCCTGCTGGTGGGGCTGGTGGCTTTCGTGGCGATGGTGCAGACGTTTCCACCTGCCAGCATGGCGGGCGGATTCGATTGGGAGCAGGCGAAGTCCGTGGCCGTCAATCCCGCCGTCGTCATTCTCGCCTGCGTGTTGTTCTTCTACTCGGCGCTGGAGATTACGACGTCCGGCTTCATCCGCACTTTCCTGGAGAAGGATTTGAGCGCTTCTGCACGCAGCTCCACGGCCATCTTCACCACGTTCTGGGTCATGATGATGCTGGGCCGGTTGATCGCCAGCCAGGTGGTCAAGCGCGTTCGCGGGCCGCAGTTGCTGCTGGGATGCTCGGTCGGCGCCATCGTTGGCCTCACGCTGATGGCGCTGGCGCCCAATGCGCTTGTGGCCACTGTCGCTGTGGTGATTTGCGGATTGTGCTACGCCCCGGTGTTTCCCACCACGGCGGGAACCGCCAGCACCTATTTCTCGCGGATTTTTGGAACGGTGTTTGGAATGCTGATGACGCCCGCCCTGCTCAGCGGCGCGATCGTTCCCCCCGCAATAGGCTATGTAGCTCAGCATCAGTCGGTACGGGCGGGCATCTGGATTTTGGCGGGAATCGCCGTGTTGCTTCTGCTAACCCAAGCCATTTTCGTTAGTTACGAACGGCGCAAGCTGATCACCTAAAAAAGGCTGTTTTGCGCCCGTTTTGCACAGTCGCGACCTGCCATTTTTCGTTTAAGTGTCTTTATTTTCATCAACATCTCAACAAAACTAGCAACTCGTTTGTTTTCATCAACATCTAGAGAAGCCCCGGAGAGCCATTTTTTAGCCTTTTGTTTTCATCAACATCTCAAGAAATACCTGCATTTTGGAGTTTCTTTTTTTGCGATTTCGCCCCTGCAAATAACCCCTTATATTTCAATGGTATAGTTTTTCGATTCGGCATGATGCTTGACCGCTAAGTATCATTATTTTCTTAAACATCTCAAGAAACGCCTTGCACATGGAATTTCTCCCCTCGGTGCTTGCCCGGGAAATACGCATGATTTCCACGGGCTGGAGAGGCTGCGACCTCGTCAATTCCCGGCGAGGAGTCGGCGCTATGCTTACCCGACCTGATCGCGCGTTGCTATGCTCAACATCATGACCTCGCGCCTATTTCAGACCCATTGGACACCGAGTGTCAAGTTAAATTATTAACCAATTTCCTACCGGTAGGAAATTCGGTCATACCGAGCAAAGGATTTTACAATTCTACGCGACATTCTGCCCGACCGAGGGATCACGATCGGTTCCCGCCAATCAAGCCGCACGGTAAATAGACATTCCAGGCTGGAATATCGCGACCGCATTGACACTCTCAGCGTGCTTGGCCGGCCGGGGGCGTTTCACCCGGGCAAACCGGAGGCCGGATGATATCGATGCGCTGCAGATAGTATGCCTCGCCTTGTTTAGTGACGGTGAAGAAAAGTTCCTCGGGCAGGCATTTGTGATTCGCAATCGTTGAGCGTTTGAATGCTTTACGGACAAGGATCGGCAAACCGACTCCCACTGCGAGGGGGATAACCCTACGCCTGCTCTGTCGGTTGTCGGCCTCGACCCTTCTGCTCAAGGTCAACCGCCGATGGGCGGGCTGTTCGCATTTGCTTCCTTGCCTATCTCCTCTCGGATCACGCCTGTTTGATCTGTAAAATAATGCGCCTCATCGCCAAACGGAGCTTCTGCGTCGATATGAACAGTGTAGGTTTGAATCATCCCGTTCCTGTCTGCGGGACCGGCTGTGTAGGTGATCCGGTGGCCAGGTATTAGACCTGAGGCCTGCTCCTCACTGATCAAAGCCGCCCGCTTTTCGTCTGGCGCTGGAGTCTTACGAAACCATTTGGTTCTTGGCGGCCCCATTGCTTCAAGTGTCGGCGGATAGCCACGGTTGTACTTCGCTGCGTAATTTGCGGAAGCCCCGTTGATGGCTCGGAGCGATCCTACGGGATTTCCAGTGGTCAGGATCCGATGGGCAATGACCAACGAATTTGCGGTTACCAATAAGGGAAGAAACCAAAGGCCCGCACCCAGGTAGCCCCAAACGAGACCTGGAGTGGTTCTGTCCTCACCCAGGATCCGCCCATCGCTGCGGCGAATCAGAGCGTTGGCGCGATGGCCAGTCGTGACCGCCAGCACCCCCGCCAAGAACCCAATTACACCCGGTCCGAGGCAATAAACACTGGAAAGGTTAAAGTAAACGAAAGTTACACCAACCCCCAAGGTTGCGAATGAAACCAACCCAAGGATGAGGCTGGCGGTGGCCATGCGGCTTCGGCGTGGTGGTTGTTGGAGTGCGTCTTGTGAGCTCGAAAAACCGCTGGTCTGGGGGGATTGGGCTGCGCGTGCAGCGGTGCGGATGAGGAGCACGCCGCAAAAACGGCAGCACTCCTCTGTTTTTTCCGCTTGCTTGCCACAGCTCGGACAAACCATAAGAGCTCCCAGGTTCCGTCCTAAACTCCGGCGCGGACCCCAGCTTACTCCCGGCCGGCCGGGCATGCAAGTTACCGCTGCGACGAGAGACGGACGCCCGTCTGGTTTGCAGTTTAGCGCGGAGGAGGCTTTACAAGGCTGACAGATAAGCCCACCGCCACAAATTCAAACTGAGACTCTACGATGCATGGAATGCATCGGCAGCAGGCACAGGCAGGGGTGCCTGTGCCACTGGGCGTTCCAGCGCCTGCGATGCTTGATTCGGACCACGTGGGACGGGCCCGCAAGTGAGCATTATTCCCGATACCACTTGCCTCATGCCCGCGTCGCTGTGTTAAAGTCCTATCATGGAAATTACGGTCAATGTCCCGGAGGAACTCGCCGCACAGGCTCGGGCTCGTGGTCTGCTACCGCAAGCCTACGCGGAGGAAATATTGGTGCAACACGTCGAGATGCGATCGGCTGGAACCGCGCAACCGCGGACACCGGACGAGATTCGTGCCTGGCTTGACTCTCTGGCCCAGTTCTCCGATAAGATTCCCCCGCTACCTGAGACCATCTCACGCGAATGGATTTATCAGGATCAGGACTAAATGGCCATTGCCGCCTGTGTGGTCAACACCAACATCCTGTTGCGCATAACGCGTCGCTCTGACCCTCAGCACGAACTTGTAGCTGGGTCTCTTGCCCACCTCGCCGGCCAAGGCACGGCACTTCATTACACTCACCAGAACATTGCAGAACTTTGGAACGTGATGACGCGACCGGTGAGTCGCAATGGTCTCGGCTTGACCGTGAATGAGGCGGAAGCCGAAGTGCGCGCGATCGAGAGGGGAATGAAGCTCTTGCCGGATGGCGAGGCTGTCTATCAGGAATGGCGGAAAATCATTGTGCAGTACGGCGTCTCAGGCGTTCAGGTCCATGACGCCCGTTTGGCAGCCGCCATGTACGTGCATCGTGTGACCCACATCCTGACTCTTAACGTGACAGATTTCAATCGATTCGACGGCCTTACGCCGGTCCACCCAAGCGAAGTTTAGCACTTAGCTCCAGCTTGTTTCGCAGGGTTGCGCCGTTCGGACGCATCGCGAAGAGACTGGGGTTACTCCGAGGCGTACTGTCCGGGCAGTCGCACAGGCACTCCTGCCTGTGCTTGATGCATGGAATGCATTGGTAGGGGCACGCCATGGCGTGCCCCTACGGCACAGGCAGGAGTGCCTGTGCCACGGGTCAAGGCGTCAGGCGAGCATGAGGCGTTCGCCTTTGGGTTCAGGGATGGGGTCGCCAAATTCGCGGGCCGTATCGATCCACAATTGGATGGCTTGGTGGGCGTCGGCGAGAGCCGATTCCGGCGTGTCGCCGTGAGCCATGCAGCCCGGCAGTTCCGGCACTTCGGCAACAAATACTCGGTCGTCGTTGCTCCAGTAAATGATGGTTTCGTATTTGTGCATGCTTACTCCTTCTCGCCTTCCGGCCTACACGTTCCTGCGCCGATCCGCAAAATTCCGTATAATGTCCCGCCTGCCTCCTAACTATGGCGGCGGAATTTGATCATTTCCAATCTGTTTGAGGACCGGGACCATGCAAACTCGTCTATGCGACGCATTTCTTCACAAGTAACTTGCACCATAGCATTCATCGAGCGCGGACGGAATCAAAACCACGATGGCAATCGGCTCTCGTCGTTCTTTTGCTGCTGGTTTGGCCGGCCGCCGTTCCAGCGCGCGCCGCCGATGTATTCCAGCCGCGCGCTGTGCCGCTGGTCACTAACGATCCCTATCTCAGCATCTGGTCGTTTGCCGACCACTTGACGGACGACACCACGCGCCACTGGACGGGCACGCCGCAATCGCTCGAAAGCATGGTTCGCATTGATGGCGTACCGTATCGGCTGATGGGAAAGACGCCATCGGAAGAGGCGATGCCGCAAGTGGGGCTGGCGGTATTCCCCACGCGCACGGTTTACGATTTCGAAGGCGCCGGCGTACACGTCACCCTGACGTTTCTTACGCCGCTGCTGCCCGGCAATCTGGACGTCTACTCACGGCCCGTCACCTACCTGATTTGGGAAGCTCGTTCGGTAGACGGCCGCGCGCACGCCGTCAACATCTTCTACGCCAACAGCGCGCAACTGGTGGTGAACACCGACGATGAGAATGTCGTCTGGTCGCGCGAAAACGCGGGCGGCCTTACCACGCTGCGGGCGGGGAGCGAGGCGCAGCCGGTACTGGCCAAATCCGGCGATAACCTTCGCATCGACTGGGGCTACCTTTATGTGGCTGCGCCCACTGCCGCCGTGGCCGCCAGCGCCATCGCCAATGCATCCGCCAGCCACCAGGCGTTTCTGGAGCATGGAGGTCTGCCCGGCGACGAGATTCCCGGCACGCCTATTGCCGCCGGCGTTCGCCGCGCGCCGCTGATGGCGTTGGCGTTTGACCTCGGCCAAGTCGGCGTGCAACCCGTGACCCGGCACTTGATCCTGGCTTACGACGACCTTTATTCCATCGAGTATTTTCACCAGCGCCTGCGTCCCTACTGGCGGCGCAATGGCGCACAGGCGGCTGATCTGCTGGCTTGGGCGGAGCGTGATTTCGACTCCCTGAGGGCGGAGAGCGAGCAGTTCGATCAAAAACTTATGGCTGACCTCGCGAGCGTGGGCGGCGAGAAGTATGCGAAGCTCGCGGCGCTGGCTTACCGGCAAAGCCATGGCCGCGCACAAGTTGACGGTGGCGCCCGACGGCAAGTCTCCCTACTACTTTCCCAAGGAAAACTTCAGTTGCGGCTGTATCTCCACCGTGGACGTCATCTATCCGGCGGCGCCCGTGCTGCTGCTGACGAACCCGAAGATGGCGGAGGCATCGCTGGCGCCGGTGATGGACTACGTGAAGACCGGCCAGTGGCCCCACCCTTGGGCGCCGCACGACCTGGGCGTCTATCCGCTGGCCAATGGCCGTGATCCCTATAAGATCGAATCCATGCCGGTGGAAGAGTCGGGCAACATGCTGATCCTGTTCGACGCCATCGCCAAAGCGGAAGGCAACACGGCATTTGCGGAAAAGTACGCGCCGATTCTGAAGCAGTGGGCCGACTTCCTGGTGGAGAAAGGGCTCGACCCCGAGAATCAACTCTGCACCGATGACTTTGCGGGCCACCTGGCGCACAACACCAATCTCTCCGTCAAAGCCATTGTGGGCCTGGGAGCTTATGCGCAGCTCCTCGAATTGGAGGGCCAGAAGGACGCCGCCGCGCAATTCCGAAGCAAGGCGGAGGAATACGCCCGGCGCTGGGTGGAGATGGCCGACGACGGCGACCATTACCGGCTGGCGTTTGACAAGCCGGGCACCTGGAGCGAAAAATACAATCTGGTGTGGGACCGGCTCCTTGGACTGAATCTGTTTCCACCCGAGGTTGCCGGCAAGGAGATCAGCTTCTACGAAAGACAGTTGAACCGTTACGGCTTGCCGCTCGACAATCGCAAAACCTACACCAAGCTCGACTGGGAGCTTTGGACCGCCACCCTGGCAGACTTCCCCGGCCGATTGGGATAAGCTGATCGCCCCCATCTACGATTGGGTAAGCGAGTCGCCCACCCGCGTTCCCATGACCGATTGGTATTGGACCCGCGATGGCACGCAGGTGGGATTTCAGGCGCGCTCGGTAGTAGGCGGCGTGTTTATCAAAATGCTCTCCGATCCGGAGATCTGGAAAAAGTGGTCGCACCAAGCCAGCAACTAAGGTGATGCCGTCTCGTTCCTTGCTGGTACCACTCTCGATGAAAGACACTGTGCGGAGCACTTTGGAGTGCGGGAGCAGCAGTTCCCGCTTTTGACCTGCGTCGACGCCCAAATTGTCTCCGCTAGCCAAGGAGAAAGGCGGGAGCTGCTGCTCCCGCACCGGGAGTTTCTACATTTCAAAGGAAGGATTTCGTTGCCATTCGCGGTAATCGTGGTCTAGATGCACACTCATGGCGCTGTCATCCTGAGTCCCGATGCCGTTCATCGGGGCGAAGGACCCCCGTATTTCGTCTTACCCATGTGCGCGCGGCATGCCGCGCGCTTCGGCACGGCGCGCCCGCGCCCTGCTTCCCAAGTGCAAATGAAAAGGGTCCTTCGCCCTGAAGTGCGGGCTCAGGATGACAGTTAGGTTCGTTGGTAGTGCAAATTGAAGAGGGTGGTCATTTCATGGAAAGCAGTTTTTCCCGGTTCCATGGCCCCCAAAATGTAGAAACTCCACAGGCGGGAGCTGCTGCCCCCGCACTCCAAGGTGCTCCGCATTTTCGCCCGCCATGGCAAAGCTTCCACTTGACAGTTGCTCCATCGTGATCTCAATATTGAATTTCGATATTGAAACAGGGCATCGACCAACAACATGGATGACAAGAGCCTCTACGCGGGGCTGATTCGGCTGCACATTCTCCACCACGCGGCGGAAGAGCCAGTTTACGGCGTCTGGATCGTCGAAGAACTGGCCCGCCACGGTTATAGATTGAGCGCGGGGACGCTGTATCCGATTCTGCACGGGCTTGAGACCAAGGGCTACCTGCGCTCGCACGAGGAGCGCAACGGAAGGTCTGCACGGCGCGTCTACAAAATAACGGCGTTAGGCCGGAAAGCTCTTGGGACTGCGCGCCACCGGGTACAAGAGTTGTTCGGCGAAATGTTCGGCATGGAACATCATCACTAAGGATGGGCGCATGGAAATCACTTTACGGGCTTTGATTACCCTTATTCACGGCATGCTGTTCGGGGCATTCTTCCTGATGGCGATTTTCGGTTTGGTGGTGGAGGTTCGCCACGCGCGCTACTTCGAGGAACCGCCGAAGCTCACGCCGCAGGGCTACGCTCGCGAACGGCTTTATCTCTTCGTCATGGTGGCGGTGGGCTGGGCCGCGGTGCTGACCGGCGCCTACCTGATCTATCCATGGTATCGCGCCGTGCCGCCCGCGGGACTTACCGACCTGGCGCTCTATCCCCGTTATCTGCTGAAATCCAGCGCCACCACCTCGGGATGGCACGACCTGGGGATGGAGTGGAAGGAACACGTGGCATGGTTCGCGCCCATCGCCGTGACCATGGTCGCGTATGTATTGACGAAGTATCGGCTCTCAATCCGCGAGCACCCGCAGGTGCGCAACGCCGTGCTGGTGTTTGCGTTGGCCGCGCTGGGAAGCGCCGGCATTGCCGGATTCTTTGGCGCCATGCTCAACAAATACGCGCCGGTGAATGGCGGTCCAACCATTCACCTGAAAGGAAAGAGCGAATGAGCGACTCACAGCCGGATCGCCAAATCCAAGCCGCCGCGCCATCCAAGGATCACCTGCCGAACGGACCCGCAGCCGCAGCCATCCTCTCGGCAGGCATCGGCAGCGCGGTGCTGGGAGTTCTTTCTCTGGCCGGGGATGCCTCAAAGGCCGTGGCCAAATTGCTGAACTTCTACAATCCCTCCGGTCCGCTCTCCGGAGTAACGACCGTCGCCATTCTGGTGTGGCTGGTGGTGTGGTTCATGCTGGCGGCGCGCTGGCGAACCCGCACCGTCGGCATCGGCAAGGTCAACGCCACGGCGTTTCTGCTTTTGGCGCTGGGAATCCTACTCACGTTTCCGCCGTTTGCGGACCTCTTACAAGGTAAATGAGTCGCCAGATCATGGGTCGCGTGCCCGCGGAGGAGATACATGAACTCGACTCGTATTTTCACAACATCGGCGGTCTTGCTGCTCATGATGGTCGGGGCGAATCTTTGGGCCGGCCCGCCGTTTCAGACCGACGACCCGGAGCCGCTCGACGCCCGGCACTTTGAGGCGTACGCGTTCGGTGGCGTCGACGGAACTCCAATAGAAACGGACCCGCTCGGCCCGGCGTTTGAATTGAACTATGGTGCGACTGACAATCTTTTTCTGCACCTCATCGTGCCGTTTGGGGCGATTGAGCCTTCCAATAATCCGCGGTATTTTCCCGCCGGAGTGGGTCCCAGCGCCTTCGGCCTGACCGACACCGAAATCGGCATCAAATACCGATTTTTCAAACAGCACGGCAAGTACTTCCCCGAGATCGGCACCTTCGACATGATTGAAGTGCCTACAGGCAGCTACGCCAAAGGACTGGGGGTCGGCAAGGTCTGGTACAGGCTCCCATTGTGGGTGCAGAAGAATTGGGGCCCCTGGACCACCTATGGCGGCGCCGGCTACGCCGTGGTGAGGCAGACGGATTACCGCAATTACCCCTTTGGCGGCTGGTTGCTGCTGCGGGATTTCGGCAAGAAGTGGACGCTGGGGGGAGAAATCTACTCGCATGGCGCCGAAGGACTGGCAACCCCCAGACCAGGTCCGCCACCATGATTGATGTCGGCGGCTACTACTACATTCGCAACCCCGGCTGGCAGATCCTATTCGCCTACGGACATACCGCCGTGGGGCAGCGTGAGAACTATGCATATCTTGGGCTTTACCACACCTGGGGACCAGAGAAAAAGAAGGAAACCGCCAGCTTCCTGAATCACGACGGGGCAACGTACTAGCTTCGGCAATAAGTGGACTGCGCCGGGGGTTGATACACTACCCCAAGTTGAGGCGTCTCCAAGCGTTGGTGACTCTGCACTTTTGACGTTAGACACGCTTCCAGAATGCCGCTCACCAGCAGCGTGCGGTCAATTGGGTACGGCGCCACACGCGTCTGGAACATCTGCTCGATTCCGTGCACCAGGCAGGCAGAATAGGTCACGTTGGGGTTGGGAGTCAGGAAGAACTGCAAAGCTTGAATCGCCGGCAATCCCTTCAAACGCGCAGCGAAGTTGAAATCCTTTAGCGCGCCGTCGAGCATCAACAGCGTGGCCTTCAAGCCGTCGCGGTACTCGATGAAATACGCGGCGGGGTTGGCCACAAGCTTCGGCAACAGGCCTGTCGATACAAGGTCCTGCGTTCGGCCTTCCGCCTCGTCCCGGACCCATCGGCGTGTCGCTGCGGGAAAAGGCGGAGACCAGCAGGTCCTTCGAGTAGCGGCCTTCCTCGCCCGCTTTCCACACCGCATCGCCCTCGATCAGTTGCACCGCTTTCACGCCCGTCTCACCGCGGCCGCGTCTTTCCACCATGCACTGAAGGCCTTCGAGCGCGTGAAAATCCATGGGGTCGGAGCCGCCTTCGCCCACCATCAACGCCTCTTCGATCTCGCATCCCAGCGGCAGTTCGAGGTTAGGCAGCCGGAACGTGACCGGAATCGATGAACCGCCCAGCATGGGGAAACCGAGACGCCGCGAAGCATCCACCATGCTCTTTGCCTTGGCGAAACTGTAGGATAGGTGCTTGTCATTGTAGACCGGCACCGACCGGCCGCTGCGCTTGAAGACCTCCACGCACTGCTGGAAGAACTCGTAGCGCGGGTACAGAATCTGCCCCTTCTCGTTGCGCGGATAATCGCCGTGCTCAGCGACAATCAGCACCGCATCGACGGCCAGTTCCTTGCCACCGCAGCACAGCGCTTCGGCGATGGTGGGATAAACCTGGAAGCCAAACTCGCTGGCGCGCGCGGCGCTCAGGTCACCCTCGGGTTTCTGGTCGACGTACAGCGACACGACTTTCATGTCCGGCTTGTGCCACGCGCCGGCGTAGGGATAGCCGACCAGGAAGCGGTCGCCGATATGCTGGGCGTGCGACAGGTACTTGTAGATCGTGGCGATGATGGCCAACCGCTTGGGCTGCGGGCTCGCGCCGCTTGCCAACAGGCCCGCGGCGGCAACCCCGGTTTGCAGGAACTCTCTTCGCGTCAGCATAGGTTAAGCCCTCATAAACGTCGATTCGCGCGTCGGCTGATAGGTCACCGCCAGGTGCGGCGTCTCGTAGCGCGTCTGGCCGCGGTACAAGCTTTCGACTCCGGCCGCCACCAAACCCGTGGTCAGCAGCGTGCGCTCGACAGGGTAGGTGGCCTTACCGGTAAGGAACATTTTTTCCTGGTTGTTCACCAGCCCGTCGAAGAAGTTGGCCACCGTGGTGCGACCGTCGGGCATGGGCAGGTACATTTGCGTGGAGAACGGCGCGCCTCCGATGTCAGCGGCAAAGTTGAAGTCCTTCACCATGGGCTGGTAGACCTGTGAACTCGATTTGTGATGCTCCACGTCGGCGGCGAAGTTGAAATCCCGCACCATGCCGTTCAGCAGAATCATGGTGCAGCGCAGGCCGTCGTTGTGCTCGTAGTGGTACACCACGGGGTCTTTCACCAGCCGGCGCAGATCGTCATCCGTCGGGAGAATGTCATTAAAGCCCTCGCGCGCCGGTGTGAGTGTGTGGCTGCGGCATAGTGCGGCTTCCATGAGGCGTCGCGACCACACGCCGTCGCGCAAGGCATCCCAGACCTTATCGCCGCGGTAGGCCTGAAGCCATTTCACGCCCGTCTCGCCACCTGCGCGGCGCTCCACCATGCACTGAATGGTCTCCAGCGCGTGGAAATCGTAGCTGTCCACGCCGCCGTAACCCACGCACAGCGCTTCGCGGATGCGCGTGCCGAGCGGCATTTCCACCGAGGGAATCCGCCACGTCACTGGCAGGCTTGAACCCGCCATGTAGGGGAATCCCATTTCCTTCGAGGTGTCCACCATCTGCTTCGCCCAGTCCCAGTTCCACGACAAGTGCTTGTCATTGAACATGGGCACCGAGCGCCCGCTATCCTTGAACACCTTCACGACCTGCTCGAAGAACTGCCAACGGGGATATTCGGTCTGGCCCTTTTCGTTGCGCGGATAGTTGCCGTGCTCGCCGACCACCACCACGCCATCCACCGCGAGTTTGCTGCCTCCCAGAGTCAGGGCCTCGGCGATGGTGGAGCAAAGCCGCATCGACGGGAAGTCCCGGCCGCGGCTGCGGCTCAAATCGCCGTCACCGACCTGATCGACGTAAAGCGAAACGATGTCCATGGGCGGATGATGGTGTGTGCCGTGCCAGCCGTAACCGTAGAGGTAGCGGTTGACGATGTTTTCGCCGTGGGAAAACTTGAAGTAGGTGGTAACAACAGCTGCGAGCTTGGGACGATTGCTGCTCATAAGTAGATGCCTGTGTCAGTTTTTGGCCGCATGCGCTCCGGCCGAACGATAACCTACGCCAGATTCCGCTTCAGCGCAATGAAGTTTTGCCCGGATGTGAAGGCGCAACCGCGATTCCTCAAAGTTTGCCCGCGGCAGAGCCAGACGCAGACGCACGGTCCGGGTGAGTCGGCAGGCTGTAGCGGGTGAGCTCCAAACCTTTGCCGATCGGCAACGTCAGTGACTCCACTCCCGGGCGCGAGCGGACGTGCGTCACGTAGCTCGCGAGCGAGTGCGAGATGATATTGTCGGCAACCACCGTGCCCCCGGCAGGAAGATGCAGCATGTCGAAGAAACGGATGTAATCGGCTTTTTCGCAATCGATGAGAACCAGATCAAATTCCCCGGCGGTTTCCAGCACTGTTCCGGCGTCACCCAGAATCAATTCAACATAGCGGGAAAGGCCGAGATGCTTGAGCGTCTTCCGCGCCTCGCCCTGCCGCAACGGCTCCCTTTCAATGGACATCACACGCCCGGAAATGTCGCGCGCGGCGGTGGCCAACGCAATGGTGGAGAGGCCGCTCGATCCGCCAATTTCGAGCATGCGCTTGGCCCCCAGTCCCGCGGCCAGCACGCAGAGAAACTCCGCGCTGGCCGGCTCAAGATTGCGATGGCACTCCCCCAAAGGCAGTTGCAAGGCGTGCTGCCGCAGGTTCCGCTCCCAGAGACGAGCGATTTCCATCCGCTCCCGTTCTCCCAGCATGGTGCCATAGACTTTAGCACAGCTGAAGTCCTGGCATCGGGGCGAAGCGCCTGCGCGCGAAAGGTGTAGCGGCGGGTTTATCCCGCCATCCCAGCGGCGCCTTCAGACCGCCGAGTCGCGAGGTAAACTCGCCGCTACGAAGTCGAGCGTCGTCACCACCCACTTTCCGCCAATGCGGCCGCAGCAAATCAACCCGCCAGCATCAAGCTGTGATATAAACTCCAGACGCATGACGCACAGGCTTCAATGAGGAAAAAGGATGCATAGCGGAATTCTGTTCTGCCTGCTGGGCACGCTCTCGTTCGGATTGCTGGGGTGCGCCTCCAAAGCTGCCGAGCGGCGGAATTGCCAGGCGGAGGCCTTCATCGTGATGGTTTATGTCTGGGCGACCATTGTGATGGTGATCCGCACGGCGGGCGTTCCTTCACCGCTTTCTCTTCCACTGAAGGCCGTGGCCGTGGCAATTGGTTGCGGAGCGTGCGCCGCGATTGCCTATTACGCCTTTCAGCTTTCCATCAGCTTCGGCAAGGTGGCGGTGGGCTGGTTGATGATGAACGTCTCGGCCGCCATTCCGGCCATCGTTTCGATATTTGTGTATGGCGAAAAATTGACGCGGCTAAAGATCTTCGCTTTTGGCTTGGCCCTGGTATCGCTTTTTTTCATCTTTCGCGGGCGGCGCGCCGAGATACCAACGGAAACTTCTACGCTCTCGGGAAAGCAACAGGCACAGTGGCTGCTGCTGATGCTCGTGATCCTGGCCACCAACGGCATGAGCGCTTACGGCCTGAAGGTCATCGCGGCATGGGGTTTGCCGGAGACGGCCAAGTTCTCTTATCTCAGCGTTTGGTATGCGGCGGGCCTCGCGACGATTGGTGTGCCCCTGTTGTTGCAGCATGTGCGCATACGACCGCGGGAAGCATTCTGGGGAGGCGTCATCGCTGCGCTCAGCATGGGCGGGCAGATATCCATGGCGGTGGCCCTCAAACACAATGTGCCCGGCCACATCGTTTTCCCCATTTCCATGGGCGGTTCAGTTTTGATTGTGACCCTGGCCGGACGCTTCCTTTTTAAGGAGCGCTTGGGCGGCATGACAACCAGCGGTGTTGCCGTGGGCTTGGCCGCCATCGTACTACTCAGCCTGAGTTAATCCCGGAGCGAAAGTGAGGAACAGCATGAGCAACGACAACAAAGAGATCGTCCTGATCACCCGCGCCGATGATATGGGTTACACCCACACCGGCAATATCGCCACCATTGAATGCATGCGCAACGGCATCATCAAGAACGCCGCCATTCTGGTCATCGCGCCGTGGTTTGAAGAAGCCGCCAAACTGACGCGTGAGAATCCCGACCTGTGCTTTGGCGTGCACCTGGGCCTGATCGGCGAATGGCGGGGCTACCGCTGGCGGCCGGTGCTGCCCTACTCCGCCGTGCCGTCGTTGGTGGACGAGGACGGCTTCCTGTGGCAGTCGCCACGCGACTTCTGGGGACACAACCCCAACATGCAGGAAGTGGAAAAGGAGTTTACTGCACAGATCGAGCTGGCCAAGAAAAAGGGTGTGAAGATCAGCTACATCGATACCCACTACGTGATGCCTTACAATGAGCACTACAAGCCGGTGATCGAACGTTTGAGCATGAAATATGGCTACCCGGTTTCTTGCTTTCTCGGCGAGCGCGAACTGGATGACTTTCGGCATTTACACCGTGCCGCCGGACGAAAAGGAAAAGGCGCTGGAGCAGGTGCTGCGCAGGCTCGAGCCCGGCGTCAACCTCCTGATCGGCCACCCGGGGCTGAACTCGATGGAGAATGACGCGCTGGTCCACTTTGAGCCCGAGCACGTGCAGCTGCTGGGCACGGGCAAACTGCGCGCGGCGGAAACCATGGCTTACACCAGCCCGCGCATCCGCCGCCTGGTGAACGATCTCGGCATCAAGCTGATGAGTTACGCGGAATACTGCAAGCAATAAGGCGTCGTGATGGCTCCCACGGAGAGAGAACTCGTCGGCGTTTTACGCAGCATGGGCAAGGCCACCGTGGAGCAGAATTATCCCGACGGCAGCCGACTTTTGTTGCTGCCTTACGGGGCGCGGGTGTTGGGACTATTTGCGCCGGGCAGTGACCAGAACTTTTTCTGGGCGCATCCCGCGCTTGCATCCGCCGCGTCCGCGGAAGCGCTGTTTCGATCCCACGACTGGCACAACACCGGTGGCGACCGCACCTGGCTCGCCCCTGAGGTTGACGTCTTCTTTCCCAATTTCCCTGAGACGGCCGTCTGGCGCGTTCCGCCGCAGCTTGATCCTGGCAACTATGCCGCGATCAATACCGCGCCAACGTTGCAGCTCGCCTCGCCAGTATCCCTGACCCTCTCGCGCGGCCACAGGAAAGTCGAAGCGCGGATCACCAAACAGTGGCGCCCGGCACCCAATCCGCTGCGCAACGGGCCGGGTTGGAATGAACAGGACGGCGTGACCTATGCCGGTTACACGCAGGAGACGCGCCTGGAATTGCTCACCGGAACCGATAACGCTGCACAGGTGGGCTTGTGGAATCTTCTGGCGGTTCCCAACGGCGGCGAGGTGATGATTCCCACTCATACGAGGGCCGTGCCCGAGATCTATACGGGCTCGGTCCCGCCTCCGGACCTCATCGTGACGGATCACCTGGTGCGCTTTCGAACGGCGGGCAAGGGAATCCGCAAGATCGGAATTCGCGCGACGGAGTCGACCGGAAGGCTCGGTTATTTGTATCAAAGCAGCGGCGCTTGGGAATTGATCGTCCGCGATTTCACCGTCAATCCTTCCGGCGAGTACATTGACGTCCCCTGGCAGCGAAGCACCGGGAGCGATGCGTTGGGCTTTTCCACTCAGGCTTGCAGCGTTCAGACCGGCGACTGGGACTACTGCGAGCTCGAGCATCATCTTTCCGCCGTGAGCTTCAGCACCGGTCAAGCATGTTCCACAGATTCCTGCCAACTGTGGGCCTTCCGCGGACCGCAGGGCGCCATCGGCAAAGTGGCGGAGTGTCTGCTGTTGGCCGGTCTATGACGTTGCGGAAAAACGCGTAGCGGGTTTATCCCGCCATCCCGGAGTTGCAACGCTGGGAGTTCTGAGGCCGGGATTGGGTTTGGGCGCGCCGTCCGAAGAGACCCCTCACCCGCCGGTCAGCAGACGGTCGGCCTCTCCCCTCGGGAGAGGCTGTTAGTTTTTCTTCTGCGCGCCAGCGCGCCAAGGAGCATCAACAACCTCTCCTCAGGGGAGAGGTTGACCCGATCCATCGGGCGGGCGAGGGGTCTCTTCCCAGTAGTGGTAGGCGATCTCCCCTGAGCGCACCACCGCAACGCACTCGCTTTTGCTGGACTGTGACTGCCAGGCTGCGAACATTGAAAATCGAACTCTCCATCGTCAGAATTCAAGGATGACCGCCATGAAAACCAACCGTAGAACTTTTCTGCGAACAACGGCCGCAACAGCCACCGCCGCGGCGCTGCCTGCCGGGATGCAAGCCGCTCCCGAAGCCTCCAGTCTGGACGGATTTCAGATTGCGAAGCGACATACCATTGTCCACGAATTGCCGACGCCCGACTTCTTTGAAGGCATGCTTCTCGGCAATGGCGACATCGGGGTTTGCGTCACCGTCCGGCCCGACGCGCTGGGCCTGCACCTGGGCAAAGAGGACTCGTGGGATATTCGTGTCAGTGAAGACCACTATCAGCACGTACTGCCGTTCAGCGACCTGCTGAAGCTTTGGGAGCGCGCCGGTGAAGAGGCCAAGCGCCAGGGCAAGCCGGACATGACTTATCTGGAGAAGAACATCGACTTCTTCCGCGAGTACACGGACAAAGTCACAGTCGTCTTATCGTAAGTCGTGGCCGCGCCCGTGGCCGTGCGGCATCGTGTGGATTCACTGGGACTCGCGCCAGGTGCGCGTGCGGCGGCAGACGCTTGATCCCTCCAATGGCCTTTTCACGCTGGAACTCGATTACGACGATCTGCGCGGCCATCGCCAGCCGGTCACGATGTGGTGCTTCGTAAATTGGCACGCCGGCCACGTGCTGGTCTGGAGCGACGCGCCCGCACCCGTCGTTTCCATCGCCTACGACCCGAACATCGACTTGGAGGCGGAACTGCCGGTGCCGGAACTGGATGGCAAGACGGGCGAAGACGGAACGGAATTCTTCGGGTATCAGCACTTCCCTGCCTCGCGCCCACCGAGGCGGATCCTCATCCCGCGCGCACCGACAAAGACCGCAACTTCGCTCTTTGCGGACGCGTGGCCGGCGCGTGGTCCATCGAAGGCCTGGACGAAACGCGCGCGCGATTGCAGGAGGTCGCGGACGGCCGCATGACGCTGCGGCAATTGCGCAGTCCCATCCGCGTGTTCCTACGCAGCGACAAACCACAGCCATTGCGGCTCGACCTTACCCTCACCACGCCACGCGACCACGCGGACAACGTCAACTTTGCGAAGCAGGAAGCGGAACGGCTTGCGCAGATCTCTGCCAAGCAACTGGCGAGAGAGACGGAAGCCGCCTGGAAAGAATTTTGGTCACGCTCGGCGGTGGAGCTTGACGACAAGGAACTGGAGAGGCTCTGGTACCACAACCAGTACTTCCTGGCTTGCTGCCTGCGCGCGGGCAAGCTGGCGCCGGGTTTGTTCGGAAACTGGACCAGCGGCAAGATCGGCACCGCCTGGCACGGCGACTACCACATGAACTACAACACTCAGCAGGTTTTCTGGGGCGTTTTTTCCAGCAATCACGTGGACCAGAACCTGCCGTACGTGGATCTCGTCGAAAAGCTGCTGCCCATCGCGCAGCGGTATGCGCGGGAGAAGATGGAAATGCCGGGAGCGTTTTTCCCGCACTCGGCTTATCCCGTGCCCAGCCAGGTGGTGGCTTATCCGGCGCCGCCGTGGGGTTACGAAGTGTGCGAAACGCCGTGGACCGTGCAGAGCCTGTGGTGGCAGTACCTGTACACGCTCGACCAGGATTTTCTGCGCCGCGTCTATCCGCTGCTGCGCGCCGCGACGGACTTCATTGTCGCCTTCGTGAAGAAGGAGGCGGACGGGAAGTATCACATCGTTCCCAGCGCCTCGCCGGAGAACTGGGGCTGCACGGTGGACTTCCGGCTCAACAAAGACTGCATCATGGATCTGGCGCTTTCGGAGTTTCTGCTCGACGCCATGATCGAAGCCTCGCGAATTCTCGGCCGCGACGAAGGCGACCGCGCCAAGTGGACGGACGTCCGGCAGAACCTGGCGCCTTATCCCGAAGGCGCAAGGGCCGGAGGGCGAAGTTTGGCTCGACGTGCTGAACGCGCCGCTGGAGTTTGTCTACAACATCCCCGTCACGCTCGCTCCCGTTTTCCCCGGCGACCAGGTGGGACTGGGCCGGAACGAGGATCGCCTGGAAATCGCCCGGCGCACCGCCCGCACCATTCGCCTGGAAGGCGGCAACGACGTAGTCTTTCAACCTCTTATCCGCGCGCGCCTGGGCATGCTGGACCTCGCGTGGTTCAAGAACGAAGTTCGCTACTGCCGCGTGCCCAACGGTGTAGTGGGCGACCGCGTCCGCCAGATCGATGGCCGGTACACGGACAACACCAATTTCGATTTCATGATGCGCATGGGAATCTGGACGGAGAACCTGTCACTGCCGGCGGTGCTGAATGAGTGCATGCTGCAAAGTTACTCGGGCACGCTGCGGATCTTTCCCAACACCCAGGGCCTGGGCCGCGCCGGCTTCCGCAATCTGCGCGCCGCCGGAGCGTTTTTGATCAGCGCCAGCTACGATGGCAAGTCGGTTGCCAGCCTGAGCCTGTTCAGCGAAAAAGGCGCGCCGGTCAAGCTGGAGAACCCCTGGCCGGGGAAACAGCTCAAGGTCACGTCCACGAGTCGCAAGGAACCCGTTGCCGTCTCCATGCAAGGCCGCGTGGTGCAGTTCTCCACCCGCCCCGGCGAGCGATACCGGATTGAGCCCGCATGACCCGCAGCGACGCAAAAACAGTCCGGGGCCGCGGTAAGAATTCTATATGAGACAGGCCCGGTCAATGGACGCAAAGCGGCCTTTCGATAAAGATGTGGTCTCGGTTTCTTTGACTCCCGGCGGACTCTTACTTACAGAATCCGGCGGAAGTGAAGGAGTGGGCCCCCGGGCTCAAAATTCACGAAAAAGCGGGAACCGTCTGCAAGGGGGACCATGGCCGAGTACCACGAATAGCGCATGGCAGCAGGACCACGGGGCTCGAGGTTTTCAGCGCAGCCGAAATGACCTTGATGAGGGGGCTCGTCGAGACGGAGCGTGATGGGAGAATCGCCCAGGAGTCGCCGCGTACTTTTTGAGAGCGGGGAAGCCTTGGCCAAATCTTCCACTGTGAGTTGCAGTGGATGCGCCGCATCCAGCTTCAGAGCGCCGAGTTGGAGTTTCTGGATTGCTCGCATAGTTTCAAAGAGCACCGTCGATTTTGGCTGCTGCGCCCGGAACACAAAGTTGTTTAGGTCGGCGTCGAGGGTCAGCACCTCGCGCCCGTGGTCGATGAGCGTGAATTCGTCAATCAATCCCTCGAATTCGGTGATGAGGTGGGTAGAGACCAGGATGGTGCGCTGGCCCGGAATGCCCTGCTGGTACGCGCCGATGACTGCCTCGATGAACTCGCGCCGCACGATGGGGTCCAGGCCCGAGGTGGGCTCGTCGAGCACCAGCAAATCCGTTTCCGGGCAGACGGCAGCGATCAGCGCCACCTGAGTGCGCTGGCCCTTCGAGAGGTTCCCGGTGCGCTGCCCCGGATCGAGTTGGAAGCGCTCAAACAATTCCTGCACGATTTTCCGGTTCCAATGGGCGCGGAACGAGGAGAAGTAGTCGAGCGTCTCGCGCACGCTCATCCACGGATAGAACGTCACCTGGTCCGGCACGTAAGAGAGAAGGCGTTTCACGTCCACGTCGTGTTTTGCTGGATCGAGACCGAAGACACGCACCTGTCCGCGCTGCGGGCGGAGCAGGTTAAGCAGGCACTTCATGGTGGTGGTCTTGCCCGCGCCGTTGCGGCCGAAGAGTCCATAGCACCGGCCGGGCTGTACGGTGAAGCTCAATTCGTGCACCGCCTCCGCCCGCCCGTAGGCATAGGTGAGATTTTCGACTTGGACGACCGGAACAGGAACGTTCATTTATTCCTCCTTCGCGTCTTCATGGGCGCGCCGTTTTCCGTCGAGCGCCTCCAGGCGTTCCTGGATCAGTTTCAGGAATTCATCGCGAGGAACCTGCAAGTGGTGAGCTTGCACAATGGCCTGGTCGATTTCCTGGGCCAGCAGTTTGCGCCGGATTTCCTTTCGCAAGGTCGATTGATTTTGTTTCAGGATACAACCCCGGCCCGGCAGCGTTTCAATCACGCCCTGGCTTTCCAGCTCGGAATAGGCTTTGGCTACCGTGTTGCGGTTGACGCGCAGATCCTCCGCCAGAGGACGGATGGAAGGCAGCGCTTCGCCGGGCTTGATCGCCCCCGAAGCGGCAGCGGCCTTGACCTGTTCCACAATCTGAAGGTAGATGGGCAAACCGGACTTGAAATTGATTTGAAGAAACATATTCGCTTCTCTGTCATATGACAGTATGACAGTTGGCTGATGATGTCAAGAAGAATTTTCAGGGGCCTGTATTTGGTTAAATGATCGTGCCAGTCGGCAACGGACAGAGACGCCCCCGGCGCCCGGCCTCATGGCGCAGCGCATCCGAGTTGGCTTTAATGGGCCGCCGACTCGGACACTATTGTTCGCTGGATGCAATCCGCTGGGACGCATGGTCATACATCCGACCAGCCGACAACTGCGCGAACTCGCCAGGAGAAATCAACGACCGCGTTGAATGGAGAAGGCGGGAACAAACTTGGGGCGATCCGGGGCGGCGTGCGAAAAAGACCCCTCACCCGCCGGCCATGCCGTCGGCCTCTCCCCGCGGAGAGGCTGTAAGTCTCTTTGTGGGCGGCCGCGCCGTTTTTCTCTTCTGTAGGTTTTTTATTGTAGCCTCACTATTTGCTTGACAAAAGGCTAGAGATGTGCGTACACTGCGTCCAACGGCGCGGTGCCCGCAGGGAACGGCGGGCGCGCCGGCGCCCGGGACGAAGTATGCTGCCTCACTGCCCGACCATCCCGCCCCTGCAACCCTCCTCCTTGATTTCGGACACCCTGAATCTAGCCTATGCGGTGGGAACGGCGCGGGCACAAAAGGGGACGGCCTGTCGCTTTTCGGGCCGGGGGAGGGGCGCCAAAATAAAAATTAATACGACCGAAGCCGCTATATGTATGAAAGCAAAGGAAACATGGACAATCCGCCCGCAAAATAAGCAGACAATTGCTCCCATTGAACGCTACTTGAGCGACATTTTGTGCTGACGAAGAGCGCAATGACCGCGGGGAACAGACTTTTGCGCGGATTCTGCGTTCATTTTGCGGAGTCTTGCGAGGTGGCAGGTTCCGGCCGTCCGCGGGCGTTTTGGCCGCGCTGTAGGCCACGGCCAGGAGGAGGCAAGTGGGGTCAGATCATGGACGGCAGGGGCTGGAGGAACTCGATGCCGGCTTCGCCCGCCAGGTTGGAGGCGGGGTCGCCCACCCAGACGACGCGTCCAGCCACGGCACCATCGGGCGTATCCCAGGGCAGCAGCCGGATCAACTGGCCTTCCGCCAGCGCGCCCGTTCCCTCAATCCGGCAGCCATGTTGGGACACATCAATCGTGTATCCTTCGTCCTTCGATTCGCCCTGCGCGGTGTCCATCAGGAGCACAAGGGCAAGCCGGAGCGGGCGACGCTCGGACCGGCGACTGGCGGTAAACGTGGTGTCTTCCATATCGATAAACTATCCTAGAATCGGCCGTTTTTCAAGCGCAGCGTTGCGCCCCTGCGTCGTGTTGAGAAGAATGGCTCTTGTTATCCTGGTAACCGGCGGTCTGTTGCCGGCTGCCTTTGGCCCACGGCTTCCTGCCTTCTCTGCTCTCTGCCTACTGACTTCTGCTTTCCGCCTTCTGGTTTTAGTCCGGCCTGATGCGCGTGCCGGCCATTCCCTGCAAGGCTTCGGGGATGCGCTCGGGCGAGGTGATGATGGCCAGGTGTCCGCCGCGTTCCAGGTACGCCAGCGCGGCTTCCATTTTCGGCCCCATGCTGCCGGCGGCGAATTGGCCTTCGCGCAGGTAGCGTCGCGCCTCAGCCACTGTCAGCTCAGCGACGGCGTGTTCACGCGGCGTTCCGTAGTCCAGCACCACCTGCTCGACGCCGGTGGAGATCAGGAAGAGTTCGGCCTCCAGCTCCCACGCCAGCAGGCTGGAGGCGCGGTCTTTGTCCACGACCGCGTCGATGCCCACCAGGCGCTCACGCTTGAAGACCACGGGAATGCCTCCGCCGCCACAGGCAATCACCAGCGCATCGTTGGCCAGCGCGCCTTGAATGGCGGCCAACTCCATGATCGACTTCGGCTCGGGCGAGGGAACCACGCGCCGGTAGCCGCGCCCGGAGTCCTCCACCATGGTCCATCCGTAGAGGGTTCGGTGACGCCCTGCCTCTTCCTGCGAGTAGAACGGGCCCACCGGTTTCGAAGGATTGCGCCAGGCGGAGTCACGCCGCGAGACCAGAACCTGCGTGACCATGGTCACCACCGGCCGCCGCAGTCCGTGGCGCTGGAGAGTTTCCTGGAGGATTTGTTGAAGGAGATATCCGATGGTAGCTTGCGTCTCGGCCACGCAGGCATCAAGCGTGAGGGGCGGGACTTGCGCCGCGGCTATTTCCGAACGCAGCAGTGCGTCGCCGACCTGCGGGCCGTTGCCGTGGGTCACCACCACGCGATAACCGGCGGCCATGACGGCGGCAATGCCCTCGCACGCGACGGCCAGGTTGGTGCGCTGCTCTTCCAGCGTGCCGCGTTCGCCGGGTTTCACCAGAGAGTTACCACCGATGGCGACGACGGCAATGGGCATGGTCAGAACTCAGCAGAGCAGCGCCAGATAGATGGCCTTCTGGACGTGCAGGCGGTTGTGCGCCTGGTGGTAAACAAGGGAACGGGGCGAGTCCATGACGTCGTCGGTCACTTCTTCGCCGCGCCGCGCCGGCTGGCAATGCATAAACACCGCTTGCGGACCCGCCGCGCGCATCAACTGCGAATTTACCTGATAGGAACGGAAGATTTCCCGCCGCGTCTCCGCTTCGGCTTCCTGGCCCATGCTGGTCCACACGTCAGTGTAGACCACGTCGGCGCCGGCCACGGCCTCGGCAGGATCGTGCGTCAGGCTGACGTCGCCACCTTCGCGCTTGGCGTCCGCCACCACGGAGCGGTCAGGCTCGTAGCCGGGAGGCGTCGCCATGCGCATGCGGACGCCCAGCCGTGCCGCGCCATAAAGCAGCGAATGCGCCACATTGTTGCCGTCGCCCACCCAGGCAAGGGTTACATTCGCCAGACTATGCTTGCACTCGAGCACTGTCAAGTAGTCGCTGATCGCCTGGCAGGGGTGCTCGAAGTCGGAGAGGCCGTTGATGACGGGAACGGTGGCATGCTCGGCCAATTCCAGCGCCGTCTGGTGCGATTGCACCCGCGCCACGATCGCGTCCACCCAGCCGGAAAGATTGCGGGCCACGTCCTTCACGGCCTCGCGCTTGCCCAGTCCCACTTCTTCGTAGCTCAGGCACATCGCCTGGCCTCCCAGTTGAATCATGCCCAGCTCGTAGGCGGCCCGCGTGTGCAGGCTGGGTCGCTCGATAATCATGCCAGCGTCCGGCCCGCGAGATGAGCCTTGTAGCGCGCGGGATCGGATTTCACGCCCTGCGCCAGCTTGAGGAGGTAATCGATCTCGGGCGGCGTCAGATCGTGAACAGAAACCAGATGGCGGTGGGCGAGTGCCGGCGGGCGGTTCAGCGCAACGGGTTCTTTCTCAGTCGGAGGGACAATTTTGAGCTTTTGCATAAATCATCCAGGGCCTCAGTGGCGTTTATGCAAGAGCTGGGCCATGAAACGCGAGATGCTTCATGGATTGATTAAGTCGTTTGTTTGGTGCGCATTTGGCGCTGGCCGAAGAAAGATTAGGATGTGAGCAGTGTGGAACGTGGGGATTATGACGCTGTTTGCGGGGCACAGCAGACCAGCAGCCTAATTGGTGTTCGGAGGCGCCGGCGGCTCTGAGCGGCCTTTGACCGCCACCGCCGCCCGCGTGTTCCTGGCGCATTTCCTGCCATTGCTTCCGCTGCTCAGGGGTGAGCACTTCCTCCACCTTTTTCCGGGAGTTCCGGCGGATCGTTTGGATTCTCCGCCGCGCTTCGCGCTGTGTCAGATTGTTGTTGCCGCGGACGGCGCGGATCAGCTCCACTTCATGCTTCAGGATTGGACGGATTTTCTCTCTTTGCTCATCCGTCAGGTTGAGCTGCTTGCTCATTAACTCCAGGCGGTTTTCGATGTTGCCACCGCGCCCGGGCTGGCCATTCGGAGGAGCACCCTGATCCGGCGGGTTGGCAGGGGCGGGCGGCTCCTGGTCCTGTGGCCGCGCATTCGCCACGGCCGCTGTTGCCAAGCCGATCAAACAAATCGCCAGCGCCATCATCCAAATCTTCCGCATTTGGGTTCTCTCCTCGCACACTGCCGTGCGACCGCGAACTTCGGCTCCGCGACATTTGGCCAGGGAAACCCGCATCCGCATGCCACTCAGCCTGCAGACGGCCTCGGCTCATTAACCCCACGCCGGGTCAAAAGTTGCGGATTGTCCAGCCCAGACAATTCGACGACGACGCCAGTGGCCAAGCAGTTCCACCTGCTCGTCCACCTTCCCCGGAGCCGGTGGAGCCGGTCGCGTACGGCTTCAGAGTGATGTGGAAGCTCCGGATCTTGCATCGACAATCGCACGACCGGGAGCGGCAATGGACGAGGTTCCGCCTGGCACGTCGCGGTAGCGCGCAACCCCTTGGTCAAGCCGTCTCAGTTTTGCGGAGGTCCTTGGAAGCCACCACGACCGCCGCCGCCACCGCCACCGGGCCGTCCCGGAGCGGACTTCCGTGGCCGTCAGTTGGCCGTTCGCTTCTGTGCCCGTGGCAAAGATGCGGTCGCCGACTTTGAAATCCTTCAGCGTGGCGGGCTGGCCTTCTTTGCTGAACGTGGTTTTGTCATTCACCACAACCACCATCGTCTGATCGCTGCGGCGGTTGTGCACCTTGATCGTGTTCCCGTCGATCGCAGTGATTTCCCCGAAGGCGCGGGGTCCGCCGCCTCCGTATCCCATGCCACCGCCGCCACCTTGGCCGCCACCGCCGCCGGGTCCACCCCGACCGCCTTGGCCGCCGCCAGGTCCGCCACCGCTCTGAACCCGCTCAAATTGTTCCGCCGTCATGCGATTGACAAACTCCGCCGTGATTTGCTTGTCGCCATTTGGATTTCCCCGCACCGCCACGTGATCGCCGACTTTCAGATCTTCCAAAGCCAGTTCCTGCGGCTGCTGCTGACCCGGTTGCCGCTGACGGTAATGCGTCTGGTCAGTGACCATGACGGTCTGGGTCGTGCCATCCGTTTTCTTGATCTCGAACCGATCAACCCCCACGGAGGTAATAGTGCCCATCACCGGCGGCGGACCGCCGAAACCCCGACGGCCTTGACCTTGGCCTGCTCCCTCACCCTGGCCCGGACCTCCCCCTTGGCCCTGCGCTGGTGGCGTCGGATTCTCTTGCGCTGACACGAACGGGGCAAGACTTAGAATCCCCAACGTCAGGAGCACAGCAATGCTTAATATGGATTTTCTAGACATGAATTCCTCCCTGCGCACTTGGACGACTCGATTGCTTTTCCGGTTACCTGTAACCTCGGGTTCTTGCCATTCGTACTCAATCCTTGTAAGCTCTGATTTTAAGCGGGGTTACAGACGCGTGTCGTTTACAAATTTTACAACGTGCGCCAAATCGTTTTGTGCGCTCATTGCGTGCGGACCGCTCGGACTAAGCCTCCTGTTTGGCCAAGCGGCGCCAACTACCATAACGAGCCAGGCAATCCAGCCAGCGAGTGCGATTGGAACCGTGACAGGGCACGTGCGCGGACCAGGCGCGGTTTCAGTTCCTGGCGCCACGATTGTTCTGACCAACACGCAAACCGGCGAACGTAAGGAAACCTGGACCGACGACGACGGCAATTATACCTTTACCAACCTTGCTCCTGGAAATTATCGCTTAGATATTTCGCTGGTAGGTTTTCGACCTGACTCGCGCCAGCCGGTGCCGGTGAGCGCCGGCAAAGCCTTGAAGGTGAATGTGGCGATGGTAGTCGCCGTCCCGGAGAGTCAAGCCCCCAGGCAGGCGCAGACGGAAAGGCCCGCCGGCACCCGCCCTAATTCACCCGGTGCAGGGCGTAACAACCAAGTGCCCAGTGTCGGCGATTTTGAAAATTCTACGGGTGAAAGCGCTGGAGGAAGCGGCACCGGAGCAACCGTGCGACTGGCGGAGGGCAACGGCGGCGAGGGTGGAACCGCTGTTGCCGAGGGGGCTCCACCGGAAGAAGCCGACACCTCGACTAGCGCGAACAACTCCTTCCTGATGGGAGGGGGAATGGGCGAAGCGGCCACTCCCGGTGAAGGCGGATTCGGAGGACGCGGAGGACGTGGTGGCCGGGGAATGGGCGGCTTTGGCGGCGGCCCCGGTGGTTTTGGCGGTGGTGGCGGCAGCCCCTTCGGTGGTGGCGGTCCTGGCGGAGGCGGTCCTGGTGGCGGAGGCTTCGGTGGAGGAGGCGGTGGGTTCGGTGGTGGGGGAGGAGGCTTCGGCGGAGGTGGTGGCGGGGGAGCACGCGGATGGTCGCGTGGTCGCGCCGCCGTTAATCGGATTCGCGGCAACTTCTCCGAACAGTACACCAACTCAGCGTTTGACGCGCACCCCTACCCACTGAACGTGGCGGAGTCGCCGCGCATTCCCGGCTACAGTGAGACGTTGCGCGGCAGCGTTGGTGGCCCCCTCGTGATTCCTCATATCTATCGCGGCGGTAACAAGACGAGTTGGTTTGTGAACTACTCCCTCATGCGCGCCCGAACGGGGCACGACAGTTTTTCCACCGTTCCGACATCGGCAGAGCGGGGTGGGGATTTTTCCGACACGGTGATTGCCTCGGGGCCTTACGCGAGGACCGTGCCGACCATTTATCAGCCCTCCTCGAGCGCCACCGCGGCACGCACGTCGTTTCCCGGAAATATCATTCCGACACCGCAGCTTAATTCCGCTGCTGTTGGGCTGCTGACGTATATTCCCCTGCCCAATCTGCCCGGCGAAGTGCAGAACTTTCACTTACAAGTGCCGTTGCCCTCTGCCAGCAACACCATCATTGGCCGGATCGGACAGCAGATCGACTCCAAGAACAGCCTGAACGTGACGTACTTTTTCACTTCGTCGAACAGCCGGTCGGTAGGCAACGTGCCGCAGTTGAACTCCCACACCACCGTTCGCGGGCAGAATGTGAGCGTGGGGGAGTCCCACACTTTCAACACGCACCTTGTCAACAGCTTCAATGTGAATTTCAATCGCCAGCGAAGCTCGACGCTGAATGCCTTCGCGTTTCAGCAGGACATTGCCACGGAATTGGGCATCACGGGAGTGTCACCTAACCCCTTTGACTATGGAGTGCCTTCCATCGGGTTTACCAACTTCGGCGGAATCAGCGACACGCAGCCATCGCTCAACCGTCCCCAAACACTGCGGACCAATGACACGCTGATCTGGAGCCATTCGAAGCACAATATCCACATGGGAGGCGAACTTCGCCGCGTACAGCAGAATAGCGAGACCGATCCCAACGCGCGGGGTACATTCAGCTTCACCGGCTACAGCACCAGCAACTTCAACAACGGCTACCCCGTCACCGGTACCGGGTATGACTTCGCGGACTTTCTGCTGGGACTCCCGCAAACCACTTCCGTGCAATTTGGCGTGGAGAGCAATTATCTGCGCACCTGGGTGACCACGGCGTTTCTACAGGATGACTGGCGCACCAGCTCGCACCTGACGCTCAACTACGGTCTGCGGTACGAATACTTTCTGCCGGTGGAAGAAAAATACGGCCATCTCTCCGACTTGTCTTTTGGGCCGGGATTCACTTCGCCCGCCGTGGTGACGGGCCAGAACCCTGGCTCGCTGCCTCCGTCGCTGATCCACAGTGACGCGCACAACTTCTCGCCGCGCATCGGGATTGCTTACCGGCCATGGATTAAGCACCACCTGGTGATTCGCGCCGGCTATGGCATTTTTTACGACGGCAGCATCTACTCACGCATGGTCACTCATCTGCTGCACGAGCCGCCCTTCGCGACGGCCTCCTCGCTGACCACCAACCCGACGCAAGTATTGACCTTGTATAACCCGGAGGAGGCAGTGACCTCGGCCGGCCTTGTGCCCGTACAATCCGCCAACACGATTACCAACAACTACGCCGCCGACAGCAATTACCGGCGTCCTTACGCCCAGAGCTGGAATTTCCTGGTGGAGGATGAGATCTTTCGCAACATCATCCTCTCGGTCAATTACATCGGAACCAAGGGCAGTAAGCTGGATTTGCTGCTATCACCCAACAGCGTGAGCTCCAGCGCGGCGGGTGTGCAGCAAACGTCCATACCCGGCGTGCAGCAGTTCCTTTACGAGACTGACGGAGCGGATTCGATTTACAACGGTCTGCAAGTGACCCTGCGGCGCCAATTCCACGGCGGCTTTTCCATGAGCGGCCTCTACTCGTGGTCAAAATCGATTGACGACGCGGCCAGCGTGGGGGGAACGGGAAACAACGTTCCTCAGAACAGCTTTAATTTGCTGGCGGAACGCGCCATTTCGAGTTTTAATGTCGAGAACAAGCTGGTGGTGAACGACACTTACGAAATTCCCTTTGGCGGGCAGCGCCGCTTCCTTAATCGCGGTGGCGTAGTGGCGGACGTCATCGGTGACTGGCAAATCAGCGGTGTGACCACGCTTCAATCCGGCAAGCCCTTCACCGCACAGGTGGCAGGCAATCAATCGAACAACAACGGCTCGGGCATATTCGCCTCGGAGCGCCCCGACGCCACCGGGCTGGCGGTCAGTTTGCCGCGCTCCGAAAGGACTACGCTGGATTTCTTCAATACCGCCGCCTTTGCCCTGCCGCCCTCAGGCCAGCTCGGTACGGCAGGACGGGACACCATCATCGGTCCCGGCTCCGTGAATTTCAATATGTCGCTGGGGCGGTTCTTTACTTTTCGCCGCGAACGAAACCTGCGGGGGCAGTTCAGCATTAACGCGAATAACATTTTTAACCATCCGAATTACTCCAGCATTGCCACAACGATTAACGCCGAGAATTTTGGCTGGGTCACGGGCGTCAGCGCCATGCGCTCGATCAGTCTGGCTCTGCGATTTAACTTCTGAGATTTATGCACAACCGGGACACAAGAACGCCGCGAACGCCAGACTCAATGAAGTTTTCGTTGAGTCGTTTCATGAGATCTCGTTTCTGCGGGGTGGCTTTGTGTCTGGGTGGCACGGCTTTGGTGATCGCGCTCGCCACACGATCATTTTGCCAGGGGAAACCCTCTACTCCCGTCTCCAAGAGCCCGCAGCAGGCCTTCATCCTGAAGTCGGTCACCAATCGGGTTCTGGTGGATGTGCGCGTCTACGACAAGAACGGCCAGCCCGTGAAGGACCTGAAGCCCTCCGATTTTCGCGTCACGGAGGACGGGGTTCCTCAGACGATACTCGACTTTAGCCTGGAGGACGTGGAGAAACTGGCGCAAGCGACCGCCGGCGGCGGGCAGGCTCAGGTGATCGATCTCCAGAAGCTTCCGCCGGAGGTCAATGCCGATCAGGTCTTGCAGGATCACCGTCTTCTGGTGCTCTTTTTCGATTTAAGCTCGATGCAACCGGACGAATTGATGCGCGCCCTCAAGGCTTCCGGCGACTTCGTCAACAATAAAATGACACCGGCGGACCTCATCGCGGTGGTCACCTACTCGTCAGCGTTGAAGGTGACCCAGGATTTCACCAACAATCGCGACTCAATTCGAAAGGCCTTGCGCGCCATACTGGTGGGAGAGGAATCGTCCGCCACGGCCGCGCAGGGCGCCATCGGGGAAGCGGGCGGAACCGACTCCAACGGGATGGAGATCGTCGCGCAGGACGTTTCCGACGCCTTCACACCTGACGAAACGGAATTCAACATCTTTAATACCGATCAGAAGCTGGGCGCAATTGAATCGCTGGCCACGATGCTGCGCAGCGTGCCGGGACGCAAGAGCGTCCTGCACTTTTCCAGCGGCGTTACGCGGACGGGCCAGGAAAACCAGGCGGCGTTGCGCGCCGCCACCGACGCCGCAAATCAGGCGGACGTTTCCCTTTATACCATGGACGCGCGCGGGCTGGCCGCTTTGCCCCCGGGCGGCGATGCCAGCTCCTCAAGCCCCTCGGGCACGGCGCTTTACTCCGGCTCCGCCCACGCCTCACAGCTTTCCTCCTTGCAGGGCAGCCGTGAGACTCTCGCCGCCCTTTCCACCGATACGGGTGGAAAAACGTTCTATGATCTCAACGATTTCTCGCCCGCGTTCGAGGAAGTCCAGAAAGAGAATTCCAGCTATTATCTGATTGGATATTCGCCCACGAACACGAAATCGGACGGGCACTTCCGGCACATTCGAGTTGAGGTGTCGCGGCCGGGATTAAAGGTTCAGGCGCGGCCGGGCTACTTTGCCCCCAAGAGCTTTCAACAGTTCACGCGGCAGGAGAAGGAAGCTCAGCTCCAGGAAGTCATGGATCTGGACGTGCCGTTCGTCGATCTGCCGTTTGTGGTGGAGACCTCCTACTTCCGCCGCCCCGACAAGAAATTCACCGTGGTGGTGTCAGCCAAGATTCCGGGCTCGGAGGTGGCTTTCCTGAAGAAGACGGGCAAGCATGAAACCGACTTTGATCTGGCTTGGAAATTCACGGATCAAAAGAACCAGTTTGCGGGAGGGCTTCACGACACGCTGCCCGTCAGAGTTACCAGCGACACACTGGAGGAGGTCATTGGCAGCAACCTGTTTTACGAGGGCGAAGTTATTCTGCCACCCGGCAAATACAACATGAAGATGGTGGTGCGTGAGGACGAAAGCGGCAAGATCGGGACCTTCGAGACATCTCCGGACGCGCCCCTGGTCATACCGGACGTTGCCGATGCGTCCTTGGGACTGAGCTCGATCGTACTGTCCAACGAAGTGAAGTCCTCCGATGATTTGAATCGCGCGCATGTGACCCACGACAAGAATTCGCCGTTGCAGGTGGGGAACCGCTCGATCTTGCCCAGCGTTACTCGCGTTTTCCGCACCAACCAGATGCTCAGCGTCTATCTCGAGTCCTATATCGGGAAGAATCTCACCGCCGCCACCCCCGCTCCACCTCCCTCGGTGGCGCTGGTGTTTTTCCGCCGGGGCCGGAAATTTGCCGAGGCCGGACCCTTCAACGGCAAGCTGGAGAAATCAAGCGACCAGAAGGCAACTTACTTTGCGCAAATCCCGCTGGACAAGTTTCCACGCGGAAGCTACACGCTGCAAGTCAATGTGCTTGACCCGGCGGTTGAACGCGTGGCCTTCGCGCGCCTGCCCCTCGCCATTGTGCCGCCGCCACCGCGGAACTTGCACCCGGCAACAACCAAGTAAGATTGCCCATCGGGCGGGGTCAACGTTACACGAAAGTGGCGAAGAACCTGCGAAAAGTCATTGACAAGCGCAGTGCTTTCTCCTAGCATCAGACGTGACAATTGAATATCTGATTCAGTAACCCTGGATCTCATCTAGAGTGGCCGAGGGAAGGGCCCGTTGACGCCACGACAACCGCTCCGACGTAAGTCGGGGGACAGGTGCCAATTCCTACCCGATATGGGGGAGATGAGAGGGGGCGCTTTAACCTCAAAAAGCCTCTTCTTATTTCGGAAGAGGTTTTTTAGTTTATACCTCTTTCCAAGCTACGCCTTGTTCCCTCCAATCGCCATCAGCCGCTCAGATGAACAGCAGGAGGAGATGTGAGTTACGCGATTCATCTGAAATGTCGGGACTGTGAGCGCACGTATCCGCTGGAGCCCATCGCCGCATGCGAGGAATGTTGGGCGCCACTCGAAGTGGTGTACGACTATGGGAGATTATGGGCAGACCTGCGGCGCGAAGACCTTGCCTCGCGTCCTCCCAACATGTGGCGGTACCGGGAATTGCTCCCGGTTGCGGCCGAGCCTTACGTGGGAAGCCAGACGGGCTTCACTCCGCTGGTCGAGGTGCCCCGGTTGGCTGCGGCGCTGGGTGTCCGCCAACTCTACGTGAAAAACGATTCGGTCAACCATCCCACGCTCTCCTTCAAGGACCGAGTGGTGGCGGTGGCGCTCTCCAAGGCGCACGAGTTTGGTTTCGACACGGTGGGTTGCTCGTCGACGGGAAATCTCGCCAACGCTGTGGCGGCGCAGGCGGCGGCCGGCGGGTTTAAGGCATTCATCTTCATTCCTGCCGACCTCGAACAAGAGAAGATCATCGCCACGCAGGTCTACGGCGCCACCCTGGTGCGCGTGCAGGGCAATTATGATCAAGTGAACCGCCTTTGCTCCGAAGTTGCGCAGAAGCACTCCTGGGGCATCGTCAACGTCAACCTGCGCTCCTACTACTCCGAGGGTTCGAAGACCGTCGGATACGAAATTGCCGAGCAACTCGGCTGGCGTCTGCCGCAAAACATCGTTGTCCCCATGGCGGGCGGCTCGCTGATCACCAAGATTCACAAGGCCTTTGACGAGCTGAGACAGCTTGCGTGGGTCGAGCCGATTACGACTCGATTCTTCGGCGCGCAGGCAACCGGTTGCTCCCCCATCACCAGCGCGGCGAAGCGAGGAACGTCCGAGATTGATCCGCAGAAACCGAATACGATTGCCAGATCGCTGGCAATTGGCAACCCCGCCGACGGCCCTTACGCGGTGAAAGCCATACTCACCAGCGGCGGCGCGGGCGAGGATGTGAGCGACGAAGAGGTTGTGGAGGGCATCCGCCTGCTGGGAGAAACGGAAGGCATCTTCACTGAAACGGCCGGCGGCGTGACCGTAGCCGTGGCGCGCAAGCTGATCCGCCAGGGAGTGCTAAATCCCGACGAATCCACCGTGCTGACCATCACCGGCAACGGCCTGAAAACCATTGCCGCTCTGCGTGGGCAAATTCCGGAAAGCGCCCTGATCCGGCCCAAGCTGGATGATTTCGAGGAGCAGTTTCTGCACGCCACCGCCACCGTTTGATTTTGGATTTGAGAAACCGCACATCGAGGAGGGAACGTTGGAAAGAAAACTTGGATTCGACACGCTGGCATTGCACGGGGGCCAAAAGCCTGACCCGACAACGGGCGCGCGGGCTGTGCCCATCTACCAAACCACGTCTTTCGTCTTCAAGGACACCACGCACGCCGCGAATCTTTTCGCCCTGAAGGAATTCGGCAACATCTACACGCGCATTATGAATCCCACCTGGGACGTGCTGGAGCAGCGCGTCGCCGCCCTGGAGGGTGGAGTGGCCGCGCTGGTCGCGTCCTCGGGCCAAGCAGCGGAGACCATGGCGATTCTGAACCTCGCCCACGCCGGCGACCAGATCGTTTCGTCCGCCAGCCTCTATGGCGGCACCTACAACCTTTTCCACTACACGCTGCCGAAGCTGGGGATTACGACGGACTTTGTCGATCCCTCCAACCCGGAGAATTTCAAGCGCGCCATCACTCCCAAGACCCGCGCCGTTTATGCCGAGACGCTGGGCAATCCCAAGAACGACATGCTCGATATCGAGGCCGTGGCCAAAATCGCCCACGATGCGGGCGTACCCTTGGTGATTGACAATACGGTCGCCACGCCCTATTTGTGCCGGCCAATCGAATGGGGTGCGGACATCGTTGTCCACTCGATGACCAAGTTCCTCGGCGGCCACGGCACCTCCATCGGCGGCATCATTGTTGATTCAGGAAAATTCAACTGGGCAAATGGAAAATTCCCCGAGTTCGTCGAACCCGACCCCAGCTATCACCACATGAAGTTCGTGGAAACCTTCGGGCCACTCGCCTACATCATCAAGACGCGAGTCCAACTGCTTCGCGACCTTGGCGCCGCGCTGAGCCCCTTCAATGCTTTCCTGACTCTCCAGGGAGTTGAAACCCTCTCTTTGCGCGTTCAGCGGCATTGCGACAATGCCCTGAAGGTCGCGCTATTCCTCGATTCGCACCCAGCGGTCAGTTGGGTAAACTATCCCGGTCTCCCCAGCCATTCCTCCCACGCGCTGGCCAGGAAGTACTTGCAGCACGGATTTGGTGCCATTCTCGGGTTTGGCATCAAGGGAGGATTGCAGGCAGGAATCAAGTTCATCAACTCTTTGACCTTGCTTTCGCACCTGGCAAATTTAGGCGACGCGAAGACCCTGGTCATCCACCCCGCCAGCACCACGCATCAGCAGTTGAGTCCGGAGGAGCAACAGGCCACCGGCGTCACGGAAGACTATGTGCGGCTGTCGATTGGTATCGAAACCGTCGAGGACATCATCGCCGACATCGATCAGGCACTCGCGGCATCGCAGGGTTGAAGAAAGGTTTCAGGTGCCAGGTGTCGGGTGTCAGCGAGCAAACCACTTTCGGTTACAGTGCGAAGCGGTGCTCGGCGATCGGTCGTTCCTAGCTGTTCACCCGGTGACCCGATCACCCGATGTGGAAGATAGGTGTCAGGTAAACAAGTTCACGTGCTGGAGGCACACTGGGTGGCCCGGTGATCGGCCGCGTTTGGTTGCTCACCCGATCACCGGATCACCCGATCACCCGATATGGAAGACGGTTCGGTTGGGATCGTCAAAACGCAGTCCTTCACCTTCGCTGAGCACCCACAGGAATTGCTCCTCGAGTGCGGACGCAGGCTGGGCCCCATCACTCTGGCTTACGAGACTTATGGGACGCTGAGTCCGGCAAGAGATAATGCCATCCTGATTATGCATGCGCTTTCCGGAGACGCCCACGCCGCCGGCCGTCATCAGGCCAACGACAAACAACCCGGTTGGTGGGACATCATGATCGGCCCCGGCAAGGCCTTCGACACGCGCCAGTATTTTGTGATTTGCTCGAACGTTATTGGCGGCTGCAAAGGCTCTACCGGTCCCAGCTCCATTAATCCACAAACCGGGAAGCCGTTCGCCCTCGATTTTCCGCTGGTCACCGTACGCGATATGGTCAACGCGCAGCGGGCGCTGATTGACCACCTGGGAATCGACCAACTGCTCGGCGCGGTAGGCGGCTCGATGGGCGGAATGCAGGTTCTCCAATGGGTGGTCAGCTACCCGGAGCGCATCCGGTTGGCCATTCCCATCGCCACCACCAGCAAGCTCTCTTCCCAGGCCATCGCCTTCAACGAAGTGGGCCGCCAGGCCATCCAATCGGACCCGCAATGGCGCGACGGCGATTATTACGGCAGGTCCATTCCGCGCCGCGGCCTCGCCATTGCCCGCATGATCGGACACATCACCTATCTCTCCGAAAAGTCCATGCACCAGAAGTTCGGCCGCAAGCTTCAGGACAAAGCGGAGTACGGGTATGACTTTCGCGCCGATTTCCAGGTGGAAAGCTATCTGCGGTACAAGGGCGATCACTTTGTGAATCGCTTCGACGCAAATTCCTATCTCTATATTTCGAAGGCGATGGATTACTTCGACCTCGCCCACCCGCACCAAAAGCTTGAACAGGCGTTTGCCAACGTGAAGGCGAAGTTCCTGGTGATTTCCTTCTCGTCGGACTGGTTGTTTCCCTCATACCAGTCGAAGGAAATCGTCAGCGCCTGCCGCCGGGTGGGGGCGGAGGCCATTTACACCGAGATCCAGACGGACTACGGGCACGACGCGTTCCTGCTGGAATCGGAACAACTGACTTCGCTGATTACAAATTTCCTCGCGCACGGACGCAGGGAGGCTTCTCAAGTAAATGGGCACTCTGGGTGAAGAGCTTCGGCTCGATGATGCCGGAACCGTGGTGCGGCTGATGCCGGAGCATCGCGTGATTATGGACCTCATCGCGGAGGGCTCGCGCGTCATGGACCTGGGCTGCGGCGAGGGCGATTTGCTGCTCGCCTTAAAGGTCAAGAAGAACGTTCGCGCCGAAGGTATAGAATTGTCGGAGTCCTGTATTCAGGCGTGCGTGGCCAAGGGATTATTCAGCGTTCAACACGGCGACCTGGACGCGGGGCTGGCGGATTATCCCGACAAGTCCATCGACGACGTCATCCTGATCAATACCATTCAGGTGCTGCATCGGCCGCTGCTACTGATTCAGGAGATGGCACGCGTGGGCAGGCGCTGCATTGTGAGCTTCCCCAACTTCGCCCACTGGCAGGTGCGCTGGCAACTGTTTCGCCACGGCCGCATGCCCAAGACCGGCAAGCTGCCGCATGAATGGTACGAGACCCTGAACATTCACCTGACCACCATCATCGACTTCCGCGAGTTCTGCCGCAGAGCCGGACTGCATATTCTCCAGGAAATTCCCCTGCGAACTTCCGGCCCCGGGCGGCGCAGCGTGGTGCGATACTTTCCCAACCTGCGCGCCGACGCGGCCATCTTCGTTTTGGAAGGCGGCCCGGCGACCAACGCGAGTCCGGCTCCAACGACCCAGACAACTTCTTGAATCCCTCCCACGCCATGGCAGATGGCAGGCAGCTTGGGGCGTTCAAGGCGCCGGCTTTCGGCGGGCACCTGGAGTTTATTCATTTTGCAGCGCGAGGCTCCGCGCTGGTAACCACCCCGGCGCTTTCGCGCGCCCCCTACCTTTGACTGCGACATTTTGTAGCCTCCCAACCTTGTTTATTTAGCTTGACACCAACCATCGACATGGGCTACCATCCGGGCCGAGAGGTATGCTCGTGATGTTGCCGTTTCTGTCTGCCCTTCGCACTCCCGGCTTGCCCGCCCGACAGCATGATTCGAGCGCGTCCCTCTTGCCTGCCTGCAAGCGCGAATTTGCGTCGGTAAAGCGGACAAAAGGAAAACTTCATTTTTTCTCCGACGACCGAAGCCGGAATATTGTTGAAAACAAAGACGCGGCGAATCGGTATTTGCGAGGAACCCGATAAGTTATTGAAAAGGCTTCGGTTACGTAAATTTGTGGGGTTGTTGTCTGTATGCGTATGATAACAAACAACTTATGTGCTATTTAAGGCCGCCGTTTGCAGCGCCTTACATCAAAAATCGCGAGAAATTCGGCAAAAATTGGTCGTCTTTCGGGTTCAGCGGACGCACAAAGTCCGTGGGAGGCGTGGGTTCGCGACCGCCCGAAGAAATAGAAACTCCACCTGCCAACTTCCAGGCGGCACACGGTCGCAAAGACAGCGCCGCTACGCGCAAGTATGACGCGATTCATCCCCGACGGGCCTATCCTGACTTCTGCCTTCTGCCTACTGCCTTCTGCCTTCTGCTTACTGCCTACTGCCTTCTGCCTACTGCCTTCTGCCTTCTGCTTACTGCCTACTGCCTTCTGCTTACTGCCTTCTGCTTACTGCCTACTGCCTCCTGCTTACTGCCTACTGCCTTTTCAAGGAACTCGTGCACCACTTCCACCACGTCGCGGTGTTCACCGTTAACGGCGTAGTTGAGTTGCCGCATTTCGGCGTCGGTGATCTTGCCGCTCAGTTCCAGGATGGCTTGGCGCACGGCGGGATGGAGCTTCAGCGTCTCATCGCGAACGATGGGCACGGCCTGATAGGGCGGGAAGTAGTTCTTGTCGTCGTCGAGAACGGCGAGGTCGCGTGCGGCGATCAAGCCGTCCGTCGAGTTCCCCGCCACCAAGTCAACCTGCTTTTCCAGGAGCGCGCGGTATAGCAAGCCCAGATCCATGATGCGCGGCCGCTGGCCAAAGGTCAGATGGTAGGTTCGCACCAGACCCTGGTAGCCGTCGGGCCGCTCCATGAATTCGTACCCGAATCCGGGCCGCCACCCGGCCGCATAAGGCACCGCCTGCGAGATCGTGTGGAGACCAAGCCGGCGCGCCATTTCGCCACGAACGACAATGGCGAATGTGTTGTTGAAGCCGAGCGGATCCATGACGTCCAGGCCAAAGCGCTGCCCGTACTCACGCTTGACCTTGTCCAGAACTTCTGCCGGATTGCTTTCCACCGGCTCCTTCAGAATGGCGGTCAGCGCCGTGCCGGTGTACTCCACGTAGGCGTCAATGCGCCCGGCCAGCAGCGCCTGGTGACAGATGTACGTTCCGGCAAGATAGAACCGCCGCTCGACGCGCAGCCCCGTCTTTGCCTCCAATTGCTGCGCCAGCATTTCGCCCAGAATCACCTGCTCGGTAAAATTCTTCGAGCCGATCACCAGCGTCTGGCGTCTATCGCCGCACGCCGGCAACAAGCAGGCGGCAAGGAGAACCACCGCGAGAGAAAGCTTCATGGGAATGATGCACTGTTTCATAGGAGATTTCCCGCGCCGCGACGGGGCGAGAGCAAGTCAAAAGGCAAAGTGCAAAATGCAAAAGTCAAAAGTGAAAGGCCACCGCCCAACGCGCTACGCGCCTATTCATCGACCGCGGCCACTCCCCCCACACCTTTCCGTGGACGCTGTTATGCACTCCATGATTTTGCCCTTTGCATTTTGCACTTTGCCTTTTGACTTGCTCTTGCCTTCCTTATGCGATGAGCAACAACTCAACGCGCGAAGCTGAGCCTTCGTTCCAAAATCCCCAGCAGCAGATCGAGCAAAAGGGCCAGCAGCGCGGCGGGGACGGCGCCGGCCAGAATCACGCGATTGTCCACCATGGCGACGCCGCGAAAGATGAACTCTCCCAGGCCGCCGGCGCCGATGGCGGCGGCGATGGTGGCCACGCCCACGGTAATGACGGTGGCCACGCGCACGCCGGCCAGGATCACGCCCATGGCGAGGGGCAGTTCCACCCGGCGGAGCACCTGCCAGTCGGTCATGCCCATGCCGCGTGCTGCTTCACGCACGCCGGGATCGACGCCGAGGATTCCCGTATAGGTATTGCGAATCACCGGCAGCAGGGCGTAGAGCGTCAAAGCCACGATGGCCAGGCGGTCGGCGCGCTCGCCCAGCCACGGCAGCGGCAGCAGGAAGCCGAACAGCGCCAGGCTGGGAATGGTCTGCACGATGTTCGCGCCGCCGATGATCGGCTTGCTCAGCGCGCGGCGGCGAGTGAGCACAATCCCCAGCGGCAGGCCGATGGCCACCGCCAACGCCATCGAGATTCCCACCAGCCACAGGTGTTCCAGCGTGAGCTGAAGGATCTGGCCGCGGTTGTGAAGGAAGAAGTTCAGCGTATCCATCCGCACCTCGATTCCATATGTTTCCGGCGGCGAAGCCGAGGGCTATTCCGGGACTGGGCGCTTTCGACGGGCTGAATTGCCACCGGTAAAAGATCCCTCACCCGGCGGCGTACGGCCGCCGACCTCTCCCCGCGGGAGAGGTTGTTGCTCTCTCTTGCTGCGCTCGCGCGCCAAGCAGACTACCAACCTCTCCGGGGGGAGAGGTTGAACCGTCCACTGACGGGAGGGGGCCCCACGTTCTGCTTGTCGTGGGGGTGAGGGGTCTTGTCTCCGGCCCCCCGTCAAGGATCCGTCAGACCGTTCCCGTCTCCCCGCCAATATCGCTAGTCCTGAATGCCGCGACGAACGCCGCTGCGAGCGGGTCGGAAGCGTGCAGGAATTCGTCCGGCGTGTAGACGCCCGCCAACTTTCCTGCTTCCAGCAGGGCGATGCGCGTACCCAGCAACAAGGCTTCGCGCATGTCGTGAGTCACAAACACTATGGTCTTCTTCAGGCGCACTTGAAGCGCCATGAATTCGCGCTGGATCTCCGCCCGCGTCAAAGGGTCGAGCGCGCCGAAGGGCTCATCCATCAGCAGCAGCGGCGGGTCCACGGCCAGGGCCCGTGCCACGCCCACGCGTTGGCGCTGTCCGCCGGAGAGCTCTCGCGGGTAGCGCGCCAGAAACTGCTCCGGCGGCAATCCTACCAGCGCCAGCAATTCCTCCACACGCGCGCGGATTCTCTTCGGCTCCCATTCTTCCAATTGCGGCACCACGCCAACGTTGCGCTCCACCGTGTAGTGCGGAAGCAGCCCGGCGTCCTGAATGACGTAGCCGATGCCGCGGCGCAGGCGAATGGGATCCCACTCGAGCGTCGAGCGCCCTTCCACCTGCACCCTTCCAGCGCTCGGCTCTAGCAATCGGTTGATCAGCTTCAGCGTGGTGGTCTTGCCGGACCCGCTACGGCCCAGCAGCACCAGAGTCTCGCCGCGCCGCACCGTCAGGTTCAGATCGGAAAGCAGCACGTGCTCATTCCCGACGCGGACTGACACGCCGCGGAAGTCAATCAGGGTTTCAGGTGCTTGAGAGTTGTTCATAAGGGGTGCGCCCAAATAGACCTAGGGGGATAAGAGACAGCGTTAGGTACCGCATCAAATTGTAACACTACCCTTTCTCCGCTTCGGGTTTTCCGCCACTCCATCATTGCCGATTATCCCCTGCCTCGATTATCATGTTTGATTCCTTCAGGGACGGAAATTGTGATGAGTGAGAGTATATCGATTCGCGTGCCGGCGACGGGCGCCAACCTCGGATGTTTATTCGACTGCGGCGCCATCGCCGTCAGCCTTTACCTTGATCTGCACGTGACGCCGCGAGCGGATGAAGAGACCGTGGTGCGCTACCAGGGTGTTAACGTCGATCGCGTGAGCACCGGCGCTGACAACCTCATCGCGCGCACCATGCAGGAGACGCTGCGCGGGTGGGGCAAGACGCAGGGATTCGAATTGGAGATCGAGAATCAGATTCCCGTGGGCGCCGGAATGGGTTCCAGCGCCGCCGCGATTGTGGGCGCGCTGGTGGCAAGCCATCGGCTCGCCGGCCGTCCCATTGACGATGAAGAACTGGTGTCACTCGCCACGGAACGCGAAGGCCATCCGGATAACGTGGCCGCCGCGTGGCATGGCGGATTCACCGTGGCGGTTCAGTCTTCGCCCCGCGTGCTGAGTTTCTCCTGTCCGGTCCCCGCAGGCGCTGGGACTGGTTCTGGTGGTGCCGGATTACGCCTTGCCTACGGAAAAAGCCCGCAAGGTATTGCCCGCCACGTATTCGCGCGCCGATGCGGTTCACAACTTGCAGCGCGCCGTGGTGCTAACGGCGCAATTTTTCTCCGGCAAGGCGGAGCTACGCCGTTGCTTCTTCGACGACCGCTGGCACCAGTCCTTCCGGGCTCCTATGATGCCGGGACTGCCGGAAGTGCTGGCGCTCGAACATCCCAACCTCGCCGGCATCTGCCTGAGCGGCGCCGGGCCGTCACTGCTGGCCTTCACTCGCGGAGACTCGACCGCCGTCGGCCAGTTGATTCAACAAACCCTCGGCGAAAAACATGTGACGGCACGCGCCTATCACGTGGCGGCCGACAATCGCGGAGCCAAGGGCTGGATCGATCCTGCTTGAAACCGCGCCTCGCCAAAGACCCAAACAAGACCCAAACACACTGTGGCCTTCGAACCCGATTGGGACTACAATAACCGTCCTATGGAAGAACGAGACTTTTTCGACGAGAACGAGACGCGCAAGCCCGCTACTCTTACCTGCATGCATTGCCGGCAAACCGAAACCTACGAAATCCGTTGGCTGGTGCGCACCAAGAAGAGGGCGCTGCGCGGCGGCGCGGACGATCGCGACCGCGCGAAGTTTGCCAAGGCCCAGTCGTACATGATTCGCCGCGATGACGTGATGCAGTGCAAGAATCCACGCTGTCGAAAGAGGTTTGAGCTCACTGGGCAATCGGTGGTTTTCACGCCTTGAGCGGGCGCGCCGGGCACAGCGGGCTAAGCGCGGCGCAGCCGTAAGCCAAAACCAAGCCTTCACCACAGAGGCCACAGAGGACACGGAGAAAAGACGCCGTTTCTTCTCTGTGCTGCTCAGTGCACTCTGTGGTTTATCTTTCCTTTCGCCGCCTGCAACTCACAAGGAGCTGAACGGAAATGTCCCCCACCAAGGCAAACCCGAGTCGCACAAGGAAAAGCCTCGCAAAATTCGACCCCGGAAGGAGGGAGTTCGCCAAGTGGGCACTGGCGGGAACGCTGGGCACCACCGCCTTTGGCGGACGCGCCATGGCGGGCGCGCCCACCATGCACGACCTTCCCCCCGGCATCAAGATCGCCCTGCAGACGGGAGAGGATCCCAGCGACCAGGACCTTCAATTTGCCAATCAACTGGGCGTGGAGTACGTCAGCATCTGGCTGCGCGGCAATCTGGCCACCTACGACAATTTCATGCGGCTGCGGAGCAAGGTGGAAGGAGCAGGCCTGAAGGTCTGGAACATCGGTAACATCGACCTTCATAATATGGGGGAAATTGGCCTTAACCTTCCCGGGCGCGACCAGAAGCTGGAAGCATACAAGGCCTATCTGCGCACGTTGGGCAAGGCAGGGATCTACTATTCCACGCTCGGCTATGTCTCGAACGGCATTTGGAGCTCGGAGGCGGAAAAGACTCGTGGGGGCGCCTACGCGCGCGCCTTTGATCTCTCCAGGAATCCCACCGGGCACTGGAACGGCACGATTTTTCGCGGTCCGCTGACCCACGGCCGCGTCTACACTGAAAAGGAAATGTGGGACAACTACACGTACTTCATCAAAGCCGTCGTGCCGGTGGCGGAGGAAGCGGGCGTGCGAATCGGCATTCACCCCGAAGACCCTCCGGTGCCGGTGCTGGGCGGCATTCCCCGGTGTGTTTTCGGAAATTTTGCGGGTTACCAGCGCGCCTTCGAAATCGCCGACAGTCCCAACATCGGCATGTGCCTCTGCTGCGGCACGTGGCTGGAGGGCGGCGACGCGATGGGCAAGAATCTGCTGGAGACGATTCAGTACTTCGGTTCACGCGGGAAAATCTTCAAGGTGCATTTCCGCAACGTCAACGCGCCCCTGCCGCATTTTGTGGAGACCTTCATCGACGACGGTTACATGGACATGTACCAGGCGATGCGGGCGTTTCGCCAGGTCAATTTCAACGGCGTGATGATTCCCGATCACGTTCCCCAGATGCTGGGCGATCGGGCAGGCACGGCTTACTCCATCGCCTACATGAAGGCCTATCGGCGACGTGCTAGCGAAGAGGTCAGAGGATAGCTATTGGACGCGCCGCGGATAATCGTCGCGCGGCATCATGGGACCTTCATCGTACCGCGACCGTTGGCTAACGTCGTCGCGCTCAAAGCTCACCGGTTGGATTAATTGCAGCTCAAGGTTGGTGCCGTAAGGCAGCACAATATCCTTGCCGCGCGTGGCCAGCACCCAAGCCACACCAGTGGCCGCGCCGATGGCGCTGCCGATTCCGAGTCCTTCGATTGCCGAGCCTTTTGTGGCGCCCACGATGGTCCCGATCTCAGCGCCGGGCAGCGTCGTGCGGGCAATGGTTCCGGCGTCTTTGCCTTTGCTTCCTCCACCCTCAATCTGTCCTTCTTTGGGCTTGAACTTGTCGTCGCCAGTGCTGCCGAAGCCCGAAAGTGTGGCGCGCAATTGCCGGGTTGTACCGTTGGGAAGAACCAACTGGTCGAACCGCAGCCCAAGCTGCGCGCGGCCTTTGACGTGTCCCGGGCGAACCACGGCGGTCACGGTGCCACGAATCGATGTGCCTTTGGGAATGACGATGCGATTCCCCACCGTAATGGGATAAATGGACTCGCAATAGACGGACTCGCCTACATACGCTGATTTGGTGTTGATGGTATTCATCAGAATCATCGGTATGGTGGTGTCCCTGGGTACCAGAAACCTGGAATCGTTGTTCGCCACCGGTGCTTCCGCTGCTTCCGGGCGTACCAGCGCGGGCTCAGGGGCAGTGGGCGCCGGCGTACTGGCTGCTGGGGCTTTGGCTTCGTCCGGCGCCGGAGACGGGGGCTGCGTTGCAGGCAGGACGGGACCTGCCGGGCCTTGGCCAAAACCCGGTAATGCGAGTGCCAGCATCAAGAGTGAAAGGGTGATGAATTTCATGGCTACCTTCCTTGTGCTGCCTGGTGGTTTTCAAGCCGGTTGGATGAAAACCACCAGAACTGGGTTGCTAGGGTATCGCGCTTTATAGCGGCTTGTCCATGGTCAGTTCTTGCCCGTGTCGTTAACTAAGGACATGATCAGTTTTTGCGCGGTGGCCCCCCTTTGTGCAACAGTGTGCCTTGGCCAAACCCGCCGCCAGCTTTGCCGCTGCCGCCCGAGACGGCCACCCCGAGGCTCCCCTCC
>CAVRBF010000008.1:0-35836 GCA_963719115.1 uncultured Acidobacteriota bacterium | reverse complement strand
TCACCGTGGTCATCGAACAGGATGAAGACGGTTACTACGTGGCGAGTGTCCCATCATTGCCGAGTTGCTACACTCAGGCGCGCACTCTTCAGGAATTGGCTCCACGAATTCGTGAAGTCATTGCACTTTGCCTTGCTGAACAAGACGCGCCCAGAATGAAGTTCGTTGCTCTCGAACAAGTTGAGGTCAGCGCTTGAGCCGACTGCATCCTGTGCGGCCCCGCGAGGTCGTTCGTTTCCTTGAGTCCCTCGGATTTGTTCAGGTGAGGCAAAGGGGCAGTCACAAATTCTTTCGGCATGCAGACGGTCGAACGGCATCCGTTCCCGACCATAAGGGCGAGGACCTTGGCCGCGGCATCCTGGCAAAAATCCTTCGCGATGCCGGAGTGAAACCGGCGGGGTTTATGGCCTGGCTTTCGTGAGATCCAGACAGCATAGAAACAAGCCTTACTTGGCCGTGCGCGAGCGATTGAAGGCGGAAGACGCTGCGGACCTGGCCAAGCTCGCTCCTACCCTGCGCCTGCAAGCGGCGCTGGATGTTTCCGACTTCTGCCTGACGCTGGCCGCCAAGACTCGAGAAGCCGATGCTCAACAAGGCATTAGAAAAGGCCGTCTAGGCCCTCGATAGGCTGGGAGTCCCTTACGTTTTGATGGTAACACCCACGGCGTGACCCGATCGCGCCGACAGCGGAGAAACCATGCACCAAGAACTTAAGTGGTCGAAAGCGGAGAAGCAATCAGCCAGGAAGGCCTTCGACGCAGCCTACGAAAGGGAATGCCGTGCCATCTGCGCCGAGGTGGTGCAGATGCTTGAGCGTCAGGACGACGTCAGGCAGATTTGGCGGATTCATGATTACCTGGACGAGCAGCGGCGCGAGACCGACCAGAAGTACGATTACCGGTATTCCAGGCTCGACTTGGTCTTCCGGGTTCTCCTTCGCGAGGGCTGGCTCAAGGAGTCAGAATTGAACGGCCTTGGCCAGGACAAACTTCAGAGAATTAAAGCGTATGCAAATCTGTCGGCGCGGTTAGTTGATGACACACCGTAGCGGTGGATTTACCCTGCCACGGCAGCGGAAAGCCGCCAGGACACGGCCAGTGGCACAGCCACTCCTGGCTGTGCCGCACAGGCTCTCAGCCTGTGCCACGAAATCGTACGTTTCACGGAAAGCTTTCCTTCACCACTCGCAGTTATTTGGATAAATCACGCACAATTTAAGGCGCTGTCATCCTGAGGCCCGTTCTTCAGGGCGAAGGACCCTTTTCATTTGCACGTGAGAAGCGAGGCTCGCAAGCGACTTTTGGACTGCGGTCGCGCCGCCACCGCTTTCTTTTCTGGCCGCAGACGGAATCGCGAGCAAACCACGCCGACAACGCATCGGGAGGCGGCGGAGAGAGCGGCGGCTTCGCGACCGCGGTCCAAAGAGCGGCTACGCGGCCCACGGGGGTAAGACGAAATACCGGGGTCCTTCGCCCTGAAAAGCGGGACTCAGGATGACACCGCGACGAGGTGTGCCCTAAGAGAGCGTGTAATACTCGCAGCTCACATCCCAATCAAACTCGCTGCCCGGCGCGATGTCCATGTTGATAAATGGTTCCACGGACAGCACGCTGCGGATGCACCAGAGCGCCAGATGAGCCATGGGTCGGTTGGCGCGAATCACCATGCCGGCGCGCACGCGGCCGTTTTCGATGCGCACCTCGTTGTCTTGAACCTTGTCACTGAAGCCCGCGAGTTCGGTGTACACCACGTCGCGATCCGCCAGTGCCTTAAGGAAAACAAACTGCTTGCCGCAACCTCCCCCAGCTCTTCTTTTGCCGGCAGGAGCGCCTGAAGCTTGAAGGGAAAGGTAACGGAGAAGTCCGGCCCGGGAGCCTGGCGGTCGAGCACCAGAAAGTTGTGGTTGTAAACGGTGCCGCGGATGCGCTGCCGGCCGGTGTTCTTCAAATGGTGCTCGATCACCATTTCCGGTTTTCCCGCGACCAGGCGTACCGTCTTGCGATAGATGTACGCATAGCCCGTCGCGGGGTCGGCGAGTTCGTGCGTAAATTCGACGGAGTCGGCGTGCGTGGTGACTGTCCACTTGCCGCCGTCCACGATCTCATATTGGCGGAAGGGGTCGTACTTTTCCGTGTCCTTGCGCAGCACACCGACGCCGATTTTGACAAAGGTGCCGCCCACCTTGGCCTCGTCAAAACCCAGCGCGCGTTCGTTCGTATGGAATTCCTCCACCGGTCCCATAATCGTGCAGGGGGTTGAGGCCACGATCTCGCTGCCCTGGAATTCGAAGTCGTGCGCCCGCGGATCGGATCGCGTGTACCACTGTCCGTAATAACGGTGGCCCTTGTATTCAAGGCTGGAGACAACGCCCGACCAGTCGAAGCGCGTTCCGTGATAAAAGCCCTTATGCGCAGCGGGCAAATAGACCTTGGCGCGAATCTCGCCATTCGCAATCTCGACCTCGGGCGGCCCCTCCTGCGGCGAAGCTCCACCCACCACCACGGCGAGCGCCAACGGCACCAAACAGACAGCAACCAATCCCATTCCCAGCCATGTGTTGATCATTCTGACCTTCCGTCGTACAGGTTGAACCCGGCGCGATCCCGTGAAATCATGCAGCAGGGCCGCTGAGTTGGCCGGCGATCACCGTGCCAACAGCACGAAGAGGTTAGGAGATTGCGCCGATCAAGTCAACGCTCCATCTGCCGCTTGCAACCTTGTGGTGGGTTAAACTGTCGCCAGTTCCGCGTAAGGGCGCCGACCGACCAAGCGGGCTCTCAACCCCAAAGTTGACAAGGGTTTCATCCTTGCTATAGTAAGGACATGGCGAAAGTTACCAGCAAGCTTCAATTGACCGTCCCCAAGGCGATTGCCGATAGATACGGCATTCGGCCTGGCGATCATCTTGACTTGATCCCCGCGGGCGACGCCATTCGCGTCGTCCGATCGCGAGCCGATAACGGACAGGGGAGAAGCATAGCAGAGCGCCTCGCCCTGTTCGATCAGGCCACGGAGCGTCAGCGACGGCGAGAAGCGAACCCCGATACCGCCGACGTTCCCGCGGAAGCAGGCTGGAAGCCGCACGAGATTGCGCGTGGTTGGAGGCGAGAGGATCTCTACACCCGTGGCCGCTCTCGTTGACACCAACATTCTCGTTTATCGCTTTGATCCTTCCGATCCCCGCAAGCAATCACGCGCCCGCGATCTGCTGAGAAACGGAATTGCCAACGACTCAGTGCGGATTCCTCACCAGGCGGTTGTTGAGTTTGTGTCGAGTGTCACCCGCGTCCGACGGGGCAAGGGTCCCTTGATGACACGGTCCGCAGCCTACCGCGAGGCCGAGGAGTTACTGACGCAGTTTGTGGTTCTCTACCCCAATGAGGCTCTGGTCCGAATTGCCCTTCGCGGCGCCGCTGCCTACCAACTTTCCTGGTACGATGCTCATCTTTGGGCCTATGCCGAGCATTACGGCCTGACCGAACTGCTCTCCGAGGATTTCCAACATGGAAGGTTCTACGGCACCGTTCGGGTGGTGAACCCCTTTAAAACTTGATAATCGCTCGCCGCAGCTCTACCAGTACGTGAGCTGCAGCAATTCATGAACCGCGCATTTCCCGGTTGGCTATGATCCGAAATCTCTCATCCGCTGAAGTTATGGACGAAATCCTTGCGCACGGTTTCCCTGCCGAGCGTGGCCGGCTGATTCACGCGCTCGTGGGCGGCTCGCAGCTCCACGGCGTCAAGCTGGAAGGCACCGACGACCACGACATCTACGGAATCTATATCGAGACGCCGCAGTCTTGCTTCTGGGATGAGTTCCCGCATTTCGTTACCTCCACGGCGCCGCAGTACGAGCGCAACAAGGCCGGAGATGTGGATGTGATCTGCTACTCGCTGCGGCGATTCGCGCGGCTGGCGTCCGCCGGCAACCCTACCATCCTGCACATGCTCTGCACTCCCGCCGGCAGCGTCGAGGTGTTCTGGAGCCGGGTCATCGCTTCACGAGAGCTGTTTCTGGCCAAATCGCACGCGCAGAAGTATCGCGGTTACGCGGACGCACAACTCCGCCGCATGACGGGTGAGCGCGGCCGCGGCAAACACGGGCAGCGCCCCGAACTGGAGCAGCAATACGGCTATGACGTGAAAGCAGCGATGCACCTCCTGCGCTTGCTGCACGAGGGCATCGAATTTGTAAGCCGCGGTTGGGTCACGTTGCCGCGGCCCGAGCCCGAACGCGGTAAGTTGCTCTCCGTCCGCCGCGGGGAATGGTCGCCGGACCGCGTCATCGTGGAAGCAAACCGCCTATTCGCGGACCTTGATGCGGCGGTGGAACACTCTCCCCTGCCCGAGCGCGTCGATCTGGATGCCGTCGGGCGGCTGGTGACGCAGATCTACCTGGAAGCGTGGGAACAGTGGGAATGGGTCGGCAGGCGCGCCGCGGTCTGACCGATCTCCAGCCATCCTTCTGACACCTCTCCTTGCCCGTGCCGTCCCCCCATCGGGAAAGGGATGGTCCTCGCCGTTTCCAGACTGCGAACCCGAACGCCATCCCCCGGCATCGAAAAGGACGGAGGGAACCATGCCAACCAAGAAACCCAAGACCGGCAGTCGAACCAGGTCGAGAAAGCGTCGGGCCGCTGAGCCCGCTCCGGCGCTGAAGGCGGCGCCGCGTGCTCCGAAGTTGGGCGCCACGCTCGATCCGGAGGATGTACAGGCCCAAGCCGAGGCGGCGCAAGGACGCTCCGCCGGGCAGGCCGGTAGCTTGCAGGGATTACCTGACGTCGCGCTCGCGGCGCCGGAAAGCGTGGACGAATTGCTGGAGGAAGGCAACACCTTTGAAGCGGAGGCCGTCGCCGGAGTCGAAAACGCTCCCGACGCCGACCAGGGCGAAGTGAAGACCCACGAGTTTCCCGAAGACGACGTCCCGGAAGAGTATTTGGACTCCGAGCGCTAGCACGGCCGCTTCCCGGCAGTGGGTACTGTCCTAATTGGGGCGTAGCGCCGCCATTCCTTCGCTTCGCTCAGGACAGGCTTTGGCGGCTCTGGTGCCGGCTGGAAGCCGGCGTTACGACCCAAACTAGGACAGTACCCGGCAGTGAAGCTCCTCGACTTTCCGCATCGGCGGCCGGTGGTATGGCTGCAACCGGCCCGCCGGCCGGTTCACTCAGCCCGCGGCAAGCGCCCTTTCGCACCGCAGGCGTCCGCGTTAGCCGGCGGACAGTTTACCGATTACATAATAATTCCACTTGACATTTCCGCCAATCCATGTTAGACATCTAGACTCGGCGAACTGAGCCGCGGCGAGGCTAGATCATCGCCAGGGCCTGCCGCGGAGAGGGTTGGAATGTTAACGGCAGTCCGGGGTCCGAGGTCAAGCGGCCAAGGCCGTTGAGTGGCGCACAGAGCCGGCGATAAGAAACATGACGTTCCAAGCCGGAATGTGTATGAAAACAAAGGGGCTCGAAAAACGGACACCGTCTGACTCATCCCCACCGATGGGTGGCAGGGCGAACCCGCGCGCTATCATAAAATTAAGGTGCATCCGGAGATATTGATGAAAACAAAGGATCGGGAAAAAGAACATGCGTCAACAACCGCCATTCCCGGCAGTTCAGTCGCAGTTTTGCCCCGAAGCGGTATTCTGGCTCCAGACTCCTCACTCCTGACTTCTGCACTGCAAGAAATGAAGGTGCATCCGGAGATGTTATTGAAAACAAAGACAGAGTAAAATGGGTGCCGAGGCGGGACAACATTAACGACGAGAATAACGACGAGAATCAGGAGACGAGCATGGACCGAAGGAGGTTCCTGAGCATGGTAGCAAGTGCAGCGGCCGTGGACCTGAACGCAACACCGGGTCCCTCAATTCCCATCATCGACACGCACATTCACCTTTTTGACCCCACGCGCCCGCAGGGTGTGCCTTGGCCGCCGAAAGATAACAAGGTTCTCTACCACCCGGCGTTGCCTGAACGCTTTCGCCAACTTACCAAGGGTTTGGGAATCGTCGGCGCCATTGAGATTGAATGCAGTGCCTGGCTGGAAGACAATCAGTGGGTTCTGGACATTGCCGCCAAGGACCCCATCATCGTCGGCACGGTCGGAAACCTGGAACCGGGGAAGCCCGACTTCCGCAAGCATCTGGACCGGTTTCACCGGAATCCGCTCTTTCGCGGCATTCGCTGCGGAAACCTGTGGGAAAGAAATCTCAGCGACGATGTGGTCAAAGCCGACTTCATCTCCGACCTCAAAGCCCTGGCGGACGCCGGTCTGGGGATGGACTCGGCAAACCCGGACCCGGCGCTGGTCTCGGCATTGCTTCGGGTCAACGACAAGGTCCCTGGCCTGCGGTTGGTGCTCGACCACACGCCGCAACTGGAGCCTCCCGCCGAACCGCAAGCGCGCAAGAAACTTGAAGCCGAACTGCACGAATTGGCCAGCCGCCCCGACATTTATTTCAAACTCTCTGCCGTGCTTCGTCCCGTCAACGGCCACGTCCCACTCGACCTGGATTTTTACCGCCCGAGGCTGGACGAACTGTGGGGAATCTTCGGCGAGGACCGGGTCATGTACGGCAGCGATTGGCCCAACAGCGACACCAAGGGCACGTACCTGGAGGGATTTCACGTGATTCGCGAGTATCTCCGCAGCAAAAGCCCGGAGGCGCAGGAAAAGTTCTTCTGGAAGAATTCCCTGCGCGCCTACCAATGGGTCAAGCGGACAAGCGACCAGCCGCAGGTTTAACCTGTCATCCTGAGCGCCGGTCTTCAGCGCGAAGGACCCCGGTATTTCGTCTTACCCACGCGTGCGGCGGCAAGGCGCGGGCGCGCCATGCTTCCTCCGTGCCAATGAAAAGGGTCCTTCGCGCTGAAGACCGGCGCTCAGGATGACAACGAAGGGGAATCTGGGCGGTCAAGTGAGCATGGGGCGATGGCGGGAATTATCTCCGCCGGCTCAGTGAGAGCTGTTGGTTTACCAATGCGTTATGAATAGAATAGTGTTACCATGTTGAATAATAGTATATTAAATGACATATCGCCTGGAGGTGAGTCTGCGGATATGGATTACTTCTCCGCGGCCTGGCGATAGCGCACCATGTGTTCCTGCAACTCCTTGTTGCCGGGCTCGAGTGCCAGCGCCTTCTTCTGGGTCTCCACCGCTTGTCCATAGTCCCCATTCGCGAAGTGCGCTTCCGCCAGCGTATCGATGAAGCCTCCCTCTTTCCACTCGGTCAGATCGACGGCGCGCTGGGCGTGTTGCAACGCCGACTTGGGGTCGCGGAATGCCGGGTCGTCGCACGTGGCATCGAGCCAGGCCAGATTGTTGTGGGCGATGGAGAAGTCAGGCGCCAGGCGCAGCGCCTGCTGATAGGCCTTGATGGCGTCGGAGTAGAGCTTCTGCTCGGCGTAGTGGTCCGCCAACTGGGTTTCACTGGCGGCCAGCATTCTGCGACCCTCGGTGGACTTGGGGTTCCCGCCGAGCACCGCTTGAAACACCTGCTGCGCCTTTTGCGGATCGCCCTTGAGCTGATAGGCCAATCCCAGGTCGAGCCGGGCATCGTCGTCATCGCCCTCGGTGAGTCGAATCGCCTCCTGGAACTCGCCGATGGCCGCGTCGTACTTCTTCTGCCGCAGGTCGTATGTGCCGATCTCCTCGTGAGGCTGCTCCTGGCGCGGGTCGAGGCGCAGCGCCTGCTGATAGGCTTGGAGCGCCCGGTCGTTGTCGTGCCTGATCTCGTAGTGCGCGCCTTCGACCAAAAGGCCCTTCATCTGCTGCATCGTTCGGTAATGACTGGCTTCGGCGGCCATGGCAAGTGCGACGATGGCGAGCGGAACCACAATCAAGGCCTGCGATGGTGGTGCAGCGGCTTCGCCATACGCAAACGTCTGGCGTGGCGGCGGAATGACGAAGGCGAGCAGGACGCCACCGGCCAATCCCCCAGGTGGCCCCAGTTGTCGATGCCATGTACCGAGAGACCATAGGCGAATGTCGCTACGATGAGGAGTATGAGGACGATCAACATCCGCATCCTGTGCCTGACGGAACGCCCCCAGAGCAGGGGAGCGATTTCGTGGTGAAAGTAGCCGGTGACAAGTATCGCCCCGGCAACGCCAAAGATGGCCCCGGAAGCTCCCACCGCCACATTCTTCGACGCGGTCATGGAAAGGAAGGAACTGGCGATGCCGGAAGCGACATAGATCATGGCGTAGCGGCCGTAACCATACACGCGCTCCAGGATGGGGCCGAGGATGAACAACGTGTAGTTGTTTCCCAAAACATGCCACCAGCCACCGTGAAGGAAGATGGGCATGACGAGTCGCCAATACTCACCGCGCCGCAGGTAGGGCCCGTACGCCGCACCGAGATCAAGCAGCACGTTGGTGTTGGTCGCGCCTCCGGCCCAAATCTCCAGGCCGAAGATTAGGAAGTTCAGCGCCAGCAGGACGATGGTAACGACGGGCCAGTAGCGGCGAGGGGGCGTATCGTGATACTGCGGGCCGTAAGGAAAGCTGATCGGTTGGTCACTCATGTTATGAACTTGCAAACGAGACGATGCCCGCAGAGTCCTCAATTATATCATTGCGGTCCGGACCGCGTGCTTCCAAGGTGCCGTTATTGCCGGGATTTCCTTGACACTCAGCCCGCGGCGGGAAGAGAATCAGCGCGGCTTGGCGATGCCCCGAACTTGTCTCTGCTCGTCGAGGTACCCAGTCGCCGGACTGAAATCACTTCAACAGGAATTGTCACCGATGCAATGTAAGAACTTCATCCGGACTTCGTTAATGGTTTTGCTCGCTGCTTCCACTGGGTTGGCGGGCTCGCCTCCGCGGTTTGTCAACCCGCGCGATTTCGCCATCATGCCGTGGGACTCGTCACCCTCCGACCCGGCGCAGTTGCAATTGATGAAGGAAGCGGGCCTGAACATTTCAGGCTTCTGCGCACCCAAAGATCTGCCTGCTGTGCTGGCAGCGGGTCTCGCCTGCTTTGTTTCCGACCCGCGCGTCAACGGTTACGACTGGTCGAAGATGCCTCCGGAAGCGGACTTGCGCAGCAACATCACGGCCGCAGTCCGCGACGTGGAGAACAACCCCGCCGTTCTTGGCTTCTACTTGCGTGACGAACCCGGCGCGGATCTGTTTCCGGGGTTGGGACAGGGCGGCCAAGATTCTGGTCGAGTTGCTTCCCGAGAAGTGGCCCTACGTGAACCTGTTCCCAACCTATGCCACCAACGCGCAGTTGGGAACGCCCGATTATGCGACCTATCTGCGGCGGTTTGTAGAAGCCGTTCATCCACCCTTCATCAGTTGGGATAACTACTCCGTGGTGGAAGGGGAGATGCGCGACAGGTTCTACACGAACCTGGAATTGGTGCGCCGCCAAAGCCTGGAATCGCACATCCCGTTTTGGAACATCGTCCTTGCCAACACGCTTTTCAACTACATGGAGCCGTCCGACGCCACATTCAGCCTGCAGGCGTACAGCACGCTGGCGTACGGCGGGCGCGGCATTGAGTACTTCACTTACTTCACGCCACCCGCGGACAACTTCCGCCTGGGCGCCATCGATCCCTTTGGCAATCGTACCGCCACGTGGGACATACTGCGGCGCATCAACTACCAACTTCGCGCCTTGGCGCCCACGATGATCCGACTGCACAGCACCGGCGTTTACCACTCGCCGGATGTCCCGCCGGAAGGCCATCCACTCTCGGAAAGCCGGCTTGTGCAGGACGTGAAGATCTCCACGTCAGACCTGCGGCATCCCAATCCCGGCACGTTCCTTCTGGGCGAGTTTCAAGACGCCCAGGGCCACGACTACCTCATGCTGGTGAACAAGGACTTGCAGCAGTCCGTTCACTTTCGGTTTCACCTGAAGCAGGAAGGGAAGAGGCTGATTTGGATCTCTCCTTTCACGGGAGAGGATGCGGGGGAAATGCCGGCGGGCTGGTTGGCGCCCGGCGGAGGGATCCTGCTGCGCGTGGAGTAGCGATCTGATTTAACTTGCCTTCGCGAGTTGGTAGCTGCCGAATTCGCGTACGGTCTCGTACATGGCCAGAACGTTCTCAATGGGCACGCCTGCTTGCACGTTATGGATGGAATTGAACACGAAGCCGCCGCCCTTGCCGAAGATTTTTACGCGGGATCTTACTTCGTTGCGAACGTCTTCGACGGTACCGAAGGGCAGGGTCTTCTGAGTGTCGACGCCGCCGCCCCAGAACGTGACGCGGTCGCCGAACTCCTGCTTCAATTCCTGCGGCGCCATACAAGCGGCCGAGCACTGCACGGGATTGAGAACGTCAAAGCCGGCGGCGATGAATTCGGGAAGCAAGGCGCGAACCGATCCGCACGAATGAATGAAGGTCTTCCACGTCGTGTTCTTGTGCACCCAGTCGTTCACGGCCTTGTTGAACGGCTGGTAGAGCTCGCGATAGGTCTTGGGCGAAATGAACGGGCCATGCTGTTGGCCGAAGTCCGTTCCCGACAGCATCACCACCGAGACGCGTTCGCCCACGACGCTGTGGATCCTTTCGAGATTCTTGATGCCCATCTGCGCACTGGTACTCGAAGATCTTGTACACAAAGTCGCGGCGCGTCATGGTGCTGACGTACCACTCTTCGACATCGCGAATACCTTTGGGATGCTTCAGCCAGGGGCCGGGCACCAGCGCAATGTCGCCAAACGCTGTACCGCCAAAGTTCGCGAGCATGGCCTTGTCCGTTTCGTTCCACAAACGTTCCGCCTCGCGCCCCAGGTAGGCCAAGTCGGCGTCGGAAATCGGAGTGAACTCCTCCACGTTGTCGTCGAGCTTAAGGCTGTTGTCATCAAGGGGCAACTGGCGGGGAATGGAGTCAAAATAGAAGCCGCCTTTCGGCATGCGGCCACTGGGCGGCACGGATTTGTCGCCCTCGGGATACATCAGGATGTCGCCGTTCTCGTCGGGGTCGGTGTTGAAGCCTTCCGGGACCAGCACGGGCGTGCCGGCGAAGGTTGTCCAATGCTTCCAGCCTTCGTTCTTGAAGCCGAACATGGTGGAGGCTTTGGACAATCCGACGACATCGATGCCGAGCGCGGCCATCAGGTCGGCTTTGATCTCCCCAAGCATCTGATAGGGTTCCACCACCTTCACCGGCGTACCGGGGGCATCGAGGCCCAGTGCCTGCCGAAGGTTGTAAACCGTGTCGACCTGCATTCCCGTCACCGGGCCCGCGCCCAGGTCAACCGGCACGCGGTCAGACTCTTGATGGTTCAAAGCCAGATGAACGCGCTCGCGTGATGTCATGAGAAGTACCTCCAGAAAACAGTGACGAGTGACAAGTGACGAGCGAACAGAAGCGACAGCTACAAGTTGTTTTGATTGCTCGACACTCGTCACTTGTCACTCGTCACTGCCTTTCCTATGCCGCGCTGTCCAAGCGCAGCGGGTAGCGGCCGTACTCGCGGGCCGTCCGGTACATGGCAAGTACGTTCTCCACCGGCACCAACGCTTGGACGTTGTGAACGGCATTGAAGACGAAGCCTCCGCCGGGGCCGAAGGCGCGGATGCGCTCGCGAACTTCCTCACGGACTTCCTGCGTCGAGCCAAAGGGAAGGGTCCCCTGCGTGTCCACTCCGCCTCCCCAGAACGTCACGCGGCCGCCAAACTTCCGTTTCAGGTCGAAAGGGTTCATATGGGCGGCGGAGCATTGAACCGGATTGAGAATGTCGAACCCGGCAGCGATGAAATCATCCACCAGAGCCCAAACCGAGCCGCAACTGTGAATGAACGTCTTCCACGATGTGTAGCGGTGCACCCAGTCATTGACTTGCTTATGGAACGGCATGAACAACTCGCGGTAAGTTCGAGGCGAGACGAACGGCCCGTTTTGCGCGCCAAAATCCGTGCCTGTCAGGTAAGCCACCGTTGGCTTGTTGCCAACGGCGGCAAAGATCTTTTCCAGGTTGATCAGGTTGATTTCCGTCTGGCGCTCGAAGATCTTGTAAACGTGGTCGCGGCGGGTGCTAAGGCTGACGTACCACTCCTCGACGTCGCGAATTCCGCGCGGACACTTCAGTCCCGGGCCCGGGATGCGCGAGATGTTGCCGAGCGACAGCGCGCCCAAGTTGAGCACCAGCGCCTTGTCCGTTTGTGTGTAGAGTGCATCCGCGCGGGAGCGATAGTGCTCAACCTCCTGATCGGAGAGGACGCTGAATTCCTCCAGATTGTCTTCAACGCGCAGTTTCTCTTCCTCGAAGGGTTCTTGCCGAACGATGACGTCAAAGTAGAACCCTCCCTGTGGCATGCGACCCGAGGCCGGCGCGGAGCGGTCGCCTTGAGGGTAAATGAGCAGATCGCCATTCGATTCAGGTTCGGTGTTGAAGCCTTCCGGCACCAGCACGGGGGAGCCGCCGAAGGTCTTCCACTCTTTCCATCCTTGCAGCGGAAACCCGAATGCCGTTCCGGTGCCGCTCACCAAGACCGTATCAATCGCCAGGGCGTTGAGCAGATCCGGCTTGATCTCGCCGAGCATTTGAAACGGTTCGATGACCTTCACCGGCGTCCCGGGCGCATCCAAGTCGAGCGCCTGGCGCAATCGGTACACGGTATCGACGTGCATCCCCGTCACCGTGGTCGCACCGAGGTCGAGCGGAATGCAGTCCGCCTCCCGGTGCTCCAGGGCGAGGCGAACTCGCTCGCGTGAGCTGATCATGAAATTCCTCCGAATATCAGGCAACCGGCAGAAAGCAGAAGACGGAGAGCAGCGGAACTTGGGCACGGACCACGTGCGCGCTCGCTCACCTTGGTTGCAGTGAGGCCTGCTCGACGAACTCGCGACGTAAGAGCGGCAGGAACAGCGTTGGCGTTGTCGCTCGAGTGTTCGGGTTGCGTCTCTACGTGCACGCCCGCCGAGGCTCGCTTTCGCCGACCGGTTGCCTCCTTGTGCCTCCCGCCTCCCGGCTGTTGCTTACACCAGGGAGTGCTGGAAGCGGGCCCCTACGCTGCCGCAAGCTGCCGCGCCAACTCCACGGCGGCGGGAGCGTCTTTGCCGTAACCGTCGGCGCCGATGGAATGCGCCCAGGAGTCCGTGACGGGTGCTCCACCCACCATGATCTTCACCTTGTCACGCAGGCCAGCGGCGGCCAGCGCTTCCACCACGGACTTCATGTTTACCATCGTCGTAGTGAGCAATGCCGACAGCGCTACGATATTGGCGTTTTGCGTACGAACGGCATCGACGATCTTCTCCGGGGTAACATCCACGCCCAGGTCGATAATCTTGAAACCCGCACTCTCCAGCATCATGGCCACAATGTTCTTGCCGATGTCATGCAGATCGCCCTTTACGGTCCCGCAGACGACGGTGCCGGCCGACGCGACGGCCTCTTCTCCCACCAAAAGCGGCCGCAGAATATCGCTCGAAGCACGAGCCGCGCGCGCCGCAATCAGGACTTCGGGAATGAAGAATTCGCACTCCCGCATACGCCGTCCCACTTCGTCCATGGCGGGGATGATGGCCTTGGGAAAGAACTCGCCGGGGCGAATCCCCTCTTTGAGCATCTTCTCTGTCAATGCCTTGGACACGGGAGCCTTTCCATCGATGATGGCTTGTTGCAGTTCTTGGAATTGTGACATAACAGTCTCCGTTTCTTAGGTTCTAAGTGCTGAGTGTTGGAGACTGGCCGCTAGTTCGTACCAGCCCTCAGTCCCCAACACCCGATTATGGAAATGCCATTTCCTCCACAAACGTCTCCTGAAAACCTTGGTCCGCGTTCAGGGGAACATGCTCGATGCGCCGGCGCAGGTGGTCGAACGAGCCGTCCTCATCCTTGGGGCGGAAGAGCGCCAACTTGGCACCCAGGAGGGCGGTGTTGCCAGCCGCCTCGACCTTTTCCGCCGGGAAGCGGATCAAGCCGATTCGCTCCGCACTGGCGCGGTTAATATAATTGCCAAATGCCCCGGCAAGATAGAGTTTTTTTACGTCGGCAGGGGCCGCGCCGAACCGGTCCAAGAGAATGCGAATCCCCGCCGCGATCGCTCCCTTTGCGAGTTGCAGTTCGCGGACGTCACTCTGCATCAGCACCACGGGCGCTTCCAACTCCCAGGGCGCCGCGCCGTTGGCGAAGCGGCCTGACGGCTGGATTCGCCCCAGCTCCAAGCCCGCGGCGACGGCATCCACCAAACCGCTTCCACACAAGCCCTGCGGCGGAACGTTGCCCAGGACGCCGCATTTAATCGAGTGATCTTCCACTCTCACCTCGGAGATGGCGCCCGTTGCGGCGCGCATACCCATGGAGATTCGCGCTCCCTCGAACGCCGGTCCGGCGGCCGTAGACGCGCACAGCAACCGCTGGCGATTGCCGATCACAATCTCCCCGTTCGTGCCCAGATCGACCAACCCATTCAGGTCCTCACGCTCGCCAAGATTGGTGGCCAGAATGCCGGCCAGAATATCGCTGCCCACAAAGCCACCCAGGCAGGGGAGAAATCGCACTTGCGCCGCGCCGGAAAGCTTCCATCCCAGGTCTTCAGGGCGAAATGCCTGAAGTCCGAGGTGCGCCGACTCGAAAGGGTACCGCGATAAGGGCTCAATATCCAGCCCGCAGAAAAGGTGGTGCATCACGGTGTTCCCCACCAGCGTTACATCCGTAATCTGCTCTTCCGGCAAGTGTGCGGCGAAGGAAAGTTGCTCGATCAGACTTCCGATTTGCTGGCGGATCAGATCGCGAAGCTGCTGCTCGCCGTCATTCGCTACTCCAAACTGCACGCGGCTCATCACGTCCGCGCCAAACCGCGCCTGGCAATTTAGCGCCGTGCGCACGGCCAGCACGCAGCCGGCGCTGAGGTCGAGCAATTGCGTAACCAGCGTGGTGGTTCCCAGATCCACGGCCACACCCAAGCCGGAGCGCGGCTCGAACGCAAAGGGTGTGTCATCCACCAGGATGGCAGCGTCCCACTGGCGCAACTCGATAACCAGATCGTCTTCCAGTGCGCATTGGCAGGCCAGTCGCCATCCCGCCGCCAGTTCCTCCGCGCTCAGACGCTCCTTTTGCGCATCATTGACCGATGCGTGACCTTCCAGGACATGCACCCGGCAGCCGCGACATCTTCCCTGCCCACCACATGGGAACTCCACGCCCTGTGCGAACAGCAGGTCACGCAAGGAGGTTCCCTCCGGAGCCGTCAGTTCCGCCTGTACGGGGCGAAGGGTGATGCGGTGTGTCGCTTGGTTTGACATCGTTTAAGGTTCTTCGAAGCTAGAAAGCTTAACTGCTGACGGCGGCCCGCCGATACCTTGCGCTAGGGTTCGTGCGAAAGCCTTTTAGCCCATAATTTTGGCGCGCGTACCGGACCAACGCGTGCACATTGGCCGGCGGCGTATCTCGTGGTACTTCGCAGCCTGCGCCCACGATATAACGCGACCCCGCCTGCTGATGGCATTCGGCCACCTTCGCGTACACGGAGTGCGAGGCACCGTTGCGCAGGTCGCGCACAGGATCAAGATTGCCCAATACCACCTGTGCCGGTCCCATCTTTTGACGTGCTTCCGCCATCGGCGCCAGGGAATCCACATCGATGTAGTCGCAGCCCAACCGGCCCATATCCGCTAGAATTTGGCGGGTGTTTCCACAGATGTGTAATCGGGCGCGGGCACCGAGCGCGTGCAAGCCGTTGACCATCTTCTTCTCGTAAGGCCACACAAACTCCTGGTAGAGCTTCGGGCCGACCAGAGACGCTGCCGGATCGCCGATGCCAATGACGTCTGCCCCCGCCTCCACTTGTGCCTGCGCAAATCGCATGCCCACTTCGTACACGTAGTCGAAGAGATCGCGCACAAATGTCGGGTCGTCATAGAAGTCGGTCATGAGGGTGTTGATGCCGCGCAGATCCGCCGACGCCCCACAGGGGCCCTCCATCCAGCCTTCCACAATCTTGTGCCGGCCCACGCGTTGCTTCAACAGAGCGATGGCTTTCACGCGGTCGTGCATGCGTCCACCGCCGAGGGGATCTGGAACTTTCAGTTGCGCCAGCGTTTTCTTGTCCGCGAGCAAAGCCTGCGCCTCGACGATGGAAGCCGGTTGGTCGTCAAAATATTCCACTTTGGCCCCGCAGTCGGGAGCCTCGCGCGTCTCAGCTATGGCGGAGACATGGTCGAAATCGAATTCTTCGGCAGTACGTATCTGTGCCTCCGCCAACACGCGGTGATCCGTGGTGTAAGAGAAGTACTTGGCGCCGATCTGGTCCGCCGCGAACATCATCGTAATCGGCATCACGGGCAGACAATCCACCGGCCGCCCATCCAGCATCGCAAAAACGCGGTCACGGCTATTCATGTTTACTCCTGCACCTCTCATGCCACACTATGCTCCCGGGCATAGCGTCGCATAGCTTCGAGGTTTTGCAAGGGGGAATCGCGCACCACCTCGCACCCGGCGCTCACAATAAATCGATCTCCTGCCTGTCGGTGGCACTCGGCCACCGCAGCGTAAACCTCCGCTGGCGTTCCATTGCGCAGCACGCGGACGGGATCAATGTTGCCCAACAGCACCTGACGTGGTCCCATGGCCGCGCGCCCCTCGGACAGCGGAGCAAGAGAATCCAGATCGATCACATCGCAACCCAACCGCCCCATCAGGCCAAGAATGGGCCGGGTATTTCCACAGATATGCAGACGGGTTCGGGCTCCCATGGCGCGCAGGCCGTCCATCATGCGCTTTTCGTATGGCCAAACGAACTCCTTGTAAAACCTGGGCCCACCAGCGAAGCGGCGGCATCGCCCACCCCAATCATCTCCGCCCCGCTTGTCACTTGTGCGCGGGCAAAAGCGAGTTCAAGTTCCAAGACGAACTCAAATAGCTCGACCACGAAGGCGGGGTCATCGTAAAAATCCGTCATCAGGTTGTTGATGCCGCGCAGGTCAGCAGCCTGGGCAATAGGGCCTTCAATCCAACCTTCGATCAACTTTTCGTTGCCGACTCGCTGCCGGTGGAGCGCCAAGGCCCGCAGGCGGTTGCTCATGCGCGGGCTGGTTTGGGGGTCGGGAACGGTAAGCCGGCGCAGCGTTCTCTTGTCGGCCAGCAAGGCGTGGGCTTCATCGAGAGCAGGCGGTTGGTTGGGGAAGAACTTGACGGGAGCCCCGCAGTCCGCCGCTTCTCCTGCTGGATCAGACATGGTATTTACGTAATCGAAATCAAACTTCACTGCTGTCTGGATCTGCCCCTCCACCAGCACCTCGAAGTCCGTGGCGTACTCGCGATACTGCGCGCCAATCTGGTCACAGGCGAACATCATGGTGATGGGCATGAACGGCAAGCTGTCCACCGGCTTGCCGTCAAGCAGAGCGATTATGCGTTCGCGTCCAGTCATTACACCACCTAGTGACGAGTGACAAGTGACGAGTGACAAGCGAGCAAGGAATCAGCCAAGTTTTCGACGCAATGAGTTGAGCATTCGCCGCAATTCCTCCGCGAGTTCCGCAATGGACTCGGCGCGAGCGGCCATTGCGCCAACGCAAAAGCCGAGTTCGTTGCTTACCCGGAGCTGAGTGTCGAGTTCGGCCAATGAACCTTCGGCGTGCGAGAGAAATTGAACGAATTCCCCAGTCGAATGACGGGCTTGGCCTTCAGCGATGTTCGAGGGAATCGACACGGCTGCCCGCCGCATTTGGGAAATCAAGCCAAAGCGTTCGTCGTCCGGAAACCCACGTGTCAAAACGTAAACTTCTTTGACCAATGCCATCCCTTTTTGCCACACAAGCAAATCCCGATAGCCCCTGACAATCGGCGTGCCGGACCGCGATTCGCCTGGTGCGTAACTCGTCACTGCTCACCTACTTGCTTCATAGTCAGTACGATGCCTCTGCTTGCTCGTCACACGTCACTTGTCACTCGTCACTCTCCTCAATACACTCCGTACTCGTGCGCGGCGCTCACCATTGCCCGGATGTTCTCTGGCGGGGTTGTGGGGGGGATGGCGCAACCCGAGTTCAGGATAAATCGCCCACCTGGTTTCCACACGGAGATAAGCTTCTTTGTTGCTTCGCCGACCTGCTCAACGGTGCCCTGGGCCAGGACGCCGCTGGGGTCAATGTTTCCGCACAACACGTGGCGCTGACCGGCGGTCTGCTTGGCCTTCACGGCATCTGTTTTGTAATCGAGATCGAACCCGCAGGGTCCGTATTCCGCCAGCATATCGAGTATTTTGCTGGTGTCGCCGCAGATGTGAATCACCACGAAGATGCCGTCGGCATTCAGGTCATTGACGAGTCTTGCCTCGTACGGGCGCGCAAAGCGCTCGAACATGCGCGGAGACGTAACGTCCGGGCCCGCCAGGCTATCGCCAAGGGAAGTGAAATGTGCTCCGGCCTTGGCCAGCGCGCGGTGCACCGCAAGATGGCTCTGGTAACAAATCTCCAGGAGTTGACCGATGCGCGGATCGTCGGGCCGCTCGACGAGTTCCATCAGGAAGTCTTCAATGCCGCGCGCCATGCAAGCCAGATCGAACGCGGCCTGGTCGGCGTTCCCGCGAATGGCAATCTCACTGCCCACTTGCTTAACGAGCAGGCGGACGGCTTCCAGCAGAGCGGGAATGCGGCCATCCTCCTCGGGATCAATCACGCTTAAGCGCTCAACTTCGTCAAGGCTGCGGATGGCGGGTGCAACGATGCGGCCGGGCTCGCCGGGGGCACATTCCGAGCGGGCGCCAAGCGCTTCGGCCAGCATGGTGGTGTCGGTGTCCACCACCACACAGTCATGCCCGTATTTCTCGAGCGCCTGGAGATGCACGCGGGCAATGATTTCAGGATCGACGCGGTAGTCCTCCATGCGTGCGCCCGCTTCACGCACCGCCATCATGAAATTGTGCAGGCACACGGGTACCCGGTCGGGGATGCCGCCAGCCAGTACCGTCCGTACGCGCTGAAGGGAATTCATTAGTTTATTGCCTTTGGTCGGGCTGGTAGGTGGTAGGTCGTAGGTGGCATATGGGTTTTCCCCATCTACCACCTGCTACCTGCCACCTCCCAACTCTTTACTCCGCACTTGCCACTGCCTTTATTACTCCTTCGTCATAGCTCGGTGCAATGCGGTGGCCGGGGGGAACCACCAGGAATTCCTTCGAATCCCATTGGCCGTTCACCAGGCGCTGGATCAAGCTGATGTCGCCTTCGACCTGCTCGAACGTCCACCCGCGCTGAGCCGCTTCCTCGCGTGCACGCTGCTCGAAGCTGGCGTCAGGTTCCACGCCCATTTTGATGAAGGTGATCTGGCCGTAGTGCCGAGCCAGATTCTTACCGAACTCCTCCCAGAGATACTTGGCGTTATCCTCGCCGTATTTGGCCACCATCTCCTCGTAGCTTTGCCTCAACCCGAGCTTGTTTCCCAGGGCGAGTTGGCCCAGTTCGCCGTCCGCCTCGCCGCGCTCTATCCAGCCGGTGGTCTTGAAATACACGCCGGGGTGCGTGTTGAAGTAGTCCATGTAGCGTGTGGCACTTCCCATGAACAGCGTGATGCAATCGTGGCCGCGCGGAACCACCAGGGAAATGGATTTGGTGGTCAGGCCCATGATGCCGTTGTTGCAAAGGCCGTAGCCCAGCAGTAAGGCGTCGTACTGGCGCTCCTCCACACGATCGATGGCGGCTTGTAGCCGCGATCGCATCTGGTCGCACTCAATGTCGTGCAGACCCTTGGGGAGGAATTCGAAGTCGATGATGTGCGGTGAGCGCGCCACGCAGGCACAAAGCTCGCGGAAGAAGATTTCGCAACTGATCAGTTTCAGACGCATAGGTTTGTACTGCGACATTCACCACCAAGACACAAAGGCACCAAGAAAGGGCTTGCAGAGAACAGTCCGAATATCGACGGTAATTGCATCTGTTTTACGCGCGTAGGCATTTCCTCATCCCTTTTCTTTGTGTCTTGGTGCCTTGGTGGTTCATTGGCTCTTGATTTTCCTCCGCAAGGCCCGAATAAAAGCGGGGCTGGTGCCGCAACACCCGCCCAAGAAGCTCGCACCTGCCGCCAGCAAGGCCGGTGCATGCCGCGATGAATTCCTCCGGCGACGTATGGTAGCGTGCCCCCTCCGCCACCAGTTCCGGCAGGCCCGCGTTGGGCTTGATCCAGAGAGGCAGCGTTGTGGATTGGTGCAGTCTCAGGCAAAGGGCGGCGTAGCTGTCGATTCCCTGTCCGCAGTTGGCGCCAATCACATCCGCGCCGGCAGCGTTCAATTCCGTTGCCGCCGCCTCCGGAGTGGTTCCCATCATCGTGCGATCGAGGTTCTTACCGGAGTCGAACGCCAGGGAAACGACGACCGGCAAGCCTGTGGCGCGAGCCGCCTGCAATCCGACCTTCGTCTCCGCCAGGTCACTCATGGTCTCGAAGATCAAGGCATCGGCCCCGCCTTCTGCCAACGCTTGCGCTTGTTCGGTATAAGCCGCCGCCAGTTCGTCTTCGCTGACTTCCCCCATCATCAGCAGTTTGCCGCTCGGCCCCATGGAAGCGAAGACGCGTGCTTTGTCGCCCGCGGCACGCCGCGAGATTTCCACCCCACGCCGATTGATTTCCTGCACGTGCCCGGCCAATCCGTGCCCCTCCAAAGCGATTCGATTCCCACGGAACGTGTTGGTCAGAATCACCTGGCTGCCTGCCTCCACGTATGCGCGCGCCACATCTTCCACACGGTCCGGGTGCGTGAGATTCCAGTGGTCGGGGCATTCGCCGGCCTCGAGACCGCGCGCCTGGAATTCCGTTCCCCAAGCGCCGTCGGTCAGCACGGGGCCTTGTGAAACGAGTTGTTGAATCAAGGGATGCATAATTGTCGATTGACGATTGTCGATTTCGATTGAAAAACCATGACGAGTTCCGTCCGCAAATCGTCAATCGAAAATCGTCAATCGGCAATTCTCTTTACGCTGCCGCTGGCATCTCCAGTTTTCCTTCGCGGAAGGCGCGCAAGTAGTTGGCACAATACTCATCGCGGCCCAGCAGGGCCTCCGCGGCGCGAATGTTGGCCATCAATTGCTGATCGCAGGGGTCAACGATCCCCGCGTCCAAACCACGTGCCATCAACAGGACACAGAAGGTCTCATTGAGAAGCTTACGCAGGGGAAGTCCAAACGATACGTTGCTGACACCAGCGCTGGCGTGTACGCCCGGATAGCGCGCGGTGATCTGTCCGATGGCGTCCAGCAACCCCTTGCCATGCTCGGGGCCCGTGCTGACCGGCAGCACGCAACCATCCACGTAGATGTCGTCGAGCGCGTACCCTTCCTTGGTCAGCAGGTCCACCAGGTGGGTCGCATGGGCCACGCGTTCCTCCGCGGTATTGGGCGGCCCCGACTCTCCCAGACACAGGGCAATGATCTTGGGACGAAATTCTTTGAGCACCGGCATCAATGCCGCGATGCGCGCCGCTTCGTTGGTGATGGAATTAATCATGGCACGCTGCTTACAGAGCGGCAGGGCGCGGCGCAGCGCTTCCGGATCGGCGCTATCCAGGCACAACGGCACGGAAACTGTTTCCTGCACGATGTTGACAAGCCACGGCAGGACTTCCAGCTCCTGTCCCGGCAGCCCGCCGTTTACGTCGAGCATGTCCGCGCCCGCCTCCACCTGCTTGCGGGCGATATCCTGGAAAAACGCCACGTCCCTTGCGGCCGCCGCCGCGCCGACTTTCTTACGCGTACAATTTATGAGTTCACCGATGATGAGCATAAGTTCTTGATTCCTCCCTAAACTTAGAAGTAAGCAGAAGGCAGAAGGCAGAAACAAAAACGCCGCTGCTACGCCGCAGACTGCTGCGTACGCCACCTTTCTACCTTTACTGCTCACGGCCTCTCCTTGCTGCCTTCATGGGGAAGATGGTGCGAACCTCTCGGGGTGTTCGATCATTGCGTGCAACATCCTCCCGATCTCCTCATATCCCGCCACCAGTTCGTTCCTGGTCATCCGATTGACAAATATCCACAGTCCCGAGCGAAGTCTAACCAAACCTGAGTCTCGGTGGCCTCAGCGTCCGAATCGGCCAATTTACTCATGAACATGCTGGGGTACTGCCGTTTCCTGAAACCTTCCGCGATGTTCGCTGCAACGCTCCGTGAAGACCGTCGAATTTGACTGGTCAATGAATAACGTTCCTCAGGGGGAAACGTCATCGATTCCTCAAAAATCCGCATCGCCAGGCTGTACGCGAGCTGATAAACCTTCAAGTCCCGATGCCCACGGAGGGCCTTCTGGTACATTCCACTCGAGATCATATGCGATACCCCCCAGTCACACCGCACTTCTCGGAAAGCAGAAGGCAGTAGGCAGAAGGCAGTTTCGGTAGTTCCCTCGCGTGGCATAAGTTGAAATCAAGGCGACCTGTCCTGTCGTATTTTTCGACCATGGTTCGCTCCTTGCAAACCGCCGGTGCCCGCCGCTGCGTCCAGCATTCCATCAGGCCAGTAGGAGCCTCGCGAAAGCACGCCTGCTATGTACCCGATCTCTGGCTGGCAGCGGCATTGGAAAGGGATTGAGCGAGCGCGTCCGTCGCCTCAAGCAGTAATTTGAGATCGGAGTCTGCCAACTTGTCGTACCGAACGTATCTCTTCCCGGAAGCAATGAGGCTGCCGATTGCAGGAGATTTCATGAGCGCGTTACGGTACTCGCGGTACGGACCCTCTGGGAGCCCATACTCCTGTGCCCATTTCTCTGTCAGGATGCCTGCGCTCCAATCAGGGTAAGCGTCGAAAATCGTGATTTTGCGATTTTTCTTTCCCCAATTGATCCTCAAGCTAAACCCGATGGTTCCCCAATAAACTGTGTACCCGTCCTTCATCCATTTCTCTATGTACGGCTGGAAGATCTCGCCAAGATTCGAAGGCAAGGAGGAAATAAAGTCTGGAAACGAAGTATGTCCTGAAGCAACTTCCTTTTCGGCGGGCGCTGTAACCTCAACAGATGGCTTTTTCTCCTCGTAAACGACTTTGACCACCGCCCTGGTTTCCTCCTTAGTCTTAGCCACAATACGGGGGAATACGATGAGCGGCCACTCTGAATCTTTCTTAAGCCGGTAGCACAGGAGCTCGATAAATGCCATGGAGAACTGGAGGTGCGGAGCAGACTGGATGAGCTCAGCTAATTGCGTTGCCGATGGGTAGATACGGTCGCCGACTATTAGAAGCGCAAACCGACCGTTGATGAGAGTATCCTGGACACGTTGCCTGAACTCCATCTCTCCCAGGTCAAAAAGTTTGGTTCGGTCTTTGATAGCGGTAAACAGCGAAATTGGCTTGCCATATCTCTTCTGCATGAAGGATTGGACAGCCTCGTCTAATTTCCTATAGCTCCAGGTTGTAAGGGTGTTGGTATAGTCCAAAACCTGTGCAATAACGGTACGGTGCGCCTCTGGATTTCGCCATAGCTTTGTTTCAACAATCGTGAGCAGCCCGCTTGGACTTATGAAGAGGTCATCCGTGGAGGCTATTTCACGGCCGATTGGGATGAGCGGGGCGAAGGCTTCGTCCACGAAGTCAACTGGAAGAATTGACGGGTGCTTGAAGAGGATTTCCTGTAGCCAATCTTCCTGAAACGCCTTTTCTTGTGAGGACAAAGCATGCAGTTCTTCCCCCTCGGCGTCCTGGCTAGTAATCACGTGCGGTCGTAGCTCATCCATTGGTGTTGGCTCTGTTCCCGTGCGGAGGACTGCTCGGGGCTCTTGAGTGGGTCCCGAGTTTCACACGGCATCAGGTTAAGTCCCCAAAAGTACCGAGAGTCGAATTCTCGGCTCACCGAGAGTGAGAACCTCTCCTTGACGCTCAAACCTGCCGCTTACTGCCTTCCGCTTACTGCCTACTGCCCCCTGCCTACTGCTTTCCGCCTTCTCCCAACTCCACCCGCTTGCCAAGATTATCGAATCCTGACGAACCGATTGGCCAGCGCGTTCGTGCCGTCCAGGGACCAATCGCGGGGTGGAATCAACTTGTGGGCGAACTTGCGGGGATCATCTCCCATCGCCAGCGCGCCGCGGTAAATCACGTTCCAGATGCATTCCTGTTCCGGGCGGGCTTCGCAGGTGCCGTCGATGCGCGAGCCGCCGCAGGGGCCGTTGCGCAGTTCCTTGTAGCACCAGCGCATCGAGCATCCCGCGTAGTCCAGGTGATCTTGCAGGCAGTCGCCGCAGTTCTTGCATCCCAGTGTGGCTTGGCGATAAAGGCTCGATGGTCCCAGCAGCTTGTACCAGAGCCCTTGACGCCAGGATTTGCGACTTGCCGTTGGTCTTCAGATGAGCGCCGAAAAAGCGCGCGCCCACGGAGCCCTCGGCGATGAAATGCCGGTGCACTTGCTTCGAGAGCCACTGGGAAGCGGTGGCGTGCGGCTTGTGACTATTCAGTTGGTATTTGCCGGCGGCGTCGCTCAAGCCATCCTTGCCCGGCGGAAGCAGGTAGAACTCATTGGCCACGGGCAGCACCAGGTCATTCATGTGGTTGCGCCAATCGCTGCCGATGGCCGCCGCGCGCTCGGTGATGGTAATGAAATCTTTGTGCGACAGGTTAAAGCCGCCGATATGCGCTCCGGCAAATCCCAGATCTTTCGCCGCGGCCACCATCAGCGCAGCGCGTTCCAGGCGCTCGGGCTTCTTCTCTTTTTCCAGCCGCTGAATCAGTTCATCGGGGATGACGCAGCCTGCCACTTCCCCGGCCTGCATCATTTGCGCGATCTTCGCCGTGGGGACATAGACGTTGGCCAGCACCGGCATGTGTCCCACACCTTCGCGGTCCATGTACTGTTTCAGCTCGTAGAGCTTGCGCAGGTTGTACCCCAATTGGGTGATGACAAACTGCGCCCCTGCTGCGATCTTCAATTGTAGTTTGTAAAACTGCATCATCTGGTCGGCTTCGTGGACTTTGTAAGGATTGACCACCGCGCCCGCAAAGAAATCGAAGGGCGTACTGCGAACGGTCCTCGGACCCAGGTTGTACTCGATCCCCTTGCGCATCGCTTGAAGCAGCCAGAGGATCAGCACCGAATCGAGGTCGAACACCGGCTTCGCCTTGCCGGCAAAGCCTTCCTTTTGCGCGTCGCCTGTGAGCGCCAGAATGTTTTCCACACCGATGTGCGCCAGGGCGTGCAGGCGGCTCTCGAGGGAAGCGCGGTTTCCATCCTTGCCAGTGAGATGGGCAATGGGCGTCAGGCCTTTTTCCCGGATGGCGGCGACGAAGGACTCGGGCGGCAGCGCGGGGTTGCCGCCGGGAAGGTCCGTCACGCTGATGACCTTGATGCCGTTGGGTTCAGCCGCAGCCTCTTGGACGAAGGTCTCCGCTTCTTTGACGTTGTGGTCCCGCCCCAGCACCAACTCCGCCGTGCAGAAGAACTCCTTCTTCTCCAGCGCCGCGCGCAGGTGATTCACTGGCTGTACTTCCGTGGTCGCATCCATGCTAAGTCTCCCGACGAAATTGTCGATTGCCGATTGTCGATTGCGATCGGCATTTCACCGCAGTCGATCAATTTTCGCTGATGACTGACAACTGACTCCTGAAAGCTCGTTGTTCTTCAATCGACAATCGGCAATCATCAATCGGCAATGCGTTTAGCCTCCCGGCTTCCGTACACCAGGAGCATGGCCTGATAGCACTTGATCAGCCGGCGGCCGATGATCGCGGCGAGGTTTTTGTAGAACGCCATGCCGCTGTCGCGATCCCGCAATAACACCTCGTCCAATTGCGCTCTTCTCAATCTTGAGCACCTTGACCGGAACCAGGCATTCCGCCGAGGCCGTGTAGCTTTCGTTATCCACCAGGCTAGACCAACCGATGAGCTCGCTGGGGCTGCTTGCCACGTATGTCAGGCGCTCTCCTTGACCCAAGGTGAGCCGCACCCGCCCTTCGCCGAGAATGTAGAAGTGCCGGGCTGGCTCACCCAGGCGGAACATGAAATCGCCCTTTGCAAACGATTCGTCGCGTGCGGTTTCCAGGATCCGCTGGCGCGTTTGCTCCGACACTCCCTCGAAGAGCTCTGCTTGCATGGTTCTCTCCCAGCTCAGAACAGTCCCGAAACTTTCCCTGTCTTCACATCCACATCAAGGCGCCTGAAGCCGGGATTCGAGGATGTTCCGGGCATCAAGCTGATGGTGCCGGCGCAAGGGCAAAGGAACTTTGCCCCCGAATAGACCAGCACGTCGCGAATGGGCAGCACCCAGCCTTTCGGAACCCCCTTCAGCGTTGGGTCGTGGCTCAAGCTCAGATGCGTCTTCACCATCATGGTGGCGTAGTCGGCAAACTTGGGGTCGGCCTCCAATTGCTTTGACTTCGCTTCCGCCTCGGGAGTCCAGACCACTCCATCTGCCCCATAGACGGTCTTGGCGATCAGTTCCACGCGGTCGCGCAACTTCATTTCGAGCGGGTACAGGTAGTTGAAGTTGACCTCTTCCTTGCAGGCGTCGAGAACGGCGTCGGCCAGTTCCAAAGCGCCTTCGCCGCCCTTGGCCCAATGTTCGGAGGGGGCGCACCGCGCACCCGTGGCCTCCACTGCCCGACGTACCAGCTCAATCTCAGACTTGGTGTCCGTATGGAAGCAATTGATGCACACCACCGGGTTGATACCCGACCGGCGGATGATGCCGAGGTGGTGGAGGAGATTGGGCAGACCCTGCTCCAGAAGCTTCAGGTTTTCTTTCGTATACTCCTCGGCGAGCGGCAATCCGGGAGCCACACGCGGTCCGCCACCGTGCATCTTTAGCGCCCGGATGGTGGTGGTGAGGACGGAGACATTCGGCTTCAGTCCGCTGCATCGGCACTTGACGTTCCAGAACTTCTCGAAACCGATGTCGGCTGCGAAGCCGCTCTCCGTGACGTGATAGTCGAACATCTTCAGGCCCAACCGGTCGCCGATGATGGACGACTGCCCCACCGCGATGTTGGCGAACGGCCCGGCGTGGACCATGCAGGGTTGGTATTCCGCCGTGCTGCATAGCGTGGGGTTGACGGTGTTGCGCATCCACGCGGTCATGGCCCCGCCGACTTCCAAGTCGCCGGTAGTGACCGGATTTCCCTGTTTGTCGTAGGCGACCGTGATCTCATTCAGGCGCTTGCGCAGGTCGGCCAAGTCGGAACTGATGGCCAGAATCGCCATCAACTCGCTGCTGACCGTGATGGCGAACTTGGACTGCATCATGAAGCCGTCTTGCTTGCCGCCGATCCCGATGATGATGTTGCGCAGCGCCTGGGCGCAAAAATCCAGTACCCAGCCCATTTCCACGCGTGTTGGATCGACATCCAGTCGGCGCATCTTGCTCAGCTTGGCCAGTTGCTCGTTGTTGTAGTTTCGCTCATGCTGCATGCGGGCGGTCAGCGCCACCATCGCGAGGTTATGAGCGTTGGCGATATCGTTTATGTCGCCCGTGAGGCCCAGGGAAAACTCCGTCATAGGGATCAGCAGGGCATTGCCCCCACCCGCCGCCGTACCCTTTACATTCATGGTCGGCCCGCCGGAGGGTTGACGCAGGCAACCCCCTACATTCATGCCGCGCTTCCCTAAACCCTCGATTAAACCCAGCGATGTTGTGCTTTTTCCCTCACCTAGGGGGGTCGGCGTGATGGCGGTTACCTCAATGTACTTCCCGTCAGGGCGATTCTTCAGACGCTCAATAACCTTCAGGAAGTCCAGCTTGGCCAACCTGCCCATGGGGATAACTTCATCAGGTTGCAGACCTAACCGTTCCTGCCAATCCCGCGGGCTCGGCATGTGCTGCTCTGCTGCCTCAGAAATCTGCCAATCCTGCATTTGGGTTGCGTCGTACGCCATCCGTTGGTCCCCCGATTCTCTGGTACAATATAGGTGCGAAAGCACTTAGGGTGCCATTCTCGCACAAAGTTCAAAATGTCCCTATCTCTTTGGGCCTTGGAGCTTTGCCCGGGTTCGGCAACGCAATTGCAAAACGATTTATGCGCTGGAACAAAATGACTCAGTTACCCCCAAGCCGATGGTTACGCTTGTCTGAGCCCTTCAGGCGATCCCACTACCTCAGTGGCTCGCTTGACAGGTCGCGGGGCGCTATTCGCACATTTCCCCATCAAAAATCATGCCGCTCGACGAAGTCTCTCAAATCCTGCGGCGAGGCCACGCTTCCTACTAAAAAGCGCATGTGCTGATCGGAAGTGCCTTTCGCACTTCTGAATCAGCCCGAGATACCTTAGGAGAAGGAATGAACCACTATGAGCCTCAGTCAACTTGCCAGATCCATCAATGAATCACCCACTCTGAAACTGAATGAAACCGCCGCCATACTGAGGGAAAAGGGCGAGCCGGTCATTCACCTGGGCGGAGGAGAGCCGAAGAGCAAGGCGCCGATTGATGCCATCATCAATTGCACCTCGCTCCTCAACACCGGCGAAGTTCGCTACACCGCCCCCGATGGAATTCCCGCGCTCAAGAAGGCGGTGGTGCGGTACACGGAGGAGCATTACCACAAATTGGTCACGGCGGATAACGTCCTGGTCTCCGGTGGGGCCAAGCAGGCGCTGGTGGTCTTGCTGCATGCGATTCTGGACCCCAAGGAAGAAGTGATTTTTCCCGCACCCTACTGGGTGAGTTACCCGGAAATGGTGAAGCTTGCCGGCGGCGTGGCAGTGCCGGTGACGGCGGAGGACGGAACCTTCTGCCCCAAGGTCAGCGAGATCATCAACGCGGTGGGCTCCTACACCAAGGCGATCATTCTGAACAGCCCCAACAACCCCTGCGGCGCCATGTACTCGCGCGATTTCGTAGGCGAGTTGGTGGAGTTCTGCGAGAAGAAGAGCATTTACCTGATCATGGACGACATTTACAACCGTCTGGTGTTTGACGGCAAGTCGGCGCCGCTCTGTTACGACTTTATGAAGTCGCCGCTGGAGCAATCGAAGCTGGCGGTCATCAACGGCGTTTCCAAGACCTACGCCATGACGGGTTTCCGTATTGGCTGGGCCGTCGCCAACCGCGAATTGACCGAGGCCATGGGGAACATCCAGTCGCAGCAGACCTCCGGCCCGGCGGCACCCTCGCAGTGGGCGGCCGTCGGCGCGCTCAATGGCGTGCAATCTTCCGTGGAAGCCCTGCGCATCACGCTGGAGAACAACCGCAACGTTATGCTCGATCGCCTTCTGGCCATTCCCGGCGTTAAAGTGACCAAGCCCGATGGGACGTTCTACTGCTTCCCCGACTTCAGCGCTTACTACAAGCAATCACAAAAGTTGGCGAATTTCTTGCTGGAGAAGGTAAGAGTGCTGGCGGTGCCCGGCAAGGAATTCGGTTTCGAGGGCCACCTGCGCCTCAGTTACTGCGGCACCATGAAGGACATCACCGAGGGCATCGAGCGTATTCAGTGGGCGCTGGATCCCGACTCCGCCAACGAGCTGTACCTCGGGGATCGGAAGCTGGTTAGAGACTGGCTGTAGAAGGCAGGTGTCAGGTGCCGGGTGTCAGGTGTCAGTTTAGAATCTGCAACTCTCCTGGCCGTAGGAAGCAGGCGGGAGGTGATGGTGAAAAGTTATAGGGAGCTTAAGGTTTGGGTAAAGGCGATGGATTTAGTCATTGAATCCTATCGCGTTTCCCGGCTCTTGCCCAAGGCGGAGATGTTCGGACTGACTTCCCAGATTCAGCGGGCTTCCGTCTCGATCCCCGCCAACATCGCCGAAGGGCATGGGAGGGAGCACTTGGGCGATTACCTCCGTCATTTGTCAATCGCCAGTGGATCCCTGATGGAACTTGAGACACATTTTCTAATTGTTACTCGGTTGTACATTCCCATGGATGAGGTGAATCGTGCACTGGAGATGGTGCGGGAAGTTGATCGGATGCTATCCGGGCTCACGAAGAGACTAAAGGAACTTCCGACCGCAGCCTGACACCTGGCACCTGACACCTGACACCCTGCATGTGGCGCTTGACACCGACTAAGGAACATATATGAACATTTATCTCGACATCAATTCCCCGGCTGCCAAAGAGGCCGGAATCCTGGCCAGCGAGTACGGGTTGCAGAACCACGGCCTGGTGAACTTGCGGCGTGCCTACTGGAATCTGAGCACGGCCGCGCTCTACGAGGAGATCATCTTTCGCTCCGAGGGTAGCCTGACCCACCGCGGACCCATTCTGGTGAATACCGGAAAGCACACGGCACGTGCCGCCGCAGACAAGTTTGTGGTGCGCGAGCAATCCACCGAGGACCGCGTCTGGTGGGGCACCTATAATCGTCCGTTCACCGGCGAGAATTTCAGCTCGTTGTTCACGCGGCTGCAAGGCTACTTGCAAGGGCGCGACGTCTTTGTGCAGGATTGCTTTGCCGGCGCCGACCCTGAGTATTCCCTGCCCATCCGCATCATCACCCAGAAGGCGTGGCACAGTCTGTTTGCGCGCACCATGTTCCTGAAGCCGCACAACCAGGACGCATTGAAGAAGCACGTGCCGGAATTCACCGTCCTCGCCGTGCCGGGGTTCCTGGCTTCGCCCATGGTGGACGGCACCCGCACGGATACGTTCATCATTCTCAACTTCCGCGAACGACTGGCGATCATTGGCGGCTCGAATTACGCCGGCGAAATCAAGAAGACCATCTTCACCGTGCTCAATTTCCTGCTGCCGCTGGAAGGCGTGCTGTCGATGCACTGCTCGGCCAACGTCGGCAACAAGGACGACGTGGCCATTTTCTTCGGTTTATCCGGCACCGGCAAGACCACCCTTTCCGCCGATCCCAACCGCCACCTGATTGGTGACGACGAGCACGGCTGGAGCGACAATGGCGTCTTCAACTTCGAGGACGGCTGCTACGCCAAAGTGATCCGCCTTTCCGAAGAGGCCGAACCGCAGATCCACTCCGTCACCCGCCGCTTCGGCACCATCCTGGAGAACGTGACGTACGATCCCGTTTCGCGCCACATCGACCTGAACGACGACAAGGTCACGGAGAACACCCGCGCCGCCTATCCGCTGGAATTCATTTACAACCACCTGCCGGAGAAGCACGCCGGGCACCCGCAAAACGTGATTTTCCTCACCTGCGACGCTTCCGGCGTCATGCCACCCATCGCCCGGCTGACTCCCGACCAGGCCATCTACCATTTCATCTCCGGCTACACCAGCAAGATTGCCGGCACGGAAATCGGCCTCGGCATCGAGCCGCAAATCACCTTCAGCACGTGTTTTGGCGGGCCATTCATGGTGCATCACCCCTACGCTTACGCCGAACTGCTTAAGAAAAAGATCGTGAAGCACAAGGCGCAGGTGTGGCTGGTGAATACCGGCTGGACGGGGGGCTCCTTCGGCGTGGGCAAGCGCATCAGCATCGGACACACCCGCGCCCTGCTGAATGCCGCGCTGAGCGGAAAGCTTCAGAAGGTGGAGTATTATGCCGATCCGGTCTTCGGATTTGAAGTGCCCAAGACCTGTGAAGGCGTGCCCACGGATATCCTGGACCCCGCCAACACCTGGCCGAGCCGGGAAGAGTATTATAAGAAGTACGACGCCCTGGCCGCGCGCTTCATCGAGAACTTCAAGTTGATGATGCGCGAGTGCCCGGAGCACGTGCTGGAAGCCGGCCCCAAACGCCTGACGGCGACGCCCGTTCGGCAGGCGAGTTAACCGGGCATCCCGGTCGTGACCCAGTTTGAATTCGTAGCGGCGAGTTTATCCGTCAGCCGACGGACCAAATGGCGGCGTTAAGCCGCCTCTACACCCATCCGAGACACTACCGGTTTTCTCTCTCGCTTGCCCACAAGCTCGAATGTGACTACAATGTAAGTACGAGGTCATTGACGGTCATGAAGGTTGAGCTTATCCGTGTTGGCAATTCGCGAGGTATCCGAATCCCCAAGCCCCTCATCGAACAGTGCGGCTTGCAGGGTGCCGTCGATCTGCGGATCGAAAACAATCGTCTCGTCATCTCACCGGCCCGTCAGCCCCGCGAGGGCTGGGAGGAAGCATTCCGCGCCGCCGGCTCTGCCGCCCACGACGATCTGTTGCTCGACCTTCCCTCCAGCCAGTTTGATCGCGAGGAGTGGCAGTGGTAGGTGCCGCGCCGCGCTTGGACGAGGTCTGGCTGGTGCCTCTCGATCCGACGCAAGGTGCGGAAATCCAGAAGACCCGCCCTTGCCTGGTGGTGTCGCCTGACGAGAGCAATCGCCACCTTCGGACCGTTATTATTGCGCCCATGACCACCGTGGCGAGACCGTATCCGACGCGCGTGGCCCTTACCTTTCAGGGCAAGCGCGGGCAGGTGGCCCTTGACCAGCTCCGCGCCATCGACCGGCAACGCTTGGTCCACCGATTGGGCAGGATTTCCCCAAAGACTGCAACCGAGGTCTCGAAGGTGCTGGTCGAAATGTTTACCCGGCAGAGCACATGAGTACCGGCCTTGTTCTCCGAAGCCCTCTCGATGTGATCGATGACGATGATTTTCACCGGGCCTTTCGTCGATTCCAGCTTCAGCCCAAGTTGTTCCTGAATTGCCGTGCAGATTGACGCGCGGGGTGGCACAGGCACCCCTGCCTGTGCCGGAGGCTTATAATTCGGGTGGCGCTAGTTTCATCAGCAGTGTTTTTCCGCCTCGGTCGCACTGCCGCGAACCGCAACCGAAGTTTCGTGCAGAACCCAAACGAGCTGTCATCCTGAGCCCATTCTTCAGGGCGAAGGACCCCCGTATTTCGTCTTACCCACATGTGCCGCGGGAGCGCGGCGCGCAACAACAGGGCGCTTCCGCGCCTGGTTTCCTACGTGCAATGAAAAGGGTCCTTCGCCCTGAAGTGCGCGCTCAGGATGACAGCCAGGTTAGCTTGTGGTGCAAATTGGAAATGGTGGTCATTTGTCGGAAAGAAGCTGGGCAGAAAGCGCAGGAGTCCTGCGGGCTCGCCATGCACGCGACGGTTTCGGCCGCTCCAGTCGAATCGAGCCTTTGGCCGGATAGGCGTCCTGGGGACCATCTGTTCACGTCCCGAGGCTCAGCACAATCCTCAAGGTTTTGTTGGGTTGCGATCGTGACTCGGAAAGATGCCAATAGTGCAGGTTGAACCCTGCACGCGAAACGCCCAACCAATACTCGCCAGGCCGCAAACCCCTAAACTTGACCCGTCCCCGGTCGTCAGTGTAACGGTCGAAAATGATTTCATCAAAGGCTATACTCTCAGCGGCTCGTCCGTCGTAAGATGGCTTTTCTGGGCCCAAAGGGGAGCCGGAGCGAGGGGACATTGAAGGCGACGCTGGAGATGATCAATCGGATGGAAAGCGACGGCGTCATCGGCACCTATGCCATAGGGGGCGCGGTCGGCGCGACTTTCTACCTGGAGCCCCTGGCAACCGCCGATGTCGGCATTTTTGTGATGGCTGCCCTCACTTCCAGGAAGCTCGCTGCTCAGCCTCACGCCGATCTATGATTATTTGATGAGGCGTGGCTGCCGCGTGGATGGCGAACGCATCGTTGTCGGCGACTGGCCCGTACAGTTCCAGCCTCCGCATAACGCGCTGGAGCAGGAAGCGCTGACCGAGGCGGTCGAGACGGAAGTCGACGGCGCTCGGACGCGGGTGCTGGGCGCGGAGCACTTGGCGGCCATCGCCTTGGAGACCGGGAGGGCCAAGGATTTCGCCCGCATCGTGCAATTCCTCGAGCAGGACGCCTTAGATGCCGACACGCTGCATCAAATCCTCGTGCGGCACGGACTGCTGGACAAATGGGAGAGGTTCAAGCGGAAGTACCTGGAGGAGTAAGCATGGACAAGGAAAGACGGATGCGCCTCGCCTCGCTCCCGTTCGCCGAAAAGCTCAAGATTCTGGAAAAGTTGCGTGACCGCGATCGCGCCATTGCGGCCAGCGGGCTAAGGAAAGCAAAGGTTCGCCGGACCGACGAGAAGCGCGACGAAGGCCGGCGTTCTGCCGAGTAAAGATGCCGAGCCGGAAGAGGCGGCTATGAGCAAGCTGCACATTCTCTGGTCACGTCCCGAGGCTCAGCACGATCCTTAAGGTTTTCTTGGGTTGCGATCGTGACTCGGAAAGATGCCAAAAGTGCAAGTTGAAACCCGCACGGGAAACGCCCAACCAATACTCGCCGGGCCGCAACCCCCGTAGCTTAAGCCGCCCGTGGTCGTCAGTCTCTCGGTCGAAGATGATGTCGTCGTGGCCAATTACTTGGACCTGAACTCGCGCGGACAATTGAGCCCCAGTAGGATCTTCGACAGCTATGTTGATTGTCGAGGCGGCCAGGTGTCCCTTGGAGATAAGCATGTCGCCCCCGCAGAACATTCCATGCGGAGAATCGATAACTTGAGGAGACGCTAAGGGCATCACGCTCGCAAGCAGCAGAGCTCGAAGAAGCCAGATCGTCACGGCGCAACACTACAACTTCGCGGCGCCGAACGCAACAAGGGAGTCATCGGGTGGGTAAGGCAATTCGCCATCACGTCCTCATCACGCGGATGCAAAACGGCTCTGTGGAATCAGCGTTGGTAGGCGGAATCATGATCAGGGTGGAGCGAGATAAACCGCAGAAAGTCGCCCTCGCGAAACGCCAGGCCGCGTATTCTCTGGCTCAGGCGGAGCGAGTACACGGTTGCCCCATTCGGAGACTTAAGGTGTTCGATGGCCTCCCAGCGAAAACCTTTGTGGCGATACAAGACTGCCCAGTCCAGGCCCTGAAGACGGCGCAGAGACGCGACAACCTGTTTGAGCTCGGTTGATTCGAGCGTGAAGAAGACATCCAGGAATTCGGGGCTATTGAGGTCCAGGCGAACGCGGTTACCGCCGCCCGCGCGCATGTGCATCGGTCTTGGCTCTTCGCTTCAGTAAGGTGTCAACGTCGGTCTCGCGGGGCTCGGTTTGTCCGGCCCAGCGAAGGCCCCGTTCAATTCGCGAGCGATGCGGTTCGCGGAGCGTCCACAGTTGGCTTTCCGGGACCATCGCGACCGCGGTAAGAACGATGCGCCCCTCGGTCAAGCGCTCCAGCCGAAAAGTCTTACCGGCATAGCTCTTCCCGAGCGAAATTTGCCCGCTCCTGCCTACCACCTTGATCTCCACGCCACGCTTTGACTCGCTCGCAACCCGGTTCATGCCATCATGCTATCATGCCAATCTCCAATTACGCAACAGAATCACCGGCGGCCGTCAGGGGTCATTCCGGAGTATTGGGTGGGCGGAGCTAAACCAGCATTTGTGCAGCAAGCTGCTGCCCAAATGCTCTTGTCTGAGAATGGTGCCGGTCTGGAGCAGTTGACGCGACATGCTCGGTTGCGCCTTCGTCGTGCTTCGGCAATAGTTTCGGCACCAGAGATGTCATGTGTTGATCGCGAAGCTTATGGGACATTTTGTAGCCTCTGATTATTGTGGATTTTGCTTGACAAAAGTAGCGTAGTATGGTAAACGATATGAGCCCTGTTTCGCGGTGCCTTGATGCCGGGAGGCAGTCCGGTTCGGGCGGACGTTCCCCCTCGCCACCGGGTCCCGGGAGCGCCTGTGGGCTGCGAAGCGGAGATGGAATATCCGTGAGGCAGACGTTGCGGCCCGACCGTTGAGTGGAGTGCCATGGTGGCGATTCGGGAGTTCTAAATATGTGTAAGAAAACAAAGATAGTTAGCCTCATTTCCGCGAAGTCTGCCAATTCTTATCTGTATGAAAATAAACGAGTTAAAAATGCGAGGGCGGGCCTTGAAAAAAGGGAGCCCCAAAATGAAGGTATTTCTGTGGATGTTTATGAAAACAAAGGGCCGCTAAAATCGATTTTGGGATTTCTGTAGATGTTGATGAAAAATAAGGCACTTATCCTGTTTTCTGTAGATGTTTATGAAAACACAGGGACTTACTCAAAATCGGCTGCAAACTCATGGCGCAAACCTGAGTGATTTCGGTTCAAAATTGCTCCCTCACGGGC
>CAVRBF010000007.1:0-30018 GCA_963719115.1 uncultured Acidobacteriota bacterium | reverse complement strand
TGCGCCCGTCATCGAGGTAGCAACCTCCTCTCCGGAGTCTACGTGGCGGTGGACACGGCCGCACGCCACCACGGGAGTTTCTACTTTCCCTGTCCTGCTCACCACCACCCCGCGCCAGAGGCGCTTCCCCTCCTCATCTGAGGAGGGGAGCGGTAAAAGCTCCCCTCCTGATTCAGGAGGGGCCGCGCGGAAGCGCGGGGGTGGTTACCAGTTTGCAGAGCCTTGCGCTGCAAAATGTACACGCTTTGAGGCGGCGTCACGCCGCCTGATGGCGAGGTAAACTCGCCGCTACGAGGTCAATCCGCTCCGGCGGAGCGTGCGGATTTTCTCTGCGCGTCGAGCTTACGCAAGGTTTTCTCCATCTCGCGCACGTCATCGAGAGAAAGCTTCCCCGCCTCGGCGAGTTGCGCCATCATGGGGAGGGCGCGCCCGCCGAAGAAACTCAGGATGTCGTCAAGAAAGCGCCGCCGCGCGGGTTCCCGGGCGATGGTCGGCTCAAAAATATGGGCGTTGCCGATCTTCCGCACGCGCCGCACGGCTTTCTTCCCTTCCAGCCGATACACGGTAGTCTGAATGGTGGTGTACGCCGGGCGCGGCTCCGGAAAAGCCTCCTGAACCTCCCGGATGCAGGCCTTTCCTTGCGCCCAGAAGGCCTCCATGATTTGCAGTTCGAGCCTGGTCAGTTTGAGTTGAGGCATGGCCACCTACCTTCCGGCCATAATTTTTACTATACTGTAGTAGTAATGTCAACAAAAATATTCCAGGGAGTTTTAGCCGAGATTGATCCGGCGGGAGCACAGGAGGGACAAAGCAAGTGCAGGTCCTTCGCCCTGAAAGGCGGTGCTCAGGATGACGGCTTGCTGGTTTGCCGCATTCCATGAATTGACCACCCTCGCCAATTTGCACCACCAACGAACTCAACTGTCATCCTGAGTCCCGATGCCGTTCATCGGGACGAAGGACCCTTTTCATTGTACGTAGGAAACGCAGGGCGGGAGCGCCCCGTGCCTGCACGCCGCTTTCCCGCGGCGTACTTGGGTAAGACGCAATACGGGGGTCCTTCGCCCTGAAAAGCGGTGCTCAGGATGACAACGTCAGCAGCGTGCATCTAAACTCGGGGAGGCTGGAAAGTGGTGCGTGGAGCGGCGTCCAGGAACCCGCCGACGCCGTCGCTTCAGCCTCGACAGGCCGTCAGACTTCCAGAAAAGTCTCTGCCAGCACGGCGTCCCAATTGGCCTCGGGGACGGCATCCATCAGGCCGGGCATCAGCACTCCACCATCGGCGAGGGTGGGAAAGGCATCCGGCGTCTTGAGGCGCTGTTGCAATCGCTCCAGCTCGTGCGACATCCAGCCGCCGACTTCAGCTCCGTGCAGCAGGTGGCGAAGGGCCAAGGGCTCTTGCGGGTTTCGCCGCGGCTGAATCTTCAAATACCATCCGTCCTTGGCGCCGCCCACGGCCACCACCTTGCCCTCGATGGGGGCGCGCACGGGGACTTCTACGCCGTTCTTCTTCATGCGCCAGGCGATCGCGTTAAGGTCAATTTCCGCGCCGACGGATGGCAACGCCACCGAGTCCGGGTTGCCGATCAGGTGCACGGCCAGGTCATCAAGTCCAACGGTCAGGTTTCCGTCCTCAGTGGGCTCCACCCAAGTGTGGCCGCGATGGTAATACCGCTCGGGAGGGTAAATGAGGCCCAGGTCATTCACCGGGTAGCTTGCCGGCAGGGACGCAAACTTTTCGTAATTGCGGCACTCGCGGCAATCAAAGGCCATGTCGCAGATTCGGGACGCAACCCGGCCCGCCAACTCGTGACGGCAGCGCCGCTCTGACGTCGGCAGTTCGGCAAAGTCCGATTTCCAGCAAAGCTCGGCCGCCGGGTGCGTCCGCAATACCCGCGCGGTGCGCAACGTCGCGCGCAGCACGGTGGCAAGAATGACCACAACCACAGCAAAGAAGATGGAGAGAAACAGAATATGACCGACGGTCCAATGAAATCCGTCAACCCCGGGAAACATGAGTAGTGCCCCCTTTCGGCTCTCCGAACAGGTGCAGATAGCGATAAGACAACGAATACACGATCACCCCGTAGGCGATCACGCCGGCAAAGCTGGCCACTTCCTGCCAGCTCGGCGTGTAGCTCAGGAACTCGTCGAACGGCAGCGTGGGCAAGGCAAGCGTCTGCATGGTCAGGATGAAGCGGTTGAGCAACACTCCGCCGCAGGCCAGGGCCGCGCCCGTCAGCAGCCATCCCTGGCGGGCGGCGGTCCAGGGAAGCGTCAACAGAATCGCCGGGACCAGGCCCAGAAGCACGATCTCCGCAAACAGCACTGGCGTGCCAAAGGGTTTGAAGCTGTAGAACTGCCAGGCAGGAAACCCCACGGAAGGGGAAGTGAAGTTCAGCCACACCAGCGTGTCAATCGATTTGGCGGCCACGTAGACGCCCAGCAGAACCCCGGAAATGAATCCCAGGCGGCGAAAGACGTCGCGCGGGACCAGCGTGCGGCCGGTCACCTTCTCCACGGTGGCCGTGATCAGCATCAGGAAGCTGGGCCCCGTGGCGATGGCCGAGAGGATGAAAAGGAAAAACGTGGAAGGCCAGATGAAAAAGCCCTTGCGAAAGGCGAACGGTCGGCCGCGCAAGCACGCCGTAAAGCCCGCCCAGCGATCCCTGGTGAAAGAAGGAAAGAAACGTTCCCACCCCGGCCAGCACCGGCACCAGCTTGTGCAGTTGGTGTTCGAAAACCAGGAACGAGGGCAGCTTGCGCAATTGGCGGTTGCGCAGAAGATGGGAATGTATTCCAGGCAGAGCACCAGCAGGTAGCAGGTGATGCAGAACGTGACCTCGGTCAGCATCGAGTGGGTGTTGGGGTGCCAGAAGGTGAACCATGCCCGCAGGGGCTGGCCCACGTCGACCATCAGGATGGCCACCGCACCGCTGTAGCAAATGAAGCCCACCACCACGGCGGTGTTCAGAATGGGCTTCAGTTCCTCGCGCTTCAGGATGTAAACCAGAAAGCCGGTAAAGAACGCGCCCGCGCCCAGGGCGATCATTCCCAGATCGAGAAAGATCCACAAGCCCAAAGGCGAAGCGGTTGTCCATGTTGGTCTGGTTCAACCCGTAGTACAGGCAGCGCGCACGCCGCATAAACACCCAGCGCCAGCACCATGCACCAGGGAGCAAGCCAGGCAAGGAATTGCGGCAGCGAAGTCCGCTCCGCGCCGCGCGCAATCCAACGACGGTCCGCCACAGCCACGCTAGCCATTTTTCGCCTCCACAACTCACGACGGGAATTCGGCTCGGCCAGCGCTCGCACCCAAGCCTCCTTCGACTTGTAATACACCTTGGGTTCCGTGCCCAGCGTCACCAGCAGCCGGAACGCCTCGGGCGAAGCGCGCCTCTTGCGCCACTTGATCGTTCTTGTCCGCCAGGTTGCCGAAGTGAATGGCTCCCGTGGGGCAAGCTTCCACGCAAGCCGGGACGTAATCCGCCATGTCGATCTCGCGCTTGCCGGCCGCCGCAGCCTTTTCTTTCGCGGCGTGCAACCGCGCGTGGCAAAGATTGCACTTCTCCACCACGCCGCGCATGCGCACGGCCACGCCGGGATTCAGGCTCTTCTCCATACCCGCAGGCCACGCCGGGTCCCACCAGTTGAAGTAGCGTGCATGGTAAGGGCAGGCGGTCATGCAATAGCGGCAGCCCAGGCAGCGCTGCGGCATCTGCATCACGATGCCCGTTTCCTTGTCCACCTCCACGGCCTGTTGCGGGCACACCCGCACGCACGGCGTATCGTGCTCGCAGTGCATGCACATGATGGGGATAAAGGCCTCGCGCCGTTCCGCTCCCTGCGAGCCGTCGGAAACCCGGCGCACCAGCATGGGAGTGATTCCCTTGCGCGGACTCGCCTGGGGAAGCGCCGGCACGTTGTTCTCCGCCGCGCAGGCCACCATGCACGCTCCGCATCCCGTGCAGCGATCCAAGTCGATCACCATTCCGTAGCGGGCGTTCATGCCATCCTCCTGTCCCACGCCTCACGCAAGCCCGACTCCTGGTAGAGTTTGGTGGCCAAAGGAGGCAAAACCGGTGCGGCCCAGGCGGCCAGCCAACTCTCCGGCGCCGAGGCAGAACCTGTCGGCCATTCCTTCAAGCTGCACCGCAGCCTGGCCGCCGGCGCGGGGTCATCCGCCCACACCGCACCTTTGCGAAGTTCCTCTTCCAGCTTTTGCACCGATGCAAACTTGGCAACCGGCGTCGTCTGCGCGCCCACCAATGCACCCGCGCGCGCGTGAAACAGAGCTTCACAGCGCGCGTGAATGATCTTTGTCCACGGCAATTAGTTCGGAATCGATGCCGGCGAGGAAAGCCGCCGAACTCCGCGCTGTTTCCGGCGGCTTGACCAGAGCGGGAGCCACCGCATAGGTTTCAATGGCCGAGGCGGGCGAGGTGGGAATGTCGGTCAGCTCTTCCAGAAAACCGGGCGCAGGAAGCAGCCACTCCGCCGGGCTCGAACCCGCATCCCACGCGGCGAAGCGAAAGACCTCCGCATCGACGTTCGGGGAATAATCCCAAGGAACCGTCGAGTCAATCAGCACGGCGCGCACTTTGCGGGAATCAGCATGGGCCGCCGCTTGCAGCTTCTCGGGCTTTGCGCGTTGGACGATGCCCCCGCGCGCGCCGACGGCTCCCAGCACCACGTTCAACGCGGCAATCACAGGGTCGTCGTTGCCGGCGATGACCACTGCCGGCGTTTGGGCCGCCACCGTCCTCGCCAAATCGTGAATTTCCGCCGCGCTCAGGCCCGTTTGGCCGGCGGCCTCTTCCAGTGTCAGCGTCGGCATGGGGCCACGCGCCGCTACCAGGTGCTCCTCAATCAGCACGCGCGCCAGTCCCGCTGCCAAGGCCGCTTCCCTGCCCTCTTGAACCGGCACCCACTTCCATGCGCGCGCCGCGGTTCGGGAAAAGGAAGATTCAATCTGAATCAGGCGCAGTTGGGGATCCCGGCCGCCCGCCGCACGTTCAGCCCAAAGGCGAGTGAAACGCCCCGGCGCGCCCCAGCCATCCAGCAGAGGCGCGCCAAAGCTCACGACGGTTTGCGCATTCTCCAGGTCATAGCCCATTGCTGACGCCGGCACGCCGGTCCAACTCTCGTACCGCGCCAAAGCCTGCGTCTCGGGACTCGGAATCGCGCGAAAGCTGCCGCCGTGCTTCTGCGCAAACGTCTGAAACAGCGTTGAAGCCGCGCGACCCGGCCGGCCATCAACGATGAGAACGGAGCCTTCCGCACAGGCTTTTCGGAACGCCGCGCCCGCTTCTTCCCATGAAGACGTGCCGCCGCGATGACGCACCGTGCGGAGGCGCTGCGGATGCCAAAGCAGTTGGTGTGCTCCAAAGGCCAGCGGGCACAAAGCGCCACGAGTGACGGGGTGCTTGGGCGTTCCGGCAATGCCCACCGGCCAACCCTGCGCCATCCGCACCCGCAAACCGCATCCCTGCGGGCATAGCGTACAAAACGACGGTTGCACGTCGATGGGGCCGCGCGCGGGCTGAGGAATCCATGGCCAGTTCTGCGACCAGATGGATACGTCGTCGAGCAGCTTCCAGGGCACGGGCGTGACCGCAAACCCGGCCGCCGCGCCGGCGCTCCATAACAGCATGTCTCTTCGTGTCAGCTTCATACTCAAGTCCTCACTTATGACAACCCAAACAACTCACCTCAATACCGCGGCGACGGTGGCAATCTTCGCAGTCGCTCATCTTCATGCCATCACCCGGAGCCCGGCCGAGCCGCGTCATCGAGTGCCCCCAAATGTCGCGGCTGTACCCGCTGATGCGGTTCTGTTCGTACACGGGCACCTGGTCAGACACGCCGTACGTGCCGTGACACGTCTCGCAGGTCAAACCGGCCCGCTTCACGTGCACGGCGTGGGAGAACCAAACGTTGGCCGGCTGCTGCGAGTAGACCAGCCAGGGCACCGGCTGATTTTGAGCAATGTAGGTATCAACCAGGGTCGCCTCATCCTTGCTGGTGCCCATCTTGGCGGAGTGGCAACCTGCACAGGTGTCCAGGGAAGGCAGGCCGACAAACGTGCCGTCGTCGCGCAGGACGTGGCACTGATCGCATTGCGCCGTGCCGGATTTCTCCGCGTGCGTCTTGTGGTGAAAGGCCAGCGGCTGCCGCTCCTGCACGTAGAGCGCGCGGGGAAAGACCACCCAGCCGACGAACAACGCGCAGGCGAGCCCCAGTCCGAAAGCCAAAGAATTCCGCAACATGATTACTCCTCCACTGCCCAGGCGCGCCGCGCGAAGAAATGCTGAAACAGGCAGACCAGTTGCTGGCGCGGCAACAAACCGGCTACGCCGTGCACTGGCGCACCTCCATCGCACGACGGTCCGCGCATCTCGCGAACTTCCCGCGCCAGGCGATCCGCTTCGCCGCCTTGCCACGTGGCAGCCTGCATGCCGGCGATCAGGCCCGTCCGCGTGCGATCCGGCAGTTCCCAGCCCTCAAACAACCAGCCGGTGCCGTAGGGATCGGCCGTCAGCCGTGCCGGGTCGCTGCGCACGCGGCCATTCACCTTTTGGATCATCAGGGGATTGGGGAAACTCATGGGCCATTCGACGCCGTGCACCGTCAGCACCACGACGGGGCAGACCGTGCCGCGCTCGGTGGCGAAGGTGACGGCCTCGACGCTTCCCACCGCCTCCGCCAGAAATGCGTCGAGGCCAATGTGGCACAGGCCCGATTCCTCGGGGTCCAGCCAGAAGTGGTTGGGCGCGTAGAAAAGAGCCGCTGCTCGGGCAGCCGTTGATGGGGACTGCGCCAGGCTGAGGTAGGAATCGCAATAGCGATAGCTGCTGCTCGTGCAACAGGAGCTTTGGGCATCACTGAATGGCACCAACTTCGTGACCGGCGAAGCCGCACAGTACTGCACGCGGACTTGTTCCAGCAGCGGGCAGCGGTCGTGCGTCGAGGCCTGCGACTCCGTCCATTCGCACTCCCGATAGTTCGGCGAGGCGCACCGGCCGGCACTCGCGCCCGCCGGTCCGTCAAGAATCAGCTTGCGCACCGGGGCCGCGTGGCAATACTGCGCTCGACCTTCTTTGAGGTACGGGCAGCGCATGGTTCACTTCCCCTGCGGCTTCTGATCGGAACCGGCCGCGTGTGAGGGTTCAGTTGGCTCGCCGCCGTCTGCCATCGTGTACCCCAGTCCGGGCACCAGCCGGGCGGCCGACGTCGAATGCACCATGTTAATCAGCTCGGCGTCAATGCCATCGGCATCACGCACCTTTCGCGCCCGCCGCGCAACCAGTTCCCAGGCGACGGCGCCCACCACCACTGCCACCGCGGCAAAGGTGACGATGCCTAACGCGAGATTCGTCATGTTCAGCCAAAATTCCCAATGTCCTCCGTCCATAGTCGGGAGACCTCCTCGAGAGTTACCGACAACGTCAAGACCGGAGAAAGTGCAATTGAATGGCCGTTAAGTGTTTGCAACTGCTTACGAGCATTCTGAGGAGTTACGTGTCGGAATCCCCAACGCGCGAGTTGGCTTTCCCGACAAGAACACTTGGTACCTCAACCGCCGGGCATCGGGTTCAAAGCCCCGCGATCGCACGGCTGGAACTTGTAGCGGCGAGTTTACCTCGCCACGCGGCAGCGCTCAGCCGCCGCCTGCACAGTCCGCCACCACCTAAACCGCGTCTCTGCTTACCGCATTTCTGTTAGAATTCACCCCGCGGGAGACTTTGGGAATCCTTCATGAAAACCTGCCCCATCTGTCAGCAAGCCTATTCCGATCAAACGGAGTACTGCGCGCGCGACGGCGCCTATCTTTCCAGCGAGGTCCGCGAAGAGCGGGAGTGCCCCTACTGCGCCGAGCGCATCCTGAAGAAAGCGCGTGTCTGCCGCTATTGCGGCCGCGACGTCGAACCGTTGATCAAGAGAGAATCCCCGGTTCCAACTTCGCCGTCTGGGGCGCCGGAAGAGGTTGCCGAGCAGCCCAATGCCGAGGCACAAGCCAGCGAACCGGAGGCGGAGGAGAGCCTTCCACCAACCCCGACCGCGCCGCCGCAATTTGAGTTCATCTCCGCCGAGCCTCCGAGCAACAAGTTGAAATCGATCCTGATCGCGGCCGCCGGCATCGCAGTCATCGTCGCCGCCGTTCTGTTTTTTTCGCATCGCGGACCAACGAAGGGAGAAGTACGGGTGAATCCCAAAGACGGGTTGAAGTACGTCTGGATTGCACCTGGAAGCTTCACCATGGGCTGCTCGCCCGGCGACAACGAATGCTACGACTTTGAGAAGCCGCCGCACCCAATAAGTATTTCTGACGGCTTCTGGCTGGGGCAGACGGAAGTGACGGTCGGTGCGTTCAAGCGCTTCGTGCAGGGGCTGGGAGGGCAAATGCCGCCGGAGCCGCAGATCGACGGGCGGCCTCTCAACCCGGGTTGGGGCGACGATTCCATGCCGATGGTCGATGTGTCATGGGCCGATGCCGCCGCTTATTGCCAATGGGCCGGCGGGAGGCTGCCGACGGAAGCCGAATGGGAATACGCCGCGCGCGCCGGCAGCACCGCACCACGGTATGACTCCCTCGACCAGGTTGCATGGTACGCCGACAACAGCGGGCGGGAGCACCTGGACAGCCTGGAGATTTCGCGGAAGGAAGATGAAGCCGCCTACCAGAAGAGCCTTGGTGAGAACGGCAACGGTCCTCACGACGTGGGGAAGAAACTTGCCAACGACTTTGGCCTGTACGACATGCTGGGCAACGCCTGGGAGTGGGTGTACGACTGGTGGGACCCGCGCTATTACCAGAACAGCATGTCCCAAAACTCCGGCGGACCGTCGAGCGGAGTGGAGCGCGTGCTGCGCGGCGGCTCGTGGTTCGCTCGTTCCCGCGACGTGCGCGTGTCGCTGCGCACGCGACGCAATCCGAACGATAAGGACTTTGACGTCGGCTTCCGCTGCGGCGGGAATATGGATCTTCCCTGAGTGCTCTGCCGCTTAGGATTTCAGTGCGATGTTGCACAGGAATTCCAGCTTGCCGCGAATGCCCAGATTGATGTGATAAAGCCTGCCGCCAAAGCAGCCGGAGTGAGGGTCGTAGCCCGGCGGCATCAAAGGCATGGGCTCTGACTTTCCCGCCGAGGTGATAAAGATATCGGTCAGATCCGGACCGCCGAACATGACTGAGGAGGTCTGCTTGGCGGGCGTCTCGATTCGCCGCTCCACGTTTCCGTCGGAGTCATAGCGCACCACGCAGCTTCCATACCACTCTGCTGACCACACAAATCCTTCCGCATCCACCGTCAAGCCATCGGGCAAGCCGCTGGTGATCGGAAGCTTCTTGAAGATCCGACGGTTAGTGGCACTACCGGTGGCGGCGTCGTAGTCATAGGCGAAAATGAGGCGGGCGGCGGAATCGGCGTAGTAGAGAGTTCGGCAATCCGGGGAGAATCCCAAGCCGTTGGACAAGTGAATCCCTTCATCGAGAATGCGGACGGAGCCGTCGGTCTCAACGCATAACAGTTTGCCCAGCGGGTATTCTTCTTTCGGGCTGTAGAACACTGAGCCCGCCAGCAATCGGCCCTTCGGGTCGGCGATGCAGTCATTCATCCGCAGCTTCGAACCCCCAACGTCCGAGGCAATCAATCGGACGTTCTGCACGCCATCCCACAGCCAGATGCCCTCCTTATTGGTAATAACGAAACCGCCCGGCTGGTTCAGCGCGAAGCCGAAGATCTCCAGACCTTCCTTGACGATGCGATGGGTCTTCGCCGGCTCGTCGTAGCAGTAGAACTTACAGCCTAATGCGTCGGTCCAATAGAGGCGGCTCGTGCGCGCATCCCATATCGGCCCCTCGCCGCACAGGTCGCCGTAATCAGCAATGACGGATAGTTCTGGCATTTGACTGGCCTCCTATCATCCCATCTTACCTCTCCCCTCGCCCCCTTGGAGACGGGGATTCCGACGCATGAGCATTACATAATGAAGTGACAGGACCCCCTCGCCCCCGACCCCTCGCCCCCAAGGGGGCGAGGGGAGAGGTAGATTGAACTCAAGCCCTCGCCCTCTTGGGGGAGAGGGTGGCGCGCAGCGACGGGTGAGGGGGTTCTTTCGTCACCTTATTAAGTAATGATCAGTAAAATCCGTATGGTCTATTGATCATCGGTCCGCCGACCGGCACCAGATTCCAGCAGATCGCGATACTCCGGCTCCAAGCCGGCCTTCTCCGCTGCCGCTTTCGGAAAGCCACGGTCGCCGGGCTTGAGGTCAAAGTAATTGTCATGCTCGTGGCAGGTCGCGATCCGATTTTGCGCCCGGTTATTATAATTCATGGCCTTATTGACGTTGTAAACGATGTTTCCGCTCACCTCGATGTAGGCGCTGCCTTCGTCGAGATAAAGGCCACCGGGACGGCCGGTGTTATCGTGAATCAGGTTGCCGCGAATCACCGAGCCCGGCATGCTGCCCAGACAATAAACGGCTCCTCCGTCGTTGCGCTGGAGCATGATGTTGTGAACGTGATTGTACTCGCAGCGAAGGTTGCGCGAGGGCGTGGGATCGGTGTAGAAGAACGGCTCCCAGTAATCCTTCGACCCTCCGCCGGCGTCCTCTTCGCCCCAGCCCCACCCGGCCGAAACGCCCGTGTAAGGCAGATTGCAGATTTCGTTGTGCGCGATCACCGTTCCGTCCGTATAGCCGGCGAAAATCCCGACGCCGGCAACATACTGGACGGCCACGTCATGAATATAGTTGTTGGTGATCTGATTGTCTTTCACCACCTCGCGAAGGTCCTTGGGATGGTGGTCAACGACATCGCCAACCTGAATCGCCGAACCCGACAGGTCATGAAACTCGCAGCCGGAAATCACATTGTCCTGCGAGCCGTACTCCACATCCACGCCACCACTTCCGAAATGGACAAACGTGCAGCGCTCGAAGCGAATGGACTTCGCGGCATGCAGAGTGACGTTCGAGGGACTCTTCACTTCCTCGTTATGGACATTCGCCACCGTGCCGCCCGCCCGCGCCATCAGGTTTTGAGGATCCATCATAAAGTTGGCCTGCACATCAATGAGGCCGATTTCGCTGGGCTTGAGCCAGGTGGCATGGCAGAACGTGATGCCCTGAAATTGGATGTTGTGCACGGGGGCATCCAGTGTCCCATCCAGGCTCATCAACTTTTCCAGCGCCGGCGCGATCACCTCCACTGAATTCATGTCCTCGCCCGGCCGCGGGATGTAGTAAACCGTATGCGCGGGCTTATCGAGGTACCATTCGCCCGGCTGGTCGAGAAGTTCGCGGGCGTTCTCAATGTAGGTGGGAAAGGCAGGCCGCACGCCCCCCTTCAGCCGCGCGAGCGTAAAGTACGGTTGCTGCATGGTGATGACGGTGGTGGAACCCTCGCGCGAAATCTTTTGGACCTTGCAAATCGTCCGCTCCCACTCCGTGTCGTAAATGAACTCGATGTCGCCGGGGTTTCCCCAACTGGCCATGCTCGCGTCGGTGGTTTTGTAGCCATCGCCGCCATAAAGCTCGGCGCCTGGAAGCATCCCGCCCCTGGCCCGCACCGCACGCTCGCCGTTCACGTAGAGCTGGCGAAAGTCGGCGAGATCGGTCCGGGCCTTCCAGACATTGCCGGAATCGCGTTGCCACCCGGTGATGGCTTTGCCACCGCAAATCGCGACCTTCTGACCGCGGTAGTTCTTGTAAATGACGTTGTGGCCGTTGGTACCGGAGTCTTGCGCATCAAACCTTAGCGTCTGGTCAAGATGGTAGGTGCCGGCGCGGAGGTACACAAAGATATCCTGCCCCATATTCCTGTTTGCCAGCCTGACCGCGTCGCGCGCCGCCGTCAGGGTTTTGAACGGCCGCGCCTGCGTGCCCGGGTTGCCGTCGCTCCCGTCGGGCGAAACATAATAGACTGGCTGTTGCGCCGTTGCGCTGATGGCAGCGCACAAAAGCGCGGCGGCAGCGTGGAACCAGCAAGCGCGATAAAGGCGTTTGTTCATCTTCCCATCCCCTGGCCATCGTTTAACGTGATCATGCTAATGGAGTGCGCCAGCGATAGCGCTACCTTGACCATCGCATTCATGGACGCGACACTCGGAGGTCAAATGAATTCCCCTAGGGCTCCGGGCGTAAGCATGTGTGAAAGAATCTTTCGAAGCACGAAAACATGTTCTTGCAAAGGCGCCAAGCCGCAAAGAGCGCAAAGCAAACAGGAGACTTGCGCTTCGAGGCCTTTGCGGCTTGGCGCCTTTGCGAGAGATTGTTTTGATTTGTTCTCACCTTCTAAGTCCAGGAGCTGTGTCTTTTTCGCCACTCATCGATCCGCTCTTGCGGTCGCCGAGCAACTCCGATGGGGTCAAGAATCACTAAGTGCGTTTGTTTTGATAAACATCGTGGGTTAAAAATAATAAGTTGCTTTGTTTTCATACACATCGCAGGATTAGCCTCGCAGCGCTTGTCGCCTTCCTTTGTTTTCATCAACATCGCAGGATTAGCCGGCAAAATTTAATTCCCCTTTTTTTCCGGACTTTCTCCATTTCGGCGAGCGATCTGGCTTTGATTCAGCGACTTAGCGCCAGAGACATTTTGATCGTTTCGCGGCTAAGTATCCTTCTTTTCTAGTACATCGTGGGTTCCAGGGAAGCGTTCGCCAACCCAACCGCGGCGCCTTGTGGCGCTTTTGACACACATTCCCGGTCATTACTCCGGTCCGCGCCCGGCCGCGAGGCGGAGCTTGAGAGGCCGCCTCCAGCCTCACGCACTAGCCTAAGCATATCCGATCAAGAATGTCAAGTAAAATCATTACGCAGTTGATAAAGCTTTACATCCCGACGAAGGGATCACCAAAATCGATATCGAAAATGGTGATATCGACACTTTTGTCCCCTTGCCTGCTGGCTTCCTGCCGCGCGGCACTTGGTATCCACGGTCAGTGATTTCCCCTGGCTGCCAGCTTCCCGTCCTGGCAACATCACTGAATTCTCTTACCGGCAGAGGAGGTTCATCAAGCCCGCAATTACCATGCATACGTCACATCCATTCGTCGCGCGCGGCCATTTTGTTCGACTGCATACTCTAACCCATATCGGTATCGGAAGAACGTGCTTCTCGCCGAGCACCTGAGAAGGATGGGCTTGACCGTGCTAAAATCCCTGTCCAGTGACAAGTCGAGTCCGCTCGATTCCGAGGACCCATGCGTCGACCTCAAATATCTGAACCTCGGTTGAGCCGACGCGCAGGAGGCACGTAATGGAGAGAAGAGGGTTTCTAAAGAGTTCCGCGCTCGCAGGGGGACTGGCGGGGTTGGGACTCGGCGGCTTCCGACTCGATGGCTTGCACGGCGCCGTGGAGATACAGGGTACTGATTCCCGATCACTCAAGGCAATTGGCCGTCCCGTGCGTGTGGTGAGCATCGGTTTTTACGCGGGCCGCGAGGGCAAGCCTCTCGACTCGATCGCCGGCATCATCGATCAAGAAGGTGCGCGCGGCGCGGACATCATCATCCTTCCGGAAACTTGGCGCGGCTTGGCGGCTGAGACTTTACACGGCCCCACCGTCACCACTCTGGCAGCGCTTGCGGGCAAACATCAAACCTACATCACCTGCCCAATCATGCGGCGCGAAGGCGGCCACGACTTCAATTCCGTCGTGCTTCTGGATCGCCAAGGACAGGTGGCCTGCGTTTACGACAAGATCTACCCGTGGATTCCCGAATTCGCTGACTCCCCTGCCCTCGTTCCCGGCGAGCAGGTGCCCGTGCATCATGCCGACTTTGGCCGCGTCGGGTTTGCCACCTGCTTTGATATCAACTTCCCCGAGGTCTGGCAGCGACTGGCGGACCAGGGCGCGGAACTGGTTATCTGGCCCAGCGCCTACTCGGGCGGCAAGCTGCTTCAGGCGCATGCAATGGATTTTCACTATTACGTCGTGAGCTGCACCGGCCGCGCCGATTGCGTGGTCTTCGACCTCGACGGCCAGGAACTGCTTTACCAACAGAATTCGCCCGTCAACGTCAGCCGCATCACGCTGGACCTGGATCGCTGCCTGTTTTGCACCGACTCCCCGGCGGATTCCGCACACGGCGTGGTGCTGCCGCCAACGAACATGGAACGCCGGGAAAAACTGATCAAGGAGCACGGCAACGACGTCGTGATGGAGAAATACCTGGAGCGCGAGGAGTGGTTCGTGCTCAAGGCCAAACGGCCCGGCGTGAGCGCCCGCGAGTTGGCCCGGTCCTATGGCCTTCAGGAAGACCGCGAACTCATTGCCCAGTGCCGCCGGATGATTGACAAACGTCGGGGCTGGAATTTCGCCGCCAAGTCGGCGCAAAGGCCGGACGCAAGCTGAACAACACCTTGACGGCGCGTGGTCTTTGATCACGTTTTGTCATTTCGGCCGATCAAGCTGTGTGCAGCGCCTTGGAGCAAGGTAGTCCGTAGCAGACCGCCGCCTTTGAGGTCGGCATGCCGGGCTAAAGAGGGTGCGGAAAAACTCAGTAGGGTCGTCGATCTGAGGAGCCAGCAGGCGACGAAGAACCTGCATTTGTTTGAAAACGCGGAATGCAGATCCTTCGCCCCAAAAAACGGGTCTCAGGATGACGGTATTGGCTGAGTTTTTCCGCAGCCTCTTTAGCCCGGCGCTACATCACGCGCGCCGCCCATCGAGTGCTGCCGGATGTGTGGCGCACGTCACTAGAGATAGTTCAACTGCTTCCGCCGAAGGCGGTCTTCGGGTCCGTAGCGGTTGCTCTCCTTACCATCCTCGGCGACATCACTGAATTCCCTTCCGGGCGGAGGCGGCCAGAGGGTGGCGACGCGCGTTGTGCGCTCCAACCATTCGAAAAGCCGCCGCCGGCACTCATGCACGACGTCCTGGTGCGCGGGATCATGATACAAGTTCTCGGTTTCGAGCGGCGACTGCTCCAGGTTGTACAGTTCTCCGACATCACTACCAAACATCTCCCGCGGGTAGTGCACAAATCTCCACGGCCCCCAGCGGAAGGCCTTGCTCAACGCAAACTCGGTGACGGCCTCCTCCCGGACGGACTGGTCGGAGCCCGCGAGCAGTTCGCTGAGGTCTTTTCCGTCGGTCGTTTCCATGGCCGGCAGCCCGCACAGGGAAACAATTGTCGGCGCCAGGTCGATGTTTTCGACCAACTGATTCGACACCAAGCCGGCCTTCGTGACCCCAGGCACCCGCCACAAGAAAGGAACTCGGCATACCGCCTCCGAGCAGATGCCGGGAGCCTTCTCGGGTATGCCGAAAGTTCCCGAGTAACCGCCGTGGTCCGAGCCGTAAATCAGGATGGAATTGTCCCCCTTTCCGGTTCTATCAAGATAATCCATAATCTTCCCGAGCGCATAATCGACTTGGGTAATACATCCCAGGTAGCCATGCCAAATCCGGCGGGCGCCCGCCTGAAATGTCTTGGGCTCGATAAGCCACGTGTGCTTTCGATAGCTGGCAAATGCCTGTTGGAAGTGCGGCGGCCGCGGTGACGGGTCATTATTCAAGGTCGGGGGCAGAGCCAAATCCTCGGAATACAGATCCCAGAATCGCTTGTCGGGCGTAAAGCATTCGTGCGGACGCGGCAGCGACACTTGCATGCAAAAGGGCTGATCGCCGCAGGAATCCATGAACTGAAGGGATTTCCTGACGGTCCACCCCTCCACGCTGTGCTCGTAGGGAAGATTCGACGGCCGGCCTTCCAGTTGCTGCGCCCCCGGAAATTCCGGCAGTGCCGCGCTATCCTCCTTTTCCAGCAAGCCCCTCGATTTCAGATACCCCGTATATTCGTCCGAAAAATAAGGCGGCTGGGAGCGATATCGATAGCAGTCACCAAGGACGTCGCAGTGCGTGGCGAGCCAATTCTGCGGTTCGTCCGGCGTGTGGATCTTGCCAAAGGCCGCGGTGCGGTACCCGTGACCGCGAAAGTGTGAGAAGAAACTGGGGAGGTCGTACGGCGGGGGAGGTCCATTCAAACCGTAATAACCATGATTGTGGCAGTACTGCCCGCTCAAAATGCTGGTGCGGCTCGGTGTACAAATCGGGTTTTGCGTGTAAGCTCGGCGGAACTGCACGCCGCTGGCCGCCAGCCGGTCCATATTGGGAGTGATGGCTTGCGGATGACGCTCGTATCCGGTGCAGGCCGCCTGGTGTTGATCGGCGATGACGTGTACCACATTCATCCGTCGCGTGGCGATTCCTGCCTGAGCATATGCTTGCGGCGCGTCAACCGATAGTGCGGCCGCCGCGGTGCCCAGACCACTGCGGCGCAAAAACTCACGACGGGGAATTCCGTCTTTCATGACTTGTTCCTCCGTTGGCGGCCGAAACCCAACCACCGGGTTCGTGCCGCGTGAGGGCCTACTGTAACTCAAATTAGAGTTTGCGAAAGCTGTAAAAGGGCCTTTTATTTCGTGTGTGGGGATTTATCCAAATCGGCTAGCGCGGCCAGGACCACGCGGCCGACGATCGTCAGGCTCTGCGGGCTGCAATGATTCACGGTATCCTGGGCCGTATGCCAATAGCTGTTGTCGGGGCCGTAGTCGAGATCGAGCAGGTTGACGGCCGCCACTCCGGCGTTGATGAAGGGAATGTGGTCGTCCAGTTCGGGGACCTTCACGTCCGGGAATTCCCGGGTATAGCCCAACTGATGCGCGGCGTTATAGACCAGGTCGGTCAGCCACGGCGTGGATTCGGCGTTGCGGTTGATGTCCAACTGGGCGTCGCCGATCATGTCCACCAGGATCATGGCCTGGACGCGCCCCAACTCACCGTCGGAGGTCAGTTTCTCCACAAAGTGCCGGCTGCCATAGGTGTTGTCCGGATCGATCCAGTCGCGCCGGACGGCCTCTTCCCCGTCAAAGAAAACCAGCCAGTACGTCAGGCGGTGGCGACGGCCTTGCAACGCTCGCGCCAGTTCCAGCAGCAGCGCAGCGCTGGAGCCTCCGTCATTGGCGCCGACAAAGCGGAACTCCGTGAAGCGCTTCGTGTCGTAATGCCCCGTCACCATCACCACTTTGGACTCAGCGCCGGGGAATTTGGCGACGATGTTGGTCATGGGGATGTCCCCGATGGGAGTGGAAGCCGTGAAGGAATCCTCCACAATCTCGGCACCCGTGGGTTTGAGCTGGGAAATGATCCAGCGGCGCGACGCGGCCAACGCTGGCGAACCGGCAGGTCGCGGGCCAAACGAGACGAGGTGCTGCAAGTCCGCAAACGCCCGGCCGCCATTAAGCGTTTCCGCCGGCGCCTGGGCCAGAAGCCCGCACGGGACAGAGATCAGGCTCAGAATCACGCAGGCGGCTGCCGGAATTCTACGCATCGGTTTCTTTTTCTTTCTCTTCTTTTTCTTTCTTTTTGCGCTTCTTCTGGAAGTAGACCAGCCAGCAAAGCCCGATACTTAGAACGTAGAGGCCGAGCAGAGGAATCCACACTACGAAGATCGTGGCCATGTCGTTGGTAGGAACGATGGCAGCGGCGATGATCGCCGTCAGCAACACCGCGTAGCGGAAGTTCTTGATGAGAAACTTGGGAGTTACGATGCCGAAAACCGAAAGCAGCAGGATCACTACCGGCAATTCGAAAACCACACCCACAGCCACCACAATGGAAATCGCCAGATCCCAGTACTCATTGATGGTGATCATGGGCTGGAACTGCCACGCGAATTCCAATAGGAACCGGAAGGCTTTGGGCAACGCCAGCTTATAGGCGAAAAATCCGCCGGAAATGAACAAGCTGGTGGTGAGCATTACAAACGGCCAGATGTATTTCTTCTCGTTGCGGTAAAGTCCGGGCGACACAAACAGCCAAAGCTGAAACAGTACGTACGGCGAAGCGAGAAACAACCCGCCGACAATGGCCAGCTTGATATAAAGGTTAAAGGGATCGACCGGGTTAAGGTAAGTGAGCTTTGGCGACAGATGCAGCGCCGTCATCGTATCCGTAAGCGGTTTGGAAAGGTAGGCGTAAATCTGATTGCGAAAATAAAAGCAGATGCCGCTGGTGATGAAGATGGAGTAGATACTGTGGAGAAGCCTGACGCGGAGTTCCTCGAGGTGCTCGAGGAACGACATTTGTTTACCGCTCAAATCGGCTTCTTCAGGGTCGGGACTCGGGTTCGTCGTGGGTGGGTTCTGGATCGTGATGCCCATAGGTGGAGGTCGTATCGTGGCTTTCGGGGCCGCTCTCGGGTAGGCGGTCCAAATTCCTGATTTCTTCTTCCAGGGAGTTTCTCAGCTCATTTGACGCCCGGCGCAACTCTCCCAAGCCCTTGCCTAACGTCCGAGCAATCTCAGGGACCTTCTTGGGGCCGAACAGGAGGTAGGCAATGAACAGGAAGAACCCGATCTCGAGAAAACCACCGCCAAACAATGTGCGCCTCCACTGCGATAATAGGGAAACCCCACTGTATTGTCAAGGCGATATCGAACCTCCCGCCCCGGTTATGCATCCTATAGGGGACATAACGTGCTGGCCTGATTCCAAGGCGTGGGAAGATGGTTTACCGAGCCGGCAAGCCGGCCTTGGATGAGGGACCGAACGCAACGTTCACAGATATTCCCGAAGCCCCTATGTTATAATTGGGTTGCAGGGTTGAGGAGCTGCCAATCATATGAGAAACGCGCGCCGGGTGGTTTGGTTTATCTTGTCAACGGTTCTGCTATGTGCCCTCCTGGGAGGAGCGTACGGCCGCCAGGTTGAAGCCACCACCGGAAATGGCGACGATTCCGATGTCAAGTCTGCCCTCAGCGCTTTCACCCGCGTTTACGATGTGGTGGAGCAAAACTACGCCGACCCCATCGATCCCGACGTGGCGATTTATGGCCCGGAGAACGGCAACGTCGGGGCCATTCCCAGCGCCCTGCGCACGCTCGACCCGCACTCGAACTTCTTTGACCCGCACGCTTTTGCCCTGCTTCGCGAAAACCAGGAAGGAAAGTATTACGGCGTCGGCATGCAGATCCAGTCACGCCCGGGAAAAATGGGCAAGCTCATGACTGTGGTGGTTTCTCCGATTCCCGGATCGCCGGCCTTCCGCGCGGGTTTGCGGCCGGGCGATATCGTGGCCAAGGTTGACGGCAAACCCACTGACGGACTGAATACCAAAGAAGTCGCCGACATGCTGAAGGGCCCCAAGGGCACGCAGGTTCACGTGACCATCGTTCGCGAAGGTTATGACCAGCCGCTGGAAGTGGACATCACGCGCGATGAGATCTCCCAAAAGAGCGTGGACGACGCCTTCATGGTTCGCCCCGGCATTGCCTACATCCACATCAACTCGTTTAACGAGAACACCAATGATGAACTCAGTGACGCGCTGCGCAAGATGGGCGAACAGAACTTGCAGGGCTTGATTCTCGACCTGCGCGGCAATCCCGGCGGACTGCTCCAGGAAGCCGTGGAAGTTTCCGACCACTTCCTGGAAAAGGGCCAGTTGATTGTTTACCACTCCGGCCGGCGCTCACAGGAGAAGCGCTATTGGGCGCAGCGAGGCGACAACGGCAATGAGTTCCCCATGGTGGTGCTGATCAACCGCATGTCTGCGAGCGCCGCAGAGATTGTGACCGGCGCCCTTCAGGACCACGACCGCGCGCTGGTGATGGGTGAGCCCAGTTTCGGCAAGGGCCTGGTGCAGACCGTGTATCAGTTGGACGAACATACTGGCCTGGCACTGACCACCGCGCACTATTACACACCGAGCGGCCGCCTGATCCAGCGCGAATACGAGAACGTCTCCTTGTACGACTACTATTACCATCCGGAACTGACCAAACCCGCGCACGCGGAGGTTCGGCTGACCGACGGCGGACGCGAAGTTTACGGCGGAGGAGGCATCACTCCGGACGTTATGTTCGCCGAGCCCAAGATGACGCCGCCACAAGAAACCCTGATTCAACACAGCGCCTTCTTCAATTTCTCCAAGTACTATCTGGGAGTTCACAAGACCATTCCTCACGATTTCACCGTCGATGACGCGGTGCTGAGCGAGTTCAAACAATTCCTGGCGAAGGACAGCATCCCCTTCACGGCACAGAACCTCCAGGACAACCTGGAGTTCGTAAAGAACCACATCCGCACGCAACTGGTGAGCTCGATTTTCGGAGAGAACGAGTCCGACAAGATCACTGTGGCTGACGACCCGCTGGTGCTGAAAGCCCTGGACAGTATGCCGCAGGCGCGGGAACTGATGGCTAAGGCCAAACGCTACGTGGCCAGCAAGACGCAGAGGTAGGATCTAACCGTTTGAGGCTGGGGGCAGGCTTCCGTTGCGACAACTGCCTCCGCCTACCGCCCGCGCAGTTTCTTCACAAAACCCCAGATCAGCGACATTCCACCGTCGAGCGGAATCAGGATAATCCGCTTCCACATGGAGCCGCGCTCCTTGGCTTGGTCGCGTTGCGCGTTGGTCGTCAACTGGGCCTGAAACACCAGCATCGCCGCGTACTTGGCAAAGTCCACGCCACACTTCTCGCACTTTCCTCCTTGCAACTGCACGTGTTTGCACGACGGGCACGTGTACTTCAAGGGCGTGTGGCACCGTACGCAAAAGGTGACGGTCTCCAAGTTCTCCGTTTTACATTTCGCGCATTGCATAGCCGGCCTCAAGTCCGAGCGCTGCGGGTTGATCAATCCCGTTGGCAGGTGATTATAAGCGATTGTCCGGATGAAAGGGGTATTTGGTGGACGCGAAGGGATTCGAACCCTCGACCTCAGCGTTGCGAACGCCGCGCTCTCCCAACTGAGCTACGCGCCCATCGGCATGGTGCATTGGAAATATAACACGGCGGACGGAGCGCCGCCAAGTATTGGCTCCCGACTGTCGCGGCTCCCGACCGTCAGGGCCGAGGGACCGAACGCACGAGACCTTCCGCGAACTCCAGCGCCGAGTTGATCTGATCTTCCGGCAACCCACCGGCTTGGGCGAAATCGCGTGCGCCGCCGCCTTTGCCGCCGAATTTCGACAAGGTCTGTTTGAGCACGTCCGCCATGCTGGCCGGTCCGCCCGGCGTCTGCGCAAAGAACAGCCCGGTGGGAGTTCCCTTGACGCCGACCAGCGCGATGGCGTTGGGGTGTTTGGCCACGGCGTGCGCAAACACCTTGGCCTTCTTACCGTCCGTGGATTCGAACAGGCATTGAACCACCCGCACGCCGTCCTTTTCCGGGGCTTGTTGCCATTGTTGCGCGGCCTGCAACACCGCCAGTTCTTCCGTGAGTTTTTGCAGCCCCTTGCCGGCCTCGCGTAGTTCCTGCGTTTGTTTGGTGATGAGCTCCGGAACGTTTTCCAGTCCCGTCGAGAACAATTGCGCGGATTCGCTCAGGACGTTGAAATCCTGCCGTGCGCAGCGCAATGCCCTGCCCCCGCAGACGAACTCGACGCGCGTCAATCCCTTGGTCCGCTCCAGCTTGCGAGTGACGATCAGCCCAACGCCGCCGGTCCGGTTCACATGCGTCCCCCCGCAGGCCGAGAGATCAAACTCCTCGATTCCCACCAGCCGAATGTCGCCCTCGCGATCGGTCGGCTTCCGCAAATCAAGCTGCTGGGCTTCGGCCGCGGACCGGAAGGTGACCTGGACGTGCCGGTTCTCGAAGACCACCTGATTGGCCAAGTCTTCCGCAGCGGTGATTTGTCGGGAACCCACGCGGTCGGAATCCAAGTCAATCGTCGAACTCTCCGCGCCCAGATGAAATGAGACGGTCTTGTACCCGCCGGCGCGCTCGAACGCTGCCGACAGGACGTGCTGGCCCGTGTGCTGTTGCATGTGGTCAAAGCGGCGGCTCCAGTCAATGTTGCCGTGCACGGGCTTGAAGGGCGGGTCCTCGGCGATGACGTGGGCAATCTCATCCCCTTCATCGACGACGTCGAGCAGTGGATGCCCCGCCAGCGTCCCGTGGTCGGAAGGCTGCCCGCCCGAGTCGGGATAGAATGCCGTGCGATCAAGGTAGACGCGTGCTCCCCGCGGGTCGGGCACGCTGCGGATGATGCAGGCGCTGAATTCCTTCAGGTAGGAGTTTGTGTAGTACAGGCGTTCCGTCAGCGGCATTTGATCGTCTCCAGCGCCTCCAGGTACTTGTACCCCGAACCGGTCAGGAACAGCACAATCGACTCGTGTCCGCCCAGGAAGCCGTCAAACAGCAACTTCTTCAGACCCGCCAGCGTCGCTCCGCCCTCGGGGGAAGTGATCAGGCCTTCCGTCTCGGCGATCTCGCGGACAGCCGCCAGCATATCCGAATCGGAAACGGCCAGGGCTGCGCCGCGACTCTTGCGCAAAGCTCGCAAGATCAGAAAGTCTCCGATCGCCGCCGGAACGCGCAGGCCGGAGGCGATGGTTTGGGGGTCCTGCCACTCCTCGGCACAATCCTTGCTTTCGGCATAGGCACGCACCATCGGCGCGCATCCATGCGCCTGCACGGCAAACATGCGCGGGCGGCGCTCGCCAACCCAGCCGAGTTCCTGCATTTCGTCGAATGCCTTCCACATGCCGATCAGGCCCGTGCCTCCACCGGTGGGATAAATCATGGCATCCGGCAGGCGGCCACCCATCTGTTCGTAGACCTCGTAAGCCATGGTCTTCTTGCCTTCAACCCGATAGGGCTCGCGCAGCGTGGAGACGTCAAACCAGTCTCCCCCGGCCAGGCTTTCGCGCATCACCCGCCCGCAATCCTTGATGCTGCCGGGAACCAGCGTGACGCGTGCGCCGTGCAGTTGGCACTCCAGGCGATTGGCCAGCGGCGTTCCTTCCGGCATGAAGACCGCGGCCTCCATCCCCGCTTTGGCGGCGTAGGCAGCCAGAGCGCCACCGGCATTTCCCGCCGACGGCACCGCGAGCTTGCGGATTCCCAGTTCGTGGGCCGCGCTCACCGCCACCGCCATGCCTCGGGCCTTGAACGAGCCTGTGGGATTCTGCGACTCGTCCTTCAAGTAAAGATTGGGCAAACCCAGCAGGTCACCCAGTCGGCGGGCACGCAAGAGCGGTGTAAAGCCCTCGCCAAGTGAGATGATGGAAGCATCGCTCCCTACCGGCAGAACCTCCCTGTACCGCCACAAATCGCGGCCACGCGACTTCAGCGTCACCGGCTCAAGCTTGGTGGCCGCACGCCTGAGGTCGTAGCGCGCGAACAGCGTGGAGCCGCACTCGCACAGGTTGAGAATTTGCCCCGCCGGGTATTTGTGGGCGCAGCGGGCACATTCCAAATGGGTCACGAAGGGCATCACCTTCGAGTTTAGCAGACGCAAGTGAGGAGCGAAAAGTCAGGAATCAGAAGTCAGGAGACAGGAGCAGGAATGCGCCAGCCGGAATTAGGGGAATGACTTACCTCACTCATCCGCCCCTCGGGTAGCACGGTATTCCCTGGAAACTGTCATCCTGAACCTGCATTTCAAGGCGAAGGACCCCCTTATTTCGTCTTTCCCAGGGCGCCGCGACTGCGGCGCAGCCCGCGCGTGGCACTCCCGCGCCCTGTTTCCTATGAACAATGAAAAGGGTCCTTCACCCTGAAGAGCGGGTTCAGGATGACAGGCGCGTGTGTTGGGGGGTGGGAAACTGGATGACTCAAGTACGTTACTCCCGGAATCAGGGGCAAAAAGTGAAGCGCAGCACAGGCCAGCTTCCCACTTCTAGCTCCTTTCTTCCGTCGCGCGCCTCGCTGCTTCAGACTCCTGACTCCTGTCTCCTGCCTCCTTCTCCTAATTTCTGCTAGAATTTCTGTTTACATGCCGATTCGCCTCATAGCTCTGGACCTTGATGGGACGCTGGTCAACAGCCGCTGGGAGATTTCGCAGCGGGATATCCAGGCTCTGGCCGCCGCGTCGGAACTGGGCATCCAGGTAGTCATCGTCACCGGGCGCCGGCCGCGCGCGGCAGCGCCCTACGTGTCCAAGATTCCCTTCCCCGTCACCATCATTACCTCCAATGGCGCGCTCATTCGCACGACGGCGGGTGAGGTTGTGTACCAGAAGTTTCTTCCCCGGGACGTTGCCCTCAAGGTCCTGGAGACAGTGCGGGCGTTCCGGCCCTACACGGTGGCGATCTTTGATCTACCCGGGTGCGGCCAAGTCACCATGGAGGACTGCGCCATTCCCGCCGGTCCATTGGGCTGGTATCTCCGCACCAGTATGGATCATCTTCAGCTCGTGCCGGACCTGGAGGCAGCGGTCCAGTCCGATCCCGTGCAGCTCATGATTGGCGGTCCGCCCACGGACATCGAGGGAGCGGAAAAGCTGCTGCGCCAGGCTGCCATCGGTGACGCGGTCGAACTTACGTGGACGAAGTACCCGGACCGAAACATCGCGATCTTCGACATCATGAATCGCGGTTGTTCAAAAGGCCAGGCGCTGAAATTCTGGGCGCAGCACTGCGGAATTCCCTCAACCGAAGTCATGGCATTGGGCGACAACTTCAACGACCTCGAAATGCTGGAGTTTGCCGGCCTCCCGGTGGTGATGGGAAACCACATCGACGGACTCCACCGGGTCGGTTGGGAAATCACCACGCCCTGCGACGAAAGCGGTGTGGCGTGCGCCATCGAAAAGTTTGTACTGAATAGCCGCAGCACTCGGTGACTGCCGGGTGTGCGTTTCCGCGAATTGCCACCGTCCTCAATCCGCACCACCCGTTGGCCAAGCTGTCATCCCGAGGGCCGACGCCGTCGGTCGGGCCGAAGAACCTGCATTTCGCACGTGCGTGAGGAAAGAGCAAATGCAGGTCCTTCGCTCCAAAAAACGGAGCTCAGGATGACGGGTTGGTGGTGGGTCGGGATTAAGGAATGGTTTTTGCCGGCGCGCGAGGGCCAAAGCCCCGCTCAATGCTGATCGATGATTTCCGTGCCGGCGGGTGGCGTGAATTCAAAAAACGACCGCGACAAGCTGGGATTGCGCTCAATCTTGTCGAAGCGGAAGTCCATCTGGCTGTGGTCCGCGTAAGTCACCACCAGCCTCCGCATATTGAACTGCGGATCCAGCTCCAGCAAAACATTGTCATATTGATCTGCAAATTCCTTCTTGGGAAAAGCACGCAGCACATGATCCTCAGAATCGTGCGCGAATTCCTTGTCCGCCATCTCGACGCGCGAGAAAACGCGGTGCAAATTGAGCCGCGTGAGCAGCAACTCAAACGGGGCGCGAAAGTCCTGGCTGGCTTTCACCGGCGTCCGCGTGAGTTGATGTTCTTCGGGCACGTAAAGTGACATCTCCTTGCCGTCGGAAAGGAACAGCTTCTCTTCCGGCTCTTTGTAGTCCCATCGCATCAGCCCTCCACGGGCAAAGGTCACGCGCCCGCTCTCAACGCGCGTCCGTCCTCCCAGGGTGTACGTTTGCGTGAAGTCGGCGCTCAAGCCATGCACCTCGTGGTAGCTCGACTCGAATTGCTGGACGTAAGTATTGGCGTTGTCGGGCGCGGGCGATTGCGCACGCAACGGGGACGCCATGCAATACAAGAGAACAGCCATAGCCAGCGGCGACATTCCGGCCGCCGCCCAAAGACCCCTCACCCGTCGGCCCATGGCCTCCGACCTCTCCCCTGGGAGAGGTCGTTGATTTTGCTTGGCGCACCCGCGCCAAGCAGAAGCCCGACCTCTCCCCGGGCTGCCAGCCCGGCACAACCGGGGGGTTTCCCAACGGATAAGACTATCGATTTGGCGTGGCATGAGGTGCATTTGATGTGAGCCGATCGAGTGCGGCCAGGGCCTCCTGATTGCGTGGATCAAAAGCCAAACCGGCGTGGTACTGGTCCACCGCCTCCGCTGTCCGGCCACTCGCGGCCAGAATTCCGCCCAAGCCAAAGTGTCCGCGAGAATCGAAATCGTCCAGGCCGATCGCACGGCGGAAGTCCTGTTCCGCCTCCGCGCTCCGGTTTTCGCGCACAGCGATCTCGCCCAACCAGTCGAAAGCTTCAGCAGTGGCAATGCTGGCCACGGAAGCCTGGAATTGCGCTTCGGCCTCCGGCAAGCGGCCGGCGCGGAAGTAGAATTTGCCGAGTTCGTTCCGAGCGCCCACGCTCAAGGGCGCCAGCGCCGCCGCGGCTCGCAATTGAATTTCCGCTTCCGAATTTCTTCCCAGTCCCTCGTACAGGCGTCCGAGATTCAGATGCGCGTCGGTGTTATTCGGGCGCGACCGCATGGCCCGCTGAAAATAGTCGATCGCTTCCTCGTTATGTCCCTTCGCGGCAGCGACCAACCCAAGGTCATTGAGCAGCGGAGCGCTGTCCGGCGCGACGGCCAACGCCCGCTTCCACTCACGCTCAGCCGCGTCCGGTTGCATACGATTCCAGTATACCGCCCCCAGGTTCATGCGCAGGCTTTCGGCTTCCGGCACCGCCGCCAGTGTAACCTGGTAATACGTGGCGTCATCGCGCCAATCGCGGTTGCGCATCACAATGCGGAAGAACGCCAGCAAGGCGAGCACGGAAAGACACGTGGCAAACGCCCAGCGCCAGAAGCTTGCGGACGTCGCGGACCGCTTCCACACCTCGACGATCCCCCAGGCCACCACCCAGCAGAAGCCTACGGAAGGCAGGTAAAGGTATCTCTCCGCGAAGACATTGGGTCCCAGCCAGCGGGAATTCAGTACCGGCGCGAGGTTGATGAAGAACCAGATCATTCCGAACGAAACGCGCTGGTCCCGTCTCCAAAGGAACGCGAACAGCAACGCACACAGTCCCAGCACCGCGACGCCTGCCAACACTCGCGGGTCGAGCGGCGTGACGCTCTTGTGAAACGGATAATAGGCAATGAGGTGAACCGGCCAGAGGGTCTTCCCCAAATACTCGCCAGCCAGCGGCGCCGCTGACAGTATGGCTTGATACCACGTCACATTACGCGTCAATTGCACAGGCGCAAAGGCGCCGAAAAAGCGAATGCGAAACAGTACGTAGACCGGCACCAGCAGCCACAGCGATCCGTAGCGCGCCAGCTTTTGCCGCCACGTCGTCTCGGCCCGATCATCGCGGTAGAGGTGCTCATAGATCATGGCCGCCAGCGGCAGCGTGACCGCCTGCTCCTTGGAAAGCAGGGCAAGTATAAAACTCACCACCATGCCCACTTGCATCCATTCGGAGCGCCCACCTTGCGGACGCGCACTGGCCACAAAGAACCAGAATGTGCACAGGTAGAAGAGCGCCAAATCGAGGTCGGTCACACCGGAAACCCAGGCTACCGATTCCGTGTGAATGGGATGCAGAGCAAAAATGGCCGCCGCGGCAAACGCCAGCCAGTCATCATGGATAGAGCCGGCGTGACAGCCCGAAGAGCAGGCACACAATCAGCGCGTGCAGGACCACGTTTGCAAGGTGGAAACCGTACGGCAGCAACCCGAACAGCTTGTAACAGATCAGGAAGCCCAGAATGCTGATGGGACGATAATAGTTCGTCGCGCCACGCGCCCCTAAATGCGCCAGGATTCGCGTACTGAAGATGTCACTCACATGGGAAAAGCTGCGAATGTAGGGATTCGTCAGAACTTCGTTATTATCGTCGTAAACAAATCCATTTTGTAGTGTGTTGACGTAGGGAAGAACAGCAAGAAGGAGCAGCAGGGTGAGAAGCCATGGTAATTGGTGATTTGGCGACGGGTGATTGGCGATTGGCGGCGGCTCAGGTGAAGCTTCGCAGCCCGGCAAGGAATTCATCGCCCATCCTCCGCGTTTGAACGGTCGCCCGGGACAGACGGTCTCGAAAGCCAGGGCAGACGGGCAGTCCAGCTTGCAGGAATAGAAACCGGGATATCACCCCAGCGCTGAAACAGCCAGTTCGCCAAAAGGTACGAGAGCGGCGCCAGAATCAATCCGGCCACGACGTCAATCAGGTAATGGTAGCGAAGATAGAGCGTCGAGAGCCAAAGGCTAAGGATGAACGGCGAGAGAAGCCAAAACAGCCGCTTGGAATTCCGATAGGCGTAAAGCCAAACCACAAACGAAATGGCCACGTGCAAACTGGGAAAAACGTCACGGCGAATGCGGGCGAAATCCATGAAATCCACATCGCGATTGAACATCCAGATGGAGTGGCTCAGTGGAATCGTATACTGATTTCGCAGTGTATACATGGGCCCGATGGCGGGCACCAGCAAATAACCCAGCAGCCCGAGGAAGGAAACCACCATAAGTCCGCTCATCATCTCACGGAAACGCGCCCGCTGGCGCCGGACATAAATGAAGCAGCCCACGAGCGGAATATTGACGACATGGAAGAAGTAAGCGAACGTCATCCATGCCGTCATCCGGGGGGAGATGATCCGTTGCAGCACCAGGCTGGCTTGGAATCCAAAGAGCCGCTGATCGATGGCGATCAAGGCCTGGTCGCGGTCGTGAGTAACCATCATCAAGGTGGCGTCACCCCACAGGGAGTAGTACATCAGTAGAATGAAAAGGAACGGCAGCCAATCGCGAAGAATTTCAAAGTAGGGACGGGCAAAATCCATGGGCCCCTCGTCCACGGCAGTACGATGCTTGCCGGCCATGAAGTAATAGACCACCTCCTTGGCCAGCAGGAGCGTCAAGGCGGGAATGATGATCAGCACATCGGACGGACTGTAGTTCTGGAGGTCGAACCCATGGAAGATCAACCGCACCATGAGGTTGAAAACAAAGAAGGCCAGAGCGACCAGATCCTCCAGCCGGGCGTTAAAGATGAAGCGCGGCGGGGCGTCATGCGGCGCGCTGCGAATCATTTACCGTCTCTCCTCGGAAGTGAGCGTGTTCACGCCGTTCGGGGCGCTCGGGATGAAGCCGATCGGAGGTGGACCAGAGGGCCGGCTACTGGTCATAGAGCCCTTTCAAGGCCTCGAACCGCTGCCGCGTCGATTCTGGAAATGGGAATTTAATCGTTTGGTCAAGCACTTCCAGCGCCCGCTGGCGGTCGCCGTTCAGGTAATAGGCGCGCGCCAGGCCCTCGACGGCCGCTTGATTGTTGGGAAAGATCTGCAGCACGGCCAGGAAGCTCTGCTGCGCCTCGGGATATTTCTTTTCCGCGAGGTAAGCAAGGCCCTGCAACACGTAGGGGGCAGCATATGAGGGATTCTCCCTGATCAGGCGAAGCGTGGCGGCCACCACCTTGTCATTGTCACCCAGGGCGTACCGGCACAAAGCGAACTGGTATTCGTCAACCTCATCCATGTCGCCGTTGCTGAGTACACGCACGGCCGCCTCGTCATCCAGAGCGGACTGAAGCTGTCCCAGACGGATATTGGTCTGCACCAGCGCTCGCCAATAGCTCAAGTTGTTGGGCCGCAGGTGAACCGCCTGGAGAGAGTTGGAGTAGGCCTTGTCCAATTCACCGTGGCTCAAATTGCCGTTGCAACTCCAAAGATAGACCTCCGCCGCCACGTCATTGCCGACTTCCCAAGCGCCCACCCCCGCCAGCGCCAGGATCAGGACGTAGAGGGCGGGCTTGGGCCAGCCCTTTCGTAGGGAAAGCGCCGCCACCCCCTTGCTCGACATCAGCCCCAGAATGAGCAGGGCCAGAACCTTGACGGCTTCCCAAAAAACAAATCGAATGATTTCCATCAGTGCTCTCCCTCACTGTACCAACGTCAGGTCGATCCGGCTTTTGGAGCCGAGTTGCGAGTGACCGTCGGCCCCCACTCTAAATGGCTCACCCGACGGGTCGAGCGGAATTCCCCGCAAAAGTCCGGCCGCAACCAGATCCTGCATCGATTGTGCGGCATGGCCCTGTCTCTGGGCGTAGAGGGCAAGCAGCGCATCAAGCCGTTGCAATGTTTCCTGGGTGTCCAGGGCGGCGAGGTGCAAATCGGCGCTGTGGCGGATGGAGTCGTTTCCCGCCGAGCGAGCAATCTCCATCCAAAGGATGCGCGAAGTCTGAAACTCTCCCCCCTGTGCCGCCACCGACGCTGCGAGCGCCCGCATCCACGGGAGTGCCCCGGGACGCTCACTACCAGTTTTGAAGGCCGCGGCAGCGTGCGCGTAATCCTTCATGTCCCAATAGTAGATAAATCCCAGGTCTTCCCACAAACGCCAATAATCCGGTTGGCCACGATGCCGC
>CAVRBF010000006.1:0-17292 GCA_963719115.1 uncultured Acidobacteriota bacterium | reverse complement strand
CAGACCAGTCGACTTCTTCCAGAAAAATTGAATGCCGGCCCGCCATCTCAATAAAACGTGATATTCACCTCTTTAGGACAAGGTCGAAAACCATTTTCTGGAAAAGAACAAGAGGCCCAGTGTGCCCCTCTGCCTTCATCCGCAACAGTGCGCCCTCCCAACTGTTCAGAATGAAATCCGCGGGAGTGTTGGAACCATCCAATGCCGGAGAGACGTCACCCTCAACTTGAGCCTGCACCAAGCAAGTCCTGATAGCATTTTTCATACCATTAAAGACCTTTCTAAGCTTGGTCTGGAATGCTTCATTAAGGATCCCCATTTCCTGAGTGAGATTCCCTATGGGACACCCGATCTTCCATTCATTTTGCTCGTACCTGTGGAGAGTTTGGCCCGGTTTGGCCACGTCCAGCACTCCACTTTTCCTTGACGGGATAGCTTCGATGGTCATGGCGGCCATGTAGCCCGGAATCGCGTCGGTGGCCAGCGTGAGCGTGCCGTCATTCTTGTTCACAGCCACGATTTTCCCCTTCAGGTCGAAGTGCTGCTCGGGCAGGGGCTTTTGGGTGTTGCAGGCTGTAAGTGTGCAGACAATGCAGAGGGCGAAGAGCAGTACTGCAAACCTGGATACGCGCATGGGCAGTCGTTTCTCTATGGGCATGGCGTCACCATCTCCGACGCCACGCTCAGGATTGTACACCGTTTCGATACTAGTCCGTTGAGAGACCCCCCGGCTCTGCCGGGGAGGCAGCAAAAGTTTGACAGCTCCCGCAGTACGTGGCACGTAAATTTACCATGCTGCGGGGCGTCGAATGCGATAGTCCGGTAAACCCGTTACGATGTGCGCAGTTGGGTTCTGCGAAACTGCCGAAGCCGGCGGCAAGGGTTCGGATTGGAAGCTGCCGTAATGAGTTTCACGAAATCCAGAACCATCCCTCCGAAATGGTTTTGCGGGGCCGCGATAGCGTCCCCGCAGCCGCTTTGAGCGGCTCACTGTTTTTAAAGCCTCCGGCTTTGCCGGAGGATATTTACTAGTGGAACCGGTAACGCACTTCAAAGTAGATCTGCCGCGGATTCACGGTGTGCGTGCCGCCGAAGGTGTTGCTGGTGTCCAGCAGGTAGCGGCTGTTCAGCACATTGGTGCCGTTCAGTGAGAACGACCAGTTCTCGCCGAAGTCCTTGCCCAGGGCGAGGTCGGCGGTGGTGTGCGGCGGCAGGTGCGCAGGGCCGCCGCCATTCACGAAGCCGGAGCCGAAGCTGACGCTGGGCGTTGCCCAGAAGCGCCGCGGGAACTTGATGGGAAGCACGGCGCTGAAGCCGTTGCGCTGGTCATGATCGAGGTAGAAATAGCTGGTGGGCGCGTACTCGATCAGGCCGCCGGTAATGGGGCCCAGTCCCTTGCCGATGGCGTTGGCGTAGGCAATGCGCAATTGCACGTGGTTCCACAGTTCCGGTGAGCGCAGGCTGACCTCCGTGCCGCTGACGAGGGCGGCGACGTCCGTGAGCGGGATGAAGATATCGGAGTTGCCGATTTCGTCGTGGTCAAGGAAATTGCGGGCGTTGGTGTGGTAGTTGTCCACGTCCAGCGTCCAGCCGCGCAGAGGCACGGTCAAGCCCACATCGTGCTGGATGTCACGCTCGCCGGGGAGTGGGGTGAAGCTTACGCCTTGCGCCAGGACATAGTCGAGCGACGGGCCGCTCAGGCTGTCGAGCGGAGGCGGTTGGTAGTAATAGGCGTAGTAACCGTGCACCGTCCAACCCAGATGGGGGATATGGATGCCGCCGCCGACGCGCGGGTCAGCGGCATTTTCGCTGAGGAGGCCGCCGTAATGGACCAGCCGGATTCCTGCATCCAGGGTGAGCCAGGAAGCCGCACGGTACTGCTCCTCCACGAACACGGAATCGGTGTTGGCCCAGTGCATTTCCTGCTGCTGAAACACGCTTCCGCCGGGGTTGGCAGTCAAGTTGAAGGTGGTGCTGTTGCGCTGCCCCCAGCCTTCCACGCCGGCGCGAAAGTTGTGGTGCCTCTTGAGGGCCTGAAGCATGGCGCGCACGCCCACGTACTCCGAGCGGCTGTCCTGGTCCAGAATCGTCGGCGTATCTCCCGGCCCGCCGACGTAGTGGGTGTCGTTAAAGTGGAAGTAGGGTGAGACGGTGAGGATCAATCCCTCGGGAGCGGTATGAACCCAGTTGAAACCCAGCAGGTCGTCGCTTTCCAGGTCGAGGTCGCGAATCCCCTGGGCCTGAGCATCGGCGTCATTGGGGATGGCGTAATGGTCGCTGCGCAGGGAGGCGATCCAGCGCACCTGGTCGTGCGGTGAGGCGTTGAAGAGCAGGGAAAGGAAGCCACCCACGCCGCTGTCCTGGTCGTGGATGACCGCGGAGGTGGGCGTGGTCAGGCCGAGGTCGGAGCGGTTGGCGTCCACGCTGCCGTAGTAGGCAAAGCGCTCGGTGTGGCTGCCCAAGCTCAACTGGTCGTCGGTGGTATGGAAGTTGCCGTAGGAGGCCGCCAGCTCACCCTGGTTATTCCGCTCGAATCCCGAGGGTGTCACCACGTTGAAGACCCCGTAGGTGCGGTCGCCGTATTCGGCCGAGTAGCCTCCGCGCTCCACCTCCAGGGACTCCACGTTTTTGGGATTGATCAAGGGGGCCACGTTGACCGCGATGTTGGTGTTAATCACCGGGATACCGTCAAAGAACCAGTCGTCCTGGTGGCCGTCGCGAAGGTGGAGCATGTCGTGAACCATGTAGGCTCCGGGAGTGAAGTCGGTGATCATGGCCATGCTGTTGGTCTGGTCGGCGCCGGCGGTGTGCGCGATCTCGGGCGCGGAAACGATGGTCGCCACCGTGGAGGATTGGGTTTTGAGCCGGCTTTCTTCCCCGGAAACCTCCACCCACTGGCGGTTGGCGGCAAGTGCCAAAGCGAAATGGAGAACTGGAGGCTTGCCGGAAGCCGAGATGGTGATGGACTGCTGCCGGGGCTCGAAGCCGGGCGCCGAGACACTCAGCGTGTAATCCCCGGCGGCTACACGGGCAAACTGGAACTCCCCCTCGGAATCCGTCTGGGTGGTTGCGGACCATGTGGACGATGCAGCACGCAGGGTGACCTTCGCACCGGCCACTGGCCGATGCTGGGGATCGTGAACCACTCCCCGGGCTTTGCCGAAATCCGTCGCCGACGCCGGGACGGTTGAAAGCAAAAGGGTTAGAAACGTAGCGAAGAGTACTTTCTGCACGGACGCCTCCTGTGTAGACGATGGTTGGTCGAGCCAGCCGTCAGCAGAACCGCGGAAAGCGAAGCGCGGCGGCCTGCTTGGCCACGAGTTTGCTATTCGTGCGGTTTGAGTGCAGAGGCGGTAATACACTGCCGTGGACCCTGCGGTGCCGGGTGACGCCATCTGTCCGTCGGCTGACGGATCGATGCGCCGCTGCGAATTCAAACCGTACTCAGTTTGCGCGACTGATTTTCGTCGATGAAGAAACCGCCAATCAGAGGCTGGTGCGTGGAGGCTGATCCGGGATGCGTGCGTGGGAGGGTAATAAGTGCTGGACGGAAGTACGGGGGCCGAAAACCGTGGGTGACCATGGCGTCAACCAGTGGTACACAGTGGGAATATAGGCTGCCATGCTCAGCAATGAGTTCAAATACTCATCCTGAGATCCAAGCCCGCAGTGGCTGGCCTTGCCCATGCAGCAGGCGCCCATGATGTGGTGATGACCCGTGCACATGCAGGATGCCGGAGGGCACGAGCAAGCCTCCGCGTTCAGGCCCAAGGAGGCCCAGCGAATGCCCGGGGCGAGCAGCGCAGCCACAGCCAAAAGGACTATGAGACGTCTGGCGATTCGCATGTCGTTATCGTATCGGTAAGCCCGAAGACATATTGTACCAGAATTGGCGCTAACTGAAGCGCAAAGCAGTGCTGGGCGGGGTTTCAATTTGGGCACTGGCGCCGGTTTCCAGTGGGCTCGGTGGTGGCCACGATGCCTCCACCACGGCCAGAGAAAGCGTGCTGCAACTGATTGCAGGAGGGAGCCTTGGCGGCAAGGATGTTCTTCGGGGCGAAGGGGTATTCCGTCTTGCCGCCAAGGGCGCAGCGCCAAATTGGGGCAGGGCGATCACGGCGCTGGCGGGCTCTTAAGCTGACATCTTCATCGGCCGATTCGCGGCCGACTTTAGAGGGTGCGGAAAAACTCGTAGCGGCGGGTTTACCCCGCCACCCCAGCGTTGCAACGTTGGGAGTTGAGGCGACTTAAAGTCGCCGCTTCATCACGAATTACCAGTCCTTCCGCAGCCTCTTTAGCCCGGTTCGAAGGCAGGCCAAAACTAGTACTTTGGTACCATGTTGCGAGGCACTCCGGTGGCGTATAGTCCGCACATGTAACCGTGATGGTCGAGTTGGTTGGGGGGACCGATCGACCTGAAAGCAGGTAGCTTTTTCCCTCTGCGCCCCTCAGGTGAGTGTCGAGTTGATAGGATCCAAGAACCAAGTGTCAGACGTTGCCAATGGGGCTTTTTCGGGCTCTGTTGCCCGGAGTGACCGTAATGGGGAGTTATTTTAGCAGCCCAGGATTTACACTTTTTCTCTCTGTCCTGGCGATCATCTTGGTACTGGTGGGTTTGTTGGTTCCCCGCTTTCGCGGGGGGCGCCGACTGCGTCGCAATACGGACGTTTTCTGGTTTTCCAGCCTTCACTTCTTCAGCAAAGAGCTTTCCGAGTGTCGCGATCCCCAACAGATGGCGGACCAAGCGTTGCGTGGCGCCGTGGACATGCTGGATGCGCAGGTGGGGTTCATCCTGGTTCAGGACGTGGGTGAGGAAGGTAAAATCCACCATAGCATCCGTGGCGTTTCCCTGCCGGTAGCCCAGCAGCTTAATTCGGATCCCCTCCGCCCCTATCTGCTTACCAGCGCCGAGCGCTGGGGCACGCTGATGGTCTTCCCGGACCTGCGCCGTGCGGAGGTGGCGGCGGCGTGGCAGCGCGACGAGATGTTCAACCATTTCCGTGAGGTTTTGAGGAAGGAAGGGCTGCGCACGGTGACGGTGGTGGGTTTGCAAGTGCGGGAGAAGTCCTATGGCGCTCTGATGCTGGGTTTCCGCCGCGGCCGCACCTTCGAATCGCAAGAGTTGCGTGTGGCGCTCGCCGTGGGCAATCAGGTGGCCGTGGCGCTGGAGAATTGGTCGTTGAACCGGGCGGCGGCGCGGCACGAGACGGAACTGAAGACCCTTCACCGGGTGGGCGAGGCGTTACGCTCAACCTTCGACATGAACGCGCAAATTGACATCCTTCGCCGTGAATTGAAGGGAATGACCGGCTCCAGCAATTTCGGCCTGGCTTTGCAAGATACGGCGGAAAGCCCCCTGGAAGTAGCGGTGGAGTTTGAGGACGCGGGGCCGGAAGGCATCCACCATGGCGGACCGGCGAGTTCGCTGGCATATTACTTACAGCGCACCCGGCAGCCACTGCTGATTGCCAGCGACCTGCACGGCACCGTGCGACGGCTGGGGTTGGCGCCGGTCAATCCTCGCATCAAGACCTGGTGCGGTGTTCCCCTCTACTTCTCCGATGGATCGATGGGTGTGCTGGGACTGGTCGATATGGAGAAGGAATACGCGGTTACGAAATCCCAGTTTGATCTGGTGCAAGTGCTGGCGCAGGAGGCTGCCGGCGCGGTGGAGAACGCCCGCCTGTTCAAGAAGGAACAGCGGCGCGCCAGCCACCTGGCTTTGCTCAATGAACTGGGACGAAAAGCCAGTTCGGTTTTGAACCCGCCGGAGCTGATGATGAGCATTTGCCGGCAGATCCACCACGCTTTCGGATACGACCTGGTGCGCATTGAGGTGTTGGATGCAGCGAGCGCAGAACTGGTGGTGGAGGCGGAGGCGGGCTACGGCCCCGGACTGATGGGGCGGCGCGTACGCATAGGGGAAGGCCTGGCGGGCGTGGCGGCGGATTCCGGCGAGCCGGTTCTGGCCAACTCTGTCGTCAAGGAACCTCGGTACGTTGCCCTTCATCCCGGAATCCGGTCGGCGTTGAGTGTGCCGCTGAAGTATCGCGAAGAGATGATAGGCGTCCTGAGTCTGGAAAGCCGGCAGATCCACGCTTTCTCCCAGCAGGACGTGCTCACCTTGCGAACCCTGGCTGACCAGCTTGCCATTGCCCTTCACAACGCCCGCGCCTACCAGGTGGCTTTGGAGCAGGCCATCACCGACGGGCTGACGGGGTTGAAAACCCACCGCTACTTTATGGAGTCGCTTGACCGCGAGTGGCGCCGGGCGACGCGCTCGGGCCAGATGTTCTCCATCATCATGATGGATTTGGACGGGTTCAAACAGGTCAACGACCGCTACGGCCACCTGGAGGGTGACAAGGTGCTCTCAGCGGTGGCCAATCTGCTCAATGACAACGTCCGGCAATCCAACGTGGTGGCGCGCTACGGTGGCGACGAGTTCGCCCTTATGCTGCCCGAGGCGCGCACCGAGCAGGCGGAGATTCTGGCGGAACGGCTGCGCGCCAACATCGAGTTGGACCGCTATTTATCTGCGCATGGCGTCACAGCGAGCTTCGGCATTGCCACTTTCCCCCTGCACGGCCCCACCCAGGAAGAGATCTTGCGGGTGGCAGACTCCGGCATGTACCTTGCCAAGCACCAGGACGGCAATCGGGTGCGGGTGGCGAGCCTGAGTGTTGCCTCCGCGCAAGCCGACTGGGAGCGCCAATTGCTTGAGGCCTACCTGGGTGTGAACATGAAGCGCATGTTCTCCACGGGGCCGGAGGCGTTTGATCACTACCTGAAACAGTTCCAGCAGGACGTCGTGCTGAAGGGCACGGGCGAGGTCCCTTCGTTGCTGGATACGGTGACTGCACTGGCCAATTCCATCGACGCCAAGGATCATTACACCCAGGGCCATTCGCAGACCGTTTCCCGGCTCGCCGCGCAAATTGCCCGCAAGATGGGGCTGTCCGATACCGCCATCGAGGAGATCCGCCTGGGCGGGATTCTGCACGACATCGGCAAGATCCACGTGCCGGAGGCGGTGCTAAACAAGCCCGGCCGCCTTACGCCGGAAGAGTACGAAGTGATGAAGAGCCACCCGGTGTGGGGTTCCCAGATTCTCGAGCCCCTTAAAGTCAAGGCCATCGAACGGATTCGCGGCATGGTGCGGCACCATCATGAAATGGTCGATGGCAAGGGTTATCCCGATGGCCTTAAGGGCGACCGCATTCCGCTGTCGGCACGCATCATCACCGTGGCCGACTGCTTCGATACCATGATCTCCCATCGTGCCTACAAGCCCGCGCGCTCCCGCAATGAGGCCATCGAGGAGTTACACCGCTGCCGCGGAACCCAGTTTGACCCCGATATCGTGGACGCCTTTGTCCGCTCCGTCGATGCCACGGGCGACCCCCGCTTCCATCCCACGGAGGGTGAGCAAGTTACGAACTAGTCGGCAGAAGGCGGAAAGCAGAAGGCAGTAGGCAGAAGGCAGAAAGCAGAACGGGCGGTAGGCAGGAAGCAGCAGGTCTCCCGGCAGATCAGGGCATTCGCGAGGTTTTCAGTCTGAGTGCGCAGCAACTGCGGCCGCGCGGAACCATTCGCCGTCCCCACGCGCCACTTGTTGAATTCCCCCCCGCCTGCCGGATGTGTTCCAGGCTGTTTTCGTTTCCTCCCCTGGAAAGAAAACGCTACGTGAAACATGTGAAGAAATTCCAGGCCACGGATTAGCACGGATTGGCGCGGATGAAAAGAGAGGATTAATCCGTGCTGATCCGTGTTAAACCGTGGCTCCGCCCAATTTTTTCACACGTTCCAGGTACCGTTTTGGGGCCGGAGGTGTTCCAGTGACACCGTTTTCCCGAACGTTTTGACGCCATCCATCCGAGGTAAGAGCCGTATGCGTGAGTAGCGCCCGTACGGATCTGTACGGGGGGCGCGCAGCAATGCCCGTCCCTACCACGACCCGTCCCCACGTCTCGGCTACCCGCTGCCCCATTTTTCCTGACACATCCCTCAGTCAAACGCTTCCCAGTGGTTGTCTGCCAACCGCAGAATGGTTTGCGTGGATTCATCATCTAACCGAAAGTTAAATTCAACGTAGTCATCCAGCAACAGATCGAAAAACGAAATTACTACCGATAGTGTTAATTGCGAGATTTTTGGACAACGCACGATGTAATACATTCGTTCGTCTCGGGTGCCTTTCCACTCGTTGATCTGCATCGTACTTTCCCATTGATGATGCTCAATGAGCAGGGTAGCGCAGAGTCTCGCCGTTCAGAGACTACGGCTTTTCATGCCATCGCGCGACCGTCGGGGGTATAATCCGCGGGCATGTCACGGCTGCGGCGGTTGGTTTTGTCCGATCGGCACTTCTTTTTGAGCTGCCGGGTACTTCCGAATCGGGCCCACCTGAGCGAATACGAGTTTGGGATTCTCGCGCGGGTGATAAGGGAACGCCGCGAGGAGCATGGATTCCTGCTGACGGCGTGGGTGTTTCTGCCCGATCACTGGCACGCCATCATCTACCGGAAGATTGGAAGTGGTCGAGCGTGCACGACTACACGGGAACGCTGCAAGCTCCGGCGGGGGCGGGGAGTCCGGTCCCGGTGGATCGGATTAACCTACCCGCCGACCTACGCACCAGAATATGAGGAACCGCGAGGGGTCGATCCGGTCAGAGCGAGGAAAGCAGAAGGGCCGCAGAGTCTCTGAAAAGCCGAGACTTCTGCGCTACCCCGCTGAGCGATTCTGCCGATCGGGAACCACGAGTCTTGCAAACGAATCACGCATTCTGCTAACTGCTCACTGAATCCTTCCGCCAACTGCCTTCTGCCAACTGCCTTCTGCCCTCTGCCAACTGCCTTCTGCCAACTGCCAACTGCCTTCCGCCGACTGCCTTCTGCTTTCCGCCTACTGCCTACTAACCTCCGGCCCGAACCGCGTGGGCCGATAGAGTTCCAGTGGCCGGGAGCAGGGTAGCGCAGACTCTCGGCCTTTCAGAGAGTCTGCGGCTTTTCCGGCCCGCGTCGCGTGATGGGAGTGCTTCGATCACGTCTGGCGTTATTCTCTTAGTGGCACGCACGTCGTGGGGCAGCGTGACGTCGCCCACAGGTCCCGGACTTCCCGGGCACTCGGCAGCAAAGCCGGTCTGACAAAATCAATCGCCGCGACCCCCACGTGCCCGCGCATTATATCCCCGCCGCGTGCACCACGGACCCAAGAACCGCAGACTCTCTGAATTGCGAGAGTCTGCGCTACCCTGCTGCCTTCTGCCAACTGCCTTCTGCCTTCTGCCAACTGCCTTCTGCCTTCTGCCAACTGCCTTCTGCCTTCTGCCAACTGCCTTCTGCCAACTGCCTTCTGCCAACTGCCTTCTGCCTTCTGCCAACTGCCTACTGCCTTCCGCCAACTGCCTTCTGCTTTCCGCCTACTGCCTACTAACCTCCGGCCCGAACCGCGTGGGCCGATAGAGTTCCAGTGGCCGGGAGCTGGAGCCTTTCAGGATGAGGTCGGAAATCACTTCCGCCGTGACGGGCGTGAGCAGAATGCCGTTGCGGAAATGTCCGGTGGCGAAGACCAGGTTTTCCGTCTCACCATAACCCAGAACGGGCAGGTGGTCGGCGGTGTCAGGCCGCAGGCCGGCCCACGCGCGCACGAATCGGAAGTCCTTCACCATCGGCGCCAGGTGCGTTACTCCCTCGAGGACCGAGAGCAGGCCCTCCCCCGTCACCACCTTTTCAAAACCCACGTATTCCGACGTGGTGCCCATCAGCACATGCCGTTCTCCGCGCGGGACCAGGTAGTGAATGCCGGCCCGCACGACGAAGGGAATCTCGCGCGGGGACTCAAACTCCATCATCTGTCCCCGGCAAGGCGTGATGGGGATCTGTACGCCTAGCGCGCTGGCCACTTCGCCTGACCAGCATCCGGCGGCCAGGACGTACGCCTTGGCGCTGAAGCTCGAGCCATTTACTGCCGTCACACTTTCGATGCGGCTGTTCTTCGTGTGGAACTCGTGAACAGCCGTCCCCGTCTCGATCCGCACGCCGGCACGCTGGCAGGCCGTTAGCAAAGCCCGCATCAGGCGCTCGTTATCCACCCAATGGTCGCCAGGGATGAAGATGCCGCTCCGGATTTGCAGGGAAAGGCCGGCCACGCGCTCGTGCACTTCGCTCGCGGACAGGGCATGGAGGGTGTAGCCCTGCGCCGTCTGGGTAGAGCGCACGGCGGCGAGTTCTTCATCCTGTGCCGCGTCGAGCGCCGCTAATAACGACCCATCGTCGCGATATCCGACTGAGCTTCCGCCCGCCTCTTCGATTTCGGCGGCGAAGCCTGAGTACAGACTGCGGCTGGCAATGCACAACTCCGAAAAGGCGCGGGGCGTGACCATCTCACCGATGGGGGCGAGCATGCCGGCGGCGGCGGTGCTGGCCTCCGTGCCCGGTTCGGACCGGTCGAGCACAGTGACCTTCATTCCCGCCTGCGCCAGGCGCCAGGCAATCGAGCAACCGATGATTCCGCCACCGATGATCACCACATCGGCGGAGCGTGAAGAGTGTTCAGGCATGGTAAGGGCAGTGGTCAGTGGAGAGTGGTTAGTGGCGCCTCTGTGATCCTACTTCAACGTTGGGGCTTTAGCTGCTTCAAGGCGTTCACCAGGTCATCGCCCCCACCGGCAGCGCGAATCTCTTTGATGTCATCGTCAGTCGGGGTGAAGGCAATTCCTCGCTGATTCACCAGTGTAACCATCCGCGCGCTGGGCACTCCACCTTGCAAAAGTGAGAGAATGTCTCCCTTGCGTAGCGCGTTGTTGGCGGGTCGCGGGGCGGCGTGGGCGGAGATCACCGTGGAAGGCGAGTAGCGAGCTACAAATGAAACTTTAGCTTGAAGATGTGCGGCGTTCGTGGCGACTACCTCAAAGGCATTATCTCCAGATTGCAGCGTAATCGCTTCAGACGTGAATCCGGCTGCTTGTGGACCCTTGGGGAGCATGGCAACGGGCGAGCCGTTGATGGTCACGGCAGGAATGCCGGAAGGGTCCGTCACCACCCCGCGGATGGTGAGGGAAGAGGCGGTGACGTCAATCGTGTCGCCGGAGTTGGTCACGGAAGGATCAACCAGAACGATCGTGGGCGGCGCACTGCCAGCGGCGGGTGCGGCGGGTCCGGCCACACTCGCGCCGCCGAACTTCGCGGGGTCGAGGGGAAAATCCCCGTTGACATACACGGTAAGCTCGGTCCCTTGCGGGAGGGTCACGTCCTTCCCATGCATGAGAAGAAACAAGGGCGCGGCGGGCCACGCGATGAGGCTGGTGGCCACGATGCCGCCCGTCATGGCCCCAGTGTGGCCGCCCCCCTTCACGTCTTTGACGCCGCGCAGGGCAGCCTTGTCGCCATCGGCGAGACGCACGGAATCGATTGTGACATCCAGCTTTCCGGCTCGCCCCATCCGCCGCTTGGCCTGGGCCTCCGTCACTGTGCCCCAGGCGACGCTTCCTTTCGGAATGACCAACAGGCTCCCGACCTTCACTTCTTCGAGGACCTCAAAATCCACGCGGTCATTGTCCTGCGCAGTGGCCGACGAGATGCTCTTCGTCAAGCGAATCTTGACCAGAGTCCCGTCTTCCAGCCGCGGGGCGCCTGCCTGCCCAACTTGCGGAATGCCAGCACCCGGAAGCGGTTGAGGAGTAAATAACGCCGCCACGATGAAAACGACGACAAGGGGAGCCCACACCCCACGAACCTGCTCCCACCTCATAGGTCCTCCAACGATCGACTCAAATTTTTGCCTATCTTACTTCCAATCACTTGCCCTTACAAGGGAATGCTGCCGCTTGTCACCGTCTCCATTGGCCTGGGAGTACACCTTCGCGATATGGACAGTGCCTTGAAGTGCGGTAGCAGCAGCTACCGCTTTCCCTCGCTGATTTACGACGGGACGACCAAGTAGAGCGAAAAGGCGATAGCTGTTGGTACCGCACTCCAAAAGGAACCCCATTTCGTGATACGCTCTTCAGCCCAAGCTAAGCCGTGGTTGGACGCGGCCGACAACCGCGCCGTGTTCAAGCGGCGAAGCTCGCGGCCGGGTCGCCTACAGGTTTGGCCACTGAAAGTGTGGCATAATCCCATGTACAGAAAATTAAGGAGAAGAACGTGGTTTGTCCGATTTGCAATAAACGTAAGGCGAAGCGCCTGTGCCCCGCGCGCGCCGAGAGCATCTGTTCCATCTGTTGCGGCACGGAGCGCGAAGTGACCATCGATTGCCCCAGCGACTGCGTGCACCTTGTTTCCAGCCGCCAGAACGATTTGGCGCGGATGGAGATTGACTGGTCCAAGCTGCCTTTTGCCGAGGTCAAGTTCGACCGCAGTTTTGCCGCCACGCACGCCGTGCTGCTGTTCGACCTCGATCATGCGATTTGCCAGTTTGCCGCCGGTCACCGCGCGCTGGTGGACACCGACGCCCTGGCGGCGCTGCGCACGCTGGCGGAAACGTATCGCACGCAGGCGAGCGGCATTATCTATGAGAAGCCCCTGGACTATCTTCTGCAGCGCGAATTGTATGACCACCTGAAGGCTTCGATCGCGGAATTCAGGAAGGAAGACACGCAGCGCTCCGGCATGACCACCGTGCGCGATAGCGATGTGCGCGATGCGCTGATCTTTCTGACGCAACTCTGTGCCATCCACGGGAATGGCCGAGAGAAAGGCCGCGCCTATCTGGACCTGATCCGGTCGCAGTTTCCGAAGGAAGAATTCCAGAAGCCTGCTTCGAATATCGTGCTTCTTTAGGTGTCAGGTGCCAGGTGTCAGGTGTCAGGGAGCGTTCCAACGGCCGGTGATTTTCGTCTGCGAAGTGTCATGGTGCGGCCTGACCGCGAGGCCGTTCCTCTACAACGCGAAGTCTCGCGCGTCATGATACTGACACCTGACACCTGTATCCTGACACCTGCACTTCCATGTCCCAAGCCGACCAAGTTCGCCCTGCCGCCGACATCGTCAAGATCGTGGGCGACTATGTGAAGCTGCGCAAGTCGGGCGCGAACTACGTGGGCTTGTGTCCCTTTCACCAGGAGAAGACGCCGTCGTTTGCCGTGCATCCGGTCAAGCAGATCTTCCACTGCTTCGGCTGCGGCAAAGGCGGCGACGTCTTCAAATTCGTCATGGAGATTGACGGCCTCTCGTTCCCGGAGGCGCTGCGGCGCGTCGCGGAAAAAGTGGGCGTCCACCTCGAGGAGAGGGAGGGCGGTGAGACCTACGACGCCAACACCAAGCTGCGGGCGTCGTTGATGAAGCTGCATGAAATCGCCGGCAAGTACTTTGCCGCGCAGTTGGGGGCGACGGCGGAAGGCCGCATGGCGCGCGCCTACCTTGCCGACCGCGGCATCACGGACGAGGTGGTGGGACGTTTCCGCATTGGCTACGCGCCGGGAGATGGCCAGGGACTGTTTCGCCAGTTGGCGGGCGGGGACTTTGACAAGGAGACGCTGGAGAAGAGCGGGCTGATCCTTTACGATGCCGAACGGCAACGTCCCTATGACCGTTTTCGCCGGCGTATCATCTATCCCATCGCCAACGATGCCGGCAAGGTGGTGGCGTTTGCCGGCCGGGCGTTGGGAGAAGACCAGCCCAAGTACCTGAACTCGCCGGAGACGGCCATCTACACCAAGAGCCGATTGCTCTATCACCTGGATCGCGCCGCGCAGGCCACGCGCAAGCTGGATTATGCGATTCTGGTGGAAGGCTACATGGATTGCATCGCGGTGGCTTCCAGCGGCATCGAAAATGTGGTGGCTTCGTGCGGCACCAGCTTGACGGAGGGGCAGATTCGCCTGCTCGGGCGCTACACGCGGCGCGTCGTGGTGAATTACGATCCCGATTCCGCGGGCATGGCCGCCACGGAGCGCTCGCTGGCCCTGCTGCTGGAAGCGGGCTTTGAAGCCAAAGTGCTGGCATTGCCGGGAGGACTCGATCCCGATGAGTTCATCCGCAAGCGCGGCGTGGCGGTCTACGCCGACCTGCTGAAGAACGCACCGTCCTATCTCGACTACTTGACAGAGCGCGCCGCCAAGACTCACGATATAGGCTCCCCGGAAGGTAAAGTAGCCGCCGTGAATGCGGTCCTTCCGTATCTCAATAAAGTGCCCAACGCCATGTTGCGCGCGGAGCTGGCGAGCCGCCTGGCAGAACGCCTGCGAGTGGATGAGCGGCTGCTGCGCGACGAGTTGCGGCGGGCGGCAAGCGAGAAACGCACGGAGGTGCGGGCGACGGAGGAAGTGACGGCCGACGCCAACCACGCCCTCAAGCAACTGCTGCGCGCGTGCCTTGAGAGGGAGGAGTTGGCGGACGCTGTGCTTCCCGAAATCATGGAGAGTGGCCTGGTCGACGGAATGCTGGGCGAGAACGTCTTCAAGCAACTGTGGCACGCCCGGCAGCATAACGAGAAATTGGACGTGGCGAACGCCGACGCGTTGACCCCGCAGGAGAAACGCTTGGCAGCGGACGCGTTGTTCTGGCAGGGGACGACCCCGAGCGTTGAAGACGCTCGGGCGTATATGCAAGGCTTACGAAGGCTCCGAGCGCGAGGGGAGCGGGAGAAATTGAACCGTGAGTATGCCGAGGCCATGAGCTTAGGAAACAGGGACCGAATGGTAGAGTTACAACGAGCTATCTCTATTCTTGACAAGGTGTTAGAGAGGCGGCCGTTCTCCCCAAAAAAATCCCCTTGAGGACAAACGAATTGGGATATATTACATCTAATTTTAAGGAGCCGTAGAAGATTGACGGCATGTCGAATCTTGCTTCAGGGTTGCCAGTGGGCGGCACCGCCGAGGCTGTGCGCGGCGTGTTGCCCAATTCCATTTCTACGCGAGACGATTGTTCGCTGCCTTTGGGGAGGCCATCGCTTTGGCGTTTGACGACAAGTTCGACCAGGTAAACAAACTGATCAGCCTTGGCAAAGAGAAGGGCTACCTGCTCTATGACGAGGTGAATGACCTCCTGCCTTCCGACGTCCACTCGGCGGAGGATCTCAGCGACCTCCTTTCCATGTTCGATAGCGAAGGGATTGAGGTGGTGGACTCTCCGCGCGGCAAGCCGGCGGATGGCATCGCCCTGGATAAGACCGACGACCTCAAGTCCGATGAAGCGGGCGAAGACGTTGAGCTGGACCTGACCCCCGGAGCTCTGGACAAGACCAACGACCCGGTGCGGATGTACCTGCGGGAAATGGGCACCGTGCCGCTGCTGACGCGCGAAGGCGAAGTGGAAATCGCCAAGCGCATCGAGCGCGGACAGATGAAAGTCTTCAAGGCGCTTTCCCGCTCTCCCATCGTGGTGCAGTCTCTGTTCGCGCTGGCGCGGCAGCTCAAGGCGGGGGAAAAGTCCATCAAGGAAGTGGTGGTTTTTGACGACGACGAGCTGACCGAGGACCGCGTCATCCAGCGCCTGAAGGAAGTGGTGGGCACCATCGACGAGATGGAGCGCCTCTACAAAAAGCTCGGGCAGTTGCGCAACAAGCGCGACGCCATTCCCCGCACCAAGCGGCCGCGCGACTACCGCCGCTACAACTGGGCCGTCGCCCAGCATCGCATTCTCGTTTCGCAACTGCTGCGATCGATCCAGTTCACGCACACGGAACGCAAGGCGCTGATCGGAACCATCCGCCAGGCGGTGGACGAAATGCGCCCTCTCGAACGCGAGGCCGTGCGCCAGGAAAAGCGCCTGGAAGCCACGCGCGCCAACGGCAACAAGGATGCGCGCAAGGACCTGCGCCAGGCGCGCATGAATCTGGAGGAGTTTGAGGGCCGCATCCAGTCCACCACCATGGAGCTGCGCCGCAGCTACCAGAACATCATGATGGGTGAGGACCAGGCGGAAATTGCCAAGCGTGAGCTGATTGAGGCCAACCTGCGCCTGGTGGTTTCCATCGCCAAGAAGTACACCAATCGCGGTCTTCAGTTCCTTGATCTCATTCAGGAAGGCAATATCGGCTTGATGAAGGCCGTGGACAAGTTTGAGTATCGCCGCGGCTACAAGTTTTCCACCTACGCCACGTGGTGGATCCGGCAGGCGATTACGCGGGCCATTGCCGACCAGGCGCGCACCATCCGCATCCCCGTGCACATGATTGAGACCATCAACAAGCTCATTCGCACGTCGCGCCAGCTCGTGCAGGAATACGGCCGCGAGCCCACCTCCGAGGAAATCGCCAAGCGCATGGAGATTCCGGTGGTGAAGGTCCGCAAGGTCCTGAAGATCGCCCAGGAACCCATTTCGCTGGAAACCCCCATCGGGGAAGAGGAAGATTCGCATCTGGGCGATTTCATCGAGGACCGCGGCGTGATTTCCCCGGCGGAAGCGGTGATCAATATCAACCTGAAGGAACAGACGGAGTCGGTGTTGAAGACGCTGACGCCGCGCGAGGAAAAAGTCATCAAGATGCGCTTCGGCCTCGACGACGGCAGCGAGCACACACTGGAAGAGGTCGGGCAGAGCTTTGCCGTTACCCGCGAACGCATTCGCCAGATCGAAGCGAAGGCGTTGCGCAAGCTGCGTCACCCCTCGCGCAGCCGGAAACTGCGGGCATTCCTGGATGCGACCGTGCGGGAGTAACGCTTCCCTCCCGGTGGGAGGCACTGCCGGCGGCCGCATAACACATGTAGAACCGAAACCTATCGCGGGGGGCCGTTCCCATGAAGAAGTGCCCATACTGTGGTTACTCCAATTATGATGAAGCCAGTGCCTGCCGGAAGTGCGAGACTTCCTTCTTCGCGGCGGGGGGCAAGGTCTTTTCCGGCAAGACCTACTGGATGGGACCTGAGCGTGCCAAGCCCATCCGCAGCCGGGCGCTTTCCCTGATCGTCCTGGGGCTGCTGATCAAGGTCTACTGGGGAGGCTACGGCCCGTGGCCTACCATCGACTTTCCCTTCCTCGCTACCGCCCGCATCTACCTGGAGCCCATCCTGCTGTACGGCGGCGTGGCGCTCTACGTGTTTGGGTGGTTCGCCAACTACGTGTGAGCCGTTCGCGGCGATTGGGCAATTGAAACCCTCGAAGTGACGACTCTGGCGGTTCGTCTGCACAAAATGTCCCTCAAGTAGGCTCCTATTTACACTAAATGTCTGTTTTTTGTCGGTCAATTTGTCTTTACTTTATTTGTTTTCATACACATATAAGCTTCGGTCGTACAAGAATTATTTTTCGGAGCCCTTCGGGGCCATTGTTCGTCTGCCCGGTACCACTACTAGCCCGAATCCTCGCGCGCCGCACGAATTTCGTACCACGGCCTTCCAGGCCG
>CAVRBF010000005.1:0-45205 GCA_963719115.1 uncultured Acidobacteriota bacterium | reverse complement strand
CGCGCCCTCGACCCCGCCATGAGCCGCAAGTTTGTGGAGATTTTCAAGCCCCTCGGCTTCAAGTTCGTGACCCTCGATCTCGAAGGCTTCCGTTCAGGGTCAATGAATTCCGTTCTGGTTAATATTCACAAGTAGGTTACTTCGCAAATTCCTTCGCCACCTGCATGGTCTTGGCGTGAATGGCGATGGTGTCTTCCACGCGGCGGGCGTAGCCGCCGGCAAGGACGACGGCGACGGGGATGTTCCTGGCGCGCGCCTTCTCAAACACCAACCGGTCGCGCCGCTCCAGGCCTTCGATCGAGAGCTTGAGCCCGCCGAGTTGATCGTCGCGATAGGGATCGGCGCCGGCGACGTAGTAGATCAGGTCGGGCTGAAACTCCGCCAGCGCCTTGGTGAGGCCTTTATCTAATTCGTCAACATACTCGTCATCTTCCGTGCCGTCGCACAGGTTGATGTCGAGCGTGCTGGGGGGCTTGGGATAAGGGTAGTTGTTCTCCTGGTGGATGGAGAGCGTGAAGACAGTCGGATCGTTGGCGAAGATGGCGGCGGTGCCGTTGCCGTGGTGGACGTCGCAGTCAACGGTCATGGCGCGCGCAATGGCTTTGTCCTTTTGCAGCCGGCGAATGCCGATGGCAAAGTCGTTGAGCACGCAGAAGCCCTCACCGTGGTCAGGGTGGGCATGGTGGAATCCGCCGCCGATGTTGGCCGCGGTGCCGTCCTTCAGCGCCAGTTGCCCCGCCAGGATCGATCCGCCCGCGCAAAGCCAGACCGCGCGTACCAACTCGGGTGAGTAAGGGATTTCGAGGCGCAGGATCTCCATGTACGAGAGCTTACCGGCCTGCAACTTGTGAATGTACTCGCGGCGGTGAACCAGGGCGATGTCTTCCACCGAGGCTGGCGGCGGCTCCACCAGGTCCCGCTTGCTGGATGATCCCATCGTGGAGCAGTTTCTCCTTTATTAGCCGATACTTGATGGACGGGAAGACGTGGTTCCCCAGGTTCAGGTCGTATTGGTCGGAGTAGACGAGTTTCATACGGCAGTTGATAGTCGATAGTTCATAGTCTATAGCGATTAGAACCTAGGTACCTGACATCAACATGCGACCGTGGACGTGCCCCGCTTTGAACTGGCCGACCATGAACTATCAACTTCATTCCACGGTGACCGACTTTGCCAGGTTGCGCGGCTGTTCCACGTCGCAGCCGCGCAGCACGCCGATGTGGTAAGCGAGCAATTGCAGCGGACACTTCGAGAATGGAGGAGAGCATCCCGTTGGTTTGGGGCAGAACGATGAGATGGTCCGCCATATCCCGGACCTCGCGGTCGCCTTCGGTGACCAGGGCCATAATCGTGGCCCCACGCGCCTTGGCTTCCTTGATATTGGAGATGGTGCGCTGATAGCGGGCGGGCGAATCCTCGGCGGACCAATCGCAGGTGGCGATCACCACGACCGGCATGCCTTCGGCGATCAGGGCGTTGGGTCCGTGTTTCATTTCGCCCGCGGGATAAGCCTCCGCGTTAATGTATGAGAGCTTCTTCATTTCAGGGCGCCTTCCAGCGCCACGGGGAAGTGCACACCGCGGCCGAGGAAGAGAAAGTCCGTCGATCGATACAAATGCCGCGCGAAATCCTCAAACTCATCGTCCTTTTGCAGCACGCTCTCAAGCTGCTTGGGCAGCGCCGTGAGCGTGGCCAGCAGCTTCTTGGCTTCGGCGGTTGCCAGCATGCCGCGCGTCTGAGCGAGGTAGACGGCGAAGAGGTAAAGGGCCGTCAACTGTGCGGTAAAGGTCTTGGTGGAACCCACGCCGATTTCCGGACCGGCATGCGTATAAATGGTGCCATGCGCCTCGCGCGGCACCATGCTGCTGAGTACGTTGCAAATCGCCAGCGTTTTGGAGTGTTTGGCCTTGGCCTCACGCTGGCCGGCGATGGTGTCCGCCGTCTCGCCCGACTGGGTGATCAGCAGCGTCAGCGTTTCCGCGTCCACCAGCGGGTCACGATAGCGAAACTCCGAGGCGTAGTGCACTTCCACCGGCACGCGTGCCAGGCGCTCGATCATCACCTTCCCCGCCAGGCCCGCGTGGCGCGAAGTGCCGGCGGCGACAATGCGGATTTCCTCGAACGCCCGAAAATCGTCTTCGGTGATCTCCATTTCATCCAGGAAAACCTGGCCTGATTCGGGGGAGATCCGGCCCAAAGCGGTGTCGCGCACGGCGCGTGGCTGCTCGTAAATCTCCTTCAGCGTGAAGTGCTTGAACCCGCCCTTCTCCGCCATGATGGGGTCCCACGTGATGTGCTGCACGCGCCGCGTTACGGGGTGGCCCTCGAAATCGGACAAGGTCACACCGTTGGGAGTGATCACGGCCAGGTCGCCGTCGGAAAGAAAGAACAGGTCACGCGTGTGGTAGAGGATGGCGGGGACGTCGGAGGCCACAAAGTACTCGTCCTTGCCCAGGCCAATGACGGCGGGCGGTCCCATGCGCACAGCTACGATTTTGTTCAGTTCACGCGTGGAAATGATGGCGAGCGCAAACACCCCGACAAGCTGCCGCACCGCCGCGCGTACCGCCTCCTCCAGGCTGGGGGTGGCCCGGCCCTCGCCGTTGTCGTTCAGGTGCTTCTCCACCAGATGGGCGATCACCTCCGTGTCCGTCTCGGTGGTGAACGTGTGGCCTTCGTCTTGAAGTTGTTTCTTCAGCTCAAGGTAATTCTCAATGATGCCGTTGTGAACCACCGCGACGGTCTGGTGGCAATCGGTGTGCGGGTGGGCGTTCTCCTCGGTGGGTGCGCCGTGCGTGGCCCAGCGAGTGTGCCCCACGCCGTAGGAGCCGTCCAGCGGATCCAGCCGGATCTTCTCTTCCAGGTTACGCAGCTTGCCCGTGGATCGGCGCACGTCCAGCTTGCCTTCGTGCATCACCGCCAATCCCGCGGAGTCGTAGCCGCGATATTGCAGCCGCTGCAAGCCTTCCAGCAGCACGGGCACAACGCGCTTGTTGCCGATATAACCGATAATTCCCGACATGGGTCAATGGTCCCGGCGGTTCAGTCTGGCCCCCTCAGACCCCCCACGCCATGATTGGAGTTAAAGCGGGATTATATCAGGACCGCAGAACAAGGGAGCGGTTTTGCGGCGGAGGGTGCTCTAACAATTACGGAAGAACTCGTGATTCGAGATGTAGCGGCGACTTTACGTCGCCATAACTCCCAGCGTTTCAACGCTGGGGTGGCGGGGTGAACCCGCCGCTACAAGTTCTTCCGCAGTCTCCCAAGCGGCGCGCGGAATTCGGCCGCTACCCGCGTCCACACGACAGATCACCATTTTGCCGATGACGTTTTTTGACTAGTTTGTGTTTTCATACACATAGCCGGATGAACCTTCATTTCTTGAAGTGCAGGAGTCAGGAGCCAGAAGTCAGAATAAAGGCGGTGCGCACGTAAAGTGGCGGCAGCTTCAGCCTGTTTCACTTTTTTGGTGATACGCAATTTCACCCTCTTGTGTTTTCATACATATAGCCGGATGAACCTTCATTTCTTGAAGTATAGGAGCCAGGTGTCAGATTGCTGACGGCTGATCATCGCACGGCCTCAGACTTGGGACCCCGGCCCCCGGTGTGTCTTTTTCGCACCGACTATCGATCCTCTCCCGAAGTCGCTGGGCGACTTCGGCGGTCTCAAAAATCGCTAAGTGCATTTGTTTTCATAAACATCGTGGGTTAGAAATCATAAGTTTCTTGTTATCATACATATCGTGGGTTTAGCCTCGCAGCACTTGTCGCCTTCCTTTGTTTTCATAAACATCGTGGGTTTAGCCGGCAAAAATTAATTCCCTTTTTTTGCCGAGCCTTCGCCGTTTCGGCGAGCGATCTGGATTTTATTCAATGACTTAGCGCCAAAGACATTTTGCCCGCTTCGCGGCTAAAAGTGTCTATTGTTTCTTACACATCGTGGGTTTCAAGGGAAGGTTGGCCGACCCCCACCGGGCCGAACCCTGTGGCTTTTTGTACACATTCCGGCCTGGAACGTACTCTATCTTCATCGTGCCACCGCATCGGTCGGTTCGGACGCTTTCGCTGTTGCACTCCTGTCTTCTGACTCCCTCCATCCACTCGTTCACCGTTATTCCATCGCCTACACCCATCAGCTATTCGTGTAGCATAGAAACGGCGCGTTGTCAAGTAAAATGATGTAAGGTCGGACAATTTGGGCGATGCTTTTGTGGCTAAACTTTCCCGGCGTGCCGGACCCTAAGACCACCCCGAGCGGACGATCGCTTTTGCATCCTCGCACTCGGCCTCAGATGAGCGGTATGGCGAAACGTCCGACTCGATTTGTAAACAGCACGCCGTAACTCGCGATCAATCCGAATACGCGTCTGACAATTGCGTGGAGCGTTAGTCCGGTGTATGTTAGCGGTTAAGCCGGAGGATGATGATGGGTGTTCCGGCAGAGTTTGTTAACCGGTCCGAAATCGTGACTACCCGTCGCAAGTCGAGCTTGCGTCTCGGGTGCATCCTTGTCTGTCTCGCCTGCGCCTTGCCGTTAAGAGCCCAAAAGTACAGTTTCCGCTACTACGGAACCGAGGATGGACTGACCAATCTTGCCGTGAAAGTCCTTTTTCAAGATCGGCCAGGCTTTCTGTGGGCCGGAACGGAAAGCGGCGTGTTCCGCTTCGATGGCCGGCGGTTTCAGCGCAACGGGCCTGATCAAGGCCTTCCGCGCGAAGTTGTCCTGAGTCTCGGCGAGGCCCCGGATGGAAGCCTTCTGGCGGGATACCGCGGGGGCGTTTACCGGCAAAGCGGCCACCGCTTCGAGAAACTGTCCCTCCCCGGCAAGGGTATCGACAGCTACAGTTCGATTCAATTCGATGGCGAAAACCAAACGTACATTGCCACGCTGAGCGGCCTCCTCGTGGCCACGATTCCGGCAGAAGGGGGCGGTCTTGCCCTCCGCCTGCTCGCCCCGCCGGCCGCGGCCGACGGGCCTGACACGCACGGGGTATTTCTCGAGCCCGGCGCCGTTTGGTTCGGCTGCGGCACCGGCCTTTGCCGAATGGAAGGAGCGCAGGTCGCCCACTTCGGCGAGGCGGACGGACTTCCCAAGGGACGATGGATGAGCATCCGCCGCGACGGCAGCGGCAACCTGTGGGTGCACGACCTGCAGAAGTTCGCCGTGATGCGGCGCGGCAGCGCGCGCTTCGATGCCTCCAGCCCGGGATTCCCGCAAACCGCCGGCGGCGGACAACTGGAAGTGGACGCCATGGGCAGGCTGCTGGCGCCGACCGTCGAGGGCCTGACCATCAACGAAGGCCGGCGCTTCCGCACCGTGGGGGGCCGCGAGGGCTTGCTCGGTCCGGTCTATTCCGTGTTGCGCGACCGGGAGGGTTCTCTCTGGCTGGGACTCGCCGGCCACGGATTAGCAAGGTGGCGAGGCTACGGCGAGTGGGAAGCCTTCACATCGGAGAGCGGCCTGACGAGCGAACTGATTTACCAGATACTTCCTCTGGACAAAGTCACGGTACTCGTCGGTACGGAGGACGGCCTTTTCACCGGACGCGCGGCCGGAGACCGCTGGACCTGGCAAAGGGACCCGCGCGTGGAGAGAATGCCCATCCACGCGCTGCAGCGGGAGCCGGATGGAAGTCTGTGGCTCGGAACCGAGCGCAACGGCGCGGCCCGCATCGACTCGCGAACCGGGCGAATCGAATGGTTCAAGCAGGACCGCGGGCTCGATGGGCTGATGCCATTTTCCCTCGCGATCGACCGCTCCCACCGGATTTGGGCGGCCACGGAGCGGGGCCTTTACGTCGCGCGGCTCCCCGTTCAACGCTTTCGGCGGGTGGAGGAGGTTCCGGCGGTTCGCTGTTACACCGTCGTCGAGGGTCCCGGCGGGGTTATTCTGGTGGGCTCGGACCAGGGCGTCTTCCGGTTGGCGGAAGGGCGCTGGCGGCAGATCACCACCGCCGACGGGCTGCGCCATGACGTGGTTCTGGCCGTCGCGGCCTCCCACTCCGACGAATTCTGGGTGGGTTATTGGTACTCGGGAAGCGTCACGCGCGTCCGCGTGGAGGGCGGGCGCCTGTCGATGACGCACTACGGGAGCGAACTGGGGCTGCGTGGGGAAATGACTTACTTCCTCGGCTTCGATGAGCGCGGCAGGCTTTGGGCAGGCTCGGACCAGGGGGTGAAAGTTTTCAACGGGGACCAATGGACTCAATACGACCATACCGACGGGTTGATCTGGGACGATTGCGATCTTGAGGGATTTGCCGCCGAGCCCGACGGCACCGTGTGGATCGGCACCAGCGGAGGCTTGGCGCGTTTCACCCCGAGTTCGCTGGCGCCCCAGGTGCGCTCACCTGACGTTGTCTTCACCGAATTGATCCTCGGGAAGACCGGCATCGATAACGACCGCTACATCTCGACGAGCTACACTTCCAACTCCCTGACGGCGCGCTTCTCGGCGCTGAGTTTCGCGCACGAGAGTTCCATACTTTTCCGCTATCAGCTTCAACCGCTGTTTGACGACTGGCAGGAGACCTCGCAGCGGGAACTGCAATTTCCCGGGTTGCCGCCCAATGACTACCGGTTGGAAGTGCAAGCCCGTGACGGGTTGGGCCCGTGGAGCAAACAATCCGCGGTGTTCGCCTTTGCAATCCGGCCTCCCTGGTGGCGCACGTGGTGGTTTCTGGCCCTGCTGGGATTGACGCCGCCGGTCATCATGCTCCTCTACTTGCGCCAACGGTCGCTTCGGCAAAAGCAGATTCAGCGGAAGCTGGAAGCGGCCGTCAAGGCGCGCACCGCGGAATTGGCGGAGGAGAAGGCCCACGTCGAGAAGGAGAAGGCGCGGGCGGAACAGGAAACGATTCGCGCTGAAGCCGCCAACCGCGCCAAGAGTGAATTTGTGGCGAACATGAGTCACGAAATTCGCACGCCCATGAATGGCGTTGTGGGAATGACCGATCTCCTGCTGGATACGGAATTGACTTCCGAGCAGCGCGAATACGCCGACTTGGTCCGGACCTCGGCGGAGTCGCTGCTCGCCCTCATTAACGACATCCTGGATTTCTCCAAGATTGAGGCGGGGAAATTCGAGCTGGAAACGATTGACTTCAAGCTGCGGGGCAGCGTCGAGCCCACCCTGAAAACGCTGGCTCTGCGCGCCCACCAGAAGGGCTTGGAGTTGAACTGCCGCATCGGGCCTGACGTACCCGACGCTTTGCGGGGCGACCCCAGCCGGCTGCGCCAGGTTCTGCTCAACCTGCTGGGTAACGCGCTGAAATTTACCGAACAGGGCGAGGTCAACCTGGTGGTCCAAAGGGAATTGGGTGATGACGCGGACACCACCCTGCACTTCCTCGTCCAGGACACGGGTATAGGCGTTCCCGCGCAAAAGCAGGCCCGCATCTTTGAGGCATTCACGCAGGCGGACGGTTCAACCACCCGACGCTTTGGGGGCACGGGCCTGGGACTGACGATTTCCCGTCAGCTCGTAGAAATGATGGGTGGCCGCATTTGGGTCGAAAGTGCGCCCGGGCAAGGGAGTACTTTCCACTTCACCGCCCAATTCGGCATTTCCCAGGCCGCCGGGCCTCCGACTCCTCTGGAGAAGGTCGAACTGCAAGGTATGCGGGCGCTCGTGGTGGATGACAATTTAACGAATCGCCGCATTGTGGAATCTCTGCTCACCACTTGGGGCATGAAGCCGACGCTCGCACGGGGCGGCGAGGAGGCGCTGACAGCCCTCGCGAACGCGGCCCAAGCTAACCAGCCATTCCCATTGGTCCTGACGGACGCAAGTATGCCGGGAATGGATGGTTTCCAACTTGTCGAGGAGATCCGCAAGAATTCACAATTCGCGCGAACCCGGATCTTGATGCTGACTTCGGCGGGACAGCGCGGCGATGCGGCACGTTGCCGCGAAGTGGGAATGGAAGGCTATCTTACGAAACCCGTCAGCGAATCGGAATTACTGGATGCCGTCTTAAAGGTCGCGGGTTCGAAGCCCTCCGAAGCAAAGCCGATGTTAGTGACCCGCCACTCGCTGCGGGAGGAGGCAAGGTCATTGCGAATTCTGCTCGCCGAGGATAATGCGGTCAACCAGCTTCTGGCCTTGCGCGTGTTAGAAAAGCACGGTCACAATGTGGTCACAGCAGGGAACGGGCGGGCGGCGTTAGATTTACTCAACAAGGCGACTTTCGACCTGATCCTCATGGACATCCAAATGCCGGAGATGGACGGGTTGGAAACCACAACGGCTATTCGCAAGGGTGAAGAGTCCACCGGCAAGCATCTCCCAATCATTGCCATGACCGCTCATGCAATGGAAGGCGATCGCGCGCGCTGCCTCGCCGCTGGCATGGACGGGTACATCTCCAAACCCATCAAAGTGGAAGATCTAATTAACGCCATCGAAAAACTCGGTCGGCTTCCCGTCGTCGCCGAAGTGGCGACAACGGCGAAGCGCGGGGAACAGGAGCCGATTGATACCACGATGGCCTTGGCGCGCGTGGAGGGGGACGTCGAACTCCTGAAGGAGATGGCGGCACTGTTCCTGAATGGTCTCCCTGATCTGCTGAGAGAGCTTTGCGAGGCCATCACCGCGCGGGATGCCCACGCAATTGAAGGGTCCGCGCACAAACTCAAGGGGTCCCTAGGCAATTTCGCTGCCCATCCGGCCGCCGAGGCGGCATTGAAGTTGGAGGTCTTGGGCAGGAATGGCAGCCTGTCACAAATCGAGCAGGCCTACGCTGAGCTGGATGAGGAAATCCAACGTCTCAAACCGGCGATGGCAACTTGGGCGAACGATGGCCGCGCCCCTGAAAGTCTTGATTGCTGACGACGACCTCACATAAGTTTTCTCGGAGATCAATGGCCGGGGATAAGAGAACTGAATGTGTTGGTGGCGGATGAGGAAAGGGTCACCGGATGGCTAGCGGAAACAACCTTTGGGTGCACGATGTTTGTCCAGCCGCCGGCGTTACCAACGCGAATTGGGCTGACACAAGCCTCGGCTATGCGTCAAGCAAGTAGCACGACCGCCGCCATTGCGGTCCGCGTCTCTTGTCGAAAGGCGAAAGCGCGGTGACGGTCAAAGCCGGGTGCGGGGATCAGTGGGGTTCTCACCCGGTCGATGATCAAGGCGCAGCGTTGCCGTTGTTCCTCCGGGGACATGCCTGCATACTCGAGGAAGCCCGACCATCGGAAATCCTGAGGGCGGACTGCCGACCCCGCGCGCACGATCGCTTTTGTATCCTCGCACTCGGCCTCATATAGGCGGTATGGCGACGGCAAAGTGGTCGTCGCTTTCGGAGGAATCAAGCATTTATCGGGTGGCACCAGGAAGTCAATGTATGTCCCTGAGGGCCTTCGGCCCGCGAAACCCCTTGAAAAACTTCGGTGGCACACGCGATGAAGCCGATGCTCCTAACCCCCTTGCTTTCAACGGATGCTGACTTTTTACCAAATGTTTTTCAACCCTCCGCCACCCGCGGATTCTCGCCCCATCGGTCGCCCGAATCGGTATTGACAGCCGATGTGGATTTATTTATCTTATGGGGGTATCCGTACCACTTCATCTCAGGCGGATATACCTTATCGACAACCGAACATAAACCGTGGCCCAAGGTTGGGCTTTTCGCGCTGGGCGTTGTCTCGCAACGCTTACAGCCGGCAGAAACTCGTGAGGGGTGGCACATGCGAATTCACACGGGGGCACGATCCACCAAGACCATGAGTGCTCGTGCATTCACCATTTTGGCTGCCCTTGTGTCGGCCGCGTTGCTGACGAGCTGTGGAGGAGGCGGGTCCGCTGCGACCCCTCCGCCTGCGACGCAGACTCCCGATTTCTCGATCTCGGTTTCGACCTCTTCTGTCAGCGCCCAAGTGGGGACCACCGTCGGACCGGTAACGGTTTCCGTCAGCGGCTTGAATGGGTTCTCAGGATCGGTGTCGGTGGCCGTGAGCGGGCTTCCAGCCGGCATCACTACTTCCCCAGCTTTTCCTTTCAGCATCAATGCCAATAGCTCGGCTCAGGTAACGTTTACAATCCCTGCTAATGTGTCGACGGGAAACTACCCAGTCACTGTACAGGCCACGAGTGGGAACTTGAGCCACAATTGGCCTCTAACCTTGACGTTAACCGTCCCGCCGACCATTACCAGTTTCGCGGCCAACCCAACGACCATCGAAGTGGGCACGAGCTCAAATCTCATGGCGGTTTTTGCCGGCGGCACAGGCGTGATTACCCCCGGCAATCTCCCGGTGACGAGTGGAACGCCGGTGAGCGTCAGCCCTACGACGACGACGACCTATACCGTCACCGTCACTCCTCCCGCCGGAACGGCGATTACCCAGACGGCTACGGTGACAGTCGTTCCAGCGCCGACAATCACCAGTTTCGGGGCGAGTCCAGCAACGATCGCTGGCAGGAACAAGCTCCAGCCTGACCGCGGTTTTCGCCAATGGCACGGGGGTGGTCACGCCAGGGAACCTCGCCGTTACGAGCGGGACAGCGGTGAGCGTCAGCCCCACGACGACCACCACTTATACCGTCACCGTCACTCCTCCCGCCGGAACCGCGATCACCCAGACGACTACGGTGACCGTCGTTCCCGCGCCGACAATCACCAGTTTCGGGGCGAGTCCAGCCACGATCACCGTAGGAGGGAGTTCCAGTCTGACGGCGGTTTTCGCTAATGGCACGGGGGTGATCACGCCGGGCAATCTCCCCGCTACCAGCGGTGTGGCAGTGACCGTCAGCCCGACGACCACAACCACCTACACGCTGACGGTTACGCCCTCCATGGGTACGGCCATCACCCAGACGGCGACGGTAACCGTCGTTCCCCTTCCCACGATCACGAGTTTCGGGGCGAGTCCAGCAACGATCACCGCAGGAGCCAGCTCGAGTCTGACGGCGGTTTTCGCCAATGGCGCGGGGGTGATCACGCCAGGGAACCTCGCCGTTACCAGCGGGACAGCGGTGAGCGTCAGCCCCACGACGACCACCACCTATACTGTTACCGTCACTCCTCCCACGGGGACGGCCATAACCCAGACGACTACGGTGACCGTCGTTCCCGCTCCGACTATCACCAGTTTCTCCGCCAACCCAACGACTATCGAGGCGGGTACGAGTTCGAATCTGACGGCGGTCTTCAGTGGCGGCACGGGCGTCATTACTCCCGGCAATCTTTCCGTCACCAGCGGGACGCCGGTGAGCGTCAGCCCGACAACCACGACAACTTACACTCTGACGGTCACGCCCTCCACAGGTACGGCCATCACCCAGACGGCGACGGTAACCGTGACGCCAGCCCCTTCCATCACCAGCTTCACCGCCAACTCAACGACCATCGAAGCAGGTATGAGTTCGAATCTGACGGCGGTCTTCACTGGCGGCACGGGCGTCATCACTCCCGGCAATCTTTCCGTCACCAGCGGGACGCCGGTAAGCGTCAGCCCGACAACCACAACAACCTACACTCTGACGGTCACGCCCTCGACGGGTACGGCCATCACCCAGACCGCCACCGTAACCGTAAGTCCTGCGCCGTCCATTACCAATTTCATAGCGAGCCCTTCGACAATTGTGGCCGGCACGAGCCTGAGCCTGACGTCGGTCTTCGCCGGCGGCACGGGCGTGATCACTCCCGGTAATTTCAATGTCACGAGCGGTGCGGCGGTGACCGTAACTCCTTCAGCGACTACGACCTATACCATAACCGTCACGCCTGCACTGGGGGCGGCGATCACTCAATCGCTTACGGTCAGGGTATTTGCCACGCCTCCGAACATCCAGGCAATCGCCGTTACCAGCCCGCCGATCCTCATATTCGACCACACGAAGGATCAGCAGCAGCCCCTCAACATCCCCGATCTGCCCATTACCGCCTGGAAAGAAGCGGACGGCACCGTGAACCTGATGATCCCCAGCTATGAAAACTACCGGATGCGCGGACCCGACTTGCTGCACCTGACGATGGATCCCAATGAAATCTTCAGCAGCACGCAGAGCGCCAGTGAGATTACCGAAAACCTGTATGACTACCATCACTGGCTAACCGGACCGTATAGCCTGGATGGCACCACTTTCTACTCGTTGGCGCACAGCGAATGGTACGCTTGCCTGCTGAACGCGAACTGCGATGCGCCCGTGACCAACGGTGAGAACGCGCTGCTCAATAGTTGGGCGAACACGGTCAACTCTTTTGTGTCCACTGACGGAGGAGCTTCGTGGCAGCTCAATGTGGTCGACGGGAATCACGCGGTGGTGAAGTGGGCCTACGTCTGGACCGGGTCGGTAGCGCTCGCCGATCAGGTTTACCTCACTGCTTTGAATCACACCGGAGTGTTTGCCCCAACGCGAATTATCAAGGAAGGAAGCTACTACTACTCGATCGGGTGGTATCAACAGCGCGATTTCACGCAAATTAATCCCCCCACGAATGACCAGGCGCCCATAACATCCTATGGTTACATCATATTGCGTACCAGCGACTTCACCGATCCCAATGGGTGGTCGGCGTGGACCGGCGGAACCAATTACGAATCGCTCGCAAGCCCCACGATTGAGTCCGACGTTTTAACCTTCCTGCCGCAACACGGTGGCACCGTCGTGAATGCCGCACCTCCCCAGATCATCTTTGACACGGTGGCTCAAACCTATATTCTGATTTACACGCCTTACGGCACGACACCTGATTCCGTGTACTACATCACGACGAAAAGCCTGGCGAACCCGTCGTGGAGCAATCCCACAGTGCTCGGCATATCGTCGTTATTGACAACGGACCCCGGCGGGCCCATGGTGGGCTTCCTTTCTAACAATTATCCATCGATCCTCGACAACAGCTCCACCGGTTACAATTTTGAATTCACCAGTGGAAGCCCGTTGCTCTTTTGGAGCACCTTTCCGTCCTATTACGGGGGCAATAACCTGGCGAGAGACGTATACTGCGTGCAGTTGAGCGTCAGCTATTTTTAGACGGCTGGAAGATTTTCAGTGGTAGCCCCGGGCAGTGATTTTCTGACCGCGGGTAATTCCTCGCAATAACGGCGAACTTTTGGCCAGTGTAGGCGATTCGGGGGTGGCGCAGACACGCGGTTCAGTGTCCGCGCTTGGTGATAATTTCAATACAGATAATCTAAGAATTCTAAATACATCAGGGATTAAACCGCAGACATTGGAAAGCATGTCTGCGCCAGCCCCGAGTAGATGAGCTAGCGATTCCCATCCGCGCTGGGTCCACCTTCTCCCCAGAGATCTGATTCCTTCAACGCGGCGTGACGTTGGGTGGGCGGGCCTTATGCTGTTGGAACCAGCCGATCACCCTCGTATTAAACTCGGCGGGAGCTACCCTTAGAGCCGCGCAATGGCCGGCCTTCGGAACTTCCCACAACGTTATTTCACCAGGATTGCGGGCGCGGATCATCTCCGACTGCCGGGGAGGAAGGTTGTGGTCGTCCAAGCCGTGAATGAGCAGGACGGGCACATGACTACCCGCCACCCGTTCCTCCGGCGATGCCGAGGCCAGATTGACTCCGCGTGTAAGCCATCCGTACAGGAAGGCCAATTCTACGGCGGGCCCCAGGACTGTCCGGCCCAGCCACTGACCCGTATGGCACACCTGCCCGATGCGGATGTACATAACCTCGCGAAAGGTGGCAAACGACCCTTCCGCCACTACGGCACAGAAAGGGGTGGTCGATACCGCCTGGAGCACCACCGCCGCGCCCATCGATTCACCCAATCCAAACACGCAGTTCGAGCGCTCGTGAAGCTCCAGCCAGTTGTGCCACGCATGGACATCGTCCGCCTCTTTAATGCCGTAGGTGGGGAATCCCCCGCCGCTCAGACCGTGGGCGCGCAGATCAGGAACCAGGACGCTATATCCATGCGAGAGAAAGAGCGGCACGTAGCGCTGCATGTAATCGCGGTTGCCGCCGAGTCCGTGCAGCAGGATGACGGCATCGCCATTGGATCTCGCGGGCCGGGAGAACCAAGCCCGGAGCACTGCACCGTCCGCAGCCCTAACCGACACGTCATTCAGCGTAGCGCCGAACCGCGCCGCAGTGGCTTCAGCAGCCGCCCGGTGGCCCATGGGAAGACGCTGCGGATTGAACACTAATTCTGCCAGGAATATGGCCAGGACCGCGTTGTATACAAAATAAGCAACAAGAACTTTCGCCGTAACACGACGTAATGGCATGGTGGGAATGCTCAAGCAACGTCTGCGACCAGCGGCTCGTTAATGTTCACCGAACGCTGCATTCATGTCCCCGGGCGCGGTCTAAGGCGCTAAAGTTCATTTGATCTTCTTTAACATATCCGTTATGACCAGCGCAAGGAATTGTGACTCCATTGTGTGGAACCGCATCGGGTGAGAAGACTGAACCGCGACCGGCGGAACATTCCCACAACCGTGACCTTTGCGCGCGTCAGGATGGAGCCCAGATCCCCTTCCTCCCGAGTGTATCGTCGGCCATCCGGAAACTATCCCGAAACGGGGTTCTGGGATGTCGGCAGCCTGCACTCGTCTCCACCTGGTCGTAACGCCCTAGCCGCGGAAGTGCCTTTCCCTCGCACCAGTAAGGAGGCAGTAGCCCGTCAAGGGCCGGCGCCCCTTTGACGGCGTGTTTACAGACAGACTTTCTGACCAGCACACTCGGCGTACAAACTAACCGGCCACGATTCCTCTTGCCCTTTGATCATCATCGGCGAAAAACCATCGATTAGCGAGGTATACTGACCGTCCGTAGCCTGCATTTTCGATAGGGTCGGCAGTGCCGGGCAAGCACCCATTGCCGATCCCAACGCTGGTACGAAACTGATCGGAGGGCAATTCCTACTGAGGAGCTTATGGCTTCGATAATGATCAAAGGCGGGCGCGTGCTTTCGCCCGAGGATAATCTTGATGGTCTGCTTGACGTGCGAATTGAAGACGGCGTGATTCGCGAGATCGCGCCGAATATCTCGGCCCGCGCGGACGAAACGCTTGACGCGCGCGGCAGCGTGGTGGCGCCGGGCTTTGTGGACATCCACGTGCATTTTCGCGAGCCTGGCGGCGAGGGGTCGGAAACGCTGGAGACCGGCTTGGCCGCGGCCGTGGCCGGAGGCTTTACCTCCGTGGCGACGATGCCGAATACGAAGCCGGTGATCGACCAGCCGGAACTGGTGGCGGCCCAAATCGAAAAGGCGCGCCGCCTGGGGTTGGCGCGGGTCTTTCCGGTTGCGGCGGTGTCACTGGCAAGTCAGGGCGAGGAACTCGCGGACCTGGCAGCGTTGCACGCGGCGGGCGCGGTGGCCTTTTCCGATGACGGGCGTCCGGTAAAGACGGCAGGCTTGCTGCGGCGGGCACTTGAGCGTTGCCGCGATCTGGGTGTGCCGATCAGCGAGCATTGTGAAGATGCGAGCCTCAGCGCCGGCGGTGTGATGAACGAAGGGCCGGTGGCGCAAAAACTGGGAGTGGGCGGCATTCCCAACGCGTCGGAGGATGTCTGCGTGGCGCGCGGCCTGGTGATGGCGGAAGCGACGGGCGGGCACATGCATATCGCTCACCTTTCCACGGCGGGGGCTCTCGATATGGTTCGGCAAGCCAAGCGCCGAGGGCTGCGCGTGACCTGCGAAGTCACACCTCACCATTTCACCTTGACGGACGAGGCAGTGCTGACGCACGGCTCGAACGCCAAGATGAATCCACCACTGCGCAGCGCCGCTGACGTGGAAGCGATTCGCGCCGGAATTGCCGACGGCACGGTGGACGCCATCGCCACAGACCACGCTCCCCACGCGCCGGAGTTGAAAGCCCGGCGGCTCGACGCCGGCGCGCCGTTCGGCATCATTGGGCTGGAGACGGCTCTGGGCCTGACGCTCAGCGAACTGGTGCACACGGGGCTGATTTCTTTGTGGCACATGGTTTCGCTCCTGAGCGCCAACCCGGCGCGCATCATCAACCAACCGCTAGGCCGATTGCGCGTGGGCGCAGCGGCTGATATCACCCTCTTCGATCCTGAGCTTGTGTGGACCTACCACGCTGCGGAAGGCCGCTCGAAGAGCCGCAACACTCCCTTCGACGGCCGCACTTTCCGCGGCGCCGTCATGGCTACCATGGTCAACGGCAAGGTCGTGTACAGGCGAAGTTGAGTATCGGGTGATCCGATGATCGGGAGATCGGATGAGCACAAGCCATGTTGCCGTCCATATTCAAGGATGATGGCCGCCAGACTCGACGCATTACTTATCCGCCTACTGCGTACCGCCTACTGTCGCTCTGGGCGGCAGGTCCAGCACTTTGAATCCGGACGCGGTTTTGGCGACGCGGAAATCAAAGCTGGATGCCGACCCGATTTTGAGCGGCTGAAAATCCGGGTTCTGGAAAAACACTACGAACCGCAATATGCCTGACGAGTCCGCAGTTGGCTTGGGCGCCAACTTCACCGGCATAAAGCACTGGCCGCCACGGACGGTGCAGTAGTCTTCAAGGAAATCTGCGGATTGGCCTGCGTTGGTGGTAGGCTGCGGCCCGGCGGCAGCAGCGGCCGGACCCAGGTAGAATGCTGCGGCGGAGTACTCGTGGGCCGAAAGAGCGGCAAGGTACTCGAACAGCGCCCGCGCCGCCAAATCCAGGTCGGTTGGTGCTTTCGCGAGAGCCGCCGTATCTCGCGTCATCCATTCCGCTACTTCCTGGAGATTCTCCCCATCGAAGGAGTAGGAGCCACAGAAAAAATACCTCAGCGTATCGGCGTAGGAACAAAAGACGTGCGTGCCTTCTGCTGTTTGGCGAATTGCCCCTTCCGGGCCCGTCAACATCTGCTTCCAGGTGCGGCCGTCGCGGTCAAGGAAGTTGATCAGAAAGATATGCCCCGAGGGATCGAGAGAGAAGAACTGCACGCTTTCACTGTTGGAGTTCCCGTACTGGAAAAGGGCGATGAGATTCTGGCCCGATTTGGGGTCGAGAACCAACCGGAGCCCATTGTGAGGTTTATTCTCCACAAACGAGTCATCGGGGTCGAGGTCTATTCTGGAAACGACATCGTTATCAGCAACACTGATGAGTTCATAGTGCCCGGAAAACTGCCTGGTGCCTTTGCTACCGAAGGAGGATGAGAAATCCAGAACTCCCGTTTTCTCGTCGGGAGCATAGAGGTAAACGTCAAACGTGCGGTCGCCACGGTTCAGTTGAAGATGCGAGCGGTAATGCGTGCGGAAGTCCGGAGGTTGGGGCGATGCCGGCTGTTCCCCGCTCGCGCGGTTCTGGGCAGGCACCGGATTGGGTGAGGTTTGCGGCACGCCCAGCAGGTTCGCAGGGCGCAGCGCCATCGCCAGCCCTAGCAACGATAGTAATACTAGGCAGCGATAGCCCATAACAGGGCAAGTTTAGCACACCGAGGGGGATTCGACCGACCGGGGGAGTGCCCGCTCTCCTTACGCTGCCTTCTGCTCGGACTTCCGGCTCTGGGCTTGGATGGAAGTGATTACCGCGACCTGCGCGATGTCCTCTGCTTTGCAACCGCGCGAGAGGTCGTTGGCAGGTTTGGCGAGTCCCTGCAAAATCGGCCCAATGGCTTGACATCCACCGAAGCGTTCAGCGAGCTTGTAGCCGATGTTTCCGGCGTTTAGGTCGGGGAAGATCAATACATTCGCCTGTCCTGCCACCGTCGATCCCGGCGCCTTGCGGGAGCCGATTTCGGGAATCAACGCCGCGTCGAGTTGGAGTTCGCCGTCCACGCACAGTTGCGGAGCGCGAGCTTTGACCAGCGCCAGAGCTTCCCGTACCGCGTCAATCATGGCGTGCTCGGCGCTGCCGCGCGTGGAGAAGGAGAGCAACGCCACCCGCGGTTCGACTTCCAGCAGTGCGCGCGCGTTGGCGGCAGTGGCGATGGCAATATCCGCCAACTGCGAGGGGGTGGGCTGCGGCACCACGGCGCTGTCCGCAAACAGCGTTGCTCCGTCGGTGCCGAGGTTCTTGCGCGGTGAAAGCATCAGGAAGAAGCTTGAGACCAGGGAGACTCCCGGCGCCACTCCGATTCCCCACAAGGCCGCACGGACCGTATCGGCGGTGGTGTTCAGCGCGCCGCCCACGGAACCATCCGCATCGTTTGCCGATACCATCAACGCCGCGTAATTGCGCGGCTGGCGGGCAGCTTTGGCCGCTTGCTCTTCGGTCATGCCCTTGGCTCGCCGGCGCTCATAAAGCAGATCCGTGTATTCCTCCAGCTTGGGGCTCGCAACGGGATCGAGGAGTTCGGAAGCTTTGAGCGTGATGGCCAATTCCTTCAAACGCGCCTTGATCTTGTTCGCGTCCCCCAGCAGAGTCAGATGGGCTAGCTTCTCGTTTTCGATCAGGCGGGCCGCTTCCAGGGTGCGGTCTTCTTCGCCCTCGAACAGGACGATGTGCTGAGGAAAGGCCCGGGCCCGTGCACGCAGCTTCTCAAGAATCTCCATGAATCCCTCCGGCGACAAAAGCGGCAAAACTCGTGAAACCGCGAAGGTCAGTGGGCGAAAACACGACATTCTGTCTCCAATTGCCCGATTAAACCAACCTTCACCGCACTTAAAGCACGCTCTGTGCCAGAAAAGGTCTTATCCTCGCTCTTAGCACAACGCACTGTGTGCTGGCTTCTGCTGCTAGCGGGCTGGAGAATGCATGGATTGGGAGTGAAAGGGGAACGAGAGTGATTTCACGCCGCCGATTTATGGAAACGGGCAGTTCGGTGTTTCTCATGGGAAAGTCTCTGGCCTCCGAGCCGTTGCTGGCCGCCCAAGGTCAAGCGCCCGCCACTAACGCCGAGATCCCGGCTCCCAAGGACCTGGGGGCGTTGCCATCGTGGTCTCCACCCGCAGCGGGCGCGAGCGAGCGATTCCGATTTGACGCTTCACCGGCCAAGTTGCAAGGCGCGCACTGGCGAGTGCCAGGACTTCCGAGGCGGTATTTTTCGGAACTCCTCCCGGCCACCTTCGAGCGCACGCTCGTAACGGACCGCGCGGAATGGAAACAGGGTCATCTGGATTGGATCTTTACGGGCGAGTGCGGTGGCTTCACAGTTTCTCTTCGCGACTCCAGCCTGAGTGTCTCCCAGAGATATTACGATTCGTTTGGCCTCGGCGATTTGGAAAAACCCCATCGCCATCCCGAACGGATCACGGCGCAGTCCAGCGTCACATTTCAGGGTGCTGCTCGCGCCGTCACCGTGCGTCTTGATTCGCGACTCAGCTTGGCGGTGCTGCTGAATGGCAAGGAAGCCGTCCGGCAAAGCTGCCTTCTGGATGTTCGCCGGCACCAACTTGCCTGGGAGGGGAGTGAAGGGGATATCGCCGGGTATCTGCAGGCAACCGAGACTATTGACGCGAGTGTCCACGTCAATCCGTCGCGCATCTATCAGACCATGCTTGGCTTCGGAGGAATCACCACGCCCACGGCTTACGCGCAGCTAAGTTCCGAGGGGAAGCGTCGATGGTGGAATCTGTTGGCCGAGTACAACCTGCTTTTGCAGCGCGAGTTTCCCGTGGCCGCACGGCTGAACGCGGCGATGGACAACTGGGATCACGCGGAAGACGCGATGCCGCACTATTACAGCGACAACTTTCCCAACGGCGAGATCAGCGACTTCACATACTTGCGCAACATCCGGCGAATGGGCGGCAAGGTTCTCTTTGAATTCTGGGCGCTGCCTCCGTGGGCGCAGCAGGACTGGACCGACGCCAAGGGAAAGGTCCATAACGGTGTCGCGAATCCCGCACAATACGCACGCGCGATGGTGCGCTATTGCCAGGTTTCGCGGGACCGTGTGGGCGTTCCGCCGGACATCGTTGGCATTCAAAACGAGCTGCCAGCGCCACCGGAAATCTGGCATGAAATGACTTTGCGCCTGCGAGCGGAGTTGGACAAGGCGGGCTTTAACGGCGTTAAGATCCATATGCGGGACGACGGCAACTTGGCGGGGGGAATCGAATGCGTGCGCGCCTTTCGGGAATCGGCCGCGGCATGGAACGCCATCGACTATGCGGCCACGCATCTTTATGACTACCAAAAACACCTGCACGATCCTGACACCTACGATGCTCTTCTGTCGCAATGGCGCGACGCGGTGGGGAGCAAGCCGTTCCTCTCAACGGAGATGTGCATCAACAGCTACGAATTCCAGGACCACAGCTATCGGCTGGCGCTGTCGATGGGCCAGCTTTATCACAAGAACCTGACACTGGCGAATGCCTGTGCGCTGGTTTACTGCTGGCTGTTGCTGAATGTCGAGCAGCCGTCGTTCGGGTGGACGCGTTCGCTCTTCGTTCCCGACCCGGCGCGGGGTTTCCTGCCGGCAACCTCCAGCTACCAGGCGCGAATGTTCGGCGCATACAGCCGCAGGATTCGCGCTGGAATGATACGCGTCGATGCCCAGGCTTCGCACCCTGACCTGCTGGCTACGGCGTTTGTGGGCAATGATAATGGGGCTCGGACGCTGGTGCTGCTGAATCGGGCGCTGGTGCCACTGCGGGTACGGATCGACTGGGACGGCAAGCCGTTTCGGTTTTTGGAATGGACCAGCCCCTATGAGGAGAACACGGAACTACCTGGGCCGACCAATGCTGAGTTGGTTGTCCCACCGGGTGCGGTCGCCACGCTTTCAACGGAGGGGCTCGGGCGGCTCAAGTCTTTCCCCGAGGGAATCTAACGTGGACGGCGTTAACGAACTGGGATTGTTAAGTCTTCTTAAACATGCCTTTGAGGCGGCCCATTAAGCCGGAAGACGATTCCTCCTCCGGCGCCGCGGGTGGCGGGGGCAGAGGTGTAGGCCTGGATGTGGTCGGTGGCGCAAGCCTGCCCGGCGGCGGAGTGGTGGTGCTGGGGAGAACCCCTGACGCATTCGAGCTTCGCGGGGGAGGAGGAGGTGGTGCACTTTGTACCGGCTTGCTGGGTGCGGGCGCGGGGGGCTGCGGTGGTGCAGCTTGCATCGGTGTGGGTGCTGGCGGCGGAGGCGGCGCCGGCTTGGGCATTGCCACGCCGGGCGGCGCGGCCTCCACCACCGGTGCGCCACACTGTTCGCAAAAATCGCCGCTCAGGTCCAAAGGTCCCTTGCAGAAACGGCAAATGATCGCGCCCGGATGGATGACGTGTCGTTCGAACGATTTCTTCAGGGCTTCTTCGTCAATTTCCACTTTCTCATCGTGAAAGCTGGGACGCGGGTGCAGGTTTCCGCCTCCGGGCCGTGGAGACATAACGGGCGTCGCAGCGATTTTGAGCGGAACCGTCGCTGTCTGCGGATGGGGCACTTGCGCCGCTGGATTCACCTGCGCGACGGGCTTTTGCGGGGGAGGGGGTGGCGCAAGCGAAGACCCGCACTGAAGGCAGAAACGCATCCCGTCGGGACTACCTGAGTGGCATTTGGGGCACGTGACCATACGTTTGCTGCGAATCCAATCGCACCTTCGGCCAAGCGGCTAACCGCATCTTATTACACCCGGCGCGAGTTCTCAAGCCTCGTGCGAGGCCCCGGGAAGGTGAATTTGCGCGCAATCGGTCTTGACAACCGCCGGATAATCAAAGAAAAGTCTTGTCGATGTCCTGCGGAAAGGAGAACCAACATGGGGGCGTCAGGCCGGGTGGGTTACGCGGTAGTCGGACTGGGGCATTTTGCTGAACACGTTGTGCTGCCTGGATTTTCCAAGAGCCGTAAGGCCAGGCTGGTGGCGTTAGTGAGTGGTGACGAGCGCAAGGCGCGGCGTTTGGCGAAGAAGTTCGGTCCTTGCGACATCTACACTTACCAAACCTTCGCGGAGTGCCTGAATCAGCCGCCAGTGGAGGCGGTCTACATTGCCACGAACAACAGCACCCATGCGGAGTTTGCCACCCAGGCTGCCTTGGCCCGTAAACATGTTCTTTGCGAGAAGCCCATGGCTACCTCCGTTGCCGAGTGCCGCCAGATGATTGATGCTTGCCTGGCCAACCATGTGCGCCTGATGATTGCCTATCGCAAGTATTTCGAGCCCGGGTCCCTCGACCTGAAAATGCTGGTGGATAGTGGTAAGCTGGGCCGCCTGAAAATCATCCACTCCGCGTTCTCGATTTATATGCGGCCTCTTAGCGACAGAGGCGCCTGGCATTTCGATCACCGTTTGGCTGGCGGCGGGGCGCTCCCCGATGTCGGTGTGTACTGCATTAACACGGCCCGCTGGGTGACGGGCAAGGAACCGGAGGAGGCTGCGGCTTATCAGTGGACGGTCGATCCGGAAGTTTTCCGTGACGTGGATGAGAACGTCGCCTTCCGACTGAGCTTCCCCGACGGTTTGGTTATGCAGGGAACGGCGAGCTGGGGAGGAGCACAGGAGTCGTTCTTCACCGTGGTGGGGGAGAAGGGCTGGGCCACCCTTGCGCCCGCGTTCCAATATGACGAGGAACGGCGACTGTACGGCCGCATCGGTGGCCGATGGTTCGAGAAGAAGTACAAGATCACGAATGAACTGGCGCTGGAGCTCGACGCCTTCGCGGACTGCATCCGCCGCAACCGTGAGCCCAGCCCCAGCGGCGCGGAAGGCCTGCGCGATGTGGCGGTGATCGAGGCCATCTATCAAGCCGCACGCGAGGGGCGATCCGTAAAGATTGCATGACCAGGCCGCCGTTCGAGCCGGTTTTCAATTGACTTGACGCAAATGCCGTCGTTATTATTTTTTCTTCCTGGTTCCAACTGAGGACTAGCGGTAGTTCGAGTCTCCATCGGCGTAATTCCAATCCTGGGTGGTGCCCTCGATGGCTGACGACCCACGCGACAACAACCCTGGCGCGGTCCCACCGTGTTCGCCCGACGACATTACCATTCCCATGGAGGCTGGGCATTTCAAGGGGCAGCGCCCTGGCACTTCCTCCGCGCTTGCCGTAGGGGAGTTGCTTGCCGGTCGCTACCGGGTTCTGCGATTTATCGGCAACGGCGGCATGGGAGAGGTTTATGAGGCCGAGGATTGCGAGTTGCATGAGAGGGTCGCACTCAAGACCATCCTTCCGGAAATTGCCCGCCAGCCTGAATCCATCCAGCGCTTCAAACGGGAAATCCAGCTTGCCCGCAAAGTGACCCACCCGAACGTTTGTCGCATTTACGACCTGGTGTATCACGAAACCACGATCTTCCTGACCATGGAAATGCTGGAGGGGGAGACGTTGGCGCAGCGATTGCTGCGCACGGGCGCCATGACCACCGAAGTCGCTTTCCCTCTCGTGGCGCAAATAGTCGCGGGTTTGGCGGCGGCGCACCGGGCTGGAATCGTTCATCGCGACCTCAAATGCAGCAATGTGATGCTGGTTGCGACCAAGGCGCGGGACGCTGAAATTCGAGCCGTGATCATGGATTTCGGGCTGGCCCGACGCAATGCGGTGGGCGACGACCCGGCCGGCTTGAATTCGACCACGCAAGCGATCACCGGCACACCCGCGTATATGGCGCCGGAACAGGTCGAGGGGCGCGCCGTCACTTCGGCGGCGGATATCTACGCGCTGGGCATCGTGATGTATGAGATGGTGACGGGACGAAGTCCCGTTCGAGGGGGATAGCCCGCTCTCCATCGCGGTTAAGCGGCTGCAGGAACCGCCGCCCTCGCCGAAGAGCCACCAGCCGGGCTTGGATTTGCGATGGGAAAGGGCCATCCTTCGCTGCCTGGAACGCAACCCGGCGGACCGCTTTGCCGATGCGGAAGAGATTACGCGGACCATTGAGCCTCAGGCGCCCGCCGTCGAGCCGGCGGAGCAACCCCGCATGCTGGAAGCCGCGGCTCCCAAACGTGCGGCCGTGGGCCGCTCGATGCAGATGCTGGCGATGATCCGGCGGCTCGAATCCCCAGGTCTTAAGCCGTTCGTGGATATCGAGGAGAACGCTCCCTTGACCCAGGAGGACATTCGTGCCAAACCCTTTCGGTTGGAATTCCTATCGGATCGAAGGGGAGCACCTCAACCTGCGGAAATAACCCTCCGACTCGACTCTCCAGATTTTGAACCGAAATCGCAAGTCAAGAAACTGATGGTCCCACCCGACCGCGACTCAGAGGTATGCACCTTCCTTCTGACTCCCAAGGTGGGGGGCGAGCTTCTGCTCAACCTGGAAGTTCTGAAGGGCGAGGTTCTGGTGGCTTCGCGGGCGATCCGGACCGTGGCGGAAATCACTGAGCAGCAGATGGTCGTGGGTCAAAATGTTTTGGTGTCCATACCGTTGGAGGTGATCGCCTATAGCCTTCGCGCTCAGGCGGGAGGTATGTTTACCCAACTCTTTGCCTCGCCTCCGTCGGAGGGGAAGGCGTCCGCCGCACCTCCGGTTCCGGCTGCCGGTCCGCCCTCTGCTTCGTCACCGCAGGCTACACCGCAGACGAGCCCGGCGGAATTCACTCGCATGCCGATACCTCCGGCGCCCGCAAGTGCAGCACCGCGGGATTACGGCACGGTTTCTGCACCACCGCGGCCGATGGCGTCACCCATCGCCATGCCACCACCCACAGTCAGGGCGCCAGCGCCTCCTCGCAGAGCGCCTGCCCCGATGCCGGCTCTTCCCCGGCCACAGACAATTCCGATTGGGGCGCGGCGGATGGCACCTCCCAAGGATGCCAGGTGGGGAATGTGGGCAGCGCTGCTGGTGCTGCTGGTGGGAGTGGGCGGCGGGGGGCTGTATGTTGCCACCCGCCCCTCATCTCCCGCGCTGGGACCGACTGCGGTGGCCACCTCCGCACAGAACTCCACGCCCGCAGCAGCGCCCGCACCAAGTCCCGCGATGCCCGGCCCAAGCCAAGCTTCCCCTCCGAGTGCGCCCGCCCCTGAAGCGGCAACTGCCATGCCCCGTCCCGCCGCCCCTGCTTCGCCACCGCTCTCGGCTGAACCCAACCTCAAGGCGATCCGGGCAAAGACCACAATGGGCGATTTCTACTTTGCCCGCGGTGACTACGATGCCGCGATTGCCGCCTACCAGGAAGGCTTGAAGCTGGATCCCTCCAATGAGGTGCTTCGTCAGAAACTCTCAAAGGTCATTAAAGAGTGCGAGGCGGAGAACAGAGTTCTGGATGAGCACGACAAGTGCGGGGCACCCGCCGCCCCTCCTACCCCGCCCGCCCCCGCAAAACAATGAAACCTCACCGTGGGTGACTTCCACGTTGTGTGTAGCGAGCGTGGACCGGGGCCAAGAATTCTCGAGAATGTCCGTCACGAGCGTGCGTCTCAGAATCCGGCGGCGCTGCGGCTATTTTGACTCATCGACGATTTCGATGGCATTGATGGAGGCGTAATTGGTGACGGGAACGAACGTCAGCACAAGTTTGCCTTGCGCATTTGGTTGGAGTCCATGAAAGGTCTTTTGCAACGAGCGATTGGCGCCTCCTGCTTCCTGATAAATATCCAGGTTTTTCAGCAGCGTGACACCATTGCAATAAACGTCAAATACCCGGCTGCCCGCTCCCCCGGGGCCGAGGGCGCCGAACCAAGCCTCAGTGAAATAGAGTGTCAGAGCGTACTTCCCCTCCGCCACAGGGATGGCGTAATCAAAAGCTCCCCAACGTTCTCCCATGAACAGACCCGGGTCGGCGGCGCCCTGCGTCCGTTTTTGGCGTACGGTTATCCTGCCTCCCATAAAGTAGCGATCGGGGTCCCACACCTGTCCGCTGCGGTCGGTGAAAGTATTGTTCTGAGCCACCAGCCGAAGAGGGTTCATCTTACCGCGCAGGCTAGGAACGATAACGAGCCCGTTCAGGAAGGCCTTGCCTGCAATCCTGGAAAACTTAAGGTGCAGATAGCCGTCGGCAGCCGGTTCGACGTCCTTGAATACCCGCACATCGGCAGTGAAGTTTCCTCGCGCGTCGGCATAAGGGTCGAAGGCTGAGAGTAGCGGTTTCCCGTTCGCATCCACGTTGAAGGTGTTGCGGTTCTCGCCTCCTTCGCTATCGACCGTACCGGGCCCCACATCCGTTTCCACAAAGTAGAGCCAAAGTTCATGCGGACCCGATTTCAGCGGAATGTCGTAGGAGAACTCTCCTGTGCGCCCGTAGGCAAACACCGTGGGGTCGCGAGTCCGGGCGATAAAACGCAGGTCGGGGCCGCGCCCATCACCGCCGTTAAAGAATCGATCTCCCCCGAATTCGAATCCGCAACTGGCAATGTAGCTATCCTTGAAATAGCCGGAAATGATCCGAATCGGCGCTTCGCTGAGGGCTGATCCGTTGTCCACAGACACACTCGGGCGAGGGGCAGACCGATTCGCTTGAACGGCCCTCGTCGGATGAAACTTGGAGAAGGCTACGATCGAAATGATGCTAAGAATGCAAACCGCAATCAACAAAACCGGCCACCGCTCAAACCCCTGCTTCTGGTCGCCCGTCGGCGGGGGCAAAAAGTCTTCGACTGGCGCTGAGGCGGGCGAGCCGGGAACTACCTCGACGTCGATCGCGAAGTCCTCCACAGTTCTGCTTATGTCCGAGGTACCCGGAGCGTCCGAATCAGTTCCTTCTACCGGGCGGGAGGCGGGTATCGAGGAACCACCATCTTGCGGCTGCGGCACGAACTGGGGAATATAACTTCCGGCATGCAAAGTGAGTGCCAGGGAATGACCAACGCCCTCTTCGCTGTAATACTTCTTCAACTTATCGCGAAGACGGTGCATCTCCACGCGAACGATGGGGCTAAGGCTGGGGTCAAAATCCCGGGGCCGGCTCAGGGCCTCGACCGCCAGATTGTATTCCTTGATCTCATCCGTTTTTCCTTCCCAGTATCTCTCGCAGATGTATCGCAGAATCGATCCCAGGTGCGGACTCCGGGAGAACAGCTCTGAGGCGAGAAGGGCCTCCAACTCTCTTCTTTCTTCCTCTTGATGTTCACCTTGAGCAGATTTCACCATACGTTGCGCTTATACACCCAAGCGGCGGCGAATGCAATGATGGTGGGACACTTTGACTAGCGAAAAGAATGTCTGAGAAAACGAGACGGCAGACCGCCCGCACCCATTTAACGGTATTGGAAATGAAGCACTTATTAAGATGAAACGGTTATCTAACGGGTCGTAACTTCCGATATGGCCCTCGCTTGCTTATTAAGGAGATAGCGGATCGTGTTTTCCGCTATTGCCATTGAGTAAAAAGGCTGTTGAACGCAAGTGACTATCTTGAAAGTTTGAATATTGCGTCGAGAAATTGGGCTCCATGTGTAGGACGGCGTCTTGCTCGCGTCCGTTAGTGAGCACGGTCTCCTGCCGCTACCACGACGAATCCCGTCGTGGCAGGGCTCTGCGAACGATGCTCCAACGCATGAAACCTGTCACTGGAGGAAAGAGCCTCCTCCGCCAACTAAGAGCGTGCCATTGTCGCCCGCTTGAGCGACGAAGACTCGCCCGGGAGGTGAGGAATGAGACGTAATAGTAAGTATTTGTCGTTTTTGCGAATGGCACTTTTCGGATTCTTAGCGCTTAGCGTAGCGGTGCCCCTATTTGCGCAATCCTTTACCGCAACATTGGAAGGCCTCGTTACCGATTAAAGCGGCGCAGTAATTCCGGGCGCCAAGGTAATTGTTACCAATGAGGCCACGAACCTTGGCCGGAACGCTGCGACCGACGCTCTCGGCCATTACTTTTTCACACTGCTTCCGCCAGGCTCCTATCGCCTGGAGGCAAGCTTGACAGGATTCCGGAGCTTTGTTCGGTCTGGCATGGTGTTGCAGGTGCAACAGGCTGCACGTGTAGACGTCCAGCTGTCCCTGGCGCCATCACCACCAAGGTCGAGGTGAAAGGCGAAGCCCCACGGCTTGACAACGTCAACGCTACCGAGGGCCGGGTGGTGGACAGTCAGTCGATGCTCGACTTGCCGGTCAGTGCCCAAAGCCGGAATCCGACCGCGTTTGCCCAATTGACGCCGGGAGTCGTCAACCCCGGCGGATACGAATCCGGTGGTGGAGTCAACTTCTCCGCTAACGGGGGACGGTTGGATTTGACGGACATCGTGCTTGATGGAGTATCGACGAGCGTTCAGGAACACAACAGCGGAATTCAGGGTTTCCAGTACAACCCCACCGTTGAGTCGGTGCAGGAGTTCAAGGTCCAGACCAACAGCTTTGGCGCCGAATACGGGAACAGCGCTGGCACTCTTATTACCATGGTAACGAGGTCTGGCACGAACCAGTTGCACGGTGACGTATTTGAATTCCACCAGGAAAATGCCTTTGACGCCAACAGCTTCTTCTCCAATGAAAACGGTGGTTCTGTTGGCCATTATGTTTACAACCGGTTTGGAGGCGTCGTGGGCGGCCCCGTCTACATCCCCAAGGTGTGGGACGGCCGCAACAAGACGTTCTTCTTCTTCGCCTACGAGCAGGAGAAAATTCCCGGATCCGCGACCAAGGAGTATGACACTGTTCCCACCGCAGCCGAGCGGCAAGGCGATTTCAGCAAGTCGTTCAATGGAGACGGCACACCGGTTGAACTATTCGATCCCAACACCGCTCAACAGAACGCGAACGGCACCTGGGTTCGTAGCCCCATTCCCGGCAACATCATCAACCCCAGCAATTGGAGTTCAGTGGCCAAAAGCGTAATTCCGTTCTACCCTTCGCCGACCAGCACCGGTACCGGCCCAGCCCATATCGACAACTTCTATGGGCAGGGCACAGCGACAAGTTCGTGGAACGAGCGGTCCATAAAGATCGACCACAACTTCACGGTCAACCAGCGCTTGTCGGCCCGCTACAGCCGCGACTTCAGCAACAGCGTAAGTCCCAACCTCTGGGGAAGCTGTCCCAGTTCTGCCGCCAGCCTGCCTTACTGCGGCAATGGCGCAGGGAACTTCATGGCGCCGATGAACAACGGCTTCAGCAGTAACAAGTCTCAGAACGCCGTAGTGGACTACACCAACACGTTGAGTCCCACGACTATACTGAACTTCCGCGCGGGAGTATCGCGGCTCAATGCCCCCTCCGGCATCAACGGTGAACTCGGCTACTTTAACGAGCATGACCTGGGGTTCAAGAACGCCGTCTCGATGCAGGTGCAGCGAGCGCCATCGTTCTTTTTCCAGGGATATCCTAACGGCGACGACACCAACAATTCCAGCATGGGGCCAAACGTTTGGGCAGGCAACATCAACGCTGCGGACATCATCCACGCCATGGGGTCCGTGACCAAGGTGAAGGGCAAGAACACGTTCAAAATGGGCGCGGAAGCCCGTTTCTCCCGCCTCAACTATGCCCAACCCCAATACAACACGGCTTCATTTGTCTTTTGCAACGCCGAGACCGGCCAGCAGCCGCTGAATCCCGTGTCGGACCAGGGAAATGGACTGGCTTCTTTCATGCTGGGTTGGGGCAGTTCGAGTGGCTGCGGTTACACGGCTGGACAAAGTTTCAATCCCGTGTCGCTGGCCGCCGCTCGGACTTATGCCGCGTATATTCAGGACGACTTCCACGCTACTTCCCGTTTGACGCTCAACATCGGCCTCCGCTATGAAGTGCCGATGCCCGCCACCGAGCGCCACAATCGCAACAACTGGATCGACCTGCAAGCGGCCTCGCCGGTCCAGAGTGGCGTCAGCTCGTTCATGACGGCGACCTCGCTGACGGGAGCGGGCCTGCCGGCAGGAGATCCGACAAGTTGGGCAACCGCCTGCCCCGGTTGCTCCAACCTCACTGGGGGTTATATCTATACGGATTCGTCGATGCGTACCACTTATAATACTGACATCACGAACTGGTCTCCGCGCATCGGGTTCGCCTATCAGTTCCGACCGAACATGGTGGTCCGCGGTGGTTATGGAATTTACTACGGGCTCAACAATGCTCAGCAGATCGGCTGGCTAGGCGACGGGTACAGCGCCAGCACCAACTTCATCCCTTCCAAGGACGGTGGAGTTACCCGGTATGCGTCGATTGATAATCCGTTCCCGGCGGGTATCGTTCCCATGACCGGTTCTTCCCTCGGATTGTTGCAATCCATCGGCAGCGAGCCGAACGCGGCAGAACGTAACCTGCTCCCTCGCCGCGTATCCAGCAATACAGCTTGTCGATTGAACGCGAATTGAAGGGCAACTCGAAAGTGGAAATCGCCTATTCTGGCAGCAAGGGCAACAGCCTCGGCTACGGCACCATGCGGGGTTGGGCCAGCTTCTTCCCGGTGAGCGACCTGAGCCTGGGTTCCCATCTGTTCGACCAGTACCCTAATCCCTTTAACGGCGTCGTGCCCGCTACCGCGGACGAGTCCGGGCCCACAATCTCGCTGTGGCAATTGCTCCAGAACCACCCTGAGTTCTATTACATCTCCGGGAAACCGGGGCCCCCTTGGGGCAATTCTCTCTACCACTCCGCATACATCGAATTCACTCGGCGAATGTCCAACGGCTTGCAGGCTACCGTGTCATACACCTATTCGAAGTTGATCGACGACAGCGAGAGTCCGGATGATCCGAACGTCGATTGGCTCGTCGGGGGGATCAACGCCAATGGTGGCAATCGGCCGCGCACTCAGGACTGGGGCAACTTGCGGGCCTCGGACCGCTCGGTCTCGATTATGGACACGCCAAACCGGTTCGTGGCTGACTTCATCTACCAGCTCCCCATTGGGCATGGCCACTCCTTCGGAGGGCAATGGAGCAAAACGCTGGATATGTTGGCGGGAGGATGGCAGTTCAACGGGCTTGCTACAATTTCCTCCGGACCACCGCTCATTCCCCATTTGGCCAACAAAAGCTTCCTGGAGACAGGGGTTTACCAACGTCCTAACATGGTTGCCGGTCAGACCGTTGTCGAGCCCGGCTCCGTGGTTTCGAAGCTGAACAAGTACCTCAATCCCGCGGCGTTTTCCCAACCCGCGGCCTACACGTTTGGCACTGCTCCGCGAACCCTCTCTTACGCGCGCGGTCCCGGGTTCCACGGCGCCGACCTTTCGTTGTTCAAACAGTTCTACCTAAACCACGAGAAGGAGCGATATTTTGAACTCCGCCTCGAAGCCTTAAACGCATTCAATACGCCGATTTTTTCCGTCCCCGACACAACCTACGGCGACGGCAGCTTCGGGCAGATCACCGGCCAAGTGAACGGGAACAGAGTCGTTCAGTTGGGCGGCAAGTTCTACTTCTAACCTGCACTCGACTGGGGACTGGAGAAATCCAGTCCCCGGCCTTTTCTCTTCACTAAATCAGTAGTCACAGGGTTGTGCCGCGATGCATGCGGCGGACGGTCGGCTTTCCTTCGTGTTGTCCTCGAACGTCTAGGGCAAACCGCCCCTTCCTGATAGGGATCGGTCTAGCCCCTGCTGCTCACCTTCAATCAAACCACTTGAGCGTGATCAAAGGCGGACGAAGAGTTACGCCTGTAGGGGCAGTCTGCCGGGCACCGATCGCGCGGTAAGGAAGGGAGGATTCGATGTGGCCTGAAATTCGAAGCAAACAACTGGCGATCACAATACTTCTGGCAGGCATGCTTCTATCCGCATCGCGAGTACGGGCAGACGTGACCGGCGCCATCCTGGGAACGGTGGCGGACCCCACTGGCGCCGTGGTTCCAGGCGCGAAGATCACCCTGCGCAACGCGCATACGGGTTTGGCGCGCGAGACCGTGACAGACATCCGGGGAGCCTACGAGTTCCTCGCGGTGCCCGTGGGCGAGGACTACGCGGTGGAAGTGGAACTCAAAGGCTTTGAAAAGGCACAAGAACCGGGCATCAAACTTCTGGTCAACCAGAATTATCGCGCCGACTTCCGGCTGGCAGTGGGCACGGTGACGCAGACGATAAACGTATTGGCCGATTTGGCTCCTGTCGAGACCACCAGCACGCAGCTTGGCGACGTCATCGAAGACAAGAAAATGACGGATCTTCCGTTGAATGGGCGCAGCTACCTGGACCTTATGGGGCTGCAGGCGGGCGTGGCGACCATTAGCAGTCAGGGCGGCGGCTCGATGTCCGTCAACGGGTCGCGCGTGAATGCCGTTTCTTTTATGGTAAACGGCGGCGCCGTGGAAGCGACGGACGGCAATAGCGCCTCCGTGGTGCCGACCCTGGACTCGATTCAGGAGTTTCGGCTGGTGACCAACTCCTTCGACGCCGAATACGGTTATTATTCCGGTGCGCAAGTCAATGCCATCACCAAATCCGGGAGCAACCAGCTACACGGCGACGCGTTTGACTTCCTGCGCAACGATGAAATGGATTCCCGCAACTTCTTCGATTCAGCGCGCGGAATCTTCCAGCAAAACCAATTCGGCGGTACGGCAGGCGGAGCCATCTTGAAGAACCGCCTTTTCTTCTTTGGCGACTACCAGGGAACACGCTCCTCTCGGGGACTCTCGAGCGGCAATATCAATGTTCCGTCGGTGGCGGAGCGAGGCGGCGACTTCTCCGATGTGGCGAAGACAACTTATCCGGCCGTGACCGGCTCCGTCCGCGGCGACAGTACGCCGGGTGCCTTTGCCGCTAGTTTGAGCGCGAAGTTGGGTTACACGGTGACTCCCGGCGAAGCGTACTGGGTGTCCGGCTGCAACACCGCGGCGAACGCCCAGGCCGGCATGTGCGTCTTTCCGGGCCAGGTGATCCCTTCGGCCGCCTTCAATCCGGCCGCCAAGGGAACGTTGAGTTTCATTCCCGACCCCAATGGCGGCGGGAACGGCAGCCGGCCAGTGTATGCTACCAGCGGCCTGAAATCGACCACGACCGAAGATAAGTGGGCCCCGCGGATTGACCTTGTCAACAAGGCCACAGGCAACTGGTCGTTCTATTATAACTACGATAAGAACGACAGTTTTTCCCCCAGTGTTTCGGGGATAAGCTCCACATACAGCTTGAAAACCCACCAGGCGACGATGAGCAACACCCACATTTTCGGTCCGACCGCGGTGAATGAGGTTCGCCTCAACTTTACTCGCAGGTTTACGCCGGGAACTCTCGCCGCAAACGGTCTGGGCAAAGTGAGCACGTGGGGCTTCGTGGAGGGCGGTCTGGGCATAATCCCCTCGCTCCCCCAGCTTGCCGGAGTTCCCGGAATCAACCTGGCCGCGACAGGCTTCAGCTTTGGGGGATTCAGCGCCGATCTGCGGGCGCAAAACGCTTACGAGGCCATTGACACCTTCTCCACAATTCTAGGACAGCACACGATGAAGTTTGGTGGGTCTTTCCGTTTTGTCCAGTATAACCGGCGAGGGGGATCCGGTCCCAACGGAGACTTCACGTTTGACGGCAGCGAGACAGGGAACGACTTCGCCGATTACCTCCTCGGCGCCCTAGCAACTATACCCAAAGTAGCGCCCAGCAAGATGATTACCGCATAAAAGATTACGGTGTTTACGCCCAGGACAGCTACAAGTTGCGATCCAATCTCACGCTCAATTATGGTCTGCGCTGGGAGGTTGACCAACCCTGGTACGACGCCGAAGGCAAGATCCAGCAGTTCATTCCCGGCCAGCAATCCACTGTCTACCCGGACTCTCCCAGGGGTTGGCTCCTCCCCGGCGACAAGGGAGTTCCCTTGACGCTGGCATACACGCCCTACAGAAACTTCGCTCCCAGGCTGGGATTGGCTTATTCTCCCGCCGCGAGCGAGGGCGTGCTGAACAAAATATTTGGCGGACCGGGCAAGACCAGCATCCGCGGCGCCTTCGGCATTTTTTACACAACTCAGGATTCACAGGGGGGCCTCTGGGCACAAGGTGATGCCCCGTTCGGCGATTATTGGGGTACCCCCACTCCTGTCTACCTTGACCGGCCCTTCAAGAGCCGCTTCAGTGACAATTCCGACCCCGGACAACGCTTTCCCTTCCCGCTTCCGCCACCAAATCACCAGATCAGCTTCGCCCCCTACCTGCCGATTTCGTATTCCCCCGCCTATGAGGCGTCGAACAAGACGCCCTACACGGAAGACTTCAACTTCACAGTCCAGCGCGAAGTTGGCAAGACCACCGTCTTGACGCTGGGATACGTGAGTACGGCGGGACACAAGCTCGTGGCCCAAAAAGAATTCAACCCCGGGAACGCGGCGCTCTGCATGCACATTCTTGCTCTGGGACACCTGCAGCGGGGCGGCCAAGCAGCGGTTGCGGCCCATATGGGGCGGACGGGATCTACACCATTAATGGTCAGACCTTTTATGGGACTCGTCCTTATTCGGTTACTTCCGGACGTTGCCTGGCCCAGGGCGAGTTGGACTTCGGGGACCCAAGCCTACGAGGCGACTCTAGCCAACTCCCTCTACAACTCGTTTCAAGCCACGGTCAACAAATCCGCGGGGACCCCTACGTTTCCCTGGCCGCTTATACCTGGTCGAAAGCCCTCGATAACGGCTCGGGGTTTTATGACATGGTAAATCCATTGGTTCCCAGGATAAGCAGGTCACTTTCCAGTTTTGATGTGACGCACAACTTTGTGGCCAGCTACTCTTACGAGTTGCCTTTTCACCGCCTGACCACTCGCAGCAGCGGTGTTGTGCACCAATTCCTCGCGGGATGGCAGCTGTCCGGCATCACCCGCTTCAGTACCGGTCTCCCAATTTATCTTCTAGGAGAGTGGGGATCATGCGCTCTGCGACTGTGAAGGCGGCGGGCGGAAGACTCCATAGACTTCCCGAATTACAATGGTAAGCCAATCCAGTACTTTAATCCCCGCACTTCCAATTTGCAGTACTTCTCACCGGCCCCGTTCTCACCGGAAGAAGGGCTCAACCCCAGCAACCCCATCTTGGGTGTGCCGGGCAACGCCAATCGCCGCTTCTTTCACGGTCCTGGCCTGAACAACTGGGATCTGTCACTTTACAAAAGAACCAACTCAGGGAGCGTATGTCATTGGACATCCGAGCTGAGTTCTTTAACCTCTTCAATCATGCGCAGTTCAACAATCCGGGAGGCGACTTTGCCGGTGGTTTTGGCGTGGTTGCCCGCGCGCGTGACCCTCGCATCGGCCAGGTGGCGGCTAAGATCATTTTCTGATTTCGTCGGTGGTCTCTGGAGCTTGAAGTGATTTGCGCGGGGCAGCCTCCTCCGTGCCCTGGAGGGGGGCTGTCCCGTTTTTTCTGAGCGCTCCTTGCCCTCCGGAGTTGGTAAACTCCCGGGCAGGAGGAAATCACAAACCCGGAGATGGTATCGGCGTCCAAGAATTGAGGATCTGATGAAGGGGATACTTCTGACGTGCGCACTGACGCTGGCAGGTCTCGCACTCGCTGCCGACCGTTCTGCGGAAGTCGGGCGACGGGTTGAGCGTACGGGTGAAGGCGGACTCCCAGATGGGGCAGTGGTACAAGCCGACATCGTGCCCACCTGGCCGGCGTTTCTGCCTTACGGCAAAGCCGTGCAGGTGACCAAGCACTACGGCGACCCGTGCTACGCCAAGGCGATTGTCCTTTCAGGCGGGCAGTCTGCGAGTGGTGTTTGTGGAACTTGACATCATCGGAATCCGCCTTGATTACGCTGACCAGATCAAGGAACGAATTGAAAAGGAGGCCGGCATCAATCGCGACTTCATCATGGTCGCCGCGACTCCGACCACGCCTACCCAAGGTTGCACGACAGGCGGGAGAAAGAACCTGACCGCATTGGCAATCTGCTGGCGGAGCGCACCAGCGTGGCAGTAGAGCAGGCAATGGCAACACTGTTTCCGGCGCGCCTTGGCGTTGGTAAGACCAGCACTAGCCGCGACATCGTGAACAATCGCGAGAAGCTGATGGGGCCGACCCTCACCGACCTTTACGCCATTCGCATCGACGATCTCGATGGCAACTTGCGCGGCGTGCTGTTCGATTTCGCCGCTCATCCTGTCGAGTTTACCAAATCCTGGGGCCCCGATACGGCCGGCCAGATCGGACCGGACTGGCCTGGCTACGCCGAAAATATGATTGAGGCCCGATGGCGCCAGCGCGCGCTGTTTCCCCAATATGATGACCGGAAAAATGCCAAGTATCCGAGGACCATCTTCACCATGTTCGCGATGGGCGCAGCGGGCGACCAAGTGGGACTCGGCAAGGGACCAACGTTGGAGGAAAAGGACGGTGTGCGCATGCCGCCGCACCGCGCCATGACCGAGACTATCGCTGAGAGCGTCCTGCACCTGATGGAGAGCACGGCCACGAGCACTGGCTCCGTCAAGATGACCTTCCGCGCGAAGGTGATCGGCCTAACGCTCCAGGACGATCAGGAAGTTCGCTCGAACCCTACTGGCAACGGCCGCCTGTGACGCTGGTCCAAGCACTGACCTTGAACGACGACACCGCGTTGCTGATGATACCGGGAGAAATGACCGCCGAACTCGGCATTCGCATTCGTGACCACTGCGGAAGGAAGAATTGCGTTCTTGTTACTCAAGCCAACGACGCCATTGGGTACATCACTTCACCGGAGGAAGCGCTGGAATCCCTGACCTACGCCGGCAAGGGATCGGGGTTCGATCACACTCGCGGCCGGACGATTGTGGAGGAAGCAGTGAAGCTCGTCGGTTCCACTTATTCCTACGGTCCACCCTTCGACCCTGCCGCCGGATTCGGCGCCATCTCAGGTCACGTAAGCTACCCAGCCAAATCCCCGGTGGTGGTTGGCGCGCTCGATGACTTCGAGTTCCCCAGCACCGGCGGTGATGAGTTCTGGGGAAAGCGGGTGTTGGTAGGTGCAGACGGTAAATACGAAATCCCTCAGCTCCTTCCTGGTCTGAAGTTCGTCTACGTCCGCGAAGTAGACAGCGCCGAAGCTCTGCACAAAGACCAGCATGAGGGGCGGACCTTCTTCTATGGGCGTCAGGTCATGGTGCGGAGCGCCGATACCACTGACCACATGGACTTCTTCATCCCCAGAGATCTGTTCGCTACCGCGGTGAAGAGTCTCACACTTGATGAAGATGGATTGCAAGCTGTTGACAATACGATCGCCGGTCGCGTCAGAATCGAGGGGCGGGTAAAACCCAACGAGCCAATTCTGGCTGCTCTCTACACCTATGGCGCGCCCTTGAACGACCCCGGCCTGATGCTTGCGAATCCTTATCTCGAGCGTGCCCGTTCGACACAAAGGGCGCCTTCAAGTTCGACGGGGTTCCTCCGGGACGCTACACCGTGGCTTGTTGGCTGGATGTGAACCGGAACGGATACCCGGAACCGGGAATCGACCTCGTGGCGGGCCCATCGACCAAGATTCTGGAGGTCAAATAGCGGCAGCGTCGCGGGACGGGCTCAATCCGCTCGCGACCGCGGGTGGCGTCCCGCTGCATCGGGGCGACCAGCGACGCCGGACTGCGACCCGGCAGCAACAGCAAAGGATTCTCACCCCCAGGCGCGAAGGAGGAAATCCGTCGTGCGATTCCGCCAAATTGTGCACGCCTCGACCATTTGATTGCCTATGCGTCTAGGCTCACATAGTTATCAATAGAGCAATAATAGTTCTTGACATTTCGGCTCTAGTATGTTAGGCTATCCTTTTGGTGGAGCGTGCCGTGAGAGCTTTCGCGGGTGAGGGGTTTGCTGAAGATGTTATAGAAAACAAGCCGGTTGCGAGTTTTTGCCCGCCTTCGGGCCGGAAAGCCATGTGGCTGAAAATGAAGGGGTTGGCCTAACGCCTGGGAGTTCAGAAAAAAGAGCCGAGAAATGACGATATTTCTTGAGATATTATAGAAAAAAATATAGTTATGACGATTCGTCCGAGTCTGGCAAAAAACGCTGCCGCTGAAAACAAAGGAGTTCGATGTCAGCAAATCGGCGTGAAAAAAAGGGGCCCCAACATGAAGGTATTTCTTGAGATGTGTGTGAAAACAAAGGGGCAAAAAAGACGGCACAAGACTTCTGAAGATATGAGTGAAAATAAACGACTTATCGGTTTTATAGAGATGTTATTGATAACAAATATAGTTAGCCGATTTTCCCACGTTCTGCCAGGAGCTCCGATGGGGTTTTCCCCTCAGAAATGCGTCCTGGGGACGGAAAAGCGCCACTTATCAGGGCTGGTCAGAAGTTCTCAAGGATATCCGTCACCAGGGTGCGGGCGAGATCGCGCGAAAGGCGCTCGAGGGCGGGCTTGTCTTCCTGGAAAAGCGCGGAGGGAGATTCGCTCTCCTGGTACTCCTGTCGGAACAGATAAGCGCTGTTGGAAAACAGGATTTTGTGAGTGTGCAGGTCTTCAAGCTTGACGTCGGCAGTGACCTGGACCTGCAAGGTGGTGGCGCGGCCCGTGTTCACGTCGAACGTAACCGCCCGGGCGCGGACGTCCTTGATGGTTCCCCGCAGGACGGCATCTGCCGCCGCGGGGTCAGGCAAGATTCGGTAATGCGTGCGCTCCAGGAACTCGCGGGTCACCGCGGAAGTGAGCTGCTGCTCAATGCGAAAAGTCAGCGACTGGTTTTTGAACGCCGGAATGGCAATGGTCTTCACGTCAGGCGGAATTCGCGCCGCGGTGCCTGCAACGTGGTAGCCACAGGCGGAAAAGAACAGCAGGCAGTGGGCAGAAAGCAGTAGGCAGAAAGCACTAGGCAGTAGGGGGGGAAGGCGGAAGGCAGAAGGCAGAAGGCGGAGAGGGGAGCGCACAAGGCGATTTCCAGTTGTTGCCTCAAGAATTTCGCGGCTGCTCGCGGGGCCAAGTTTCGAGTTCGGGCTTTCGCGCTTTGAGCCTTGTCCTTCGACGTTCAACTCGGCCGTACCAATTCCGGGGTTCTTCCCGGCTCTCGACGACTTATTTTGCTGCTCACTCGTCACTAGTCACTCGTCACTGTCGGCAGTTCTGGTCGCGGCTCTGCCGCGCTGTGTCTTTACGTCGTGTTCATCAATCTGAGTAATCTGTGTAATCTGCCGACGAGGCCTCAAGCGCGGGCCTGCTCGCGCAAGCTGGCGGCCAGTTCCACGGCGTTGCTTGCCGCCAAATGCAGGTTATCGGCGACGGCCCAGAGCCACAGGCCATTTGGATGCTCAGTGTCCTTGGAAATGCGGTCTACCAGCACGTCGCTTGAACCTGCGGCCTCGACGTGCGTGGGGGCGTCGAGATGGGACGGCCGTACCTTGACGCGCTCTCCCGCCAGCGCGGCGGTGGCGGCTTCCGCCGTCACGGGCTCCACCGTTTCAACGTACATGGAAACGCCCACCGAATGAAAAGCCGGAACCTGGATCAGCCGGAGGGCCGGACGAGGAACCCGCTCGCCCAAATAGCTGTGCAATTGACGCCGCAGACGCGCTTCGAGGCCGGCCGTGTCGCTCGAGGCAGACATTCCCAAACGTGAGAGTAGATTGAAAGCAAGCTGGGCCCCGAAAATCTTGTCGGGAATCTTCTGGAAGCTCAGAATATTCACGGTCTGCCTCTGGAGTTCCTCCACGCCCCGTGAACCTGACTCCGACGCCGACGTGAAGACGTGCGCCACGGCCGTTTTCAGCGGGAAGCGCGCTCCTAAGCGCAACAGCAGGCTACTGATGACGATGACCGCAGGGTGAGCGGAAGTATGCACGCGCCCCGCCGCCGAGCGCACTCCCGGAACCGGAAATCGACGGTCCAGAAATGGAATGGCCACCAACTCGTCAGCTCCCTCCACCGTGCCGCCCGAAGGATCGCTGGTTCCCGCTCGCAATCCTTCCCCAAGGACGTCAATCACCAGGCAGTTTGCGGCACTGCCTTGCTGCCAGGCGTCCAGGAAGGTCGGCAGGTTTTGCAGCCGCGCACAGAGGAAAGCGAAGTCCAGTTCCTGTTCACTGATTTGGCCATCTTCGACGGTCGTGGCCAAGGTTGGGTTCAGGTCGATGATCGGGAGTTCGGGCTCTTCCTCGTCGGATTCAAATGTCAGGAGGCGCGACAGGGGGAACTTGCCCTGTTCCAGGACGGATACCAACTCCTTGCCCAGCAAGGAGGACGCTCCTACGACGGCGACCCGGTAACCCTCTTTAGCCGGCTTCATGCGGCGTGAACCTCTTCCGGGTGGGGGGGATGAGGCCGGATCTTCGAGATTATTCGCAAGATGATGCCGGAAAGCGCGTAGGTGATCGCGAAGGTCAGCAGAATGGGCTGAGAGAAAATCCAGACCAGTCCGATGGCAAGGCCGATTACGATGATGCCCAGATAAGACCAGCGCTTGCGAAGGTCAAGGACCTTAAAGCTGTAGTAGCGCATGCGGCTGATCATGAGGAAGCCCAGAATTCCCACTACAATCAACCAGGCAAGCGAAAATTGCCATTCCGTTACTGGGAATTTGTGGAAGTGGACGACAGCCGCGACGAATCCCGCCGCGGCAGGAATGGGCATTCCGACAAAGAAGCGACGGTCCGACGTAGGCTTGACTGTATCAATGTTGAACCGCGCCAACCGCGCTGCCCCGCAGATCACATAGAGAAAGGTCAGAATCCACGGAGTGGCATGGATAATCTGCGTGATTTGCGGCGTGCCGGACGGCTCCACAACGGCGCGAACGCCCCAAACATAAGCCAATACGGCCGGAGCCACGCCGAAAGCGACGATATCAGCCAGGGAATCAAGTTCGCGTCCGAAAGGAGATGCCGTATTCGTCATGCGGGCGATGCGGCCATCAAGGCCGTCAGCAACAATGGCCCACCCGAGCGCGCGGGCGGCGTTATCAAGCGCGCTGGCCGCGAGAGCGCTTAACTCCGCCGCCTTGGAAGCCACCGTGGCAGCGGCGGCAGCGGCTAGGAATTGTCCGGCCCGCTGGGTGGAAAGAATGGCGTAATACCCGCAGACCAGCGTGCCCACAGTAAACAGGCTGGGCAGGACATACATGCCGCGACGCACGCCATGGCGTTCAACTGGCTTGGGTGTTTGTGATTCCAAGGATGCTACTCCCCGCCCACACGCGGTCTCCGACCTTGACACGCCACTCGACCGTGGGGGCCACAAGCACGTCCACACGCGAACCGAATTTGATCATACCTACGCGCTCGCCACGCGCGAGCGAATCGCCTAAGCGCTTCCAGAATACGATACGGCGGGCTAACAAACCAGCGATTTGCTTGACCACAACAACGCCCTGCTCACCCTCGATGGTAAAGACGTTCTGCTCGTTTTCAATGGAAGCCGCATCCTGCGAGGCAACCCGGAAAGAGCCTTTCTTGTAATTGATCGCCGTGATCTTTCCCGTGATGGGCGTCCGGTTCACATGGACGTCGAGCGGCGACATGAAGATGCTCAACCGGCGAACCGGGCGGCCTTCGAATTCCTCCTCGGCAACCTGGACAACCACGCCGTCGGCGGGAGAAATCAGCGCCGCCGGATCGCGGGGGACCAGCCGTTCAGGGTCGCGAAAGAAATTGAGGACAAGAAAAGCGAGAACAGCAAATAGGATAGCGAGTATCAGAAGGGAGAGATTTCGGTCGTGCAGCCAAAACCCCATCAGCCCACCGGCGATCAACACCAGTGGCAAGCCGTACCAGTAGCCGTCCTTTACCATGGGCCGTTATTATACACCGCTCCCCCGCCACATAGGCCTTGGTAGGGTTCGTAGTCTAGCTATAACTCAACCGGGGCCGCTTCCGTGACCGCTCCGCGCGCCGTTAGTCCATCACCCATCCCTGATCGGGACTTGGCTAGTGCACAGTCTGTGCTTGCCGAACCAGACTTTCCATCTGGTCCTTTACCCGCAGTTTCAGCTTCTTCAGACGCAATTCTTCCGTCTGCTCGTCTTCGGAGAGATACGGTTTGGAGGAAAGTGCGCTGAGCTGGGATTTGTAACGGGCATGTTCCTCGCGGAGACGTCGATATTCCTCGTTGCCGACCATCAACTGCTCCCGGACGGCCTCGGTAGGAGTGCTCATGGTAAGGCTACCTCCATTACAGGAATCGTACGTACAGGTTAAAACTAGCACAGCGATAGGGCGGGTTCAAGTACCTTCAGTTGAATCTCAGGTGGTACAGCATCCAGTACACCACGACGCCGGTGACGGACACATATAGCCACAAAGGCAGGGTCCAAACGGCGATGCGACGATGGTGGTCAAAGCGCTGTCGCCATGCCCGGAAAAGCGTGGTGAGGATGAGGGGAACAATGACGACCGCCAGGATCGTGTGGGAGGTGAGTAGCGAAAGGTAAAAGGTACGCACTGCGCCGTGCCCGGGAAAACGTGTCACCCCATGGAAATAGTGGTAGGTCAAGTAGCACACCAGGAAGGCGACCGAAGTCCCAAATGCGGAGAGCATGCAGGCCCGATGCGCCGGGATGTTTTTCTGCCGGATAAAGTAGAATCCGCAGATGAGCAGCACGGCACTGGCCGCGTTGAGCGAGGCATCGACTGTGGGAAGTAGAGTTATCATTTGTGACCTGCTAGAGTTTCAACCAGCGCGTCTTCTGTAGCAGCGCCATGCCGTTGGAAAATCCCTCACCTATAACCACAGCATAGGCTTTTTGACCCATGTTTGCCGCAGCACATCTCCCGCGCTCTACATATAAGCTGCGCAATGTCAACATGGTACATGTGGCATCTCAATTGCTCTTCCTCTCACCGCAACCATCGTCTGGCCAGCAGCAAGCTATTATCCGTGTCGCAGGAAGGAGGCGGAAACTCATGGCGCCTGTTGAAATTAATAGGATTTTGGACGAACTCAAGCTCCAGCGAGATATTCTTAGGGACGTCGGTTTTGGCCGCTCAGTCGGCACAGCCTGGAAAGAGCACCGCCTCCTTCGCGATTCGATTATCTGCCTCAACCTCAACGCGGAGTATGAGAAGCACCCCTGCAACGAGTGCGTGCTATGGGAGTGGGTGCCGGACAAGCACAAGTACGAACAGATTCCCTGCCACCACATACCCATCGACGAACAAGGCCGCAGCATAGCCGAACTGGAAGCCTCCGGAAACCGCGCCGAAGCCGAGGAAGCCTTGCTTGCCTGGTTAGATACCACGATTCAGAAATTGGAGGAGCTGCTCGAAAGGTCCGTTGTTTAAAGTCGATACGCGAACCGCCAGCAGTCAGGAGTCGGGAGGCAGCACTCAGAATGCAGTCTGCTCTTTGTCCTCAGATCACCTTCTTTAGCCTATGCCCGAACTTTAACCTCCCAAACATCTGCCCCCTGACTCCTGACTGCCGGCGGCGCTCCTCAAAGCCTCGTCCGATCGGCCATCAATAGGGCAAAAACCAAAGGCAAATATGCGATCGAGGCCATCAGCAACTGTTTGGCGAGGACGTTGGTGCGCTGCACGGCCATGCGCGCCCCGCAATAGAGAAATCCCACCCCCAGCATTCCGGCCCCGACCAGGTAAACCATCCCGGCATGACCCGTCAGCGCGGGAATAAGGCTGATGGGCAGCAGCGCCAGATGTGCAGGCGATGATTTGGCGAACGGTGGCGCGCCCGTCGTGGTCGCCGCGCGGCAGCATTTGCAGACCCGCGCGGGCGTAATCCTCGCGGTACATCCAGGCGATGGCGAGCAAGTGGGGGAACTGCCAGAAGAACAGGATGGCGTAAAGCACCCAAGCCTGCCCACTCAAGCCGTTGCGGACGGCAGCCCAGCCGATCAGCGGCGGCATGGCGCCCGGAAACGCTCCGACCCAGGTGCAAAGCGGCGTTCGGCGCTTCAGCGGCGTATAGAAGACGAGGTAAGTTCCCAGCGTTGTCAACGCCAGCGCGCTGGTGAGGGGATTGGCAGCAATCCACAGCTCCGTTCCGCCAGCGACCGCGAGCAGGATTCCGAACCACAGGGCCTCACCCTGGGAAATCGTCCCGCCGGCAGAGGACGGTTCGCGGTGCGGCGCATAAAAGCGTCAGTGCGGCACTCGAGGTACTGGTTCAGCGTCCCGGTGCCACTCGCGACCAGCAGCGTCCCCATGAGTGTGTGGAACAGCAGCCAGCCGTTGACAGCGCCCGGGGCGGCCAGGTAGAACCCCACCAGTGTGCTGACCAGAACCAGGAAGTTGACCTCCGGCTTGGTCAATGTCCAGTAGTCCGCCAAGCGGGCCAGCCAGGGGTTGTTTCGCGAATCGTGCGTCATGTTGTCGTTAGTTGCCCTGATACTGCGCCGCCTGATCGAGGCGGATTGTAACGGCTATGGCGATCTTACTTGCGCCGATTTCCCAATTTGAAATTCCGCATTCCGGAGCACTCATCGCCCAGGCTTCCTAGATACCGATTCTCGCCGCGCACTGAATTCAGCCTTCATCATTCATCATTCAGAATTTCTTTAGGTCGTTGCCTGGTGCGGCGTAGAGGTCACATTCACTTCATGTTTCGAACCTTCCACATAGCGCCGCGCCTGGTAGGTGAGGTACAGGCTGGTCAACAGGATCAGCGCTCCCACAGCCACGTGCGCGGTGGTCATGTCCACCACCGAGGGCAGCGGTTGCGGCGCGCTGCGAGCAGCGATTTTCATCATCAGTGAGCTGATGCCCAGAAAAAGCTGCGCCACCACCAGTCCTCCCAGCAGCAGGGAGGGGTGCAACAGGCCCGGCTGCGTGGAGAAGCGCATAAGAACGGTGGAAACAATCCAGCCCACCAGCAGGGTCACCACGCAGGCTCCCACGACATGCGGGGCGATGGTGGCTCCGTCCTTCGAGTGCCGGTACACCGCGCCCAGAATCAGTTGCACCAGGATCACGCCCGTCGTGATGGTGGTGAGAAGCTGAAGCGAGGGCGTGGCGGAGTCTTCCATCTTCGACTCGTCCCAACGCCAGTCGGCGGCGGTAAAGAAGGCCATGCTGGACGCCAGGCAGAAGAATATCTGCCCCAGCGTAGCATGCGCCGTGGAGATGGGTACGGGCAGATAGAACAGCACCGTAATGCCGCCCAGTACCGCCTGCGTCAAGACGGCCATGACCGCCGCAAACCCCACCCAACGCAGCCACCGTCGCGAGTCTTGGCGCCAGATCCAAATGGCCAGAATAATAGTAAGGATGCCGACTGTTCCGGCAATCATCCGGTGGCCGTGCTCAAACTTCACTCCTCCCACCATGCGCGGCATGCGAAAGCTGCCGAAGGACGTGGGCCAGTCGGGCACGGAGAGGCCGGCGTCATTGCCGGTCACCAACGCTCCGGCAATAATCAAAAGAAAAGTGCAAAAAGCGACGAAAGCCGCGTACCGATGAAGCCAAGGATGGTATTCGTTCATCTTCGCTCACCCTGCGCAGGGGAATGGCATTCCGTTTGTCGGGGGTCAGCAGGTTCCGATCGTCTGGTCGGGAGAGCGGGTGATTGGGTGACCAAACACACGTCATGATGACTTGCCTTACTGACGCGACCTCCCGATCTTGCAATCGCGCGTCATGGCGCGTCTCCCGATGCTTGTCCCCGAAATTATTAGATTACCACAACGGTGAGGAGAATGAATACTTGCCTGTTCTACTTACCCA
>CAVRBF010000004.1:0-25127 GCA_963719115.1 uncultured Acidobacteriota bacterium | reverse complement strand
TGGCGCTTGGACACACTTTGACACTGAGGCTGGCTGATGTTAAAGATGGTGCATGCGGGTTTGCGGTCGGGAAGTCAGTGCGGCAACGATGGGGGGGATAAAAGAGCTTTTGAGTGGTGATCCCTCATTGTCGCGGCGCGGTCTGTCGCGGCGGGTGTGCGCATGGCTGGGGTGGCGAGCTGCCAACGGCAAGCTGCAGGAGGTAAGCTGCCGAAAGGCCCTTCTGGAGCTTCATCGCCAGGGGCTCATTGTCCTGCCGGCGGCGGACCCGTCCTGTTTCCGGCGCGCCCGGTGCGAGCCGCCGGCGGATCGACCCAGCGCGGCACCGGAGCTTGGCTGTACGCTGGAGGAACTGGGGGAGATTCGCATCCTCCCCGTCTCCAGCCGCTACAGCCAAGCTTCGCGGACTTGGAACGCCCTGCTGCAACAGTGGCATTATCTGGGCAAGGGGCCGCTGTGCGGGGCGCAGATTCGCTACTTGGTGGAAAGTTCGCGGCACGGATGGGTAGGAGCACTGGCTTTCAGCGCGGCGCAATGGCGGATGAAAGAACGCGACAAGTACATCGGCTGGAGCGAGGCGGCGCGCCGTGCCCATCTGCATCGGGTGGTGGGTAATAGCCGGTTTCTGATTCTGCCGTGGGTGCACGTGCGGAATTTGGCTTCGCGGGTGCTGAGCCGGTGCCTGACGCGGCTGGGGAAGGACTGGACGGATCGTTATGGCTATGCGCCGGTACTGGCCGAGACGTTTGTGGACCCGCGGCGTTTCGCCGGCACCTGCTATCGCGCGGCCAATTGGCGGCAGGTCGGGCAGACGGCCGCCCGGCCCACGGCGTATCCGAACGGCAAGGTGGCGGAAGGTCCCAAGGACATCTATTTGTATGCGCTCAGCGAGCATTGGCAAGAGGTGCTGTGCGCGGAACCGGAGGTGGCCCTGGGCAGCACGCCGCCGGCGGAGGCTCCTGCCGACTGGACGGAAGAGGAGTTCGGGCGAGCACCGTTCTTCGATGCCCGGCTCCAACAGCGGTTGTTCACTCTGGCCGCCGACTTCTTTGCCCAGCCGGGCGCACTGATCCCGCAGGCTTCCCAGGGCTCGGCGGCGAAGACCAAGGCGGCCTACCGGTTTTTCCGGAATCCCCAGGTGGATATGCCGAAACTACTGCGACCCCACCTCGAGTCAACCCTGGAGCGGGTCCGCTCGCACCCCGTGATCCTGGCCGTGCAGGACACCACCACCCTGAATTATACGGCCCATCCCCCGCAGGGAGTGGGTCCCATCAACACCACGCAAGACCGCGCGGTGGGGTTGGTGCTGCACGACACGATGGCCTTCACCCCCGAGGGTACGCCGCTGGGGTTGCTCAACGTGCAATGCTGGGCGCGCGATCCGGCGCAGGCGGGCAAGAGGCATCGCCGCCACCAACTGCCCATCGAAGAGAAGGAAAGCCGCAAGTGGCTGGTGAGCTATCGCGCCGTCGCCCAGGTGCAGAAGCTTTGTCCGCATACCCGGCTGATTAGCGTCGGGGACCGGGAAGCCGACCTTTATGAATTGTTCCAGGAAGCGGCGCAAGAGGCGCCGGGACCGGGGTTGCTGGTGCGCGCCGAACGCAGCCGCCAGCGCCAGGTCGAGCACGAGGACGAGGCGGCAGGACTGTGGGCGCGGATGGCGGCCGAGACGATGGCGGGCACGCTGTCGGTGGCCGTCCCCCGTCGCGGTTCACGCCCGGCTCGTAGCGCCAAGCTGGAAGTGCGTTTGGCCCCGGTGGTGCTCCGGCCCCCGGCAAGAAGTAAACATTCCCCCTTGCGCGTCTGGGCGGTGTACGCGCGGGAAGTGGACTACCCGGCAGAGGTGAAAGAACCGATCGATTGGATGCTGCTGACGACGGTAAAGACCGAAAGCTTTGGGGATGCCTGCCAGCGGCTGGACTGGTATAGCCGACGCTGGGGGATCGAGGTGTATCACCGCACGCTCAAGAGCGGGTGCCGCATCGAGGATCGGCGTTTGGAGGACCGGGAGAGCCTGGAGGCGTGCCTGGCCCTTGATCTGGTGGTGGCTTGGCGAGTTTACTGGCTGGCCCGGGTGGGTCGCGAGGAGCCCCACACGGCTTGCGACCAAATTTTGAAAGAGGAAGAGTGGCGGGTCTTGAGCGCTTGGGCCCACGGCACGATGGCCGAGACCGCTCCCACGCTCCAGGAGGCGACGCGCTGGATCGGCAAGATGGGCGGTTGGCTGGCGAGAGGGAAACATGACCATCCCGGCACCACCTGCATCTGGCGCGGCCTAGTGCGCTTGCCGACCCTGGTACAGGGCTACCTCTTGGCTCTGCGTATCCATGGCATCCGCGCCGGCCCCTGACCCTCAGTCTTAAATGTGGGATACAGCCAGCCCGTGGGGAGAGGTCGACCGTCCCCAGACGGCGGGTGAGGGGGCACCTCCCAGGCTTCTGCCGGAGCTGTCAAACTCCTACTCCCACCCCGGCGCAGCCGAGGGATCTCCCGACGGATTAGCCAGCGGACCTAGTGGCGAAATCAGGCCGCCACCACGTCAACCCGCTGCCCATTCATCATGGTGTCGAGCCCAATGCCCCCGTCGATTTCCCCGCCCTGCTGCTTTCCAGAAACTCGCGCGTGAGCGCCAGAAGTCCTTCGGAAAAAGTTCGGGTGGAAAACCTCTCCGCCCCGGCACGCAGATTCGCGGCAAGGGCCTCCTGCCCGGCGCGGTCACGCAAAACTGCATCGATTTTAATCACCGCATCGTCATCGTTTTCGAAAATCAAACCCGGGTGATTCACAATCTCCCCCTGGCCGCCGCCCTTGGGCACAAAGGTGATGCAACCGGCCTTCACCATCTCGGCCACGGCGATGCCGAAGGCCTCATTCAGGCAACCATTGATTCCGAAGCGATGCCGTACCAGCAATTCCTTCTTCTTCTCGCCGAAGGTCGCGCCCTCCAGATAAACCCAGCTTGGGTTCGCTTGGGCGAGTTGCTTCAATTGCCTGCCGTACGGCGAGTCATCAACTCCGCCCAGGATGTGGAAATGAATGTCGTGACCTCGCTGCCGGACTTTTTCGAGTATGCGAATCATTCCATCCGGGCGCTTTTCCGGCACCGCCCGGCCGATGCAAACGAAGCCCGCATCCCGCTCCGCCCAAGGCACGGCGGGAAAATCCGCAGCGACGGGGGGATAGAGCACGCGTGACTCGACGCCAAATTTCCCGCGCATCAGTTCCCTGCTCCACGCGGAATTGGCCACCATCAAATCTTTCTTAAAGCCTTTGGGATCCGAACGGGAAATCAGGTTGCAGAGCCCCAGGTAGGTGCGGCGCAGGATCGAATCGCCATACCACCAACCCCGTCGTGTTTGCAGGGTAGGGTGCAGAGACAGAATCCACTCCGGAACAAAGGAAAAATCGGCAATGCACTGGATGGCCGGCACGCCAAAGCTCAGCGGATTGTAGGTGGCAATCATGGCGTCGAATTGCCGCGCCACACGTTGGCAGTAACGTTGCAGGATGTGACCCTGAAGCGCGTTGAATCGATGGGCGGTAACGCCGGGAGGAAGAGAAACCTTTATCACGCGAAAGTCCGTAGGGGCCAGGGACGTGCCATAATAGACGTTCAGGCGATCAAGATCAACCGGCCCACAGGTAATCAGCGAGAGGTCAAAGTCCGCCCGCAATGTCTGAAGCGCCCACAGGGCACGCGCCTCGGAGCCGCCCGAACCCAAACGGGGATGAACCACCGCAATTTTAGCTTTTTTCGCTTGAACCAACTCTCGCTGCCTCCCGAACGGGGTAGCACGTCTTCCTCGGCCAAGCGCCATTCTGAAGGCGAGCGGAGAAGTTTGTCAAACGGCCAGTTGGCCTTGCAGAAGATCGGCGGGGCAACGCATCGAGATTTCAGAATAGAGCTGCCCTGCTTTCGTTTTCGGGTACGAACTCACCCCGTTATCCTATGCCGTTTTTTCAGCACGGTTTCCAGTCGCTGTCATCCTGAGTCCCGATGCCGTTCATCGGGACGAAGGACCTTTTTCATTTGCACTTAAAAAGCACGGCGCCGGCGCGCCGTGCGACAACGTGCGGCATGCCGCGCGCACATGGGTACGACGAAATACGGGGGTCCTTCGTCCCGACAAAAACCGTCGGTCCTCAGGATGACAGGTCACGATTTGTACTCCAAAACAACATGTCTTTTCACTCTGCCGTTCTTTCCGCAAGAATGCGTGTCGCTGCGGCGCGCCGTCGCCCCGCCAAATGTAGAAACTGCAGGGGTAGGGCTTGGCTTGCCCGGGCCGGCCATGAGCCCGTCGAAGAAGGGGACGGCAAAACATTCCCCTACGCAGCGCGTCGTTATCGGCGGATTGGGACTCCCCCAATCCCCGTGCGTTCCACTCCTCCGGCGAGTACAATAGCAAAGAATCCAAGGTTCGAGGCTTGAAAACCCCTCTCCTGCCATCGCCGATGAAGTGGCACCGAATGCTGGGCTCATTGGGCATCGTCGGCGCCATCACGCTTTTGTACTACCGCTTCCTGCCGGTCAATAACGTCACCGTGGCGCTATCGTTTCTGCTGGCGGTGTTGGGCGTCGCCACCCGCTGGGGACTGGCGGAAGGGTTGGTGGTGTCCGTCGCCGGCATGCTTTGCTTCAACTACTTCTTCCTGCCTCCCATCAAAACTTTTACGGTGGCCGACCCGCAGAACTGGGTGGCACTTTCCGCCTTCGTGGTGACGGCGGCTATCGCCAGCCATCTTTCCGCCAGCGTACGCATGCAAGCGGAGCAATCGACCCGCCGCCAGCACGAGATGGAGCGGCTTTACACCTTGAGCCGAAATCTGTTGTTGCTGGAAGCAGGCCCGCCGATGACCCAGGATCTTACCAACGCCGTTGCCCAGGTGTTTGAGTTGTCGGGGCTGGCGTTTTATGATCGTATCAGCGACCGCGTTCACCGCGCCGGTCCCCATGACATTCCTGTCAACGCCGAGAAGCTTCGCGAGGTCGCCTTGCAGGGCACGGTTTTTCACGACTCCGGCTCGCAGACAACGGTGATCCCCATCAGCCTGGGCGGTCAGCCGGTGGGGAGCCTGGGCATTCAGGGAACGCAAGTCTCGGAAACAGCGCTGCATGCCATCGGCAACCTGACGGCCATTACCATGGAGCGTGCGCGCGCCCAGGACGTGGCCACCCGCGCGGAGGCCGCGCGGCAAAGTGAGGAGTTGAAGTCCACCATGCTCGATGCAGTGGCGCATGAGTTCAAAACGCCCCTGACGCCCATCAAGGCAGCGGTGACCAGCATGCTGTCCGACCCCGATATCGGTCCGACGCACCAGGAACTGCTGCACATCATCGACGAGGAGACGGACCGGCTGAACTCCATGATGAGCGACGCCATCCAGATGTCGCGGCTCGAGGCGGGACAACTCCAGTTGCACCGCAGCCCGCAGTCGCTCAGCCGAATTTTCGAGGCGCAACTGAAAAAACTGGGCGAGCGGCTGGAGGGACGCAAAGTGGAAGTGGTGGTTCCGCCCCGGCTGCCGCGCGTAAACGCCGACCCGGAATTCGTCGGCGTGGTGATCTGGCAACTGTTGAGCAACGCCCTGCGCTATACTCCTCCGGGCAGTCCCCTCACCCTGCGCGCCACGCCGGAGGAAACAGAAGTGATTGTCAGCCTGGAAGACTGCGGCCCGGGAATCTCCGAACAGGAACAACTGAAGGTCTTCGACAAATTCTACCGGGGCAAGGACCAGCGCGAACGAATACCGGGGACCGGCATGGGCCTGACGATTGCGCGGGAAGTCGTTCGTGCCCACCGCGGCAGAATTTGGGTGGAAAGCGAGCCCGGCAAAGGAGCGAAGTTCCTGTTCTCCATTCCCCGCGCGCTTCGGGAGCCTTCACAGTGACCAACGCCAGAATCTTGATTGTCGATGATGAACCGCAGATCCGCCGGGTGATGCGTACAACCCTCGTCGCACGAGGATATATGGTAGGCACGGCTCGCGATGGCGAAGAAGCCCTGAACAAAGTTCGGGAAGAGCGCTTTGACTTGGTGCTGCTCGATATCAACATGCCAGGCATGGGAGGTATGGAAACTTGCCGCATCCTCCGCTCACAGAGCGACATGCCCATCGTCATCCTCTCCATTCGCAATTCGGAAAAAGAGAAAGTGGAGGCGCTGGACGCCGGGGCGGACGACTATGTCACGAAGCCCTTCAGCATGCCGGAACTTCTGGCGCGCATTCGCGCCGCCTTGCGGCGGGCTCCTATGGCGACAACCGGCACGCCCGAATTGCTTTCGCTGGGCGGTACGGTCATCAACTTCGGCGCGCGGCGCGTGACCGTGAACGGTGCGGACGTGCGCCTGACCCCCAAGGAATTTGAGATTCTGCGTTACTTTGCCGCCAATCCGGACGTGGCCATCCCTCACACCAAACTTCTTCAAGCCGTGTGGGGACCGGATTATGGCGACGAAGTGGAGTACCTTCGCGTGTTCATCAACCAACTTCGCAAGAAGATTGAGCCGGACCCCTCGCACCCTTCCTATCTCTTAACCGAGCCTTGGGTTGGCTATCGGCTGAGTATCCCTAAGAGCTAACGAAATCTTGACCAACTCTTTATGATTTCTTTATGCCCGTGGGGGCACTATGGTTTCGGTGACTCCCATGGAAGCCCATTCCGGTCTTGATCCCGTGCTCGCAAGCCCCACGTTCTTTTACGTAACCGCCGGCGACCATCCGGCAAGCACGTGTGCCGAAGAGGGCTTGGAAGTCCTGGTGGTCCACACCGACACCGATGGAACCATGGCGGCACTCCGCATGGCGGGAGAGTTGGCGAGAGAGTTGGCGGCACGCATCCGGCTGATCCTGCCCTATGAAGTGCCCTATGCCCTGCCCCTTACACGGCCGCCAGTCTCGGTGGAATTCCTGGAGAGCCGGATGCGAGACTTGGCATCACGCAGTAACCTGGACGTGGCGGCGCAAATTTATCTCTGCCGCAACCAACGGCGCGCACTGGAACTTCTGTTAAAGCCCCATTCCCTGGTAGTCGTCGGGGGCAGGAAGCACTGGTGGCAGACGGCAGCACAGAGATTAGCGCACGCACTCGAAGAGCACGGCCACCAGATCATATTTGCCGCGTCGAGGTGAGCCCAAAGTGCTAGACTTTACTCACGACCTTAATGGGTCACTGTTGTTCCTGGGCTGCGGAATTTCACTGGTACTGCGACTCCTGATTCCGATCGGGCAATGATAAAGGGGTGATTATGTTGGATATCTTTTACGTCGGCGTGGTCGTGGTGTTCTTCATTCTACTCTGGGGCTTCACCAAAGCATCGGAGCACTTTTAGGAGGAACCGATGGAATACGCCATCGCAGGGATTGTGGCAGCAGGGCTGTTCGTTTATTTGATTTATGCGCTGCTGCGTCCGGAAAAATTCTGAGGAGCTGACATGACTTCCATAGGTATCGTGCAGATTCTTGTGTTCTTCGCCATCGTGCTGGCCCTAACCAAGCCGCTGGGCGTGTTCATGTACCGGGTCTTCGAGGGTCAACGGACCTTTCTTCACCCGGTTATTCGCCCGTTGGAACGCCTGCTGTATCGCTTGATGGGGATTCGGGAGGATACCGAGCAGTCGTGGATTCACTACTCGGCGTGCCTGATCTCAGTAAGCATCTTCAGCTTCCTCTTCGTATACCTGCTGCAACGCTTGCAGGGGTACTTGCCGCTGAATCCCATGCATTTCTCCACCCCGCACGCTCCCCAGAACGCCACGCCGATGACGCCGGATCTGGCGGCCAACACGGCGATTAGTTTCGTGACCAACACCAACTGGCAGTCCTATTCGCCGGACACGACGATGAGCTACCTGACGCAGATGGCGGCGCTGGCGGTCCAAAACTTTATATCCGCAGCGGTGGGCATTGCCGTCGCGGTGGCGATGATTCGCGGCTTCGCGCGGCATACGGCCAAGACCATCGGCAACTTCTGGGTGGACGTTACCCGCTGCACACTTTATGTGCTGCTGCCCATCTGCGTCGTTGCCACCTTGCTGTTTGTCTACCAGGGCTGCATTCAGAACTTCAAAGGCCCCGTAACCGCCACGACGCTGGAAGGCGCCAGCCAGGTGATTGAACAGGGGCCGTTGGCCTCGCAGCTCGCTATAAAAATGCTGGGTACGAACGGCGGAGGCTTCTTCAATGCCAACTCTTCTCACCCATACGAGAATCCGACTCCGCTCTCAAACCTGCTCCAGATGCTCTTGATCTTCTGCCTGGGCGCGGGCCTGACCTACATGTTTGGCAAGATGGTTCGCGACACTCGCCAGGGGTGGGCAGTCTTCTGGGCCATGTCGTCGCTTTTCTTCGCCGGGGTCCTGGTCTGTTACTGGGCGGAGCAGCGCGGCAATCCCATGCTGACGAATATGGGTCTCGCCCACGCCTACACCCGAACGCAGCCCGGCGGCAACATGGAAGGCAAGGAAGTACGGTTCGGAATCGCCCAGTCCACACTGTTCGCGACGGTCACCACCGATGCCAGTTGCGGAGCCGTTAACGGTATGCACGACAGCTTTACGCCGCTGGGCGGACTGGTTCCCCTGTTCAACATCCAAACCGATGAAGTGATCTTCGGCGGCGTTGGCGCGGGGCTTTACAGCATGCTGATTTATGCCATCGTCGCGGTGTTCATCGGCGGGCTCATGGTGGGGCGCACGCCCGAGTACGTCGGCAAGAAGATCGAACAAAAAGAGGTGAAGATGGCCATTATCGCCGTCCTCGCGACCTCCGTGTGCATCCTGTGGTTCACCGCCGTCAGTTCCGTTGCTCCGTTCGCGAAGAATGGGTACTGGAACCCTCCGGGAGCAGCCGCCGCCAACACGAATAACAACGCCGCGCACGGCTTTTCGGAAATTCTGTACGCCTACTCGAGCGGCGCCGGCAACAACGGCAGCGCCTTCGCCGGGATCAACGCCAACACTCCCTGGTACAACCTGACCATGGGACTGGACATGCTGGTGGGTAGATTCCTCTTCATTATTCCGGCGTTGGCCATTGCCGGCAGTCTGGCGAAAAAGAAACTCGTGCCGGTCACCAGCGGCACATTGCCGACGCACGGAACCCTGTTTGTCATCCTGTTGGTCGGGACAGTAGTTATCGTGGGAGCCCTCACTTATTTCCCTGCGCTGTCCCTGGGCCCGATCGCTGAACATTTCCAAATGCTCAGCGGGAAGTTGTTCTAACGCGCACGACGACGAATGAGGAGATGATGATGACTGCTGCCATTGCCCCTCCGGAGGCGCAAAAACCGGACATCAAGGAACATGACTCGACGGCTCTGATTTCCCGTGGAGTTCGTGCGCGCCCGTTGTTCGATCCTGAGATCATTCGAAGAGCGATTAAAGAATCGTTTGTGAAGCTTGATCCCCGGAAAGTCGCCAAGAATCCGGTGATGTTCGTCGTCGAAGTCGGGGCGGCGCTGACCACGATATTTGTCATTAAAGATGCCTTTGCCGGAGAGGGCGGAGTTCTGTTCGGCATTCAAATCGCGCTGTGGTTGTGGTTCACCGTGTTGTTTGCCAATTTCGCCGAGGCGATGGCGGAAGCGCGCGGGAAGGCGCAAGCCGACGCTCTGCGCAAGACCAAGACCGACACGATGGCGCGGAAGATTCTGCCCAATGAAAAATTTGAGATGGTGCCGGGATCCAAGCTGCGCGCCGGCGATGTGGTGTACTGCGAGGCGGGCTACCTGATTCCGGGCGACGGCGAAGTGATCGATGGCATCGCCAGCGTCGATGAGTCCGTCATCACCGGTGAAAGCGCGCCGGTCATTCGCGAGTCCGGAGGAGACCGGAGCGCGGTAACCGGCGGCACCAAGGTTTTATCCGACCACATCAAGGTGCGAATCACCTCCAACCCCGGGGAAACCTTCCTCGATCGCATGATCGCGCTGGTGGAAGGCGCGGTGCGGCAGAAGACGCCCAACGAAATTGCGCTAAATATCCTGATCGCCGGCCTCACTTGCATTTTCCTCTTAGCCGTGGCAACGCTGCCACCGTATGCCAAGTATTCCATCCTGGCCGTCAATAGCGGTACTGTCCCGAGCGTGGCGGTTCTGGTCTCATTGCTCGTCTGCCTGATCCCGACGACCATCGGCGGATTGCTTTCTGCCATCGGCATTGCCGGCATGGACCGGGTGATGCAACACAACGTTTTGGCGATGAGCGGAAAAGCGGTTGAGGCTTCCGGCGACGTGAACACGCTGCTTCTCGACAAAACGGGAACGATCACCTTGGGCAATCGCCAGGCGGTGGAGTTCATCCCCGTTGAACGGGGTATCGGAAAGTGAAATCGCCGATGCCGCCCAACTCTCCAGCTTGGCCGACGAGACGCCGGAGGGGCGATCGATTGTCGTTCTGGCCAAGCAGAAGTACAGCCTGCGTGGCCGGGAAGTGGCCGAGCATGAAGCTCAGTTCATTCCCTTCTCTGCCTATACGCGGATGAGTGGTGTCGATATTGACGGCCGCCGGCTGCGGAAGGGTGCCACCGACGCCATCAGCCAGTTTGTGAAGGATGCCGGCGGTGTGGTACCGACAACGCTCTCCGATCTCTCCGATCGTATTTCCCGAAATGGCGGAACGCCGCTCGCGGTGGCCGACGGCAAGCGTGTGCTGGGCATCATTCACCTTAAAGATATCGTGAAGGGCGGCATGCGCGAGCGCTTGGCGGCGCTGCGGACGATGGGCATTCGTTCGGTGATGATTACCGGTGACAATCCGCTGACGGCCGCGGCTATCGCCAATGAAGCTGGCGTGGATGACTTCCTCGCCCAGGCCACACCCAAAGCCAAGCTGGAATACATTCAGAAAGAACAGGCAGAAGGCCGCCTGGTGGCTATGACCGGCGACGGAACCAACGACGCCCCCGCACTGGCCCAGGCGGATGTGGGCGTCGCCATGAACACCGGCACTATGGCCGCGAAAGAAGCCGGCAACATGGTGGATCTGGATAGCAACCCGACGAAGCTTATCGAAATTGTAGCGATCGGCAAGCAGTTGCTGATCACCCGCGGATCGCTCACGACGTTTTCCATCGCCAACGACGTGGCGAAATACTTCGCCATCATCCCCGCGATGTTCGCGGCCATCTATCCCGAGTTGAACAAGCTGAACATCATGCACCTGCACTCGCCTCAAAGCGCCGTGCTGGCTGCCGTGATCTTCAACGCTTTGATCATTATTGCCCTGGTGCCGCTGGCGCTGCGCGGCGTTCGCTACAAGCCGGTCACCGCCGCGCAGATGCTGACCCGCAACCTGTTGGTTTACGGCCTCGGCGGCATCATCGTACCGTTTCCGGGCATCTGGCTCATCGACAGAATTCTTGTTGCGCTGCGCCTCGCATAGATAGCTGCACCTCGCACCGATAAAGGAGTAGGACATGTTCAAGACTTTGGGACCAGGATTTCGCATGACGCTGGCGCTGACGATTCTGACCGGCTTGCTGTATCCCGCGGTGATGACCGGCCTCTCGGAATTGCTGTTTTCGCGGCAGGCAAACGGCAGCCTGGTCACGGTGAGCGGCCACGTCGTGGGTTCCAGCCTCATTGCGCAGGGCTTCAGTAAGCCCGAGTACTTTCATCCGCGGCCCTCGGCGGCGGGCAGCGGCTACGACGCCACCGCCAGCAGCGGAACCAACCTGGGCCCCACCAGCGCCAAGCTCCTTCTCGGGACGACCAAGACCGACGACAAGGGCAAGGAAATCGTCGATTTTGACGGCATCAGCGACCGCGTTGTGCATTACTGCCTGGACAACGACATCCCCTATCGGTCGTCCGTACCCCTGGATCAGTTCAAAGATGCGCAAGGCAACCTGGATGACGTCAAACTGATCAAGGCCTTCAACGACCCGAAGGCTCCCCTCACCGTCACGCCGCAGTCGCCCATTCCGCAGGATGCGGTGACGGCGTCGGCCTCGGGACTTGACCCGCACATCAGTCCGGCGAATGCCGAATTGCAACTCACACGCGTTGCCAAGGCGCGTCATGTATCTTCCGATCAAGTTGCAACGTTAATCGCCCAGGCCACCCAACGGCCGGATTGGGGCTTTATCGGTGAACCGCGCGTGAATGTTCTTTTGTTGAATGTCGCCCTGGACCAGCACTTCCCTGCCGCGAAGTAAGCGGCGTGGTGATCACAACAGGTGAGCTATCGTCTAAGACTGCTGGCGTTTGCTCTTGGCACTCTCGGCCTTTTGTTGTGCCTCAACATTGCCTTTTCGGCGCTCAACACCATTGCCCGCCTCGATGTGGTGGAAGCCGAGCGAGATCGATGGCAGCGGCCGGCAGCGACAATCCAAGCTCTGGATCTCAAGCCTGGCGCTGTCGTAGTTGACCTGGGATGCGGATCCGGATACTTCACCCTGAAGCTTGGCGCCGTGGTCGGCGATGGCGGCCGCGTAGTCGCAGAAGATATCCGCAGAGAGTCTTTGGTTTTCCTCTGGATCAGGTCGGTGCTGCGGCATGAGCGTAACATCAGCATCATTCGTGGCCATCCGAACGACCCTCACCTTCCGCCCCGGGTGAATTCCGTCCTCATCGTGAATACCTATCATGAATTCACCGACTCGGGTGCGATGCTCCTCCATGTTTACCGCTCACTGCTCCCCTCCGGGCGCGTCGTGATCGTCGACCGCGCGCCGGGGTCAGACAGCAACTCCGCGGCCGAACCCGCCCGGCACGAGATTTCGGCAGACCAGGTAGAAAGCGATCTTCGGCAGGCGAAGTTCGAGGTTCTCGACCGACAGAATCATTTCATCGATTCCGATTCCGATCCCGATCACGAGAGTTGGTGGCTGATCGTCGCGTGCAAGCATTAATGGGCCGTGATTCGATCCACGCGCAGTAGTGCCAAGCCATCCGTCTCCGGAAACGCCGCCCCTGCCCCTCGCTGCCGGCTTGTCCTGACGAACCTTGTCGGCGCGCCTCGCCAATAGTAAACTCTATGAAGGAGACTTCCGGTTTTATGCCCATCGATACTTACTCCCGGCCTGATCCGGAAATGCTGCTCAAGCAGCTCGACGCGCAGGGGGAACAGCTTCAGCACGAGCGGCTGAAGGTGTTTCTTGGGTATGCGTCGGGAGTGGGTAAGTCGTTCCGCATGCTGGACGAGGGGCGGCGACGGCGGTTGCGCGGGCAGGACGTGATTGTGGGAGCCAGTCAACGCGACATGCCTCCCGAGCTTCAATTTCTGATTCAGAACATCGACGTGATCCCGCTGAAGAAGGTCGGCGGCGGTGAAGCGATGGATGTGGAGGCCATCCTGCGCCGGCACCCGCAAGTCTGCCTGGTTGACGGCGTCGCCTACAACAACCCTCCCGGCAGCAAGAATGCCTATCGCTGGCAGGACGTCGAGGAACTTCTGGCCGCGGGAATCGTGGTCATCACTTCCGTCAACCTTCAGCACATTGAAGAGTGCCGCGAGGCGGTGGAACGGATCACTTGCAAGCCCGTCAACGAGACCATACCGGAGAGATTCCTCTACAACGCCGACGAAATCGTCCTCGTTGACGTCCCGCCGGAACTCCTGCTGGAACGCGCCGGGCAGCCCTGCGGTCCGTACACCACGACCGGGGACCAACCGCGCCGGCTGGCCGCGTTGCGCGAAATTGCCTTGTTGCTGGCTGCGGAGGTGGTTGACCGGCAGCTTGAGCAATACCTGCTTGCCCACGGCATCGAGCAACAGTGGGGCACGCAGGAGCGCATCATGGTTTGCCTGTCGCGCGGATCGAATGCCCAGGACATGCTGGAGAGCGGAAGGCGCAACCGGGATCGTTTCCACGGAGAACTTTTTGTGGTCTACTTCCGCGACGAAGGCCTGAGCACGAAAGAGGAGGCGGCCTACCAGGGTCTGCTGTCCCAAGCGCGCGAACTGGGCGCCCAGACCGCTGTCCTCGAAGGTGACGACGGCGTTGAGACCTTGATGGACTACGCGCGCACACACCGCATTACGCAAATCTTCGTTGGCCATCCCAGCCGGGTCCATTGGTGGGACCGTTTTCTGGGTGGCCCGCTCGACCGCCTGATTCGCGCCGCGGAAGGAATTGACGTGCGGGTGTTTCCGCACTAATGGCCGGGATTAGGGACTGGGGACTAGCTTTAAGAAGGTTAAGGAGTGAAGGATAAAGGATAAAAAGGCAAATCGTCAATGCCGTGCGCTCTGGCCAACTGAGGCTGTTAGTCTTTAGCCTTTATCCTTCACCCTTTAACCTTTCCCCAGCCCCCAGTCCCTAACACCCAGTACCGAACAACCATGGACCCAACTCCCAAACGCGGCCGGCTGAAAGTCTACTTGGGCTTCGCTGCCGGCGTGGGCAAAACGTACCAGATGCTGGCGGACGCGCACGAACTGGTGAAGCGCGGCGTGGACGTGGTGATCGGCTACCTGGAGCCGCATGGCCGCAAGGACACCATTGCCCAGGCGGAGGGGCTGGAACTCATTCCCCGCTGCAAGATCGAATACCGTGGCTCCGCCTTCGAAGAAATGAACATGAAGGCCATCCTCGCGCGCCATCCCGAGGTTTGCGTGGTGGATGAACTTCCGCACACCAACGTTCCGGGCTGCAACCGTTTGAAGCGGTGGGAGAACGTGCTGGAACTGCTCGATGCCGGCATCGATGTCATGACCACGATGAACATCCAGCACCTGGAGAGCCTGAACGATCAGGTGAAGGACATGACCGGCGTGCGGGTGCGCGAAACGATTCCCGACTGGGTCATGAAACAAGCGGACGAAGTGGTAATGGTGGACCTGACGCCGCGCGCCCTGATGAATCGGCTGGAGCGCGGTGTGGTCTATCCCCCGGAGAAGGCCGAGCGCGCGCTGCAAAATTTCTTCAAGGAATCCACGCTCGTCGCCCTGCGCGAACTTGCCCTGCGGCAGACGGCCCACGAAGTGGAGATTCGCCAAGTGACACTGCCCGAATCACCCGCGGAAGCTGCGGAAGGGCCGGCGCAGGGCTCGGCCACCGTGGGAAGCAGCGACGACGGCCTGACCGACCGCATTCTGGTCTACGTGACCGAGCATCCCTCCACCGCCATGCTCATCCGCCGCGGCCGCCGCGTGGCCGACTACCTTCAGGCCGATTGTTTCGCCGTTTACATCCACGCCCAGACGGACTTGAATGCCCTGCCGGCCACCAAACGCGAAGCCATTGAACGCCACCTCAACTTTGCGCGCAACCTGCACATTGAAACCCGCATCCTCCAGGGCGACGACATTTCTACGACCTTACTCGACTTTGCCCGCGTTCATAACATCACCCAGCTCTTCATGGTGCGCCCGCAGTATTCTCCCTGGGAGGGCTTTCTGGGACGCAACATCATCCATCGCATCGTCCGCCATGCGCACGACATGCAAGTGACTATCGTCGCCGAACGCCGGCCGACCAAGGGCAGTGGATAGTGGTTAGTGGTCAGTGGTTAACGGCAACGAGGTCTCCACGCCGTCGCACCACTGGGGTTTCGGGCTTCTACATTTCCACCACACGTCGGCGGCAAGGCCATAGATCCTGCCAAACCAGTACCCTTCATTTCGGCTTGACGAGGGGATAGATGGTCCTTGGTGCGGGCGAAGCCCGCCTTGGAGTGCGGTAGCAGCAGCTACCGCCTTTCCTCGCCACCCCCTTTCGGGGTACACAACACCCCGAACGCAGAAGGCGGTAGCTGCTGCTACCGCACTCCAAGGGGTCCGCGAAAATCGCCGGCACCGACATCATTCCTCACCGGCACAAAAGATGCAGACAGGAATTGCAATCTAAGGGGCGTTTTTCGTGCGTACGCTATCCAGGGCGGAGGCGATTTGTGCGGACTGCCGCTGCATTGCCGCCTCTGAAGCCACGATAATGGCCACCAGCGTGTTGGGATTGTTGTCTCGATCGCCCACAATCAGGCACTTGAATTGCACCGGCTTGCCGTGCAGCGTGCCCGTGCCCGTCGCCTTGGAACCCACCAGACCATTAATAACCGCCTTCTCATCGTCGATGATTTTGGCATTATCCAGCGCCGGTGCGAAGTTGGCGGCAATCTTTGCGGAGTGCATCACTTCGAAGAGCCACTGCTTCTCGAAATAGAGCAGCACAAGCTTGGCCGTCCCGTTTTCCCCGACCGCCGTTGGGTTGACAGCGCTCGGGGCCACCTTCCAGCCATCCGGAACATTCACGACGATACCCATCTGCTTGGACTCAAGTTGTTTCGTCTGGCCCCTTGCCATGGAACTACTGCCTGCGAAAGTTGCGAGTCCCGCCAGCAAGAGCAGAGCGAAGGCTTTCCGGCTACGCATAGAGTCCTCCGTTAAAAGGGGGATAAAACCAAACGGGCGGCGTTTGATGCGACGGCGCCCGCCGCCGGGATAAGACCCCTCACCCCCACGACAAGCAGAACGTGGGGCCCCCTCCCGTCCGCAGACGGTTGACCTCTCCCCTCGGAGAGGTTGTTGGTCCTTTTGCGGGCGCCATCGCGCGCCGCAAGATTTCTGTCAGCGTCTCCCAAGGGAGGGGCCGCCCCGATCCGTCGGGCGGGCGAGGGGTGTTTAACTAGCGGTGAAAGGCGAGTGCCATTTCTGGCATTAACCGCTTTTGGGTCGGCCTCAATTATGCCTTGGCTTTCGCCAAATCCTTGCTTTTGAGGGCTGAAAAGATCGAGGGATCTGACCCCAGGGAATTTGCAGCAGGCGTCGCGGAGATTATGCCTGGCAGAAGGACGGCCAGCGACAATGTCGCAACCACAATTCACTTTGCCACGGTCGATCTCCCGCATTTTGCGAAGTTGACTTCGTTAGCGCGGCGCGGACCTCCTCCTTTGGACCTCTGCGGGCGCAAACTTTAGCCTGGCTGCGGCTGATCCTGGGAAAACCCCACGGTCAGCATTGCGCTGACCGTGGCTGCTTGCTCATTACTCGCTATGTGCCCGCCGGTGAAGCAGGCGCGCTGCCGATTTCTTTCTGCTTCATGTTGTCACGAACCATCATACCCATCAGCACGTCGATCAGCGTGCCTCCTCCGCCGCCCGCGCCTCCCCCCGCCACGATCTGCGGAACCAGGGCGATGTGATTGGCAGCGAGTGCCGAGGCAATCTGCACGGCCGCGTAGTTGCCCGACTCCATGGAATCGATCTTGAGCTTGATGACGTCCGCTTCCGCCGTACCCACCACCTTGGTCCGTTCCGCCTCGGCGTTGCCGTTAAGGGTGATGACCTTGGCATCGGCTTCGGCATTGATGGTTTTCGATTTGGCGGCGCCTTCCGCCGTTTTCACCGCCGCTTGCGCCCGGAACTGTTCGATCTCCACGCTGCGCTGCGACGTAACCACGCCCGACTGAGTGTCCGCCATCGCCTTGGCCTGCTGCAGCTCCTTGCGGGTTTCCTCCGCCAGCCGCTGCGTCTGGTAGGTCATCTGTTCCTGTTCGGCAATCTTGCGGTCGGTCAACGTCTTCATCAGCGCTTCCGGCGGCGTGATATCGCCGATCAGCGTGTCCACGGCGTTGACATTGTAATCCACCAGCGCAGCGCTGATGGCGTCCTTGGCCTCCTTTTGCCGATCGCTTCGATTCTTCAGGAAATCGATCACGTCGGATTTCTGCGCGGCATTGCGGAAGTAATTGCCAATCGTCGGTTCCAGTACCTGTGTCACCAGGTTGCTCATGTTCCCGAATCGCGCGATGACCTTCGGCGCGTCGTTGCGGGGAATATGGATGATCTGGCTTACATCCAGGTTGAACGTAAAGCCGTCCGAGGAACGCACCGTGATCGTGGACAGGTTCTTGTCGAGCATGTGAGCTTCGGTCTTCCCCGTGGCCCAGTTGAGGACCACATTGGCCGTGGGCACAATTTCCACCCGATGCGTGAAGGGGTTGATGGGATATTTGCCCGGATCGAGGGGATCAACCCAGACGCCCTTCTGTCCGCGGGTCACGAGATTGCCGTGTTTAAAGGAATCGCCGGTTACGTCCACGCCCTCCGCGCCCACGTAGGCAATGACCACGCCCACATTGGCGATGGGAACTTCCGTCATCGGTTTGGTTTCCACCGTGGCAAACCGCGGGTTCATGAAATATCGCCCGGCCAGAATGGGCTGTTCCTGAAGGCCCTTATATCCGCCGTTGGTGATGAAGGCCTCGGCGTCCTGATACATGTTGTGGCCGGCGATTTCTTTGCCCGCGATCTCACCCGTCTCCAGTGGCTTGCCGTCCTTGGTGGTTACAATCCCCACCTGGTTGTCAGGAATCTCCAGAACTTCCGCAGGGGTTACGGTGAAAAGTGCAGTATTGATGCGATACGTCCCGGGCGGGATGATGGAGATCTGCGGGCCGCGCTCGCCCCCGTTGGCCAGGAAGGCCCGCGCGTCCTGGAACGAACTGCACGCCACGGTTCTTGCCAGAACGCGACCCCCGGAAAGCGCATGACCATCGCGCGCTTCCACCACGCCGATCTGGTTTTTATCGATGGTCACAAAATGGTCCAGAGTCACCGCGTATTGCCACGCCCAGAGTCCAAAATGGATTCCTGGGGCGAGGGTGTCTGCCTGTAGACCCGCCTCACCGTTCAATGCAATGATGGCGCCGCCGGGAAGTTCGCGGTATTTCCCGAACAATACCCATTTCTTATTGACAATGCCGATTTCGTCTTTCGAAACGATGACCGTCCCAAAGAAAATCCGCAGAATCAGTTTGTGCAGGACCACTATAAGAACGAGCACAACGATCCATCCGTATTTGACCAATAAATCCCCAATCGCGGGTTGCCCCATGGTCGCTATTCTCCTCTCCAGTCGGATTCCACCGTCCAGAGCATCAAAACTGTAGCAGTTATCTTCAAGGAATGATCGCCGATTGCCGGGCGCTAACGGCAATACTGTTCATTAAGACGATCTGAAGTTTGAACCCCCTCACCCGGCCCGCCCCGGCTGATGAAAGCGCCGCATGCGGTCCACCCTCTCCCCCAAGGGGGCGAGGGTTGGAGGTTCAATCCCCTCAAACCAACTCTGCCCTCGCCACTGTCTTTACGTGCGCGCGTGTTTGGCCACGTTGGCGGCGTTGCCGGGTACCGGAACTTCGGCCTTGATCGGCACCGGGCCCATGGCGTACTCCGTGGGACCTAAGCGCTCGTTGGAATCCATCATCTCTTCCCACGTCACTTCCCTGCCCGTGTAAGCCGCCGTCCGTCCCATAATGGCCATCAGCGTGGCGTGCGCCACATGCTCCGCTTCATTGATGGGCTTGTTGGTGCGGATGGCCGTCACCAGGTCCACGTGCTCCTGGTCGTAGGGGTTCACCTTCGATTTCACCACGTCCTTGCCGTCTTCCTGATACTTCCACACCGGCTTGCCGGTAAGGTCAAAGATCGTGTTGTGGCAATTCGTGTAACCCTCGGTTCCCACCACGTACTCGGAAACTTCATTGGTGCAGCCGTCGATCTGGCGGCACATGCTTTCCATGATTCCGCCGTTGGGGTAGGTGAACTGCAGGTTGAAGAAATCGTACTGGTCGCCTGTGACGCGCTGTACTCGACCGCCGCTGCCGATGACTTTGGTGGGGTTCATGCCCGTGAACCACAACACCGTGTCAAGATTGTGGACGTGCTGCTCCACAATATGGTCGCCGGAGAGCCAACGCCAATTGACCCAGTCGCGAATCATGGCTTCCATATCCGACCACTCTTTCTTCTTCGGTGCGTACCACAACTGGGCCTGGTTCCAACGGGCGACGGCGCCAACAATCTGGCCGATGGCGCCCTGGGAAACGTGGCTATAAGTTGACTGATAGGCGCGGTCGTGGCGCCGCTGGGTTCCCGTCACCACGCACAGATTGTAGGCCGCGGCCTTCTGGCCCGTGGCGAGCATCGACCGAATGCCCGGCGCATCCACGGCGGCGGGCTTCTCCAGGAAGCAATGCTTCTTGGCCTCCACGGCAGCATCGAAATGAATCGGTCGGAAGTGCGGCGGCGTGGCGCAGATCACCAGGTCCACGTCGGACTCCATCACCTTCTTGTAGGCATCAAAGCCGATCAAACAGCGGTCGTCAGGGATGGTGAAGTTCGCTTTCTCTTTAAGCTGTTTGCGGGACGCATCCATGTGGTCTTGCAGGACGTCCGCCATCAAGGTAATGTTGATGTTCGGACCCGCCTTGAGAAAATTCAACGCCGCGCCCGTGCCCCGGTTTCCGCAACCAATTAAAGCGGCCTTCAGCGGCGGCCCGTCGGGAGCCTTGTCGATAAAGGTCAAAGGCTCGATGGGTTTCTTGCAACTGGCCATCACCGCTCCGGCGCCTACCGCGGCGACAGCGCCGATAAACGCGCGACGGCTAAAATCCCGGTTGTCTTTCTCTGACTTCTCATCAGCCATGTTCAATCTCCTTCAAAGCTAGAATAGCGTTCTTGTCAGAAATCTTTGGTCACTATCCACTCGCCACTAACCACCGCCCTTACGTCCTGGCGTGCTTGGCCACATTCTCGGCGTTGCCGGGCACGGGAACTTCCGCCTTGATGGCGACAGGACCCATGGCGTATTCGGTGGGACCCAGACGGTCATTGGAATCCATCATCTCTTCCCACGTCACTTCCTTGCCCGTGTAGGCCGTCGTCCTGCCCATGATACCGATCAGGGTCGATTGCGCCAGGTGCTCGGCCTCGTTGATGGGCTGGTTGGTGCGGATGGCGTTGACAAAATCCACGTGCTCCTGGTCGTATGGATTGAACTTTGTCTTGCCCGGGTCCTGTCCGGCTTCCTGGTATTTCCACACTGGCTTGCCGGAGCGGTCAAAGATGGTGTCTTTGCAATTCGTGAACCCCTCGGTGCCCACCACCCAGTCGGAAACTTCGTTGGCGCAACCGTCAATCTGGCGGCACATCACGTCCATGATGCCGCCGTTGGGATACGCAAACTGAATGTTGAAGTTGTCATACTGGTCGCCCGTTACGCGCTGGACGCGACTGCCCGAACCGATGGCTTTGGTGGGAGTCATTCCTGTAAACCAAAGAACGGTGTTGAGATTGTGGACGCACTGCTCAACGATGTGGTCGCCGGAAAGCCATCGCCAGTTAACCCAGTCCCGAATCATGGCTTCCATGTCGGACCACTCTTTCTTCTTCGGCGCGTACCAAAGTTGGCCGACGTTGTAGCGGGAGCGCGCGCCGAGAATCTGGCCAATGGCGCCGTGGGAAACGCGGTGGTAAGTCTCGCGATGCGGCCGGTCGTGCCGCCACAGAGTTCCCGAGACCAGGCAGAGGTTATACGCCGCCGCTTTCTGCCCGGTAGCCAGAATGGAGCGCACGCCCGGCGCATCCACAGCGCAGGGCTTCTCGGAGAAGATATGTTTCTTTGCTTCCACCGCGGCATCCAAATGCATTGGGCGGAAGTGCGGCGGCGTGGCCAGGATCACCACGTCCACGTCCGATTCCAGCACCTTTTTGAAGGCATCGAAGCCGATGAAGCAATGCTCGTCAGCCACTTGCACGCCGGCCTTCTTGCCAAGATTATCGCGGCAGGCGTCCAAGTGATCTTTGATCACATCGCCAAGGGCCACAATCTTAAGGTTGGGACCGGCGTTAAGATAGTTCAGTGCCGCCCCCGTGCCGCGGTTGCCGCAACCGATCAATCCCGCTTTCAGAGGTGGCCCGTCCGGAGCCTTGTCGATAAAGGTCACCGGCGGGTAGGACTTCTTGCAACTGGCCAGAACCACTCCGGCGCCGACAGCCGCCGCGGCGCCCAGGAACAACCGCCGATCAAAACCCGACGTTAGTTTCTCGGACTCCTCTTTTGCATCGTTCATATCAGCCCCCATTTCTGTCACTGACCCCTCGCCACCATTCACTTACCGCTAGCCACTAACCACTCGTCTTATCTACCGTTCTTCGCCGCCTTCGGGAGGCTGGCTGGTTGCGGCGGTCTTGGCGCCGCTGTCCATTTCCCTCACCACGCGGAAGCCCACATCGGTAACGTCCGAATACCACCAGATGCTCTTGGGTTCCTGCGGGTCCGTGACCAGCCAATCGTCGTTTTGCGTGTGGTCGCGCGCCGCACAACGCAGGTCGGCAGCGTCAGAACGATAGGAACCGCCCCGCACCACGTGTTCCGTGCCGGATTCAGGGCCGTGCGGATCAGCGGCGCCGTCCTCCACGTGCGCGTAAGCGTCAGGCTGGTACCAGTCCAGGCAGAACTCCCGCACGTTGCCGAGCATATCCTCCAGGCCCCAGGCGTTGGGCTTGGTCACGCCGCCGGGATGAGTCTCGTCCAGGCTGTCGCCCTGGTACCACGCGAAATCGATCAGGGGAGCCGTCTTCACTCCAAAGATATGGTTCAACCAGCGTTGCGTGGTGAACGAAGAGGGGTTGCCCGCGAAGAAGTACGGCGAGGTGGCGCCCGCGCGGGCGGCGTATTCCCACTCCGCTTCCGTGGGCAGCCGGTACTTCTTACCCGTGACCTGTGAGAGCCAGGCGCAGTATTCCACGGCAGCGTGATAGGTCATGGTGATGGCCGGCCGCGAGCCTCTTCCCCATCCCTGGTCGGGAGAACCGTAGGGCGGAGTGGGTCCGCTCACGCCGTCGGCCTTACCCGATTCGGGAAGGTCGCGCGCGCGCCCGGTGTTCCCGCGCTGAAGCAGGTAAACCTCGTACTCGCGCCAAGTCACTTCCGTGCGCTCCATCCAGAACGGGCTGATCTTCACGTGATGCACGGGGCCTTCATCGGCGTGCCGGTAGGGCTCGGACGCGGGGCTTCCCATTTCGAAGGTCCCGCCGGGCACGGCCAGCATTCTAACCTTGACCGTCGAGCCAGGAATCGATTCGGCGTAGTTCTTGAAGCCCTCGGCGCTGGCGGGAAATGCCCTCTCTAGTTCCTGCTCCTGCGCCGCAGCCTCATCCACCTCTTCTTCGGCGGCCTTGCCGCGGAAGTGGCCTGTGTGGAGGTGGCAGTTGATGCAGCGCATCTTGTTCTTCGAACGCTGGTAGTGCAGGTGGGCGTCCACGCCTTTCTTGTTGAGCCCGGAGCTAAACAGGTTCGCGTGGCAGCGAACGCAGGCGCTGTCGTAGGTGAAGTCACGCGCCTGGTTCAGGGTTTGCAATGATTGCCAGTTGATCTTGGTGAGGTCCAGGAACATCTTGCCGTAGATGTCCTTGCCGCCGAGGCGAGCCTTCTCGGTGTAGTACTCCACGCCGCCGCCGGGAAGGTGGCAGTTGACGCAGTGGACCACCACGCCGCTCTTGTTCGCATAGTGGGGCGACCGAATCCAGGTCTGGGTGGCGTCGGGGTGGGCGTGGCACGCCTGGTCGCAAGACTTGTCGGATGATGTAGCATCGACGCCTACCTTGCCGCCGAGCACTATGGCTATTCCGATACAAGCCCCTAATACCAGGAGTAGAGTCGTACGCCGGAAAATGACACTTTTACCGAATGAGATGATGGACAACACGTCCGTGTGCTATTTGCCCCCTTTTTGCAGGATTCGGCATGTGGTCGGAAACCCGTGTGAAGTGTATGACTTCCACTCGCCATTGACCCGACGGACCATCAAGACTGCCACACCGGGAATGGACTCAGCAACCCGGATTCCATCCGCCACGGGCATCAACGACAGGGCGGTACACAGGCCATCCGGGCTGTGAAAATTCCGGGTGACGATGGTGGTGCTGCTTTGGCCCTCCAGCGCCCAGCCGGTTTTGGGGTTAATGACGTGCGAATATCTGTGACCATTTGTCACAAAAAACTGGTGCTCGTCGCCGGAGGTGGAAACGGCCCCACGGTTCAGCAGCACTGAGCAGGATACGGCACTTTCCGCGGAGGCCGCCGTATCGAGGGTGACATTCCAGCCGAATTTTCCGGGCGGAGGGTCGCCCACCACCACTTCCCCTCCTGCCACGACCATGGCCCGATGGATTCCCTGCGCTTCCAGCGTGGCGAGCATCTGGTCAGCAGCATAACCTTTGCCCACGCCGCCGAGATCCAGGATCATTCCGGGCGCTTCAGGAACACGGTGTGATTTTGCGGATCCATCACAATGTTGTGGTAGTTCACCAGCGCCAGGGCTTTGGCGATGGCCGCGGCGTCCGGGACGCTGGCCGGATTTGCGCGCCGCGCGCCACAAGCGAACCACGGGCCCGATGCTGACGTCAAACATTCCTCCCGACTCATGGGAGATCCACATCGCCCTGGTCAGCACATCGTAAAGGTCCTGGCTGACCGGAAACGGCGCCTTGCAACCCTCGCGCGCCAGGGTATTCAACTCGCTGTCCGGGCGGTAGTCGCTCATGATCTGTTCGAGCTCTTCGGCGCGGGCATAGGCCGCCTCCGCCGCCTTGGACGCATGGGCGCCATCGGCCGCGTACATCTCGACGCGGAAAATGGTCCCCATGCGGGGGAGCGAGTATTCGAATCGCTTCAGGGAGGCGTCAGCCGTCCCGCGTGGAAAGCCCACACGGGGGAAGCCCACGCTGAGCGCCAGCGCCCACGCCAGCGAGAGTCGGCGGTTTACGCGTGGGCGTGGAGGACTGAGGGTTGGGAACTGGTCGTGAGAATCCAATGAATTACCTGCCCATTAGCACTGGCGGAGGATGTAAGAATTCGGGGAAAGAATCCGAGCCGTGCACCAACGCCGGAAAACTATCCTTGCAGCCAGCGGGACCATCCGCGCGCGGATGAAGTCGAAACCGGAGGCGCAAGATTTATCGCACAATCGCGCGCATTTGCAAAGCACTTTTGGCGGGCAATTCCGGCATCCCACACGCCCCACCGCCCGCTTTAATGTCATCCTTAGGCGCGACCGCTTTCGTCGGGCCGAAGGAACTGCATTTCGGTTTTGGCCAGCAACAGCAAATACAGGTCCTTCACGCTAAAAGGCAGCGCTCAGGATGACGGCTGGCGGGGTGGTTGCGAAAAGGGAACAGCTTTGGCGGTATGGACGCCGTCAGCTCCCCAAGTCCCGCCGCGGGCGGCCGGATGCCGCCCCTACGGGGCTTGTCCCGCTGCCCGCCGTTTGTCCCACGGCTGGCGCCGTGGGCTACATGATGTCGGCCCTCCGGGCCTGATTGGGGCACGCCATGGCTTACCCCTGCGGGGCGGGCGCGCGATCGCCAACACCATCAACAGCCTCGCCCTTGGGGC
>CAVRBF010000003.1:0-20478 GCA_963719115.1 uncultured Acidobacteriota bacterium | reverse complement strand
TGGTCCCGGTGCCCGAGATGGCCGCCTTCGCCGAGCGTTTCGGCTTTCACTTCGTGGCGCATGCGATCGGCGATGCCAACCGCTCGGCGCGTGTCGAGAGGCCCTTCGCCTTCATCGAGAATAACTTCCTGGCCGGACGCACCTTCGCCAGTTGGGAGGACCTGAATCAGCAGGCGCGTCAGTGGTGCGACAAGGTCAACTCCACCTACAAGAAACATCTCCGGGCGGTTCCCCGCGAGTTGTTCGCGGTGGAGCGGTTGCACCTGAAGCCGCTGCCCGCCTGGATTCCCGAGGTCTACCGGCTCCACCCGCGCCTGGTGGACATCGAGGGCTATGTGGCCTTGCACACCAACCGCTACTCGGTTCCCCTGGATTGGATCGGCCGGCGTGTCGAGGTGCGCGAGACCCCGGAGAAGATCGAGATTCAACTCGATGCCCGCCGCCTGGTGACGCACCGCCGCATCGCGGAGGCCGAGCATCAGCGCGTGATGTTAGCCGAACACCGCCCCCCGCGCGGCCAGGGCATCGCACGTCCCGATCCCCATCCCGAGGAGAAGGCGATTCTGGCCACCGTGCCGGAGATCGCCGACTATGTCGCGGCCCTGAAACCGCGTACCCGCAAGGTGCTCACGCTTGCCTTGCGCCAACTGCTCCGCCTGGTGCGCGAGTATCCCCGCGAACCGCTTCTGTCAGCGGTGCAGGAAGCCGCCCGCTACGGTCTCTATGATCTGGATCGGCTGGAACGCATGATCCTGCGCCGCGTGGCGCGCGAATACTTTTTGCTGAAGGACGGCACGGGGGGCGAAAATGAAGATCAGTGAAGAACTCGAACAACTGCTGAAAAATCTCCACCTGAAACGCATCCTGGAAATTTACGACGAACAGGCGCAGGTGGCCCAGAAGGAGGACGTCCCCTACGCCGAGTTCCTCACCCGGCTGCTGCGCGCGCAGTGGCACGCCCGGCAGGAGAGTGCCCTGGAGTGGCGTATCCGGCGCGCCAACCTGCCCGAGCGCTGGTCTCTGGAGACTTTCCCCTTCGCCCGCCAACCGGGGGTCAACCGCAAACAGATTCGCACCTTGGCCGAACTGGAGTTCATCGCCAAGGCGGAAAATATCGTCTTCATCGGCGAAACCGCCCGCGGCAAAACCGGCTTGGCCTGTGGTCTACTGCTGAAGGCGCTGGAGAACGGCTACCGCGGCCAGTTCGTCCGCGCCCAAGATCTCTTCGATGAAATGTATGCCTCGCTGGCCGATCGCTCCACCCGCCAGTTGCTCAAACGCCTGGCACGCCTGGACCTCCTCGTGGTCAACGAGCTGGGCTATTTAAATCTCAAACCCGAGCAGTCCAACATCTTCTTCAAGCTGATGGAAGAGCGCTACCGCCAGCATTCCACCATTATCACCACGAACCTTATCTACGACGAATGGCCGAACTTTCTGGGCAGTTAACCCATGGTGGAAGCCCTGCTGAGCCGTCTGCGGCACTATTGCCACACGCTGCACATCAAGGGTCCGTCGCTGCGCGAGCCGCAAGGTTAAGGAGGAAACCGTGGCAGACAGTCCCCTCGGCCGCGAGGAGTATATCCAAAAGGTCCTCACGGCTTACCGCCAGACACCGGAAACCACGGGGACGATTCGTCCCCCCGACCGCCGGGTGGCCGCCCAACTGTATGCGCGCGGCGTACCCTTACACACCGTGGAAAACGCCTTGCTGCTCGCCGCCTCTCGCCGCCTCTTCCGCTCCACCGATGCTCCGCCCCTCGCCACGATTCGCTCCCTGGCTTACTTTCTCCCCGTCATCAACGAGGTGCTCGAACTCGCCGTCAGCCCCGATTACTTCCGCTACCTCCGCCGCCAAATCGCGGGCTTTCATGCAGACGCCTCCAACCCACCGACCAACCGCTGACAGCGCAGCTTCCGTCGCTGGCGTTCCACGCCTTCGGCGTGGGATGATAACGTCGCTCCCTCCGCTCCAGACGTCCCAGCGCACGCCTTCGGCGTGGATGATGATGATGTTCTCCCTCTCACTCCAAATCTTGTTCCAAATGCTGGTGCCGCCGGTGGGTCACTTCAACTGAACACTACTGGGTCACTCTTGGAAAGCGCCGAAGAAGGACGCCGAAAAAAACAAAAGCTCCTTGACGCCTTCGACTTCCGCGCCCAGGATAAAGGGCAGACGAAACAACTCGTAGAAGATATTGACGAAAAAATCGCTAACCTGAATGCGGAAAGGTATTCGCTCACCCAAAACCGGAAAAAGGTTTTAGCGTCCCTCGAAGACGACCAGATTCTTTTCGACCCCAGTGAGGCCCAGCAGCTATTCCAGGAAGTTGGCGTCTTATTCAAGGACCAGATCAAGAAAGATTTTCAGCAACTGATCTCGTTCAACAAAGCGATCACCGATGAACGCCGGGTATATCTTCAGGAAGAGCGAGCGGAGATTGAGACTGAGCTTAAACGCATAAACACGGAACTCAACACGCTTGGTAAACGACGGTCCGATATGCTCGCATTCCTGAGCGCGACCGACATCTTCAGCAAATACAAGCAGGTTTCTGATGAAATGGTTGTCCTGCGCGCCGACATCACCTCGCTGGAACGACAACGCGGTCAGCTTACGCGATTGCAGGAACTACGCACGGAAATCCGCACGATCACGGAGGAGCGAGGCCAGCTTCAAGTCCAGATCGAAGCCGACGTGGAGCAGCAGAACTCCGACAAAAAAAGCCTGTTCTCGACCATACGGCTATTTTTCAGCGAGTTGGTTGAAGCAGTCATCGACCGGAAGGCACTCTTAAGCGTATCGCCGAATAGAGAAGGCCATCTGGAGTTCAAAGCCGACATTCTCGACGAATCCGGAAATGCCACCAGCGCGGACAGGGGGCACAGCTACCGGAAACTGCTTTGCATTGCTTTCGACATGGCCCTCCTGCGCGCCCATCTCGACCAGAAGTTTCCACGTTTCGTTTATCACGACGGAGTTTTCGAGTCTCTCGATCCCCGCAAGAAGGAAAATCTCCTGGCAACGATTCGGGAATATGACGAACTGGGGATACAATCTATCATCACGCTCATCGATTCTGAGATGCCGAAACGATTGACGGACGGGCAGCCGGCATTCACGTCGGATGAAATCATCCTGACCCTTCACGACCAGAGCGCCGAAGGTCGGCTCTTCAGAATGAAACCGTGGTAGCGGAGATACCGTGCAAGGATTCAGGGCCAATCGCCTCCATGGCATTGTCAGAATAATGCCCGCAATTCACAGAAGACGAAAGTGCAGGCGCGATTACCGGACTCTACTTGGCCGTATAACGCCCTGGCATGTGAAGTTCACCCAGGCCCTTTATCTCACGACGGTGTTGAGAATCGTCGGCGGAGCTTTCACTCACCACCCCGGCAGATTTTGCCAAACGCTGCCAGATTTCGCTTGACAAATAGTCTCCGATATGCTAGTCTAGGCTTCGTGGCTAATACTGAGGGGAGCGAAACTCGATTCGACGCGGCCCGACGCAGGGAACTTTGTCTCTCGCGCTCAGGCAGAAATCCGCGTAGCCTTGCCACGGGAAACGCTAGCCGTCAAAATGTCATTGCCAATGACAAAAGATTCGCGAAAATAAAAATCCAGAGGATGAACCTGATTAGTTCCTGAAAACAAGCCACTTAAAATCAGACAGATTGCCCGACCCTGATGAGTTTATGATTCAAACGGACTTAATCGCCGTCAGGTTTCGCTTTGAGGCGTTTTCCCGCTATTTAGTTGAATCCAAAAATCTTACTTCCAATTTTGGCTTCTAATCGGGACATGACTCGGGCAGGAATCCTGCGTAAATCGGATTCAATCAGGTTCTTCTTCGGGCCCATTTCCGCCCGTATCGATGGGCCGATCTAGCCTCTTGGCAGGCGCTGCGGCGACCTTTCGTAGCGACAGCGCGCGAAAGGCTGAACCTCCCGTGCGGTGTCGATGAGAGCAACGTGGCCATTTCGGCCCGGCAGGGTGGAGCTCCGGGCACCACACGCACCATTTACAAGTGAGCACGGACAACCGACCGAGGACAAGCTATAATCTCCCGAATGCGACCGGAATTCGCCGCTATCAATTTTACCGATCACGAGAAGGCGGAAGGCAATCTGGGCCGGCTGGAAGAGCAATTGGCGCCCACGTTGCTTACTCCCCTGGCTTCGCTGCTCTCCCAGTCGCCCGATCCCGACGGCGCGCTGAATCTGCTGGAGCGTTACGCGCAGGGCGCGCCGGCCCAAGTGCTGGCCGATCTGTCGCGCTACCCCACGGCGCTCTCCTATCTCGTCGCCATTTTTGGCTACAGCGGATACTTGGCGGAGACGTTGCTTTCCGAGCCGCAGTTGGCCGTGCAATTTGCCCGCGACCGGAACTTCACCAAGCTCAAATCCAAAGAAGACTTGATGCAGGACTTCGCGCGGTTTTCCACCACTAATCCCGACCCGTGGTTGGCGGCGCTGCTGGCGCGTTTCAAACGGCGAAACTACCTCCGGATCGTCTTAAAAGACGTGCTGCGACTCTCCACCCTGGGCGAGACGACGCTGGAGCTCTCCACGCTCGCCGATGTGATCCTCGCCGATGCCTACCTTTACTGTGACCGCGAATTGGAAAAGCGCTATGGGCGGCCGCAGTATCGCGATGCCCAGGGCCGCATTGTGCGCGCCGGCTTCAGCATCGTTTCGCTGGGCAAGCTGGGCGGGAACGAACTGAATTACAACTCCGACATCGATCTGCTTTTTCTCTATTCCCACGACGGCGAGACGGCGGGGGGAAACGAGCGCGAATCGCTCATTACCAACAAAGAATACTTTGTGCACCTGGCGCACGCCATTACGCGCACCATTACTCAGGCGACGACGCAGGGCGAGGTGTTTCGCGTCGACTTGCGGCTGCGCCCCGAGGGTGAACAGGGCGACCTGGCGATTTCGCTGAATTCCGCCCGCGAGTATTACGAACACCGCGCCCGCGATTGGGAATTACAGATGCTCATCAAGGCGCGCCATTCCGCCGGCGACGCCAAGGTGACGCGCGACTTCCTGCGCGCGGTGGAAGAGTACGTCTACCGCTCGCCGGGCGATTTCGTGGCGGTGGAAAGCATTCTGCTCTCGCGCGAACGAATCTCCAAAAAGCTGCGTGAAAGCCGCGGCCACGCGATTGACGTCAAGCGCCACCGCGGCGGCATCCGCGACATTGAATTCCTGGTCCAATGCCTCCAGCGCCTGCACGGATTGCAGGACCACTGGGTGCGGTCGGGGGGAACGCTCTTCGCCCTGCGCAAGCTTAATGACAAGGGCCTGCTTTCCAACCGCGACTACGCGGCGTTGACGGGCGCGTACGAATTCCTGCGCGTGGTGGAGCATCGCATCCAGATGGAAGCCGGCCAGCAGACGCACCGCCTGCCCACTGAGGCTCGCGCCCTCGACCGACTGGGGCGCAGGACGGGCGTGGAGACAGCTAAGGGCGAGCGTCCCGGCGATGTTTTGTTGCGCCGAGTGCGTGAAGCCTTTGCCGTCGTGGATGGAATTTACCAACATGTCATTCATCCGGCCGAGCCGGGAACTTCCGGAATGGCATTCGAACTGATGCCTGTTCCCACGCTCCCACCGGATGGCGGGCATCAGACTTTCGAGTCGTTGCTGGGATTTCTGGATGCGCTGACGCCGGAGGTGGCGGACGTTGTACGGGAAGCTGACTTATCAGAGAGCGGCAAGCGCAGTGCCACTCGATTGCTGGCGGCCATCGCGACCACTCCGGAACGATTTGCTCCTGTCCGTACCAAGCCACTGGCGTTGCGGCGTGCCATCGAAGCGTCAGGAGCCAGTGCCCACCTGACGGAATTGCTGGTCCACCACCCGGAAGACCTGGAAGTGCTGGATGGCGTGGCACTCGGGTCGGCCGACAGCAACTCGAGTGAGCAACTGGAAATGGGCCTGCAAACGTTCGCCCTGCCGGAAGCCTTCGCCTGGGCCGCAGAACCCCGTCTCGACCTGCGGGAAAAAATGGCCACGCTGCGGCGTCAGTACCGCGCCCGCGTCTTGGAATTAGCGACCATGGATTTAGCGGCGGGAGGATCCGCGTTTCCCATGTTGCGACGCTGGTCGCTTAGTGCCGCCCGCTGCATTGCCAGCGCCCAGGTTATTGCTCTTACTTCCTCGATGCCGAAAGCCGAGGACGCCGACGGCGAGATTCCCTTTGTCATTCTGGGCCTGGGCCGGTTGGGACTGAATGAGTTCGATCTGGCTTCCGACGCGGACCTGGTCTTTGTGGTCGATGCGGAGGTCAAGAGAGAGGACTTAGAGCGTTGTACCCAGCGGGCTGAGAAGACCATCGAAGTGCTGTCCAGCTACACTCGCGATGGAACGGTGTTTCCGGTGGACACTCGCCTGCGCCCGCGTGGCCACGAGGGGGAATTGGTCGTAAGTTTGGACAGCCTTATGACCTACATCGCCGAAGACGCCAAGGCGTGGGAACTACTGACCTACCTGAAGGCTCATGCCTTGGCGGGGCCTTCACAGCTCGCGGAGTCTGCCGCGAATCGGGTTCAAGCGGCGATCTACGAGCGATTCTCCGCCTATCAAGACTTTGAAGGCCAACTCCACCAAATGCGGCGGCGGCTGGAAAGGGAAGTGCCGGTACCCGCCAGCAACACCAAGACCGGCCCAGGCGGGTATTACGATGTGGACTTTGCCGTTTCCTACACACGATTGCAAGGGCGGGTGATGGCCGCGCCGGGCGCGAACATGGTGCAACAGATCGCCGCTTTGCTCGCGGCCGGCGTCATATCCGCTGATGACGCCGCCAGTTTGACAGAGGGCGCCGATTTCCTCCGCTCCGTCGATCATCTCCTCCGGCTTATGACCGGAAAGCCGCCGAGCGGATTGCCGGAAAATTCCCAGTTAGCCGAAATGGCGGAATCCCAAGCGCGGCGCTGGGGACTTATCTCCGAAGCGCAGACCTTGCCGGCGCGGTTGCGTGAAATCCAGCAACAGCTTCGGTACGTCTACCGGCGCCTGGTTGGCGCGGAATAGTTGAGAATTGACGATTGACGATTGCCGAGTGAAAAACGGCGCCTGTCTTCCCGCCGTCACCGTATTTCGCAGGCGAGTTTCTCAGGAACGGACCTCAAAGCCAACGGACGGACGCGTAGCAATGGCATGAGCCGCCAACGTCAATTCGACAATCGTCAATCGTCAATCGAAAATCTCACCACTCTCGACGACGGCCACCTCCACCGCCACCGCCGGAGTGGCCGCGTCCCCGGCCCCCGCCACCACCGCCAGGCCGGCGACCAGCGCCTCCACCTCCGCCACCAAAGTCGTTGCGCGGCGGACGCGCCTCGTTGACGGTCAAGCGGCGGCCGCCCAAAGTTTGCCCATTCATTCCGGCGATGGCGCGCTCCATGTCCTCGCCCTCCGCCAGTTCGACAAACCCGAAGCCCCGCGATTGTCCCGTGGCCTTGTCGCGAATCACCACGGCTGAAGCTGCCTGGAAGCCCGCGCTGGTGACGAACTCTCCCAGTTCAGTATCGGTCACTTCGTGAGGCAGGTTGCCCACGAATAATTTCTGCGGCATGAATCTCTCCCCATGGCGAGGCGGCATGGATTCGCCACCGGTGCCATCTAAGTTTCTGAAGCTCGATCGTGTTGTAAATGTTTGACTCTCGCGGACCTCGAATCGGGTGCGCGTGCTTGCCGATGGGTGCGAGACCCGTTACCCTGCTGGCCGCCGATCAAATGAACTCTTCTCTGCGCGAGTTGACTTCATCGCTGCGGGTGGCTCCGGAAAATGTGATAGTTCCGGAAATGGCAATTTGAGAAGCAGGGACGGTGTACGTGTTGTGCAACCCCGCCTCATGCCGCGGGTCGCGAGAGCGGATGCGGTTTTAACCGGATGGCTGACGCGAAACACAGCAGTATCATCGGACTTCGGCGGGGATTTTAACACGCATCGGGGACATTCGCAGGAAAAAAACAACGAGGATGAGGTTTTCCCCCCCACCCGGCTCTCGGCCGTGTTCCTCACCCAGCGCGGCAAGTTCTTATTGCTTGGGTTCCGCGTGGGCTATCTCCGCCCCTTCGCTGGTAATCTCGATGGCGTTTACGCACGCCTCGTTTTCGACGGGGATAAAGGAAAGAACAATGTGCCCGTCGGCATCGGGCGTGATGCCGTGGAAGGTTTTGACCACGGGGCGGCCTGCCACCCCCGTTTCGGAGAGGATGTCAAAGTGGCGCAGCAGGTTATCGCTATCTCCATTTACGCGAAATACACGGCTCCCCACCCCGCCGCCGCCCGGCGCTCCCGCCCCAAACCACGATTCGACAAAGTAGAGCTTCACCGTGTAGCTGCCATCCGCCACCGGCACATTGTAGCGGAAGTTCCCGTGGCGCTCGCCCGCAAACAATTTCGGATCGGAGGTTCCCGTGATCTGCGTGGCATGTACCGCCAGCTTTCCAGCGGTGTAATACCGGTCCGGCATCCAGACCTGCCCAAATTGGTCAGTCACAGGTCTTTCCTGGGCCACGATGCGAACGGGCCAAGGCTTATTGTCCGGCGTGGGCAGGATCATGACGGCGTTTACGAATGCGAAGTTCTCGGTGGGAACGAAACGGAGACTCAGGTAACCGTCTTTTGCCGGGGAAAGACCGGCGAAGACCTGCTCGGTTTGCAGGGGAGGCTGGGTACCGTAAGTGAAGGGATGGCTTTCGTGCCTCCACGGAATTGTCTCGTTGATAATTACCATGAAATCGGAAACGGTCTTATCCGGCAGAAGAGCCAGCCGAGGTCCCAGGAAATCAGCAAAATAGAGATGAACCTCGTAGAACCCCCGCGCCAGAGGGACCTTGTAGGTGAACTCGCCGCGTCGATAGGTCTCGAAAAGTACCGGGTCGCTGGTCAGGCCCAGCAGGGCAGGAGGGGTTACTTCCGCGTCTCCGCCACTGAAGTAACGGTCTCCCAGCCAGATGTTTCCCAGCGCATCGACCGTCGATGGCTTGTTCGACCCCGGTAGGAAGCGAATACCATTGTCCGCCGACACGCGGGGTTTGACCAGACTCACCGGCCCGGGAAGGGATGGGGTAGAAACCAAGTTTGGCTGAGCCGCCACCGGCAGCGAGTCATGTCGCCCCGGCTTGGTAAACACTAGAATTCCCGTCATCGCCAACAGGACCACCAGTGCGCCCAACGGCCAGCGAAGGCGCTGTGCCTGTTTCCAGAGGCCCCCAAGGCGATGGGGGGACGCGACGGGGGGCGGGGATGCCCTCGAACCCTCGGCTGACGGGTCAACCGCCACAAACTGAGGAGTATACACGCCGGGTTTCAGGACCACCCGCAGCGTGTCGCCTGCACCCTCATGCTCGTAATATTCACGGAGCTTGGCCCGCAACCGGTGCATCTGCACACGCGCAGCGGCGGAACCGGTGTCATCACGGTCCGGCGCCCGGCCCAGTGCGTCGATCGCGATGCTGTATTCCTTCAGTTCGGCGCTTCGGCCCTCGAAATACTTGTCGCACAGATAGGTGAGAAGCTTGGCGAGGTGGGGGGAACGGCTGAAGTTCTCAGACAGCAGCACCGCTTTAAGTGCCCGGCGCTCCTTCTCGAAAGAGGAAACCCCCGCCATAGCCGCCGTAACCCCCCGCGCAATTTACTCTCGTAACCGCAGAGAATCAAGCGGAAACACAAGCTAACCCTTCCCGATTGTGGGAGGTATCCTCTCGTAGCCTGGAGAGGGGAACGGTTTCGGCATCCGTAGGGAACAGTATCTCTATTGACAATCGCCGCCGGAATCACGATTCTCCCTCACGCCGACGCCCAACCTCTTCATGCGGCGTCAGGCACTTGGCCTGTTCGGCCTTCGATAAATTGCGTCACGACCCGCACAAGTCCTCAAGGATGAAGGTTCAGTTCCGTAATAAATGAAGAGGGCTGGGCGGGCGGCGGGATTTGGGGCTCATCACGCGACTCGTGCAAAAAGATTGTTGAGGAGGTGAATGATGAAGGCTAGTTTTGGGATGTGCCGGGCGGCGGTCGGGATCATCGGGGCTTGCCTCGTGTGGGGCGGGCTGGTGGCGACTCCCGGGCTCATGGCGCAATCCGCGTACAACAGTAATGTGCAGGGAACGGTTTTCGACAGCAACAAAGCGGCCATCCCCGGAGCCACGGTGACCCTTTACAATGTCGATCTTGGTGTGGAGCAGACCGCAAAGACCAATGATGCCGGCATCTACCGGTTTACCAGCGTTGCTCCAGGTGCGTATGAGGTCATCGTCGAGACCTCAGGTTTCCGCAAGAGCGTAACGCGCGTCACCGTTACCGCTGACGCCACGGCCGGCGTTAACGTCATCATGCAGCTCGCTTCCACCAAAACGGACGTGACGGTGACCGGGCAGGCGGAGGCCCTCAATCCCGAGGAAACACGCACACAGTTCACGGTCTCCAGCACGGAAATGCAGCAACTCCCACTGCAAAACCACTCGACGCTGGGCATCCTGAAGACGGCCCCCGGCGTGGTCGGGATCCTCGAGCAGACCAACGACATTACCATCGGGGAGGGCGGCGGAGGTTTTGGCGATGTTGAGGCCAACGGCCGCCCGTCCAGCAGCAATCTGTTTCTTCTCGACGGCCTTTCGATCATGGACCAGGGGTCCGGTTACGGGCTTCCGCAGTTCACGCCCAACACCGACATGCTGGACCAGGTGTCCTTGCAAACCACCAACTTCTCAGTGGAGAACGGCGGGACCACGTCACTCCAAGTCGATTACGTCACCAAGTCCGGCACCAATAAACTCCACGGCGACCTTGACTACATGTATTCCGGACAATCCATGGAGGCCGTGCCCACGCTCTCAACGGCCAGTCCGCCTTACCGGCGCTCATGGCTTCTCGGTTCATTGGGTGGACCCATTCGCAAAGACCGGACTTTCATCTTTGGGTCGTATGAAAATGTGGTGAACCTCAACAGCGCCAGCAGCGCCGGCAACACTGACCTGAATCCGGCGTTCATTGCCTGGGCGCTCACGGCGTTCCCCAACAGCATCAATCTTACTCACACCTACGGGAATCCCGCCTTTCCCATCGATTTCACCCGGTTCCTCGATCCGGTCTATAGCAACACGGGCCAGGATCTGTATGGGGCGCAAAATGCTGCGGCCAACACGGGGTGTGGAACGCCTTCGACCCACAATATTCCGTGCACTATGCCCACCACCATCACCGGCTATTTCAACCAGGCGCCGTACGTGAAGGGGATTCAATTGAATGGCCGGCTGGATCAGTACTTTAACAATGCCAAGGACCGCGTATACCTGAACTTCTTCCGCATGGACCAGAACTCCAACGCCCTGGCGTACCGCGACGCCATGGAGCAGTACTCTCCATCACAGGCCAAATACGCGGGAGTCGGTTACACGCACGTCTTTACTCCCACCCTGCTCAACCAGTTCAACTTTGCTTTCACGCGCCAGTGGGACATCTTCGGTGGGGGCTCGCAGCAGTATGCGACCGTGCCCTATGAGAACCTGATTTGCTGCACCCCGTTCTTAATCTTCTCCACGTTCTTCGGCCCCACCGGCGATCGCTACCAGGGCTTCTCCTATCGCGACACACTTTCCTGGGTGCACGGCAAGCACAACGTAGCGGTCGGATTTCAAGCGGAACATCTGAACTACTGGCAGGACCGGGCCGGGATCTACTCCCGCCCCTTCTTCCCCTTCTTCTGCTGTGACCTCCTCAGCTACTTCTCCGATCCGTCGGCGGGCTATTCGCTCTATACCATCTCGGCGCAAACGGGCAAGTGGCAGGGCCAGTACTATGGAGCGCAGGTCAATCAATGGGGCGCCTACGTGCAGGACTCGTGGAAAGTAAAGCCCAACCTGACGTTGACCCTGGGGCTTCGCTGGGACGACTACGGCAATCCCTCCAATTGGGGGCGTGATTCCGGTCCGTACGCAGGCGTTTACCTGGGTTCTGGGAGCACGCTGACCCAGCAGGTTTCCAATGCCTATACAAAGTTGGTACCGAACGCCTTCAATCAGGCCCAAGCTCTTAACTTCATGCCGCGGGTAGGCATCGCGTGGTCCCCTGCGGGCCACAAGGCATGGAGCATCCGCGGGGGCGTGGGCCTTTACGAAGACTCGATGAACCTCTCCGGTATCACTGCCAATCTGCCCACGCAGCCGCCGTCTCGCTTGTCTACCTATTCCACCACCAGCCCGGCGAATATGTACGGCAATAATCCCTCTGCCCCACCCTTCGGGTTTAACTATCCCACGTTCACGCTCCAGGGGTTCGATTCGCGCGGTGGGGCGATTGGCTATGCCGCCAACATCAACGGCGTCGATCCCAATCTGGTTCCGCAGAAAACTGCCATCTTCAACGTGGCGGTCGAACGCGAACTGCCCGGGCGCGTCGTCCTGGGAATCAGTTACATGGGTTCCCGATCGTGGGACCAATACTTTGGCGCGGGCAACGCCGCGAGCGGTAATCTGGGCTGGAACATTGTGCCCGGTCAGCAGCTCAACGGCGGCTCTGCTACGGGTCTGACCACCGAATGGGGCGCCATTGACCAAACACGGGCTTTACTATCGTCGAATTACAACGCCTTGCTCCTGACCGCCACCCATCAGGGCGGGCATTTTACCTGGCGAGCTTCCTACAACTATGCGCGCACGTTCGGCCAAGACGCCCTGGGTAATAACTTGCCGAATCCGTATGAGTACGCGCAAGATTACGGCCCGTTGAGCATTGACATCCCTCAGGCCCTGTCGCTATCGGGGGTTTATCAATTGCCTCACCCCGCCGCGATGGTCTTGAATGTCATCCTCGGAGGTTGGTCGCTGGGGTCGATGATTGTCGCGCAGCAGGGCGGACCGTTCACGGTCTACACCACCTCTACCACTTACAACCCGGGCTCCGGCCAGAGTCTCGGCAGTTCCGGTGACTTCCTGGCGGACGGCGGCGACACCAGCCTGCCGAACGTGATGGCGCACACGCCCACCCGGAATTTCAGCCGCGACCTTCTGGAATACGCACCTAACAAAAACGGGATTTTCGGCAACCCCTCGAACCCAAGTGCCTTCTTCTCGATTCCGTCCGGTTACGGAACCGCTCCGGTGGAAGGCAATGAGGCGCCGAACATGTTCCGCAATCCCGGCTACTTCAGCGTCGACGGCAATGTCAACAAAGCCATCACGCTTCCCTGGATCAAGGGTGAAAGCAGCAAGCTGAATCTGAGTATCGAGTGTTTCAACTTGTTCAATCATCCCAACCTCGGACCCGTCAACAGCCAGCTCAACGCCGCGAATTTCGGCCTCGTCACCACGGCGTTCCAACCGCGGACGTTTGAACTTCGCGCCCGGTTCGAGTTCTAAAATCGACTGCCACGGCGAGCCGAAGCGCATCTTCCCTCCGCGGGGCAAGGGCCGCTTCGGCTCCCGGGCGTTTGATCACCCGGAGTATTTCATGGACTACACTTACGAAGACATCGCCAGGATGATTGACCATTCTTTACTGAATCCCGCTCTAACTGTGACCGACCTCGAACATGGCTGCCGTCTCGCGCTGGATTACGAATGCGCCAGCGTCTGCATCCAGCCCTATTACCTCAAACGGTGCGCCGAGTTGCTTAAGGGCAGCACGGTGAACGCCAGTACCACCGTCGGATTTCCCCACGGCGGCCACACCACCGCCATCAAGGTGGCCGAGGCCCGGCGTGCGCTCGAAGATGGCGCCCAGGAGCTTGAGTTGGTCGTTAACATCGGCAAGGTGCTGAGCGGAGATTGGGAGTACGTGCGCGAGGACATCAAGGCCGTCATCGACGTGACCCACGACTGCAAGCAGGCCGTTAAAGTGATCTTTGAAAATTGTTACTTGCAGGACGAGCACAAAATCAAACTATGCGAAATCTGTGGTGAATTGCGCGCCGACTGGGTGAAGACCTCCACCGGCTTCGCGCCCGGCGGAGCCACTCTCGACGACCTGAAACTGATGCGCCTCCATTCACCCGTGCACGTCCAGGTGAAAGCCGCCGGAGGCATTCGCGACCTGGACAAACTGCTGGAAGTCCGCGCTCTCGGCGTGACCCGCGTAGGCGCCACGCGTACGGCGGATATTCTGAACGAGTGCATGAGCCGCCTGGAAAGCGTGGCGTCGTAGCCGTCAGGTTGGCGCAGGTGACGCGGCTTTCAAACTACCGGCTGGTTTCGATATAGCTGTTGACGCGCAGTCCCACGGGAAGCTCGCCGCCGCTATCGAGTTGTACCAGTGTCTCCAGGATCTTTCTGTCAACGTGTTCGGTCGGCTCGTCTGTCTGCACGTTTTTCTTGCCCAATTGCTCGCCGATTTGTACTACCCTTCCCCAAAATTTCCGGTCGCCGAACGTCCGTGCGGTCACGTAGGCGCGCTCGCCCACGCGCAATTGCGCCACATCGGCTTCATCCACGTCCACCCGCACGCGCAGTATGCGGCAATCGCCCAGCGTGAAAATCGGGTCGGGGCTGCTGGCAGAATTCACGACAATCTCCCCTGCACGATGATGGCGCCGCAGGATCACGCCATCGAGGGGCGAACGGACAAACGTCTTCCGGTATTTGGCTTCGTTCTGCTCCAGATCGGCCTGCGCCAACTGCACTGCGGCGCGGGCCATCTCCACGTCCTCCGGGCGCGCTTCGGCGTCAATCAGCTTGAAATGCTGCAAGGCCTCGTCGTACCGCGCCTTCGCCATCTTGTACTGGTTCTCAAAATTTTCTGTTTCCTCGCGCGAGACGACGCCTTTTTGATAAAGACGTTCGCGGCGGGCCATTTCAGCGGCAGCGTTGTTGGCGTTGGTCTCGGTTTCGCGCACGGCGGCCTGGGCTTCATTGCGCTCCTGCCGGCGGGCGCCGTTGATGATTTTCTCCAGGCTCGCCTTCCGGTCGGCCAGCGTGGCTCGCGAAGCCAGCACTGCAGCGCGGTAATCGTCATTCACCAGGACGGCGAGCACCTGCCCTCTCTTCACGGTGTCTCCCTCGTCCACAAGGACAGATTGCAATCGTCCTGTTACTTCTGAGCCCACCTTGACGCTCTCCGACAGAGGTTCGACCATGCCCGGGCCCGCCACCCAGCCGCCTGTGGCGGGCACCGCCAGTCGATCCACCGGCGCGGACTGCGTCCCGACCGGCTTTCCGTGGAGCGAAATTAAACTCCCAACGGCAATCCCCAAAACGATTCCGCCCATAACCAGGTAAATCGAGTGACGCTTCATGGTGTCCTCCAAAGAAGATCAAAAGTCAAAAGCCCGCGCTGCCGAGCGCTGCACAGTGACTTGGGCAACGAACCCCCTCACCCGTCTCGCCCCGGCTGATGAGGACGCCGGTTGCGAGCCACCCTCTCCCCCAAGGGGGCGAGGGTGGAAGCTTCAACTAACGACCTGCTCTTCCCACGGAGAGAACCCAATACCTCCCGATCAACTCTCCCCTCGCCCCCTTGGGGGAGAGGGGCCGGGGGTGAGGGGGTCTTGTCACTCCACTCCGCAGCGCTCGACATGCTCCTGCGAATTCACGATGGGTGGCTGCAGAGCGACAAATGAGGACGGCTCTTCATTCAAAATGCGTCCGTCTTCGATGCGCACAATGCGATCGCCGTAACTCAGCACGCGGTTGTCATGCGTGACCACGACGACGGAGCGGTCCTGCCGATGGGCCAGGCCGCGCAACATTTCCATTACGACGCGGCCGCTGTGCGAATCGAGCGCGGCAGTGGGCTCATCTGCCAGGATCACCTGCGGATCCGTGGCCAACGCGCGGGCAATGGCGACGCGCTGCTTCTCCCCGCCGCTCAGGTCGGCAGGAAACGAGCTAAACTTTGCCCCCAAGCCGACCTGCTCGAGATACGCCCTCGCCTTGGCCCGCGCTGCTGCCCCACGCTGATGCTTCAGATCCAGCGCCAACTCCACGTTTTCTCCCGCTGTCAGCGTGGGGAAAAGGTTGAAGCCCTGAAAGATGAAGCCAATGTTGTCGAGCCGCACGCGCGGCAATTGCTTCTCATCGAGTTGCGTGACTTCTTCGCCCAGGATTTTGACGCTGCCGGACGTGGGCCGCAGGATGCATCCCAAGATCGAAATCAGCGTGGTCTTGCCGCTGCCCGAGGGCCCCATCAGCAACATCACTTCGCCACGTTCGACTTCCAGGTTGACGCCGTCCAGCGCGCGAAACGCCGTCGGGCCCTCCCCATATACTTTCACGACGTCGTTTATCGAGATCGGCTTTGTCATTTATCTTTGCTCCCGCTCGACCGCAAATTTTCGATTGTCGATGGTCGATTGTCGATTGAGTGCGAGAACATGCATTGTCCGCGCGCACAATCGACAATCGAACATCGGCAATCCCTGTCTACCGCCTACTGTCTACCGTCTACCGTTATTGTTTGAACACCATCGCCGGATCGATCTTTGTGACCTTGTTGATGGAGACGAATGCCGCGGCGATACACATGGTGACGGTCACACCTAACATGCCGACGCCGAGTTGCCAGGGCAGTTGGATGTTCGCTCCGCCCTTGCCGCTCTCGTGCACCACCAGCATGCTCAGCGAAATCCCCAGCGCGTACCCGATCAGGGCAGCGATGACCGCCTGCTTCATGATCACGCGATAGATGTAACCATTGGTGGCGCCCATGGCCTTCAGGGTTCCGAACTCGCGTATGTGGTCCACCGTGCTGGAATAGATGGTCTGCGCCACCACCACGCCGCCTACCAGCAGGCCCAGCACCGCCGCCATCAACACCGCCATGCCTGCGCCCGTGGTGAACATCCAGTAGTGGCGCGTCATATCGGAAAATTGCTGGCGGGTCACCACGTCCACGCCATCCAGGCGCGCCTGCAAACGGCGCCGCAAGTCTTCAATGTTCACTCCCGGCTGTGCCTTCACCAGGATGAACATGGTCTGGTCGCCGCGCAGGTTGGCATAGTCCAGGGCGTTGCGATAGTTGGTGAAGACGTAGGCCGAAGTGGTGAAGCTGCGGATGCCTTGCGTGAGCCCCACCACGCGAGTCCGGCGGCCGAGGATTTCCGCCGTGTCGCCCACGCCCTTCACGCCCAGCTTGGAAAAGTAAATCCGGTTGACCATGACGCTGTCATCCACCCGCAAGTCTTCGCGGCGGCCGGCGGCGATGTCCCACGCCTGTCCCATGGCGGATTCGGGATTCACTCCGACCACCTGAATGGCCTCCTCCTGACCGTCGGCGCGCTTCCAGCGGCTGAACCGCACAATGTAGTTCTGCGCTTCCGCCACGCCCGGAGTGGCGCGCACCGTATAGACCTTGCGGTCGGAGAAGGGAATGCCCTGCTCGATGTAGGGAACGTTTTTCGCCACCACCCAAAGGTCGGCGCGCGAGTGGTCAACCAGCGCCGTCGTGGCCTGCGAGAAACCCACGTAGAGGCCGAGTTGCACGACGATCAGCACCACGGCGAAGACCACGCCCGTCAGCGTGACGGCCAGGCGAACCCGGTCGTGAAACAGATTGCGTTCGGCAAGCGGCGGCATGGCGGACCTCAAATCGCCGGCGTCCTGCCGGCTCCGTTGGTAGCGCCGGCATCTTGCCGGCACCCGAATGCCGCCAGGATGGCGGCGTTACGGTTTGCACTACTTCTCGTACAGCGCTTCCATTTGGCCCGTGGCGTGGGCCAGTTGCGCGTGCGCCAGGTTGTAGCGGTAATAGGCGTCGATCAGGTTGTCGCTGGCGCGGGCCAGCGCGTCCTGCGCGGTGACCACTTCCATGTTGTTGGCGATGCCGGCGGCAAATTTCTCGCGCGCCTGGTCCAGCGCCTTTTGCGCCAGCGCCAGTCCCGAGCGCGCCACGTCCACCTGGCTGCGCGCCGAGTCCAAATCGGCTTGCGCGGACTGCACTTCGTCGGCAATGGCGTCGCACTCGGCGCGGCGCTGGTTCTCCAGGCGATGCGCCTGCACGCTCGCCTTGGCTTCCTCGGCGCGAATTCTGCCGCTGGTCCACACGGGGATGCTGACCGTAGCGCCCACGGCGTAGGTGGGAATGGACGAGGGCAGCGACGATCCCTGGTACGCCCAGTTGCCATCAATGCTCACGGACGGCAGGCGCTCTTCGCGGGCCGCGCGGCGATTGTGGTCGGCCGCCGCCACTTGCGCGTCCAGAGATTTGACCTCGGGGCGGTTCGCCACAGCGCCGGCCACGCTGGCATCGACTGTGAATTCCGGCGTCTGCGCGAACACGTTCTGGTCCGTCAGTTCCATGGGTTGCCGCGGGGCCAGATCCAGCAGTTGCGCCAATCCGTAAAGGGCCTTGGCGCGCTCGCTCTGCTGCACCAGCAGCGACTGCTTTTCGTTCTGCAACTCCACCTGCGCGCGGACGGTGTCCAGGTTCGTGCCGATGCCGTTCTGTTCCAGTTGCGCAGCCTGGTTGAATAATGCCTGCGCCAGGTCCACGCGCGATTGTGCTGCTTTCAGTCGCTCGCCCGCCCGCAGCGCGGCGAGATATTGCGACACCACCAGCAGCGTGGTCTGGTCGCGCAACGCCTGCTCATCGGTTCGCGCCGCCGCCACCGATTCCTGCGACGACTGTAGCTTGCGCCACAGGGTGAGATCGAAGACCGGCGTGGAAAACTCCGACCCGGCTTGGAAGACCTGGAAGGGGCCAACGTGATGCGGAAAGATCGGCAGGTTGGCGCCGAACGTGGACCCCAGGTTGATGCGCTCCGCGCGGTCGGACACCTGCAACGTGGCCTGCGGCAACAGCGCGGCGCGGCTAAGGTTCACGTCCTGCTGACGGTCGGCCACATCCAGATGCGCGTTCTGAACCTGCGGATTCTCCTTCAACGCAGTGCGTACCGCGTCCGCCAAACTCAGCCGGAGCAGGGGAGCGCTTTGAGCGGAGAGAGCATGGAGCTGAATGAACAGGACAAGAAGCGTGACGATCGCGGACTCCATCAGCCTGCGCACAGAACACCTCACACAATCTGAACTCAATTACGCATGTGAACTCTATTACGTAACTGAACGTCGTTAAGTTCCGAGCCAAAAAAATTTAGGCCGAAACGCCTCGCAACAGCAATTCAACCGTGCTGGCGATCAGGACGTCCCGGTCCAGCCATGGGAACTCTTTACTGCCGAGGAAGTCTCCCTTGGTGATCAGCAGGGCGGTGAGGCCGTGCATCGTGGCCCAAGCCGTCTGCGCCAACACCATCGGGTCCGCCGCGCGGAACTCCCCCTGCTCAATTCCCCTGGAAATGACCTCCACAAGATAGCCAAAGGCCTTGTCGCCCGCCGTTGCCTTCACCTGGCATTTTTCATCTTTCTTGTGCGGGTACGGGGTCATGAAGACCAGTTGATAGTGGTGCGGGTAGTGAAGCCCGAAGCGGATGTACGCTTCCGCTCCCTTGCGCAGACAACGCGCCGGATCCTGGTCGGCTTTTCTGATGGCCTCGAGTTCGCGCTCGAGCTTGCCAAAAGTCTCTTCGCAGATGCTGCGAAACAGTGCGGACTTGTCTTCGAAATAGAGGTAAATCGTGGTCGGCGAGTATTCAATCTTCTCCGCGACCTGCCGCATGGAGACGTTTTCGAATCCGTTCTTGATGAAGAGCCGGCGAGCGGCGTCGAGAATCTCCTGCCGAAGATTTTCCTTTTCGCGTTTGCGCCGTTCCTGAGTGCCCATTGTGCCTTTCGGTCTTAACGACATTCCTTTACTGAACACCGTTAACTATAAACCGTCCGCCGTCCCTGTCAAGCGCTTTTTTCGATCAACAACCTTTCCCGCGGGGAGAGGTCGGCAGGAGTGTGGGCACGGCAACGGGCCCCACACGGACAACAACCTCTCCCGACGGGAGAGGTTGTTAGTCTTCTGGTGGGCGCACGTGCGTGCGCGTCAAAAAACAACCTCTCCCCAGGGGAGAGGTCGGCCCGATCCCTCGGGCCGGGTGAGGGGTCACTTCTTCACCTTCTCGACTTTCGTCGTCAAGGCAGCCAAGACCGTCCGCACGAACTCGTCCGGATGCTCCAGCACCATACCGTTGGGAATGCGCAGCAGCCGAATGCCGAGCGTCCGCAAATAGTCTTCTTTGGCCGCGTCCTTCCGCATCTGGTCAATCTGCGAGTGCACGCCGCCGGCAAGTTCAATAGCCAGGCGGTGTTCAAAGCAGTAAAAGTCCAGCACGCCGTTTTCCATGGGGAATTGCCGGCGGAACTTCGCCCCCATCCGGCAGTTTGCCAGCAACCTCCACGCCGCTGGTTCCGCCGGGGTGGAGTGCAGCCGCAGTTCGCGAACGCGTGCGGTGGAGACGCGCATGCGGGGATTATAGCAGCGCGGCCGGGAACGGAGCGGTTGCAACTTGCGTGGCCATGCTGAGGAAGGGACCCCTCACCCGCCCCGAGGGATCGGGGTCGGCCTCTCCCCTGGGGAGAGGCTGTTGTTCCGTATTGGGCGCGACCGGCGCCCAGAAGAATCAACAACCTCTCCCCAGG
>CAVRBF010000002.1:0-17084 GCA_963719115.1 uncultured Acidobacteriota bacterium | reverse complement strand
TCGCAGCCAGCCTACAACCAGGACGACAAATCCGCCCACCCACTTTGATCCGCCGCCTTCAGCGCTCGCGCCTCTTGCAGCGCCTTCACCAGTTTGTGGGCAATGTCCTGAGCGGCATGTGGTCCGTCAATAGCTGTGACCTTCTCCGTCAGCAGCAACACTCCGGATTGAGCGCTGGTCACCGAAAACGTGAAGTCGTAGGTGAATAAGCAGCGGGATGGTCCACGTTGATCAGCAAATCCCCGCCGCGATAGCCGTTTACAAGATTCAGCCCGAGAATGCAAAAACTGCGAGTTTGCCATCAGTTCCTTTTCCAGCATGAAGGGCGAGAGAAACGTGGTGCTCGACGTGACCCGCAAAGACTGGGCCTGCGCCAGCGCCGCGTCAGACGCCGGCTGCTCGTGCTCCGCCGGGCCTGAATGGCTTGGAAGCGCCGGCAGCACGAGGTTCTTTCCACTTCCCAGAGCCGTCAAGCGCCCTTCCCCTGACAATCCCGCAACGGTTTCCAGAGGAATCGCAAACTGGTTCCCTGCGGAGTTTGGCGAGCCCGTGAGAATTCCCAGGAATTGGCCCCGTGAGTTTATCAAGGCTCCGCCCAGCGCATTGGGAGGCAGTACCGCCGTAAACTCGGTCACCCGGTAGCCGCGTCCCGCACCGGGGACGTCATCGGCCAAGCGCGTCTGCCCCAACACGCCTTCGGAAGCCGTCCAGGCCGGATTGCCACTGGCCGTCAATAAGTGGATTTTGTCGCCCGGGACCGCGTCAGTGGACGCCGCCGGAGGCAGTGACGTCAGCCCTTGCGCGGAGATATGCAACGCCGCGACGTCCCGGCGTTCGTCGAACGCCATCATGCTGACCTGGTCGTAAACTTCCCCGCTCCGGAGCCTGACCTGCACTTCCAAAGCACCCTGAAGAGCATGGTAACTGGTCAGCAGGAACATCTATCAGGCCGGATCACCACGCCGACGTTCACACTCCCCACGCGACCGCTTCCATCACCCACTAAAACCAGAGCGATCGCCTGCTCTGCCTTCGAAAACTGCTCCAACTCACCCGGCCCGGAGGTCGGTGTGGCGGCCTGACCCGCCCATGCCATGCTCGTTGCCATGCCAAAGCAAACCGCCAAAAACCCAAGTCGGTAGCTCATCACATCCCCCTTGTCAATTCGTATGGATAGGTTCATTGCCGGCAGACCGTCACTGCTGACTGGGCGAAGCTTCTCGGGGTTTGTGTCTGCCGCTTGCGCCACCCGCGCCCTTTCAAAGTCCTGGATCAATTTTCGGGCAATTCCCTTGGCGGCGCGTCCACCGTCCATGGCCGTCACTTTGCCCGTGGCGTAGACCGTGCCCGTATAGGTATCATTCACCGAATAGGTCCAATCATAGGTAAATAAAGGGCGATCCACCTTGACCACCACATCGCTGGTGCGAGTATTACCCGCAACGCTCATTCCCAGAAGTTTGAACTCCTCGCTGCTCAGCAGTTCTTTGTCGAGATTGCCGGGGTTGAAGAATGTCGTCTTGGTAACCACGGAGAGTGTGCGGGCTTTTGCCAGAGCCGTTAGCGGCGCAGCGTCGCTCTTGGGCGCCAGCCTTTGCTCCGGTGCATCGGCGGAAGGGGAAAGGTTGGTCCCCGCTCCCAGGGCCACGCGTAAGCCCTGTGCTTGCAACCCGGCGACACTTTCCACTGGCACGGCAAACTGCACCGCACTGCTGTTCGGCGCGGTCGTTATGACCCCCAGAAGCTGGCCGTGTGAGTTTACCAGCGCACCGCCGGAGACCCCTTGCGGGCAGGCGCTCATGAACTGAACCACTCGAAACCCGTGGCCCACGCCTGCCAATTCATCGGCCAACCGAACCGGGCCCAGAACACCATCGGAACCTGACCACACCATGCCCGCGTCCGCGGTGAACACGTGAATTTTGTCCCCCATCGTCGCGCTGTCTACAGAAGCCGTGTTAAACGCGGTCAAGCCCGTGGCCGCGATGTGCAACGCCGCGACGTCACGGCGCTGGTCGAAACCGATCATTTCCACCTGATCGTAGACTTCGCCGTTCCGCAGCCGCACCTGAACCTCCTGTGCGCCCTTAACAACATGGTAAGCGGCGAGCAGGACGCCATCCGAACGAACGATCAAACCGGTGCTTAAGCCCTGCACGCGGCCGCTGCCATCACCTACCAGAATGATGACCATCGACGGCTCCGCTTGCGCGAGCGAGTCGGCGGCCCGTAACGGTGTATTGGTTTGCGAAGTTTCCTGGCCGGTCGCCACCGGGCCAGTTGCCAACACCAACAACATGGTTAGAACGTAAGTGGCATTTCTCATGGCCTTCCTCTCCTTGCGGTAGTTCTTGTGCACAGGTCAAGGCACTCCTGCCGCCAAAGGCTGCGTTCCCTTTGAATTCCTGGAGGATGCCAGGAAGTTTTGCAATCGTTTGAAACAGAGCAAGTTAGGGAATACAGGCGGCGGGGGGAGAGATTTATACGTCCGAACATAATCAACGGAAATCACTGGGTGCTGGAAGGAAGATGCCAGAAGCGGCAGGCGCTGTCAGGAAAAGGCGGCACGGGAATGCGAGAAGGCGAGGGTGGGTAGGTCTCTAGTTCTGGTGGCCCTTTTCGGCTTGCAGCAGGCGGTAGGCGTCGCTTTTCGATACCCCGCGCGTGCGGGCCACGATCTTCAACGCGGCACGCTCGTCCACCTGCCGGTCACTCATGACATTCTGGATCTCGGCGAGTATGGAAGTTGTGGGCGACGGAGCGTCTTTAGCCTCGGATTCCAAAGGAAGGCCGATCAGCACGGTAATCTCTCCTTTCACGACCTTCTTCTTCAGATTCTCGACGGCGGTGCCAAGGGAACCCCGCACAAATTCCTCGTGGACCTTCGTCACTTCCCTCGCCACCACCACTTCGCGCTCGCCCAAAATGTCCCTCGCGTCCTTCAACATATCGAGCAGGCGATGCGGGGCCTCATAGAACACCAGCGTCTTGGGAGCGTCCTTAAGGTCCTCCAAGGCCTGTCGGCGCTGGCCACGCTTGCTCGGCAGGAACCCGAGGAAGCGAAATTTGTCCACGGGCATCCCGGACGCAGAGAGGGCGGCGACAAACGCCGAAGCGCCAGGCACGGGCACGACTGGAATGCTGTGGCGAACGGCGAGGTGAACCAACCGGAATCCCGGATCAGACACGCCCGGGATGCCCGCATCGGTGACCAACGCAATGCTGCTGCCTTTCTCCAACTGAATAATCAACTCCGGGGCCCGGGTCATTTCATTGTGCTGGTGGTAGCTGATTGTGCGCGTCGGGATCTTATAGGCGTTCAGCAATTTCTGGGTGCGGCGCGTGTCTTCGCACGCAATCAGATCCACTTCCTTAAGGGTGCGAATAGCGCGCAGGGTGATGTCCTCAAGATTGCCGATGGGTGTGCCGACAACATAAAGCTTGCCGTGCTCACCATTCGCTGGTTCCAACGGATCAAGGAAACTTGTGCGTCGTGGCATAAAGAGATGACCGTCCGCAGTCTTCGTCTATGATCGGAACCTCAGTGTATCAATTCGGCGATTATATCTCAAGCGCGGTCAAAGCGTATTGCCGGAAGGAATCAAAAATGCCGAGAGGCAAGACTGCAGTGTTCGCCCTCGCTGTTCTTGAGCTTCGTACCGCGACAGCTTGGAGGTCGTAATTACTCCCCGAGAGGCCGGGGTGTAGCGTGCCGAGAGCTTTCCGAGTAATGCGGTGAAATAATTATCTGAACTTTTCCTCGCTGGTTTGCATCCTACTTGCGGAGATTTTCTTGCCGATTGAACGTAGCTTGAACTTAACTCAGAGCGCATGCTATGATAGATTGAACGAGGGTTCGTAGAGGACTGAAGCGTAAGGCTCGAACCGAGACAACCCCGTTGCACCGTCCGCCATCACTGTAAAGGGTATTCAGAGTCTCGCGGCCCGGGGCAGAATTCCCCGAGGAATGGGATCAGAGGTTAATGTCAACCACCAACCTTCAGGTTGAACTCAGCCCGGACAAGGTTGCACCCAAAAGAGCGCCCGCACCGGCTGAAGATTACAAGTTCACCTTCGTCGAAAGCCCTTCGCTTCTAGCATCGGCATTCCAGCAGCTTCGCTATTTGTTTGCGGAGCCGAAGGTCAGCGTGCCGCCGCAGTATTACCGCGGCGAGGCGAGGCTGCCGGCCACGGACATGCGACCGTGGTTCATGGATCTTCCCGCCCAGCTCAAGGTGGCATTCGAGAAGCCCAGCGACCCCATCGGCATTTACAACTACCGGCAGATGTGGAGACGGGTGCTTTGCGGCATCGCTCTGGCAGTGGTGTTAGGCGCGGGCGGCTGGCTCTTCGAACGCGACCTCGGCCTGCTCGTCGGAGTGATCGCTGGGTTCCTGGCGGGTGCCATCGCAGGTTCGGTGTTTTATAAGAACCAAGCCTACCCCCTCGACATCTGGCGCGACTATCGCATGCAGGCGGGCTCATGGGTGAATTCCGTGCTTGTCCATACCGTGGCCTTGACGCTTCTGCTGATGCCATACATCCTGTCTCGCATGTGGGCGCAGCCCGTGAAGGCCGCTACCAGAGTGGTGGCAGTGGATATCTCCCCTTACCTTCCGCAGATTACTCCCGCAGGCGGCAAGAAGGCCGGTGGCGGAGGAGGCGGCGGTGATCGCTCTCCCACGCCGGCGTCAAAGGGCGCGATTCCCAAGTTCTCCAAAGTGCAATTGGCTCCGCCGATGGCGGTGATACCCAATCCGAACCCGCAGCTCGCGGTCGCTCCTACCTTGTTGGGGCCGCCGGAATTAAAACTGCCGCAGATGAGCGCCAACATGAATTGGGGTGATCCGAACGGCGTGGTCGGACCTCCCTCCAACGGCCCGGGCTATGGCGGAGGCATTGGCAGCGGTGAAGGTACCGGAATCGGCTCCGGCAAAGGTGGCGGACTAGGTCCCGGCGAAGGCGGTGGAGTGGGTGGCGGCGTCTATAGCGTGGGTGGTGGAGTCAGCGCGCCGGTTCCCATCTATAAACCCGATCCCGCCTATTCGGAAGAGGCTCGCAAGGCCAAATACCAGGGGACCGTCGTCCTCTGGATCACCATCGACGCCAACGGTTCGGTAATGGATTGCAAGGTGGTCAAGCCCTTGGGAATGGGCTTGGACGAGAAGGCGGTCGAAAGTGTGAGGACTTGGAAGTTCAAACCTGCCATGCGAAACGGCACGCCCGTTCCCGTGCGCGTCATGGTGGAAGTCAGCTTCCGATTGTTCTGATAAGCCTGAAAGCGGTGGTGGAGTGTGCCTTCGTAGCGGCGAGGTTACCTCGCCACTCGGTGGCGAATAGCCGCCTCAAAATGCCAACTGTGGCATCGACCTTAAAGAAACCTTGACAAGTACCTTCCCGCCCGTTTACTTCTATTGTTGTGCCTCATTGGGAGGTCGTCTAACGGTAGGACTGCAGACTCTGGATCTGCGTATCGGGGTTCGAATCCCTGCCTCCCAGCCAATACTTTCCACGTCTCCTCTAGCCTCGACGCAGGATCGGCGCGGCGGGGAATTATCCCCACCGGGGGGTGTCTAAAACCCGCCAACAACCTTGGCCCAGCACCAGTTTGTCCGCCAGTTCTGGATAGCCTGGCGTTGACCTCGCCCTATGGTCCGTCGCCTGACGGATCAATCCGCCGCTGCCTCGATTACCTTTGCGAAGCGATCTTGAAATCGTCCGGCATCAACACCGCGGCATAGATGTGGCTTGACGGTGGAGTATCGCCCCGATTCGAGTAATCGACGAAGTAGATGTTCCCGTCCGGCAATTGCACCCACGAGGAGTATCCGTGGTCGGGAGTCTTGCCCTCGGCAGGCGGATTGGGGGCTATGACCACGATGTTGTCAAACTGGTATTGGTCCGGAAACTTCCCTGAGCACGCCTCCCACGCCCAGGAATAGGCGGGCTCCGTTTCGTTCGTGACCTGATAGCAGACGGAACGAATCCACACGTCCCCTTGCGCGTCCTTCAAGCGGCCGAACAGCGTGGGCGTCAAAGGAAGCTCGCGCGTGATCACGTAGTGGAGCACGGGCGCGCCGTCCACCTCCAGCCAGAACCTTCCGCGCAGAGCCTTGAACGCGATGCGATGTTCCTTGGTCATATCCACGGCGTGCACGGCGTCTACACCGGGACGAGTAGGATGGGCGGGATTCGGTCCCTGCCCGCCGCGGCCGAAATCGAGCCAGATCTGATCGCGCAAAACATAAGCCCGGATTCCGATGCGCCCAATATTGAAGGTGGCGATGGCATGGTCGGCAGGCCCATCCACCCGCATCACGGCTTCCAGCACAACGTCGCTGCGGAAGCTCTCCGGCGGCATCAAGGTATACGTGGTTTCCGCGGCCGCGCGATTCTGGATGTGCAGCACCCCGTTTTCCAGCGCGAAAGCATCGCCGTAGTGAGTACCGAAAACTTGGAAACCCCCGTCTGTAAATAAATCGCCCAGCCAGGCGTTGGTTCCGGTGTTGCCCGACTGGTTGCGATACGTCACCAGAACGCGCCCATCGCTCATCTGACCGATAAAGGGACGGTCGCCGGAAAAAGGCAGCGGCTTCGGAGGCGACCAGATGTGGCCCTGATCGTAGGAGAAGCTGACGTAGGACGGATAACCGCTGTGATTGTTCTCGCGCATCACGCAGGCCAGAACTCCCGTGGAGAGCATAGTGATTTGACCCTCACAGTGATTGTGCACGCGGTCCTTCGCGATGACCGACATGTCTTCCCACGTCAGGCCGCCGTCGCGCGAGCGCATGACGAACTCGGCCATTTTGAAATTATCGCGGAACTGCATGTGCGAGCTCATCAGCAGGGTACCGTCGGTCAATTCGATGATGCGGCCTGGCTCGATGCCCGGAACGCCGGTCACGCGAGGCTGCGACCACGTGCGTCCCTCGTCGTCGCTGAACCAGATCCATATGCCGGAAGGCTGATCCTGGTGCGCGTGCCGATAATCGTCGTGGTCGCAGATGACAATCAGCCGGCCGCTCTTGAGCAGGGTGATGCGGGGAGTGATCCAGCGCTCCTGGCCCTTGCGAACATCGGCCTCGGCAATCACGCGCGGTGTACCCCACGTTTTCCCGCCGTCGGTGGTCTCCAGCGTGGTAATGCGGGTAATGCCTTGCGCCCAGTGCTGGTCGGCGTCGGAGAATACCAGCATCATTTTCCCCGATGGAAAGCGGACGATGTCCGGATTTTTGGTAAACCTTCCCGGAGTGTGCCAGATGGTCCAGACGCGATCCGGGCCCTCCAAGGTTTGCATGCTGGAACGTTGCGGCATGGCCGGCTCGCCCCTAAGCCCGCTGGAAGCCGACGACGCCAGCGCTGTGGTGCCGAGGAATTCCCTGCGATTGAGTTTGTTCATTTTTGCCTCCCGAAAAGACGATGACCCCGCATCGGCGAGGGGATCCTCTCCTGATGTCGCCCCTTCCGGGGCTCACCCGACCGCGGCACTCTATTCCCGCGGCTGGCCAGTAGTAGGCTATATTACAGAGCCCGCGCTGCGGGCTGGAGATTCACGACGAATGAAATTTCACCGCCCCCGGACTGCCAGCACTCACCGAAGGCACGCAGGCCGGAAGCTCCAGCCGAAAGAACAGCACCGCGGACCAAAAGGCGAGGCTCCCAACGATCACCGTCTTGCGGCGGAATCGGTCGCCCAGAAATCCCATCGCCGGGCTGAACAGCGCATAGACCCAGAGGAAGGAGGTGCTGAGCAGGCCCAGTTGCAGGTCCGAGAGCCTGAGGTCAGAGCGCAACAAGGGAAAGACCGAGTAGATGATCTGCCGATCAATGTAGTTCAGCAGCCAGATGAACCAGAGAACGGCAACCAGCACCCAGGCATAGCGCGATTTGGTCATGCAGCTTACCGGAATCTCAAAACCATCGAGTAGGGTTCACGCTCCAGCAAAGCCGCGGTATTTCGTACCACGGCCTTCCAGGCCGCGCTCGGGCACGGGCAAGATGCCCGTGGCACGGCGGGCAAGATGCCCGTGGCACGACTCAGGCTCCGGCGGAGCGGACGGCACGTTATCATTCGACAACAAAATCGTTAATCCGCTCCAAGTCGAACTTCTCGCTTCGCACCCAGTCCATCAGGCGTCGCTCGCGGGAGCGAACCTTGTCCACGGCAGCTTGGATGGCGCTTTCCTGTCCGCGCGGCACGGAAAGCAATCCGTTATCGTCCCCGTGTAGAATGTCACCTTGGGCGATGGTCACGCCGTGAATTTGAATGGGCACGCCCACGCGTACGATGTGAAAGTTGGCGTGGCTTACCACGGTTCCACGGGCGAAGTACTGGAAACCCAAAGCACGCACTTCCGGGATGTCGCGCACGCCAGAGTCAGAAACCAGACCGATGGCGCCCTGGCGTTGAAAGATCGTCGCCATCACTTCCCCGCAGTGCGCGGCGTAGTCCGGGAAGCCGCCAATCTCCTGAAACGCCACAATCGCCGGCTTGGGAGATTCGCCCACGGCGCGGTAAAGGTCCACAAAGCGGTCGAAACTGGTGGGATAGCACTCCGTGACGGTTTCCACCTGGGCGGTGACGGCGTAGCCCACCATGCGGCCGAATTGCGGGAACAACGAATGGACCGAGAGGGGCACGAATCCCTCTCGCCGCGGACGCACTTTCAGCAGCTCAATGGCGTTGGCGACCGTGGGCGAATCAACGGTCTTGAGATATTCGATGAAATCAACTCCTGACATCTAGTTCACCTGCTTTCATTGGGAATCGGGCTGGCCATGACGCGGGCAGATCGGTGGCTGGGCCGGTCCTCCCCGCCCGCCACCACTAACTCGTTCTCCCAGGTCGCCAGACCGGTGGTCACAAGAGCATAAGGCATCTCCCCTGTGCTCGACCAGTGCCCCGTTTCCGGATCGTATTGCAGAACCATCTTGGAGAAGCCGGGATGACGGTCGCGAATCTCGTATTCCTTCGCGGCCAGACTGCCATCATTGCCCCCCAAAAGCAGCAGCTTGCCCTTCATCACGGCTCCGAGCCCTCCGGCGGTGGGCTGGGGTGGATTCGCCAAGGCTCGCCAACCATGGCCGGGGGTGTAGCAGTACGCATCGGTGAGGAACTTCCGTCCCAGCGGCGGACCCAGCGTGCCGGTTAGGTCCGCGCCACTCACCAGGTAAATCGAGGAACCCGAGGCCGCCATCACCGGGAAGATGCGCGCCGGCCCAGGCCACGCGGGCAAGCTCGACCAGACCGCCTGCGTCTGCGAGAGTGACAACGACCAGAAGTTATGCAAAGCCGCAGTGGACGTGGGCGTCACTTGGCCCCCCGCGACGTAGACGGTGTTCCCGACCATCGCGCCCGCCATGTCAGCAGCGGTTTCGGGAAGGTCCGCCAGCCGCTGAATGACGATCTTGCCCTCCTGCATTCGCAGCAGCCGCGTCTGCCGGGAGTTTTCGGACGGCGTTTGCCCGCCGATGCAGAGCATGCCTTGCGGCGTGGTGATCGCCACCCCATAACCCAAAGGTGAAGGCAGATGCCCGACCAGCTTCCAGTGCGTTTCATTCCGCCCCAGGGCGTAGATGGTAGCGGTGACGTCGGCGCCTGGAACCACGGCTTTCGAGGAATCGAGCACGTAACCGCTGATGGCTCCTCCTCCGATTTGCCCGAAGGTGGCGAGTGGAACTACCAACAGGCATCCAAGTAACCCCCAAAGCAGACAAAGGCCTCTGCGTACTTGGTACATCAAGGTTCCTCCTTACCGGAGCATGTCCGCCCGGTTACGTCACCGAGCCAAAGCTGCTGGCGGTGACATCCTCTTAGTAACAAGGCCGACGCTAGCCCTCGGCCAGATTGCGCCGGGGGCATCCACGGCGTAGCCGCCGTGCAGTATTCTGTGACTAAATGTTGAGCTGCCCTTGGTTATAACTGCTCGTCCTTCTCCGCGTCTTTCGAAGGAAGAAACTCGTACCAGGTGTTGTTTGTGTGCTGCCGCGCCGCTTGAATCACCCGCTCCTCATCGGCGCTCGCCAGAGCCTCCAGCAAAATCTGGTGGGATAGCACTCGACCCCTCAGCGGTACGCTGCTCGTGCTCAGGAAAACCATTAGGTACGCAAACAGGGGGGTCAAAAGCTGGGATAGAATCCGCTCAAGCGTCTGGTTCGCGGCGATACTCCAAACCTTCTGGTGGAAGGCGAGGTCGGTAGACCCGACCTGGTAGTAATCATTCTTCTCGACGCCTTCCTCGATCCCTTTGACCAGATCACGAAGGCTCTCAAGGTCCTCCGGCGTCATCATCCGCTTGGCGAGCACAAAGGCCTTCGGTTCCAAGTCCAGCCGGATGTCTACAATCTCGACCACTCGTTCTCGCGACAACTGGGTGACGAAACTGGCGGTGTTCGCCTTCTTGAAGATCAGGCCCTCGTGTTCGAGAATCTGAAGGGCTTCCCGAACCGTTGACTGGCCCACCCCCAGAGACTTCGCCAGCGAGCGCTCCACGACCTTTTCGCCCGGCTTTAGCTTCCCGGACAAGATCGTGTCACGCAAGAATTTGGCAACCTGCACTCGCAAGGAAACTTGCTGGGGCACGAAGTTCTCGAGGCTGGTCACTTCCATGGGCTCAGACTCGTTATCAGATGATCGATCATGTGACGACGGATAATAGACTGACCTATTTCAGCTTGTCAAGCACTTTTTCGGTCTATTTTCGCATATTGTGTCCCCCATCAAGGTCAGCGGCTCGTGCCGGAGAGCCCAGTAAGAAGTTGACGCGAACTCATTTCGCGGATACCATCCGTGGCGTTTGCGGATAGGCTGAAGTCCGTATATCTCAATGGCCGAAGAGTAGTTTATGGGTTCACTAACAACGCCCCACATTGGGTCGGAATTGAAGCGCCCGGTCCAGATCGGCATCGTCGTTCCAGACCTCACACGCGCCACGCAATTATTGACCGAGCTTTTCGGCATCGGACCATTTCGTGTTATCGAGTGGCCGAATCGACCGGATTCCAAGTATTACTTTCGCGGGAAAGAGGAGCAGATCAAGATTCGCCAGGCGTTCGCGCAGGTGGGATCGCTGGAATTAGAACTGATCCAGCCTCTCGAAGGCGAAAAGAACGCCTACTACGAGTTTCTGCAACAGAAGGGCGGCGGGATCCACCACATCCTCTTCGAAGTCGACGACATGGATGACGCGGTTCGAAACCTCGCGGCAGATCATGTTGACGTCCTGCAAGCGGGTACCGGAATCCGGCCCGGAACTCGCTGGACGCTGCTGGATACGCAAGCTCTCATCGGGTTCCTGCTGGAACTTCGCCAGGTGGCGCCCGGATGTGACGGCACTTCCATCCCCCCCAACCATTAGGCGGGAGCGCAGCTTCCGCCGGCGTCCTTGCCGCCGCCCTGGTCATTCTCGGCGTAAAGATGCCGCGCCATGTGGTGGTGGAATCGCCGCCCGGGTGAGGACTCCACCCAGGTTTTCGATAGGCCAATAGGTAGGCTATAGTGCGCGCAGGGTCGCGGCTTTGGTTACGCCACCCAGCGGACAGGAACAAGTGGCCGTTCTCGCCGGCGGTCGCCTTGCAGCGAATGGTCACTGGAGATCGGCTTGTAGAGTTCGTCGAAGTACTTCTCCACCGCTCGATCCACGCGTGCCAAGGGCGTTGACAGAATCATCTCCAAATACTGTCGATGGTTCTCATAGCGTTCGGCGATGGGCGATCGTGAGGAGTAGCTGCGGGCAATCTCAAAGATCACGGGGCTCATAACCCGGCTGAGGATTACGAACAATTTCGGTTCCCCGGAAAGTTCCCAAATGGTTCGATGAAATTCCATGTCGGCAAAGAAGAACGCCTCGTCGTCCTCTCTTCCTGCCGCCGTTTTCATCCTCTGAAGGCACTTGCGAAGCGTCGCCTCGTTCTTGGGACTCATCCGTTGCCGCAGGTACCAGACGGCCAGGCCCTCAAGTTTGGCCCGCATTTTGAACGTCAGCTTGACCTCTTGGCGCGTGAAGTCGCGCACAAAGGTGCCGCGCCGGGCCGTGATCGTCAGCAATCCCTCGGCCTCAAGCCGGAGCAGGACCTCCCGCACCGGTCCCCGGCTCACGCCCAGTTGGCGAGCCAGATCACCCTCAATAATTCGCTCGCGTGGCGCCAACTGGCCTGTGTACAACGCCCTCTTGATGTACTCCTCAACCTTGGCGCTGGGGGAAACCCTTCGCTTGCTTCCCCTCCCCAGAGAATTTACCGACGCCATCTTTTTGCTCCCGTACAAGCGGGATGAAATTCCCGCCCTCAACTCTCCGCGGCAATAGCTCGATCCGACTATTCACAGCGACATAATTGTCTGTGCGTTCGGCTGTAGCGGCGATCTCCGACCGCCGGCGTCGATCGGAGATCGACGGTACAATTTATGTCGCCCCGACTGGATCGGTACCAGCCGTGCGGACAGTCCCAACGCACGCGGCGGAGAAATCGGCGCTACGTTACCATGCCGGGCGGCGGCCGGTCAACCTGGTCGCCAACTGTGTTGACAATCGTGTCGTCAGCATGGCGATTCAAATTTCACCCGCCAGAAGGCTGCGCGCAATGGCTTGGATCCGGGCAAGCGGCCCGCGATACGCCCATACCTGCGAAACGTCATCGGAGCGAACACTGCCCGTGCCATTGCCGATCGCCGGGACGTGGTATTCCAGCTCGCTGAAACTTCCGAGCCCGCTGTTGACGTTGCAGGTTTGCGCGGAGAATCCCAGGTTGGCCGTTTCGGCCCAGGGCACATCGACGTATTCGCCCGAGGGATTCACGGCAAAGTTCCGCACCACCAGCGCCGCCTTGTCGCCGCACGGATAGAGGTACCCGATCCGGCCTGTCGTGTTGACGGCGCGGAAACCCAGCTTGTGTTCGCCCGATGCGCGCATGCGGTAGCGAATCAGGTGCTCGCTGACGATCAGGTCTTCCGGGCCTACGGCGCCAAAGTAAAGCTTGACTTCGGCCCGGCGGTAGGTCGAAACCAGGAGTTCTCCCCCGTGCGGCAACTGCAACAAGTCCCACAACCCCGCCTGGAAGGGACCTGCCACGCTGCTATCGCTGAACTGAAGACTTGTCTGCAACGTGTACCCGGCATATTCAACGTCGGCAGAATCCTTCCACGAGGGCTCATGGCGCAGGGGATTAAGGGCCGGTTCCACCGACTTGGTGATTTCCATCGCCGCACTTGTCTTAAACCGCGATGACGTTAGGATTAGCCTGTTCATCAGGCACCACTGGCCGCCCTCGCGAATGATCTGGTAGTTCCCGGGGTCAAGCTGGCGCGGCTGCCAGTAGCTGCTGAAGCTCAGGTCGGGGTAATTCGGCAGGAAGAAGTCCACCTCAGGAGCAAGCCACGTGCGGTCGCCGCCGGAGTTATGCCAGACAGCGCTTTCATAAAATGCCTTCGCGGATTCCGCCGTGTCGAGAGCGGGGTGCGTCCAGAGAAAATTCTGTTCACTGTTGGGAGCAAACAGCCCCAACACCCGCCCGCCATAGGGAAGAACTAGCGCCCGGCTGCCGTCCGGGCTCGAGAACAACTCGGTGGGCTTACCAACGTCATTCAGAGTGCGAATCAAGGTGCTGAGCATCGGTCAAGATTTCTGCGTGCGAATCAGTGCGCCAGAAAGCCGCCGTCCACCGGCAAAATAACACCCGTCACCATGGACGATGCGTCCGAAGCCAGGAAAAGCGCCGGTCCCACCATTTCGTGGGCTTCACCCACGCGTCCGAGCGGAATGCCTTCCCGCCAGGTTTTCATCGTTTTTCCCGCTCAAACTGCCGGTCGGCCATGACCTCTTCCAGCCCGGGCGTTAAGAATTGGCAGGGCGCGATGGCGTTGACGCGAATACCCAGGCTTGCCCACTCGAAAGCAAGTTGCCTGGTGAGCGCATTCACACCGCCCTTGCTCGCGCAATAGGCGTTGTTTCCCCGCCCCATGCCCACCACGCCGGCGATGGAGGAAAAATTGATGACCGAGCCCCGCCGCGTCACCGTCATGATCTTCCCCGCCGCCTGGCAGCAGAGGAACGTGCCGCGCAGATTCACGTCCTGCACACGGTCCCACTCTTCCGCCGTGGTTTCCAGCGCCGGGCGGTGATGCGAAATCCCCGCTGAGTTCACCAGGATGTCAATGGTGCCCAGTTCCTTGACCACGGATTCCCCCATGGCCTTGATCTCATCGGGCGAACCGACGTCCACGCGCACCGCCATCGATCGCCGGCCCATTTTGGCGACCTTTTCTGCGGTGCGCCGGGCGTTCTCAAGATTGATGTCGGCGGCGGCCACACCGCACCCATGCGCCGCGAATCCCAAAGCGATGGCCTCACCAAAACCGGCACCCGCGCCGGTGATCAAGGCCACGCGCCCGCTCAGGTCAAAGAGCTTGTTGAAATTGAACTGCTCGATTTCCATGTTCATCCTCCCCATCGAGTGAAAGTTTCGCGGGACCGGCAAAAAAACAACGACAGCGACCCACGTGGCAGCCGTGGCCGCGCCCTGTGTCTTTTCCGCACCAGCCATCGATCCCGCTCCGACTGCGCCGGACAGCTTCAGTGGGGTGAAAACGCATAAATATATCTGTTTTCATCAACATCGTGGGTTAAAATTCATAACTTGCTTGTTTTCATACACATCGTGGGTTTAGCCTCGCAGCGCCGATCTCGTTCCTTTGTTTTCATCAACATCGCAGGTTTAGCCTTCAAAATTTAATTCCCTTTTTTTGCCGGACTTTCGCCCTGCCGAAGGGTTATCTTGCTTATATTCAGCAACTCAGCGTCATAGACATTCTGTCGAGATTGAGGCTAACTATCTTTTCTTTCTTAAACATCGCAGGTTCCAATCGATGGCTTTACGGGATGGGCGCAGCGTAGCCCTGTGGCTTTTTGTGCACATTCCCGCCTGGAACGCACCCCCTCTTCATCGTGCCACCCCGTCAGCCTGCTCGGACGATTTCGTTCCTGGACCTCGCCCGCCTGCCGACCGGTCGTCCGAAAAGGGCTCGGGACCGCAGGGCGGACTTCTGTCTTCCAACTCCTGCCTCCTGACAGCTGACTTTCATTGCCTACCACCATCAGCTACCCCTGTAGCACAATACACGCCTATTGTCAAGTAAAATAATGCCAAGCCGGGCAATTTGGCCGAGGTTTCTTGCGGTCACAATGTCCCGGTCTGCGTTTGTCGTATTCAGTTGGTCGGCTCGCCGCAAACTGGTGAAGTGCCCCCTTGCTGGCGATCGCTACTCCCTTCCACCGGATCGCCGGCCAGAGATGCGGGCGAAGGTTTTCGTTGCCGTTCGCGACAATCGTGGTGTCGATGCACACTCGTTGGGCTGTCATCCTGAGCCCGCAGTTCAGGGCGAAGGACCCTTGTCATTGTTCGTAGGAATGAAGGCGCGCAGCGCCTGGAAACCGCCGCGGCGAGCCGCGCCTCTTGGGTAGGACGAAATGCCAGGGGTCCTTCGTGCTGAAGAGCGGCACTCAGGATGACAGTTAGGTTCGTTGGTGATGCAACGGCACGAATCCGCGCGGCATCTGAAGTCAACCACTCTGTCAACAAAAGAGCATCGCAATAAGCTTGACATGCAGGGGCGTGTGAAGTAAGTATCCTCCGGCAGAGATGGGGACTGGCCCCTCAAAAAAGGCCTGACGGCAGCCGGCAAAAAGACCCCTCACCCGCCCCGATGGATCGGGTCGGCCTCTCCCCTCGGGAGAGGCTGTTGGTTTTTCTGCGGCGCGATCGCGCGCCAAGCAGCCTCAATAACCTCTCCCGAGGGGAGAGGTCGACCGTCTGCTGACGGGCGGGTGAGGGGTCACTTCCCAAGCTTCAGATGCAGGAACTGGCGCCGCTTCCGCCGCGGCCCTAGGACTAAACGGAAACCAACATGAACTCAGAAATGATGGTGGCGTTGGGTTATCTGATCTTTGCCGGACTCATCAACAGCGCCTACACCCTTCCGCTGAAGCTCAAGCTGACGTGGAAGTGGGAGAACATGTGGCTGGCATTTACGATTCTGGGGATCTGGGTGCTGCCGTCGGCCCTGGGAATGTGGACCATCCCGCATTTCTGGTCCATCTACGGACAAATCAACACCCGCGCGCTCACGATCGTGCTATTCAGCGGCGCCACCTGGGGCGTCGGCATGCTGCTGTCGGGAATCGCCGTTGACCTGATCGGTGTGGCCGCCATGTTCGCCACCGTCATGGGAGTCTCGACCAGCGTGGGCGCGGTCCTGCCCCTGCCGCTGCAAGGCACGGGTGGAGTTTCCATGCGGGCAGGCGTGTTGATCGCACTCGGCATCGCTTTGACCATTCTCGGCGTCGTTCTCTGCGGGCTGGCCGGGCGGCAACGCGAAAAAGACGAGGCCGCGAAAATCGAACGGCCCGCCTCAGGATTCCTGCGGGGCTTTATGTTCGCCGTGCTCGCCGGCATGTGCGGATCGATGCTCAACTTCGGGCTGGTAGCCGGGGCGCCGTTGATCGAAATTGCCCGCCAGCACGGAGCAAGCGCTCGCGATGCCACCAACGCTGCATGGGTTCCGGTTTTGCTGGTCGGGGCCATTCCGGCCATCGTGTACTGCCTGCGCCTGCTCAGGAAGAATCACACGGGCGCCAACTTTCTGTGCCGAGGCATGGTTCCCTACCTTTTTCTCGCCTTGCTCATGGGAGTGCTCTGGTTCGGGAGCGTCGTCCTGTATGGCTGGGCCACCCTGCGGATCGGCGCGCTGGACGCGGTTCTCGGATGGCCGCTGTTTATGGTGACCATTGTTCTGGGTAGCGCGGTATGGGGAGTGGTGACGGGCGAATGGAAACACGCCGGGACGCGGTCACGAGTGCTGATGGCGTCGTCCATCGCCATGCTGGTGGTGGCCATCGGCGTCCTCGCCAGCGCCAATGCTCGTGGCTAATCCACCTGGGAGATTCCCGGGACTGGCGGTGTGGGAGTCGAAGTTTGACACACCTGGAGTTGGAGGCTGGGCGAAACCCCTCACCCGCCGTCAGCAGACGGACGACCTCTCCCCTCGGAGAGGTTGTTGGTCAACTTAGAACAATCAACAGCCTCTCCCC
>CAVRBF010000001.1:0-60067 GCA_963719115.1 uncultured Acidobacteriota bacterium | reverse complement strand
CAGACCACGGCCTTCCAGGCCGTGGTCTGGAGTTTCGACATTTTGGGGGCAGCGCGGCGCGCCGAAGCGAGACGTTTTCTTGCGAAAGTGATGGCCAACTGAAGACCCAGTTGCCTTGGAATACCAACTGCGACCTGTCATCCTGAGACCCGTTTTTCAGGGCGAAGGACCCCGGTATTTCGTCTTTCCCGCGCGGGCAGCAGCAGGTCTCGAGGCGGCCGCAAGGCGCGTACGCGCCCTGCGGCCTCGGTGCTAATGAAAAGGGTCCTTCGCGCTGGAGTGCGCCGCTCAGGATGACAACGAGGGGAATTCGGGCGAAAAACTGAGCTTGGGACGAGAGGGTGAGTTTGCACTCTGAGACGACAGCGGTTGTCAGTTTCCAGGCACTTTCCGCAGGAAAGGCGGGGCACTTCATCCTGCCGCGCCCTCGTAAATGTAGAAACTCCAGGGCACGGCCTGGAAGGCCGTGGTACGAAGTCCTCGCAGCGCGCGACGAAGTTGGGGATTAGTCCGAGCGCCCCTGGCTCCTGCCGCGCCCTCAATCGACGGGCGGACTACTCGCGTTGGCCTCCCGCCACAACTGCTTCCGGACGACGCCCGTCTGGTCGGTGAAGTAATACGGATGTTCGGCCGACGGCTGGAGGGGGTCGGCGTGCACAGTATAGCTTTGAACCACCCCTTGGCTGTCCACCGGTCCCGCCAGATAGTAGAATCGGTATCCCGATTTGTTCCCCGCGGCCGATACGGCGTCAATGAGGCCTGCTGCCTGGTCGTTCGGATCATCATACTTCCACGTGGATCCCACCAGCCGTCCGAGTTTCGGAGGTGCCAGGAATGAAAGTCTGAGGGGAAACCCGTGGCCATATTGGGAGGAGTAGGTTATCGCCGCCGTACTGATGGTCCTTAACGATCCTACAGCCGAGACGCCACCTTCCAGCCGTGAATGGGGCAGGAGGTAAGAATGACGAACAAGGGACCAAATTCCGGCTCCCACGGCTCCCAGAACCATGCCGCGCTTGGCCCGATCGTTGCCAGATATTCCCCCCTCGATACGCCGAACGGCCTGATTGGCGCGGCGGCCAAGAACCAACGCCAACATACCTCCGAAGATTGCGGTCGCGAAAAGGACGGCAAATACATCCGCAGGCAAGTCGGCTTTGAAGTAGACAAAGATGACCGGCAGGTTGGCAAAGACGTAGGAAAATGCGAAGACGACGGGCAGAGTGGCGAACGAGACAATGCCGAGAATCAGACTGGTGGTCGCGTCATGTTTTTGTCGGAAGGAGTCATCTACGGTGCCCGGCGATGTGCCACCGCCCGCGAGTGGGACGGATTCGGGGGAGAGGGTCACGCCATTCTTGACGTTCGCCCCGCAGAACCTGCACGCCTCCGTCCCGGCCACTTGTCTGCCACAGCTCGGACAAACCATACGAGCTCCACAATTGCAGTCCTGCTCAGGTCATCAGGATACGGCGCGCTGAATGGAAAGGCAATCCCAAGCCGGCGAAGCCGCGGGGTGGCGCAGTTCGCGATGAGATATCTTGATCAGCCATGGACCATCCTATCGTTAAGAAAGTACTTGACAAATGGATTATGATATGTTAGTAGTAATTACTGGGTTGGGCCACTCTCGTGTGGCCTAGGCGGAAGGCGCCGGGGACGTGCGATCGACACCCCGATTTCGTGGTGACTTTCTATCAGGCGGAAACCGTTATTCGGACATCTTGCGCTAACCCATGAAGTTACTGAAAACAAAGACCCGGAACTCGCATTTTTGCTTCACCAAACCCATCAACATACTGAAAAAAAGGCGGTTAGCGGAAATCATCGTTTTGCAGATTTGCGCGCGACAAACTGTCGTCTCGTCCCCCGCCCCTCGCCTCCCGCACGACGAGCCGGCAGCCGGCGATGTGGGCTACATGACGCAAGTCGCCCAGCCGCTTTCTCCCTACTGCCTTCTGCCTACTGCCTACTCGGCAAGTCACCCAGCGCGGCCACAATTCTCTCTGCGGCCTTGCCATCGCCAAACGGATTCTTGTGCCGGCTGAAGGCAGCGTAGGCCTTCTTGTTGTCTAAGAGATTCGTTACGGTTTGATAGATAACGTCGGCGGATGTTCCGACCAGTTTACACACGCCCGCCTTCAAACCTTCGGGGCGCTCGGTGCTCTCGCGCATCACCAGCGCGGGCCGACCCAACGAGGGCATTTCTTCCTGAATGCCACCCGAGTCACTGAGGGCCAGATATGCCTGGCAGAGCAGCCAGACGAACTGCGGATAATCGAGAGGTTCGACCAGGCGGATGCGGGGATGGTTCCCGAGCATGGGCCGCACAATCGCCTGCACATTGGGATTGGGATGCACGGGCAGGACGAACACCACGTCATCGCGTTCATTTGCCAGGCGCGCGATGCCCTCGCAGATGCTCGTCAGGCCCGGGCCGAAATTTTCGCGGCGGTGCGCGGTGACCACGATGAGCTTGCGCCCGTCGAGCTTGAATCCGCGAAGCTGGGAAATGGCCGGCGGGCGGCGCAGCACGCGGTCGCGCGTTTCCAGCAGGGCGTCGATCACGGTATTGCCGGTCACCATGATGGTCTTGCGGGGTACGCCTTCCTTCAGCAGGTTATCGCGCGACCAGTTGGTGGGAGCAAAGTTGAATGTGGCCACCTGGGAAGTCAGGCGGCGGTTGATCTCCTCGGGGAAGGGCGAGTATCGGTCCAGCGTACGCAGGCCTGCTTCCACATGACCGACGGCCACGCGGTGGTAGAAAGCCGCCAGGCTCGCGGTCATGGCCGTGGTGGTATCGCCCTGCACCAGGACCACGTCCGGCCGGCGCGCGGCCAGCACCTCATGAAAGCGCTCCAGGATCAGCGCGGTCAATCCACACAGTTCCTGGTTCGGCCGCATCACGTCAAGGTCGTCGTGAACGCGGATATGAAACCAGCGCAGAATCGGCTCAAGCAAATGCCGGTGCTGCGCCGTGATGCAGACGCGGGTCCGAAACTGGTCGCGATGCCGCCCCAGCTCACGAATCACCGGGGCAAGTTTAATGGCTTCCGGGCGTGTGCCCAAAACTACGAGGACGTTTAGACGATTAGCAGACATCAAAGGAGTTGGTGATCAGCAATTGGTGATTTGCGATTGGTGATTTGTGATTGGTGATTGCTGATTGAAAAACCCGAAATCCGTACCGCCTCGGAACAAAGCACAACGCAGCCAAGGACCATTTAGTCTTTCAATCACCAATCACAATTCACCAATCACCAATCTAGAACTGACCCGCCGTTCCCACCTGATAGCGTTCGGTCTTGGCCCACTTGATGGCGCGGTGGACGATGAAGTCGTCGTAAAAGGCCGCGGCCACCACCGGAATCCAAAGCTGGCAGTAGGTGAAATACATCACCACGGTGAGCAGGATATTCACCGGAGAATCCTCGCCTCGCTCGCACGAAAGCGCAATGACGAGCTGCAAGACAAATGTGGCATAGGCAAAAATCCAGACCAAGCTGTAGGGACCCGGCACGCGAATATTGACCAGGCCGAAGAGGCAAAGAAAGAAGAGAACGTCGGAAATCACCACGGCCAGGAAGAAAAAGTAATACAGCAGGTGGGATGAGAGCATTTCAAAGGCGACGCGGCGGGGCTTGGCGTGGAGCATGCCGGCCAGGTGTTTCTTCATCACATAGTTAAAGCCGCGAACCCAGCGGCGCCGCTGTTTGAACCAAACCCGCAAGGATTCCGGTTCCTGCTCCCAGCTTACGGACGTGGGCACCAGTTGGACCTCGTACCCGGCCTGATAAAGGCGCACGGTCAATTCGGAGTCCTCCGTCAGCGCCTGCTCATCCCAGCCGCCCAGCTTTTCCACGATTGACTTGCGGATCACGTAATTGGTGCCGGGCAGCATGGTCAGGCGCATAAGCATCCAGCGACCGGCCTGCACCATCCATTGAAAGCCGATGCCTTCAATGTTGATGAAGCGCGTAATGAGGGCGCGGCGCCGGTTCCACGCGCGATACATTCCCACCGCCGCGGCCAGGTTGGGATCGCGCACCAGGTGCTCGGCCAAGGGACGAATGGCGCCAGGCTCAGGCAGGTTGTCGGCATCATAGATGGCGATCATGGGGTGGCGGCTCTGCGACAAGGCGTAATTGAGCGCGCCGGACTTGCCGCGGGCGCTGAGCAGCTTGGGCACTTCCAGCAATCGCACCCGCGGGTCGCCCGTATAGCCGCGAATCACTTCCGCCGTGTTGTCCGTGCTGCCATCGTTGATCAGCAGAAATTCGATCTTCGCGCTTGGATAGTCGAGCTTTTGCAGCGCCTCAATGGTGTGCGAGATCACGCGCCCTTCGTTGTGGCAAGGCACCAGCACCGATATGCAAGGCAGTTCGGCGTCGGTGACGAGCGAAAGATTCTTTGCGGCCCGGCGCGTGCGACGATAATAAACATGTCCCAGAAAGAAAAGCAGGGTCTGGTAACCCAGCATGAACCAGATCAGGGCGACGGTAGAGACGAAGAGTCCGTCTATAATCCAATGAAGGTTTGGCATCAGGAAGTTCTCGCCGGGCTTTGCTACCCGTTACGTTTTATAAGCCGCTGGAGGCGAACTTGCAAGTAAATAACGACCATGAGGACGGTGGCCAGCGTACCGAAAGCCCAAATGGCCCATGAAGACGCCCATCCCACCAGGTCCACCGCCACGCCGGCGCGGGTGTTGGTAGTCACCCGCACATTATGATGGCCGGACGGGAAATCGACTGTCCAATCGAGCCCCGCGCGCTCCGTCGGCAGGTTCGATGTGGCGCCGTCCACAAGAATCTCATTGGGCTGCTGATCAAACATAATCACGGCACGGCCGGGAGAGCGGTACCGAAACGTCAAGCCGGTGGCGTCCGCCTCCGCATCTTCCAAGTCCGCGGTGCAACTGACGATGCGCGCCTGGAATTCTTCGGTGTCGAGAATGTGCCACCAGCTTCGCTCGCTGGAGATGGAATGTTCGCCGGCCGGCATCAGCACCGCATCTTGCGAGACGGCGGGCCACAGATGCCCGTCAACATAATAGAGAGGGTCGTCGGCGGGAGCGAGTTCCAGAGATGCCGAGGCATTCACGTCCATGCTGGTCGTGCCGCCGTTGATGGAGGAGGGACGATTCAAAACCATCTGAACAAGGTCCCAATCCTGGGGGGACACGGTCTGCTCGGAATAGACGGCCACGCGTCCGGACGCCGACGCGGCGCTCAGGAGCGTGAGAGCCAGTTCCGTCCCAGTGGCCGTTTTGGAAGGCAGGTTGGTGTTGGTGATGTCGCGATTGTTGACCACGTTGACGTCGAACATCAAGCGGCGGCGATCGGGGACCAGCTTGAGATAACTGGCCGTAAAGCGGCGGTAACGCTCGGGTGAGGTCATCCAGAAGCGTGCCGGGTCCTCGACTTCCAACATGAAGGGGAAGTCCCGCATCAGGGCAACGATGCGCCGCGAGTCCACTCCCAGTGCCGGGCGCACATAGTCGTCATGCAGGCTGTCGAACATCGTCACGATAACTTCCAATCCGCGCTGCATGCACAACGGTTCGAGTTCGGTCAGCACGCGGCGGTGCCAATCCACCACGACGTCTTCGCGGTACTTCAGGAACTTGGCCAATCCATCTGGATCGGTCTTGTAGAAATGCGGCGAGCTGGGACGGAACAAATCCTTGGGATCGAAACCGGCCTTCTTCTTGAAGTCCGCGCGCACAATGTCGTTCATCGGGACAAACTTATCCGGGCGCAGATAATCTTTGAAGTCGGCATCGAAGTTCAGCTCGGCGATGTCCACACCATCCCAGTCAGTGGAACTCAGCAGACCCTTCGCCCAATCCATGGCGGCCTCAAAGCAGTCCGGGTCCTGCAAATTCATGGAGAACCGCCAACCCACATTGCCGTCGGCGCCGGTGGCAGTCTTTTCCCGCCATTCGGGATGCTCGTCCCACATCTTCTGTGTGACCATGGGAAAAACGATCCAGGCGTAAACGCTAATCCCGTTGCGGTGGCACGCGTGCACAAACTCGTCGTAGGGGAAGGCATACTGCGTGGTGAAGTACCACGCCTTGACGTGCACCGTGCTGATCCCGGCGCGATGCCAGATGGTGGCCAGACGATTGAGGTCGGCGCCGGGCCGGTCGGCGGGATCGAAATAGACTTCAATCTGGCGGCTGTGCAGCGAAGTCGGCGCCCCGAATACCGTGCTGAGATAGATGGGGAAATAGGGGTAGTGGCTGGTCCCCTCGTTGGTGTAGTCGTCCAGATTGGCCGCCAGGTAAATGTAGTGGCCCGCCCCGAAGGAGCCGGCCACTGCCACCGGTTGGCCGCTTTCATTGTCGTCCATCAAATCGCGCACGTGTTCGGGGGCGGTGAATTTCTTGAGGTGCTCCTCCGGCAGCCAGGTTAATTGCACGTCCGAGTGATCGGGATCGGTAACCGCGGCAACGATCATCTGGAGATTACTGAAGGCGAATCCGACATGGGTCAACCAAGTCTGCGGACCGTCGGCCACCACGTTTCCGCCCGACCCGAGGTATCGCAGCACCAGCCGCTGCTGGGTTTCGTTCAAACGCGTTCCAGCGGTGTGGGGAACAATCAAAAGGGTATCGCTCGACTTGGGCGCTTCGCGAAACTTGGCGACCGTTTCCGTCCTCACCTGGTAGCCCAGAGCCTCCAGCACAGTCTTGTAGCTCTGTTGGTTGTGCCCGGCGGCGGCGTGGGCGTTGTCCAGCCACAGGATCAAAGCACTCGGAGGCCCGGCAAACTTGTTGCGAATGACGGTGGAAGGCGGAGTAACGGTGCGGTGCAGGCCATCCCACCAATCACTCACGCGCCCAAACCAGGAATTCGCCCGCTCCGTGCTCTCCGGCGGGCGTTTCATAACCTCGGCGGCCGCCCAGCCCCCGGGCGGGATCTGCACGGAAAGGTCAACGGGTGAATTCACCCGCGCCGCCGACACATCGGTCTTAACCACTTGTCCGCTGGCGTTAAACAATTGCATGCGCCAGTATTCGTCCTTGGGCGACAACTGCACAGCACCGGACGAGGTCCGAACGGCGTACTGACCTTCAAAATCCACCTGTCCGCCGAAATCCCGCAAAGAGACGAAGTGGTAGCCCAAGCCACTGATGCCCTCAACCGCCTGCTCGAGCAGTTTCTCTTTCAAAAACGGGTGAAAGTAGAATGACGCGATGCCGTCACGAACCACCCGCATGCTGCGCGCATAGGCAACAATCTTCGCCGGGTCGGGATCATCCTCGGGAAGATATCCCAGAGTCTCCGGCACGATGTGGCGGCCGTACTGGTCCATTACCGGATACGGGACCATTTGCGCGGTCGTATCGTCGGGCGTCACCATGGGCCGGTCATAGAACAGGGAGAAAGCCTGCGCCAGCGTGCGGTAGTCTACTTCGGAGGCGCCGTAGTGGGGAACCTCAAACGCTACGGGATAAATATCGTTGGCAAAACATTCGGCGAACCCCATGCGCATTCGCCGCGTGACGAATTCCGCCGAGTCGCCGCCCACCTGTCGATTGCCCAACTCATCCCAGAACTCGTATTCATCACCGCTTAAGCCGTGAACCTGGTGGGTAATTCCATGCATGATGGGCGTACCGCCCAGCTCAATCATGGTGTGGATGGCCCGCACGGTGGACTTGCGATCACTCAGGTGGATCTCCAGGGAATGCGCGGGATCGCGAAAGATCGGAATAATGGCGATACCGAAAGGAATATGCCGATCGGAGAGCCATGTTGCAATGCGCGTCAAGTCGTCCGGATCGTCATCCACGCTAACGTCCTCGATGCGCACCATCGCGCGCATTTCGGTGGGATGGTTGATTCCCAGGATGTCGTGGAGAAGATCGCATAGCACCAAGTAGCGAGTTCCCTCCCCCATGAACGAAAGCGGCCGGTCCGCGAAGAACCAGAAATTGCCGCTTCTCACCACGTAAGGGTTTGAAACCTTCTGCTGATTAACTGCGGTGGCAAGGACCCCCGCGAGTTTGGGATTGTTGAACGGAGACCACGCTCAAGTCGTATTCGGGTTTGATGAGCGGCGTGTCCTTGTAGATGACCGTGCGGTAGTCACCCTTATCGTACTCCACGAAACTAAAGCCATACTGCCGGCGGGCATCAGGCGTGGCAAGGAGTTGATCGATATGCCCCCCCAACCAGGCAAAAGGCTGGTCGGTGTCGCGAATATCGGAAAGCAGCGCGGGCGGGACGACGGTTTTCAGCCCGGACGCGATCAAGAACCCGGCACGGTAGTCCGCGAGTTGCCCCGGCCTGTATTCGTCAAGGGGAATCAGCGCTGCCCGCAAGTCAAAGTGAGTAAGGAGGTTCCTCAGGAAAAGGGCGTGAATATAGGAATCCACGCGCGGGTCCGGTTGGCTATCGTAGATCACCGCGACGGTCGATGACTTATCAGCATCAACCGGCGGTGCTGCGCGCAGCACTCCCACCAGCGGCGAGATCAACATCGTGGTGAGAAGAACCAGAACGGCGACCGGCGACCTGTGGGAACAGTGGTACTTCCAGAAGCTAAGAGCGCAAACCAGCATAAAATCCAATACTATATTAACATGCGCCGACCGGAAAACGCCGTACCAGAATTTCGCCCGGTCAGGAGGCGGCAGAATTCGGACGTTCCGTAGTCCTCAGCACGTTCAATGCCTTTTGAAGAAGTTTTGGGCGCTGAGGCGTCGCCGCGCTCCACAAGCGTGAAAAGGAAGGAATGACAGCGGGAATGCATCCGGCCCTCGGACCAGGTTGACTGTGGCAGGTCGTCGCCGTCGTCTTGGTCGTGGTCGCCGGCCTCGGCCATGAACCGGCCATAAGTCCATTGCCTCTGCGCACCTTGGTAGCGCCGCCGCATGGGAACTACTACGTGGGCGTTTTCCCCGGCAGCAAGAATGGCATGGGGGGCGACGTTACCCTGAGCGACGTGAGATCCTATCAAGACACCGTGGGGAAATCGCTGGCTTGGGTCTACTTTTGGAACAACTGGTATGAGAATCCGCGTTTTCCCTACCAGACGGCGTCGTGGATTCGCGCCAATGGCAGCGTTCCGTACATTCGCATGATGCTCTTGAGCCGTCCGACCATTCCCCGTCCCGACCCCGTCTATTCTTTGCAGAACATCCTCGACGGCAAGTTTGACGCGCTCTTGCGGAATTGGATGCTCGGCGCGCGGCGATTCGGCTCGCCGGTTATTGCCGAATACGGCGTTGAGGTGAACGGCTGGTGGTTTCCCTGGAACGGCCTTTACAACAAGGAAGGCGGCACCTACGCGGACTCCGTGGAGCGATTCCGCCAAGCCTACCGGCACATCATTCGCATTGCCCGCGAAGAAGGCGCTTACAACATCCGGTGGGTCTTTCACGTGGACCCTTGGGACGAACCAGACGAGGCGTGGAACAAATTTGAAAACTACTATCCCGGCGACGAATGGATCGACTGGGTGGGCGCCAGCGTCTACGGGCGGCAGTTGCCCAGCGATCCGGAAGCCGTGTCGTTCCGCTACCAGATGGATTGGGTATATGAACGCATGCAGCGGCTGACCCACAAGCCGTTCATCGTGTGCGAGTTCGGAGACATTGAGGATCCCCGGCAAGCGGCATGGACTAAGGCCGCGTTGGCGGACATGGTGGGTGGCCGGTGGCCCCTGCTCATGGGATTTTCCTGGTGGAACACCGTCTTCAAGAATGACCCTGCCACGGGCCGCCTGTCTGACATGCGGGTCCAGGATAGCCCAAAACTCCCGCCCATCTTCCACAAATACGTCGGGGAAAATGCTGTGGTGGTCGGCCAGCCGATCAGCCGGATGGTAAGGTCTGGCGGCCGTTGAGCGCTTGTTATCGCGCCACGCTACAGGGAACAACAAACGATATGGGGTGCCCTTGCAGCTTTTGGGGTAGAGGTATTCCATCTCCGCAGGAGGTCGTTATGCGACCCTCGCCTGAACCGCATCGCGGAATCCGCATCCACAGTATCCCCGTCGAAGGAGGAGTGGGACTTCTCTTCACCATCGGAATTACGGCGATGATCCTGATTTCTCTGCCCGAGTCGCGCTGGTTTTTTGCCTTCGCGCTTTCTGCCGGTGTCCTTGTGGGCCTGTTCTTATGGCTCCTGCACCGTCAACGCCGCGCTGCGGTGACGTCGCTTCATCTGGAGTAGCGTTTCGTTTTTTACACCTGAACTGTAACGCTGGTCTCCGTGCGGGTGACGGGGCGGTAGAGGGTATCGCGTTCGAAGGGTTCGCAGCCGGCTTCGCGGATCAGGCGGGTCAATTGCACGCGGGTCATGGCCTGGGGAGTCTTGGCGCCCGCGTCGTGATAGATCTTCTCTTCCACCACCGTCCCATCCAGATCGTCGGCGCCGAAGCGTAGCGCCACCTGCGCCACGCGCGGCGTCATCATGATCCAGTAGGCCTTGATGTGGGGAAAGTTGTCGAGCAGCAGGCGCGCCACGGCGACGTTCTTCAAATCCATAAAGCCGCTCGTCTCATCGTGCGGCACCAGCTTGCCCAGCTCGGTGTTGGCGGGGTGAAAGGCCAGCGGGATGAAGGTCTGGAAGCCGTGCGTCTGGTCCTGGAGCTTGCGCAATTGCAGCAAGTGGTCCACGCGATCTTCCGCCGATTCGATGTGTCCGTAAAGCATGGTGGCGTTGGAGTGCATGCCCAATTCGTGCGCCAGGCGATGCACCTTCAGCCACATGTGCGCGCCGATTTTGTGATCGCAGATGACGCGCCGCACCTTGGACGCAAAGATTTCCGCTCCCCCGCCCGGCAGCGAGTCGAGCCCGGCGGCCTTGAACCGCTCCAACACTTCACGGTGCGAAAGGCGCGTGAGGTGGGAGAAGTACCCGATTTCAACCGCCGTAAAGCCCTTCAGGTGGACTGTGGGGAAACGCTGCTTCAGCCCGCGCAGAAGGTCGAGGTAATACTCAAACGACAAGTCCGGGTGCAGCCCGCCCACAATGTGGAATTCGGTGACGGCTTCCGACCAGTTTTCGCCCGCCACGCGGAAGGCCTCATCCAGCGCCATCGTGTAAGCCCCGGGAGCATCGGGCTTGCGCCCGAAGGCACACAGTTTGCAGCTCGCCACGCACACGTTAGTGGGATTGATGTGCCGGTTCACATTGAAGTAGGTGCGCATGCCGTGCAACTTCACCCGCACGTGATGCGCCAGGTAACCAAGGGCCAGCAAATCGTGTGATTGGTAAAGGGTTACTCCGTCGTCAAAGCTCAGCCGCTCGCCCGCGAAGACCTTTTCCGCAATCGGCAGCAAAGCAGCGTCATCAATGTGAAGGTTTGGAGGAAGCATAGCCAAGGTTTGATTTTACCGGGCGGTGATGAATTTTGCAATCGGGCTCGGACAGGTGCTGTCCAGATTTGAATGTAGCAGACATGCCCTTGCTACCCCCACCAACTCTCGCCCGGAGCCAGATGGGCCTTCGCCACGTCGGGATTCAACTCCGCGCCCAGGCCGGGCTTGTCGGTCACCTGCACGAACCCGTCCTGAATGTACGGCCCGTCCAGCAGCAGGAGTTGGTCCATCCAGCCGCCCACGCCGGTGATGGTTTCGCAGGTCATGTAGTCGCGGATGGAGGCGGCCCACTGGCAGGTGGCCCAGGTGTGAAGCTGGCTGCCGGTGTTGTGGTTGGCCATGGGCAGACGGAACACGTCGGCCATGTCGGCGATGCGCTTGGTTTCCAGGAATCCGCCGCTGTTGCGCAGGTCCGGATGCAGGATGTCGCAACCATGGTGGACGATGAAATCGCTAAAGCCCTGCCGCCGCGCCAGGTTTTCGCCCGTCAGGATGGGGACGCGCGAGGCCTGGCACAAGCTTCGTCCAATCCTCGGAGTACTCCACCTGGAGCGGGTCTTCCAGCCACAGCGGCTTGATGGGCTCCACCGCTTCGGCGATTTGGATGGCGGTCCGCAGATCGTACTCCCAGTGGCAGTGCACCATGATGTCGTGATCCCAGCCCATCGCCTCGCGGCAATTCTCAAAGCCCTGCCGGATGTCGATGAGCTCGCGTGTGGTGAGCACGCGGTTCGAGGCGTCGCGCGCCTTGTCGGTCTCCGGATTGGTATGCGGGAAACCGAACTTGTGCGCCGTGAAGCCCGCCGGATCGGCCTTTACTTTCTGCGCCCACTCGCGGCACGAGGCCTTGTCCAGCATATTGCGGGGAGCGGCGTGGTCGTACACGCGCACTTTCTCGCGGAACCTGCCGCCCAGCAGCGTGGACGTGGGCACACCCAGAGCTTTCCCGGCCAGATCCCACAACGCCATCTCGATGCCGCTGGCGGCGCGCATCAGGTTGTGCGCTGAGCCGTCCGTCCGGGTCCCGGCCAGGTCTTTAAGATGTGCGTCCAGATGGGTGTAGAGGACGTCGATTTCCAGCGGGTCCTTGCCGAGCAACCCCGGCTTCATCGAGAGAATTTGTTCTTTGACGCCGACCGCCGGGCTCCCATAGGCTTCCGCCATGCCGAACAAGCCATCGTCAGCCACCACTTTCACCAGGACGTACGTGCGCGAGGGCCCTTGCATTGTCATGGTGCGCAGGTCGCGGATTTTGAATTGCTTCTTTTCCGCCGCGGCCAGCCGGGTGACAGGCAGCAAGGACGCTGGCAGCGCCCGCCCCCAGAAACGACCGTCGGGATACACGCGGTAACGTCATGGCAACAACCCTCCGGCATGGCGCATGTTTGAACTCTTTTGCCAACCCATCTCCGCCTGATTGTAGCCTTACGAAAAACCATTGAACCAGTGAAAAATTGCAAGCAGGAAGCGCGGATGATCACCCGTAGCGACGACCGCCGCTTTTGCGGTCTGCAGCTCTTCATTGGCGAACACTATTCGATGACGCTACCGGTTTCGCGGACGACCACCCGCAGCGCAGACGTAGTCGCCGTTTGGCTTCGTCTGCGGCCTTTCCCTCGGGCATTAGCAAGTCTGTGAGTGTCGATGATAGATGCTGCCCGGTTAAGAACCGCCCCGAAGATTCCGTCATGTTCGATGTGAGTGGTCCTTGATTCTCAATTCAATCTGGAATCTTGAATTTTGAATCTGCCATCGGCGGGACGAGCGGTGGAAGTTGGACAGCGCTACCTCGGCGCTGCCTGCTGCTCCGGTGGCCCTCTTGTGCCGCGATCAGGGAGCAGACGCAACTGCAGCGTGGAGAGGCTACCCACCCCCCGCCGGGAAGGGTGGGAAAAGCTGCTGAAAAGCTCGTTTTTTGCCTGGTTTTTGAGGGAATTTTGCGGATCAGACCATGGGTACAAAGGCCCCAAATGACCCCAATCCACTGAGGGCAAAAGAGATGGATGAAAAAGGGCAAGAAATGCGACTTTACGGAGCTTAAGTCCCTTGGAATCAAGTACTCATCGGCATCGGGCATTCTGTCTGATTTTAAGTGGCTTATTTTTCAACAACTCATCGGGTTCTTTCACGCAATTTTTTATTTTCCGGTCTGGCAGGCGCGAAAAGCCGACAAATTGGCGGGATGGCTCGACTGTCGCGAGGCTAGACTCTTCTCGCCCCAAGGCCTCACCTGAGACCGGGTACCGGGCTCCGCCGCGAACGGTAATTGCCTCCGGCAGAACATAAGCCACCACATCTAGACTAGCACACCCGGGCCGTTCTGTCAAGCGAAAAATGCGGAGATGGTCCCGGCTTCGGCGCGGCGCCGCCATCGCTGGGGGCCTCGTTGCAGGTCGAACCGATTTACGGACTCCGATGGGAAGGAAACGGTACCTGACACCGTCTGACACCGTCTGACACCGTTCTCACTCCCCTCCCGGGCTACCGGCTTCGCCCGACTAGTTCCAAGACCGCACTGACAGTTGCCAAACCCAGGCCAATGGCCCCCATCATACGCGCGCTGCGGACGTGGCTCTCCGTCTGTTCCCGTCGAAAAATCCGGCAGGCAAAAGAAGGATCGAGGAGAAACAGGAAAGACCATCCTGCTACCCAGAGAATTCCGAACACGATCATTCGTTCGCGCGAGATCATTTTGTCAACGCGCCTCCGATCCCAAATTCTGTCATCACCCTTGTTCTAATTCCCATCGTTGTTGGTTGCCGCTCCAGCGGTTGCAGCAGGTAGCGCGGACGACCGCCCGTAGCGCAGACGCAGCCGCCGTTGGGCTTCGTCTGCGGCCTTTCCCTCGGGCATTAGCAAATCTGTGAACATCGATGATAGCTGTTGCCATTTTAAGAACCGCCGAGGAAGCTGGACGGCGCCAACTCCGCGCTACCTGCTACTGCTTTTCTACCGCCTGGCCAGATGTTCACCGAGGAAGCGGGCCATGAGGTTAAGGGCCTCCTTGCTTTCGGGCAAATCCAGGTGATACCAAAAGGCGTGGGGCAAGCCGTCGAAGACGACCAGTTGGGCGTTGACCCCGGCGCGCAGCAGGGCGCGATCGAGATCCACGGTGCCGCTCAGCAGCACGTCGCGCGTGCTGGTGACCAGCAGCGTGGGCGGAAAGCCGTGCAGATCGGCAAATATCGGCGAGAGGACCGGGTCGCGGGGATTGGTGGAACCCACGTAGGGCGAGAGCAGCGGCGCCCGGCCGGGGGGTTGGAGGTTGCCGGCGAGTCCCCGCACGGTGAAGAAGGCTGCGGAGTCGCCGGCGCGGCTCATATCACCCGTGCCGGAAAAGATGCCGAGGACGCCGGGCAGGGGCAGGCCGTCGCGCCGCAACCGGGACGCGACCTCGCCCGTCAGGATGGCCCCGGCGGAAGTGCCGTACAAGCCGATCTGGGCCGGCTTGTGCGTTTTCATCAATTCCTTGAAAACCGCTTCCGTATCGTCCACGGCGGCGGGGAACGGGAATTCGGGCGCCAGGCGGTAGTAAACGGACACCACGGTGATCCCGCTGAGAGAGGCGATGGGGATTCCCTCCAGCAGCGAGCCGGAGTCGGAGTTAAAACCGCCGCCGTGCACGTTGATCAGCACCAGGGGGCGCTTGCCCTTGGCAACCTCGCGCGGCTGGATGATGTCGCAACGTACCCCGCCCAGCGTCTCCTCGTGAATTTCCACCGGATAAAGCTTGCGCGCCAGTTCCGTCCGCGCCATGCGGTCGCGGTCGGTGTTGGCGCGATGGACGGCCAGCGTCGGGGCGGGCGCCAGGGGCGGCAGATTTGCGAGATATTTCTGCGCCTCCGGGCTGAGCGTTGCCGGCACGGGCACAACCCGCGTGATGTGTGCGGTGCCGTCCGCGTCGATGGTGGAAGTGTCGGCCTGAGGAACGGGCAGGGATTGGTCTTGCGCCCACAGGTACGCCGGCAGGATGAGCCAGACCATGGCAGCCATTATTTTCCATGCGCGCGAGCGGCAATTGCTGTTCATGAATTCCCCCTCAATCTTGCAGTTGCTGGCCGGCGAGCATGAAATCACACGGCAGACGGAAAGGCAAGGGCGGGACGTGGTAGGCGGCAGGTGGCAGGTCGCAGGTGGTGGGTCGCAGGTGGTGGGTGGGGCAAGGCAAACACAAAGCACGAGACAAAGGACAAAACTCTAAGCGCACCTGTTATATCCCGCGATAAGCACCTTGACTCCATCTTAGAAATCCTTCATGATGGCACGAGAGTTGCAATGAGGAGTTTCGATGTGAGCCGTGGTGAGCCAACCCACGGCAATATACCCATAGATAGACCGGGACCTCATCATTTACGCCCGTATAACCTCGCATTGGCGGTGGATGCGCGTTTTGAGCAGGACCTGAATTCGAAGAAGCTGAAGAAATCTGGTCATATGTTCGCTCCTGCGTCCCGCCCCCGATAAATTTGCGAGCCCCTAGCGGTTACCAGTCAGACGAGAAGACGGCTTACTCACGACAATCAGAGGTAAGTCAGACGGCGGAGCTTTGTTTCGCTTCAGGAGGAGTCACGCCATGAGCGAGAGAATCCTGCGCATTTGGCGGTTGAAAGGGAGCGGCGGTGCGTCTCCGGTGTGGAGATTAACGCTTTTCTTGGCAGTGAGTTTCATCCTCTTTCCGGGCTGGCCGGTGAAAGCCCAGGACGCTGGCGGGGGAGGAGGAACGGCGCGACCCGCTTCCGCCCTGCCCAGGCCCGCCGCCCACCCGTCATCCCCGTCACTTTCGGATATTTATCTGATCAATCCCTATGACCAGTTGGATGTCTACGTCTATGACGTTCCGGAACTTTCCCACATCTACACCGTCAGCCCGTCCGGTACCGTCACCGTCCCACTGCTTTCCGAACCCATCACCGCCGCAGGGTTAACGCCCGACCAGTTCGCGCGCTCGATGGAGGAAGCGTTTCAGAAGTCGGGCCGCCTGCGCCGTCCGGAAATCGCCATTTCCGTCAAACAATCGAAATTCCTCTCGGTGGCGGTGGACGGAGCCGTCAGAAGCCCGCAAGTCCTGACGGAAATGGCCCCTACCCGGCTCGTCGAGATCCTGACCCAGTGTGGCGGCCTTGCGGACGACGCGGGCACGAGCGTCACCATCACCCGTGGAAACCTGGCGCTGAAGGATCTTGCCCGCCAGGGTGAGCAGGCAAGCCCTATTTCGACCGTCGAGTTGAAGAAAGTGCTGGACGGCCACGATGCCGCCTCGACCCTGATGATCTGGCCGGGTGACCGGGTTTCCGTAGGACGCTCCGGGGTTTACTACGTGCTGGGAGAGGTCCGAACCCCTGGGGGATTTCCCCTAAAAAATGGCCACGAGGAATTGACCGTCCTGCGCGCCCTGGCCCTGGCAGGAGATCTGACCGGCGTCGCCAAGAAGAACAAGGCGATGATCCTGCGCAGCGATCCCCAGGCGCCCAACGGCCGCGACGAGATAAAGCTGGACCTGTCAAGCATTTTGGCAGGGAAATCGACCGATCCTGTACTACAGGCCAACGACATTCTCTTCATTCCTGGTAGCGACAGCAAGAAGGTGCTGCGCACCCTCACGGGCGTGCCCGCCTCCGCCTTGGGACAGGCCGGGGCTACGGCCCTCATCGTCCACTAGCATAAAGGACATAACATGCCTGGCAACAATCAGTTAGCTCCATTCAATCCCGGCCCACTCGGCCCCGGAGACCGGCGCGAGCATTCCCTACCACTGGCGAGGAGTATCGAGATAACCGAGATCGATGCCTTGGGCCAACTCCGGTCCTTGTGGGATTTGTTGGTAAAGCATCAGCGGCTCATTGTTGGCGTCGCGGTGCTTCTGACAACCTTGGTGGCGTTCTACTCCTTCAAGATGCAGCCGGTATACCAAGCCATGTCGCGGGTTGACGTGGAATCGGAAGTGCCGTTCCTCCAGTCCCTGAACGACCTTTTCAAAACCGATGAAGCCGATGATGCGTTCCTTGCCACCCAGGTCAGCATCCTGGAAAGCGATGAGTTGGCCTGGGATACCATCCAGCGATTGGGTTTGGATGGCGCGGCGAAGTCGGGTGGAAAAGTGGTTGGCGTACCCATGACCATGCAAACCGACGCCATCCGCGCCTTCCAAAGCCGCCTGCACGTCGAGCGGACAAAGGACACCCGCATGATCCTGGTGAAGTATGAAAGCACGGACCCGAAAGCGGCCGCGGCGGTGGTGAACTCGCTCGTTGACGACTACATTGAGTACAACTTTCGCACCAAATATGACGCCAGCCGGCAGGCCACCGGATGGATGGAACAGCGGCTCGATGAGTTAAAGGTGAAAGTGGAGAAATCCGAGCAGGCGATGGTGGATTATGAACGCCGCAACAATATCGTGAGCGTCGGAGAGAAGCAGACCGTCACGGAAGCCCGGCTGGACGACCTCAACAAGAACCTGAGCGCTGCACAAGCCGATCGTTTGTCGAAGGAATCAGTTTACAAGATGGTCGAGCGAAATGAGGCGCAGGTCGGATTCTTACAATCGAGCACCCTGCTCACTTCTCTGGAAGCCAAGCAAGTGGACCTTAAGGAACAGTACTCCGCAGCCGTGGCGCAATACGGTCCCACGTATCCCAAAGCCCTGGCCGTGCAAGACCAACTTAAAGACCTGGACGCTCTGATCGCGCGCGAAAGGAAGCGTGCGGTGGAGAACGTTCGCAGCGAATACCAGGCGGCTGTGGAGCGGGAAAAAGCTCTCTCCGACGCCGTGACAAAGCAGAACGTCGAAGTGGAGAAGGTCAATCAGTTGCTGATTCAGCACAACTTGCTCAAGCGGGAATTCGAATCGAACCAGCAGCTTTATGACAGCTTGCTGGCCCACTTGAAAGACGCCAACGTTTCCGCCGGCCTGCGAGCCACCAACATTCACGTGATCGACCGCGCCATACCTCCTACGGCTCCGATTCGACCGGATAAGCTTCGTAACATCACATTTGCTTTAGCAGCGGGTTTGGGATTAGGAATCGCCCTGGCCTTGACGCGCGAGGCTCTGGACAATTCCATCAAGAGCGCCCAGGAAGTCGAAAAGCTCACCGACCTTCCCACCCTGGCGATTGTGCCTAAAGCTCAGAGCCATGGGGGATCGAGCATGCAGGCACCGCCGGGTTCGCGGCACCTGCCCGACGGCGATCATGAATTTCGCATTCCCCCGGAATTGACGGTGATTCGCCGCCCCCAGGCGCCCGTCGCCGAGGCCTATCGGGCGCTGCGCACTTCCGTTCTGCTTTCCGCCGCCGATCGGCCACCCCAGGTGCTGTTGGTCACCAGTTCTCAACCTGACGAGGGCAAAACGGTCACCGCGTTGAACCTTGCGTCCACCATGGCCCAGAAGGGAGAGCGCGTGCTCCTTATTGATGCGGACATGCGTCGCCCCGGGGTTTCGACGATCGTGAATGCATCTGAACGACAAGGGCTTTCGGGAATTCTCACCGGCGCCTATGAGTACAGTCCGGGATTACTGTTCCGCTCGGAATGGTTGGGCAGCCTGTCGATACTGGCCGGTGGAACACCCCACCGAATCCGGCGGAACTTCTGTGCTCAGCCAGGATGGGAGATCTACTAAGCCGCTTGCGGACGGATTTCGAACATATCATCCTTGATTCACCCCCCGTCTTGCCGACCACGGATCCGACCATTCTCTCGGCCGCAGTTGATGGCGTCATTATGGTGGTGGAGTGCGAAATGACCACCCGCGCTGCACTGGCGCGGGCTTGCAAGATTCTGGAACACGCCGGCGGCAAGATCATCGGGACGGTCCTGAACAAGGTGGATGCAAGGCGGGACGGATACTACGGCTATCGGTACTATCACGGGTATTTTTCGTACCCCAACCGCACCTACCACGGCACCGGAGGCAATGGGTCGTCGGATTAAATACGATTCTGCCGGCTGCGTCGCAGTCACGCTATAACGGCCCGCCGCGCGGCAGAGAGGCCGGAAGTGGAAGGAGAAGACATTTATGGTCTCGTTGATTACAGGGGGAGCGGGGTTCATCGGTTCCCATCTCGCCGAAGCTTTGCTGGCGCGTGGCGGGCGCGTCATCATCCTCGATGACTTGAGCACGGGGTCCGTGGAAAACCTCCGCCACTTGCGGGCGAATAGCGCCTTGGAGTGCAACTTCGATACGGTGATGAACCGTCGCCTTCTCGCCGAGGTGGTTGATGAAGCCGACGTGGTCTATCACCTGGCGGCGGCGGTGGGGGTTCGACGGATCATTGAGAACCCGGTGTTGACCATTGAAACGAACGTGAAAGGAACCGAATTAGTCCTGGAGGCGGCGGCCCGGAAGCGCAAACCGGTTTTTATTGCCTCCACCTCGGAAGTGTATGGCAAGAACAGCAAGGTCCCGTTTTGCGAGGACGACGACACCAGCCTGGGTCCCACCGGCAAAGCGCGCTGGTCCTACGCCTGTTCCAAAGCCCTGGATGAATTTCTGGCGTTAGCCTACTGGAGGGAGAAGAAACTGCCGGTGGTGATTGGGAGGCTGTTCAATACCGTGGGACCCCGCCAAACCGGCCGCTATGGGATGGTGCTTCCGACTTTGGTTGGCCAAGCCTTGGAGGGCCTGCCCTTGACGGTGTTTGGATCGGGCAAGCAGAGCCGCTGCTTTGGCGATGTCAAGGATATTGTCGAAGCCATTCTGAAGCTCATGGACACTCACAGCGCGGTCGGCGAAGTAGTGAACATCGGCAACGACCAGGAAATCAGCATCGAAGACCTGGCCTATCTGATCAAGCAAAGAACCGGCAGTTCCTCGCCAGTTCACTTTATCCCCTACGATCAAGCCTACGAGCCGGGATTTGAAGACATGGCGCGGCGGGTGCCTTCACTCGAGAAGCTCGCGCGCCTCACCGGCTACCGGCCTTCCACACCCGTCTCCGCGGTAATCGACGAAGTGGCAGCCTGCTGGACGGCAAAGAACCCGGTGGCTCAGCAAATTTCCGCGTGAGTTCCGCCGACGCCCTTCCGCCGCACTCTGTGATCGAGGCCGCAGAGAACAATGATGCATGCCGCCTCGCGGGAAATGAATCGTGCCCCGCGTCCTTCCCTGTATTCACCCTCGGCGCTCTTGTGACGAATAACTTCCACTACAGCGGGACGGAGCTGGACTCCCTGGTTGAAGCACGGAATTACTATCGTGCGCTTCTGAACTTCTTCCGCCCCTACGTCGGTGCCCGGGTGGTTGAAGTGGGCGCGGGAATCGGGACGTTCTCCAGCTATCTGCTCAACCTCGGCACCGTTCGAGAGTTGACGGCGCTGGAGCCGGCGGAAAATCTGTTCCCAATTCTCGAGCGTCGCTTTGCCGCGGACGCACGGGTAAGGTGTATCAAGCGCTGCCTTCAAGCTGACCTGGCCGCAGACAACATCGACACCCTTGTGTCCGTAAATGTGCTCGAACACATCAAGGACGACAGGGAGTTTCTGCGCTCGGCGGAGCACATTCTCGCTCCCGGCGGCACGATCCTGCTTTTCACCCCGGCGCTCGCCGCGCTTTACGGTTCTCTCGACCGGCAATTCGGCCACCATCGGCGCTACAGCAAACTGGGGTTGGCGGAGGGATTGCGGGCGGCGGGTTTTGTCATCGAATCTCTTCGCTATTTCGACTTTCCCGGCCTGCTAGGCTGGTTCGTTGCCGCCAAGGTATTGAACCGGGAAAGCCTCCGGCCCTCCGACGTCCGCAACTATGACCGCTTCGTGTTTTCCTGGGCAGCGAGGCTTGAGCATTGGTGCGAGCCCCCGGTGGGCAAGAACCTGCTGGCCATTGCCCGCAAACCGAAGCTAAGCGCATAAATCATGCAAGAAATTCCGCGAATTTCCATTGTGATTCCCGTATACAACGAACGGGCAACGATCGAAGAAATTCTTCTCCGCGTGCAGGCGGTTGACTTGCGCAAAGAAATCATCGTCGTCGATGACGGATCGACGGACGGCACTCGGGGTTTTCTTGAGGAGGTCGCTACGCACGCCCGGCAGGGCCAGGGTGAGTTCATGCTTCCTCGTGCTGGCAGGGGATTGCCGACCGGCAATATCCGCGTCTATTTTCAGGCCAGAAATGGCGGCAAGGGAGCAGCTCTGCGCAGGGGATTCGCGGAAGCACATGGCCAAGTGGTGGTCATTCAGGATGCCGACCTTGAATACGACCCACAGGATCTCCTCGTGCTGATTGAGCCCATCGACCGCGGCCTTGCCGACGTAGTCTACGGATCGCGATTTCTCGGAGGCCCACATCGAGTGCTGCTGTTCTGGCACTCCGTCGGCAACCGCTTCCTCTCAATGCTATCCGGTGCGGTGACGAATTTGAATCTTTCCGATGTCTGGACCTGCTACAAAGCCTTCAAGCGCGAGGTGCTGGCGGGGATCGAAATCAAGGAGGATCGCTTCGGTTTCGAGCAGGAGATCACCATCAAGGTCGCCAGAAATGGTTGGCGTGTATACGAAGTCCCGATTTCCTATAACGGGCGCACCTACGAAGAAGGAAAGAAGATCACCTGGAAGGACGGATTCCGCGCGATGTGGTGCATTCTGCGCTACAGCCTGACTGTACGGCGTGCAGCGACTCCCGGCGGTCAGGCGGCGCCGGCAGAAAGTGCGAGGGCCACGGCAAGATCGGCAAAATGAGTCGTGTATCCCAGATACCACATCCGGTCAACGCCGGAACGGGAGGACCCCACAACGAAGACGTCGGCGCGTCGCACTGTCCCACCCGATATACCGAGGTTCTGCTTTTGCTGTTCTTCCTTACTTTGCCTCTTGTAAACCCCTGGGTTCGCGGCGACGGCGTTGGCTACTACGCCTACCTTCGATCCCTGCTGATCGAGCATCGGCTGGATTTCTCCAATGACTGGCGAGCTGCAAACGAGAGCTTCGCCATGGGCAGGGTCCGGCCGAATGGCTCCATCGATCCCCTCCAATACACGCCCACCGGTCACCTCAACAACCACTACGCCGTCGGGGCCGCCATACTCTGGGCGCCCTTCATCGTACCCGTCCACGGCGTGATGCTGACGTTGCAAAAACTCGGCATCCACGCCAACGCGAACGGTTACTCCCGGCCCTATCGGGTCACGATGGCGATTGCCACCGCGCTCTATGGCTTTCTGGGCCTGCTGATATCGTTTCGGCTGGCAGGCCTGTACTGCGATGACTATTGGGCCTTTCTCGCCACGGTGGGCATCTGGTTCGCCAGCTCACTTCCCGTCTACATGTATTTCAATCCCTCGTGGTCACATGCCCACTCGGTATTCGCCGTCGCCGTGTTTCTGTGGTATTGGCAGCGCACGCGACGCGAACGAAGCCTTGCGCAGTGGGCGATCCTGGGCTTGATCTCAGGCTTGGTGCTGGACGTCTATTACGCCAACCTTGCTCTACTCCTCATACCGGCGGTGGAGTCAATGAAAGGCTACTGGCAGGGATGGCGTTCGCCTGGCCACGGCGAACACGGCCTGCAACGCCTCTTCACCGGCAATCTCGTCTATTGCCTTACCACTGTCATCGCCTTCTTGCCGACCCTGGTCACCCGGCAAATCCTTTACGGCGATCCGCTGGAGTTGGGATATCCGGGCCAGTGGGGTGGCAAGCCGGCGCCGTTGCAGGTGCTCTTCTCCTCGGACCATGGCTTCCTGACCTGGACGCCCATCCTGGTCCCGGCGTTGGTCGGCCTGTATCTGCTCCGACAGCAGGATGGAGAATTGGCGGCCTACGGAACCGTTGTGTTTCTGGCTTTTTTTGCGCTGATTTCCTCCTACGCCTGTTGGGATGGAATCTCGTCGTTCGGCAATCGGTTCTTCATCTCCCTCACCCCTTTGTACGTCCTGGGGCTGGCCGTTTTCTTCCGGGAATTCGCCGGATGGCTAAAGAATGCGCAGAGAGCAAGGGTCATGGCGAGCACCGCAACCGCGCTGTTGGTGCTTTGGAACCTCGCCTTCATCTTCCAGTGGGGCACGCACATGGTTCCCGCGCGCGGGCCGATTTCCTGGAAGCAGATGGTGCGCAATCAGTTCACCGCCGTCCCCGCGCGCGCGGCCACCGAAGTCACAGCTTACTTTCGGAATCGCGGGGACCTGATGCGTCACATCGAGCAGGAAGACGTTCGCCAATTGGTCAGGCAGGAGTCCGAGGCTGGGCGCCAGTAGAGGGGAACTACAGAACGGCAAGAGTGTTTGGGAAGTAGAACCTGACGCCGGGAAATCGCAGGGGCAGGAATTGTCAACGGTTTCGGTGAGTGAAATCGCCAGCGTCGCAAGGCGGGTTGAACCGCCCGTGCTGCGCATCGCGCCGCGGCGCGGCTGGCTGGACATTGACTTCAAGGAACTCTGGGCGGCGCGGGAGCTCCTCTATTTCTTCGTCTGGCGCGACATCAAGGTCCGCTATAAGCAGACCGCCATCGGAGCTGCCTGGGCCGTGGTGCAGCCCTTTATGACCATGGTGGTGTTCAGTTTGTTTTTCGGGAAGCTGGCCAAGATGGATTCCCACGGCCTGCCTTATCCAGTCTTCTATTACAGCGCCCTGCTTCCCTGGATGTATTTCTCCACGGCTTTGCAGAGCGCCACCAACGTGGTTGTCGAGCAGCAGCACGTGATCACCAAGGTGTACTTTCCCCGCCTGGTGCTTCCCTTGTCCGCGGTGGTCGCCGGCCTTCTGGACTTCGCGATCGCCTTCGTCGTCTTTCTCGGCATGATGGCCTATTACCGCATCCTTCCCGGGAGAGCCATTCTGCTGTTTCCCTGTTTTCTGCTTCTCGCGGTCGCCACGGCGCTGGCGGTGGGATTGTGGCTCTCCGCGCTAAACGCCATTTACCGCGACGTGCGCTATGTGATTCCGTTCCTGGTGCAGTTCTGGCTGTTTGCCTCGCCGGTCGCTTATTCCAGCAGCCTGGTTCCCGAGCGCTGGCGGTGGCTCTACGGGCTGAATCCCATGGCAGGTGTCATTGAGGGCTTCCGCTGGGCGCTCACCGGGCACGGCCAGCCGCCGAACGCCCTGCTTGGCGTCTCGACCGCAATGGTTCTGCTCCTGCTCGGCGGTGGCCTGGCTTACTTCCACAAGATGGAAGGAACCGTGGCGGATGTGGTATGAGCTGGCGGTTCAGCAATATGAATCTTGACCTTCGCGTCCGCGCATGGAGCCTTCGACCCAGATCATGAGCAATGCGATGATTCACGTTGAGGGCCTCGGCAAGCGCTACCAAATTGGCGAGCGTGAACGCTACCTCGCGTTGCGCGACGTTCTGGCCAGCGCCGCCTCCGCTCCGCTGCGACTTTTCCGCGCGCATAAGCCGGCTGCACCCAACGGCGATACCACGCACATCTGGGCGCTTCGGGATGTGTCGTTCGACGTCCGCCGCGGCGAGGTGGTAGGCATCATCGGCCGCAACGGCGCCGGAAAGACCACGCTGCTCAAGATTCTTGCCCGCGTCACCGATCCCACCGAGGGCTTTGCCGAGGTGCGCGGGCGCATGGGCAGCCTTTTGGAGGTCGGCACCGGCTTTCACCCGGAGTTGACGGGGCGCGAGAACGTGTACCTTAGCGGCGCCATCCTCGGAATGCGAAAAGCGGAGATCGCGCGCAAATTCGATGAGATCGTCGCCTTCGCCGAGGTCGAAAAGTTCATCGATACGCCAGTGAAACATTACAGCGTCGGCATGCGGATGCGGCTGGCGTTTGCGGTCGCGGCCCACTTGGACCCCGAGATCCTGCTCGTTGACGAAGTGCTTTCGGTTGGTGACCTGGCCTTCCAAAAGAAGTGCCTGGGACGGATGGGCAAGGTCGCCGAGGGCGGGCGCACGATTCTTTTTGTAAGCCATCAAATGCACCAAGTCCGCCGCCTGTGCGAGCAGGTCTACTGGATGGAAAGCGGCGGCATCCGCTCCGCGGGTCCGACGGCCAGCGTGGTAGCCGCCTACGAAACGGCCGCTTCGGGTGGCGGCGACATGTCCATTGACCCGTCGCAACTCCAGCGCACTCGAGGCAGGTTCCTCCGGTGGAAAATCATCGATCCCCAGGCCGAGCCTTGCAACCATCTTACGACCCTGGGACCGGTCACGGTTCAGTTCGTCATGGAGGCGGTCAGGCCGCTCGCCCTCTCCGACTACGGCATTTCACTCTACGACCAGGATCGTCACATCGTGTGGGTGTGGTCCTCGGGGCGAATCAAGGTCGAACCGGGCATCCATGAATTCAACCACACCGTTCCCACGCTGCCTCTGCGCCCGGGAGCTTATTCCTGGTTTGCCTGGATGTGGGACGACGAGGGCTTTGTGGACCGCTGGGATGGCTCCCCGGAATTGGTCGTGGCCACGGAGGATCATCAGCATCCCACCGCCGGAGAACGAGGCTTGCTGAACGTCCCCTGCCACCTGGAACGCCATAGAATCTCCTGATTGAGGGTTACAGAACGTCCGATGCCGCGGAAGTCTTCATTCTCACCAACGGGCCCATTGAGCGACTGGGCGGCATGGAGCGCTTTCTGCGGTATGCGGCACAGGGATTCGAAGAGCGCGGCTACCAGGTGCGCGTCTTCCACGCCGAAAACTCCTGCCCCCCGCGATGGCAGCGCCCCGATCCACGAAAGAAGCTGGAATGGCTCCTGGCCGGCGGCCTTCACGGCTATTTCATCGGCAAGGCGGCCAAGCAGGCGCTGCATCCCGGCGTGCGGCTTGTGCTTTCCAACTCCACCGTGGGGTGGTACCCGCTGGGCAAGGGAGTGAAGCACGCGCATTTTTTCCACGGCACCTATCGCGGGCAGGCCGAGGCCGTCCAGCCCTACATCAAGCACCAGGGATACCTCAAGCTCAAATGGTGGGACGCGATGGTGCTGGAAAAGTACTCAGGCACAAACAGCATTGCCCTCTGCTGCTCGGAGATGATTCAAGGTGAAATCCGGCGTTACTTCGGCTACCACGCAGAGGTCATGTGGTTACCGGTTGACCTCCAGCACTTTCGCCGGCTTGATACGGAAAGCTGCCGGCGCCAGTTGGGGATTGATTCCAAAGCGGTCGGGTTGTTCGTGGGAAGTTCGCACCCCATGAAAGGATTTGGGGTTGTCGAGCACGTCGCTCGCAGCTTTCCCGCGCTCACGATGTTGGTCGCGATCCGAGGCGAACTGCCCGATGGTCTCCAGCAACTCCCGAACGTCCGAATGTTCCATGACGCGACGTACGACCTGTTGCCCGTCCTCTACAACGCTGCCGATTTTTCCTTGTGCCCCTCACGCTACGATGCGTTTCCCATGGTGTTCTCGGAGGCCCTCGCGTGTGGCACGCCCGTGGTCGCATCTCCGCACGGGGCAAGCCTCGCCTACTATCGGGACCCCGCGCTGAAACCCTTGTTGACGGCTTCGACCGATGATTTTGCAGGCTTCGAACACGCAGTTCGTGAGATCGTGTCCGACCCGCAGAAGTGGCGCGACCTCATTCAAGCAAAGCTGCGCCCCCGCCTTGAGGAAATGGTAGCTCCGGAAAACTGGTGGCGACGGTTTGAGCATGCTGTTGGAATTACCGCTTGAAACAGATGGAGCCTAGCGGATGGCCAGAAGGCTAATGCTGCGAGAGGTTAACACTACCACTGAAAGCTCCGTCCATCCGCTGCTTGTTCATCCTGTCTTCGCCTGGCTGGGCGTTCGCCCGGCTCTGGGCCAGCATACGGCAGCGGAACACGCAGCGCTGAAGCGATGGGCGGCGGGAAAATCCCGGCTGGTGGAGATCGGCGTTGCCGAAGGAGGGTCCGCTCTCGGTTTGCGTGAAGTCATGTCGAATGACGCGACCCTGTGGTTGATCGATCCGTTTCACCTCAGCCGCCGGCGCCGCGTCAACGCCATGAAGCGTGCGGCACACTCCTTGGTTGATAGTTGCCCGAACGGCAAGGTCGTTTGGCTCGAAGCGTTCAGCGCCGAAGCAGTCACCCATTGGAAGAATGAAATCGATTTTCTCTTCCTTGATGGCGATCATGCGGAGGCTGCAGTCGAGCGCGATTGGAACGCCTGGAGCCCGTTCGTGGTTCCCGGTGGAGTGGTCGCCTTCCACGACGCACGAATATTTCCGCAAGGGTGGACGCAACCGGACTGGGGCCCGGTGAGGGTGGTCGACAAGCTTTTTCGTGGCCAGCCGGCGACCGGATGGGCAATCGTGCAAGAAACGGATTCGTTAGTCGTGGTGCAACGCAGTTGAATCTCATGACCGCGCCCCCACCCGGCAGAAACCAGCGGCTTGACGTCCTTCGCTGCGTGGCCGTGGTGCTGGTAATGCTTCACCACGCCGGCATCTCATCATTCTTCGCCCGTGTGGGCTGGATCGGCGTGGACCTCTTCTTTGTGTTGAGCGGCTTCCTGATTTCCGGCCTGCTCTTCGGCGAGTACCAGCGACGCGGCTCCATCAATTTCAAGCGATTCTTCATTCGCCGCGGTCTGAAGATTTATCCCGCCTTCTATACGTTTCTGATTTTGACGGCCGTGGTTCCTTACGCCGCCCGACGCGTGCAGACGCTGGACCCCTCGCATTTCCCTCTCGCCACCCCGGCGCGCTACTTACACGAAATTTTCTTCGTTCAGAATTACTACCAGGGAGTATGGGACCATTCCTGGTCGCTGGCAGTGGAGGAGCACTTCTATATTTTCCTCCCGGTTCTGTTGCTGGTCCTGGCCCGGTTCGCATCAAACCGCGAAGATCCGTTTCGCATTCTTCCCGCGGCCTGGCTGGCCATCGCCGCGCTCGGGGTGATTTTTCGAGGCTTTTCGGTTTACGCCGGAACACCCAATTTTCACATGGCGTACAGCTGCCAGCCACGAGCGCATGGATTCGCTGTTCTTTGGGGTACTGCTCGGCTACCTCCATCATTTCCGCCCGGCGCGTATCGAGAACTTCATTCGGTCCAATCGCCATCGGCTGGCCATTGCCCTGGCGTCCGCGGCCTTGCTCTCAACCACTTGGTTCTTCACTAGGAATGATAGATTTTTTGCCACTTGGGGCTATTCCTTTGTTTACCTCGGATTCGGCGGCGTTCTCTTGCTGAGCATCTACGTGCAAGGAATCCTTCCGAGCGGTCTCGCGCGGGCTGTGCATGGACTGGGAAAGGCTATGGCATTCGCGGGCATGTACTCCTACTCGATTTATCTCTGGCATGGCCCCTGCGGGGTTTGGTTGCCGGGACTGCTGCGGCGCACGGTGCACTTTCCGACTGGCGAGTACGGACGGTTCGCCGTGTACTTCGTCGGTACTTTTGCAGTGGGCATCATGATGTCCCGACTCATCGAATATCCCGTACTGCGCCTCCGCGATCGGTTGTTCCCGGCCGCGCCCATCGCCAAGGCGGACGCAGACCCTGCCCCGTCCCTGGCGCCGGGTTTGGGTGCGGATGCCATGCCCTCGGCGTGATACCGAATCTATGCGTGACGCCATCGTTTATGCAGGATCAAGCTGGGAGACGTTCAACGTACCGGAACGGATTGCGATGGCCCTGGCGCACCTCGGCTGCAAGGTTCTCCACTGCGAGGGGCCGGTCTCGGCTTTGCGCACCAAGCCGGGAGCGATTCGAGAAGTTGGCGCAGGAATCCACTCGCTGCGGGTGCGCTTTGTCAGCAGCCGGCTCAATTATCTTCCCGGCGCTCCGTTCGTTCAGGCACGCATGGTGCAAAAGCAGATCGAAGCCGCAGGCAAAGCGCTCGGTCTTCACGACCCCATCTTTCTCTACGCTTGGATGGGCCAGTTGCTCCCATTATGCGCCATGATGAAGCGGGATCACTTCATTGTGCACATCTGCATGGACCACTCGGTGGTTGCCGACCCCCATTACGGCCGTTACGTCGAAGTTGCCGACAAGACGCTGGTGATACCGCGCAGTTGCTATCACAAGTTCAAGGCGCGGTATGGCGAAAGGGTCTGCCTGATTCCCCAGAGCGGCAACCTGCGGGAAATAAAGCTCGCAACCCATTCTGACTTGACGGATTCGGGCGCGCTACTCGAACATTCCCAGGCCGCGCCTTGGCTATCTGGGACCCCTGAACGGGCGCGTCCACGCAACGCTGGTCGCATCCATGCTGCGCGCCCATCCGGAATGGCACTTTGTATCGATAGGGCCGGAATCGATGCTGCCGCTCCCCAACGCGCATGTGGTTCCCTGGGCGGCGCCCGCAAAAGCCGAAACCTATGCCGCCAACCTAGATGTCGGCTTCATGCCCTACGATTGCTACGACGAACAAGCTTTGCACTGCGTTCCCTTGAAGATGTTTGACTACTTCGCGTACGGAATCCCCGTTGTCTCCACACCCGCAGTGCACCTTTGGGAATACCGCGACCTGATCTACTTTGGGGATACGGCAGAAGAGTTAGCGGATGGTGTAAAGGCGGCGTTAAACGAACCCGCCGACAGCCGCAAGCGTGCCGCGCGAGAATTGAGGTCGCGCGCGGGCATTCCATCGAGAATCTGGCGAAAGTACTTCAGGCATGTCTTCCTCTGGAGAACGGGCAAAGTAGTTGATGACTTTCCTGCTCGGCAAACCCGACAGTCCCACCGATGCCGTCGAAGACTATTGCCGCTGGCTGGCGGCAACGTTGACTGCTCGCGAAATCCAGTGCGAACTGACCCGCTTCCGGTGGGACGAAACGGGTTGGCTCCGAGCCCTCCGCCGAACTCTGGCGGAACAGCGCCCGCGGCGCACAGGATTGGGTGGTCACCCAGTACACCGCGCTCGGGTGGTCGCGCCATGGCTTTTCGTTTACCTTCCTGCTGGTGCTCGGCGCGTTGAAGATTCGCCGTGCGCGCGCGGTGGTGATCTTTCACGACGTGAACCCCTTTGGCGGCCGGCGCCTCGGTGGACAGACTGAGGCGCGCGTGCCAATCCCTGGTGATGCGCACGGCGCATAGACTCAGCGACGCCACCATCCTCACGGTTCCTCTTGAGCAAGTCAGTTGGCTTCCCCGCGATAGCGTCGAAAGCACGATTTATCCCCGTCGGCGCCAACCTACCGGCAAATGCCGCCACGGCCCCGGCTCGTAATGGGCACGAAGCCAAAGACGATTACGGTGTTTGGGATCACGGATGGCGGCGATATCAGCCAGGAGGTGAGGGATATTACCGTCGCCGCCCGGCGCGCGGCGGAAAAGTTTCCCCACGTCTGCTTGGTGACCATGGGCCGGGGATCAGCGGAGTCAGCCTCGCCGCTTCCGGCAGGCGCTGGAAGGAAGTGCAGTTGACTATCGCGCGCTCGGGATTCTTGCGCCCGAGGAAGTCGCAAAAGTTCTGGCCACCGCTGATCTTGCCCTCTTCGTGCGGGGCCCAATCTCAACCCAACGCGGCAGCGCCATCGCGAGCATTGCCAATGCCGTCCCGCTGGTGGCGTATGCGGACTCAAGTCTTCCCTCCCCTCTTGCCGAGGCTGGAGTGGTGGGTGTGCCTTATGCCGACAGCGAAAAACTGGCGGCCGCGACGGTGCGTGTCTTGACAGACCCATCTTTGTGGCATGAGTTACACGAGCGCAGCAAGCTTGCCCACGCCAAGTACTTCTCGTGGGATGCGGTGGCCAGTCAATTCCTGGAGGCCTTGGCCAATGCCTGAGCAGCGGTACCGCGTGCTGGTGATTTGCACTCATCCCGTGCAATATGCCGCGCCGGTTTTCCGGCAGATGGCACGCCACCCGCGGCTGGAAATCCAGGTGGCTTATTGCAGCCTGCAAGGCGCGGAAGCGGGGGTCGATCCGGAATTCGGCCGCGAGGTGAAGTGGGACGTCCCCTTGCTCGACGGCTATCCCTGGGTCCAGGTTCCCAATAAGTCCCCTCGTCCAAGATTGGGACATTTCTTTGGGCTGATCAACCCCGGGCTTTGGAAGTTGGTGGAAGCGGGGAATTATGACGTCGTCGTAGCGTATATGGGTTATGCCTACCTGAGCTTCTGGATCGCACTGGCCGCTGCCAAATTCTACCGGAAGCCCATCCTATTTGGAACCGATGCATCCAGCCTTGACGCTCTCGATGGCAAAAAATGGAAAGCAGGGTTGAAGACGAAGGTCTGGCCCCGTCTGTTCGGCGCTGCCAATGTGGTCATTGTTCCCTCCAGCCGCGGGTTTGAGCTGATGCGGTCCATCGGCATCCCTGCTGATCATCTGGTACTCACGCCCTACGTGGTGGACAACGATTGGTGGGAACACGAAGCGGACAAGGTGGACCGCGGCGAGGTGCGGCGGGCTTGGGGAGTCCCCGAGGTTGCACCCGTTGTTCTCTTTTGCGCCAAGCTTCAGCCGTGGAAGCGTCCGATGGACGTATTGAATGCCTTTGCTCATTCCGAAGTGGCAACAGCTCACCTGATTTTCGCCGGCGAGGGACCTCTCCGCGCAGAATTACAGTCCGGCGCCCAGTCGTTAGGTCTCGGCGGACGGGTCCACTTTCTTGGATTTATCAATCAGTCCAAGTTGCCAGCGGTGTATCGCGCATCAGACGTTTTGGTGCTGCCTTCCGAATATGAAGCCTTTGGGGTGGTCGTAAACGAGGCGATGTTGTGCGGATGCCCTGCCATTGTCAGCGACAAGGTGGGGGCCGGCAAAGACTTGATTTCGTCGGGCCGGAACGGGCACGTCTTCCCTTGTGCGGATGTCCCGAACCTCGCGAGTCTTCTGCGGCAAGTCCTGTCCGACCCCGAGGAACTAAGGCATATGGGCGAGGCTGCTCGCCGGCGCATGGAAACCTGGTCGCCGCGGGAAAATATCGAAGCGCACCTGGAGGGACTCGAAAGGGCGGTCCGTTTTATACACCAAGGAGATGCGGTTTGAGAGTTCTCCTCTACACGCACTCCTTCGCGCCGGTGATTGGCGGCGTCGAGACCTACGTCATGCTGCTGGCGCGGGGTTTGGCGCAGCGTGCCGAAGACGCCCATGACGTTCCTCAGGTCACCGTGGCGACGCCCACTCCGTCGGGTGGGGCCAGCGACGCAGCGCTACCATTCCGGGTGGTGCGCCGGCCGGGGTTCATGGGGTTGTTCAGGGAAATCAAGCGAGCGGACGTCGTCCACCTGGCAGGCCCTTGTCTACTGCCGATGGCCCTGGCGTGGGCGGTTAGCAAACCTATCGTCGTCGAGCATCACGGATACCAGGCGGCGTGCCCGACGGGGCTGTTGTGGCACGAACCCGTCCAGACCGTGTGCTCTGGTCATTTCACGGCGCGGCGATACCACCAGTGCCTGCGGTGTACTGCCTCAACCGCCGGTTGGATGAGGACTCTATCCAGCCTCCTGTTCACCCTTGCGCGCCGTTGGCTGTGTGGACGCGTGACTCGCAATCTGCCGATCACCCATCACGTCAAGGATCGCCTCGATTTGCCGCGGTCGGAGGTGATCTATTACGGAATTCCGGACCAATGGGCGGTGGCGGATGCAGTCGGTCAGACTCAACCGGTGTCCTCGGTTCATTGCCCGGTGACTTTTGGGTACGTCGGCCGGTTGGTACCGGAGAAGGGTTTGCATCTGCTCGTCGAGGCGGCCGGGCGCTTACAAAAGACCGGTTGCGATTTCCGTATCAAGTTTATCGGCGATGGGCCGGAGCGCTCGCGCTTGCAGGCTAGACGTTGAGACTTTGGCGCTGGGTGAGCGCGTAGCCTTCACCGGCTACCTTAAGGGCAAAGCGCTGGAAGTCGGCCTTGCAAGACGTCGCGGCCGTAGTGATGCCCTCCGTTTGGGAAGAGACTGCCGGCCTCGCGGCGATTGAACAAATGATGCGTGGCCGCATGGTGATCGCTGCGGACATTGGGGGATTAGGTGAAGTCGTGGGCGAGGCCGGTTTGAAATTCCCGCCAGCGGATGCCGACGCGCTGACCTCCTGCATGAAACGCGTGCTGGATGAGCCAGACGTCGTCCGGACGCTGGGTGAAAAGGCCCGCGCACGGGCGCTCAAACTCTTTGGTGAGGAGCGGATGATCGCTGAGCACATCGCCCTGTATCGACAAGTCTCCGGCGACTCCGCGCCATCGTCGAAGAGCGACAGCGCAAGGGTCCATATAAATTGTGACCTGTCATCATGAAACCGATGAATCCCTACCTCAAACGGGCGGCGGAGGTTATTGCGCCGGAGTGGCTTTTCGCCACCCTACGATCGATTCGCTCGCGCAACTACCAAAAGCAACTGCACTACGATTGGGGAGTGGCGCAAGCAACGCAGGAAATGATCAGCTGCTACGGTCTCACGGTGTTGAACGGCCCGTTCAAGGGAATGCAATATCCGGCGTCTTCTCTCGCCAGCCGGGACGGCATCCCGCTCCTCTTTGCCACCTACGAGCTGGAGCTTCACCCGGTCATTGAGGAGGTCGCGTCGAAACGCTACGGCCGGATCCTGAACATTGGCAGCGCCGAGGGCTATTACGCGGTGGGGTTCGCCATTCGGACGCAGGCTCCGGTATTCGCATTTGACTGTGAGCCCCGCGAGCGGAGGCACCTGCGCCAGATGGCGCGCCTGAACGGAGTGGCCGACCAAATTCATGCCCGGTCGTGGTGCAGCGCGCGGGCTCTCGACGGGCTCACTCGCGGGCTGCGCTGCCTGGTGGTCAGCGACTGCGAGGGTTACGAATTCAAGTTGTTCCAGGGCGCAACGTTATCGGCTCTGGAAAACTGTGATCTCATCGTGGAAGTTCACGAGACGGTTCCCGGTGTGGATGTCGGACGGACGCTGCGGGAGCGCTTCCACGCCTCGCATAACGTCAAAGTCATCATCTTTGACCCAGGAAATGAGGGGCCGGAAGTGCCCGAAAAATGGCAGAAGTTTGCCCGGGAGTCCAGGCCGCCGGGCCAGCAATGGCTTTATCTCACCCCCAAACTCCAATGATTGGCCAGCGAGTCGCATTTCCGCAAAACAGCCGGTTGTGGACTGGGGTGACGGCCGTTGCCGTAGGCCTGTGCGTCCTGTGGGAGCTCGGAAATTCGATTGCCGGCGGCGACCTTCGACTGCCGATTCTGCTCGGCGCGGCGTTTGTCGGGTTTTTCCTTTCGGCGAAGGTTGCGAGGGAATGGCGCAACGGCGTCTATATCTTTTTCGCCTGGCTGCTCTTTGAGGATATGGTGCGGAAATACATGGGCAACAACATGCTCATCTATTTCGGCAAGGACATCCTGGTGGGAATGATCTACCTGTCCTTTCTGGCGGCCTGCTGGCGGCGCGATGAGCCCCTCTTCCGTCCGCCCTTTGGGCACGCACTTGGCCTCTTCTTCCTTTTGGGGTTGGTGCAGGTCTTCAATTCCAATTCGCCCAGCATCTTTTACGGGTTGCTGGGACTCAAGCTCTACTTCTATTACGTTCCCCTGATGTTTGTGGGCTATGCGATGCTGCGCACGGAAACCGACTTGCGCCGATTGCTGACACTGAGCATGGGCCTGGCCGGAGTGATCGCGCTGGTCGGGATTATTCAGTCGATTGTCGGAGTCAGCTTCCTGAACCCGCACAGCGGCGCGGACATTGAGGAACTCAGCCACGTGGTGCGCTCCACAACCACGGGAATCCTGGTGCCGCGACCCACTTCCGTGTTTGTTAGTGATGGCCGATTTGGGCAGTACCTCATTCTGGCCATGATCCTGGGACTGGGGACCGCGGGCTATCAACTCCTGCGGAAGAGCCGCGGCGGGCGAATTACCTTTCCCGCTCTGGGGCTGTTGGCCGTGGCGGCGATGGTGAGCGGCTCACGCGGGGCATTTGCCTGGGCAGCAATTAGCTGCCTGGTGCTCTCGGCTGGAATGCTGTGGGGCGCACCCACGCGCTGGGGCGAGGGCCGCCTGCTGGTCAAGGCGATTCGTCGAGCGTTTATTTTTGTGGCCCTTGCCCTCGCCTTGGGCGTGACGCTTTTCCCGGACGTGGTCGGCGCGCGCTGGGCCTTCTACCGGGAAACGTTGTCGCCCAACAGCCCGGAGTTTCAAGGGAGCGATCGCGCCTGGGACTATCCCGCCAACGAACTGGTCAAGGTATTTTCCGACCCGAACTGGCCCGAGGGACATGGCATCGGAACGGCGTCCCTGGGCGCACAATACGTAACCCGGATTCTGGGGGCGCCTGCCAGCGACTTCGGGGTGGAGAACGGCTTCGGCAGTTTAATCCTTGAGTTGGGCATTGTTGGACCGATTCTCTGGCTGGTTTGGACACTGAGCCTGATTCTGGCGATGTTCAAGGTCGCGCTCAACCTGAAAGGGACGTGGGCCTTTCCTCTCGCCTTTGCGGTCCTCTGGTTTTCGTTCTTCCTGTTAATTGCCATGACGTGGGGAGGCATCACGGGTTTTGAGAATTTTGTCCTTAACGCATATTTCTGGCTTCTGGTGGGCGTTGTGTTCAAGCTGCCGGCGTTGATTGATCAAGGTCGCAGTGAAGGTTTCGGGGTGCGACACCTCGACTATGAAATCGCATAGAACCGCCATCGCCGTCGTTTCTCCCTTTCTCGACAAGCACCACGGGACGGAGCGCTGCGTGGCCGAGCAAATCGAGCGGCTGGCGCTCGACTATGAGGTCCACATTTATAGCCATCGCGTGGAAGAGATGGACCTCAGCAGCATTGTCTGGCACCACGTGCCCGCCTTGCCGGGGCCACACCTCTTCGCGTATGGCTGGTGGTTCCTGGCCAATCAGCTTTGGCGCTGGTGGGATCGGCAATTTCGCGGTTTCAACCCTGCCCTGGTCTATTCACCCGGCGTCAATTGTTTCGACGCCGACGTGATCTCGGTTCACGCCGTATTTGCCGAGGCTCGCATCGCAAGTCGGCAAGGATTCAAGCATGCATGCGGCTCCCCTGCGCGCCTGGCCAAGGCTGATTCATCGCAAAATCTATCACCGGCTCATCCGCTCGCTGGAGCGAATGGTCTACTCGAAGCCTGGTCTCACCATGGCCTGCGTCTCGCAAAAAACAGCCGATGATATCACCCACCACTACCATCAGGCGCAGGGTGTGAACGTCGTTCGCAATGCAGTGGACAGCCCCACCTTCAACCCACAAATACGGCTCGCGCGCCGAGAGGCTGCACGGCGGGAATTGGGATTTCCGGAGCAGCATCTTGTGCTACTCCTCGTCGGCAACGATTGGAAATCGAAGGGACTGCCTTGTCTGCTGGAAGCCGTCAATCGGGTGCCCCAAATGGCACTGACGTTATTGGTAGTTGGGGATGACGACCATGCCCCGTACGCGGCCTTCATTCGCGAGAGTGAACTGGAACAGCGCGTCAGATTCCTGGCGCCTTCGCCGGATGTCATGAGGTTCTACGCGGCCAGCGACGTGTACGTGGGACCGTCCTTGCACGATTCCTTCGGCCTGCCCGTGCTGGAAGCCATGGCCAGCGGGCTGCCCGTCATCGCCTCGTCGCGAAGTGGCGTAGCGGAGATCATCAGCGCGGGAACGGACGGTTTCATCCTCGAAGACCCGACTGATGCCGGCCAACTGGCGGAGCTTCTGAGCCGCCTCTACCGGGATCCGGGCCTTCGGCAGCAGATCGGTGAGAAGGCGGCGAAAAACTGCCCAACGCTGGACGTGGGATCGTAATGCCGCGGAGCTTGGGGGTCTGATGGAAAAGGTCCTCGCCGCGAAGGTAAGCGCCCACCTGCTGGAGAAGCAAGCCGTTTGAGTCAACAATGAGGGTGCTAGTGCTTGCCCCACCCATGGGGGACTACGGCGGAATCCAAAGGTACACCGCAACCTTGGTGCAGGCGCTCCAGGAGATCGTCGGAGTGGGGGCCGTCCACTGCGAGGCGATGTCGGATGTTGCGAATGAGAAGGGCCGCGGCCGACTCACGCTGCGATCCAAACTGAGCTTTTGCTTCCGCGCGCTGCGGAAAGCGGTTCGCGGGCGGGCGGACTTGGTCATCTGCGCACATCTCGCTTTGGGACCCATCGGGTGGCTAGTATCAAAAATCCGAGGTCGGCCTTACTGGGTGGTGGTCTACGGCATCGAGGCTTGGATTGAGCTGCCATGGCTGAAGCGAATGGCCTTGCGTCGAGCCGCCAAGGTGCTCAGCATCAGCGAGTTCACCTGTGAGCAGGTCATGAAAAGGCACGGGTTGAAGAAAGAACTCATGGCCCGGCTTCCGTGCGCGCTGGACGAACGGCTGACGAACATCGAGCCGGCAAGCGTAGGCCCTCATCAAATTGCTGGCCGAAGGGTGCCGAATGGTGCTGACCGTTGCGCGACTGGCGTCCTCAGAACAGTACAAGGGACACGATGTCATCCTTCGGGCTTTACCTGAGGTGCTTTTGCGGGTTCCGGAGCTTGTTTACGTCGTGGCCGGAGAGGGAGACGACCGGCCTCGCCTGGAAGCGTTAGCCGACAGCCTGGGGATAAAACAGAATGTCATCTTCACGGGGCAGGTCAGCGATTCCGAACTGGCCGCCCTCTACCGCCGCAGTGACATTTTTGCCCTGCCAGCCCGGACCCAAATCGGCCGTCACGAAGCCAAAGGGGAGGGCTTCGGCATCGTGTTCATCGAGGCGATGGCCTTCGGCAAACCCGTAGTCGGCCCTGACGTAGGCGCGCCCAAGGAGATCATTCATCACGGACGGCACGGCCTTCTTGTCAACCCTGAAGATTCCTCGGCCGTTGCCTCAGCCCTGATCGATCTCCTCATGGACCCCGGCAAAGCCTGCGCTATGGGCCAAGCGGCTCTCGACTGGGTGGAAAACCGATATTCGTACACCTCATTTCGCGAGAGCCTTCGGAAGTTGATTGGGGGAGGCATTGTCCCTGGCCGACAGCAGAATGGCATGTCTAATGAGGCCGGGGAAAGCACCGCTGCAAAAACCCTCCTCGGAATTCTCTTCGTGGCCTGGGTCTTTTGCATAAACCTGATCTATCTATTTCAATACAAGCCGCTGGCGATATCACGCTTCGCCCACTTTCTGCACCGATGGCATTAGTCGCCGCATTTTTCTACTTGAGTTTGGTCCTAGTCCTTGTCTGCTTGACGGTCGCGCTGGGGCTTAGGATTCTGTCTTGGCTCCGCGATGAGCAACATGTTGGGGCGTTGGAGGAGGTACTTTACGCTGCGGGTATCTCATTCGCGATCCTTGGTGCGGCCACCTTTGTGCTGGGAGCGTTAGGCTGGTTGAACAAGGCGACGGCATTCTTGCTTCTCGTCGTTGCCGGGCTATCGGCTGGAAAAGGCTGGCGCCGGCTGTACGAATTGATCAGCTTACGACCGGGCAAGGGAAAGAGGGTCGAGTATTCGGGACTGGGGTTGGTCCTGGGTGTCTCGATTGCATGCTGCGCGGGCTTGAATTCGTTGTTAGCTATGGCACCGCTCACGGGTTCCGATGCCCTGGTTTATCACTTCGTAGTGCCGAAGATTTCTTTGGCCGAGGGACCCAAGCCGTCCTTTGGGCTGACGAACGGTTTTCTTACCGGCCAGGGACATGGACTTATTGAGTTGGGGATGGCTCTGGGAAGCGACCGGATTTCACTGGGCTTCATACTGGTCGGGGGCCTTCTCGCCGCGGGTGCGGTTTTTGTGTTCGTTTGCCATTTGACCTCTGCCCGTTGGGCCGGCCTTGCCACTCTCCTCTTCCTTTTGACCCCGATGGCGTTCTGGCAGATGGGAACATCGGGGTGCCCAGACATCTGGATGCCGTTTTACACCACTCTTGCAGTTCTGGCGGCAAGCCGCGGCGTGCGAAGTGGAGAGCACCGATGGCTTTTCGTTGCGGGCTTGTTGGCCGGCGCAGTTGCCGGTACGAAATACACGGGCTGGGCTATTCCCGTGGGGGTTGCAGGATATTGTTTTCTCGCAACCGGTTGCTTACGTAGGACCGTCACATTCGCACTATGGTCGCTGCCGGTCGGAGTCCTCCCTCTGTTGCGCAACGTCTGGTGGTCTGGCGACCCGTTCTTTCCTTTTCTCACGACTTGGCTCAGACCAGGCAATCTGAATCGCTATGCCTTGGCGGCCATTCACGGGGCGACCCATCCCCCTGGATTCAATCTCAGCATTCCGGGGCTCATGGCTTTTCCGTTGCTGTTGTCCCTCAAGGGAAACGCATACGGTGTTGGCCACTATTTCGGCCCCCTTATACTGGCGCTGGCCCCCCTGATCCCGTGGGCCTTTCGTCGCAGAGGCTTGGCATATGCGGCGGCGCTGGTCTGGGCTGTAGACCTTTTGCTGGTTGACCTGACATCACAAGGGGCGCGATTCCTGCTTCCTGTTTTTCCACTGGCCTTGGCCCTGATTATTGCAGGAGCGGCGGAGGTATTTCGGAAGGATTGGCGGATCATTCACGCGGGGTGTATTGGAGCCCTTTCGCTGGCACTGCTCTTCGGGTTCGGTTCCGAGATACTCTACGCTCGGGATTTTCTGCCGGTGGTCGTGGGACTCGAAAAACGGGACGCATTCCTGGAACGCATGGCCCCTGATTATGGGCTGACTTCCATTGTAAATCGCCTTTTGAAAGGTCGGGAGGGCAGGACGATGGTCTTCTTTCAGCACCTTTACTATTTGCGCGTCCCTTTCTTGGTTGGAGATCCGCAGATTTCGTGGCTCATGGACCCGGCTGTTCTGAAATCCCCCCAGGCATTGACAGCATTGCTCTGCGAGCAGAACGTGCGGTGGGTGGTTAAGGCGCCGGACTACCCAGCGCCCTTGGCGCGCGCGTTTCAGGCTCTCGAAGACCAAGGCAAGCTGCGTCCGGCGTTTTCGGCAGATACCTCAACATACACAGGGTTCCGAACCTATCGGGAAAGGATACCCGTGCATGTAATTATCCTTGAGCTGGCTCCCGGGTGTGATTCCGATCATGAAAGTTCTCAGTGTGACGCAAGCGTACTTCCCGTTTCAGCAACGGGGCGGACCTGCAATTAAGGTTCGAGCCATTGCCCGTATGCTGCGCGGGTTGGGAAACGAGGTCACGGTGGCGACTGCCGATCTGGGCTTCGGGCCGCAAGAGATTGCCGCGGCGGGCGTGGTTGCCGGCCCCCAAGGATGGCAGACAAACCTGGACGGCGTAGAGGTGATTTACTTCAAAAGCCGCGGCCACTACCGGAACCTGACTCTTAATCCGGGCATCTTCAGTTTTTGCCGGCGGCGCTTGAGGGAATATGACGTTGTCCACATCTACGGCGTGTACGACACGCTGGGCCCGGCGGTCGCACGCTATTGCCGGAAGTGGCGCATACCCTACTTCCTTGAGCCTCTGGGAATGACGCGTCCCATTGACCGGGGTATCTTCCTCAAGAAACTCTGGTGGAAACTGTTCCAGCACTATCTGCCGGGTGCAACCAAAATCGTGGCAACTTCGGAGATGGAGCGCGCAGAACTGTTGGCGGAGAGCATGGCGCCGGAGCGAGTGCTGCTGCGATACAACGGCATCGAGCGCGAAGAGTACCGGGAGCTTCCGCCGTCGGGCACCTTCAGCAAGAAGGCGGGCATCGCTGAAGATGAGCGTTTCATCCTCTTCCTGGGACGGCTGATTCCGCGCAAAGGGGCGGACCTTCTGATCGAAGCGCTGCCCGCGATGGGGTCCGAAAAAATAAAGCTCGTTCTTGCCGGCCCAGAGGGAGAAAGCGGCTATGAAGCGCATCTCCGATCCAAAGCGCGAGAAATCGGGGTCAGCCACCGCGTGGTGTTTGCCGGGCCGCTCTACGGTGAAGACAAAAAAGCGGCCTTGGCGGATGCGTGGGTCTTCGCCCTGCCGTCGAAATATGAGAATTTTGGCAACACCGCGGCAGAGGCCATCGCCTGTGGCACTCCCGCCATCGTCTCTGACCGTTGCGGCATCGCTCCCCTGATCGATAAGCGCGCGGGCCTTGCGATCGCTTATGACGCGGTCGCGCTCGCCCGAACTCTGAAAGAGCTCTTGGAGAATGCGTCACTGTATCAACAACTCAAGGCAGGGTGCCGTGGCGTGGCCGACAAGCTTTCATGGGACCGCCTCGTGCAGGGAATGCAAGACTCCTATGAGTGCGCACGAAACGACGTTTTACGACCAACACCCGTTTGATTGGACGGACGGCTACACTCGCCAGGAAGTGGAGGCGACGCTGGCGCCGCTGCTGGCCTCTTTTATTGATGAGATTCCGGCGAATGCTGTCGTACTCGACTTGGGGTGTGGCGCCGGCCGCGTCATGTCATGTCTCGCGGCCCGAAGCTTGCGCGCTGTTGGCATTGATCTGAGTTTCGCCTCCGTTCGTCTTATGGTCCAGCGCACGGGAAAAACCGGCATGGTCGGCGATGGCATGCGGTTGCCCCTTGCAGAAGGAACAATTGATCGGGTGATTGCCGATGGGGTCATCCATCATACGAGCCATCCATTCGCGGCCTTTGCCGAGGGTTGCCGAGTCCTGAAGCCGGGCGGATTATTTTACGTGGCCGTTTACAAACCCGGCGGGCGTTATCAAAAATTATACCGGTTCCCTGGGGCAGGTATTCGCAGCATGGTGAAGCACCGCATTGGTAGGGCCTTGATCCACACGACCCTGCTGCCCGTTTACTATCTGGCGCATCTGGTGAAGTCGCACGGCAGAAGGTCGTGGTCAGGAGCGAAGAACCTCTTTTACGACTACTTCGTTACGCCCAAGGTCGAATTCCTGGCTTACGGTGACCTCGACCAATGGAGCCGGAAATGTGGCGTGGAAATTGTGGATTACCAACCGAACCCCGCGCTTAACGTTCATTCCTTCCTGATACGCAAACCTTAGCAAACCATGTGTGGAATCTGTGGAATAGTCGGTAAGGCCGAGCCGGATCTGCCGGAAAGCATCGTCCGTCAGATGCTGGGGCAGATGCATCATCGCGGCCCGGACGACGAGGGGTTGTTCATTGATGACTCGGTAGCGCTGGGCTCGCGTCGCCTCAGCATCATTGACCTGAGCGGCGGGCACCAACCGGTGTTCAATGAGGACCGCTCCGTCGTCGTGGTGTTTAACGGCGAGATCTACAACTACCAGGAACTTCGGCGCACGCTGGAGAGTTGCGGGCACCACTTCCGCACCGACGGCGATACGGAAGTGATCGTCAACGCTTACGAGGAATGGGGCGAGGACTGCGTCGATCATTTTGAGGGGATGTTTGCATTCGCCCTGGCGGAAACGTCCAAGTCCACGCGGCGCGGTAATCCCAGAATACTGCTGGCGCGGGATCGCTTCGGCATCAAGCCGCTCTACTACGCGCTGGTTGACGGCAACCTGCTCTTCGCGTCGGAAGTCCGATCGCTGTTGGCCTCCGGCCAGATCGAACCGCGGCTTTCCAAGGCTGCCTTGCAAAGCTACCTTCTCTTCGGCTCTGTGGTGGAGCCGATGACTTTGGTAGAGGGTGTTTATTCGTTACCCCCGGGACATCGCTTCACCACCTCCGTCGCTAAGCGGCACTCGAGCGTTCATCCCGAGCCTTACTGGGACTTCGCAACCTCGGTGAGTCCGACTCTGGATACCACCCGCGGGAACGAGGCTCCGCGACGGCCTTCCTGCGGGCACTCCTCCAGGAAGCGGTGACGTCCCATCTGGTGGCCGATGTACCAGTAGGGGTTTTCCTCAGCAGCGGGATTGACTCCACGGCCCTCGTCGCGCTCGCCACGCAAAAGAAAGCGGATTTGAACACCATCACAGTGGTGTTCCCGGAACAGGAGTACAGCGAGGCCGCCATGGCACGCCGCACGGCGCGCCGCTTCGGCACCCATCACCGGGAGATGATTCTGACCGGCAGTGAGATGCTGGCCCACCTCAACGAGGCGGTAGGCGCTCTCGACCAGCCCAGCATGGACGGGATCAACACCTACTTTGTCTCTTGGGCAGCGCGAAAAGCCGGCTGGAAAGTGGCGCTTTCGGGCCTGGGTGGCGATGAGATCTTCGGCGGCTATAGTACTTTTCGGTCAACCCCGGAAGCGCAAGCCGTGGCGTCCGTGGCAAAGACCGTGCCTCGCGGGGTCCGCTCCACGCTCGCCGCTGCCGCGGAAGGAGTCTTGGGACGGTTCCAGGGAAAAGATGCTCGCCGGAAGATGGCCGCCTTGTGGCGCGATCCCAACTTCCTGCCACACCCTTATTTCTTTACACGTCTGCTTTTCACGCCAAAACAGGTCCGGCAAATGCTGAAGGGCAAGAACTCCGACTCGGCGGAACCCTGGCAGGAATGGCTCGAGCAGACAGCGCGGGAATCGCGCGAACTTGATAATTTCACCGCGGTGTCTTGTTTGGAATCCCGATCCTACATGGTCGATACCCTGCTTCGGGATACGGACGGTATGAGCATGGCGAATTCACTTGAGGTGCGGGTGCCCTTCCTTGACCACGCGCTGGTAGAGTTCGTGGCGCGTTTGCCGGGGTCGATCAAGCAGACGCCCGGCGTTCCCAAGTCGCTGCTGGTCGACGCCCTGGCGGACCTCTTGCCGTCGGAAGTGGTCTCACAACCCAAGCGGACGTTCACCCTTCCCTGGGAACATTGGCTACGAGACACTCTGCGAAACGAAGTGGAAGCGGAACTCCAGAATCTTGCCCCGCCGCTCCGCGAATGCCTGAGTGGCCACAGGGTGGAACAGGTCTGGACAGACTTTCTGGCCGGGCAAACAAGCTGGTCGCGGGTGTGGAGCCTGTTCGTGCTCAATCGCTGGGTCTGCCGGCATCTGGTGGGCTGATGAATATTCTGGGCATTAACGCTTATCACGCCAATGCTTCAGCAGCGTTGGTGGTGGACGGCCGTCTGGTCACGGCGGTTGAGGAGGAACGCTTCAATCGCGTGAAATATGCGGCTGGATTCCCGGCGCACGCAGTCCGGTACTGCCTGGCGGAAGCCGGCTTCACAATTCAGGACATCGATCATATCGCCATTCCTCGCGACCCCTGGGCGCGGATCGCCACCAAGCTGTTTTATGCCGCACAAATGCCCCGCTTCGCGATGGACCGTTACCGGGCCATGAAGCATTTTCGGGGAATTCAGGATGACCTGGCCGAGGCGTGCGACGCCGACCCCAAGGCGATTCGAGCCCGCTTACATCGCATTGAACACCACGTCGCGCATCTGGCGAGTGCGTTTTTCGTTTCGCCCTTTGAGCGGGCGGCGGCGCTCTCTACCGACGGGCTCGGCGACTTCGCCAGCACCATGTGGGCAAGCGGAGAAGGGCATCGCCTGAAGATTCACGGCGCCGTGGCGTTTCCCCACTCACTCGGGCTCTACTACACCGCGCTGAGCCAGTATCTGGGATTCTGGAAGTTTGGCGACGAATACAAAGTGATGGGCTTGGCCGCCTACGGAGAGCCTCGATACGTGGAGGAACTTCGCCGTGTGGTGAAGCCTGCGAATGGCCAGAGCTTTTCCCTTGGCCTCCAGTATTTCTGCCACCACAAGACCGGCCCGGAGATGACGTGGCAGGAGAACGGAAAAACGCCCGTTCTTGGGCGTTTGTTTTCGCCTTACCTCGAAGAGCGACTGGGCAAGACGCGACCTTCAGATGAGCCAGTCGGCAAATTGCATCAGGACATCGCCGCCTCCATGCAGGCGGTGCTGGAAGAAGCGTATCTTCGGCTGCTCAACAGCTTGGCGGAAACGACGGGTGAAAGCAAAGTCTGCCTGGCGGGAGGAGTGGCCTTCAACTGTGTCGCCAACGGAAAGATTTTCGACCGCACCCCGTTTCGCGAAGTTTACGTCCAACCCGCCGCGGGCGATGCCGGACTATCCGTGGGCGCGGCCTATTATGTGCATCATCAAATCCTCGGGCAGCCGCGCACGTTTATCATGGATCATGCCTACTGGGGACCGCAATTTGGCCAAGAAGCCATCGCGCAAGCTCTTGCGGACAGTCCCGCTCGCGATCTGGTCGTGAGAAAACTTGCCGAAGAACAGTTGACGCAATCGACGGCAAAACACCTCGCCGACGGCGACATTGTGGGTTGGTATCAAGGAAGGCAGGAGTGGGGGCCGCGGGCGCTGGGAAACCGGAGCATTCTGGTGGACCCGCGCCGTGCGGAGATGAAAGACATCCTGAACCAGCGGATTAAACATCGAGAACCGTTTCGTCCGTTCGCTCCCTCGATTCTGGAAGAGGCCACGGGGGAGTTCTTCGCGCACTCTCACCCGTCGCCCTTCATGAATCTGGCCTATTCCGTGCGCCCGGAAAAGCGCGCCGTGATTCCCGCCCCTACCCACGTGGATGGAACCGCTCGTCTCCAGACGGTGAGCCGGCAGACGAATCCTCGATTCTGGGCGCTGATCAAGGAGTTCGAGAAGTTGACCGGCGTGCCGGTGCTTCTGAATACCTCCTTCAACGAGAATGAGCCCATCGTCCTGACGCCTCGCGAAGCGCTGGATTGCTTCCTCCGCGCACGCATGGACGTGCTGGTGCTCGGGAACTACCTCGTGGAAAAGCCCCACTCGCAACCCGCAGCGGGTTGAGGGGCCCATTTCACCACTGATGCGAATCCTGCTGCTCAATGAATATTTTCCCCCGGACACGGCGGCGACGGCCCACATGGCCGCGGCGGTGGTGGATGAATTGGCGAAAGAGCATTCAGTTACCGTGCTTTGCGGACGCCCGTCCTACGATCCATCGGAGCGGCACCCGTTCTACGCTCTGCGGCGCGAGAGGCACGGCAGCGTGATCGTGGAGCGCGTGGGATCAACCACGTTTCCGCGCTTTCGCATGCTGAAACGCCTGAGCAATTACCTTACCTACGTCGCACTGGCGGTTCCGCGCGCCCTGATGCTGAATACCGACCTGGTCATGGCCATGACCGATCCGCCGTTCCAGGGCATTGTGGGCGCATGGGTGGCTTGGCTTAAGCGCAAGCCGTTTGTTTACAACATTCGCGACCTCTACCCGGAGATGGCGCTGGCGGGCCAGATTGTTCGCCCGTCTTTCGGGATCAGGGTGTGGGAGCGGCTGCACCGATGGGCGCTCCGGCGCGCAAGCCGGATTATCGTCCTGGGGGAAGACACTCGCCAACGCATCATCGCCAAGAGAATCGACCCTCGAGCGAGTGACAGTAGTACGCGACGGCGCGCGGTCGCCTAAGCCCCTGCCAAGGCTGGACCACCCCATCTCTGCCGAAATTCGCGGAGGCGCTCCATTTGTGGTTCTCCATGCGGGCAACCTCGGATTCTATGGAGCGTGGGAAACCATCATTAAGGCAGCCGAATTGCTCGGTCAGGATAGAGTGGGGTTCGTTTTCGTAGGGGATGGAGCGCTCCGTTCGCGCGTGGAGGCTGCCGCACGAAGCGTCAACAAGGTCAAGTTCATGCCCTTTCGCCCCGCGGACGAGTTGCCTTACGTTCTAGCCGCAGGTGACCTGCACGTCGTGACCATTAAGCGGGGGCTGGAAGGAGTCGTGGTGCCCAGTAAACTCTATTCCACGATGGCGGCTGGCCGACCGGTATTAGTGTTGGCCCCTGCTGAATCTGACGCGGCCCGAGTGGTGCAGCGATTCGGCTGTGGGGTGATCGCTGATCCGGACGACCCCGCCGGGATGGCCGCCGTAATCCGTGAACTGGCGCAAGACCGCCCGCGGCTGGCCCAAATGGCTGCGCGAGCGCTAGATGCAGCAAAAGAGTTCGCGCGGGACAAGGAACTACGGCTCTTCCGGACGGTGGTTGAGGAGGCTGCGTGTTAGACGGGGTTTTGACGTTTGCAGTGGCCTTTGCGGCTTCCTGGAGTCTGACACTCCCTCTCCGGCGGATTGCTCTGAGTTGGGGAATAGTCGATCTGCCTAACGCCCGCAAGATTCACCAGACCCCCATTCCGTTGTTGGGCGGAGTTGCCATCTATTGCGGAACGGTATTGGCCATTTTAGTGTTCGTGAAATCCGCGGCCAGGGGCCAGATTTTTGGAATTCTCGCCGCATCGACCCTGCTTCTGGTGGTGGGCATGCTCGATGACCGCCATCTGCTGCATCATCAGGTCAAGCTGTTTGTCGCCATGCCCCTGGCGGCGCTGACCCTCGTCGCGCTGGGGGTCAGGACCCAGATAGCTTCCACCTTTGTACCCGGCGCTTTCGGAAGTATACTCGACATCGGACTTACGCTGTTCTGGGTGGTGGGCATCACCGCTGCGTATAACGTCTTCGACCATATGGATGGCCTGGCCAGCGGCGTGACCGCCATTGCGTCCCTCTTCTTCACCATCCTGGCGCTGCGCGACGGCCAAGTCCTGGTCGCAACACTGGGAGCCGCTCTTCTCGGTGGCTCGTTAGGATTTCTTCTTTGGAACTTCAAGCCCGCCAAGATTTTCATGGGAGACGGCGGCGCCATGTTTCTGGGCCTTATGGTAGCCACACTGGGCCTTAAGCTGCGGTTGAATGGAGTGCCGGAGGCTACCAGTTGGATGGTTCCCGTGTTGCTTCTGCTCGTCCCGATCTTCGACACGACGCTGATTTGCATATCGAGGACCCGTCGGGGGCTGGTCCCGTTCGCCTCTCCGGGAAAGGACCACACGGCGCATCGATTGGCCAATACGCGACTGGGCCAGCGGGGCGCGGTGTTAACGCTTTACGCGGTCGGGACAGCGTCTGGCCTCCTCGCCTTGGCGGTGTGCAGGCTTCCCGTCGGACTCGCTTGGGCCCTGGCCATGGTTTTGACTCTAGCGGCGTTCGCGGCCGTGGCTGTGCTGGAGAAGTTTCCCTATGAGCGTCAACAGAGGGCAGGCTGAAGGCGTGGAAACGATAAAGCCGCACGAGGTGCTACGCTGTTTTCCGTCACGGAATGACCACAAAACAATTCAGGACGCCGCGGCATGAGGATTCTTGCCTAACCACAAGCACACCAACCACCCAGTCGCCATTGTCGGAGGATCGGCCGCCGGTCTTTTTGCGGCGTATCTCCTGGCCCGCGCAGGGCGCGAGGTGCAGGTTTTTGAAGGTCAGGAACGTCCCGACGCCGTCCGCAGGACCCTCATTGTCACTGATCGAATGCGCGAGATTCTCGGCGGGCATGGGGAGAAGGCCATCGTCAACGAGATTCGCCACTTCGAACTGTTCACGGATGGCCGCGTGGCGAAGATCGCGCTTCGACACCCGGACCTGGTTGTCGAGCGCCGCACCCTGATTGGCGAACTGGCCAGGGTAGCCCAAGGAGCGGGAGCACAAGTTCGTTTCGGCCAGAAGCTCCTTTCACTTGAGCAACAGCGTCACGCTCTGACCATGGTGATGGAGCGTTCCCCGGGTGGGCGCACCGAGAAGGCACAATTCCGCACCGTTGTCGGCGCCGACGGGGTCGCGAGCCGTGTGGCCCAAGCGGCGGGATGGCCCAAATTGCAGACCGTGCCTTTGGTACAAGCCATCGTGGATTTACCGAAGGGAATGACGCCCGACACAGCCCGTGTGTGGTTCATCCCTGAGGACACTCCGTATTTCTACTGGCTGATTCCCCACTCCCCTCAGCAGGGCGCGGTCGGACTCATCGCTGAAGACGGAGCGCAGGCTAGGACTGTGCTGGAGAGATTTCTGGACAAGCGAAACCTTAAACCTTTGGAATACCAAGGGGCCAGGATTCCGGTCTATACCGGCTGGACACCGGTCCGCCGCCAATTGACCGGCGGCGATGTGTACCTGGTGGGAGACGCCGCCGGGCACGTTAAGGTCACGACAGTGGGAGGCATTGTCACCGGATTTCGTGGCGTAGCGGGCGTTGCCGAGGCCATTCTGAATGGCGGTACCAGCCTCAAGCTCCACGCACTGCGGCGGGAGTTGAATACCCATTTGCTCATTCGCAAGCTCATCCATGGGTTCACCCAGACACACTATTCGCATCTGGTTGATCTGCTAAACACCCGCGCCCGCCGAGACTTGGAAGCCCACACGCGCGACGAGCCCGGACGGGTACTTTGGCGGCTCTGTCTGCACCAACCGCGGTTCCTCCTGATGGGCTTGCGCGCGCTGCTGAGCGGCGCCAACTTCCCGGCCTTCGGGAGCCAGGCATGATCCCGAGCGCGACAGAGGCCAGGTTGTCACCACTTTGTTGGCCTTAGTCCCCGCACCCAGTCCCCGGCCTCATTTGGCCAACAGGTACCCTGGTACCGTTGTCCTCCAGCCGATGCCAACGTAAAATGCGGGTCGAATGGGCGCCGTAGTTGGCACCAGACGCGGGGCAGTTTGATTTATATGGGGCGAGGCACCTCTCGATGAAGCAACCTCGCGATTTCAGTTGTCAGGAATAAACCGTGAAACCACCCAAAGACTCTTATTCGATGCTCGCCATTCTTGCCGTAGTTGTACTGACGGTCGCCAGCGTCACCGTGATGACACCCGGGCAGGAAGCCCCCAATCCCTCTCGTGTTCCCCTGGTCGAGGACTGGTCAACTCACCACATGGTTTTCTCCACCCCCGACAAATTCGAACAGGCGACCCAGTCACGGCCCTTTCTCGAATGGTACCGGGCCCTGAGCGATCCTCGCTACCGCTTCGACCAAATCCGCCGAGAAGCGGACCGAAGGCGGGGAGCAGGAGCCGAACCCGCCGAGCCTCCCAGCGATTTCGATGACCATCTCGGTTTCGACGGGCGAAGACCCGGCCGGCCGATGAGGGCCGAACCGGTCAGGGAGAAGCCCGAGGGAGACTGGAACAACTACCTGGGCGGTACGTCAACCGTGGGTATCGACGCCACGATGTACCCGGCGAAGTATACCTGGGATGTGAACGCCGCCGCCAACTGCAACAGCGACTATGTGGTGACGACAGTCAATCAGGCGCCTGCCAACGAGGTCAACGCCAGCGGCACGGTGGTTATCAACTCGCTGCCGGCCGTCGGTGATTCCATGACGATCGGTAGCACGGTGTACGTCTGGCAGACAACATCAGGAAACTGTGCATCGGCTCCCTTGAAGTGCGTGGATTCCGTGACCAGCACGACCACTGTGGCCACGGACTTGGCCAGCGCCATCAATGGTACGTGCTTTAACGGCACGTGCACGGCGGACCCGGCAGTAACAGCAACTTCCACCGGCGCGACGGTCACCCTGACTCCCACGACTGCCTACGACGGCTCCACTGGAGACGTGGCCATGACTACCAGCGATACGGCCGCCATCCATCTTAACAACGGCACCACGTCACCTTCCAGCCTCAGCGGCGGCAAGGATGGCCAGGCATCGATCATCGCCTTCAACAACCTGTACTCGGGCGGAGGGGCGGCAGCGAGCCAAACAGGCACCGTCTCTTCCAACGGTGTGTCCGCGGGCCAAACCATCACCATCGGTTCGCTCATCTTGACGGCTGCCACCGGCACACAAGCTACCGGCACCATAACGATTGTCACCAACCCCACCAACGCTCAGGACGTGTATGTCGACGTCGGCACCACGGGCACCACCAACCAGTCTGACATCTATGCTCTTCACGACAAAGTGGGGGACTGCGGCGCGGCCGCCAACTGCGTGCTTCTCGGAGCCAGCAACACTGCCACCGCCGCCAATTTGGCGACCGCCATCAATGGAAGTTGCGTGAATTCATGCGTTCCCAGCCCTCTCGTTACCGCGACGAGCAGCGGTAATGTGGTCACGGTGAGGGCCATTACTTTCGGCACTTCGGGTAACAGCATCCCGTTGTCCGCGAACAACACCACCGGAGGCAATGTCACAGTCAGCGGTGCGACGCTCACCGGGGGCTCGGGGACGATGGCCGCCACCCAATTTCCATACTCGGGCCTGACGACCATGCAGTTGGCCATGGACATCGTGACCGCGATCAATGCCAACAGCTCAACCGCGGGCGTCACCGCTACTTCCGTCGGTAACGTGATCACCGTCACCGCCAACACCGGTGGGACAGGCGGAAACAGCATCGGTGTCAGCGAATCTTTGACGGGCTTCGCCTGGGGAGGCTCAACCCTAACGGGCGGCACGGCCGCTGGCCTCTGCGGAACCAGCCAACCTGCTGTCATGTGGGCCTATAACGCCAGCACGGCAGCCACGGCTTCGCCGATGTTGGGCTCGCCCATTCTATCGTTCGACGGAACCAAGGTCGCCTTTATCGAAAGCGCCTCGACGGGAGCCATTCTGCACGTATTGCGTTGGAAATCGGGCGATGGAGGTACTAATCTCAGCGCGAGTCCCGTAGCGCCCACCACCTCAACCAGCACGGCGAGTACTTATACTACTTGCCTGGCTGGGGCAACCTCCTGCATGTTCAACCTGCCCCTGGGCACCAACAACAACACAAACTCGCCGCCCTATTACAACTACTCCACTGACGCGCTTTACGTCGGCGACAATGGCGGGAGACTATGGAAAGTGACAGGCGTGTTCAACGGAACGCCAACCATCGCCGCGATCGCCCTGGAATGCGGGCGTGCTGGTGGACAGCGGAGCCACGCATGACCGGCCCGGTCTACGATAACGGTACCGGGAACATCTTCGTGGCCGATAGCAACGGGCGGCTGAGTTTTGTGCCCGACTCCACGGGCGTCCTCGGCGGCACGAACATCTCGGGTTTGGGCGCCATCACCGACCCGCCGATCGTGGATCCATCCACGGGGCACGTTTTCGTGTTCTCGGGCGGCAATGGCACCAATGCGATTGTTGAGGAGGCCGGAACGGCAGCGCTGGGCAGCCCCACCTCAGTGAATATCGGCAATAACTCCGCCACCACCCACGTCCATGCGGGTACATTCGACAACAACTACTTCACCGAGTGTAAACACGGGGCACCTCTACGTCTGCGGGAAGCAGGCTTGGAACGCCGCCCCGGCGCTCTACAGCATACCCTTCAACAGCAGCGGCGTCATGTCGGGCACGGTCTAACGGACCGCTGAATCTGTTGACCACAACCAATACCCAGGAGTGCTCACCCCTCGCCGAAATCTATAACACCGGCCAAAGTACCGATTGGCTGTTCCTGGGCGTTCCGGCCAACTGCGCGTTCGGCGGTTCCACCACCGGGTGCATCATGTCATTTAACATTACCAGCGGAACGTTCCCCAGCACTGTGTCCGCGACGGCGCCGGAGAACGGCGGGACCAGCGGAATCGTCGTCGACAATGTGAGCACGTCCGTCCAAGCCTCCAGCGCATACTTCACAACGCTAAGCAGTCCGGGGACAGGCGCCTGCACCAGCGAGCCGGTGAATGACTCCAGCACCTGCCTGGTGAAACGGACACAGTCGGGACTGCAATAACGCGGGGCTGCCAGCGGGTTGCGGACTCAACAGTACTTCTTCAGGAACTTGCTTCTCTACAACCAATGAGGGAGAATCCCGAAGAGGCAGACGTACGCCAAGTGGACGGTGTGGGAAGTAACGCCGCGGCGTAGGGTCGCCAGAGCCATGCGCCCCGATCTGCCATGAATGGGCAGCATTCCGTTTGACGGGAAAAGGCAACGCAGATGAAGCAGCGAGAAGAAAGTGACGCGGCCTCCAAAGCTTTGGATACTGCGCCGAAACTGGCGCGCAAGCCTTACCGGAAACCAGCCGTGCGCCACGAGCAGGTGTTTGAAACCAGGGCCCTGACCTGCGGCAAGGTCAATGGCACACAGGGATCCTGCCACTTCCAGCGCAAGACCTCATGAGGGAAGCCAGCAAATCCAACTATTCGGAAGCGCGCGACCGAGCGGGGTGCGAGTTGGCGGCAGAAGCCCTTCGCACCTTTGGAAGTCTGCGCCTGCGGGCAACCGGCACGAGCATGTTGCCCGCCATCTGGCCAGGTGATGTCCTCTCGATCAAAGGCCACGCCGCAACCGAAGCGCTTCCTGGCGATATCGTATTGTTTCGGCGGGATGGAAGACTCATAGCCCACCGCGTAGTCGAACGCACCATGAGGGAACGCCAGGTGCAGTGGGTCACGCGTGGTGACAGCGTAGAAGGCAACGACGATCCTGTCTCCAGCAACGAATTTCTCGGAAAAATCACGGCCATCGAGCGCGGTCCGTGGAGAAGAGACCCACGCCCGTCGCTCTTGAATCTTGCCGTCGCCTGGGTTCTTCGTCGGTCGGCTCTCGCCGTCCGGGCCCTGTTGCATCTCGGCCGACCGCGGCTTGGAACAGGTGTGGAAGGGTCGCGCAGTAAGTGAATTCTGCTTCTCCAAGTCTTGGATTCGAGTTACCGCATACCAGTCGGTCCAGCTTATTGTTGCCTCCACTGTCTGCCATTCACGAGTTAACGATTGAGATTGGCGAAATGCCCATCCGGGTCCGCACGGAGAGCCCCACTTTCGCCCGCATGATCGAGGACCGATACGGCGAATTCATAACTCCGAACTCCTCGAGCCCGGTAATGGAGCTGGACGTCGAACTGATCGACGACCAGACCGTCGGCCTTCGGGATTCCCACCTCGCGGAAGACGATGACGTCAGCGTGTATCAGGACGCCGGTCGCTGGGTTGTGGAAAGAAGCGGCTCGCGCGCGGAATGGGACCCGCGACAGAAGCGGGGCTGGTTGCGCCAGTGTGAGAATCCATACGCAATCGACGGACTTCTGCGCATCCTCCACTCCCTCATGTTGGCCTCCACAGGAGGTTTTCTGGTGCATGCCGCAAGCGCCGTCCGCAACGGCCGGGCGTACGTCTTCGCCGGAGTGTCCGGCACAGGAAAGACCACGCTTGCGCGCCTGGCGCCCCCTGACGTGACGCTGCTCACCGACGAGATTTCGTACGTGAAGAAGGTGCCGGGCGGCAGGTGCCAGGTGTCAGGTGACGGTTCGCAGCAGCAATCCCGGACTCCGCAGGGCTCACATTCCATCGCCACCAATGACACAGGTACAGAGCCACAGGCCACCCTGACACCTGACACCTGGAACCTGACACCTGCTTTTGCCGCCTTTGGCACTCCATTCGCCGGGGAACTCGCACGCATTGGCCGGAAGGCGCGCGCGCCGCTGGAAACTCTCTTCCTCCTCCAGCAAGGGCCGGAAAATCGGATCGATTCCGTGAGCGAGGCCGAAGCCGCGCGCGAATTGCTCCGCCACGTGCTATTCTTCGCGCAGGACGCGGAAATGGTGCGGATGATCTTTGACACCGCCTGCGATTTTGTGACGCGCGTGCCCGTTCGCCGCCTGGTATTCGCCCCGGATGCACGCGTGTGGGAGCTCATCGTATGAGCCCTCTCTACGTCGGCCGAAGCAAAGAAATTGCCGCCCGCGTCCTGGACGGTGAGATGATGATCATGTCCGCGCGCGATTCGCGGCTGTTCAACCTCAACGAAGTGGGCACGCTCATCTGGCAGGCCGCGGATGGCGCGATCACGCTCGAAGAGATCGTCAAGGAGAAGATCTGCGTAGAATTTGAGGTGGAGCCGGAGCAGGCGTTCCTGGATGCGGAAGCCTTTGTCCGCGAACTGGCTGAGCACGGAATCATGCGGCTCTCTGATCAGCCCATGGAGTTACGGGATTCGGAACGCGGGACACGTGATTCGGGAACTGCGGGCACTGGGTAAGGCAGTAAGGGCAACAGGCAAAGGATCACGGGCAACGGACCAGCGATGAAGACCCTGATGCAGGAAATGAATGAACGCGCGCTCAAGGCGGGAGTGCCGCTGAGCGTGCAGTTCGATGTTACCTATCGCTGCAACGAGCGGTGCGTCCACTGCTACCTTGACCACAACGATTACGGTGAGTTGAGCATGGCCGAAATCACGGGCGTGCTTGATCAGTTGGCCGCCGCCGGCGTCTTCTTCCTCTGCTTCAGCGGTGGCGAGGTACTGTTGCGGTTGGACTTCTTTCGCATTCTGGAATACGCCCGCTCGCTCCTCTTTTGCGTCAAGGTCAAGACCAACGCTTTCATGATCCGCGAGAAAGAAGCCGACCGGTTGTGCGAACTGGGAGTGCACTCGGTGCAAGTCAGCATCTATTCGCACCGCGCGGAGGTGCATGACGCGATCACCAAGCTGCCGGGTTCCCTGAAGGGCTCACTGCGCGGCATACGCCTGCTGCGCGAACGAGGAATGAAGGTCGCCATTGCCAACGTGCTGATGCGCCAGAACCTGCAAGACTACTCCGGCGTTGTAGGGTTGGCCAGGGAATTGGGCGTCGAATACACCGTCGATCCGACGGTAACACCCATGCTGGACGGTGACCGCTCGACTCTCGGTTTGGGAATCAGCGCCGCCGACCTGCGTCAAATCTTCCGCACGCCGGAACTGGTGGGAGATGTGCTCGAAGCCTGCGCGCCACCTCCCGCCTTGGATGACGGCGCGCAGGACGGCGTCCCGTGCAGCGCCGGCCACACGTTCTGCTACATTTCTCCTTACGGAGACGTCTACCCCTGCGTGCAGTTTCCGCTGCCCACCGGCAACATTCGGCGGCAGAAGTTCTTGGACATCTGGAAGAACTCGCCGCAGATGAACGAGGTCCGCTCCATTCACGGCCGCGATCTGCCCACTTGCTCATCCTGTTCGCATCTGGGCACGTGCTCCCGCTGCCCGGGTTTGGCTTACTTGGAAGGCAATATGCGCGGGCCCTCCACGCAGGATTGTGAAAAGTCCTTCGCCCGCACGGGCATTCCCTCCGCCAACATGCTCGCCCAAACCGCCACGGTCCCGCGCTATTCAGGCGGCTCTCGCCTGGTGCAAATAACCACGGCGAAGCAGCCCGCCGCTCCCGCCCTTCTGTCCCTTAAGTAGCTTCCCACCCTTTAGGCAAAACTTGTTTTCAATCACCGTGGGGTAAGTGTCAATCCACGGTCCGGCGGAATTTTGCCATGCCTGCCTGGATCATCCATCCTGCCACGCTGACCGTCAACCGGAACGGCCGCAACAGGTAATACAGAAAAAACAGCCCTGAAGGGAGGTGAAGGAATTCATCATCCGCCGGTGTGGGAACAAACAACCGAAGCAGGAAAAACTGCACTTTTTTCCCAAGAGACGGCAGTAGGCGAGTGGTAAAGAGTGCCTCGCGGGGGATGCTCAGTGGGCCGGGAACCGAAATGCGGACGCTCGCTCGCGCCGCGGTCGACGCTGTGGCGAACGATTCGGGAATCGGCGTCTCCAATAATTCCGCACAGGCTGCCAGGCACGACTCGACGACTCTCTGCCAACCTCGACTCCTGGCTTTTTCCTGCACGTCCTTCCAATCCAGAGCGCCGCGCACCACCAGCCAATCGAGATCCACAAGCCACTTGAATGGGAACATCCCGTGACGGGCCGCGTGCACCGCCAGGTACAAAAACTCCCACTCGGGGCTCATGGCGTAGGCGGGCGCGGAATGAAAGGGCCGCGGAAGGGCTTCATCCCAGATGTCGGCCAGCAGATCGCGCTCGGCCGGCCCTCCGCAAATCAACCCGCAGTGAAATTGCAACGGGTACGTCAACCGCCCTTCCTCCCGGATCAACGCGCAATCCTTGCCATAGCGGGACACGAGGCGAACCAACGCAGGATCAGCGAGTCGGTCTTGGTAACCGGATGAACGCAGGAGGGTCACGCACTCCAGGAGGTGTTTCGGCTGAACCAGGACGTCGAGGTCAGCACAGACGCGGAGGGCGGAATCGCCGTAAAGGGACTCGGCCAGGGCAATTCCCTTGAGGGGAATGACGGGCACGCCGGCCGCACCCAGCCGCGTCAGCACGGAGATCAACTCCCGCGTCAAAAGCACGTTGCGAATGGCATTGATTCCGAAAGTATCCGTCAACTGCCTGCGAATGGTCTCAGGAACGCCACGAAATTCCAGCGCGCGGAGGCGGTGGTACACAAGGGGAACGAGCCCGTGGATTCGGGCGCACTCCAGAAGTGCTTCCCAATCCACGCCGGCATCGAGCTGCTTGACGGCCGGCGCAGCGATCTCGGGCGAAAAGCGCCCGCGCGCAAACAGCAAACACAGGCGATCTTCCGGGGTGAGGCTCGCGCCATGCATAAGTCACTCTTTCCGCGGCTTGGACACAAAACCCAATCGGAGATTGATCAGACCAAGAAGCTCGTGAACCACGGCTTCCACATCCTGAGTGGCGCGCCACCAGTGGTCCGGATCGGTGGGTTCAGAGGCATCGTAGCGAAGGATGGCTTGGGGATAATCCCCGACGACGCTGCGCCAGATGGCCTTCGCTCTTCGGGTGTGCAGGGGTGAGGTCACGAGAATGACTCGGTCCCCGCCCAGACGGTGTAACTCACTGGCAACCAGATCGGCCTCGCTCACAGTATTTGTGGTGGGAGTGTCCAAAACCCGAATCGCCGTCCCGGGCACACCGAGGCGCTCCAGTACTTGCTGGTCCCATTCCGCCTCGTTGACGTAGTGAATGCCGAGCCGGGCAAACTCCCCCTCAGCACCGCGCGGATCATCCTGGAACAACCAGACCTCCGGAGCCCAACCCTGTCGATAAATCTCCGCCGCCTCCATGGCGCGGTAAGGGCAAAGACCGTTGAGAACAACAATGGCGGGCGCCTGCTGAAGAGAGTCCTCGATTACCAACCATTGTCCCACGTGGCGGAAGGCCCAAAGCGCGGCCCCCGCCATGAGCATCAGCACAACCACGAGAATCAGGAGTCGTCGTCCAACGTGGTTAGCCGGCATGTCACTCCGCAGGTGCTCGGTCATCGGGGGTCGGTGCAGCGAGAAACCGCCGCCAGCGTGAAGGAATTCCATGTGACCTGGGTCGTGTCAAGTTACCCCGCGCCAATGCGTCCAGCTACTTGCTCCGCATCACAAAGACTCCATCCCACGCGCCGTCCGGGGGGTGCTCCAACAGGGCGTGGCATCGGCTCAGGAAAATGTGAGTCGGCCCGTCCTGGGGATGGTCTCGAGCCACTTCGTTAAAAATCTCGATCGCGGCCTCCCACTGGCTGCGGCGATAGGCTTCCAGCCCGTCTTCAAAACGACCGATCAGATCGGCGTATCGGTCCGAATCTCCGGCAAGACCGAGCAGTTCGTAAACCTTGACGGGCTGGCGCTTGCCTCGCACGCGAATCAGGTCCAGTTCGCGAACCACCACCTGATCCTTTACCTGCAGGAGGGTGCCCTCACTGATGATGATGCCGGTCCCGAACTGGCGGTTGGTGCCTTCCAGGCGCGAAGCCAGGTTGACGCTGTCACCGATGACGGTGAAATTGTATCGCCGCTTCGATCCCATGTTGCCGAACAGCATCGCGCCGGTATTGATCCCGATGCCGATATCCACGCAGGCCATGCCCTTGGCCTTCCAGGCGGCTTGCATGCGCTGTAAGGTCTGGAACATTTCCAGCGCGGCCCGGCAGGCGCGAATGGCGTGGTCGTCCTGCGGGTAGGGCGCTCCCCAGAACGCCATGATGGCGTCGCCGATGTACTTGTCCAGTGTTCCCCAATTCTTAAAGATCACTTCGGTCATCTCGGAGAAATACTCGTTCAGCAGGTCCACCAAGTGGGAGGGCGAAAGGCCTTCCGAAAGGGTGGTGAATCCGCGAATGTCCGCGAACAACGCCGTGAGCTCTTTCTCTTCCCCGCCCAAGCCGGGGTATCCCGCCCCGGCTGAGCATCTGCCGGATCAGGGCGGGATGCATGTACTGGGAAAAGGCCGAGCGGACCTTCCTTTTTTCGCCCTCTTCAAAAAAGAAGCGGTAGCTGACGATTCCGGCATAGGTGACGGCGAGCGTCGTCATGGGGAGAAAATCGGCGACCCACATCCGGTAATGCGCGAACAGAAATACGTCAGCCAGAAATAGCAGCACCAGGGAACCGGCCAGGAACAAGGTGGCGCGCAGCGGACTGAGGACGCTGAACAGATATCCCGCTCCGAGGCTGAACAAAAGAAGGAAGGCGAGGTCCGCCAGATACTCGCGCAGGCCGCGCCGGATGAAATGTTGATAGAGAATGTCGTCCATCATATTGGCGTGAACTTCCACGCCGGGAAACTGCTTGGTTGGAAAAGGCGTAATCGCCATGCTGCTGATGCCGGGCGCGGTGGGGCCAATCAGCACCAGGCGGCCGCGAAAGTCTTCCGGCGGCAATTGGCGCCGCACAACATCCGCCAGGGAATAGGTGGGGAAGGTGCCTGGGGGCCATCATAATCGAGTTGGACGAAGCCCTGGCGGTCCGTGGGGATGGTCCGGTTGCCCAGGACGATCCTTTCCACCCCGCTCGGGGTTAAAGTCGACCTTGACCTGGTCGAGCGAGTTGTTGGTGTAGGCCAGCACGGCGGCAACGTCCAGGGAAGGATAGAGGCTGCCCTGGAAGTACAGCACGGCGGGCTCGCGGCGGACGATGCCATCGGGGTCCGGGACGATATCGAAGAACCCGAAGTTTTTGGCATTGGCCGCAAACTGCGGCAGATTGGGAGATATGCCCTGGGCTTCCGGGCCTCGAAATTCTTCGCGTATTCCGGGTGGATAATTTGCGGATAGGCCTGGAAGGAAAGGATGTCCAGGAATTGCTTCAGGCGCTCCTGGTTTTGCGACTTTGCCTCCTCCGGGGAAATAAAGAAATAACCCAGGATGGCGTTATCGAAGCGGGAAAGGGCGTCGGCAAACTGCTGGTCATTGTCGGCGGCGGCCTGCCGGGACTTCAGTTCGGATTCGAAGGCCGGGGTGTGCAACGGCGGGGCGACCAGTTGATCGTAGTCCTCCCGAACCGACCGCAGCGCCTCGAGAGCCGAGTTGGCGTCGGCTTGAGGGAAATTCATATCGAAGGCGATGACGCGGGCATGGGCTTCCCGCAGAAAGTCAACGGCTTGGGCAAAGTAGCTGCGCGGGAAGGGCCAGCGGCCCAGCACGTCCTGGCTCTTTTGATCGATGGCCACGATGACCACGGCAGGCCCCGGGTGCGCGCGCCCCCGCAGTTGGAAGCGAAGCGTCGAGCGTCTTCAGCTCAATGTTGTCGAGGAACCGAAGGAGAGGATTGGGATGGGGCCGCAGGTAGACGTCCCCATAGAGCGCCACGCTGAAGGCACAG